>NC_009792.1:1200000-2400000 GCF_000018045.1 Citrobacter koseri ATCC BAA-895 | reverse complement strand
ATCTTGCCGCCGACTTTAAAGACATCAAACTCTGGGCCGAACGGCCAGCAGTGTTCGGTGAAAGGCAGTTCGAGCGCGATGCGTTTCGCACAATGATGCAGCGTCTGGCCGTCCATTATTTTTCCTCGCGGGTGAGGGCGCGCCACATCGCTTCAAAACCCAGCGAGATGTACTCATTTGCGTGGGCCGGATCGCGGGCGGCAAATTCCATCGTGGTTTCTGCCAGGGTGAGGAACAGGGCATCGCCAAAGGCGCGGTATTCGTCAGACATGAAAATGGGCAGAACCGAACGATGGCAGAGATCGCGCAGTTCCGGGAACATATCGTCCGCCAGTTGCTCGGTTTCTTTCGTGATTTTCTCACTAACCGCAAGCTGGCGGATGGTGCGGTGCCCGTTAGTGTTGTTCAGGCCCCAGTTGATGTAGCTGTTCCAGATGAAGTGCGTCATGGTTCTGGTGTCGGTGATTGAGCGGTCCAGATTCGCCATCATCGACTGGCAGAGATCCTGCTTCAAATGCAGATAAAGCTCGTTGATTAAGTCATCTTTTGTCGCGAAATAGCGAAACAATGTTCCCTCAGCAACACCTGCGTTGCGAGCAATGACGGCGGTGGAGGCGGCAATGCCGGATTGCGCGATCGCTTTTGTTGCGGCTTCCAGTAACGCCAGTTTTTTGTCTTCACTCTTCGGACGAGCCACTACACTTTACCCTTAATGATGTAAAAAACACGATTGAAACACGCTCTTTGCAGCGCCGCAACGGTGAATGTCAAAGATTGAAAATCATCTTGACGAGATTCCTTCGCTTTCTATAATGAGTGCTTACTCACTCATAATCAAGTGACAGTCGCGCAAACCAGCGGAAAGGGGCGCGTTTTCGGATCAGGATATGAAGCGTCTCACAATTTGTGTGGTTGTTATTATGCTTATTGCTTCTACAGCGAGTCTGCCGTTTGTCCTTAACGCCGGGTTTGGTCAGGTGCCGCAGGGCGCTCAACTGAGCCTGGTGGAACAGTCTCCACACTATCGTGATGGACAGTTTCATAATCAATTACCCACTCCCGGTTACACCGGGGATAAGGGGATGCTCGCCGCATGGTGGGAGTTTCTGGTCGCTAAACGTGAAAACGCGCGGCCTGCCCAACCGTTGCCGCTGGTAAACACCGATCTCGCCAGCGTACCGCGCGATCGGGACACGCTCATCTGGCTGGGCCATTCCTCCTGGTATCTGCAACTGGCGGGAAAACGCATTCTGATCGACCCGGTATTCAGCAGCTATGCCGCGCCGTTTTCGTTTCTGAATAAAGCCTTTGCCGGAGACTACCCCTGGACGGCGCAAAATATGCCGGAGATCGACCTGCTGATCATCTCGCACGATCACTATGACCATCTGGACTACGCCACCATCAAAGCGCTGATGCCGAAGATTAAGCGAGTCATTACGCCGCTGGGTGTGGGATCGCATTTGCGCTACTGGGGCATGAATGGCGGGATTATCGACGAGCGCGACTGGAACCAGTCCGTCAGGATCGATGATGCGCTGCTGATCCACGTCCTGCCCGCGCGCCATTTTTCTGGCCGGGGGCTCAAACGTAACCAGACGCTGTGGGCGAGTTTTATGTTTGAGACGCCTGAACAGAAGGTTTATTACAGCGGGGACTCCGGTTACGGGCCGCATTTTAAGGCGATTGGAGAACAGTTCGGCTCAGTCGATCTGGCCATCATGGAAAACGGTCAGTACGACCGGGACTGGCGATACATTCACATGATGCCGGAAGAGACCGCGCAGGCGGCGCAGGACCTGCGCGCAAAAGCGATTTTACCCGGTCATGCCGGGCGTTTTGTCCTGGCGAAACACAGCTGGGACGATCCGTATAAACGTCTGGCGCTGGCGAGTCGTCATAAACGCTACCGCCTGCTGACGCCGACGCTGGGAGAACCGGTGATGTTGGCCGATCCGACCCAGCAGTTTACGGCCTGGTGGGAATAAGCGACCATTTTTCGGAGGGGGAGAGCACGATGACCATTTCCGCTCAGGTAATCGACACTATTGTCGAGTGGATTGATGATAATTTAAATCAACCGTTGCGCATTGATGATATTGCCCGCCACGCCGGGTACTCCAAATGGCATCTGCAACGCCTGTTTATGCAGTACAAAGGGGAGAGTCTGGGGCGCTATATCCGGGAGCGTAAGCTGCGGCTGGCGGCGCGTGATTTACGCGATACCGACCAAAGGGTGTATGACATCTGCCTGAAGTACGGTTTTGATTCGCAGCAGACCTTTACGCGGATCTTCACCCGAACCTTTAATCAGCCGCCGGGCGCCTACCGTAAAGAGAATCACAGCCGTACGCACTGAGTTTCCCCGGCAGCGCCTGGCTGCCGGGAATCTTTCTTACCAGGAATAGCTCACTGTTGCCGTAACCGTGCGACCTACGCCATAGAAGCAGGCGGTGTCGCTGGCGCAAGAGGCCACGTATTTCGTATCGGCGATATTATTGACATTAAACTGTACGGCTGCGCCTTTCAGGCTGCTGTTCAGTTCTCCCAGTTCGTAGCTCACCATCGCGTCATACAGATCCACCGCCGGCACTTTAAAGGTGTTTTTCGCATCGCCGTAGCTGGTGCCGATGTAGCGTACGCCCACGCCGGTCGTCAGGCTTTTCAGCGGGCCGCCAGGGAAGGTATAACTGGCGAAGGCGGAAGCCATGTGGGCAGGAATACGGGCAGGCGTTTTCCCTTCCGTACCCGCTACCGTGGTGTTGACGGTTTCCGCATCCGTGTAGGTATACGAGCCAATCAGGTTGACGCTATCCCACAGTGAAGAGTGAATTTCCGCTTCCACGCCTTTGGAACGCACTTCCCCTGCATTTTCGAACCAGCCCAGCGTGCTGTTGTAAGTGGACACATTGCTCTGTTTGAGATCGTATAACGCCAGCGACATCAGCGTGTTATCCACCGGCTGATACTTCACGCCCACTTCGGTTTGTTTACCGGTAGTGGGTTTAAACGGCGCGCTGTCCGGCGCACGGTTGGTTTGCAGATTAGGCTCATACGAGGTGCTGTAGCTGATGTACGGCGAGAGGCCGAAATCAAAGGCATACAGCAAGCCGGTACGCCAGGTGAACTTGTTGTCGTTCTGCTGCGTTTTCTCACTGTTGATGTAATCGGTGGTGCGAACTTCCGTCCAGTCATAGCGCCCGGAGAGCAGCAGTTCCCAGTTGTTCCAGCTCATCTGATCCTGCAAATAGAGGCCCATCTGATCGAGGTTCTGCTGTTCGTGGCTGGCGGGGCTGAAGGTGCTTTCATCGACGTTTACGCCATAAACCGGGTGCGTCCAGTCCATATCGTACTGCGAGCCGGAACCGCGCATTAACAGTTGCTTGTCGTTGCTGGACTTGTAATCCAGCCCGCCGAGCAGCGTATGGTTCATCTGCGCGGTCGCAAACTGTGCTTCCAGTTGGTTATCAATGCCAAACTCATTGGTCGTGCGCTCCTCATGCTGGGCGCGACGGCTGAGCAGCGTGCTTTCCGGTTTGCTGTTGAAGTAAACCAGATAGCGGTATTTTTGCTTGATGCTGGCATAGCGGGCATTCTGGCGGAAGGTCATCATGTCATTGAACTGATGTTCAAACTCATAACCCACCATCGTCTGCTCACGCCATGACTGATCGTAATCAGGATCGCTGACGTTAAAATCGAGCGGAATATATTTTCCGTTAGCGCTGGTGACGGTGCCGTAAGCAGGCAGGAAGTTACGGTAGCCCGCATCGGGATCTTTCTGGTAGCTGGTCAGCAGCGTGAAACGGGTCTGATCGTTTGGATACCAGGTGATAGCCGGAGCAATTGCGACGCGCGAATCTTTATAGTCTTCAACCTGGTTATGCTGAGTGCGGGCGATCCCGTTCAGGCGATACAGTACCCGGCCGTCATCGCTCAGCGGGCCGCCGAAATCAAATGCGCCTTCCGCCAGATCGCGATTACCGGTGCTGAACTGAACCTTATGAATCGGTTCGCTGGTGGGGCGTTTGCTGGTCATGCTGATAAGCCCGCCGGGGTTCACCTGGCCAAACAGAACCGAAGCCGGGCCGCGTACCAGCTCTACCCGCTCCAGCAGCCACGGATCAACGGTGCCGGTTTGCGATGACGCCGTTGCGCCAAAGCTCAGACCATCAAGGAATTTAGGAACGTAGCTGAAGCCGCGTACAAACACTTCATCGTTACGGTTGGATGAGCCGCGATACTCCGTAAATGCCCCGGCGGTGTAGCGCAACGCCTGGGAGACGGAGGTGGCGTCCAGCGCGTCCATCTGGTCGCGGGTAACGACAGAGACGGACTGCGGCGTTTTCACCAGCTCCGCGGAGGTTTTGGTTGCCGACAGGGTTTTGGTCGCCACCATTCCCTTCACCGGCGCAGTGGGTTCCTGGCTGACGCCTTGCGTCACCAGAATGGTCTCCTCCTGCGTTTTGGCAAACGTCGTCGTACTGACGGTCGCCAGACTGAGAACCCAGAGCTGCATTATCTTGTTATTTTTAAATATCATTTAGCATCCTTTTCTATGCCATACCTGAAATTGTCCGGTCGTCCTGTCAGACAAATGCCGGACTGCCATCCTCATTAAACGCGACAGATGTTATTGCAAATCATTACCATTTGCATTAGCGTTGTTAACAAATTTCATCAGGAAAGCACCGTTAATGAAGATGGCATGGAGTGGTTTGGTGATTGGGCTGGGGACGATGTCGGCTCAGGCGATGCCGTGTTCGACGCCCTCCGTTCAGGGAGAGCAGCAGGGGAAATTTGATGCCAGCGGCGAGATCTGCTTTGTGCTTCCCGCGCTGAGTGAAAATTATGTTTCGGCCACCCTGTCGGGGATTACCGATGCTCGTTTGCTGGACGGCCAGAACCGTCGCATCCGTACTTTACTGGAAGGCGGCCCGGCCGATGGCGAGCATCAGCTGTTGTTTTCTTTGCCGGTACAACAGGCCACCTCGCTGGTGTTGCACGGTAATGAGGGCGCTCGCTGGCGGTTTACATGGCAGATGAAAGAGACCACACCGCTGCCGAAAATACAGCGCGTCGCTCCCGTCAGCCCAACCTTGCAGCAACTGGAAAAAGCGCTGGCGGCAGGCGCCGGAACCGCTCATTTCTGGCAGGATCTACAGCGCAACGGCACGCCGCTGGTGGAGCCGGTTGACGACAGCCATAAGCGGGTTACGTTTCTGTGGCGCGGTGCGAAGCAGAACGTTTTTATTCTCGGTTCTCCGGCAGGCGATCACGATCCTCTGTTCCGCCTGGGCGATTCCGACGTCTGGTTTCGCAGCTATGTGGTGCCTGCGGATACGGTAATGCAGTATAAACTGGCGCCGGATGTTCCGCTGGTGAACGGTTCGCCGCGCGATCAGCGGCGGGCGATTCTGGTCAGCGCGCAGAGAGATCCGCTTAACCCGCTGACGCTTGGCGAGAAGTATGCCGATCGCTGGAATCAGTTTTCCCTTCTCGATCTGAGTCCCGCGCGCTTTTGCTCTGCGCAAGCTACCGCGCAGCCTGTTCGTTACGGTTCGCTTACGCGCAAAACATTGTTCAGCGAACGTCTGGGCAACAGTCGTGAAATTGCGATTTATCGCCCACACAGCGCGCAACCGGCACGCTGGGCGCTGATGCTGTTTGACGGCAAAACGTATCTTGATGATTATCATATCGATCGCGTGCTGGATGGGCTGATCGCGCGCCATCAACTGCCGCCGATAAACGTGGTGTTTATTGATACGCTCGATCACGCCAGACGGGCGAAAGAGCTGCCGCCGAACCCTGATTTTGCCGACTTTATGGCGCATGAATTATTGCCCTGGCTGCGTCAGCAGGGGGTGACTACGCAACGACAAAAAACGGTGCTGGCGGGCTCCAGCTATGGCGGGCTGGCGTCATCCTGGGTCGCGTTGCGCTATCCGCGTCTGTTCGGCAACGTGCTGAGTTTATCCGGTTCGTACTGGTGGGCGCCAAAAGACGAGGAGGCCAGCTGGCTGACGCGTCAGTACCAGAATTCGCCGCGTTATCCTGTCCGCTTCTGGTTGCAGGCTGGCCGCTTTGAAACCAAAGGCCCGGACGGCGGTATTTATCGCAACACGCTGGAATTTGCGCAGGTACTACGTGAAAAAGGCTATCCGGTGAGTTTCCATCCGTGGTCAAGCGGACATGATTACGCCGCGTGGTGTGAAGCGCTGGTTCACGGTATGCGGGATTTCACCGGCTTAGTCAGCCAGCGAAAACCAGCGACGCCAGATAAAACGGATCACGAAATATTCGAGAGCGCCAAGCGTTAAAAACCACAGGCAAAACAGCAGGGTGTAAAGCTGGTTGAGATCCATTAAATGGAAGGTCGCAACCAGCTTTTGCGCCAGCACCATGCCAGGCGAGGGCACAGGCAGCAGCAGGCAGGAGAGAAAAGCCATCAGCAGGATGCCGGCAGCGGTCATCAACGATTCAAGCGGGTGTTTCATGGCATTGTTAAACTTGAGTTAAAAAGCCATTGTCCGGGATATCGCCGGGTAACGCAAATCGTCGCCTACTGACCCGCCCAGATCTCGCAATGTTTTTTCACCAGCCCAATCAGCGAACCGCCATCCGTCACAAACTCCCGCATCTGCCGCGCTTCATTCAGCCCGTTTTTCACCTGTAGGCGCAGAGCGTTAATGGCGCTGGCGGCGCCGACGTTATCTGCGGAGGAGGCAACATTCTCCAGCAGGCGCAGCGTGTCATCAGACAGCAGGTGATGGTTGCCGGTGTGGACATCGGTCAATGTTCCCTCCAGACCATACCGACAGGCCTGAAAGCGGTTGAATTTGTACAGCAGATAATCCCGCTCCTGATGCCTGAACGGGCGCTCGGTCAGCAGCCAGTGGGCCGTTGCCTGAATCAGCCCCGCGATATTGACCGCATGAGCAAGGGTCAGAGGCGTATCCATTACCCGAACTTCTACCGTGCCGAAGTGAGGGCTGGGACGGATATCCCAGTGCAGATCTTTGATGCTGTCGATCATGCTGGTGTACGTGAGGCGGCGGAACAGCCCTTCACATTCCTGCCAGTTGCTGGCCCACGGCATCGGGCCGTTATCAGGAAAGCTTGAGAAGATATTCAGCCGGGCGCTGGAAAAACGGGTATCTGACCCTTGCATATACGGCGATGCCGCCGCCAGCGCAATAAAGTGAGGAACAAAGCGCGACAGACCATGCAGGAGGTAGATAGCGTCATCACCGTTCGCGCATCCAATATGGACGTGCTGACCAAATACCGTCGCCTGCTGAATCAGATAACCGAAGTTTTCCAGCGTACGCTGGTAGCGCGCATTGTCGCACACCTCCTGGCGCTGCCACTTTTGAAAAGGGTGCGTGCCCCCGCCACAGATTTCAAGATGATGGTCTGCGGCAGCCTGCAAAATCACCTGCTGCATGGCGGAGAACTGCGCCGCCGCCTGGTCAATGTTGCGGCAGACTCCCGTCGCCATCTCAAGCATGCTTTCGGTGATATCGTGCTTCACTTCTCCGGCGGTGAGTTGGGATTTGACGGCGTCAATCAGGGGGGAAGAGTCCTGGCTTAAATCGTAACCCGGCGGATTGACCACCTGCATTTCCAGTTCAATTCCCAGCGTAAACGGTTCGGAAACGTGAAAATCGGGTAGCGGCATAACGTTCTCTTTTGTCAGGGCGTTGCGTTGAGTATAGATGTCAGGGAGGAGGAGGGGGGCGTGGTCTTTTCCCGCTCAGCAGCAGAGCGGGAAAAAGAGGCGGGATTAACGCAGCGGCGGCTGACGCACGGGCGCATCACCTGCGACGTAATAGCTCGCGGTGCTCTTTGCCAGCGGTTCGCGGCCACGAATCGCATCGGCCATCTTCTCGCCGATCATAATGGTGGTGGCGTTCAGGTTGCCGGTGATAATTTGCGGCATAATGGAGGCGTCCACCACGCGCAGATTTTCCACGCCGTGAACCCGGCCTTCGCCGTCGACTACCGCCATTTCGTCGTAACCCATTTTGCAGGTGCCGCAAGGATGAAACGCGGTCTCCGCGTGGTCTCGCACAAACGCATCCAGCTGTTCGTCGGTCTGGCACGTAATACCGGGGCTGATTTCGCGTCCACGGTATTTGTCCAGCGCAGGCTGGTTGATGATTTCACGCGTGATGCGTATGGCATCGCGGAACTCCTGCCAGTCCTGCCCGGTAGACATATAGTTAAACAGAATGGCCGGATGCTCGCGCGGATCGCGCGATTTAATGTGCACATGCCCACGGCTGGGTGAGCGCATCGAACCGACATGACACTGAAAACCGTGTTCTTTCACCGCATTCGAGCCGTTGTAATTAATCGCCACTGGCAGGAAGTGATACTGAATATTCGGCCAGCTAAACGCTTCGCTGCTGCGGATAAATCCACCTGCCTCAAAATGGTTGCTGGCGCCCACGCCGGTGCCGCCAAATAACCACTCAGCGCCAATTTTCGGCTGGTTCCACCATTGCAACGCCGGGTAGAGAGAGACGGGTTCTTTGCACTCATACTGTAGATACATCTCCAGATGGTCCTGCAAGTTTTCACCCACGCCCGGCAGGTGGTGCACCAACGGAATATCAAACGCTTTCAGCAGCGATGCGTCACCCACGCCGGAGCGTTGCAGGATTTGCGGCGACGCAATGGCGCCCGCGCACAGCAACACCTCTTTACGCGCCATCGCCCGGGTCGGGATGGTGCTGTCGCCTTCCAGCCACTCAACGCCTGACGCTTTTTTACCTTCGAATAGAATATGGTCGGTCAGCGCATGGGTGATGATGGTCAGATTCGGCCGACCTTTGGCCTGATCGAGATACCCGCGTG
This sequence comes from Citrobacter koseri ATCC BAA-895, assembly GCF_000018045.1. Taxonomy (NCBI): domain Bacteria; kingdom Pseudomonadati; phylum Pseudomonadota; class Gammaproteobacteria; order Enterobacterales; family Enterobacteriaceae; genus Citrobacter; species Citrobacter koseri. The sequence goes on along the minus strand of NC_009792.1, from coordinate 2,391,135 downwards.
CCGTACTGGCGCGTCGTCCTTGCGGCGTCACGGTTCTGTCCATCGGCCCAAACCCCTCCTGCTGATAGCCGTTGAGGTCGTCGGTACGTGGATATCCCGCCTGGACGCCTGCTTCTATCATCGCATGGAACAGTGGGTTGTTATTGTGCTTTGGCGTGGCGACGCTTACCGGGCCGTCGCCGCCGTGGTAGTCGTTGGGGCCGATATCACGGGTTTCCGCCTTGCGGTAATAGGGCAGGCAGTTGAGGTAACTCCAGTGTTCGAGGCCTGGCTCCTGCGCCCAGTTGTCGAGATCCATCGCGTTGCCGCGAATGTAACACATGCCGTTAATCAGCGATGAGCCGCCCAGCCCTTTACCACGGCCGCACTCCATGCGGCGGTAGTTCATATGCGGCTCCGGTTCGGTCTCATACGCCCAGTTATAACGTTTACCCTGTAGCGGAAACGCCAACGCAGCAGGCATCTGGGTGCGGAAATCCGCACGGTAGTCCGGGCCGCCCGCTTCCAGCAGCAACACGGTGGTATCGCTGTCTTCGGTCAGCCGTGTTGCCAGTACGTTGCCCGCCGAACCAGCGCCAATAATGATGTAGTCAAAATGCAAACAAACCTCCTGGTTAAAATATGGATTGAAACTGACCCATCTCAACCTGGATGGACTTCACCTGGGTGTAGCTTTGCAGCGTCATGATGCCGTTCTCGCGACCAATACCGGAATGCTTGTAGCCGCCGACCGGCATTTCAGCAGGGGATTCCCCCCAGGTATTGATCCAGCAGATCCCCGCTTCAAGCTGGTGGATTGCGCGATGAGCGCGGTTGAGATCGGCTGTCACTACCCCGGCGGCCAGTCCGTAATCGGTGTTATTGGCGCGGCGGATCGCCTCTTCTTCGTTTTCGTAGGTCAGAATGGACATCACCGGGCCGAAAATTTCTTCACGTACGATGGTCATCTCATCCCGGCAGTCGGTGAATACGGTGGGGGCGACCCAGGCGCCGTTATCAAACGACTCGCCTTTTAATACATCGCCGCCGCAAAGCAGCGTTGCGCCTTCCGCTTTTCCGCTGGCGATATAACGCAGAACGTTGTCACGATGGGGGAAGCTCACCAGTGGGCCAAAATTGGTTGCCGGGTCAGACAGATCGCCTGCGCGAATGCGGCTTACGCGCGCCAGAATTTTTTGCTCGAAGGTGCTTTTCATGTGCGCCGGAATGAATACGCGCGTGCCGTTGGTGCAGACCTGGCCGGAGCTGAAGAAGTTCGCCATCATGGCGATATCCGCCGCGAGGTCGGGGTCCGCGTCGTCAAAGATAATCAGCGGTGATTTGCCGCCCAGCTCCATCGTCACCTCTTTCAGCGATGAAGCCGCTGAATTGGCCATCACTTTCTTGCCGCTGGCGACGCCGCCGGTGAAGGAGATTTTGGCGATATCAGGATGTTCCGTCAGGAACTGCCCTGTTTCCGCGCCGGTGCCTGGCAGCACGTTGAACACACCGTCCGGGAGACCGGCTTCGCTGTAGATTTCCGCCAGTTTTAACGCGGTTAGCGGCGTGACTTCACTGGGTTTGAAGATCATGGCATTGCCTGCCGCCAGCGCCGGAGCGGATTTCCACAGGGCGATTTGAATGGGATAGTTCCATGCGCCGATCCCGGCCACCACGCCCAGCGGCTCGCGACGGGTGTAGACGAATGACGTCTCGCGTAGCGGGATCTGGCTGCCTTCTAGGGCAGGGATCAGCCCTGCGTAATACTCAAGCACGTCAGCGCCGGTGGCGATGTCCACGCTGGCGGTTTCGCTCAGTGGTTTACCGGTATCGAGCGTTTCCAGTTGCGCCAGCTCGTCATTGCGTTCACGCAGAATATCAACTGCCCGACGCAGGATTCGCGAGCGTGCCATTGCGCTCATCGCGGCCCACATTTTTTGTCCGCGCTGCGCGCTTTTCACGGCGCGATCGACATCGTCGCGGCCTGCGGCCTGTACGGTAGCCAGTACCTCGCCGTTAGCGGGATTGATCGTCTCAAAGGTGCGACCGCTGGTGGCGGCAGTATATGCGCCGTCAATATAAAGCTGTTGTTCTGCCATTCGGGGCATGGGTTCTCCTCGGTTAGTCAGTGGCGTTCGGCAAATGCTGACTGATGAAATGGGTGGTCAGCGCCTGAGCGAGACTGAGATTAAACGGTTTTCCGCTCAGCGCGGCGCGTAGCCACAGTCCATCGATAAGCGCCGCCAGGCCATAACCGGCCTGTTGAGCCTGCTGGCGCGGAAGTTCGCGCCTGAATTCATACACAATGTTCGACAGCAGCCGCTTGCTGGCGACCTGTTGCAGGCGGTAGAGCATCGGCTGATGCATGCTGCTTGCCCAGAATGCGAGCCAGGCTTTCATCGCGGCCTGGCTTATCTGACTGTCGTCAAAGTTGCCCGCTACGATGGCGCGCAAACGCAATTCTGCGCTGGCCTCTGGAAGGGCATGCAACCGACGCAGGACGGCATAGCGAAGCTGGCTGGTGATGTCGCGCATCGTCGCTTCCAGCAATCCATTTTTATCCTTGAAATAGTGACTGATGATGCCGGTCGACACGCCTGCTCGTCGGGCTATTTGCGCAATGGTTGCGTCATGCATTCCGACTTCATTAATGGCCTCCAGGGTGGCGTCAATCAGTTGCCTGCGACGAAGGGTTTGCATCCCCACTTTGGGCATTTTTATCGCTCCAGTCATCAGTTATGGTTATGTATTAAACCGTTTTTTGATTGGACGTTCAATATAAAATGTGTCTTAATTGTTATCAATTTAGCGGTTAACAGGTAAGGAGAATGTAATGGGATATTAGATAAACTTAATAAAAACAATAAATTGAAAATATCATCATTTCTGTTAATAAGGCTATTTTTGCAAATCTGTTAAAAATGCCATCGCCTTACAGAATCTCAAAAAGTTAGCTGCTCGACAGAGTAGTCACCGTTACTTAATCAGAGGTAATCGATGACGAACCTTGCTCAGAACAGAGAAAAGGACAAAATCAATCCCGTTGTGTTTTATACGTCTGCCGGACTGATTTTGTTGTTTTCCCTGACGACCATTTTTTTTAGTGATTTCTCCGCAGTCTGGATCGGCCGCACGCTGAACTGGGTCTCCATAACGTTTGGCTGGTACTATCTGCTGGCCGCCACGCTCTATATCGTTTTTGTCATATTCATTGCCTGCTCGCGTTTCGGTTCCGTCAAGCTCGGGCCTGAGCAGTCAAAGCCGGAATTTAGTCTGCTAAGCTGGGCGGCAATGCTTTTCGCCGCCGGGATTGGCATCGACCTGATGTTCTTCTCGGTGGCTGAGCCCGTCACCCAATATATGCAGCCGCCGGAAGGGGCAGGGCAGACCATTGAAGCCGCCCGCCAGTCGATGGTCTGGACGCTGTTTCACTACGGCCTGACCGGTTGGTCGATGTATGCGTTAATGGGGATGGCGCTTGGCTACTTTAGCTATCGCTATAACCTGCCGCTGACCATTCGCTCAGCGCTCTATCCAATCTTCGGTAAGCGCATCAACGGGCCGATTGGGCATAGCGTGGATATTGCCGCAGTTATCGGCACCATCTTTGGTATCGCCACGACGCTGGGGATTGGTGTGGTGCAGCTCAATTACGGTCTGAGCGTGCTGTTTGATATCCCGGATTCAATGGCGGCCAAAGCGGCGCTGATTGTGCTGTCGGTGGTGATCGCCACGATCTCGGTGACTTCTGGCGTGGACAAAGGCATTCGGGTTCTGTCGGAGCTGAATGTGCTGCTGGCGCTGGGGTTGATCCTCTTTGTGCTGTTTATGGGGGACACCTCATTCCTGCTCAATGCGCTGGTGCTGAATGTGGGCGACTACGTTAACCGCTTTATGGGGATGACGTTGAACAGCTTTGCGTTCGACAGGCCGGTTGAGTGGATGAACAACTGGACGCTCTTTTTCTGGGCGTGGTGGGTTGCGTGGTCGCCGTTTGTCGGGCTGTTTCTGGCGCGTATTTCGCGTGGCCGCACCATTCGCCAGTTTGTCTTCGGTACGTTGATTATCCCGTTCACTTTCACTCTGCTGTGGCTGTCGGTGTTTGGCAATAGCGCGCTGTATGAAATCATTCATGGCGATGCCGGTTTTGCCGAGGAAGCGATGGCGCACCCTGAGCGCGGCTTTTATAGCCTGCTGGCGCAGTATCCGGCCTTCACCTTCAGCGCGTCTGTCGCCACAATCACCGGTCTGTTGTTCTACGTGACATCGGCGGACTCCGGTGCGCTGGTGCTGGGCAATTTCACCTCAAAACTGAAAGACATCAACAGCGATGCGCCAGCCTGGCTGCGTGTTTTCTGGTCGGTAGCGATTGGCCTGCTGACGCTGGGGATGCTGATGACCAATGGGATTTCAGCGCTGCAAAACACGACGGTGATCATGGGGCTGCCGTTTAGTTTTGTGATCTTCTTCATTATGGCGGGATTGTATAAGTCATTGAAAGTTGAAGATTATCGTCGGGAAAGCGCCAGTCGTCATACCGCACCGCGTCCGATGGGCGTGCAGGACCGGCTGAGCTGGAAAAAACGACTGTCGCGCCTGATGAACTACCCGGGAACGCGCTATACCCGCGAAATGATGGAGAAGGTATGTTTCCCGGCAATGGAAGAGGTCGCCCATGAGCTGCAACTGCGCGGCGCATCGGTGGAGCTGAAAAGTATGCCGCCGCAGGAAGGGGAAAACCTTGGTCATCTGGATCTGCGGGTTCACATGGGCGATGAGCGCAACTTTATCTATCAGATCTGGCCGCAGCAGTACGCAATCCCCGGCTTTACCTACCGGGCGCGCAGCGGCAAGTCGAGCTATTACCGGCTGGAAACGTTCCTGCTGGAAGGAAGCCAGGGAAATGACCTGATGGACTACAGCAAAGAGCAGGTGATTACGGACATTCTCGATCAGTATGAACGTCATCTGAACTTTATTCATCTGGATCGTGAAGCGCCTGGCAACGGGGTGTTGTTCCCGGGAATGTAAGCGGATCTCACGTTTTCTGAAAATAGTTCCGTCAACCTTGAGGCTAACAACCCGAACACGACAATTCGGCTTGTTAGTCTCTTCTTCGCATGGAGGCGATATATGCTGACGAAATACGCTTTTATGGCAATGCTTGTGCTCCGCAGTCAGCAATGGCTGCGGGCAAATTCTACAGAGCGGACGCGCAGAGCGTAATGACCTGACCGTCGTACTCACGCCACGAAATATCCACTGTGCAATCAGCAAGCTGCGGCGAAAACGCCGACGTCATTTGCATGGTTAGATGTGTTTTCGTCACTGAAACGATCCTGGCGCTGGCAAAACCCGGTAACGTTGCCGCGCGATCGGAGAACGCTTTATAGACGCTCTCTTTGGCGGAAAACGCCAGGGTTAACGCGAGCGGAAAAGGGAGAGGGCTGCGCTGTAAAACGCGTTGTTCATCGTTATCGACGATACTGCTGGTGAGTTCTGCCGCCGTTTGAGGCGTGAAGATTGCTTCGATATCAACCCCTACCGGAGTGAGGGAGACGACTGCCAGCGCCGTGGCGGCGCTGTGGCTGATACTGCCGAACAGACCTTCCGGCCACAAGGGCTGCCGTTTATCGCCGATAGCGGGTACGGTTTTGTGCCCATATTCAGTCAGAGCATGAAACGCGGCGAGACGTCCCGCTAAATGTTCAGCCTGACGTTTTCGCCCGGCGGGAAGCAGCTGCGCATGGTGCGGCAACCAGAGCAGATCGTGTTCGTGGAAGCTATCGATATCGAACCCGATAAGATGAAGTTTGTGGCGGGAAAAAGAGAGGGGGTGTAAGTGGTTCGCATGGTTTCTCATAAAAACCCTCTCCCCGTTCAGGGAGAGGGCGGTCGTTATCAGAAACGCGTGTTAACGCCCATGTACCATGTACGACCCGGCTCGTTGTAGGTGTAAGCACCTGCACCGTACATATAAGCGCCGGTCGCGTCGTTACCCGTGGTCTGGGCATTCCCCGCACGCCATTGACGCTTGTCGAAGACGTTATCCACGCCGCCGGTCAGGCTGACGTTTTTGGTTACGTCCCAGGTCGCGCTCAGGCCGACAATGCTGTACGGGCTGACTTCATCTTTCTCAGAGCCGGTAGCAGGCTGGCCCTTATAGTTGTATTTCTTCGGCTGCTGCTTGCCGTACCAGGTGAAGGTTGACTGCACTGACACATCCTGATGTACCTGCCAGCTCAGGGTTGAGTTCAGCGTGTACTCCGGGATGATCGACAGACGATCGCCGGTTGTTTTGTTCTTGCTCTGTAGCATGTAGGTAATGTTGTTGGTCCAGTTTATCGCATCGCTGACCGGAATATTCAACGATCCTTCCAGACCTTCTACCACGGCCTTCGGCACGTTTTCCCACTGGTAGATATCGGTTTGCACTTTACCTGAAGAGGTATGGCCGACTGGCGCATAGCCCGCTTCAATCTTATCGCGGTAGTCGTTACGGAACCAGGTCACACCGGCCTGCCAGCCGTCGTGTTTCCACTCAAGACCAATCTCTTTATTGACGCTGGTTTCCGCTTTCAGGTCATCGTTACCCATCATGTAGCAACCGACGCCATCGGAGCTTGCATAGCAACCCTGGCCTTTGCTGTACAGCAGGTAGTTCGGGTTGGTCTGATAGAGGCTCGGTGCTTTATAGGCACGGGCGATACCCATCTTCAGGGTGAAATCATCGCCCAGCGCCTGCGACAGGTTCAGGGACGGGCTCCAGTTGTTGCCGACGATAGTGTGGTGATCGAAGCGTAGCGCCGGGGTCAGCATGGTGCTGTCAGTTATCTCCATGTTGTTCTCGGCAAACAGGGAGAAGATTTCTGCGGATGAGTACGGACTGCGATCGTCGCTCATGCCTGGGATGGCTCCGCCCTGTTGAGCCTGAGTATTCGAGGCGGAATCCTTCATACGCTGCTGGTTCCACTCAGTACCCAGCGTCAGGTTTTGATTAACGATGAAATCAAGCGGCAGGTTAATTTCACTGTGCAACATCACGTCGGCCAGGTCGGTGTCGGTGAATTCGTCGCTGTTGAACAACCCTTCGAGACCGCCCGCCAGCCCTTCGCCCAGACGCGAGTTGCGGGTGTGTTCGTACTGTGCCCAGTTGCTGGTGGTGATACCGTTATCCCAGCCGCCGTTCCAGGTCACTGCGAAGTTCTGGCGATAAATACGGTTAGTCTCTTTACCGTAGTTTTTCTTCACCAGGGCATTGTCGTTATTGGTGTTTTGGGTGTCACCCGCGTAAAGGTTGTTCTGGCGGCTGTAGCCTGCTTCAAACTCCAGCGCCTGCATCGGCGCGAAATCCCAACGTACGACACCATTAATATCTTTGTTTTCAACCCCTTCACGACCTGCTGGCAGGGTGTTGGCGTAGGCGCCGGTACGCTCAGACTGGTGGCCCTGGTTGATGTCCCAGGCGTCGGCCTGAGTTTTATCCAGGTTGCCGTACATGCGGAAGCTGAATTCGCCGCCCAGCGGGCCGCTCAGGCTAAAGTTGGTGCGCTTGGTGGAACCTTCGTCTTTGTGTTCCGGCGCATTCAGATAGGTGTTCCACGAACCATGCCACTGATCGTCGAATTTCTTGGTGATGATGTTTACCACGCCGCCCGCTGCGCCGTTGCCGTAACGTGCTGCCGCAGGGCCACGAATCACATCAATGCGTTCGATCATCTCTGGCGGCACCCAACCGGTATCGCCACGGGTGTCACGCTCACCGCGCCAGCCCAGACGGATGGAGTTGCGGCTGGTCACCGGTTTGCCGTCGATCAGAATCAGGGTGTTCTCCGGGCCCATGCCGCGAATGTCGATCTGGCGGTTGTTGCCGCGCTGGCCGCTGGTTGAGTTACCGGTCAGGTTCACGCCCGGCATGGTGCGGATGATTTCGGCAACGTCGCGAGCGGGAGGATTTTTACGGATTTCGTCGGCGGTAATGGTCGATACGCCCGGTGCCTGGAGGTTCTGCTGGGCGGCGGTGACCACGATGGTGTCTTCATGAAGCGCTGCGCTATCAGTGGTCTCCTCCGCCATAACAGGCAGAGCGACCCCATAAATTCCCAGATTGACCAGTAAGGCCAGGGAATGAATCTTATTGTTCATTGTGTTTCCTGCTTATCTTTATTTAGCCACATGCGCCAAACTCTCGTGGTGAGGTGTTTAGCCTGATGTCGCCCACATCTGCGAAAGCCATACATTCCAGAAAAAGCACGCAGTGCAGGTTTCAGGTTGTGTTTCTCATTTGAACGTGGCGTCAATGCACGAATGAGAGACCCAGCCTGGGTGGTGAAATAATGTTCGCGCTTCCCACGGCGCGACAATACGCTATTGCAAATGAAAATAGTTATCAATAATATTATCAATATATTTCATCATTAAATAAAAAATTACACAATAAACATGAGGTTATGACGGTGACGGCGTTAACGACAGGAAGTGAGACCTGGTGGCAGTCAAAACACGGTCCCGAATGGGAGCGTGAAACAGACGAAAAATATCGGGTGACTTTCTGGTGGCGCGATCCGCAGGGAACGGAAAACCGCTCTTCAATTCGCCGCGTATGGGTCTACATTACGGGCGTCACCGACCATCACCAGAATGCGGTTCCGCAATCCATGCAGCGTATTGCGGGCACGGATGTCTGGCGATGGAGCACGACATTAAGCGCCGACTGGCGTGGTAGTTACTGTTTCATCCCTTCTGAACGCGATGATATTTTTGCTTCTCTGGCAGTAGATGAAACGCCTGACAGAACCACGCTGCGTGAAGGCTGGCGTCAGTTATTGCCGCAGGCGATTGCCGATCCTCTTAATCCGGTGAGCTGGAAGGGGGGGCGGGGCCATGCGGTTTCCGCGCTGGAAATGCCAGACGCGCCAGTGCAACCCGGCTGGGATAAGCCTGAAAATCCGTCAGCTCCCCCGGTTTGTTTGCAATGGCGCAGCGAGCGGTTGGGCAATACGCGTCGCGTGTGGGTGTTCACGACCGGCGACGCCCGACCTGAACGTCCGCTAGCGATTCTGCTCGACGGGCAGTTTTGGGCGGAAAGCATGCCCGTCTGGCCCGCGCTCACCTCACTGACCCGGCGGCGTCAGCTCCCTCCTGCGGTCTACCTGCTGATTGATGCCATTGATACCCCCCACCGTAGCCGTGAACTGCCCTGCAATGCCGATTTCTGGCTGGCGGTACAACAAGAACTCCTGCCGCTGGTGAAAACCGTTGCGCCATTCAGCGATTGTGCAAAAAGGACGGTCGTCGCCGGGCAGAGTTTTGGCGGGCTCTCCTCGCTGTATGCCGGTCTGAACTGGCCTGAGCGCTTTGGCTGCGTACTGAGCCAGTCTGGATCGTTCTGGTGGCCGCAGCGCGGCGCAGATCGGGAAGGCGAGATTATTGAACAACTGAAGGTGGGCACATTGACCGCCAGAGGATTGCGCATCGTGCTGGAGGCCGGTACCAGAGAGCCGCTTATTTTCCGGGCGAATCAGGCGCTTTACAGCCAACTACACACTACGCAGCAGTCGGTTTTCTGGCGTCAGGTTGACGGCGGACATGATGCGCTTTGCTGGCGTGGCGGATTAATGCAGGGGTTGATGACCCTCTGGCAACCGTTAACCGACACGCTGTAGCTGGCGATTTTCCACGACAGGAGTTGAGTATGGAATTCAGTAATCCCTTCGATAACCCGCAGGGACAATTTTACATTCTGCAAAACCCGCAGCGTCAATTTAGCCTCTGGCCACAGCTGTGTTCTCTCCCTGCGGGCTGGCAGGTGGTGTGTGAACCGCAATCGCAGGCGCTTTGCCAGCAGTGGCTGGATGCGCACTGGACCACGCTAACTCCCGCCCATTACGCCGCTGCGCAGGAGGCTCAATGACCACGCGTTTACCGTTAGTGGCCGCCCAGCCAGGGATCTGGATGGCGGAAAAACTCTCTACGCTGCCTTCCGCCTGGAGCGTGGCGCACTATGTGGAATTACACGGCACGCTGAATGCCCCTCTGCTGGCGCAGGCGGTTGTAACCGGTATGGCGCAAGCGGATACCCTCCGCATGCGATTTACCGAAGATAACGGAGAGGTCTGGCAGTGGGTGGACCCGGCATTCACGTTTGCACAACCCGAGCTTATCGATCTGCGTGACGAGCCCGATCCGCATGCGGCGGCGCTGGCGCGGATGCAGGCCGATCTGCGACAAAATCTACGCGTTGATGGCGGCAAACCGCTGGCGTTCCACCAGTTGATTCAGGTCGCTGATACCCGTTGGTACTGGTATCAGCGTTATCACCATCTACTGGTGGATGGCTTCAGTTTCCCGGCGATAACCCGTCAGATCGCGGCGATTTACCGCGCCTGGCAGTGTAACGCCCCGACGCCCGACTCGCCGTTTACGCCATTTGCTGACGTGGTGGAGGAGTATCAGCGTTACCGTGAGAGCGAGGTTTATCAACGCGATGGCGCCTTCTGGGCGGAGCAGCGTCGCCAGTTGCCGCCTCCCGCTTCGCTGTCGGCTGCGCCGCTTCCAGGGCGGGCGGCCAGCGCCGATATTTTGCGTATGAAACTGGATGTGCCCGACGGTGTTTTCCGTCAGCTGGCGGCACGTATGTCTGATATTCAGCGTGCGGATTTAGCGCTGGCGCTGGTGGCGCTATGGCTGGGCCGCCTGTGCGGTCGGATGGACTATGCCGCCGGATTTATATTCATGCGGCGTATGGGATCGGCGGCGTTAACGGCGACCGGCCCGGTACTGAACGTCCTGCCGTTAGGGGTAAGCATTAATGCGGCGGAAACGCTGCCGGAACTGGCGACGCGTCTTGCCGGGCAGATGAAAAAAATGCGTCGCCATCAGCGTTATGACGCCGAACAGATCGTTCGCGACAGCGGCCGCGCGGCGGGTGAAGAGCCGCTGTTTGGCCCGGTGCTGAACGTGAAGGTCTTTGATTATCAACTGGATATTCCCGGTGTACAGGCGCAAACCCATACGCTGGCGACCGGCCCGGTTAACGATCTTGAACTGGCGCTGTTCCCGGATGAAGAGGGCGGCCTGAGCATTGAAATCTTAGCCAACAAACAGCGCTATGATGAGGCGACGTTATCCTGCCATGCGTCGCGGCTGACGGCGCTGATACGCCAGTTTGCGGACAATCCGGCGCTGCGCTGCGGCGATGCCGAAATGCTCCTGCCTGCCGAATATGCGCAACTGGCGCAGATTAATGATACGGCGGTAAGCATACCGCTCACGACGCTCAGCGCGCTGGTTGACGAACAGACACGCAAAACGCCGGACGCGACCGCGCTGGCTGATGCGCGCCATCAGCTCAGTTATCAGGAGATGCGCGAGCAGGTGATCGCCCTGGCGCACCTGCTGCGTGAACGTGGCGTTAAACCGGGCGACAGCGTCGCGGTGGCGTTGCCGCGCTCGGTTTTCCTGACGCTGGCGCTGCACGGCATTGTGGAGGCCGGAGCCGCCTGGCTGCCGTTAGATACGGGGTATCCAGACGATCGTCTGCGAATGATGCTCGAAGACGCGCAGCCGAAATTACTGATCACAACCGCAGAACAACTGCCGCGATTTAACGATATCCCCGGCGTAGAAAGCCTGTGCTACAACGCGCTGCTGCCGACGAGCGGGGCTGAATCGCTGGCGTTGTCGTTGCCGCACCATACGGCATACATCATCTTTACATCCGGTTCGACCGGCAGGCCGAAAGGGGTAATGGTCGGGCAAACCGCGATCGTGAATCGCCTGCTGTGGATGCAGGATCACTATCCGTTAACGGCAGAGGATGTGGTCGCACAAAAAACGCCGTGCAGTTTCGATGTTTCGGTGTGGGAGTTCTTCTGGCCGTTTATTGCCGGGGCGAAGCTGGTGATGGCGGAGCCGGACGCGCACCGCGATCCGATTGCCATGCAGCATTTCTTTGCGAAGTATGGTGTGACCACCACCCACTTTGTCCCGTCAATGCTGGCGGCGTTCGTCGCCTCGCTCACCCCTGAATCCGCTCATGAAAGCTGCGCTACGCTACAGCGCGTATTTTGTAGCGGCGAGGCGCTGCCCACCGGGCTGTGCCGCGAGTGGGAACAGTTGACCGGCGCGCCGCTGCACAATCTGTACGGGCCGACGGAAGCGGCGGTGGATGTCAGCTGGTATCCCGCCTGCGGCAAAGAACTGGCGGATGTCACCGGAAACAGTGTGCCGATTGGCTATCCGGTCTGGAATACCGGGCTGCGCATTCTTGATGCGATGATGCGTCCGGTGCCGCCGGGCACCGCGGGTGATTTATACCTGACCGGCATCCAGCTGGCGCAGGGGTATCTGGGGCGCCCGGATCTGACGGCGAGTCGCTTTATTGCCGATCCGTTTATGCCGGGCGAACGCATGTATCGCACCGGAGACGTGGCGCGCTGGCTGGAAAATGGCGCGGTAGAGTACCTTGGCCGCAGCGACGATCAGCTAAAAATTCGTGGTCAGCGCATTGAACTGGGCGAGATTGATCGGGTTATGCAAACGCTGCCGGACGTCGAGCACGCCGTGGCTCACGCCTGCGTGTTTAACCAGGCGGCCGCGACAGGAGGCGATGCCCGCCAACTGGTAGGCTATCTGGTGTCACAATCCGGCTTACCGCTGGATATTCCGGCGCTTCAGGAACGGTTACGCGAGACATTACCGCCGCATATGGTGCCTGTGGTTCTGCTACAGCTTGCGGAACTGCCGCTCAGCGCAAACGGGAAACTGGATCGTAAAGCGCTGCCGATGCCGCAACTGACGCAACGTACGCCGGGGCGTGCGCCATTACCAGGGACGGAAAAAACGGTGGCTGACGCCTTTGCCGGCCTGCTGGGTTGCGAGGTCAATGATGTGGAGGCCGACTTCTTTGCGCTGGGCGGGCATTCGTTACTGGCGATGAAACTCGCCGCGCAGTTGAGTCGCGCGTCCCGGCGTCAGGTGACGCCGGGGCAGGTGATGGTGGCGTCAACCGTTGGTCAGCTTAGCGCGTTGCTGGATTCCGCCGATGACGAGCAGTCTCAGCGTCTGGGCTTTGAAACACTCCTGCCGCTGCGTGAAAGCAGTGGACCAACGTTATTCTGCTTCCATCCGGCGTCCGGTTTTGCCTGGCAGTTTAGCGTGCTGGCACGTTATCTCAGCCCACACTGGTCAATTACGGGGATTCAGTCGCCAAGGCCTGATGGACCGATGCAAACGGCCACGAATCTGGATGAGGTGTGCGAGCGTCATCTGGAAACGCTGCTGGCGCAGCAGCCGCACGGGCCTTACTACCTGCTGGGGTATTCGCTGGGCGGAACGCTGGCCCAGGGCATTGCGGCGCGCTTGCGTGCGCGTGGCGAAACGGTTGCCTTCCTCGGGCTGCTGGATACCTGGCCGCCGGAAACGCAAAACTGGCAGGAAAAAGAGGCCAATGGTCTGGACCCTGAAGTGTTAGCGGAGATCGCGCGTGAACGCGAAGCGTTCCTTGCTGCGCAACAGGGAAATGCTTCCGGGGAGTTATTCAGCACCATCGAAGGAAACTACGCCGATGCCGTGCGGCTTCTGACAACCGCGCATAGCGTACCGTTCGATGGACGCGCAACGCTGTTTGTCGCGGAGCGCACCCTGCCGGAAGGAATCAGTCCTGAACGCAGCTGGGCGCCGTGGATGGCTGAACTGGATATCTACCGCCAGGATTGCGCCCACGTCGATATTATTTCACCTGCCGCGTTTGAGAATATCGGGCCGATTATTCGCGCATTGCTCGACCAGTAAGCGAAGCGTTCTGACGCCTTTAAAAATCTAATTCTACTGATGCCCATAATAGCTACCAATTATTATGGGCTTTTTATTTGTCTTCAGCATTGATTTAACATAAGTGAAACATAATCAGACAGTTGGTAAAATTCTGAATATTGCATGCTACCTGTGGAACAAACAAAGATCGTTTCGGATAATTCTGAGATGCTGTTAGAATATTAGAAAGGATGTTTTTATTCATTGGACTCAATGTCAGGTTACACAACATGTCATCACTCAATGTTAAGCAGGAAAAAGATTCGGAATTTACTGGCTATCCGTTAGCGCCGTCAAACAGTAATGAAATTGATTTGTTAAGCCTTGTTGATGTTTTATGGCGGGCGAAAAATCGCATTATTGCGACTGTTTTTGCGTTTGCGCTGGCAGGTATTCTGCTGTCCTTTATTCTGCCGCAGAAATGGACCAGTCGGGCGATTGTCACCCCGGCAGAGGCCGTACAGTGGCAGGAACTGGAAAAAACGCTGACCACATTGCGTGTGCTGAACCTCGACATTAATTTGCAGCGAGACGCCGTCTTTACGCTTTTCATTAAGAAGTTCAGCTCAACATCGCTGCTGGATGAATATCTTCGCGCCTCCCCGTATGTGATGGATCAATTGAAAGGGGCGGATATTGATGAAATGGAACTGCATCGGGCGATTGTTGCGCTCAGTGAAAAGATGAACGCGGTGGATACCAACGCCGGTAAGAAAAACGAGACGTCGTTATTTACCTCGTGGACATTGAGTTTTACTGCGCCAACGAAAGAAGAGGCGCAGAAGGTGCTGACCGGCTATATCCAGTATGTGTCGGACATCGTCGTGAAAGAGACGCTGGAGAATATTCGTAACCAGCTGGACACCAGAACGCATTTCGAGAAAGAAAAACTGGCGATGGACCGGGTGAGATTGCGCAACCAGCTTGATGCGAACATTCAGCGACTTAATTATTCCCTGGAGATTGCCAACGCCGCCGGGATTAAGAAGCCGGTCTACAGTAATGGTCAGGCGGTAAAAGACGACCCGGATTTCTCTATTTCTCTGGGCGCCGACGGTATTGCGCAAAAATTGCAAATTGAAAAGTCCGTCACGGACGTTGCGGAAATTAACGCTGAAATACGCAATCGCCAGTATTACGTAGAGCAACTGACCGCGATGAATATCAATGATGTGAAATTTATGCCGTTTAAATATCAGCTATCGCCTTCGCTGCCAGTGAAAAAAGACGGCCCGGGCAAAGCGTTGATCGTGATTCTGGCTGCGTTGCTGGGCGGTATGATCGCGTGCGGCGGTGTTCTGCTGCGTCATGCCATGCTGTCCCGTAAACTGGATGATGCGATTCAACTGGAAAAACGGTTAGTCTAAGCGCCATCCGGCAAATCGCCCGGTGGCGCTGTCGCTGACCGGGCCTGCATGGTTAACCCTTCGCCATTGAGATTACTTCGGGCGACCCAGCGGCACAACCAGCGGCGTTCCGGCGATCGGATCGTCGATGATCGTGCAACGTAATCCATAAATTTTCTCAATAAGATCCGCTGTCACAATCTCCTTTGGCGCTCCCTCTGCGACGATCTTGCCTTCACGTAACGCGATTAAATGCGTGGCGTACCGGCAGGCCTGGTTAAGGTCGTGCAGAACCGCAGCGAGGGTGTAACCTTTCTCGCGATTCAGCTCGCTCAACAGCTCCAGCAGATCGATCTGGTGGCTGATATCCAGCCAGGTCGTCGGTTCATCCAGCAACATGATGGACGTTTCCTGCGCCAGCACCATGGCTATCCATGCTCGCTGCCGCTGCCCGCCGGAAAGCGTGTCCACGCTTTGCGTCGCCAGGTGGGTAATCCCCGTGGCGCGCATCGCACCAGCGACGGCGTCTTCGTCTTCTTTGCGCCAGCGGGTAAACAAAGGCTGATGCGGATAGCGGCCCCGGGCAACCAGCTCCTGTACGGTGATATCGCCCGGCGTGGTGGCGTTTTGCGCCAGCAGGCCGATTCGTCGCGCTACCTCTTTACTGGCGTAGTGCTGAATATGCTCGCCGTCGAGCCAGACGTGGCCATGTATGGGCGACATCAGACGGCTTAGCGTACGCAATAACGTTGATTTGCCGCAGCCATTCGGCCCAATAATGGCAGTGAAGTGACCATTCGGGATAGAAACGTTCAGATTCTCCGCGACGGTATACTTGCCATAACCCAGCGTTAACTGGTCGCCACGCAAACGGGCTACTGATTCGGTCATTTTTTGCGGGACTCCTGAATTAACAAGACGATAAGGTAAATACCGCCAAGGCTTACGGTGACAACGCCTACCGGAAGCTGGTAAGGCATAAACAGTTGTTGGGCGCACAGGTCGGCGGCCAGCAGCAGCAGCGCGCCGCACAATGCGGACTGGGTTAACCCCCAGCGTGCCGTGCCGCTAAGGCGCCGCGCGATGTGCGGCGCAACCAGCGCAATGAAAGAGATCGGGCCTGCGAGCGCCGTCGCGGCGGCGGTCAGCACCACGGCGACCAGCATCATCATTAACCGGGAACGTTCAACGCTGACGCCAAGCGCGCAGGCGCTGTCATCGCCCATTTCCAGCAAGCGCAGACGACGTACCAGCAATGCGGCACACGCCAGCATCAGAACGATCAGCGGTGCCGAGGGCCACGTTTTGGCCCAGGTCAGTCCGTTGAGCGACCCGGCGTTCCACAATCCGGCGGAGAGGGCCGTTTCTAACGACGCCTGCAACAGCAGCCAGGTGTTGAACGCCACCAGCATGGCGCGCACGCCGATGCCGATAATAATCAGCCGGAAGGTCTCAATGCCGTTGCGCCAGGCAAGCAGCCAGACGATCAGCGAGGTGAGAATCCCGCCAGCCATCGCCGCCATCGCGATCGCCGTCAGGTTCTGGCCAAACAGCACCATTGCCACCAGCACGCCGCTCCAGGCCCCGGTGTTAAAACCCATTACGTCCGGGCTACCCAGCGGGTTGCGCATCAACGACTGAAAAATCGCGCCGCTGACGCCCAGCGCGGCGCCAATCAGCAGCGCCATCAGCACGCGAGGCAGACGCCATTCGGTCACCACAAGGGTAATGCTGCGCGGGGCGTCTCCCAGCAACGCATTGATGATTTGCGAGACTTCCAGCGTAACGGCGCCGCTGCGCAGGCTCCACAAGCCGACAGCGATACAGCCGAGCACCAGCAGCAGACAACTTATGATCAGGCGGCGGGAAAGGTGCATCATACGGCACCTCCGCGCTGCTTGCGCCGCACGAGGAAAATAAGCACTGGCGCGCCGAGAAAGGCGCTGACAACCGAAACGCGCAATTCACCGGGAACGATGAGTCGCCCGATAATATCGGCAAACAGCAGCAGGGTCGGGGTCGCCAGCAACGTGACCGGCAGCGACCAGCGGTGATCCGCCCCCACCAGCCAGCGGGCCATGTGCGGCATCATCAGACCGATAAACGCGATGGGGCCAACAACCGCCGTCGCGCTGCCGCATAACACGGTAATCACCAGCAGGCCGATGAGCTGGGTACGCGCCACTTTGCTGCCCAGCGCGGTGGCAGTATCGCTACCGAGACTCAGGCTGTTCAGCGCGCGGCTGAGAAACAGCGCGGTAGCACCGGCAATCAGCACCGGCACGACAATAACCTTGAGCGTTTGCAGACTGCGAATGTCCAGCGAGCCGGCCTGCCAGAAACGGAGCTGATCGTACACATCCGGGTTCAGCAACGCGATACCGTTGGAAAGCCCCTCCAGCACTGCGCCGAGCGCGACACCCGCCAGCGTGAGGCGAACCGGGCTTAACTGCCCGGCGCCCTGACTGCCGGTAAAGGCGACAATCAGCGAGGCGACCAGCGCCCCGGCAAACGCCATCAGCAACTGTTCCTGCGGAGAGGAAAAACCAAATAGCGCCGCGCCGAGTACGATCGCGAAACTGGCACCGGAATTGACGCCGAGAATGCCCGGGTCGGCAAGCGGGTTGCGGGTGAGCGTTTGCATTAACGCCCCGGCGAGCCCCAGTGCGCCGCCAGCCAACAGGCCAGCCAGCGTGCGCGGCAATCGCGCATCCAGCACGATGGTGCAGTCAGCGCTTTGGCAGGTGCCGGTAATTGCTTCAAGTACGACGGACGCAGGCAGTGATTTTGCGCCGATAGCCAGACTTAATGCCGTGGCGAGAATAAGTAATAACAACAAGCCGGGCACGGCGATGGCGCGTGCCACGGAAACAGAGCATGACATATCAACTTCCCTGATAATGATAGTAATTATCGTTATCGATCTTATTCGGTTATGTTAGCATGTGCAGCCATTGAATGGATATTTAAAAAAAGTTCGCATTAAGGCGTTGTAATGAATCGACAATCCTGGCTGCTGAATCTCAGCCTGTTGAAGACGCACCCTGCATTTCGCGCTGTCTTCCTCGCCCGTTTTATCTCTATTGTCTCGCTGGGCCTGCTGGGCGTAGCGGTGCCGGTACAGATCCAGATGATGACCCACTCGACGTGGCAGGTTGGTCTGTCGGTGACGCTGACCGGCAGCGCGATGTTTGTTGGCCTGATGGTCGGCGGCGTGCTGGCGGATCGTTATGAACGTAAAAAGGTGATCCTGCTGGCGCGCGGCACCTGCGGTATTGGCTTTATTGGCCTGTGTCTGAACGCGCTGTTGCCGGAACCTTCGCTGCTGGCAATCTATCTGCTCGGTCTGTGGGATGGCTTTTTTGCCTCGCTGGGGGTCACGGCGCTACTGGCGGCGACGCCTGCGCTGGTAGGGCGAGAAAACCTTATGCAGGCTGGGGCGATTACGATGCTGACGGTGCGTCTGGGATCGGTGATTTCACCGATGCTGGGCGGCGTATTGCTGGCTACCGGCGGCGTGGCCTGGAACTACGGTCTGGCGGCGGCAGGAACATTTATCACGCTGCTGCCGTTGCTGAGCCTTCCGGCGCTCCCGCCGCCGCCGCAACCGCGTGAGCATCCGTTGAAATCGCTGTTGGCGGCGTTCCGTTTCTTGCTCTCCAGCCCGCTCATTGGCGGCATTGCGTTGCTTGGCGGACTTTTGACGATGGCAAGTGCGGTGCGCGTGCTTTATCCGGCGCTGGCGATTAACTGGCACATGTCCGCCGCGCAAATCGGTTTACTTTATGCCGCTATCCCATTGGGGGCGGCTGTTGGCGCGTTAACCAGCGGGCAACTGGCGCACAGCGTTCGCCCTGGACTGTTGATGCTGGTTTCCACCGTAGGGTCGTTCCTGGCGATTGGGGTGTTTGGGCTGATGCCTGTCTGGCTGCTCGGGGTGATCTGTCTGGCGCTGTTCGGCTGGCTCAGCGCGATTAGCTCGTTACTGCAATACACCCTGTTGCAGACGCAAACGCCGGAAGCCATGCTCGGGCGAATCAACGGCCTGTGGACGGCGCAAAACGTGACCGGCGACGCCATCGGCGCAGCGCTGTTGGGCGGGCTGGGCGCCATGATGACGCCGGTTGCGTCAGCGAGCGTGAGCGGGTTTGGGCTGGTGATCGTTGGGTTGTTGTTAATGCTGCTGCTGGGCGAGTTGCGTCGTTTTCGCCAGCCGCCGCCGGTGCCAGATGGCGCACCGCTTTAAAATGCAGGCCGGACAGGGCATTGGCCGCTATCCGGCAAATAAATTAAAACAGCGCGGCGAGACGGTTAAGCAGTAACGTTGCGCTGTAGTAGTCCAGACGGAACGTTTCGGTGCCCAGCGCATAAACGCGCTTATTTTGCACGGCAGGCAGGTGAGCAAGCAGTGGGTTGGCGTAAATAGCGTCGGCATCTTTGATGTCACCGGCAAACAGGAACAGCGCTTCGCCGTTCAGACCTGCTGCCAGGTTTTCCCCGCCAAGCTGGATGATGTCATGACGTTTGCCCTGGCTTTTACTGGTTTGCAGTCCGGCAGGGAGGGGCGCCAGCGTAAAGCCTAACTGCTCCATCAGCTTGCCCTGGGCTGAATCTTGCGTCCACAGGTTGGCGCTGTGTGCGGCAGCGGTGTAGACCAGCGCGCTGACCGGTTGCGGCGGTAATGTGAGCTGTTGTTTAACAGTCGCCAGTTGTTTATCAAATTCCGCGATGCGCGCAGCGGCCTGTTTTTCCTGACCGGTGATCTCGCCCAGTTGCGTCAGCAGAGACTGCCAGCTTTTATCGTCGTAATTGATGATAAGCGTAGGGGCAATAGTAGAAAGCTGATCGTACAGCGCCAGCGCAGAGTCGCCACCGGTTGCGCTAATCAGAATAAGGTCCGGCATTTGTGCGGCAACGGCTTCAGCGCTTGGTTCGCCGATGTACAGGCGCGCCAGCTTGCGCGCTTTCGCAACGTCGCTCCATTGACGCAGAAATCCCTGATCGTCGGCAAAGCGGTTGTTAGGGGTGGTCGCTCCGCTGGCGACAACGGGAGCATCAATCGCCAGCAGCGAGCCCGTCAGGGTCACGCTGGTAGAGACGATACGTTCAGGTTTATGGTCCAGCGTATGTGTGCCGCGGCTGTCGGTGATCTGGCGCGGCCAGTCAGCGGCATGACCTAAAGAAATTCCTGAAATGAAAAGCCCAACCAGTATCAGGGATGTTCTGCAAAGCAGGGGAAGTCTCACGAATCAGCGTCCTGTTATTAATGGAGTTAATGCTTCTCATTTTCATTGTTAGCGGGAAGGGATGCAAGTCTAAGTCGCACATTGTGCTACCCCAAGAGTTGACATGCTGTCTGTTTACTTTTAGGTTAGCGCCCGAAAATATAAATGATAATCATTATTAAAGCCTTTATCATTTTTGGAGGATGATATGGATACGTCACTGGCCGAGGAAGTTCAGCAGAAAATGGCAACGCTCACCCCCGATCGCTTTTTCTTTATGTCGCCGTATCGCAGCTTTACGACGTCAGGATGCTTCGCCCGTTTCGCTGAACCAGCGGTTGACGGGGATTCGTTAGACAGCCCCTTCCAACAAAAATTACAGCAAGCCTTTGCCGACGCCAGAGCACAGGGTATCGCAAATCCTGTTATGGTCGGCGCTATCCCCTTCGATACCCGCCAGCCATCCTCGCTGTTCATTCCTGAGTCCTGGCAGACCTTCTCCCGACCGGCAAAGCAACAATCCTCGCGTTACTTTACCGGGCATCAGGCACTGAATGTTGTTGATCGTAAAAGTATCCCTGAACAGGAAACGTTTGAAGCGATGGTGGCGCGCGCGGCAGCGCTGACGGCGACGCCTGAAGTCGACAAAGTGGTTCTGTCACGCCTGATTGATATTACGACCGATGCCACCATTGACAGCGGCGCGCTGCTGGAGCGGCTGGTGGCGCAGAATCCGGTGAGTTACAACTTCCATGTGCCTCTGGAGGATGGCGGCGTGCTGCTTGGCGCCAGCCCGGAATTGCTGCTGCGTAAAGAGGGCGATCTCTTTAGTTCGCTGCCGTTGGCCGGGTCGGCGCGTCGCCAGCCTGATGATGTGCTGGATCGTGAAGCGGGCAACCGACTGCTGGCTTCTGAAAAAGACAGACACGAACATGAGCTGGTCACTCAGGCCATGAAGACGGTGCTGCGCGACCGCAGCAGTGAATTACAGCTGCCCGCATCTCCACAATTAATCACCACCCCGACGTTATGGCATCTCGGTACGCCGTTCGAAGGTAAGGCGAATGCGGAAGAAAATGCCCTGACGCTGGCGTGTCTGCTGCATCCGACGCCTGCGTTGAGTGGTTTCCCGCATCAGGTGGCGAAAAAATTAATTGCTGAACTGGAGCCGTTCGATCGTGAACTGTTCGGCGGCATCGTCGGCTGGTGTGACGCCGAAGGAAATGGCGAGTGGGTCGTGACGATTCGTTGCGCGAAGCTGCGACAAAACCAGGTTCGCCTGTTCGCGGGCGCCGGGATTGTGCCTGCTTCGTCTCCGGTCGCGGAGTGGCGCGAGACCGGCGTGAAGCTTTCTACCATGTTGAACGTTTTTGGACTGCATTAAGGAGCGATGATGACCATTCCTTTCACCCGTTGGCCGGAGGAGTTTGCCCGCCGCTATCGTGAAAAAGGGTACTGGCAGGATCTGCCGCTGACCGATATTTTAACCCGCCACGCAGACGGCGATAAAACGGCGGTGATTGATGGCGATCGACACCTGAGCTATCGCGAACTGAACCAGGCGGCGGATAATCTGGCCTGTAGCCTGCGTCGTCAGGGGATCAAACCCGGCGAAACCGCGCTGGTGCAACTGGGCAATGTGGCGGAGTTGTATATCACTTTCTTCGCCCTGCTGAAGCTTGGCGTCGCACCGGTTCTGGCGCTGTTCAGCCATCAACGGACGGAACTTAACGCTTACGCGAAGCAAATTGAACCGGCGCTGGTGATTGCTGACCGCCAGCACGCGCTGTTCACCGGGGACGATTTCCTCAATACGTTTATTGCCGAACACAATTCCGTGCGTGTGGTGCTGTTGCTCAACGATACGGGTGAACACAACCTGCAAACGGCGATTGACCAGCCTGCGGTTGATTTTACCGCCACGCCATCACCTGCCGATGAGGTGGCTTATTTCCAGCTTTCCGGCGGTACAACCGGAACGCCGAAGCTGATCCCGCGCACCCATAATGATTATTACTACAGCGTGCGCCGCAGCAATGAAATTTGCCACTTTACCGAAGCCACGCGTTTCTTATGCGCGATTCCGGCTGCGCATAACTACGCCATGAGTTCGCCGGGATCGCTGGGTGTCTTTCTGGCCCAGGGAACGGTGGTGCTGGCGGCTGACCCGAGCGCTACGCTCTGTTTCCCGTTAATTGAAAAGCATCAGATTAATTCAACGGCGCTGGTGCCGCCTGCGGTGAGCCTGTGGTTACAGGCGATTCAGGAGTGGGGCAGCAACGCGCAACTGGCCTCGTTGAAACTGTTGCAGGTAGGCGGCGCGCGGCTTTCAGCGACGCTTGCCGCGCGTATTCCGGCGGAAATCGGCTGTCAGTTGCAGCAGGTATTCGGCATGGCGGAAGGACTGGTGAATTACACCCGTCTGGACGACAGCCCGGAGCGCATCATCAATACTCAGGGTTGCCCGATGTGCCCGGACGATGAGGTCTGGGTGGCTGACGCTGACGGCAATCCGCTGCCGCAGGGGGAAACGGGACGCCTGATGACGCGCGGGCCGTACACGTTTCGCGGCTATTTTAAAAGCCCGGAGCATAACGCCAGCGCGTTTGATGCCAACGGCTTTTACTGCTCCGGCGATCTGATCTCCATTGATCCAGATGGCTATATCACCGTGCAGGGACGTGAAAAAGATCAGATCAATCGCGGCGGGGAGAAGATCGCCGCTGAAGAGATTGAAAACCTGTTACTGCGCCACCCGGCCGTAATCCATGCCGCGCTGGTCAGCATGGAAGATGAGCTGATGGGGGAAAAAAGCTGCGCCTGGCTGGTGGTGAAAGAGCCGCTGCGCGCGGTACAGATACGCCGCTTCCTGCGTGAGCAGGGGGTCGCCGAATTCAAATTGCCGGATCGCGTGGAGTGCGTCGAGGCGTTGCCTCTGACCCCGGTCGGTAAAGTCGATAAAAAACAATTACGTCAGTGGCTGGCGTCACGTTCACTGACCTGAAGGAGAAAGAGAGATGGCAATTCCGAAATTGCAGGCGTACGCGCTGCCTGGCGCGCTCGATATTCCGCCCAATAAAGTGAACTGGGCCTTTGAACCTGAACGCGCAGCGCTGTTGATCCACGATATGCAGGATTATTTTGTCAGCTTCTGGGGCGACAACTGCCCAATGATGAAACAGGTGATCGCGAATATCGCCGCCCTGCGTCAGTACTGCAAAGAGCACAACATTCCGGTCTATTATACCGCTCAGCCGAAAGATCAGAGCGATGAAGATCGCGCCCTGTTGAACGATATGTGGGGGCCGGGCCTGACGCGTTCTCCCGAGCAGCAAAAGATTGTCGATGCGCTGGCACCGGACGAGGCGGACACCGTGCTGGTGAAATGGCGTTACAGCGCGTTTCACCGTTCGCCGCTGGAGCAGATGTTAAAAGAAACCGGGCGTAATCAGCTGATTATCACGGGTGTGTATGCGCACATTGGCTGTATGACCACGGCGACCGACGCTTTCATGCGCGATATCAAGCCGTTTATGGTGGCGGATGCGCTGGCCGATTTCAGCCGTGAAGAACATGTGATGTCGCTTAACTATGTTGCCGGTCGCTCCGGTCGCGTGGTGATGACGCAGGAACTGCTGCCGACGCCGGTTCCGGCGAGCAAAGCGGAGCTGCGGGCGCTGATCCTGCCGCTGCTGGATGAATCCGACGAGCCGCTGGATGATGAAAACCTGATTGATTATGGGCTGGACTCTGTACGTATGATGGCGCTGGCGGCTCGCTGGCGTAAAGTGCATGGCGATATCGACTTCGTGATGCTGGCGAAAAACCCGACAATCGATGCCTGGTGGACGCTGCTTTCCCGTGAGGTGAAGTGATGGCCGGATTGGATTTTAACGGCAAAACCGTCTGGGTGACCGGCGCGGGAAAAGGGATTGGTTATACCACGGCGTTGGCGTTTGTTGCGGCTGGCGCGCAGGTGACGGGATTCGATCGCGAGTTCACGCAGGATGCGTATCCCTTTGCGACCGAAGTGCTGGATGTCGCAGACGCCGCGCAGGTCGCGCAGGTTTGCCAGCGCGTGCTGGCGCAAACCGAACGGCTGGATGTGCTGGTGAATGCCGCCGGGATTTTACGGATGGGGGCGACCGATGCGCTAAGCGCCGAGGACTGGCAGCAGACGTTCGCCGTCAACGTCGGCGGCGCGTTTAACCTCTTCCAGCAGACGATGGCGCAATTTCGTCAGCAGCAGGGCGGGGCGATTGTTACCGTCGCGTCTGATGCGGCGCACACGCCGCGCATTGGCATGAGCGCCTATGGCGCGTCCAAAGCGGCGCTGAAAAGCCTGGCGCTGACCGTTGGGCTGGAGCTGGCGGGCAGCGGCGTTCGCTGTAACGTTGTCTCTCCGGGATCTACCGATACCGATATGCAGCGCACGCTGTGGGTGAGCGATGATGCGGAACAACAGCGTATTCGTGGCTTTGGCGAGCAGTTTAAGCTTGGCATTCCGCTGGGAAAAATCGCGCGTCCGCAGGAAATCGCGAATACCATTTTATTCCTCGCGTCCGATCTGGCCAGCCACATTACGCTACAGGACATTGTGGTTGACGGCGGCTCAACCCTGGGAGCGTAACGATGATCTGGAAACGCCATTTAACGCTTGATGAGCTGAACGCCACCAGTCTGAACACGATGGTGGCGCATCTGGCGATCGTCTATACCCGTCTGGGCGATGACGTGCTGGAGGCGGAAATGCCCGTCGATGCGCGAACGCATCAGCCTTTCGGCCTGTTACACGGCGGCGCTTCGGCGGCGCTGGCGGAGACCCTGGGGTCAATGGCCGGGTATCTGATGACCCGTGACGGCCAGTGCGTGGTGGGAACCGAGCTGAATGCCACGCATCATCGCGCCGTGTCGCAGGGGAAGGTGCGCGGCGTTTGCCAGCCGCTGCATCTGGGGCGGCAAAGCCAGAGCTGGGAAATTGTGATTTTTGACGAACAGGGACGACGTTGCTGTACCTGCCGCCTGGGGACGGCGGTGATGGGCTAGGCCCAACAAAATGCAATGATGTTGCAGCGTTGACCGGCCAATGAAGTGATCCAGTTAACAATGCAATGTAAATAATCAGTTTTATAGCGTTGTCAGGTTGTTAAAACCAGCAGAGGTGTTATAGAAACAAAATGTAACATCTCTCTGGAACACAACACGCAAACGGACAACAACTATGAACAAATCAGGGAAATACCTCGTCTGGACATTGCTCTCCGTTATGGGAGCATTTGCCCTGGGATATATTGCGTTAAACCGTGGGGAACAGATCAACGCGCTATGGATCGTCGTGGCGTCAGTTTGTGTCTACCTCATTGCCTACCGTTTTTATGGTCTGTATATCGCCAAAAATGTGCTGGCGGTTGACCCGACGCGCATGACGCCTGCGGTGCGTCATAACGATGGTCTGGACTACGTACCTACCGATAAGAAAGTGCTGTTCGGTCACCATTTTGCGGCGATTGCCGGGGCAGGGCCGTTGGTTGGGCCGGTGCTGGCGGCGCAGATGGGGTATCTGCCCGGTATGATCTGGCTGCTTGCCGGGGTTGTGCTGGCAGGCGCGGTGCAGGACTTTATGGTGCTGTTCGTTTCTACCCGTCGTGATGGTCGTTCGCTGGGTGAACTGGTTAAAGAAGAGATGGGCCCAACGGCTGGCGTGATCGCGCTGGTGGCCTGTTTCATGATCATGGTGATTATCCTTGCGGTACTGGCGATGATCGTCGTGAAAGCCCTGACCCACAGCCCGTGGGGGACGTACACCGTTGCGTTCACCATTCCGTTGGCCATTTTTATGGGTGTCTACCTGCGTTACCTGCGTCCGGGACGTATTGGCGAGGTGTCTGTTATTGGTCTGGTGTTCCTTGTCTTTGCCATCATCTCCGGTGGCTGGGTGGCGGAAAGTCCAACCTGGGCGCCGTATTTTGACTTTACCGGCGTACAGTTAACCTGGATGCTGGTGGGCTACGGCTTTGTGGCGGCGGTTCTGCCGGTATGGCTGCTGCTGGCGCCGCGTGATTACCTCTCAACCTTCCTGAAAATTGGTACGATTGTCGGTCTGGCCGTCGGCATTCTGATTATGCGTCCGACGCTGACGATGCCTGCGCTGACCAAATTTGTAGATGGCACCGGCCCGGTGTGGACCGGTAACCTGTTCCCGTTCTTGTTCATCACCATTGCCTGTGGCGCGGTGTCTGGCTTCCATGCGCTGATCTCTTCCGGCACCACGCCGAAGATGCTGGCGAACGAAGGGCAGGCCTGCTTTATCGGCTACGGCGGGATGTTGATGGAATCCTTCGTGGCGATTATGGCGCTGGTTTCCGCATGTATCATCGATCCGGGCGTTTACTTCGCCATGAACAGCCCAATGGCCGTACTGGCGCCAGCCGGAACCGCTGATGTGGTTGCTTCTGCTGCGCAGGTGGTCAGTAGCTGGGGCTTTGCGATTACGCCTGATACGCTGCATCAGATTGCCAACGAAGTGGGCGAACAATCCATTATTTCTCGTGCCGGTGGCGCGCCAACGCTGGCGGTGGGGATGGCTTACATCCTGCACGGCGCGCTGGGCGGTATGATGGATGTGGCGTTCTGGTATCACTTCGCGATTCTGTTTGAAGCCCTGTTCATTCTGACGGCGGTTGATGCCGGTACGCGTGCGGCGCGCTTTATGTTGCAGGATCTGCTGGGCGTGGTCTCTCCGGGTCTGAAACGTACGGATTCACTGCCTGCGAACCTGTTAGCGACGGCGCTGTGCGTGCTGGCGTGGGGATACTTCCTGCACCAGGGCGTGGTGGACCCGTTAGGAGGGATCAACACCCTGTGGCCGCTGTTTGGTATCGCGAACCAGATGCTGGCGGGTATGGCGCTGATGCTCTGCGCGGTTGTACTGTTCAAGATGAAACGTCAGCGTTACGCATGGGTGGCGCTGGTGCCTACCGCCTGGCTGCTGATTTGTACGCTGACCGCAGGCTGGCAGAAAGCGTTTAGCCCGGATACCAAAATTGGTTTCCTGGCGATCGCCAATAAATTCCAGGCGATGATCGACAGTGGCGATATTCCTGCGCAGTACACGCAGTCTCAGCTGGCGCAGCTGGTGTTCAACAACCGTCTGGATGCCGGTCTGACCATCTTCTTCATGGTTGTGGTGGTGGTTCTGGCCCTGTTCTCAATCAAAACTGCGCTGGCAGCGCTGAAAGAGGACAAACCGACGGCGAAAGAAACGCCGTATGAAGCCATGCCGGAAAACGTTGAAGAGATTGTGGCGCAGGCGAAAGGCGCGCACTAATTTTTAAATAAGCGGCCCTCTTCTTAACGGGAGAGGGCATTTGCGTCACAGGTGGTAACGATGTTTGATACGCTTTCTAAGGCCGGGAAATATCTGGGTCAGGCGGCAAAACTGATGATTGGCGTGCCGGACTATGACAACTACGTTGAGCATATGCGCGTGACGCACCCGGATCAGACGCCAATGACTTACGAAGAATTTTTTCGTGAGCGGCAGGATGCGCGTTATGGCGGGAAAGGCGGCGCACGTTGCTGCTGATGTTTTGTGTTGCCCGGTGGCGCTACGCTTACCGGGCCTACGGGGTATTTTACAGGCCGGATAAGGCGCAGCCGCCATCCGGCAAGCCGCCGCTAAACCGTAAACGACTCTACCTTTTCAAACGCGGCGCGTAATGTGGCTGGCGTTAACGTCACCGGCAGAAAGTGGATGGATTCAACCGGGCGCAGGGTGTGGGCAATCACGTTATCAATCTCCGCCTGGTTCTGGATATCGACATCCAGCGCCGCCAGTGTGGTGGGCAGACTAAAGCGCTGATAAGCAGCGATAAGCTGCGCCAGTACCTCATCCTGACCCAGCAATGCGCTTTGCACCAGAATGCCATAAGCCACTTTGGTGCCGTGCAGAAACTTCTCGGTTTGCGGCAATACGGTGAGCCCATTATGGACGGCGTGTGCCGCCGCCACACGGGTATAACGCTCGCCAAGACCGCCGACCATGCCGCCCCCGGCAATAATCGCATCCACCACATCGCGAAATGCCTGGGTGAGTTCTCCACGCTCTTTGTCCGCCAGCGCCTGTTCGCTGCTCTCCAGTAGCACATCACGGATCGCCAGCGCGCCGTTAATGCCCAGACGCACGGTAAGCGGTAAGGTTTCTGGCTGTGGCGCTAACACAACGGCTTCGTACCATTTTGCCAGCGTGTCGCCGATGCCGGCCAGCAGATAGGCCTCTGGCGCGCGGAGAATGATTTCCGGCTCTACCAGCACCAGATAATTGGCGTCGTCAAAAATTTCAAAGTGCAGCGCCTGACCAGCATCGTTGTACCAGACCGACAGCGGTGTCCAGGCCGCGCAGGTGGCCGCGATAGTCGGGATCGCCACGAAGGGGAGTTGTAGCCGACGGGCAAGGGCTTTGGCGGTATCAAGCAGCGTACCGCCGCCGATACCGATCACTACGCGGCGGTCGTCGCCTGCTTTCGCGGCCAGTTGTTTCACATCGCTTTCGCTGCAATGGCCGGTAAACGGCAGGTGTCTGGCTCCCGGAAGATCAAACGTATCCGGCAGGTAAGGGCGGGCGGCGGCAATCGCACGTTCGCCATACACCCATACTGCGGCGGAGAGTTGCCCGGCGCTGAAAAAATCCTTCAGTCGGGAGAGGCTGCCGGTATGGGAAAAGTAGTTAGCCGGGCCGGTAACGACGCGGATGTCAGTGTTACTCATGGTGTGTTGTCCTTGTGGCTGCGCTGTCCGGGAGTTGTTTTTATTTAGACGTCTAAGCGTCTTGATTGCCAAATGCTAACATCGTGTTATAGTGGTTTCAACATCGACATCACCCTCGGGTATGATAACTATGAGTAATAACCCACTGATTCCGCAAAGCAAACTGCCTAATTTAGGCACCACAATCTTTACACAAATGAGCGCCCTGGCGCAGGAGCATCAGGCGATTAACCTGTCGCAGGGATTTCCTGACTTCGATGGCCCGCGCTATCTACAGGAACGTCTGGCCTGGCATGTTGCACAAGGGGCGAATCAATATGCGCCGATGACCGGCGTGCCTGCATTACGCGAAGCCATTGCGGAAAAAACGGCGGCGTTATACGGCTATAAGGCTGATGCCGGGAGCGAGGTGACGGTAACGGCGGGGGCAACGGAAGCGTTGTATGCCGCCATCACCGCGTTGGTTCGTGCGGGAGATGAGGTGATCTGCTTCGATCCCAGCTATGACAGCTACGCGCCAGCCGTTGAACTGTCTGGCGGCGTGCTGAAACGTCTGGCGCTTCAGCCGCCGCAGTTTCGCGTTGACTGGCAGGCATTTGCTGCGTTACTGAGCGAACGTACCCGGCTGGTGATCCTCAATACGCCGCATAACCCGAGCGCGACCGTCTGGCGCAAAGCCGACTTTGAAGCGCTGTGGCAGGCGATTGGCGATCGCGAAATCTATGTATTAAGCGATGAAGTGTATGAGCATATCTGCTTTGCGCCAGAAGGCCATGCCAGCGTACTGGCGCATCCGCAGCTACGTGAGCGTGCTGTCGCGGTCTCGTCATTCGGTAAAACCTTTCATATGACTGGCTGGAAGGTGGGGTACTGCGTAGCGCCAGCGGCGATCAGCGCGGAATTGCGTAAAGTGCATCAGTATCTGACGTTCTGCGTCAACACACCGGCGCAACTGGCGCTGGCCGATATGCTGCGTGCTGAACCGGAACATTATCGCGATTTACCCGCATTTTACCGGAAGAAGCGTGACGTTCTGGTTAATGCTCTGCGTGACAGTCGTCTGGAAATCCTGCCCTGCGAAGGCACCTATTTTCTGCTGGTGGATTACAGCGCGGTATCAGACCTCAATGACGTGGATTTCTGCCAGTGGCTGACCCGGGAAATCGGCGTTGCGGCGATTCCGCTGTCGGTATTTTGCGCCGATCCTTTCCCACATAAACTCATCCGTTTATGTTTTGCCAAGCAGGAATCCACGCTGCTGGCGGCCGCAGAACGCTTGTGTAAATTGTAATTACTTTACGGTCCAGGCTTTGGAGAATCGACGGTCGGCAAAGAGTTCCTGTAGGCCGTTGATTTGTTTCAGACGCAGGACTTCATCTTTATCCATGCCCAGCTCTTTTCCGATTCGCGTCTCGTCCCAGCCCAACAGGGAGAGTTCTCGCACAATTTCCGACATCGCGTGAATCTGATGACGACCACGGGCGCGGTTGTGACGAATGGTCGCCGCAATTCGTTCATGGCGATTGCGTTCCAGACAGGTGACGGGAAGATAGCCTTTTAACTTTGAGCGTAATGTGGATTTCCCTTTACCGAGTTCGTGACGGTGAAAGCCATCCACGATTTCATATTTTTCTGCCGCCGTTTCTGCAACGACAATAGGCTGCGTGAAGCCATCTACCTCAATAGACTTTAGCAGGAGCCTTTTCTCCGGGGGCGCCACATTGTTTGGGTTGTAATCATTAGGTTCGATTTGTTCGTTTTTTACCCATTGCACGCAGTCTACCGGCTGATCACGAAAGGGGCTGACGCGGTGGATCGCCATCCTGAATTCGTTGATTGCCGCAATTCTCTCTTCTTCGTTCAGCGTGGAGAGAAAGTCGGTTATTTGTTGGGTGAGTCGCTGTTGCATAAAATCCCCCATTCTTTGCGCTTTGCTTTCATGCGTTCATTGTAGCGCTGGTAGTGTTTAGGCTTTGTCGGGCTGAATGAGAGCGCCCGACACCAGTAATCATTGTTCAATAGCACCTTGCAGATACGTCGCCATGAGGGGATATCTTTGGAGCCGATATCGCCTTCCTGCGTTTGTGGAATGTTCTCCATTCCTTTCTTTTTATACCATTGCAGGTAGACCGCGATTTTGTTGCGGTAATGCTCGGCGCTCTGTTCCGGCATGCTGTCCAACAGCAGCATGGCGTAGCTTTGCCAGCTATGGTGCTCGGGTTTCAGTATTTTTCGATGGCCGTAAAAATGGTTATCCTGGCCTGCATATATCCCTCCGCTGCGCACGCCGCTTACCCTGGCGCACATTGCTGCCCAGCGTTCGGGTTCAATGACATGATAGAGCCACAATCCCTGACGTTGCTCCGGGCCGAAAGGTTCGCAGATGCGCATATACCGGAGCGGCACGTTGGCCTGGTACATCAGGTTATAAAGCGGGTTGCAAGGCTGCTTCGTTTTTGCGAACCATGTCCAGATGTCTGCCGTTTTCCAGTCATACATCGGGTAAATATACCAGGTGTGCCCGCCCTGAGCGGCGGTCGTCCAGGGTTTGTCGTCCGCAAAACGCTGTTTGCTCAGGGAGGCGATAGCGACAAACCGATTGTAAGATTCGTCAGCGCGGATGCCGATCAGCATCGCCGCAGGACGCTTTTCTGAAAACCACTCGGCAAAGTCGCGAACAAATTGTTCGAAGGTCATGCCTGGCTGATAAAAAGGAAAGTAAGCCGGATCGGTAATGGCGTCGGCAGGCGGTTGACGCACCCATTCGGCATTCGGGTCCCAGCATTGCCATTCGGGTTGGTATTGCGACAGCGAATTTTGTGTGGTGAGCGGCAGAGCAACCCAGTAAAAATGTTCAATGACATCGGAATATTGTTCGCGTAATGACTGAACATAGTCAATTGTGCAGGAGAATTGCACTTCCCAGTCAATAAATAATACGCAGATCTTCTTCTTTAACTTACGCGCGATTCCGGCGGTAAGGTGCAGCATCAACCCTGAGTCTTTCCCCCCGGAAAATGACACGCAAATACGCGGTAAGGTGGTGAGTGTCCATGTAATGCGCTCTTCCGCAGCTTCCAAAACATTTTGGTCAAGTGGGATTTTATAAACAGACATAATGAGTTCATACCTGAACGGAAAATGGCTATGTGTAGAATACAGAAAAATAATTATATATTATATGATATAATCAACAGAATGTGCAAGGTTTAAAAAAGCATCCAAAACTTAAATTAATTTTATATTAATTATTTTAATTTTGAATGCTTGTGTCGGCGATGGCCCCATATGTTTTCGTTTCAGCTATTTTCCGTCATTTTGTTAATGATACTCGTAAAACCTTTGTTATTCAGTGACGTTCGATTATATACCAGGTATAACTGAACTGAAGGTAAATCCTGATCAATATTAACCCGTTGCAGTTTAAGGGTGGAGTGAAAGAAGTCATATATGACTTCAGGAACGATGCCAATTATGTTGGTTTCAGCAATAGTATTAATGATTGCAACCATCGAGTCACTGCGAAACCCAATTTTCCGGCTGGCAAGAAGGGAGTTGACCAGCGACTGGTATTCTTTAACGCCTGGCTCCTCTCCCTGGTATGAGGTAAACGGTTCTTCGAGTACTTGCGCTAATGTACTGGCGTCACTGATTCTGGGGTGATCGGCACGACACACCAGTACGCTTTTGATTGTTTTAAAAGGCGTACAGACAACCGAATGGTTGTTCAGCGGCGTGGTGGTGATCACCATGTCCGCCTTGCGGTATGCCAGCAGGTCTTCTGCTGATTCCGCAGACATCAGGATATCATGATGCTCAATTTCAACGGAAGAATCTTCCATAATAAAATTAATCAGCTTTATTACGTTCATTGCAGTAAGTAGCTGAGGGCTGTAAATGATAAATTTTTTCTTAAGGCTGGAACTATGCATAATATTAATTGTTTGTTCCAGACTATTGAGGTTTTCCTCAAGATGATGATGCAGATTTATACCGGTGACGGTTGGCGTGATGCCTTTTCCTGAACGAATAAATAAAGGATCGTTGAATTGAGTTCGTAATCGTTGCAGAGATTGACTCACGGCAGACGGGGTGATGTACAGCGTTTCCGCCGCTTTACTAATGCTTAAATTCTGGTAGATACACTCAAAAATAATCAGTAAGTTAAGATCGAATTTTTTGAGATCGTAGAGATTAGCCATGTTTTTTTCTTCCTGTTTTGTGACTATTGTCATAACTATATTTGCTATAGTTATGCAACACATCCAATGCTTTACAATAGTGATGTTTGCTAAGCTTAAATTCTCTTTCAATAATACTAAAATAGCATAGCTCAGAATATCTTTGCGAGCGATTTATAATGGAAAAGGAGATTGACAGAAAAACAATGACAATCCCCCCCCCTTTAATTTAGGTTTAATGTTCACCCATCATAATGTCCAGCTGCGCTTTTTCCGGTAACCCGACGACCTGCTGTAACATATTTTCTTTATTCATATAGTAAATGGCTGGCGTTGCATTCGCCCCCAGATCGTCCATGAGTTTCTGATGAATATTCAGCATTTTCATCTTATCTTCTGGCAGCGGTGAAGGGATCGCCAGATTGAGTTTACCGCCTGACGCTTCATAGTCATGCCAGGTTTTTGCCGGATCGCGGGTGGATAAGATAGCGGCAGCCGTTGCCGGGCTTTCGGGTTTGATCACGCCCACCAGTAGCGTCCGCAATTGTACTTTGCCGGATTCGACCCAGGGGCGCGCCTGCTGCCAGAACTGTTTGCAGTAAGGGCAGAAAGGGTCCGCAAAGACATAAAGAATCACCGGCGCCTCTTTTTTGCCGTCCAGAATCCACGACGCTTTTTCCATCCGCTGCCACATTTCTCTGCCGACCGGGGCGTAGATCTCTTTTTCTATCAGCGCATTACTGAGGTTTGCGCCTTTTTCGTCGTACATGTAGCCGGAAATCGCGTGTTTCCCGTCAGGCGTGAGGTAGATGGTCACGCCCATATCCTGGTATTTGCCCAGATAGCCTTTCATTCCGCCGGGGGCGTCAAAAGACTTCAGGATCGTAATTCCCTGTTTTTCTATCGCTTTAACCGGGGCAGGCAGTTCTTCAGCAAAGGCGATGAGCGGGAACAGCGTCAGCAGCAATGTTCGTTTTATCATTATATTTCCTTAAAAATCAGTGCAAAAGGAACATTGACGGCAAAACCTATCACAGTCATAGGTAAGGTCTGCCATCGGAAGATTGCCCTTTCTTTGGTAGGGTGATGTAATCCTTTCGCTGTTACAGCCTTTGTTAAGGTAATGTAGAGCGCAACACATAGCCAGTTTCACTGGCGCTGAAGTTACCTACGGGTAGTTCAGGTAATGGGGCCGCCTGTAAAGGGGGCCTTTTTACTTTTTGTCGCTAAACGTTCACAACGTTGTCTTGTGTGAGTTGTTAGGTATCGCTGATTGATTTGATAATGCAAACGCATTAGCCCAATCACGGAAAGTTGGTTACTTTACATCTCAACGAAAACACGGAGGAAGTATAGATGTCCTTGATTAATACCAAAATTAAACCTTTCAAAAACCAGGCGTTCAAAAACGGTGAATTCATCGAAGTAACCGAGAAAGATACCGAAGGCCGCTGGAGCGTCTTCTTCTTCTACCCGGCTGACTTCACTTTCGTATGCCCGACCGAACTGGGCGACGTAGCAGATCATTACGATGAATTGCAGAAACTGGGCGTAGACGTTTACTCTGTTTCTACCGACACCCACTTTACTCACAAAGCATGGCACAGCAGCTCTGAAACCATCGCAAAAATCAAATATGCGATGATCGGTGACCCGACTGGCGCCCTGACCCGTAACTTCGACAACATGCGTGAAGACGAAGGTCTGGCTGACCGTGCGACTTTTGTTGTTGACCCGCAGGGTATCATCCAGGCTATCGAAGTTACCGCTGAAGGTATCGGCCGTGACGCATCTGACCTGCTGCGTAAAATCAAAGCGGCTCAGTATGTTGCTGCTCACCCAGGTGAAGTTTGCCCGGCTAAATGGAAAGAAGGCGAAGCGACTCTGGCTCCATCCCTGGACCTGGTCGGCAAAATCTAAAATTCGCTGCGCCTTTCGCGCTACAGGTGCGTTGGCTGCGCTTTCTCACCCCGGTCACTTACTGATGTAAGCTCCCGGGGATTCATAAGCTTGCCGCCTTCCTGTAACACGAAATACTGGCGAATTAATCCTTAAGCGGGTGCGTCGCACCCGTTTTTTCCAGCACCATCATGCAAGTCGCATTCAGGCTGCCGGTATAAGGCAACTTGCATGATGATGTTTTTAGAGAGGGAAGAATAATGCTCGACACTAACATGAAAACTCAGCTCAAAGCGTATCTTGAGAAACTGACCAGGCCTGTTGAGCTGATTGCCACGCTGGACGACAGCGCTAAATCGGCAGAAATCAAGGAATTGCTGGCTGAAATCGCTGAACTGTCAGAGAAAGTCACATTTAAAGAAGATAACAGCCTGCCGGTGCGCAAGCCTTCTTTCTTGATAGCAAACCCGGGTTCTGACCAGGGGCCGCGCTTTGCGGGTTCTCCGCTGGGGCATGAATTTACCTCGCTGGTGCTGGCGCTGTTGTGGACTGGCGGCCATCCGTCGAAAGAGGCGCAGTCTCTGCTGGAGCAGATCCGCGATATCGACGGCGATTTCGAGTTTGAAACTTATTACTCGCTCTCCTGCCACAACTGCCCTGACGTCGTACAGGCGCTGAACCTGATGGCGGTGCTGAACCCGCGTATCAAACATACCGCGATTGACGGCGGCACATTCCAGAATGAAATCACCGATCGTAATGTGATGGGCGTTCCGGCTGTGTACCTGAACGGTAACGAATTCGGTCAGGGACGTATGACGCTGACGGAAATCGTCGCCAAAGTGGATACCGGCGCAGAAAAACGGGCGGCGGAAGAGCTGAATAAGCGTGACGCTTACGACGTACTGATTGTCGGTTCCGGCCCGGCGGGGGCGGCAGCGGCAGTTTACTCCGCACGTAAAGGCATTCGTACCGGTCTGATGGGCGAGCGTTTTGGCGGTCAGGTGCTGGATACCGTTGATATCGAGAACTATATTTCCGTGCCAAAAACGGAAGGGCAGAAGCTGGCTGGCGCGCTGAAAGCGCACGTTGATGATTACGATGTTGACGTGATCGACAGCCAGAGCGCGAGCAAACTGCTTCCGGCGGCAACGGAAGGGGGCCTGCATCAGATTGAGACCGCTTCCGGCGCGGTGCTGAAAGCCCGCAGCATTATCATTGCCACCGGTGCCAAATGGCGCAACATGAACGTGCCGGGCGAAGATCAGTACCGCACGAAAGGCGTAACCTATTGCCCGCACTGCGACGGCCCGCTGTTTAAAGGCAAACGCGTTGCGGTAATCGGCGGGGGGAACTCCGGCGTGGAAGCGGCGATTGACCTCGCGGGGATCGTTGAGCACGTTACGCTGCTGGAATTTGCGCCAGAAATGAAAGCCGACCAGGTTCTGCAAGATAAAGTGCGTAGCCTGAAAAACGTCGACATTATTCTGAACGCGCAGACAACGGAAGTGAAAGGCGACGGCAGTAAAGTGACGGGGCTGGAATATCGCGATCGCGTAAGCGGCGACATCCACAACGTTGCGCTGTCCGGGATCTTCGTACAGATTGGCTTGCTGCCAAACACCAACTGGCTGGAAGGCGCGATTGAGCGTAACCGTATGGGCGAAATCATCATTGATGGCCGGTGCGAAACCAGCGTGAAGGGCGTATTCGCCGCAGGCGACTGCACCACGGTTCCTTACAAACAGATCATCATCGCGACGGGCGAAGGCGCGAAAGCCTCTCTGAGCGCATTTGATTATCTGATCCGCAGTAAGACGGCATAAAAAGAAAGTAAGACTACACCTGCAATGCAAGAGGCTGCCAATGGCAGCCTCTTTTTTTACGCAACAACCGTGCGATTTACCGCACAACCAGCACCGGCAACGTAGCATGGCGGACAACGCTGGAGGCGTTAGAACCCAGCAAATGCGTGGTGATAGACGGATTGCGGGAGCCAATGACCA
The DNA here is from genome assembly GCF_000018045.1 of Citrobacter koseri ATCC BAA-895. Classification (NCBI taxonomy): domain Bacteria; kingdom Pseudomonadati; phylum Pseudomonadota; class Gammaproteobacteria; order Enterobacterales; family Enterobacteriaceae; genus Citrobacter; species Citrobacter koseri. The sequence continues at coordinate 2,353,918 of NC_009792.1, read as the reverse complement.
CGACGTCCGCATTCAGCTCTTCGCCCAGTTCGTTCACCACATCCCGCACGTTACCAAAGCGGACGTGCTGCTTAATCCGGGAAGGGTCGATACTGAAATGACTCACCATCGTTTGCAGGCGAGTCTCCGCTTCGTGCTGCAAATGCTCCTCAAAACGACGAACGTCGGCGGCAAAGCGGTGCAGACTCAGGCTGGCGGAGCCCGGAAGAACATGCAACAGATGAATGACGCCATCCTGTTGCGCCAGAAACTCTGCATGGCGCACGGCCTTGTCGCTAAGTTCCATTTCGAAAACATCAACCGGCATAATGATTGTCTTATACATACCCGTTTCTCCCTGTTAACTAATACTGAATTCATTCAAACATATAATAATATTTCTTTCTGGTATCTGCCCGGCACTTTTCATATCACAACGTTTCTTTACGACTGATTGATGCTTATGACCAGAAGCTACCAGTGTCGCTCAAGGTAAAGCACGGCCACGACGATAATCGCCATCATAATAAGAAATGCCAGCGTGATGAAAAGAGCCTCATTCATGACCGTACTCGCGGCAATGAAACGGATTAATTCTGGATGACGGGGAACGGGGGTGAACCAGGAGGAATGGGTGATTTTCGGAAAGAGGATGCAGGGAGCATCCTCTGTGTAAACGGGTGAACGCTTATCCAGATGGTTTAGCGCAGGTAGTCGCCCGCTGCTTCAGGCTGATATTCAAGTTCCAGCACTTCAAGGTGAGTGGACGCCCCGCCAGGCAGGTCCCAGTGAATGGTATCGCCGACGCGCAGGCCCAGCAATGCCGCGCCCACCGGCGCCATTACGGAAAGCTGCGTATTACTGTCGGTCATATTCGCCGGATACACCAGCGTGCGCACGCGAATCTCGCCATCGCTGAGATTGCGGAATTTCACCCGACTGTTCATGGTGACGACGTCGTGCGGCATGGCTTCCGGCGAGCACATCTGGGCGCGATCCAGCTCCGCATTTAATGCGTCAGCAATGGGTAAACCAGCAAACGCAGGCTGCTCCAACAGGCGGTCGATGCGTTCGGCGTCGAGGTCGTTGATGATAATAGTTGGTCTGGACATTTGTTACTCCATGTCGTCGATGCTGCGAGTGCCGCAGGTAAATAATCCCAAAAGAAAACCCTCACCGTCAGGCGGCGAGGGTTTAGCTTTCATGATAATACTGAGACTTCCCCCTTCTTTGAAGTGATTTAGCTCACATTCGGGGAAATCCTCAATACAGTTGTCTTTGCGTAAATTTTAGTCGCAAGCCGTGATGGTTCTCAAGTTTGTATGCCGCCTCAGTAACCCGCTTTGTCAATCACAAACCGCTTCCCGCAATTGCCCGGATGGGGTTGCGATATAAACGAGGAAGCGGAAAGCGGATCGTTAATCCTGGCGGCGTTGAGCGAGAACTGTATTTCCGTCAGATAGGCCGGGTTCCCGTGGCAGCTCAGTTTTACCGCCTTCACGTTTTCTTTCCCCCAGCTTTGGGCGACGGCGGCGTCAAACGCGGCGCGGCTGACCCTTTTCCCGTAATTTGCGGCCAGAAAATCGCCCAGCGCGCTGTGTTTTATCTCATGGTTCAGCCGTACCATTGTGCCGAAATAAACGTCTGGATCAAATCCAAAGCAGGCACCGTGTTTGGCGTATTCATAACGTTCCAGGCAGGATTTTCCACCGGCTCCGGGCATGACCGCGCTGAGTTTTGCCGCGCTCTCCAGTGAAAGGCCGGTTTCAGGCGCGGCGCATTTACGGCTGGCGCGCGCTTCCGGCAGATTGGGGATCGGACGAGTCGCGCAGCCAAACCGCATCCAGCGGCGCTCGTCCACGCCACGCGCGGCAACCGATCCCGGCAGACCTGGCCACAGACCGTGGACAGTCAGAAAATCAGCTTTGTTGGGAATCTCTTTCTGCTGACGGCACTCTTCGGGTTCCCGATGATCGCGCTCATGCTGACTTTGACAAAAACCAGTTTGCCAGGAGAGCGCCAGCACATAGCGGTCAAAATCAGCGTACTGTTTTGCCTGAAGTGGCTCAGCGTTAACGTTGAAGAGGGGAAGCAGGAATACCGCCAGGAGAGAACCATAACGCCATGTTGATTTCATGATGGATGCTGAAACTCATACAAATATTGAATATCACCTATTTAACCATAAAAAAAGCCAGTCAGGTTTATCTGACTGGCATGAGAGGGATAACGCGTTAGCCGTCATCCGGCATTATGTGCCGATGTTTAGTTCCACAGCGCCAGAATCGGCCAGCCAACCACCAGCAGCATGGTGATGTAGATGACCCCAAAGATCGCGCCGAGACGCCAGTAATCTTTGGATTTTACATAGCCGCAACCGTAGATGATGACCCCCGGCCCTGTTGCATACGGCGTCAGGCAGCCCATGATACCGATGGACAGCACCAGCAGAATACAAAGTTGCTCCATCGGAACGCCTGGAATACCTTTACCTATCGCCAGAATGACCGGCAGCATGGTTGCGGTATGTGCGGACAGGCTGGCGAACAGGTAGTGAGCAAAGTAGAACACCAGTACCAGCACAATCACCGTTGCGTTAGGTGAGAAGCCTTCCAGATGGGCGCTCATTGTGGTAGCAAACCAGTCGATAAAGCCCGAACGGGTTAAACCGTTGGCCATGACAACCAGCGTCGCGAGGTTAACAAGGGTGTTCCACGCACTGTTATAACGCGTGATGTCTTTCCACGGCACAACGTGCAGCGCCAGCATCAGGGATACCGCCAGCAGACCGACAGCGGTGGCATCAATCACTTCACCGCCAAATACCCACAGTCCGAGGCTGAGCAACACCAGACCGATCAGCGTCATCTCTTTGCGGGTCAGCGTGCCCATCGTTTTTAACTCTTCACCAGCCCATGCCGCAACTTCGGCGCTGTGGGTCACTTCGGGTTTGTAGAGTACGTAAGAGAGCCACGGTGCGACGATCAGCAGAATGATCCCTACCGGTAAGAAGCCCAGGAACCACTGCAACCAGCTGATCTGAATACCAGCAATTTTGCTGACGAATTCCAGACCCAGAACGTTAGGCGCCGCGCCGGTCACGAACATGGAAGAACTGAGGCTGGTACTGATGACCATCATCCACATCAAATAACCGCCAATGCGGCGCGCGGAAGGATCGTTTGGAAACGACTTAAACAGCGGCGGCAGGTTCTTGATTACCGGGAATACCGTACCACCGGTACGCGCGGTGTTGGACGGCGTAAACGGCGCCAGCAGAATATCGATGATGACAATGGCATAACCCAGCGTCAGGGTGCGTTTACCCATGAATTTCACCAGGAAGAGCGCAATACGGCGGCCCAGACCGGTGACTTCATAGCCCAGCGCGAAAATGAATGCGCCGAACACCAGCCAGACGGTGGTGCTGGAGAAGCCCGCCAGACCCCATTTCAGCGCCTGCTTGCCCGCATTAAAGGCCGGGTCGGCCAGCTCTGAGGCATCAAATAACAGATAGTTGCTGCCGATAACGCAAATGGTCACCGCGATAAAACTGATCGCGGTGGCCGGAATCGGCTCCAGTATCATCCCGACGATCATCGCCACGAAAACGGCGAAGTAGTGCCATGCCTGAGGGGGCATGCCGTCCGGGACGGGGATCAAAAACATGATGCCCATAACGACTAATGGGGCCAATAACTTCCATATATTATCTTTAGATAAAGACATAAGTGATTCTCCGAAAAGGATCTTTCAATAATTATGTAAATGATTAACTTGCGAAATTTGTGCTAAAAACCAGGTGACGATCAGTAAGTCGGCGCTGCCGCCAGGACTGAGGTTGCGTGCAATGCACTGCTGATCGAACCGGTGGAGATGTTCAAGATCGGCAGGAGAACGAATGCCTCCTTGCCGTAATAATGTTGTCGCCTGCTGTTGTATCCAGCACAGACCTTCCGCGCCGCCGCGTGATGCGACGTTGGTGTCGCCGTTCATTGAGATCAGCAGCAGCAGGGTGTCGAGCAGCGCCAGCTCGGGGTCGCGCCCCTGCGCCAGCAATGCGCGGTAGTGTGGTAAAGCATGGCGGATCACTAACGGGTAACCCGCTTCGGCTTCGCCGCGCGCGCCAGTTAACCCCAGTTGTTGGTACAAGCGTTGACCTGCGGTGAGTTGTTGATTGTTCTGTCGCAGTTCACGCTCGGTCAGACCCCGGCAAAATGTTGCGGCGGTCGAGCAGATGTTTGCAGGTGTGATCGGGGAATGCTGCTGGTGCAGGCGTCCTATGGCGGCGCACAGCAGTCCCAGGGAAAATATGCTGCCTTTATGCGTGTTAACGCCGGCAGTGGCGCGAAACATGTCGGCTTCGCAGGCCATACCTAATGGACGTAGCCCTTTCAGTACATCGTCTGACGGCAGCTGCGCGCAGCTCGCGCCATATTCGATAAAACGCGGCAGCCAGCCCTGAATGGCCAGCGCGCTGCGATGGAAATCTTCCAGCGCCATGTCTTTGTGCGCGCCGCAGTTAATGCGATCGACCAGACCCGGCTTGGGAGATAAATTCACCTCAGTCAGCATGGCGCGCCACGCCAGCAGGGCGTACGCGTCAAGCAGCGTCTGAGGAATGGCGGCGGAGTCAGTTGATGTGGCTGGAATCGGCATCATGCAGCAGCGCCTCCATGCGAATAAGTAAGTCGGAAAGCGCGTGGGTTTTCCCCCGGGCGCATTCAGCGGCGCTTTGCTCGCACAACAGGCAGCGGCGGGCAGGAAGCGAAAAATGACGGCGGGACAGAATGTCGCCTTCCGGCGTCAGCACATCGATATCCCATAAACGTCCCAGCGGATGCTGATGCTCAAGCTCGATCGTGGCGAGCTTGAGATCGCGGGCCGGCGCCTCAATGGCGAGGAACCCTTCCGGCCCACTGGCTGAGGCCAGTGCAGCCTGTTCCCTGACAGACCAACCTGCTTTTTTCGCCACGGCGAGCAGGGCGGTTACGCCGTGATTGAAGATTCGGCGAGTAAGCTCGCTGTCTTTAATCGGGCCGGGCGCCACCACGGTAAAGGAGACCAGTGGAGTGAGATGGCGCGTCAGCCAGGCGTGTTGCCGCGCTTGTCTCTCATCACGGCTGACGAGCAGCTCGGGAATGGAAACCGCATGGCGAGTGGCCTGTTCAGGGAGCAGGTGCATGGCTTATTCCTTCACCTGATGAACAACGTCAATGACCGAACCGTCGCGGTAACGCACTACGGCGATGACGCGATCGGTATATTCAATGGCGCGAGGTTGACCGGTGAGCAACTGCGCACGTTCACGCAGCCATTCAATGGAGACCACTTTCATTCCCGCTTCTTTCAGGCGTTCCGCCAGTTCCGGGCGCGCCGGGTTGACGGCGATGCCGTGGTCGGTCACCAGAATGTCGACGCTGGAGCCAGGCGTTACGCAGGTGAGCACGTTATCGACCAGCGTCGGGATGCGGCCGCGAACCAGCGGTGCGACGATGATCGACAGCGCGGCGGCAACGGCGGTATCGCAGTGACCGCCTGAAGCGCCGCGCAGTACGCCATCGGAACCGGTCAGCACGTTCACGTTGAACTGGGTATCCACCTCTAGGGCGCTCAGTACCACGACATCCAGACGATCGACCGATGCGCCTTTTGAGCCCCAGTTGGCGTACTGGTTGGCGCTGATTTCGATGTGATTCGGGTTGCGGGCCAGCGATTCTGCGGCGTTACGGTCGAAGCTCTGTACGTCCAGCAATTTGCGGATCAGCCCTTTTTCATGCAGGTCGACAATCGTGGCGGTAATGCCGCCCAGCGCGAAATCCGCGTGAATATCGCGGCTGCGCATTTTGTCTTCCAGAAAACGGGTTACCGCCAGAGAGGCGCCGCCGGTTCCGGTTTGCAGAGAGAAGCCTTCCTGGAAATAGCCTGAGTTGGCAATCACGTCTGCCGCGCTGCGGGCAATTAACAGTTCACGCGGGTTGGTGGTCATACGGGTCGCATCTGCGCCAATTTTGTCGGCGTCGCCTACCCGTTCGATCTGCACGATGAGATCCACCTGGTCCTGGGCGATACTGGCTGGATTATGCGGATACGGCAGCAGCGCTTCCGTCAGCAGAACAACCTGGCGGGCGTTTTCGGCATCCACTTTCGCATAGCCCAGCGAACCGCAGCAGGCTTTACCGGTGTAGCCGTTGGCGTTGCCAAACGGATCGCAAGACGGCACGCCGAGGAAGGCCACATCGATATTGAGCTCACCGCTTTGCACCAGATGGACGCGACCGCCGTGGGAGTGGATTTGTACGGGCTCATCCAGCAATCCGCGGGAGATCTCTTCCGCCAGGGGGCCACGCAGACCAGACGTGTAAATTCGGCTCACGACGCCCTGGCGAATATGCCCGACCAGTGGCGCGTGGCAATCACTCAGCGAACTGGAGGCCAGCGTCAGGTTTTTAAAGCCCATGCTGGCGATGGTGTCCATCACCAGGTTGATCGTCAGGTCGCCGCCACGGAAAGCGTGGTGGAAAGAGATGGTCATTCCATCCTGTAAACCAGAACGGCGGATGGCTTCTTCAAGCGTGGCGCACAGTTTTTTATCGCGCGGTTTTTGCGCCTGTAAATTTAGTTTTGAAGTGCTCTGAAAAGCGGAAAATTCGCTTTCGGCATGGCGACTCCAGGCCGCTACCCGTTCTTGTCGTTGAAGTTGTTCGATTTTCTGCGTCATTTTTTTGCCTTATTCTTCGCGAATGCCGGAAAGTTCTGCACGGGAGAGCACCAGACGGGCGCGTTCAATCACCGGGCTGTCTACCATTTTGCCGTTCAGGGAGACGACGCCGCGGCCTTCACGGGCGGCGGCTTCTGCGGCTTCCACGACCAGACGCGCATGGGCGACTTCTTTAAGCGTCGGGGCATACAGGTTGTGCAGCAGTTCAATCTGGCGTGGGTTGATGAGGGACTTGCCGTCAAAACCCAGCTGTTTGATGTGTGACGCTTCGTGCAGGAAGCCCGCTTCGTTATTGGCATCGGAATAGACGGTATCGAACGCCTGAATGCCTGCGGAGCGTGCCGCCTGTAAAATGGAGCAACGGGCAAACAGCAGCTCGGTGCCTTCCGGGGAACGTTCGGTACGCAGATTGCGCACATAGTCTTCCGCCCCCAGCGCGATCCCGATGAGACGTTCGGAGGCGTGGGCGATTTCAACGGCGCGGGTAATGCCCAGCGGCGACTCGATTGCGGCCAGCAGCCCGGTGCTGCCGGGTTCACGACCGCAGGTTTGCTCAATGCGCAGGATCTCTTTCTCGATGTCGGTAACATCCTGAGCGGTGTCGGTTTTCGGCAAACGGACAACGTCAGCGCCGCCGCGAACCACCGCTTCAAGGTCGTTAATGCCCCATTCGGAATCCAGCGCATTAACGCGGACAATGGTTTCCACATCACGGTACAGCGGGTGTTGCAGGGCGTGATATACCAGACGGCGAGCGGTATCTTTTTCACGTAGTGCGACGGAATCTTCCAGGTCGAACATCAGCGCATCGGCCGGGTAGATAAACGAGTTGCTGACCATCGCGGCATTTGCGCCGGGGACGAACAGCATGCTGCGGCGGGTGCGGGATTTACGTTGTTGCAGAGAAGCGGAAATCATTGGCGATCCTCCCACGGCAGAGCGGGGATGCCGCTGGCGCGAGCCAGTAACGCTTCCAGCCGCGCGCGCAAAATGCAGTCCAGCGCGCCTTTGTCGTCAACATTTAGTTGCACGCCGCGGACGTTATAACGGGCAAGCACATCCAGAATGGTGGCGCGAATGGCGTCACCAAACTGTTTTTCAACGCTGCTGTTGATTTGCAGGTCAATATCCTGCGTGTCGAGTGGAGCAATGCGAATCATCACATCACCGGACTCAAGTGTGCCAGCGACGGCAGCCTGGTCTATTTTCATTTTTCACCTGTTTCTAATGCGGGGGTCTTTTGGCGGACTACCGCGCTGGACGGGTTACGTTCAACCATGCCTTGCAGATAGTGCAGAGTGGGGTTGGGAACCAGCGGTGCGATAGCCGTGAGATCTTTTTTAACCAGCAGCTTGCGCACCCAGGAGGCGGAAATCGGCATCTCCTGGAAACACAGCCGCTCAATTTCCACCAGCTCGATGGGTGGGGCGGGAAGCGTTGGCGTCTCCAGCCAGTAGCGCATATCGTGGTTGTACTGGGAGGTGACGGTGCAAAACGGTTCCGTGCCGACAAAACGGTGTGTTACACCCAATGCTGGCGCCAGGTACTGGCGGAAAATCTTCAGGTCGATTTCGGTGTAACAGTGGTTAATGACGCTTTGTTCTTTGATGAAGTAGCACGGAAAGGTCGCACGCGAGATGATGTACTCGGAACCGCGATGCACGGTCAGGCGTGGAATATCCGTTGTTCCTTTGATCACCAGATCAAACCTGTCCTCGTACGGAAAACGCGACGTATCCTCTTTTACCAGGAACAGATGCAGCCAGTCGCACTGTGCGGCGGCCTGCTGGATCAGATAGCGATGCCCGTTTGTGAAGGGGTTGGCGTTCATGACGATACAGCCGATTTTTTTCCCGTCATGACGCAGTTTCGTTAAGGATTCAGCGTAGCGTTTCAGGCGCGTATTGCTGTTTTCCATGAGCACCATCACGCCAGGCACATCAGCCAGCGTTGAGAAGCCACACTGTTTAAAGAGCGCTTCGTATTCTGTTTTGGTGTAGATGAAGAGGTGCGTACAGTGCCTTTCGTAGGCGAGGTTGATTAACTCTGTAGCCAGCGTCAGCGCCAGCCCTTCGCCGCGCACGGATTGGCAGATAGCAACGCATTTAATGATATTTCCGGCAATACCGCCGCAGGCAATAAGACGATCATCGCGCGTAACGGTAATAAAAACTTCGACGGTGGTATCTACGCTTAAATCATTCTCTTTCAGAAATTGCGTGATAACCGCCATCTTTTTATTTTCTGAGCGTTTCACTTGCGTGAATACATTATTACCGAACATAGTATTGAGCGTCCTGATGATATATTTTGTTGCCAGTTTTTTGCGTATGTTGTGTGTCGTTGCAACCTGATAACGTTTTGTTTTCAATTGGAGCGGTCGTTGTTTTTATTACGACGTATTTCTTTTTCTCTCTGTTGCCTACATCGTAAGGGGTATTTTGGTGGTAAATTTTGATTTATTTCACAAACACTTAGATGGTTTTTATGTGTTTAATGGTTTTAAGTTTTTTAATTAATTTAATAGCAAATTGCGCGGTGGGTTTTATTTGTTTAATTGATTTAAGGTGGGGAATCTGTAACGATCGCTATTAAATGCACAGCAGAAAGTTAAAACATTTTTATTACATATACGGGAAATGAGACGCTTACGCCAGCGAAGGAATAACAATGCCCGACCCAAAAAATAAAAAACGGTTTCTTTTTTTTCGTCAACTCGCGTTCCCGCTGCGGATTTTTCTGCTCATTCTGGTCGTTTCTGTTTTCATCATCGCCGCGTTAGCCCGCTATTTTTCCGCCAGCTTTGAAGACTATCTGGCATCGCATGTCAGGGATATGGCGATGAACCAGGCAAAAATTATCGCCTCTAACGACAGTATCATCACGGCCGTGAAACACCGGGATTACAGGCGGCTGGCGACCATCGCGGATAAACTACAAAGCGACACCGATTTTGATTATGTGGTCATCGGCGACAAAAACTCGATTCGCCTCTACCATCCTAACCCGGAAAAAATTGGTTATCCGATGCAGTTCACGAAACCCGGCGCGCTGGAGAACGGTGAGAGCTATTTCATCACCGGCAAGGGGTCTATTGGTATGGCGATGCGCGCTAAAACGCCGATATTTGACGACAATGGCAACGTGATCGGCGTGGTTTCCATCGGTTATCTGGTCAGTAAAATTGACAGCTGGCGACTGGATTTTTTACTGCCGATGGCGGGAGTATTCGTTCTGCTGCTGGTGGTGCTTATGCTGCTTTCCTGGTTTTTCGCCGCCCACATTCGCCGCCAGATGCTCGGGATGGAGCCAAAGCAGATTGCGCGCGTTGTGCGCCAGCAGGAGGCATTATTCAGTTCAGTGTATGAAGGATTAATTGCGGTCGACCCGGAAGGGCACATTACTGCCATTAACCGCAACGCGCGAAAAATGCTGGGGCTGCGTTCGCCGGGGCGGCAATGGCTGGGTAAGTCGATAGAGACGGTAGTTAATCCTGCGGACTTCTTCACACAGCAGATTGCGGAAAAACGCCAGGATGTGATGGCGAATTTCAATGGGTTGAGCGTTATTGCTAATCGTGAGGCCATTCGCTCCGGGGATGAATTACTGGGGGCGATCATCAGCTTTCGCAGCAAGGATGAAATTTCCACCCTGAACGCCCAACTGACGCAAATAAAACAGTATGTGGAGAGCCTGAGAACGCTGCGTCATGAACACCTGAACTGGATGTCGACGCTCAACGGTCTGCTCCAGATGAAAGAGTATGATCGGGTCAGGGAAATGGTGCAGGGCGAGTCGCAGGCGCAACAGCAACTGATCGATAGTCTACGCAGCGCATTTGCCGATCGCCAGGTCGCCGGTCTGCTGTTCGGCAAAGTCCAGCGGGCGCGGGAGCTGGGGCTAAAAATGACGATCGTGCCTGGCAGTCAGCTGCACCGACTCCCGGAAGGGCTTGATAGCACCGAATTTGCCGCGATTGTCGGCAATCTTCTCGATAACGCGTTTGAAGCCAGTTTGCGTACCCGGGAAGGGAATAACGTCGTTGAACTCTATTTGAGCGACGAAGGGGACGATGTGGTGATTGAAGTTGCCGATCAGGGATGCGGCGTTCCTGAATCTCTGCGCGAAAAAATATTTGAACAGGGTGTCAGCACCCGAACCGATGAACCAGGCGAACATGGCATCGGGCTGTATCTGATTGCAAGTTATGTGGGGCGCTGTGGCGGGGTGATTACGCTGGAAGATAATGATCCCTGTGGCACCTTGTTTTCTCTATTTCTTCCGAAAGTGAAAAAAAACGATGACGGAACCATTAACCCTATTGATCGTTGAGGATGAAACGCTGCTGGCGGAAATGCATGCGGAATATATCCGCCATATTCCCGGTTTCAGCCAGATATGGCTGGCGGGCAATCTGGCGCAGGCCCGTATGATGATCGAACGTTTTAAACCCGGGCTTATTCTGTTGGATAACTATCTGCCGGATGGGAAGGGCATCACGCTGCTGCATGAGCTGATGCAGGCGCGCTATCCCGGCGGAATTGTGTTTACCACGGCCGCCAGTGATATGGAAACCGTCTCCGAAGCGGTGCGCTGGGGGGCGTTTGATTATCTGGTGAAGCCGATTGCCTATGAGCGCCTGGGGCAGACGCTTACGCGGTATCAGCAACGCCGGCGTATGCTGGCGGGTAACGATAGCGCCAGCCAGCGGCAGATTGACGAGATGTTTAATGCCTATGCGCGAGGGGAGCCAAAAGGTGATTTGCCGACCGGGATTGATGCTCTGACGCTGAATGCCGTGCTGAAGCTGTTTAGCGACCCAGCGACGCGCCATACGGCTGAGACGGTGGCGCAGGCGTTGACGATCAGCCGTACCACATCCCGGCGGTATCTGGAGTATTGCGCCAGTCAGCATTTGATTATTGCCGAGATTATTCACGGAAAAGTGGGCAGACCGCAGCGTATTTACCACGGTTGAATTCGGGATTGACCAATCGCCCGGTGGCGCTGTGCTTACCGGGCCTACGGGTAAGATTTGTAGGCCGGATAAGGCGTTACGCCGCCATCCGGCCAATTGCCCGGTGGCGCTATGCTTACCGGGCCTACGGGGAGTTTTGTAGGCCGGATAAGGCGTTACCGCCGCCATCCGGCGAATCGCCCGGTGGCGCTATGCTTACCGGGCCTACGGGTAAGATTTGTCGGCCGGATAAGGCGTTACGCCGCCATCCGGCGAATTGTCTACAAATTAATTCGCTTAACCACCTGCCACAGCAGAAGAAGTGCCTGGCACCATCACTTCAGTTGCAATGATGACAACCAGCAGCCCGACCATAACCGGAACGGAAGTACGCTTCACCACTTCAAACGGCGAAATCTTCGCCATCCCTGCCACCGCAACGACGACGCCAGAGACCGGGGAGATCGTGCGCCCCAGATTTGAGGCCTGCAACATCGGAATGGACAGGTAAGCCGGATTAATACCGGAAGAGTGCGCCAGTTTGGGAATCATTTCGACAAAGGCATAGAAAGGCGCGTTACCGGAACCGGTGGTCATTGCCGCGAGCATGGTCAGGATCACCAGTACCAGCATGAGGATAATACTGGCGGAGCCAAACGAGGTGGCGATAGAGATCAGACTCTGGATGAAACCGATAGTGCTCAGCCCCTGAGCGAATACCCCGGCTGCGACCAGCAGCATCACCACGCCCGCAAATGCGTCAGCCATCCCGCGGTACGCGACTTCCAGACCGGAAAAGACTTTCTGTGTATTGAATCCGCGAATGAACTCCAGCACGGCAGCGAGCAGCATACAGATGACGAGAATAGTAATAATGTGCAGCTGCGGACCCCATTTACCATCAAAAACCAGAACGCCGATAATCGGTGTGAATGGCAGAATGGCGTAAAACGCCGGGGCGGTGGTGGTAATTTCGTTTACATCCAGCATTTCATGGGAGATGTTCTCTTTTTTATCCAGATAACGCTGCCAGAAAAAGTGGGCAATCGCCATACCGATAATGGCGGCAATGGAGATCGGCAGGGTCGTTTTAAAGGCAAAATCAATCAACGGCATCTCAGCCGCTTTTGCCGCCAGAACCACGTCGCCCGAGGTCGGAGAGAGGATGATCGCTGCGGGGGAAGCGCAGATGGCGGCGGCAGCGCCACGGCTGATCCCGACGTTAACCATCACCGGAAAGAGCGTTGCCATCAACAATACGCCAAGCCCTGTTGCCGAAGAGACCGCCAGCGACATCAGGCAGGCGACAAAATAGGCGGCGATCATCAGCAGGTAAGGTGAATTAATGTATTGCAGCGGTTTGGAGGCCAGTTTTACAACCATGTCGTTTGCGCCGATATGCGTCATGTAGGCGGCGAAACCGCACAGCATCATGATCATCATACCGAGGTCGCCACCACGGCTCATCAACAGAATCTTAATGTATTCAACGATGTCCGTCGCGGTATAGCCGGTACTGGTTTCACTGGCGGGCAGGACTTTATGCCCCATTAACGCGCTGATAATCAGCAGCACCAGGCCGCCCACAAAGAGCACGCCGGTTGCCGAATAACCTTTAATGATGTAGCGCGCTACACCCACAATAACCATAACCCCAATAAGGAGTTCAATAAACGTTAGCATTGTTTCCCCTGTCGCCTGGACGCCCAGAAAGTAAGAATAAAAAAGGAACAGAAAGTGGTGTGAAAATGTGCCGAATAAACCGTTTCCCCTTGCTGATTAAAATCAAGAAAAGGACGGATTAAACGTCCTGTGTTGTTATTTTTTCATGCAGGCAACGAATATGAAATCTCTCAGGCGAAAAATTTACGTAGAAACGTATTTGTTTTGTATTTGTTATTTTTATGGAAATGCAATGTTAACTGTGAGGTGGTGTACAGAATTATAACAGGCCAGATTCCCTTTCCTGATGATAAAAAGTTTCAGTAAACGGCGATGATCCGTATGAAATAAACGGGAAATAAGTGGGTTTGCTATTGCAAAGGGGAGTTTTCTGATTTTTCGTTACCTGTTTTTTGTTAAGATTCCATTCAGGTTCGTTTTGCTACGATCGGTATTGAACTCCAGGATGGTAATTAAGTTGTGATTGTCGCTAAAAAATATTTTCTTGTTCTTTCATTTCTCTTTGTGCAATTCGCCCTTCTGCCCCAGGCCTTTTCAGCAGATAAAGGCTGGTTTGATACGCTGAAAGATAATGTGTCGGAAACCTGGCAACAACCCGAGCATTATGATTTGTACGTGCCGGCCATTACCTGGCATGCGCGGTTTGCCTACGATAAAGAAAAAACGGATCGCTACAATGAGCGCCCGTGGGGGGCAGGGTTTGGTCAGTCTCGCTGGGATGATAAAGGCAACTGGCATGGGCTTTACATCATGGCGTTTAAAGACTCCTTCAATAAGTGGGAGCCTATCGGCGGTTACGGTTGGGAAAAAACCTGGCGACCTCTGGCAGATGAAAACTTCCACATGGGGCTGGGATTTACCGCTGGCGCAACGGCGCGTGATAACTGGAAGTACATTCCGGTGCCGGTTCTGTTGCCGTTAGCCTCGATAGGCTACGGTCCGGCAACGTTCCAGATGACCTACATCCCCGGTACGTATAACAACGGTAACGTCTACTTTGCCTGGATGCGTTTCCAGTTTTGATGAGTGATATGCCTTGTTAGTGGTATATAGAATAGCGTTATAAAACAATAGGTAATACAAAAAATCTAAAAAATAACGCGATATTTATCACTTTTTGGCAAAGTTGGACTGGACAAAATGCACCACAATTGATGTACTGGTACCCGACACAGCATTTGTGTCTATTTTTCATGTAAAGGTAATTTTGATGTCTAAGATTAAAGGTAACGTTAAGTGGTTTAATGAATCCAAAGGATTCGGTTTCATTACTCCGGAAGATGGCAGCAAAGACGTGTTCGTACACTTCTCTGCAATCCAGACTAATGGTTTTAAAACTCTGGCTGAAGGTCAGCGCGTAGAGTTCGAAATCACTAACGGTGCCAAAGGCCCTTCTGCTGCTAACGTAATCGCTCTGTAAGCATACGACAGCAAGAATTCCAAAACCCGCCAACTGGCGGGTTTTTTTATGCTCTTAATGCGCGGTGGATGCCGAAAACAGCCAAAACGCAAGCGCGGTCATGGCAAATGACCCGAGCAGGTTGACCAGTATATTCACCATCGCCCAGCCAAAACGCCCATCCTGGAGCAAAAAAACAACTTCCGCTGAGAAGGTGGAAAACGTGGTCAGGCCGCCGCAAAAACCGGTGGTAATCAACACCTTCCACATCGGATCAATATTCGTCATGCGACTAAATAAGGCGAAGCCCATACCGATGATGAAGGCGCCGATCAAATTCGCCGTCAGGGTGCCGAACGGAATGGACTGATGAAGCGGATTAAACCGCATACTCAACATCCATCTCGCTACGCTTCCTGTACCACCGCCAATAAAAACTGCTAAAAGGAGTTGTAACACTGAATATTCCTGCTATTTGATTGTATATGGGATGAGTGTAACGCCGAATAAACATCTTTGGCGAGTTTAACGAATCTGGTCGGAGGGGAGTATGCTCGTTGCAGCAGGACAATTCGCCGTGGCGTCGGTCTGGGAAAAGAACGCCGAAACATGCGTTTCGTTAATGTCTCAGGCGGCAGAAAATGGCGTTTCCTTACTGGTGTTGCCTGAGGCACTGCTGGCTCGTGACGATCGCGATCCCGATCTGTCGGTTAAGTCCGCGCAGCTACTGGAGGGCGGGTTTTTGCGCTGCTTACTGCGTGAGAGCGCGCGCAATACGATGACGACAATCCTGACGATTCATGTTCCTTCAACGCCGGGGCGGGCATTCAACATGCAGGTTGCGTTGTGCGAGGGAAAGATTGTTGCGCACTACGCCAAGCTGCATTTGTACGATGCCTTTTCGATTCAGGAGTCCCGCAGCGTTGATGCAGGCGACACCATTGCCCCGCTGCTGGATGTTGAGGGGATCAAAGTCGGGTTAATGACCTGCTATGACCTGCGCTTCCCGGAGCTGGCTCTGGCGCTGGCTTTGCAGGGGGCTGACATTCTGGTGCTGCCTGCCGCCTGGGTAAGAGGGGCGCTGAAAGAGCATCACTGGGCGACCTTGCTGGCGGCAAGAGCGCTGGATTCAACCTGCTATATCGTTGCCGCAGGGGAGTGCGGCAACAAAAATATCGGTCAGAGCCGAATCGTCGATCCGTTTGGCGTCACAGTAGCCGCTGCGGCAGAGACTCCGGCGCTGATTATGGCCGAGGTCTCCGCCGAGCGCGTCAGGCAAGTTCGGGCGCAACTTCCCGTTTTACGTAACCGTCGTTTTGCGCCACCGCAATTATTATGATGTTTTTTTAAACTAAGCTTGATTCACCTTGTTACAGATTGCTATTGTGTGCGCGCGTCGAATGACCGTTAATATTCTCAGGTTAATATGGCGCGTTAAGCCGCCTGATTTTAAGTCAAGAAGGTATCTATGGGTGAGATTAGTATTACCAAACTGCTGGTGGTTGCCGCACTGGTCGTTCTGCTGTTTGGTACCAGGAAGTTACGTACGCTGGGCGGAGACCTGGGCACGGCAATTAAAGGTTTCAAAAAGGCGATGAATGATGAAGACGCTGGCGCGAAAAAAGAAGCGGGCGGCGATATTCAGGCTGAGAAACTCTCTCATAAAGAGTGATCATGACGCGAGCAGGATGCTCCTTCATCTGACTCTGAAGAGAAAAAACCCGCGTTTAAGCGGGTTTTTTATGCGTTAAATGTAAGCGAGTATTACTCGATCACTTCACTTCCAGTCCTTTCGCCTGCATGTCTGCATGGTAAGAAGAACGAACAAACGGCCCGCAAGCGGCATGGGTAAAGCCCATCGCCATGGCTTCGGCTTTCATCTCATCGAACTCTTCCGGGCTAACATAACGCTGTACCGGCAGGTGATGGCGGCTTGGCTGTAAATACTGGCCCAGCGTCAGCATGGTGACGCCATGACGGCGCAAGTCGCGCATAACCTCAATGATTTCAGCGTTGGTTTCTCCCAGACCGACCATCAGACCCGATTTGGTTGGGATTTCCGGGTGGGCCTCTTTGAAACGCTCCAGCAGCTTCAGCGACCAGTTGTAATCGGCGCCTGGGCGTACCTGACGATAGACACGCGGTACGTTTTCAAGGTTATGGTTGAAGACATCTGGCGGAGTGGCGTTAAGGATCTCCAGTGCGCGATCCATACGGCCACGGAAGTCAGGCACCAGCGTTTCAATTTTAATTGCCGGGCTTTTTTCACGAATCGCGGTAATGCAGTCAGCAAAGTGCTGAGCGCCGCCATCGCGCAGATCATCGCGGTCAACGGAGGTGATAACTACATAGCGTAACGCCATATCCGCAATCGTCTGAGCCAGTTTTAATGGTTCGTTGGTATCCGGGGCGACAGGGCGACCGTGGGCAACGTCACAGAACGGGCAACGGCGGGTACAAATCGCGCCGAGGATCATAAAGGTGGCGGTTCCGTGATTGAAACATTCCGCCAGGTTAGGGCAAGAGGCTTCCTCGCAGACAGAATGCAGGCCATTTTTGCGCATTGCCGCTTTGATGCCCTGGATACGAGTGGAGTCCGCTGGAAGCTTTATTTTCATCCATTCCGGCTTACGCAGCAGGGCTTCGCGCTCTGTTGCCACATTTTTAACCGGGATAAGGGCCATCTTATCGGCATCGCGGTATTTGACACCGCGTTCCATCACAATGGGTTTACTCATAGCGTGCGTGTTCCAGTTGCGAATAACGAAGGAAAGCGTTTCAATTCAAGGGAATGTTGTATTTATCAACTATTTTTGAATTAACTACAGGCAGTATATCATTGAAACGGGCCATAAAGCAGCCTGAGTGGTCGGCAAAATGTAAAATAGTTGTTGTTTTGTGCCATTTGCCCAACATCTCCTGTGACTAAGCAGCAACATCTCCGGTTCGAAACGCATCGCGTATTACATCAATAACATTCTCCAGCACCGGGTCACGCAAGCTTAATTTGTTGTAATGCAGCGAAAAGTCGATTCTCTCATCGCTCAGTGGCGCATAGGGAATGCGCTTGAGCGGCCAGCAACGGCTAAATAAGGTGTAGAACCGGGTGGGCATCATCCCCAGCAGGTCGCTGCTGGCGATGAGTGAGGCAATGGTGAAGATGTTGTAGCTGCTAAAGTTGATTTGTCGTTCAGGGAAGAGGTCCTGGATACGCTGACGCACCAGGCTGAAATTCTGCCCTTCGAGCATCAGCAGAGTATGGTCGACCGCTTTCAGCTTCTCTTCGGTTAGCGGGGCGGAAAGTGAAGGGTGATCCTGGCGACAAACCAGCTCAACAGTATCGGCAAACAGCACATGGTGATGAATGGCCCGACTACTGTAGATATGGGTATCGATGACCAAATCGGTCTGAAACTGGCTGAGCTGGCATTCGGCGTCGCTTACCGGAATGTTGCGTAACAGAAGCTGCGGATACAGGGATTTGATCGCCTGATAGATGGTTGGCATGACTAACGCCCCGATAGAGGGAGGCGTGCCTATCGTGATGGTGCGCTGTTTGTCGTAACTGCCGGTCAGATCCAGCGCGCCCAGAATAGATTCCAGCCCCTGGCTAATATACTCATGCAGATGGGTGGCATAGGCCGTCGGGGTCACGCCCTGGCCTTTACGGATAAATAGCGGGTCGGGAAATATAGCGCGTAATTTTTGAATAGACTGGCTAATAGCGGATGGCGTTAAATTAAGAATTTTCGCAGCATTGACGATGCCTTTATGAACGTATACCGCTTCAAAAATAGTCAAGAGATTAAGGTCAATATTTCTCAGCGTTCTGAAAATTTGAGGTTTGTCTTCTGGCCGTTGCTCGATTAGACGTCGTCCCGGCAGATTATTATCATTCACGCTCTCGCTCCGAATTTATTCACGTTATAAATAATAGTAGGGTTTATATTTATTGCATTTTTGATTTGGCTTAAATATCGCCTGAATGTCAATATCAGTAACAATTTCAACAGGGTAACAAACAGTACATTCGGATTTTAGCCACGGCGAATCCCCTCATTCTGATGGCTGATGAGGTTGCGTCATTGACGGTTTTAGCTTAGGCATAACGAAAATATAGAAACCGGGCGGAGAAGTAAAGCATTCAAGCAATATATAGTTAATGACCCATGAATTGCGTGGGTCATTATATTTTATTGATTAAGCAGGAATATATTCATGAGGTGGATTGTTTAGCAGGGCTAAAATATTGGCCAACAGGCGAGGGGCAATATTATCCGTCGTTGCGTTATTATCCCATTGCGATATTTTCGCCATTTCCATCCCGGCATAACCGCAAGGATTGATGCGTAAGAACGGAGAGAGATCCATATTGACGTTTAATGCCAGACCATGAAAAGAGCAGCCGCGACGGATTCGTAAACCCAGTGAGCAGATCTTTTTTTCTCCCACATAAACTCCGGGCGCATCGGCTCGCGGATGCGCATCAATACCCCGTTCGGCAAGCGTATTGACGACGGTTTGTTCCAGCAGCGTCACCAGCTCCCGCACGCCCAGCTTACGGCGTTTAAGATTCAGCAGAACATACATTACCTGCTGGCCGGGGCCGTGATAGGTGACTTGCCCACCACGATCGCTCTGGATCACCGGAATATCGCCGGGCATTAATACATGCTCCGCTTTACCGGCCTGACCCTGGGTGAAAACAGGAAAGTGCTCAACTAACCAGATCTCATCGGGCGTGTTTTCATCGCGGGTATCGGTGAATTCGTGCATGGCCTGGGAAACGGGTTCGTAGGGCTGAAGACCGAGCTGGCGGACAAGAATTTTATCCTGATACAAAACGGCATCTCCGTAGAGAATGAACAAAAGAGGGAGAAAAGTATATCACAGCGGGGGAGGATGTTACCCGGGCAACGCCGGGTAACGAACGGATGTATTACAGCACCATACGAACGATATCGATATTACCCAGTTCTTCGTACAGTGTTTCAACCTGCTCGATATGGGTTGCGTTGATGGTGATAGAGACCGAGTGGTAGTTACCTTTGCTGCTCGGTTTTACCGTCGGGGAGTAATCACCTGGCGCATGGCGCTGTACCACTTCAACCACCTGATCAACCAGCTCAGGCAACGCCTGCCCCATTACTTTGTAAGTAAATGGCGTAGGGAATTCAAGCAGTTCGTTAAGTTTGGTTTTCATGTCAGCTCCGGCATTACATCAAAAAATAATAACTCCCACAGCGTGTGGGAGTTATCAGGATACTCAGTATATGGGGATGGAAATCACACTTTCAAGTGCTTAATTTTTAACCAAACCAGTGATGGAACATTAATTTAATGTAATCAATGATTTTGCCGAAGAAGTTACCTTCAGGAATTTCCTGTAGTACCACCAGCGGGCGCTGCTCAATGGTTTTGCCATCCAGCTGGAAGTTGATTGTGCCGACGACCTGGTTTTTCTGCAACGGGGCATGCAGTTCAGCCGTGTTCAGCACGTAGCTGGCTTTCAGATCTTTCATGCGGCCGCGAGGAATGGTCAGATAGACGTCTTTATCCACACCCAGCGAGGCGCGATCGGTATCGCCAAACCAGGCCGGTTCAGAGGCAAACTCTTTCCCGACTTTCAGCGGGTTTACGGTTTCAAAGAAGCGGAAGCCCCAGGTCAGCAGTTTTTTGCTTTCTGTTTCACGACCTTTGTAGGTACGTCCACCCATCACCGCAGAGATCAGGCGCATCTGGCCTTCAGTTGCCGACGCCACGAGGTTGTAGCCTGCTTTATCCGTGTGGCCGGTTTTGATCCCGTCAACGTTCAGGCTGTTGTCCCACAGCAGACCATTGCGGTTTAACTGGCGAATCCCGTTGAAGGTGAACTCTTTTTCTTTGTAGATAGAGTATTCGTTTGGCACATCGCGGATTAACGCCTGGCCGATCAGCGCCATGTCGCGCGCAGAGCTGTATTGTCCATCAGCATCCAGGCCATGAACGGTCTGGAAGTGGGTGTTTTTCAGACCCAGGGCATTCACATAGCTGTTCATCAGCCCGACGAAGGCATCCTGGCTACCGGCGGCAAAGTCGGCCATCGCCACGCAGGCGTCGTTGCCGGATTGCAGGTTAATACCACGGATTAACTGGGAAACAGGAACTTGCATACCCGGTTTCAGGAACATCAGGGACGAGCCTTTAAATACCGGGTTGCCGGTAGCCCAGGCGTCGTTGCCGATCGTCACTAGATCGGTCTCTTTAAATTTCCCTGCTTTCATCGCCTGGCCGATGACATAGCTGGTCATCATTTTGGTCAGGCTGGCGGGATCGCGGCGCGTATCCGCATTTTGTTCCGCCAGCACTTTGCCGGAGTTGTAGTCGATCAGGATATACGACTCCGCATCGATCTGCGGAACACCTGGGATCATGGTTTTGATATTCAGGTCATCGGCATGCGCGCTTGTGATAAAGGCGGCGCAAAGAGCCGTGGTGAGCGCCATGCGCTGCATGAAACGAGCGGAAAAAGTGGTCTTCATGGTCTGAACTACGACGTCCGTGATGGAATTAAAAAAAGTGCCCTACTATAGCAAAAGCATAACCGGCAGGCATCTGACTTTCCGCGTGACTTTGTTAATGTCATTTACAGAAATTGACAATTCAGATGCCCTTTGCAGGCTACTGCGCGCTGGCGATAAAGGACTGTAACTGGGCTTCAGATTGCAGACGCTGCTGCAACGCGCTGGCTTCAGTTTTGCTGGCGAATGGCCCAAGCTGAATGCGCCAGACCGCGCCGTTTTGCATCACACGCCCCGGTACGCCAAACTGCTGGCTTAAACGCTGCTGGTACTGCTGCGCGCGCGTTTGATCGCTGACCGCGCCAACCTGAACCACGAAACCGCTGCTTGCGGCGGCCGGAGCTGGAGCCGGCGTCGGGGCAGCGACTGCGCCCTGAGTCGAACCAGGAGCCGTTACCGGCGCGGCGGGTGTCGCTGCGGCGGGCTGTGGCGCGGGCGTTGGTTCGCTGCCTTCGAGCACCCCGGAGGCGAGCGTGGTCGGCGCGCCAAGGAAGCCGCTGCTGTTGACCGGTGCGCCGCTCGGGTCATCGCTTTTCAGCGTCGAATTGCTTATCGCCCGGACATCGCCTTGCGGCTGTACCGATTCCGGCGCGGAAGAGACGCTGCCCATGCCGCCGCTTAAATCAGGGCGCGCGGGCAGGGCGTAGGTCTGTTTCGCCACTGTCGTGCAGGCCATGCCTGGCCCTGACAGTGAACCATCCTGCGCAACGATAATGGGATCAACGCGGACTTTGGTGTTATTCGACGTATTCAGACGATCGGCCGCCGCGCGGGAGAGTGAAATCACCCGATCGTTACCGTAAGGGCCGCGATCGTTAATGCGTACCACGATCATCCGGCCATTCGCCAGATTCGTGATTCGCGCATAGCTCGGGATCGGCAGCGTTGGATGCGCAGCGGTGAGCTGCATCGGGTCAAACGCTTCGCCCGATGCGGTTAAATTGCTGCCGGGTTCCGCATCATAAATGGCGGCAAGCCCGGCCTGGCTAAAGCGAGACGGGTCCTGGACAATTTTGTAGCTTCTACCGTCTCGTTGATAATCCTGATTTGCTGTCGGGCTCAGAGGTTCATAACGTGGCTCCGCCCCGCCGATCTCAACAATCGGCCCGTTACACACCGCAGGCTGCGGCGCGACGGCAACCTGCTGCTGACCATCATCACTCGAACACGCCGCGAGTAACATTATTCCTGCCGCGACGCAGACTCCTGGCAACTGCTTACGCATTGCGCACCCCTTACACGCTTTTCGACAACATTTTTCTGTGGGTGTGGATCGACATAACAATCCCGAACCCGGCCATCAGCACTATCAGTGCGGAGCCTCCGTAACTGACCAGCGGGAGTGGAACCCCTACAACGGGCAGAATACCGCTCACCATACCAATATTTACGAAGACATAAACGAATAATATCAACATTAAACCACCGGCCATCACGCGACCAAAGGTGGTTTGCGCGCGGGCAGCGATCCACAGTCCGCGCATAATCAGCAGAATGTAGAGCGCCAGCAGGATTAATATTCCCACCAGGCCTAACTCTTCCGCCAGTACGGCGAAGATAAAGTCGGTGTGGCGTTCGGGTAAAAACTCAAGCTGCGACTGAGTGCCGTGCAGCCAGCCTTTACCGCGCAGGCCGCCGGAGCCAATCGCAATTTTAGACTGGATGATATGATAACCCGCGCCTAAAGGGTCGGTCTCCGGGTCGAGAAGCATCATGACGCGCTGGCGCTGATAATCATGCATCAGGAAGAACCACATGATCGGGATAAACGCGGCAATCAGCACCACCGCAATGCCGATTAAACGCCAGCTCAAACCAGACAAAAACAGCACGAACAGGCCGGAAAGGGCGACCAGAATCGAGGTGCCCAGGTCAGGCTGCGCGGCGACCAGCAGCGTCGGCATAAAAATCAATACCAGCGCGATAGCCGTGTTTTTCAGCGACGGCGGGCAGACATCACGGTTGATAAAGCGCGCCACCATTAGGGGGACGGCGATCTTGGCGATTTCAGAAGGCTGAAAACGGACGATCCCCAGATCCAGCCAGCGTTGCGCTCCTTTGGATATCGCCCCGAAGGCGTCTACCGCCACCAGCAGGATGATGCAGAAAATATAGAGATAGGGCGCCCATCCTTCGTAGACACGAGGCGGGATTTGCGCCATCACCACCATAATGACCAGACCCATCGCGATCTGACCGATTTTTCGCTCCATCATGCCAATATCCTGGCCGCTGGCGCTCCAGATGACTAATGAACTGTAAACCAGCAGCGCCAGCAGAATCAGTAACATCGTGGGATCGATATGGATTTTATCCCAGAATGTTTTTTTGTTCGGATTATCCGTCACGATTATTGGTCCTCCGCCGCTGCAACCGCCGGGTTTTCCGCAGGCAAATTGGTGTTGTTGTCGCCCAACATGATGTGGTCAAGAATCTGACGCATGATTGTACCGACAGCCGGGCCCGCACCGCCGTTTTCCAGGATTATGGCGACAGCAACCTGGGGATTGTTATACGGCGCGAATGCCGTCATCAGTTTATGGTCGCGTAGTCGTTCAGCAATTTTGTGCGCGTTGTAGGTTTCGTTGGCTTTCAGGCCAAAGACCTGCGCCGTACCAGACTTCGCGGCGATTTTATACGGCGCGCTGGCGAAATATTTATGCGCAGTGCCGTTAGCGCGGTTTGCGACGCCGTACATGCCGTCTTTGGCAATTTCCCAGTAACCGGAGTGAATATCGCCGACAGGCGGTTCGTGCGGCTGTACCCACGGCACCTGCTTGCCATTCTCCGCCGTGCTCATCAGCAGATGCGGCACTTTTACCACCCCGTCGTTAATCAGGATCATCAGCGCCTTGCTCATCTGGATCGGGGTCGCCGTCCAGTAACCCTGGCCGATGCCCACCGGGATGGTATCGCCCTGATACCACGGCTTTTTAAAGCGTTTTTGCTTCCATTCACGGGTTGGCATATTGCCGGAACGCTCTTCAGCCAGATCGATGCCGGTATATTCCCCGTATCCAAATTTGCTCATCCACTCGGAGAGTCGGTCTATCCCCATGTCATAGGCCACCTGGTAGAAGAAGGTATCCGCTGACTCTTCAAGGGATTTGGTGATATTCAGATGACCGTGCCCCCATTTTTTCCAGTCGCGGTAACGCTTCTCAGAACCCGGCAACTGCCACCATCCGGGGTCGAACAGGCTGGTATTGCGGGTGATCACCCCCGCGCTTAAAGCGGACACCGCGACATACGGTTTAACCGTTGAGGCCGGCGGGTAAACACCTTGCGTCGCCCGGTTTACCAGCGGCGTATTCGGGTCGTTGAGCAACCCTGAGTAATCTTTGCTGGAGATGCCATCCACAAACAGGTTCGGGTCGTAGCTCGGCATGGAAACCAGCGCCAGTACGCCGCCTGTCCGTGGGTCGGTTACGATCACAGCGGCGCGGCTGCCCGCCAGCAGCGTTTCAATATATTGCTGGAGTTTCAGGTCAATTGTGAGATGGATGTCATGCCCGGCCTGCGGCGGCACCTCTTTAAGCTGACGGATGACGCGGCCACGGTTGTTGACTTCAACCTCTTCATAACCCGTCTGGCCGTGCAGCACCTCTTCGTAATAGCGCTCAATCCCCAGCTTGCCGATATCGTGTGTGGCGGCGTAGTTGGCCAGCTTACCGTCTTTATCAAGGCGTTCGACGTCTTTATCGTTAATCTTCGAAACGTAGCCGATGACGTGGGTCAGCGCGGAGTTGTAAGGATAGTAGCGGCGCTTGTAGCCTTTCACTTCCACGCCAGGAAAACGGTACTGATTGACGGCAAAACGCGCGACCTGCACTTCGGTCAGGTTCGTTTTGACGGGAATAGAGGTAAAACGGTGTGAACGTGCGCGCTCTTTCTTGAACGCGGCAATGTCATCGTCGTTCAAATCGACCACGCTGCGTAACGCATCCAGCGTTTGCTGAACGTTATCGACCTTCTCCGGCATCATTTCTATCTGATAAATAGTGCGGTTGAGGGCGAGGGGGATGCCGTTACGGTCATAGATGATCCCACGGCTGGGGGCGATGGGGACCAGTTTGATGCGGTTTTCGTTTGAGCGGGTCTGGTAATCGGTAAAACGCACGATTTGCAGATTATAAAGGTTGGCGATGAGCACGCCGGTCAGCAGCAAAATACCCAAAAAAGCGACCAGCGCCCGGCGCACGAACAGCGCGGACTCAGCCGTATAGTCGCGAAAAGAATTCTGTAGTTTCATCCGCTGCTTAATCTACTCAAGGCTTAATAATCACTCACGGTGATAAGGGTGGTTGGTGGTAATGCTCCACGCCCGGTACAGACTCTCTGCCACCAGCACCCGAACCAGCGGGTGGGGGAGGGTTAACGCAGAAAGTGACCAGCTTTGTTCCGCCGCCGCTTTACAGGCCGGAGACAACCCCTCAGGGCCGCCAATCAGGAGACTGACGTCGCGACCATCCAGCTTCCAGCGCTCCAGCTCAGTCGCCAGCTGTGGCGTGTCCCAGGGTTTCCCTGGGATATCAAGGGTGACGATACGGTTTTTGCCTGCGGCCGCCAGCATCTGCTCACCCTCTTTATCGAGAATACGTTTAATATCCGCGTTCTTGCCGCGTTTGCCCGCTGGAATTTCGATCAGCTCAAACGGCATGTCTTTCGGAAAACGCCGGAGATACTCCGTAAAACCGGTTTGTACCCAGTCGGGCATTTTCGTACCGACAGCGACAAGTTGAAGCTTCACGCATTAACTCCAGAGTTTTTCCAGTTCATACAGGCGACGGCTCTCTTCCTGCATGACATGGACAATCACATCACCCAGGTCAACGACAATCCAGTCGGCTACGCTTTCACCTTCAACGCCAAGCGGCAACATGCCCGCCGCGCGAGATTCCTGTACAACGTGGTCAGCAATAGACATAACGTGACGGCTGGATGTACCGGTGCAGATAATCATGCAGTCGGTGATACTGGATTTACCCTGAACATCTAAGGTGATGATGTCCTGACCTTTCAGGTCATCAATTTTGTCGATTACAAAATCCTGGAGTGCTTTACCCTGCAAGTTTTCCCCCTGGGTATTACGGATGAATATAAATAAGCCTGTCAGTATACCTGAACCCGAGGCGATGTCGGGACTAATGTCATCAACGGGCGTTTAAAAGTGGGTTATCATCCCATCCCGCACAACAGATTGCATCGCCATTTTTGTAAAACAATTTCTGCAAAGCTCTGAAGGGCGGGAGAAGTCTGGCGCGGAGGATAGCAGCCTGTCAGGGGGTGTCAATGGCCTAAACGCCCCCGAGGAGAAAAAACAGAAATATCACTCGCCGTGATGCCAGACGGCCCGACTGTTTAACACCTTCAGCGTGGCGAAATCTTCACAAAAATCAATGGCGCTCCAGCATCCTTGCTCAACCCTGAAATGCCATAATGAGGCGGCGGGCATGGATAATAATCGCGCGATCATGAGACTCAGAACCCCCTGGTGGCTCACGACCAGCAGGTTTTTATTATCTTTATAATCAGCAAGTTGTGCAATAAAACGCTCTACTCGTTGTGAGAACGCCTGGAAGCCTTCCCCATTGGTCGGGACGGCGTTCTGCCAGTCGGTACACCAGGCCGTGTAGCTTGCCGCGTCTTCGCGGCTCAGATCGCGGTGATGACGCATCTCCCAGTCGCCAAAAAACATCTCGTTAAGCTCCGGGAACAGGCGCTGCGGTACGTCGCGGTCGTGAAGCACCAGCCGCGCCGTGTGGCGGGCGCGTTCCAGTTCGCTACAGAATACGTTGTCGAAGGGGACATTGCGCAGCAGGTTATTCAGCGTTTGCGCCTGGGCTATCCCTTTTTCTGTCAGCGGAGTGGGGGCGTGGCCGCTGTATAATCCGGCTACATTAGCTTCGGTTTCCCCATGACGAACTAACCAGAGTCGCATGTTTTTCCTCGTGATACGTATTCGCGCAAAATATGATATTCACCCTGATTGCGCAGCGCTTTTTCACTAAAATAGACTTTTTATCGGAGGCAAGATGCCTTTACTGAAGAGTGCGCATGGCGGTAACACCCGGGAAGCCGCCGCATTGTTGGGCATCTCGCCTGAACAGTTGCTGGATTTTAGCGCAAATATTAATCCTCTGGGTATGCCAGGGCGCTTAAAACGCGCGCTTATCGACAATCTTACCTGCGCGGAGCGGTATCCTGATGTGGATTATCAGCATCTGCACCAGGCGCTGGCGCAGCACCATCAGATCCCCGCGTCATGGCTCCTGGCCGGAAATGGCGAGACGGAATCCATCTTCACGCTGGTTCACGGGCTGAAGCCGCGTCATGCCATGATCGTCACGCCGGGCTTTGCCGAGTATCGCCGTGCGCTACAGTGGGGCGCGTGTGAGATACATGAATTTGCGCTTCGCGAAGCTGATGGCTGGCAACTCACGGACGCCATTCTGAATGCGCTGACCCCGGATCTGGACTGCCTGTTTCTCTGTACGCCAAATAATCCAACCGGACTCCTGCCTGCCCGCGAACTGTTACTGGCTATTGCGGAACGCTGTAAGACGCAGGGGATCGCGCTGATCCTGGATGAGGCGTTTATCGATTTTATTCCGGGTGAAGAGGGCTTTATTCCGCTGTTGCAGGGCAACCCGCATATCTGGGTGCTGCGTTCGCTCACCAAATTTTACGCCATTCCGGGGCTGCGGCTGGGCTATCTGGTGAACAGCGACGAGCAGGCGGTTGCGCAAATGAGAGCGCAACAGATGCCCTGGTCAATCAACGCGTTTGCGGCGCTGGCCGGAGAGGTTATCTTGCAGGATGCCGCCTATCACCAGGCGACCTGGCAGTGGCTGGCGGAGGAGGGACAACGCTTCCGTCAGCGGTTACATGCGTTTCCTGAGCTAACGGTTTATCCCGGTCGGGCGAATTATCTTTTATTGCGCTGTGAGCGGGAAGGTCTGGATTTGCAACGCGCCTTGCTGGAGAAGCACATTCTGATCCGCAGCTGTGCTAACTATCCGGGGCTTGACGCGCGTTATTACCGGGTGGCGATTCGCAGTCAGGAAGAGAACAGCCGCCTGCTGACGGCGCTGGCGGAAGTCTTTACCGATACAACCCTTGCTGGTTGATGTAGTTCAGGACGGATTCCGGCATGAGATCGTCGCACGGTTCGCCTTTCTCCAGTCGCTCGCGGATAAGGGTGGCGGAGATATTGAACCAGGGCGTTTCAGCCAGATAAATTTTACCCGCCGGGAGCGCGTGCAGATCGTCCGGCGTATGGGTTAAATGGCGCTCCAGCCACTGCTGATGTTGCTCTTTCACCATCTCAAGCGGGTAGCCGGGGCGTCGGCAAACGATCAGGTGAGTATTGTCCAGAATGGTTTCATAGTCGTGCCAGGTCGGGAACGTCAGTAAGGAGTCCTGGCCGATGATAAACGCCAGCGGCGCGTCCGGGCCTTGCTCTTCCCGCCACTCTTTCAGCGTTTGCGCGGTGTAAGAGGCGGTATCGCGTTTGAGTTCGCGCTCATCCAGGATAAACAGCGGTTTGTCGGCGATAGCCAGCTCAAGCATATATTTACGCTGTGCGCTGGACGCTTCAGGCTGTGGACGATGAGGCGGTACGTTATTGGGCATGATAATCACCCGCGACAGGCCAATCAGATTGGCCAGCGTTTCCACGGGCTTGAGATGACCATAATGCACGGGATCAAAGGTGCCGCCGAACAGAGCCTGTAACGATTTCATATCAACCATCAATAAAAACATCTGCCAGCGCTTTGTGGCAGAGAAGAAGAGAAAGCCCCTCCAGCTCAGCCCACACTGACTGTCCATAATCTTGTTTTAGCGTAATTTCCGTCCGCGTCAACAGTTGCACTGCCTGGCGAAGCTGGGTCTGCTGGAGCCGATTCAACGCATCGCCAATCATGCCGCGACGGTTTTGCCATACCCGATGTTTATCAAACAGCGTGCGCAGAGGCGTATGGGCGGATTGCCGTTTAAGGTTAACCAGCATCAGTAATTCGCGTTGCAGGGTGCGCAGCAGGATCACGGGCTCACTGCCCTCAAGGCGCAGTTGCTGCAAAATATGCAGGGCGCGTTTGCTTTTGCCCATCAATAACGCATCCACCCAATGGTATGGCGTGAAGTGCGCCGCGTCGTTGACGGCCTGCTCTACGCGTGGAAGCGTGAGCTTACCGTCAGGCCAGAGGAGTGAAAGCCGCTCCAGCGCCTGCGCCAGCGCCAGCAGGTTGCCTTCGTAGCAATAACACAGCAGCTGATTCGCGGCGTCATCCAGTTGCAAATTATTCTGCTTTGCTCTGGCGGCAACCCAGCGCGGTAGCTGCGCCTGCTCCGGCGTCTGACAGCTTACCTGCACACCAGTGCCCGCCAGCGAGGTATACCAGGCGGCGTTTTCCTGGGCTTTAGTGAGCTTATTTCCGCGCACGATCAGCAGCAGGTCGTCATGCAGCAAACCGCTGAGCGTTGCGAGCTGTTCATTGATCGCCGCATTCGGGCCATTTTCCGGTAGCAACAACAGCAGCGTTTGACGGCTGGCAAACAGGCTCATTGCCTGACACTGTGAGAACAGGGTTCCCCAGTCGGTGCTGGTGTCGATCGTAAAGGCGTGGTGTTCTTCGAACCCTTGCGCAGCGGCCGTCAGACGAATAGCGTCCTGGCTTTCCTGCAACAAGAGAGGGTCGTTGCCCAAGAGCAAGTACGCCGCGCGCAGCCCTTCATTGAGCTGTGCGCGGAGTTGTTCAGGGTACAACCGGATCATCAGTTACCCAGCGTGGTGGACACGCGTGCCGGGGAAGATGCTGGCGTCGCCGTGGTGTTTTCAGCGGCGTCCGCGTTTTCCTGGGATGACTGAGCATCAGCGACATGGATACTCGGCAGCTTGCGAATCAACTGTTCGGCCGCTTTGTCATACATCTCTTTGATGATCATATCCTGTTCATTATCCTTCGCCAGCGCGGTTTGCGGGTTATCAAAGAATGAACGGTACACTTTCGTGCTGATCGGATAAATATCATGACCCGGGATCAGAACGCTTGCACTGACGCTCATGACCATCTGGTATTCCGCCGTACGGCCATCCTGGAACACGGAGGCGGTATCTTTAGAGATACTGGTCCGGCCAAGGCGCAGTGACGGAACATCCTGGCGCGTTGTATCTTTCTCAAGCAATTCAATATTGTTAAGACGCAGTTGGTTACGTACCGCCCGGCTTAATGGTCCATTCGGATCGCTTGTATCAAGAATCATAGTTTTCATCGTGCTGGGCACCTGCGTAGTGCTACGCAGGTGCCAGCCGCACCCGGCGGTGACCAGCACCGCCAGGGATAACAACAATGTTGTCAGATGTCGCACGCTTCCTCCCGCGCTTAGCCAACGACCAAATTGAGGAGTTTACCCGGAACGTAAATCACTTTACGCACGGTAACGCCATCAAGATATTTTGCGACCAAATGTTCCTGGCCAGCACGTTCACGAACCTGTTCTTCAGTGGCGTTCACCGGTACGGTGATTTTGCCACGGACTTTACCGTTCACCTGAACCACAACCAACGTAGAGTCTTCTACCATTGCTTTGTCGTCAGCGACCGGCCACGGCGCGTTATCGATATCGCCTTCGCCTTTCAGCGCTTCCCACAGCGTGAAGCAGGCATGTGGGGTGAACGGGTTGAGCATACGCACGACAGCCAGCAGCGCTTCCTGCATCAGGGCGCGATCCTGCTCGCCTTCCTGCGGCGCTTTCGCCAGTTTGTTCATCAGCTCCATAATCGCGGCAATCGCGGTGTTGAAGGTCTGACGGCGGCCGATATCATCGGTCACTTTCGCGATGGTTTTGTGGACGTCGCGACGCAGCGCTTTCTGATCTTCGCTCAGCGCATCAACGTTCAGTGCCGCAACCTCGCCTTTCGCGGTGTGCTCATAGACCAGTTTCCAGACGCGCTTCAGGAAGCGGTTTGCCCCTTCCACGCCAGATTCCTGCCATTCCAGCGTCATATCGGCTGGAGAAGCAAACATCATGAACAGACGCACGGTGTCCGCGCCGTAACGCTCAACCATTACCTGCGGGTCGATGCCGTTGTTTTTGGACTTGGACATCTTGCTCATGCCGGTGTACACCAGCTCATGGCCCGCCGCGTCTTTCGCCTTAACGATGCGGCCTTTCTCGTCGCGCTCAACGATGGCATCAACCGGGGAAACCCAGTTACGCTCGCCGTTTTCGCCTACATAGTAGAATGCGTCTGCCAGCACCATACCCTGGCACAGTAGCTGTTTCGCCGGTTCGTCAGAGTTCACCATGCCCGCGTCGCGCATCAGCTTGTGGAAGAAGCGGAAGTAGAGCAGGTGCATGATCGCGTGTTCAATACCGCCGATGTAGATATCGACCGGCAGCCAGTAATTTGCTGCTTCCGGGTCCAGCATCCCTTCGTTGTACTGCGGGCAGGTGTAGCGCGCGTAGTACCAGGAGGACTCCATAAAGGTGTCAAAGGTGTCGGTTTCACGCAGCGCAGGCTGACCGTTAACGGTGGTTTTCGCCCACTCAGGATCGGCTTTGATCGGGCTGGTGATGCCGTCCATGACGACATCTTCCGGCAGGATGACCGGCAGTTGATCTTCCGGGGTCGGCAGAACGGTGCCGTCTTCCAGAGTCACCATCGGAATCGGCGCGCCCCAGTAACGCTGACGGGAAACGCCCCAATCGCGCAGACGGTAGTTGACTTTACGCTCGCCGACGCCTTTCGCCGCCAGTTTATCGGCAATCGCGTTGAAGGCGTCTTCAAAGCCCAGACCGTTAAATTCGCCGGAGTTAAACAGTACGCCTTTCTCGGTCAGCGCCTGCTCGGACAGATCCGGTTCAGAGCCGTCCGCCGCCAGGATAACCGGCTTGATGGTCAGGCCA
This sequence comes from Citrobacter koseri ATCC BAA-895, assembly GCF_000018045.1. NCBI lineage: Bacteria > Pseudomonadati > Pseudomonadota > Gammaproteobacteria > Enterobacterales > Enterobacteriaceae > Citrobacter > Citrobacter koseri. The sequence continues at coordinate 2,321,705 of NC_009792.1, read as the reverse complement.
TATTTGGTGGCAAATTCGTAGTCGCGCTGATCGTGGCCCGGAACGGCCATGACCGCACCGGTACCGTACTCCATCAGCACGAAGTTGGCGGCCCATACCGGGATCGCTTCGCCGGTCAGCGGGTGAATGGCTTTAAAACCGGTGTCGACGCCTTTTTTCTCCATCGTCGCCATATCGGCTTCCGCCACTTTGGTGTTGCGGCATTCGTCGATAAAGGCAGCCAGTTCCGGGTTGTTGGCAGCCGCTTTCTGCGCCAGCGGGTGACCTGCGGCGACCGCCAGGTAAGTGGCGCCCATGAACGTGTCTGGACGCGTGGTGTACACCGTCAGCGTATTGTCGTAGCCGTTCACGTCAAAAGTGATCTCGACGCCTTCAGAACGGCCGATCCAGTTGCGCTGCATGGTTTTAACGGTGTCTGGCCAGTGATCCAGTTTATCCAGATCGTTCAGCAGTTCGTCGGCGTAGGCGGTGATCTTAATGAACCACTGCGGGATCTCTTTACGCTCAACTTTGGTGTCGCAGCGCCAGCAGCAGCCGTCGATAACCTGCTCGTTCGCCAGTACGGTCTGGTCGTTCGGGCACCAGTTCACCGCAGAGGTCTTTTTGTACACCAGGCCTTTTTTATACAGTTCGGTGAAGAATTTTTGCTCCCAGCGGTAGTATTCCGGGGTGCAGGTCGCCAGCTCGCGGCTCCAGTCATAGCCGAAGCCCAGCATTTTGAGCTGGTTTTTCATGTAGGCGATGTTGTCATAGGTCCACGGCGCCGGCGCCGTGTTGTTTTTCACCGCCGCGCCTTCAGCAGGCAGGCCGAAAGCATCCCAGCCGATGGGCTGTAAAACGTTTTTACCCAGCATGCGTTGGTAGCGGGCAATCACATCACCGATGGTGTAGTTACGCACATGGCCCATGTGTAGTCGACCAGAAGGATAGGGAAGCATCGACAGGCAGTAATACTTCTCTTTGCTCTCGTCTTCGGTTACTTCAAAGGTGCGCTTCTCGTCCCAGTGTTGCTGGACTTTTGATTCTATCTCTTCCGGGCGGTATTGCTCTTGCATGGCAGCCAGTGGTCCTGTTTTCATTACGGCTACAAACGTAGCGTTAGATGTGGTGTTTCAGATCCGCATAGCATAGCCCAAACGCCCGCGCCAAAACAGCCTTTCGCGCATTCTGCATTGAATTCCCGCCATGCTAATCCTTGCATGAATTTACACAGTCTGTGGGCGGTCTTGCAAAGCGCGGCGTAAATAACGTCTATTATTATAGACAGTTAACGACCCAGGAGGCGAAGCGATGAACAAGGTTGCTCAATATTACCGTGAACTGGTGACGTCATTAAGCGAACGCCTGCGTAATGGCGAACGCGATATTGACGCGCTGGTGGAACAGGCGCGTCAGAGCGTAATGAAAGCAGGGGAGTTAACGCGAATCGAGGTGGACGAACTGACGCGCGCCGTCAGACGCGACCTGGAAGAGTTCGCCATGAGCTACGAGGAGAGCCAGGAAGAGGAGAGCGACAGCGTCTTTATGCGGGTGATTAAAGAGAGCCTCTGGCAGGAGCTGGCGGACATCACCGACAAAACGCAACTGGAGTGGCGCGAAGTGTTCCAGGATCTCAATCACCACGGGGTCTACCACAGCGGCGAGGTGGTTGGCTTGGGCAACCTTGTGTGCGAGAAGTGTCATTACCATTTAGCGGTGTATACGCCGGATGTACTGCCGCTGTGCCCGAAATGCGGCCACGACCAGTTCCAGCGCAGACCGTTTGAGCCGTAATCGGCAGTGCCGGATGGCGACGCGAAGCGTCTTATCCGGCCTACAAATTGTACGCTGATGTAGGCCGGATAAGCGTTAGCGCCATCCGGCTGGTTATGATGCGTAGAACGCCAGCCTCTCCGCCAGCAAATCCACAAAGCCCTGCCGGTCGATATCGACCATCACCGTCGCATTCGGTTTATTGCCCGTCAGGAAGTAATAATCCACGACCGTCATTCCCTGGGTGTATTTCCCCTGAGTCTCCACGCCGACCCAACGTTCAACGGTGGTGAAAAGCTCGGGTTTTAGCAGCCAGGCGATGGTGCAAGGGTCATGCAACGGCGCGCCGGTAAAGCCCCACTTTTCGTCTTTGTGATATTCGAGGAAGAAATCCAGCAGCTCCGCCACGATCGTGGAAACAGGATTGCCTGTCGCCCGGAAACGCTCGGTATCTTCAGCGTGAATCTGCGCCTTGTGCGTTACGTCCAGCCCGGCCATCACCACGGGAATCCCTGACTGGAAAACAATCTCTGCCGCTTCGGGGTCGACGTAAATATTGAATTCTGCCGCTGGCGTCCAGTTACCTAATCCCATCGCGCCGCCCATGATCACAATGCGGGCGATTTTACGGTGCAATTCTGGATGGCTGTTCAGCAGCAAGGCGACGTTGGTTTGCGGCCCGGTGGCGACGATGGTTACCGGTTCCGGGCTTTCGCGCAGGGTTTTCGCCATCAGCTCAACGGCGGTGCAGGTCTGCGGCGCAAATGACGGCTCCGGTAGCGCCGGGCCGTCCAGTCCGCTTTCGCCGTGTACGTTATCGGCGATGATCAGATCGCGCATCAGCGGTTTTATCGCGCCACCCGCGACAGGAATATCGTTACGCCCCAGTAGCGTCAGCATACGCAATACGTTACGCAGCGTTTTGTCAGGCGTCTGGTTACCGGCGGAAGAGGTGATCGCTTTCACATCCAGTTCAGGCGATGCGAGGGCGAGAACAATTGCGATGGCGTCGTCATGACCTGGATCGCAATCAAAAAGGACTGGAAGTGCCATTGTTGCTCCTTGTAAGTGGTACTTTGTGACAAGGGTAACGCCGGGATGAGTGCGATTCGAGATATGAAGAGATAAAGCGTGATATGGCGCGCACTCTGTCGTGCGCGCCGGGAGGATTAATGCAGGATTTTCGCCAGGAAGTCTTTGGCGCGATCCGATTTCGGGTTGGCAAAGAACTCCTCTTTCGGCGAGTCTTCGACAATTTTCCCCTCGTCCATAAAGATCACCCGATTGGCCACCTTACGGGCAAAGCCCATTTCGTGGGTGACGACCATCATGGTCATCCCTTCGTTTGCCAGCTCGACCATAACGTCCAGCACTTCGTTGATCATTTCAGGATCGAGTGCGGATGTCGGTTCATCAAACAGCATAGCGATAGGGTCCATGCACAGCGCGCGCGCGATTGCCACACGCTGTTGCTGCCCGCCGGAAAGCTGCGCCGGGAACTTATTGGCATGGGCTGAGAGTCCTACGCGCTCAAGCAACTTCTGCGCTTTTTCACGGGCGGGCGCTTTGCCGCGTTTGAGCACTTTCACCTGCGCCAGCGTCAGGTTTTCAATGATCGACAGATGCGGGAACAGTTCAAAGTGCTGGAACACCATTCCGACCCGCGAGCGGAGCTTCGCCAGATCCGTTTTTTTGTCATTCACTTTGGTGCCGTCAACGGTGATTTCACCCTGTTGCACCGGTTCCAGTCCGTTCACCGTTTTGATCAGGGTCGATTTACCGGAACCCGACGGGCCGCAGACCACCACCACTTCACCTTTTTTCACTTCCGTGGAGCAGTCGGTCAGCACCTGAAAGTGACCATACCATTTAGAAACATTTTTCAGGGTAATCATTAAACTGTCCTTTTCTTCAAATAGCTGACCAACAACGACGCGCTCAGGCTGATAACAAAGTAGACGGCACCGGCAAACAGGATCATTTCGACCTGCGTACCATCACGCTCGCCAATGGTGGTGGCGGTGCGGAAGAAATCCGCGAGGCTTAACACGTAAACCAGGGAGGTATCCTGGAACAGTACGATACCCTGGGTAAGCAGCAGCGGCACCATCGCACGGAACGCCTGCGGCAGGATGATGAGCTTCATCGACTGCCAGTGGGTCATCCCCAGCGCCAGCGCAGCGCTGGACTGCCCGCGTGAAATGCTCTGAATACCCGCACGGATAATCTCCGAGTAATACGCCGCCTCAAACATGGAAAACGCGACCATCGCTGAAATCAGGCGAATATCCGTTTTGGGCGAAATACCCAGTACATCCTGCAACAGCCCCGGCACAATCAGGTAGAACCATAGCAGCACCATCACCAGCGGGATGGAGCGGAAAACGTTGACGTAAGCTTTCGCAAACCAGGCGACAGGGGCGAAACTTGAGAGACGCATTACCGCCAGAATGGTGCCCCAGAGAATCCCGATCACCACGGCGGTGACGGTAATTTTCAGGGTGATCACCAGCCCGGCCAGCAAATACGGCATGGAAGGAACGATCGAACTCCAGTCAAACTCGTACATTATTTGCCTCCCATATTGCCAGGCAGGCGGACTTTACGTTCCACCAGATTCATCACCAGCATAATGACGGCATTAATCAGCACGTAGGCCAGCGTAATCGCGGTGAACGACTCCCAGGCGTGGGCGGAGTAATCCAGCAGCTTGCCCGCCTGCGCCGCCATATCCACCAGACCAATGGTCGATGCGATGGCGGAGTTTTTCACCAGGTTCATCATTTCCGAGGTCATCGGCGGGACAATCACCCGATAGGCGTTCGGTAACAGAACATAGCGATAAGCCTGAGGCAGCGTCAGCCCCATCGCCAGCGCAGCGTTTTTCTGCCCGCGAGGCAGCGACTGAATCGCGGCGCGTACCTGCTCGCAGACGCGCGCAGCGGTAAACAGCCCCAGACAGATCATTGATGAGAGGAAAAATTGAATGTTCGGGTCCAGTTCCGCCTTGAACCACATGCCGATATTTTCCGGCAACAGCTCAGGCACGACCAGATACCAGGTAAAGAACTGAACAATCAGCGGGACGTTACGAAACAGTTCCACGTAAAGCGTCCCCATTCCTGAGAGGAAGCGGTTAGGTACAGTACGTAAAATGCCGAATAACGAGCCGACGAGGAAAGCAATAATCCAGGCGGTGATGGATAACGCGACGGTGACCTGGAAGCCGCTCCAGAGCCAGCCGAGATACGTGGTGTTGCCGAACGGGGCTTGTTGTAAAAAAATCCCCCAGTTCCAGTCTATTGACATAAATCTACTCCAGAAAAAAAAGGGTAGCAGCGCTACCCTCGAAGATTGTTATCCAGCGTTTTGCGGTTTTCAGGCCTGATGGGGAACGACCATCAGGCTTATAGTCTGTCCGTGCTGAATGACAATCGAGAGGGCAAGGAGATCCCGCCCCATTTATTTTAGTTAGTTAAGTGCTTTGTCATTCGGTTCTTTGAACAGCGCCTTCATCTCGTCGGACAGTTCGAAATTCATGTTCAGGTTTTTCGGCGGGATTGGGTTTTTAAACCACTTATCAAACCATTTTTCCGCTTCGCCTGAGGTCTGCACCTGGGCAATCGTGTCATCTACCAGCGTTTTAAACTCAGGATCGTTTTTACGCAGCATACAGCCGTAGGCTTCCTGAGATTGCGGCTTACCGACGATCTCCCAGTTGTCTGGTTTTTTGGCTTTCGCGCGTTCACCCGCCAGCAGGGCATCATCCATCATAAAGGCGACGGCGCGACCGCTTTCCAGCGTACGGAAGGAGTCGCCGTGGTCTTTCGCGCTGATAATGCGCATATTCATTTTTTGTTCTTCATTCAGCTTGTGCAGCAGAATTTCAGAGGTGGTACCGGAGGTGACCACGACCGCTTTCCCTTTCAGGTCCGGGAAGTCTTTAATATCGCTGTCTTTTTTCGCCAGCAGACGCGTACCGACGATGAAAATGGTGTCAGAGAACGCAGCTTGTTTCTGGCGTTCGACGTTGTTGGTGGTGGAGCCACACTCAAAGTCGAAGGTTCCGTTTTGCAACAGTGGAATACGGTTCTGGGAGGTAATTGGGATCAGCTTCACCTGTAGGTCAGGTTTGTTAAGCTTTTTCTTCACGGCTTCAACGATGGCGTTGGAGTAGTCCTGTGAATAACCGACCACTTTTTGCTGGTTGTCGTAGTAAGAGAACGGCACGGAGGACTCGCGGTGGCCGACGACGATAATGCCATTCTTCGCGATTTTATCCAGCGTACTGCCCGCCGCCGGCGCGGCGTCTTCCGCGTGTGCCAGACCGGCAGACATTCCCATGACCAGCATTGCTGTGGCTAGCTTACGTAATTGCATATCCAACTCCTTTATCGTCTGCGCCATCGACGCATTGATACCCATTGTGAGTGTTTGTGTTGTTATCGTCTGCAACTTGAGCGTGCAGTGTTATGCGTGTTTGTTAACATTTAGTTTGGCTGAATGTAAAGATTTTGCTGCTTTATTGTTTATTTTTGCGAAGTGCGCCGCACCGTTTAGAGGCAAAAATCTTTCATTGCACTGTTTGGGTGCTACCGATGATCGATATTGGTGCGACCAGGTTGCACATATAGCCAAAACAAGGTTTACCTTGTTTAACAAAGCAATAGGCGTGCCAGAATGGAGGGATATAGCCAGGCCGGGTAAGACGCATCGCGTCTTACCCGGTAATAAGGGAGATTATTTACGGCGCTGACGCAGGCTCATCACCACGGCGCCAAAGCCCATCAGCGCGGTGAGCAACCATAACGGCCAGTTGCCGGTACGGGCATAAGGCGTTAAACCACGGGTTGGCGTAACGTGGGTGGTCAATACGTCGCGGGTAAACTGCGGGATCATCGCCTGAATTTCACCCTGCGGACCAATGACTGCCGTAATGCCGTTGTTGGTGCTGCGCAACAGCGGGCGCGCCAGCTCCAGAGAACGCATTCTCGCCATCTGGAAGTGCTGCCACGGGCCGATAGATTTTCCGAACCAGGCGTCGTTAGAGATGGTCAGCAGATAGTCAGTGTCCGGGCGGAAATTGTCCCGAACCTGTTCACCCAGAATGATTTCGTAGCAAATCGCCGCCGTCAGTTTAAAGCCATGCGCATGCAGCTGTGGCTGTATGTACGGCCCACGGCTGAATGAGGACATCGGCAGGTCAAAGAACGGCGCTAACGGGCGCAGAATCGACTCCAGCGGCACGAACTCGCCAAACGGCACCAGGTGGTTTTTGTTGTAGCGATTGCTGGAATCGTAGCTGTACGGGCTGTCTTTACCCAGCGTGATAATCGTGTTGTAGGTGTCGTAGCGGTTCTGCTTGTTCAGACGCGCATCGACGATGCCGGTAATCAACGTGCTGTTTTTGGATTTCAGCAGATCGTCCATCATGCCCAGAAAACGCTGCTGATTAATCTCCAGATCGGGAATGGCGGACTCCGGCCAGATAATCAGTTGCGATTTACCCATTTCCGGCTGGGTGGCGTCGAGATAGATTTTCAGCGTATTGATAAGCTGACTCTCATCCCACTTCAGCGATTGGGGAATGTCGCCCTGAACCAGCGAGACCTGCGTGGTTTTTTCCGGCTCCAGCGTATACCACTGGATGTAACGCAGCGGGAAGGGCAGGGCAAATAACACCAGCGCGACGACCAGAGGACGCCAGTTGCGGGTAACTGCCGCCAGCACCAGCAGGCCGCTGACCATCATCAGCAGGAAGTTGATGGCCTCAACGCCCATCACCGGCGCCAGCCCTTTTAGCGGGCCGTCAATCTGGCTATAGCCGAACTGTAGCCACGGGAAGCCGGTCAGTACCCAGCCACGCAGAAACTCGGTGATTTGCCAGACTACGGGGGCGGCGATCGCCACGCGCAGCCAGGTGGTTTTCGGCCACAGACGCGACAGAATACCGGCGAACAGGCCCGTGTAGAGGGAAAGGTATGCGGCAAGCAGCACCACAAGGAAGACGTTTATCGGGCCGGGCATACCGCCGAACTGCGCGATACTGACGTAGACCCAGTTGATGCCGGAGCCAAAGAGTCCCAGCCCCCAGAAGTAGCCGATAGCAGCCGACTGGAGCGGGCGGCGGTGTAAGGTTAACGCCTGTAGGCCCATAAGCGAGATAAGCGCGGCGGGCCAGACGTCATACGGAGAAAAAGCCAGCGTTCCGCAGGCGCCGAATAATAACGCCAGCAGCAGGCGAATGCGCTGGCGTTCAATCAGTGAGGCAAATGCCATTTAGTCTTTAGTCCACTTTTGGTTTTATTCGTCCAGTTTAGGCTGGGGCGAGTCATCCGGTATTCTGACATGAACCTGAATAATACGACGGCTGTCGGCCATAGCGACTTTGAACTGGTAACCATCAATGTCAATGGTCTCACCGCGCGCAGGCAGATGACCGAACGCCTGCATCACCAGACCGCCAATGGTATCGACCTCTTCATCGCTGAAGCTGGTGCCGAAGGCTTCGTTGAAGTCTTCAATCGGTGCGAGAGCGCGAATGGTCCAGGTGTGGCGACTGAGCTGACGGAAGTCGATATCATCTTCTTCATCATACTCGTCTTCAATTTCACCCACGATCAGTTCGAGAATGTCTTCAATGGTCACCAGACCCGACACCCCGCCAAACTCGTCGATAACGATCGCCATATGGTAACGCTGGGAACGGAACTCTTTGAGCATGCGGTCAACGCGCTTACTCTCCGGGACAACAACGGCCTGGCGTAACACTTTTTCCATGCTGAAGGCTTCGGCATCGCTGCGCATAAACGGCAGCAGATCCTTCGCCATCAGAATCCCTTCAATGTGATCTTTGTCTTCGCTGATGACCGGGAAACGCGAGTGTGCTGACTCAATGATGACATCAAGGCATTCATCCAGCGTCTGGTTGCGTTTCAGGGTAATCATCTGGGAGCGGGGGATCATGATGTCGCGAACGCGCTGGTCCGCAATGTCCATCACCCCTTCGAGCATATCGCGCGTATCTTCATCGATAAGGTCGTTCTGCCCGGAATCACGGATCAGCGCCAGCAGTTCGTCACGGTTTTTGGGTTCACCGTGGAAAAGTTGGCTCAGTAACAGGGAAAAAAATCCCTTTTTGCTGTTTAACGTGTCACTACTGTGTGAATTGTCGTCGCTCATGGCGTCGTATGGGTTCTCATGTTGGTTAATAGGTCGCTCGTCATGCATATACTTAACGGCTGACGGCATGTTTGTTCATCGTACTTAGTCTTTCTCGGAAATGTACGGGTCCTCATAGCCCAGAGCAAGCATAATCTCTGTTTCGAGGGCTTCCATCTCTTCCGCTTCATCATCTTCGATATGGTCGTAACCCAGCAAATGCAGGCTGCCGTGCACGACCATATGCGCCCAGTGGGCCTCCAGCGGCTTATCTTGTTCTTTCGCTTCTTGCTCCACTACCTGGCGGCAGATGATCAGATCGCCCAGCAGCGGCATCTCCATACCTGGCGGCGCTTCAAACGGGAAAGAGAGCACGTTGGTTGGCTTATCTTTCCCGCGGTAGGTCAGGTTAAGATCGTGGCTTTCGGCTTCATCCACCAGGCGAATCGTCACTTCTGATTCTTCCTGAAACTGTGGGATCACCGCATTCAGCCACGTCTGAAACTGGCTCTCTTCCGGCAGGCCGGAATGGTCTTCACATGCCAGTTGTAAATCGAGGATCACCTGACTCATTTTTGTTCCTGCTCCTGCGCTTCACGCTTGCGTTCTGCCGCCAGCGCTGCCTTGCGTTTTTGCTCCGCTTCTTCCCAGGCTTCATAGGCGTTAACGATACGGGCAACCACCGGATGGCGCACCACGTCTTCGCTGTGGAAAAAGTTAAAGCTGATCTCTTCGACTTCCGCCAGCACTTCTATCGCATGGCGCAGGCCAGACTTCGTGTTGCGCGGCAGGTCAATCTGCGTGACGTCGCCGGTAATAACCGCTTTCGAATTAAAGCCGATACGCGTCAGGAACATCTTCATCTGTTCGATGGTGGTGTTCTGGCTCTCATCGAGAATAATAAAGGCGTCGTTCAGCGTACGACCGCGCATATAGGCCAGCGGCGCGACTTCAATGACGTTGCGCTCAATTAGCTTTTCTACTTTCTCGAAGCCGAGCATCTCAAACAGCGCGTCATACAGCGGGCGAAGATACGGGTCTACCTTCTGGCTCAGGTCGCCTGGCAGAAAGCCCAGTTTTTCCCCGGCTTCCACCGCCGGACGAGTCAGCAGAATACGACGAATTTCCTGACGCTCAAGAGCGTCCACGGCGGCGGCAACGGCGAGGTAGGTTTTCCCCGTACCGGCAGGGCCAACGCCGAAAGTAATGTCGTGATCGAGAATGTTGGCGATGTACTGCGCCTGATTCGGCGTGCGCGGCTTAATCACGCCACGCTTGGTTTTAATATTTATCGCCTTGCCATAGTCAGGAACGCTCTCCGCGCTCTGTTCCAGCACGCGCGCTTCTTTAATCGCAAGGTGGATTTGTTCCGGCTCGATGTCCTGAATCTGACCGCGCATCGGGGCGGTATCGACGTACAGGCTGCGCAGGATATCTACCGCGGCGGTGACGCAAATCGGGCGACCGGTCAGCTTAAAGTGATTGTCACGACGGTTGATCTCGATGCCGAGACGGCGTTCCAGTTGTTTGATGTTGTCGTCAAACGGGCCGCAAAGGCTCAACAGACGGGCGTTGTCTGCGGGCTCAAGGGTAATTTCGCGAGTGTCTATGTTCAAACTGTTCCTCTTATGCCTGAGTCGCCGGAAAATGAAAATTCACCGGCAGATAAGGAAATTATTCACGCCACAGGATAAAGGCGCAAGCATTGCAATGAAGATGGGGGCGTAGGGGGGAATTACAAGGCCTGTCTGTTATTTGCCGGATGGCGGCACAAGTGCCTTATCCGGCCTACGAACCATATTGTGCCGTAGGCCCGATAAGTGCAGCGCCATCGGGCATTTTTTCGCTTTTCAGCAGGATTAAGGCTGGTAAAAACCGACGCCAATCTCGTTTTCTTTACGGGTACGGGCAATGACTGACTCCGGCGTTTCAGCCACGCGCAGCCCCATCTCATCTTCGGTGCGTACAACCTTGCCGCGCAGAGAGTTGGTGTAGACATCGGTGATTTCCACATCCACAAACTTACCGATCATCTCCGGGGTGCCTTCAAAGTTCACCACGCGGTTATTTTCGGTACGGCCTGACAGTTCCATAATGCTCTTACGCGAGGTGCCTTCCACCAGAATACGCTGGACGGTGCCGAGCATCCGACGGCTCCAGGCCATCGCCTGCTGGTTAATACGCTCCTGTAGAATATACAGACGCTGCTTTTTCTCTTCTTCCGGCACATCGTCAACCATATCGGCGGCCGGTGTTCCCGGACGCGCCGAGAAAATAAAGCTGTAGCTCATGTCGAAATTGACGTCGGCAATCAGCTTCATGGTCTGTTCGAAGTCCTGAGTCGTTTCGCCAGGGAAGCCAACGATGAAGTCCGAGCTGATTTGAATATCCGGGCGCGCCGCGCGCAGTTTACGGATGATCGCTTTGTACTCCAGCGCCGTGTGGGTACGCCCCATCAGGTTCAGTACGCGATCCGCGCCGCTCTGTACCGGCAGGTGCAGGAAGCTCACCAGTTCCGGCGTATCACGGTAAACTTCGATGATGTCGTCGGTGAACTCGATCGGGTGGCTGGTGGTGAAGCGGATGCGATCGATCCCGTCGATGGCGGCAACCAGACGTAGCAGGTCGGCAAAGGAGCCGGTGGTACCGTCGTAGTTTTCACCGCGCCAGGCGTTAACGTTCTGACCGAGCAGGTTGACTTCACGCACGCCCTGAGCGGCAAGCTGGGCGATCTCAAACAGGATGTCGTCAGACGGACGGCTGACCTCTTCACCACGGGTATACGGCACCACACAGTACGTGCAGTATTTATTACACCCTTCCATGATGGAGACAAACGCGGTCGGGCCTTCCGCACGCGGTTCCGGCAGGCGGTCGAACTTCTCGATTTCCGGGAAGCTGATGTCCACCACCGGGCTGCGGTCGCCACGAACGGAGTTGATCATTTCCGGTAAGCGGTGCAGCGTTTGCGGGCCAAAAATAATATCGACATAGTGCGCACGCTGACGGATGTGGTCGCCTTCCTGGGAGGCCACGCAACCGCCGACGCCGATAATCAGATCCGGGTTCTTCTCTTTTAAGAGTTTCCAGCGGCCTAATTGATGGAAGACTTTTTCCTGAGCCTTCTCGCGGATTGAGCAGGTATTCAGCAGCAGCACATCCGCTTCTTCCGCGACCTCGGTCAGTTGATACCCGTGGGTAGCATCCAGCAGATCGGCCATCTTCGATGAATCGTACTCGTTCATCTGACAGCCCCAGGTTTTAATATGGAGTTTTTTGGTCATCGACTTGCTCTTGCGAAATAGTGGCTGAATTGCAGGGCGCATAGTGTAATGCTTTGGCGCGGTTGTGACCAGTATGACGCTTATCAGCCCTTAGAGGTAAAAAATCCTGTAAACTTGTCTTATCAACGTAACAGGATGAGTGACCATGACAAATCAACCAACGGAAATTGCCATTGTTGGCGGGGGGATGGTCGGTGGCGCGCTGGCGCTGGGACTGGCGCAGCATGGATTTACCGTCACGGTGATTGAACATGCTGAGCCTGCGCCGTTTGTGGCCGACAGCCAGCCTGATGTGCGTATTTCAGCGATCAGTGCGGCGTCGGTGTCGCTGCTTAAAGGCCTGGGCGTCTGGGATGCGGTGCAGGAGATGCGCAGCCATCCGTACCGTCGTCTGGAAACCTGGGAGTGGGAAAACGCCCATGTGGTGTTTGACGCCGCCGAGCTTAAGTTACCGCTGCTTGGCTATATGGTTGAGAATATCGTGCTGCAACAGGCGCTGTGGCAGGCGCTGGACGCGCACCCGAAAGTGACGCTGCGCGCGCCTGCTTCACTGATTGCGTTGCATCGCCACAATGATCGACATGAGCTGGAGCTGGCGGATGGCGAGCGTCTTACCGCAAAACTGGTGATCGGCGCTGACGGTGCGAACTCGCAGGTACGACAGCTGGCGGGGATTGGTATTCATGCCTGGCAGTATGCTCAGTCCTGTATGCTGATTACCGTACAGTGTGAGAGCGATCCCGGTGACAGCACCTGGCAGCAATTTACGCCAGACGGCCCACGGGCCTTTTTACCGTTGTTCGACAACTGGGCATCGCTGGTGTGGTATGACTCACCAGCGCGTATTCGCCAGTTGCAGAACCTGAGTATGCCGCAGTTGCAGGCGGAAATTATGCAACATTTTCCGTCGCGTCTGGGGGCGGTCACACCGGTTGCGGCAGGCGCTTTTCCGCTGACGCGCCGCCATGCGTTGCAATACGTACAGCCTGGCCTGGCGCTGGTGGGGGATGCGGCGCATACCATTCATCCATTAGCCGGGCAGGGGGTAAACCTGGGGTATCGTGATGTGGATGCGCTGCTGGATGTGTTGATCAGCGCCCGCAGTCATGGCGAAGTCTGGGCCAGTCACCAGGTGCTGAAACGCTATCAGACGCGCCGCATGGCGGATAACTTCATTATGCAAAGCGGGATGGATCTGTTCTATGCCGGTTTCAGCAATAATCTTCAGCCGCTGCGCATTATGCGTAATATCGGATTGATGGCGGCAGAGCGCGCAGGCGTGTTGAAACGTCAGGCCCTGAAGTATGCGTTAGGGTTGTAGGATGTTCTGTGCCTGATAGCGTTGCGCTTATCAGGCCTACACCGCCCCCCGGCGCGCCAGACAGAAAAGCAAAAAGCTCGCCGAAGCGAGCTTTTTTAATGTGGCTGGGGTACGAGGATTCGAACCTCGGAATGCCGGAATCAGAATCCGGTGCCTTACCGCTTGGCGATACCCCAATGGTTGGGTTTTGCGCTCGTCATCCGAACGTCTTTCAAATTTGGCTGGGGTACGAGGATTCGAACCTCGGAATGCCGGAATCAGAATCCGGTGCCTTACCGCTTGGCGATACCCCAAGAATTTGGTGGCTACGACGGGATTCGAACCTGTGACCCCATCATTATGAGTGATGTGCTCTAACCAACTGAGCTACGTAGCCAGATTATTTTCTTCGATGGCTGGGGTACCTGGATTCGAACCAGGGAATGCCGGTATCAAAAACCGGTGCCTTACCGCTTGGCGATACCCCAATGACCGTCGCGGCAATCCGCAAACTCGAAGAAATATGGCTGGGGTACCTGGATTCGAACCAGGGAATGCCGGTATCAAAAACCGGTGCCTTACCGCTTGGCGATACCCCATCCGTGCAACGCGTACTGGTGAATGGTGCGGGAGGCGAGACTTGAACTCGCACACCTTGCGGCGCCAGAACCTAAATCTGGTGCGTCTACCAATTTCGCCACTCCCGCAAAAAAGATGGTGGCTACGACGGGATTCGAACCTGTGACCCCATCATTATGAGTGATGTGCTCTAACCAACTGAGCTACGTAGCCATCTTTTTTCGCGTTACCTTATCGGCGTTGCGGGGCGCATTATGCGTATTGAGCCTTGAAGCGTCAACCTCTTTTTCATTGAAAATGGCCGGAATGTGACTGTTTGGTTAGGTTGCGAACAGCGTGACGCAATATTCGGCAATTATTGGTTATTAATCGTTTTTTGCGGTGAAAAAACGGCGTAAAAAAAGAGTCCCGCAGGACTCTTTTTATCACGATAACTTATTTATAAGCGGACTGGTGTACGCCGACGGCGCGGCCTGATGGATCGTCCATCGTTTTGAACGCCTCATCCCATTCGATGGCCTTCGCAGAAGAACAGGCGACGGACGGGCCGCCTGGCACACATTCTGCCGCGCTGGGTACCGGGAACAGCTCTTCGAAGATTTCACGGTACAGGTACGCTTCTTTAGAAGATGGCGTGTTGTACGGGAAACGGAAGCGGGCGGTTTCCAGTTGCTGGTCGGAAATTTGCTCCGCCGCGACCTCTTTCAGCGTGTCGATCCAGCTGTAGCCGACGCCGTCAGAGAACTGCTCTTTTTGACGCCATGCCACGCTTGCGGGCAGGTAGGATTCAAAACATTCACGCAGGATATGTTTCTCCATTTTGCCGTTGCCGCACATTTTGTCTTCCGGGTTGATGCGCATCGCCACATCGAGGAATTTCTTATCCAGGAACGGGACGCGGGCTTCGACGCCCCAGGCAGACATCGCTTTGTTGGCGCGAGCGCAGTCAAACATATGCAACGCCTGTAGCTTACGCACGGTCTCTTCGTGCAGTTCTTTGGTGTTTGGCGCTTTATGGAAGTAGAGGTAGCCGCCGAACACTTCATCGGAACCTTCGCCGGACAGCACCATTTTGATTCCCATCGCTTTGATTTTACGCGACATTAAATACATCGGCGTCGAGGCGCGAATGGTGGTGACATCGTAAGTTTCGATGTGGTAAATCACGTCGCGAATCGCATCCAGACCTTCCTGCACGGTGAAGTGAATTTCGTGATGCACGGTGCCGAGATGGTTTGCCACTTCCTGCGCGGCTTTCAGATCCGGGGAGCCTTCCAGACCGACAGCAAAGGAGTGCAACTGAGGCCACCAGGCTTCCGAACGTTCCTGATCTTCCACGCGGCGTGCGGCGAATTTCTTGGTGATGGCGGAAATGATGGAGGAATCCAGGCCGCCCGAGAGCAATACGCCGTATGGCACGTCTGACATCAGGTGGCTTTTGACGGACTCTTCCAGCGCCTGACGCAGCACGTTTTTGTCCGTTTCGTTGTCTTTCACTGCGTCGAACTCGAACCAGTCGCGCTGGTAATACTGACGAATCTCACCGTCTTTGCTCCACAGGTAGCTGCCTGCCGGGAACTCTTTAATCGTGCGGCAGACCGGCACCAGCGCCTTCATTTCAGAGGCGACATAAAAGTTGCCGTGCTCGTCATGACCCATATAAAGCGGGATGATCCCGATGTGGTCGCGACCAATCAGCCAGGCATCCTGTTCGCTGTCGTACAGCGCAAAGGCGAACATACCCTGTAGGTCGTCGAGAAATTCCACCCCTTTTTCCTGGTACAGCGCGAGGATCACTTCACAGTCAGACCCGGTCTGGAACTGATAGCGATCGCCATATTCCGCGCGTAATGCCTGGTGGTTATAAATTTCACCGTTAACGGCCAGCACATGTGTTTTCTTTTCGTTGTACAGCGGCTGCGCACCGGCGTTGACGTCGACAATAGACAGACGCTCGTGTGCCAGAATCGCGTTATCGCAGGCGTAAATACCGGACCAGTCTGGGCCGCGATGGCGCATCAAACGTGACAGCTCAAGGGCTTTTTTACGCAGTTCAACCGCGTCTGTTTTGATATCGAATACGCCAAAAATAGAACACATAACCTTCTCCATTAACCCGTTGCGTGGTGCTTTTTTGTGTTTGCTTGTTTATGAAAATGCCGCAAAGCCGCAGGGTTCGCAAGAGATTTGGCGTGATGAAAGCAAAAAATGCAATGGCAGTTGTTGAATGATGAAAAAAGATTACGTAATGAGCGTGTTTATTGATGAATCGATAATTTTATGGCGATTTTATTAAACGATGTTTTTTATCAGGCCTACGATTCGAACAGAACAATATTGTAGGCCTGATAAGCGCAGCGCCATCAGGCTGGGGGGCGTTTAGATAACGTCGATTTCGGCGACGGAAGGATAAATCCAGCTTGGTCTGAACGGCATGTCGTCGATATCGTTGAGCGTTGAGACGCCAGAGAGCACCAGAATGGTTTCCAGACCGGCCTGGAATCCCGCCAGAATATCGGTGCGCAGATTGTCGCCGACGATAACGGTCTCTTCCGAGTGCGCCTGCATTTTGTTTAACGCGGCGCGGATAATCCACGGGCTGGGTTTACCGACGTAAAAAGGTTTACGGCCAGAGATTTTTTCAATACCTGCACAGAGCGCGCCGCAGGCCGGATAGAAACCACGACCGTGGGTATCGGGGTTAGTGGCGATGAAACGGGCGCCGTTGGCGACGAAAAAGGCCGCTTTATGCATCATGTCCCAGTTATAGGAACGGGTCTCACCGACAATTACAAAATCGGGATTGACGTCGGTAATGGTAAAACCTGCTTTATACAATTCGTGAATTAGTGCGCCTTCACCGACCACATAGGCTTTCTTGCCTTCCTGACGACGCAGGAAATCGGCGGTGGCCATCGCGGAAGTATAAAAAACGCTGTCCGGTACGTTAACCCCTGCGGTAGCAAAGCGGTTCGCCAGATCCTGGCCGGTCTGCGAAGGGTAATTGGTCAGCAGCACCAGCGGCAGACCTTTTTCCATTACATCCGTCAGAAATTCTGCCGCACCGGGTACGGCAACATTGTCGTGCATCAGCACGCCGTCAATATCACAAATTACATTCTTGATGGTCATGAACTACCCAAAGGATTTAGTCATAATGCGCCACTATAAAAGCTCATTAATTTTCCAGCAAATGTTGCAACAAAATGCCGTTGAGCATGGCGCGTTTCACCAGCGCAAATGCGCCGATGGCGGAGCGGTGATCCAGCGTGGAACGGACAACCGGCAAATTTTTGCGAAACGCTTTCAGCGCCTGTGTGTTGATGCAGCTTTCAATCGCCGGCAGCAGCACTTTATCCGCTTCGGTAATTTCACCGGCAATCACGATTTTTTGCGGATTAAACAGGTTGATAGCGATAGCGATGGTTTTGCCCAGATGACGACCAACGTGTTCAATCACCTCTGCCGCTAAGCTGTCACCTTTATTAGCTGCCTTGCAGATGGTTTTAATCGTGCAGTCGTCCAGCGTAACGCGACTTTGGTAGCCCTGCTTGAGTAAGTGCTGTACGCGTTGTTCAATGGCCGCGTTGGCGGCGATGGTTTCCAGACAGCCAAAATTGCCGCAGTGACAGCGCTCGCCCAGCGGCTCGACCTGAATATGACCGATCTCCCCAACGTTGCCGTTACGACCAATAAAAATGCGGCCATTTGAGATAATCCCGGCGCCAGTCCCCCGGTGTACGCGCACCAGAATGGAATCTTCGCAATCCTGGCTTGCACCGAAATAGTGCTCGGCCAGCGCCAGACTGCGGATATCGTGACCGACAAAACAGGTTACGTGAAAACGTTTTTCCAGCGCTTCAACTAATCCCCAGTTTTCAACCTGAATATGCGGCATATAGCGGATTACGCCGCTTTCGGGATCGACAAGACCCGGCAGGATCACAGAAATCGCGATTAACTCGCGAAGTTTACGCTGATTACTGTCGACGAATGTGGTGATGGCATTGAGCAGGGCATGTTCCAGCGTCTCCTGAGTGCGCTCTGGCAGCGGGTAGTGCTCTTCAGCCAGCACTTTACTGCTCAGGTCAAACAGGGTAATGGTTGCGTCATGACGACCCAACCGCACGCCAATGGCATGGAAATTACGGGTTTCGGTAACGATGGAGATGGCGCGGCGGCCCCCGGTGGAGGCCTGCTGATCAACTTCTTTGATCAGCCCGCGTTCAATGAGTTGACGCGTAATTTTGGTTACGCTGGCGGGAGCAAGCTGGCTTTGCTCGGCAATCTGAATACGCGAGATTGGCCCGTGCTGGTCAATCAGGCGGTAAACGGCCGCGCTGTTAAGCTGTTTTACGAGATCAACATTACCTATTTGAGCTTGTCCGCCTGGTGTCATACTTTCTCTTACTCAGTAACGACCTCGTTACCATTAACGATGGTCTTGATGATTTTAAAGTCGTGGGTGAAGGCGGTCAGGTTCGCAACTTTACCCGGCGCGAGGCTGCCGAGCTGCTTATCGACGCCAATCGCGCGCGCAGGGTAGAGCGTCGCCATACGCAGCACTTCATCCAGCGCAATACCGCAATGTTCAACCAGATTACGCACGCCTTCGATCATGGTTAATGATGATCCGCTCAGCGTACCGTTCTCATCCACACACAGTCCATTACGGTAGTATATTGTTTTACCAGCAAAAATGAACTGTTCAATGTTTGCACCCGCCGGGGCGGTTGCATCGGTCACCAGGCAAAGTTTGTCACCTTTCAGACGTTTAGCGTTACGAATGTTGACGTAATCAACATGCAGACCATCCGCGATGATGCCGCAATAAATATCGGCATCGTCAAGAATGGCGCCCGCCAGACCCGGTTCACGGCCCGTAATATACGGCATCGCGTTGAACAGGTGGGTGGCAAAGGTGATCCCTGCGCGGAAACCGGCTTTCGCCTCTTTTAACGTCGCGTTGGAGTGACCGGCTGAAACCACAATGCCCGCCGCCGTCAGTTTGGCGATCACTTCCGCCGGCACCATTTCCGGCGCCAGCGTGACTTTGGTGATCACATCGGCATTATCGCACAGGAAGTCCACCAGCGCAGCGTCAGGTTGGCGGACAAAACTCGGATTATGGGTGCCTTTTTTGACCAGGTTCAGCCACGGACCTTCAAGATGAAGACCTAATGCCTGATTCGGGTATTTCGCCAGGTATTCACGCATGACGCGAATGCCCTGTTTCATCAGATCGTCGCTGGTGGTAATCAGCGTCGGCAGGTAGCTGGTGCAGCCTGATTTCTCATTGGCTTTCTGCATGATTTCCAGCGTTTCGACAGTCACCGCGTCAGCGGTATCGTTGAACTGGACGCCGCCGCAGCCGTTTAATTGCACATCAATAAAACCGGGGGAGAGAATGGCCCCATTCAACGCGCGTTGTTCTATCTCTGGCGGCAGTTCCGCCACTGGACAGATGCGATCAATCAGGCCATTGGCGACAACAATCGCATGGTCATCAAGAATTTCGTGACCGGTAAAAATCCGGCCCTGGGTTAAAGCATACATTCCGACCCCCGATTTCAAAAAATGCCGCCCTGCGTCTGCGTACAGGGCGGAGATAACATTACAGACCTTTAATATTTTCGGCTTCTAACTCGTTGAAATATTTCAGTGTCTTAACTTTCAGTTCCATAGTGGAAGGTTCGTCGCACACCACGACCGCTTTCGGATGCAGTTGCAGACAGCTAATGGTCCACATGTGGTTGACGTTGCCTTCGACAGCCGCCTGTAGCGCCTGCGCTTTCTGATGGCCCAGCACCAGGATCATCACTTCTTCTGCGTCCAGCAGCGTACCCACGCCTACGGTCAGCGCATATTTCGGCACCTGATTGACGTCGCCGTCAAAGAAGCGGGAGTTTGCCACGCGGGTGTCATGGGTCAGCGTTTTGATACGCGTACGGGAAGCCAGGGAAGAAGCCGGTTCGTTAAACGCGATATGGCCGTCGTTGCCTACGCCGCCCATAAACAGGTGAATTTTACCGTAAGAACGGATTTTTTCTTCATAATTACGGCATTCCGCATCGATATCCGGCGCGTTACCGTTGAGCAGGTTAATATTTTCTGCCGGAATATCAACGTGATCGAAGAAATTGCGGTGCATGAAGCTGTGGTAGCTTTCCGGGTGTTCTTTCGGAAGGCCAACATATTCATCCATGTTGAATGTCACCACATGCTTAAAGCTGACCTGGCCCGCTTTGTGCATTTCGACTAATGCTTTATACGCCGTCAGCGGCGTGCCGCCGGTCGGCAGGCCCAGGACAAACGGGCGATCGGCGGTAGGTTTGAAGGCGTTAATACGGTTAACGATATGGCGAGCAGCCCATTTGCCGACCTGTTCTGCGGACGTCAGGGGGATCAGTCTCATTCTTCACCTCAAAAGTAAAAGTAATAAATTGGCGGATTGAGCATCTGTACGTTAGTAAGCGTAACCTGGATTCGTATGGACAGGCGCTAATCCGTGTTGATTTTTTGAATGATAAAATAAGTTTTCGCAGTTAGCCAGTATAAGGGAGGGTGAATAACGATATTTGGTGATTCAAATCACAAAAAACACGCGTTTAATTTGCGATACGAATTAATTTTTCACACACTCTGAGCGTAGATGAATAATTCATACCGTTGTTGCCAAACATCACGCTTTAACGATTTGTCGCACAATAAAAAAATGGCTTCCAGAAGCCTAATCGGGGTCTCGTAGGGGGAATAAGATGAATATTTTAGGTTTTTTCCAGCGACTGGGTAGGGCGTTACAGCTCCCTATCGCAGTGCTGCCGGTGGCGGCACTGTTGCTGCGATTCGGTCAACCAGATTTACTGAATGTCGCCTTTATCGCGCAGGCGGGCGGGGCGATCTTCGATAACCTCGCACTGATCTTCGCCATCGGTGTGGCATCCAGTTGGTCTAAGGACAGCGCGGGTGCAGCAGCGCTGGCGGGTGCGGTCGGGTACTTCGTCCTGACCAAAGCGATGGTGACGATTAACCCGGAAATCAACATGGGCGTCCTGGCGGGTATCATTACCGGTCTGGTGGGCGGCGCCGTTTATAACCGTTGGTCCGGTATCAAACTTCCTGATTTCCTGAGCTTCTTTGGCGGCAAACGTTTTGTGCCGATCGCCACGGGCTTCTTCTGTCTGGTGCTGGCGGCGATTTTCGGTTACGTCTGGCCTCCGGTTCAGCACGCTATTCATGCGGGCGGTGAATGGATCGTCGGCGCGGGCGCGCTGGGCTCCGGTATCTTCGGTTTCATCAACCGTCTGTTGATCCCGACAGGTCTGCATCAGGTGCTGAACACCATCGCCTGGTTCCAGATTGGCGAGTTCACTAACACGGCAGGTACGGTATTCCACGGCGACATCAACCGCTTCTACGCGGGTGACGGCACGGCGGGGATGTTCATGTCCGGCTTCTTCCCGATCATGATGTTTGGTCTGCCGGGTGCGGCGCTGGCGATGTACTTCGCTGCGCCGAAAGCGCGTCGTCCAATGGTTGGCGGTATGCTGCTGTCCGTTGCGATCACCGCGTTCCTGACTGGTGTTACTGAGCCGCTGGAATTCCTGTTCATGTTCCTGGCGCCGTTGCTGTACCTCCTGCACGCAATATTGACCGGTATCAGCCTGTTCATCGCGACGCTGCTGGGTATTCATGCGGGCTTCTCCTTCTCCGCAGGCGCAATTGACTACGTGTTGATGTATAGCCTGCCTGCGGCCAGCAAAAACGTCTGGATGCTGCTGGTGATGGGCGCGGTATTCTTCGTCATCTACTTCCTGCTGTTCAGCGCGGTAATTCGCGTGTTCAACCTGAAAACGCCAGGTCGTGAAGATAAAGACGACGATATCGTGACTGACGAAGCGAACAGCAACACTGAAGAAGGTATGACCCAACTGGCGACCAACTACATTGCTGCGGTTGGCGGTACGGATAACCTGAAAGCGATCGATGCCTGCATCACCCGTCTGCGTCTGACCGTTGCCGACGCGGCTCGCGTGAGCGATGCGATGTGTAAACGTCTTGGTGCGTCCGGCGTGGTGAAACTGAACAAACAGACCATCCAGGTTATCGTCGGCGCGAAAGCGGAATCTATCGGCGACGAAATGAAGAAAGTGGTGGCGCGTGGCCCGGTTGCGGCAGCGTCTGCTGACAGCGCGCCAGTGACTGCGGCGCCGGCGGCAAAACCGCAGGCGGTTCCTAATGCGGTGACTATCGCGACGCTGGTTTCTCCAGTCACGGGTGACGTGGTTGCGCTGGAACAGGTTCCTGACGAAGCGTTCGCCAGCAAAGCGGTTGGCGACGGCGTGGCGGTGAAACCAACGGATAAAACCGTTGTTTCCCCGGCGGCAGGCACCATTGTGAAAATCTTCAACACCAATCATGCGTTCTGCCTGGAAACCGAAAAAGGCGCGGAAATCGTTGTCCACATGGGGATCGATACCGTTGCGCTGAACGGTCAGGGCTTCAAACGCCTGGTGGAAGAGGGTGCCGAAGTGGTTGCCGGTCAGCCGATCCTGGAAATGGATCTGGAGTTCCTGAACGCCAATGCGCGCTCGATGATTAGCCCGGTGGTTTGCAGCAACATTGACGATTTCAGCGGTCTGGTGATTAAAGCTGAAGGTCAGGTGGTTGCAGGTCAAACGCCACTGTATGAGATTAAAGGCAAATAATCGCTCCTGAGTAGAGTTTGTGCCTGAGCGGCGGGGGGAAACCTCCGCCGCTTTTTTTTTTGCCGCCTGTAGGCCGGATAAGGTATAGCCGCTATCCGGCAAATGCGCCTGATGGCGCTGCGCTTATCAGGCCTACGGTTCGACACAGTTGTAGCAGCTTGTAGGCCGGATAAGGCGTAGCCGTCATCCGGCAAAGCGCCATCGCTTTTTTTTACAGCAATCAGCCCCCATATTTTCTTCAAAGCCACTTTTTAAGTAACTAAAGGTTGTCAGTCTGTCCGGCTTATAAGATCATATGCCGTTATACGTTGTTTACGCTTTGAGGAATCCACGATGAGTGAGGCTGAAGCCCGCCCGACTAACTTTATTCGTCAGATCATCGATGAAGATCTGGCCAGTGGTAAGCACACCACAATCCACACCCGTTTTCCGCCGGAGCCGAATGGCTATCTGCACATCGGCCACGCGAAATCCATCTGTCTGAACTTTGGCATCGCGCAAGATTATCAGGGCCTGTGCAACCTGCGTTTCGATGATACCAACCCGGTAAAAGAAGATATCGAGTACGTTGATTCGATCAAAAACGACGTCGAGTGGTTAGGTTTTCACTGGGCTGGCAACGTTTGCTACTCCTCAGATTACTTCGATCAGCTGCATGCGTATGCGGTTGAGCTGATCACCAAAGGTCTGGCGTACGTCGATGAGCTGACGCCGGATCAGATCCGCGAATATCGCGGTACGCTGAAAGAGCCGGGTAAAAACAGCCCGTTCCGCGATCGCAGCGTGGAAGAGAACCTGGCGCTGTTTGAAAAAATGCGTACCGGTGGTTTTGAAGAAGGTAAAGCGTGCCTGCGCGCCAAAATTGATATGGCGTCGCCGTTTATCGTGATGCGCGATCCGGTGCTGTACCGCATTAAATTTGCCGAACACCACCAGACCGGCAACAAGTGGTGCATCTACCCGATGTACGACTTTACCCACTGCATCAGCGATGCGCTGGAAGGCATTACGCACTCTCTGTGTACGCTGGAATTCCAGGACAACCGTCGTCTGTACGACTGGGTGCTGGACAACATCACCATCCCGGTTCACCCGCGTCAGTACGAATTCTCGCGCCTGAATCTGGAATACACCGTGATGTCCAAGCGTAAGCTGAACCTGCTGGTGACGGACAAACACGTTGAAGGCTGGGACGATCCGCGTATGCCGACCATTTCTGGCCTGCGTCGTCGTGGCTATACCGCGGCCTCCATCCGTGAATTCTGCAAACGCATCGGCGTTACCAAGCAGGACAACACCATTGAGATGGCGTCGCTGGAGTCCTGCATTCGTGAAGATCTGAATGAAAACGCACCGCGCGCGATGGCGGTTATCGATCCGGTGAAACTGGTTATCGAAAACTACCCGCAGGGCGAAAGCGAAATGGTCACCATGCCGAACCATCCGAACAAACCGGAAATGGGCAGCCGTGAAGTACCGTTTAGCGGTGAGATCTGGATCGATCGTGCTGACTTCCGCGAAGAAGCGAACAAGCAGTACAAGCGTCTGGTGATGGGGAAAGAAGTGCGTCTGCGTAACGCCTATGTGGTGAAAGCTGAGCGCGTGGAGAAGGATGCGGAAGGCAATATCACCACCATCTTCTGTACCTATGATGCGGACACCCTGAGCAAAGATCCGGCTGATGGCCGTAAAGTGAAGGGCGTCATTCACTG
Source organism: Citrobacter koseri ATCC BAA-895 (assembly GCF_000018045.1). NCBI lineage: Bacteria > Pseudomonadati > Pseudomonadota > Gammaproteobacteria > Enterobacterales > Enterobacteriaceae > Citrobacter > Citrobacter koseri. The sequence continues at coordinate 2,297,209 of NC_009792.1, read as the reverse complement.
GGTAAGCGCGGCACACGCGCTGCCGGTTGAAATTCGTCTGTACGATCGTCTGTTCAGCGTGCCGAACCCGGGCGCCGCAGAGGACTTCCTGTCCGTGATCAACCCTGAATCGCTGGTAATTAAGCAGGGTTACGCGGAACCGTCGTTGCAGAACGCCGTAGCGGGTAAAGCGTATCAGTTTGAGCGTGAAGGCTACTTCTGCCTGGACAGCCGCTACACAACGGCGGATAAACGCGTATTTAACCGTACCGTAGGTCTGCGCGATACGTGGGCTAAAGCGGGCGAGTAAAGCCACCACATCGCATCACCTTCCAACGCCGCATTTTGCGGCGTTTTTTTATCCTTTCCATTTTGTCATCCCGCTCTCTGTTTGCAGAGCGAATTAATGCCGTCGGGAAAATAATTTCGCAACAAAATAGTTTTGGCATAGTGAATTTATGGAATGAATATCATTTCATGTGAAACCGATTTCATGTGCATGGAAAACAAGACAATTTTAACTTTTGTTCATCTTTTTTAGCGCCTGATGAAAATGTAACAGAAAGCAATGAAATATGTGCGGTTGCTCATACTCTTACATTCTCGTTACAGAAAGAGATTGATAATTCGCGTCGCGAAAAATAGTCTATTCACTGTAGTCTGCGAGGTTTTTCTCAACGCTACTTTTACATTTTTATTTTTCGCTGTCCGCTTTTGTTCGGCAGCATTTTATACGTCAAAGAGGATTAACACATGCGTACGTTTAGTGGCAAACGTAGTACGCTGGCGCTGGCTATCGCCGGTATCACAGCAATGTCAGGTTTGGTCGTCGTTCCACAGGCTCAGGCCGAAGGCTTTATTGACGATTCCACGTTAACAGGCGGCATCTATTACTGGCAGCGTGAGCGTGACCGTAAAGATGTCACCGACGATGACAAATATAAAACCAACCTTTCACACGCGACCTGGAACGCCAATCTGGATTTCCAGTCTGGTTATGCGGCTGATATGTTCGGTCTGGATATCGCGGCATTTACCGCGATAGAAATGGCGGAAAACGGCGACAGCGGACACCCCAACGAAATCGCCTTCTCGAAAAAGAATAAAGGTTACGATGAAGATTATTCTGGCGATAAGAGCGGGATCAGCCTTTATAAAGCCGCGGCAAAATTTAAGTACGGGCCAACCTGGGCGCGTGCGGGGTATATCCAGCCGACCGGTCAGACGCTGTTAGCGCCGCACTGGAGCTTTATGCCGGGTACTTATCAGGGTGCGGAAGCCGGAGCGAATTTTGACTACGGTGATGCGGGCGCGCTGAGTTTCTCCTATATGTGGGCCAACCAATATAAAGCGCCGTGGCACACCGATGTTGATAAATTCTATCAGGCCGATAAAAAGACCAAAGTGGATTACCTCCATTCTATCGGTGCTAAATACGATTTCAAAAATGACCTCGTGCTGGAAGCGGCATTTGGTCAGTCAGAAGGGTATGTCGACCAGTATTTTGCTAAAGCCAGCTACAAATTTGATTTGGGCGGCAACCCGTTCACCACCAGCTATCAGTTCTATGGTGCGCGCGACAAAGTTGATGATCGCAGCGTAAACGATATTTATGACGGCACCGCCTGGTTGCAGGCGCTGACTTTCGGTTACAAAGTGGCCGAAGTCGTCGATTTGCGCCTGGAAGGGACCTGGGTTAAGGCGGACGGTCAACAAGGTTACTTCCTGCAACGTATGACGCCAACTTACGCATCCTCAAACGGTCGTCTGGATATCTGGTGGGATAACCGCTCAGACTTTAACGCCAACGGCGAAAAAGCCGTCTTCTTCGGTGCGATGTACGATCTGAAAAACTGGAACCTGCCGGGCTGGGCAGTGGGGGCGTCATACGTTTACGCCTGGGACGCGAAGCCATCAACCTGGCAGATTACCCCGGATGCGTACTATGACAAAAACCGTACCATTGAAGAGTCTTCTTACAGCCTTGATGCGGTCTACACCCTACAGGAAGGCCGTGCCAAAGGCACCATGTTTAAACTGCACTTCACGGAATATGACAACCACTCCAACATCCCAAGCTGGGGCGGCGGTTACGGCAACATCTTCCAGGATGAACGTGACGTGAAGTTCATGGTTATCGCTCCGTTCACTATTTTCTGATGCTCGTTGCGGCAGGCGATTTGTCTGCCGCAACGTTGAGGACACTGATATGAAAAAACTGTTACTCATCGCCATGATGGCATCGGGACTGGTGGCCTGCGCGCAGCCAACCGCGCCGAAAGAAGACAGTCAGTTAAAAGAGGCATATAGCGCCTGCATCAATACGGCGCAAGGTTCGCCAGAGAAAATTGAGGCCTGTCAGAGTGTACTGAACGTGCTGAAGAAAGATGACCAGCACAAGCAGTTTGCTACAGAAGAGAGCGTGCGCATACTGGATTACCAGCAGTGCATTCAGGCTACGCGTACGGGGAACGATCAGGCGGTGACCGCCGATTGCGACAAAATCTGGCAGGAAATTCGCAGCAAAAATAGCGCCAAATAAAAGCAGGGCGGGTTAATGGCGGGCGGAGAGTTCTCTCCGCCCGTTTGCGTTTTTTAAGGCCGCTACCGGGTCGGAGGCATAAAAAAAGCCAACCGGTCGGTTGGCTTTTTAGGAGGGTTCACATTACTTCGCGTCGTGCGCGTGCTCGTCTTCCCGGCAATCGCCTTCAGCGCAGTGGCCGTAGAGATAGAGGCTGTGGTTCGTCAAACGAATGCCATGCTTAGCCGCAATCTCACGCTGGCGCGCTTCGATAGAATCATCACTGAATTCGATCACTTTGCCACAATCGAGGCAAATAAGGTGATCGTGATGATGCTGTTGGGTCAGCTCAAAAACGGATTTACCGCCTTCAAAATTGTGGCGGGTTACGATACCGGCGTCATCAAACTGGTTCAGCACACGGTACACGGTCGCCAGCCCAATCTCTTCACCCATGTCGATCAGACGTTTATATAAATCTTCCGCACTGACGTGATGGTTATCCGGTTCCTGAAGAACTTCCAGAATTTTTAAACGAGGAAGCGTTACTTTCAGGCCAGCCTTCTTTAATGCGGTATTGTTGTCAGTCATGCGGAATCTGTCCTGTTGCTAAACGATTCACTTCAAACAAAGAAGTGACAGAAATTGCACTTGAGATCATGCGTTTCATTATAGAACTGCCACGCCTAAATGAAAACTGCAAGCCTCCGGCAAATATTGTTAATAAAAACGAGGTATCGCCAACAAACACACTGTGCAATACCAGAATAACACCCGGACATTGTACAGGGTCAGGCAAGAAAGTTACAAATTTGTAGCAATTATTTTAATTGGTTTTATCTATTGATGCGACGCAGATGCTTTTCTGCGCCGCACAAAATCAGGCGTTAATGATTTCGTCGAGGTGCAGTTCGCCGGAAATCTGTTTAACCCATTTTTCAACGCGATCTGCGGTCAGTTCAGGCTGACGGTCTTCGTCGATAGCCAGACCAACAAAGTGATCGTCGTCAGCCAGACCTTTGGACGCTTCAAAATGGTAGCCCGCCGTTGGCCAGTGACCGACGATGGTCGCGCCGCGCGGCTCAATGATGTCGCGGATGGTGCCTAACGCGTCGCAGAAATATTCTGCGTAATCTTCCTGGTCGCCGCAGCCGAACAGCGCCACCAGTTTACCGTTAAAATCAATCTCTTCGAGAGTCGGGAAGAAGTCATCCCAGTCACATTGCGCTTCACCGTAGTACCAGGTCGGGATGCCCAGCAGCAGGATGTCGTACCCTTCCAGGTCCTCTTTGCTGCTTTTCGCAATGTCATGCACATCGGCAACGTCTTTACCAAGCTGTTTTTGAATCATTTTTGCGATATTTTCGGTATTACCGGTGTCGCTGCCGAAAAAGATGCCAGTGATTGCCATGAGTAAAATAACCTCTTGAAACTTATTGAAATGGTGGTGGCGTATTGCCCGCAGATAAGGGCAATCATAGCAGAACAGTCAGGCATGCGGAAACAGCAATCACGCGGGACTGCACTCTGTGCTACATGATTTATGATATTGAGCAGTTTTTCAGACTACGCCCTGGCCGCGCAGCGCTGCCAGTTGAGTCATCAGCATCTCTTCGATGAGTTCGCTACGGCTCATATTGCGGGATTCGGCCAGCTCGTTCAGCGCATCGACAGCCTCAGCGTTGAGTTTCAGTTCGACACGCTTAAGGCCACGTACTTTGTCGCGTTTTAGCTGGTTACGCTTATTAATGCGCAGCTGTTCATCACGCGAAAGCGGATTGGTTTTGGGTCGTCCCGGGCGACGCTCGTGTGCGAACAGATCTAATGTCGTACGGTCCGTTTGTTCTTTGGCCATGATTTTGGTGACTTCGGGGAAACAATCAGCCAGGCGTCTGCCCGGATGGATAGCGCGCCATCATACATCAGCAAGGCAGACACGCCAACGCCCGCGGACGTAATCGCGCGCGGACGCTGAGTTTTTAATCAGTTGGCCTTATCTGCCAGATAGCGACGAATGGCGCGCAGCACCGCATCGGGTTTTTCCGCGTGAACCCAGTGGCCCGCTCCGGCGATGACGTGCGCCCGCGCCTGAGGGAACTGCGCCAGCAGATCGTGACGATATGCTTCGGTCACATAAGGCGAGTTGCCGCCGGGGATAAACAACACCGGGCGATCCCAGGCTGGAATGGTCTCCCAGCCCACAATATGTGGATACTGTTCCCACAACACCGGTACGTTAAAGCGCCATTCGCCGTCGATAAACGATTTCAGCAGAAACTGGATGACGCCTTCTTCTTGCAGATGTTGACGCATAACGGTGGCGGCCTGTTGACGGGTTTCGGCGCCCGCGTCGGTGACGGCATTGATGGCGGCGAAGATTTCATCGTGGCGGCGAACGTGGTAATCGACCGGCGCGATGTCGATCGCGACCAACTGGTCAATACGCTCCGGCGCCAGCGCGGTGAGCGCCATTACCGCTTTACCGCCCATGGAGTGGCCGATAAAGGTGGCTTTCTCAATGCCTTCGGCATCAATGGTATCCAGTAAGTCTTGCGCCATTGCCGGGTAGTCCATCACCGGATCGCGAGGGGAGAGACCGTGGTTGCGCATATCAACCTGAATGATATCGTGATCGGTCACCAGGTCGCGCGCCAGCACGCCGAGGTTGTCCAGGCTGCCAAACAAACCGTGAACGAGGACGATGGGAGAATTATTGTGCAGGTTTTGTGCAGTTTGCGCTCGGATATTCAATTTCATGGCAAAGTTCTTTTTTTCGCTCTGTCGGGTTAGGGTATTATGTTGACTATTCTGCCACAGGGCTGCAACAACTACGGTTTACTCCGAGTTTTTCCGTCAGCCAGGTTTGACGCTATCCGCTGTTGGAATTTGCCTTTACACTACGTGCAGGTAATCCCAACGACTTGTATTCAGATAAGACACCGCACTGGATTAAGATGAAAACGATTGAAGTTGATGATGAACTCTATAGCTATATTGCCAGCCACACCAAGCATATTGGCGAGAGCGCATCCGACATTTTACGGCGCATGTTGAAGTTTTCCGCCGTATCACAGCCTGTCACTCCGGCGGCGAAAGAGGTTCGCATCGCGCAACCTGCTATCGTGGAAGCGAAGCCCGTCAACCCCGTAAAAGATAAAGTCCGCGCCATGCGTGAACTGCTGCTTTCCGACGAGTACGCGGAGCAGAAGAAAGCGGTAAACCGCTTCATGCTGGTGCTGTCTACACTCTACTCACTGGATAATCGCGCGTTTGCCGAAGCGACGGAGTCGTTGCATGGCCGTACGCGCGTCTATTTTGCGGCTGATGAACACACGCTGCTGAAAAATGGTAATCAAACTAAACCGAAACATGTGCCCGGCACGCCGTATTGGGTGATTACCAACACCAACACCGGCCGTAAATGCAGCATGGTTGAACACATCATGCAGTCAATGCAATTCCCGGCGGAATTGATTGAGAAGGTTTGCGGAACAATTTAATCCTTGCATTAAAAGGACCAGGCAATGGCAATCCACAACCGTGCAGGTCAACCTGCGCAACAGAGTGATTTGATTAACGTCGCCCAACTGACGGCACAGTACTATGTACTGAAACCCGAAGCAGGGAATGCAGAGCACGCCGTGAAGTTCGGTACGTCCGGGCATCGCGGTAGCGCAGGTCGTCATAGTTTTAACGAGCCGCACATCCTGGCGATCGCCCAGGCGATTGCGGAAGAGCGTGCAAAAAACGGTATCACTGGTCCTTGTTATGTGGGCAAAGATACCCACGCGCTGTCTGAACCGGCATTTATCTCTGTACTGGAAGTGCTGGCGGCGAACGGTGTTGATGTCATCGTGCAGGAAAACAATGGCTTCACGCCAACGCCTGCCGTTTCCAACGCTATCCTGGTTCACAATAAAAAAGGCGGCCCGCTGGCTGATGGCATCGTGATCACGCCATCTCACAACCCACCGGAAGACGGCGGAATTAAGTACAACCCGCCAAACGGCGGCCCGGCGGATACCAACGTCACCAAAGTGGTGGAAGACAGGGCCAACGCGCTGCTGGCTGACGGCCTGAAGGGCGTGAAGCGTATCTCTCTGGATGCGGCGATGGCCTCAGGCCATGTTAAAGAGCAGGATCTGGTGCAGCCGTTCGTTGAAGGGCTGGCGGATATCGTCGATATGGCGGCGATTCAGAAAGCGGGCCTGACGCTGGGCGTCGATCCGCTGGGCGGTTCCGGTATCGAATACTGGAAGCGTATTGCTAAGCACTACAACCTGAACCTGACTATCGTTAACGATCACGTTGATCAGACGTTCCGCTTTATGCATCTCGACAAAGACGGCGCAATCCGTATGGACTGTTCCTCCGAGTGCGCGATGGCGGGTCTGCTGGCGCTGCGTGATAAGTTCGATCTGGCGTTCGCCAACGACCCGGACTATGACCGCCACGGCATCGTGACTCCGGCAGGGCTGATGAACCCGAACCACTATCTGGCGGTAGCGATCAACTATCTGTTCCAGCACCGCCCGCAGTGGGGCAAAGAGGTGGCGGTCGGTAAAACGCTGGTTTCCTCTGCGATGATCGATCGCGTGGTGAACGATTTGGGCCGTAAACTGGTGGAAGTGCCGGTCGGCTTTAAATGGTTCGTCGACGGTCTGTTCGACGGCAGCTTCGGCTTCGGCGGCGAAGAGAGCGCCGGGGCGTCTTTCCTGCGTTTCGACGGCACGCCGTGGTCTACCGATAAAGACGGCATCATCATGTGCCTGCTGGCGGCGGAAATCACGGCCGTCACCGGGAAGAACCCGCAGGAGCACTACAACGAGCTGGCGGCCCGCTTCGGCGCGCCGAGCTATAACCGTTTGCAGGCAAGCGCAACGTCTGCGCAGAAAGCCGCATTGTCTAAGCTCTCTCCAGAAATGGTGAGCGCCAGCACGCTGGCGGGCGATCCGATCACCGCGCGTCTGACGGCGGCGCCGGGTAACGGCGCGTCGATTGGCGGCCTGAAAGTGATGACCGACAACGGCTGGTTTGCCGCGCGGCCTTCTGGCACGGAAGACGCTTATAAGATTTATTGCGAAAGCTTCCTCGGCGAGGAACACCGCAAGCAGATCGAAAAAGAAGCGGTTGAGATTGTCAGCGAAGTGCTGAAAAACGCGTAAGTGCGGTTTGTGTGCCGGGCGGTACTGCGTTTGCCCGGCTACAACAACGATCGTAGGCCCGGTAAGCGTTAGCGCCACCGGGCTTTTTTTTAACCGTGTTTGTTTTTCAGCTCAAAGCGCGGCGATACCAGTCCATACAGCGTCCAGCCGAGGAAGGTCACGATGGAGCCGTACAGCATCGCTTCTTCACCGGAGGAATACAGCGCATAGAAGCTGTACAGCGCGCCGATGAATGCCACGAAGTTCGCCGTTTTGGCTTTTGACGACGGAACATTTGCCACTTTCTGAATGATCACCAGCGCGGCCATCGACAGAATGTACGGGATAATGTTTGTTACCACCGCCAGGTTAACCAACACGTTGAACTGGCTGTTCAGCGATGGGCTGATGGTCATCAGCGATAATCCGCTCTGGATAATCACGATGGTCAGCATCCCCTGAACCGGCGCATCCACTTTCGTTACGCGAGAGAAGATTTTCGGGAAATATCCTTCATCCGCCGAGGATTTGAAGACCTGGGCGATAGTGAACTGCCAGCCCAGCAGCGAACCGCAGCAGGACATCACCATCAACGCCATGATCACTTTACCGACTTCCGGGGTAAACATCTGTGCGAACGCCAGACCGAACGGCGCGGTGGAGTTGGCCAGATCCATGTTTGGTACGATCCCGGCAATCACGTTGGTGGAGATGATGTAAATCACCGCCGCGCCCAGCGTACCGCCTAATACCGCAATCGGTACGTTACGCTCCGGGTTTTCCACCACTTCGGCGTTGGCACAGGCAGATTCCAGACCGAGGAAGGCCCACAGCGTCATCGCAATAGAAGAACCGACGGCGGTGAAGAACGGTACGTGATGCGGGTTCCAGGAGTTGGCGTACAGCGTTGGGCTAAACCAGAACCAGCCGATAATGCACAGACCGACAACCGGAATAATCACGCCCCAGACGGTGATACTGCTGATTTGCCCGGTAATGCGCGCGCCGCCGAAGTTGGCGACGGTGCACAGCCACAGTACGCCGATGGTCGCCAGACCGATCTGCACCGGTGACAGCGTGGCGCCGAATAACTCGGTGCCGTAGCCGACGGCGGAGATGGCGATAGCGACGTTGGCAATCAGCAGCGAAACGCCATAGGTGTAGTTCGCCATAAAGTTGCCGGACTTACCAAAGGCATACTCCGCGTAGCCGCCCATACCGCCGGATTTACGGCTGAACATCCCGCATTTGGCGAAAGCCCATGCCAGCGCCATTGAACCAACGGCAGTCACCAGCCACGAGATGATCGAGATGGTGCCGACCTCCGCAAGTTTGGTGGGCAGCATGATAATCCCGGAGCCCATCATATTGACCATTGTCAGGATGGTGAGCTGAACGACGCCCATTTTATTGGATTTGGCTTTACTCATAATTTTTCCCCTTTCAGCAGGGTGTTCTGTGCTTCGCGCGGTTTAATGACGTAGCACCACACCTGTTTACGGCCGTCGTGTTCTTCGATGTAAACGCCCTGTAGTTCAGGCGCAAAGCCCGGCAGCAGGTTGATCCCTTCTTCCAGCGCGCTGAAATAACGCAGCACCGCACCGCCCCAGATTTCACCCGGAACAACGCACAAAACCCCTGGCGGATACGGAAGCGCGCCTTCTGCCGCGATCCGTCCTTCCGCGTCCGGCAGGCGAACCAGTTCGACTTCACCGCGCAGATAGGCGTAGTTGGCGTCCTGCGGGTTCATGCTGACGCGTGGGAAATGGGATTTACGGAACATCTCTTTTTGCAGCTGTTTCACGTTATGGCGTGCGTACAGATCGTGCATCTCCTGGCACAGCTGACGCAGGGTGTAGCCGGCATAACGCGCTTCATGCTGCTTATAAATTGACGGCAGAACGTCAGCCAGCGGCGCATCGGCTTCCAGCAGTTTCTCAAAGCGCACCAGCAGGGCGACGAGTTGCTGCAATTTCGCCATGTCTTCCGCTGGCGTCAGCAGGAACAGGATCGAGTTGAGATCGCATTTTTCCGGCACCACGCCGTTTTCACGCAGGAAGTTGGCAAGGATGGTCGCCGGAACGCCAAAGGTGTCGTATTCGCCGTTGCGCGCATTGATGCCCGGCGTCGTGAGCAGCAGTTTGCACGGATCAACAAAGTACTGGTGTTCGGCGTAGCCTTCGAAGGCATGCCAGTGTTCGCCCGGCACAAAGTGGAAGAAGCGCAGGTCGTTTGCGATCTCCGCCGTGGGGTAAGACTGCCACGGTTTACCGTCGATCAATTCCGGTACGAACGGACGGATGTGATGGCAGTTATCAAGGATCAGCTTACGAGCATTGATGCCGTTCGCCACGCAGTCCATCCACATGTTACGGCCACCGACGCCTTCGTGCATTTTGGCGTTGATGTCCAGGGCGGCGAACAGCGGGTAGAACGGGCTGGTGGAGGCGTGCATCATGAACGCGTTATTCATACGTTTATGCGGCACATAGCGAGACTGACCTTTGATATGGCTGTCTTTCTTGTGGATCTGCGAGGTCTGGGAGAAACCGGCCTGCTGTTTGTGAACAGACTGTGTGACCAGGATTCCCGGATCGTTCTCGTTCAGATCCAGCAGCAACGGCGAGCAATCGGCCATCATCGGAATAAACTGCTCGTAGCCGACCCATGCGGAGTCAAACAGGATGTAGTCGCACAGATGACCAATCTTATCCACCACCTGACGGGCGTTATAGATGGTGCCGTCGTAGGTGCCTAACTGGATCACCGCCAGGCGGAACGGACGGGCGTCTTGCGCGCGTTGCGGCGCCACTTCGCTGACCAGTTCACGCAGATAGTCTTCTTCAAAGCAGTGGGCGTCGATCCCGCCGATGAAGCCGTACGGGTTGCGCGCGGTTTCCAGATAAACCGGCGTCGCGCCCGCCTGCAACAGCGCGCCGTGGTGGTTCGATTTGTGGTTATTACGATCGAACAGCACCAGATCGCCTGGGGTCAGCAGCGCGTTAAGTACCACTTTGTTTGACGATGAGGTGCCGTTCAGCACAAAGTAGGTTTTATCGGCGTTGAACACTTTCGCGGCGTGTTGTTGCGCGATGCACGGCGCGCCTTCATGGATAAGCAGATCGCCCATCGCCACGTCGGCATTACACAAATCAGAGCGGAAAAGCGTTTCGCCAAAGTACTCAACAAACTGATTCCCTGCGGGGTGACGGCGGAAGAATTCACCGCCCTGATGCCCCGGACAGTCAAATGCGCTGTTGCCCTGGTTTACGTAGTCCACCAGCGCCCGGAAGAACGGCGGGCGCAGTTGCGTTTCATAGTGGCTGGCAGCGGTCTCCAGTTGGCGGCCATAGAAGGCGTTACGGGCTTCATTATGTTCGAATACGCCCGAGATCCGCGGCAGATATTCTGCCGGAACGCGCTCTTCATTTTGTGTCGCGATAAACACGGGAATACCGTAGCCCGTCGCATCAATCTCATCGAGTTTACCTCGTTCAATATCATTGATGGATAACACGATAGCGGCAACATCAATGAAATTACTTTCATCAACATTAACGATACTGCGCTGTGTAGAAAAACAATCAGGGCAGGAACGACTGACGGCAATTTTTAATTCAGACATTTTCATCTCTTTATTTTCAGGTAATAGCAGGTCCTCAATTTCTCGAATGAGAAACTGATAGCTCCGGAAAAAAAGCAATACGACGCCACTGATAAATAAATCAGTAAATTGCTTTTTAGAAGATGCAATAAACCCTAACCTTTCCGGTCACAGGTAAAACAGGGTTATGCAGTGTGAGCACCACGAGATACAGGCGTTAGCCTGCAATGCAAGGGGTCAGGAAGACCTGTATGCTGGAGTGCCCTTAGTCGAAAGACTAACGGGCATTAAAGAAATGAAAGTCGAAGCTGTTACGGTGAGCAAACATCATAATATGAGTTGTCCGCCTTATATGGGGCATTGTACGGCTATTATTTTCCATTTTGGTTACCTTTACTGGATAAGTGGAAGGTGAGGGTATTTTATCCAGGAAATGAGCCTGGTCTGTGAAGAAGATCAATAAAAAACGATCATTTCTAAAATATTTAGTCGTTGTTTATGCATATCACACGATAAGATATCGTATTGTTGTTTATATGTTATGGGTTTGTATTTTTATATTTTTTAAGGAATGAGCTTACACTGCAAAATACATTATTTGCAGTGTGGTTAATGATAAAAATGATATTTAGGAATTAATTAAAAAAAATGAATAACCATTCATGGCATAAAACGATAACCGATTCCGGTTTCGGTAATGAAATGGCGGGGGCGGGCGGGATCTTTCTCCAGTTTCTGTCGCAGGTGACCCATATAAATACGCAAATAGTGACTGTGCTCGACGGCGTTCGGTCCCCAGACCTGGTTCAACAGCTGCCGCTGGGTGAGCACTTTGCCCGCATTATTCAGCAACACGGCCAGTAAGCGAAACTCAATCGGCGTCAGGTGAATTTCTTCTTCATCACGGTGGACAAGGTGTGCTGCTAAGTCCACTTTTATGCTGGAAAACTGCACGATGGGGTCAGGAGAAGGGCCGCTGGCGTGACGGCGCAGCGCCACGCGTAAGCGCGCCTGTAGTTCGCCAATGCCGAAGGGTTTACTCAGATAGTCATCGGCGCCCGCATCCAGCGCAGTGATTTTATCGCTCTCCTCGCTGCGAGCAGAAAGCACAATCACCGGAATTGCGCTCCATTGTCGCAGGTCGCGAATAAAATCGATGCCGTCGCCGTCAGGCAGGCCAAGATCAAGAATGATGAGATCGGGTTTCCGCGTGGCGGCTTCCAGCAACCCACGGCTTAGCGTCTCTGCTTCGTACACGCGCAGCCCGTCGCTTTCCAGCGCGCTGCGCAGAAAGCGACGAATAGCCTGTTCGTCTTCAACAATCAGAACGTTGGTCACATATCCTCATGAAAATCTTCAAGTTCAGGTGCAGTTTCCTGCGGGAGTGTAACACGGAAACAGGCTCCGCCCTGCGGGCGATTGTGGGCGGAAATCGTTCCACCGTGCACTTCAACAATCGCCTGGCAAATAGCCAACCCCAGCCCAACGCCCGGTACGGCAGACTCTTTATTTCCCCGGGCAAATTTGTCGAAGATGCTTTTCTCCTGCCCGTCAGGAATGCCGGGGCCATTATCCCAGACGTCAAGCTGAAGATGTTCGTCTTCAACATGGGCATCAATGCCGATCTCCGCCTGTGAACCGGCGTATTTGACGGCGTTTTCCAGAAGGTTGATCAGTACCCGTTCAAACAGCGGGCCGTCAACGTGTACCAGCGTCATCGGCGCTGGCAGCGACAGGTTAATGGGGTGGGATAGCCCCGGCTCCAGCATTTGCAGGGCGCTGCCGACAACCTCTTCCAGCGTCAGCCACTCTTTTTTAAGATTAAATCCACCGGACTGAATGCGCGCCATATCCAGCAGGTTATTCACCAGCCGGGTGGTGTTGAGAATGTGCTGGCGGATTTCGCTGGCCTGGCGCGCATGTGGCGATCCTTCACTTGCCAAATCCAGGGTTAAAATCTCCGCCTGACCAAACAGCACCGTCAGCGGCGTGCGCAAGTCGTGGGAGAGGGCGGCGAGCAGGGCATTGCGAATGCTCTCGCGCTCGCTGGCGAGTCGGGCCAGCTCTTCACTGGCGGTAAGCGTCAGACGCTCCAGCGCGCTGGCGACCAGCAAGGTGAATGTTTCCAGTAGCCGCTGTTGCTCCGGGATCATCAACTGACGAAGATTCCCCGGTTCGACCACCACCAGTCCATGCGTTTTATCGGCGCTTTTTAACGGTAAAATTTGATACGGCACGCCGGGCAGGGTATCCGTGCCCGCCCCGGCCGGCTGGCCTTTGTCAAAGCTCCACCGGGCGATGGCGTCATCCCACGGCGTTATGCCCTGCTGGTGGGTCAGCGGCGTCAGCGTGCCGTTTTCATCCGGCAATAATACCTGGCTGCGGGCCTGAAACGTGGAGGCGATAAACTGTTCGCTGGTGGCGGCGATATCCTGCCTGCTTCGCCCCACCGCCAGCGCTTTGGACATCTCGTACAGATGGCGCGTGCGCTGTTCCCGATAGCGGGCAACCCGCGCCTGATAGCGCACACCCGCCGTCAGGTTACCGATCACCAGCCCCACCGTCAGCATCACGGCGAAGGTCAACAGATACTGCACATCGGAAACGGCAAGCGTGCCGCGAGGAGCAATAAAAAAGAGATCGAAGCTGGCGACGTTAATAAAGGTTGCCACTACCGAGGGCCAGCGCCCATAAAACAGAGCGATAATCACCACGCCCAGCAGATACAGCATCACCAGGTTAGCCGCGTCAAAGGCGACCATCCACTGTACGGCGATGACGGTGGTCACTGCGCAAAGGGCGATCGCGACCAGGCAGCCCTGTATCTGCACCCGCCACTTATCTTTGAAGGCACGGGTATCCGGTGTCTGATTCAACGGGCGAGTCGGGGGATCATCAAGGGCGACGACCACCTGATCGAGATCCGGCGCCTGTTTCGCCAGGCGATCGGCAAACGAATCTCTGCGCCACCAGCGTTGCGTTGCCGGGCGACCCAGCACAATTTTGCCGAGGTTATGTTCCCGGGCGTAACGCACAACCGCTTTTTCTTCGGCGGGATCGGAAAGCGTGGCGGTCTCCGCGCCCAGCTCCTGCGCCAGACGCAGGGCGCTCAAGATGGCGCGCCGCTGCTTTTCCGGCAGGCGATGCAGCGCCGGGGTTTCGACATACACCGCATGCCAGACGCTGCCGAGGCGGGCAGCCAGCCGCGCGGCGGCACGCACCAGTTTTTCACTGCCGGTGTTGTGCCCGATGCACAGCAGAATGGCGTCGCGGGTATGCCACACTTTCTCTTCGCCCGGATGGCTCCGCCAGGCGCGCATTTGATCGTCCACCCGGTCGGCCGTGCGGCGCAGCGCCAGTTCACGCAGGGCGATCAAATTGCCTTTGCGAAAGAAGTGCTCAATGGCGCGTTCAGCCTGACCGGCAATGTACACCTTGCCCTCTTTCAGACGCGCTCGCAGATCGTCAGGCGGCAGGTCGACCAGAACCACCTCGTCGGCGGCATCGAAGAAAGGGTCTGGCACGGTTTCACGAACCTGAATGCCGGTCACGCCGCTGACCACATCGTTGAGGCTTTCCAGGTGCTGGACGTTGACGGTGGTAAAGACGTCAATACCCGCTTCCAGCAGCTCTTCGATATCCTGCCAGCGTTTGGGATGGCGCGAGCCTGGCGCATTACTGTGCGCCAGTTCGTCCATGAGAATAAGCGCCGGGCGACGGGCCAGCGCCGCGTCGAGATCGAACTCGCTGAGATGGCGTCCGTGATGCGTCTGCCGTTTTAGCGGCAGGATGCTGAGGCCGTCCAGCAGCGCGGCGGTCTCTTTACGCCCGTGGGTTTCCACGACACCCGTCAAAATATCCAGCCCTTGCGCCCGCAGTCGCTGCGCCTCAGCCAGCATCGCCCAGGTTTTCCCGACGCCTGCGCAGGCGCCGAAGAAGATTTTCAGTTTTCCCCGGTGTGGTGCGGCGGTCTGTTCCAGCAGGCGATCGGGGTCAGGGCGTAGCGGTTCTTCATTAACCATCAGAGCTTATCCAGCGCTAAATTGAGTTCCACGATATTAACCACTGGCTGGCCGATAAAACTCACCAGCGGCTTTTGCGTATATTCTGCGACCAACTGCGTCACGGCTTCAACGCTGAGATTTCGCGCTTTGGCGATGCGCGGGATCTGCCACGCCGCCGCTGCTGGCGTCAGGTTATTGTCCAGCCCGCTGGCGGAGGCGGTGAGCAGTTCCACCGGAATCGTCGTGCTGGCGTCCGGGTTAGCGGCCCGCAGCGCCTTCACCCGCTGCTGCAACTGTTTATCCAGCACCGGGTTGCTGACCGCCAGATTACTGCCGCCGGAAGCCATGGGATTATAGGGCATTTCCGCCGTTGCTGACGGGCGTCCCTGAAAATAGCCGTCGGCGGTAAAATTCTGCCCGATAAGCGCAGAGCCGCGCACGAGACTGCCATCAACAATCAGTGAGCCGTTAGCCTGATGCGGGAACCACCATTGCCCCAGCGCGGTGGTAAGCAGCGGGTAAATGCCGCCGGTTAGCAGCGTCAGAAACACCAGCGTTGATAATGCAGGACGTAATCCACTCATTATAAACCTCACACCAGACCCAGCAGAGTCAGCAGTAAATCAATCACTTTAATGCCGATAAACGGCACAACCAGACCACCCAGGCCGTAAATCCACAGATTACGGCGCAGCATGGCAGAGGCCGAAAGCGGCTTATAGCTCACCCCTTTCAATGCCAGCGGGATCAGAAAAACGATAATCAACGCATTGAAGATCACCGCGCTGAGGATTGCGGAATCCGGCGAATGCAGACGCATAATGTTCAGCGTATTCAACTGCGGGTACGTCGCGGCAAACGCCGCCGGAATGATGGCGAAATATTTCGCCACGTCATTGGCGATACTGAACGTGGTGAGCGAACCGCGCGTCATCAACATCTGTTTACCGATATGCACCACTTCGATCAGCTTGGTCGGGTTGGAATCCAGATCCACCATGTTACCGGCTTCTTTCGCTGCCTGAGTACCGGAGTTCATTGCCACCGCCACATCAGCCTGCGCCAGCGCCGGTGCATCGTTGGTTCCATCGCCGGTCATCGCCACCAGGCGACCTTCAGCCTGGTACTGGCGGATCAACGCCAGCTTGGCTTCTGGTGTGGCTTCCGCCAGGAAATCATCCACTCCGGCTTCGGCGGCAATCGCCGCTGCCGTCAGGCGGTTGTCGCCGGTGATCATCACCGTTTTGATGCCCATTTTGCGCAACTGGGCAAAACGTTCCTTAATCCCGCCTTTGACAATATCTTTCAGCGCGATAACGCCCAGCACGCGGGAACCTTCCACCACCACCAGCGGCGTGGCGCCAAGACGGGCGACGCTATCCACTTTTTGCTCCACGTCAGCGGGGAAGTGACCGCCGCTGGCTTCAACGTGGCGGCGAATGGCATCCACGGAACCTTTACGGATCATTCGGTTATCAATGTTGATGCCGCTCATCCGGCTTTGCGCGGTAAAGGGAACAAAGGTGGCATGGCGCGACTGCACATCGCGCTCGCGCAGATTAAAACGCTGTTTGGCGAGAATGACGATGCTGCGGCCTTCCGGCGTCTCGTCGGCCAGCGAAGAGAGTTGCGCTGCGTCGGCCAGCGTCTTTTCATCCACGCCCTGAGCGGGCAGAAAGTCCGAGGCCTGACGGTTGCCGAGGGTGATGGTGCCGGTTTTATCCAGCAGCAGCACGTCCACGTCGCCTGCGGCTTCCACCGCCCGACCGCTGGTGGCGATGACGTTTGCTCCCAGCATTCGACTCATCCCGGCGACGCCGATCGCCGAAAGTAATCCGCCGATAGTGGTGGGGATCAGGCAAACCAGCAGGGCGACCAGCACCGTCACGCTGACGGCATGGCCGCCCCAGGCGGAAAAGGGCCAGAGCGTGGCGGTTGCCAGTAAAAAGACAATAGTCAGGGCAATCAGCAGAATGGTCAGCGCGATTTCGTTTGGCGTTTTACGGCGCTGCGCGCCTTCCACCATCGCGATCATCCGGTCAAGGAAGGTTTCGCCGGGATTCACGCTGCATTCGATGACCAGCCAGTCGGAGAGAATACGTGTTCCGCCGGTCACTGAGGCAAAGTCGCCGCCGGATTCACGAATCACCGGCGCGGACTCACCGGTAATGGCGCTTTCGTCCACCGATGCGCCGCCTTCAATGACCTCGCCGTCGCAGGGAATAATATCGCCCGCTTCAACCAGGACGATATCCCCTTTACGCAGCTCATCGGCAGGGAGGCGATCCGCCTGCGCGCCATACTTTGGTTCACGCAGTTTGCGGGCAAATGCCGTTTTCTTCACCCCTTTCAGACTGCTGGCCTGCGCTTTGCTGCGACCTTCCGCCAGCGCTTCGGCAACGTTAGCGAACAGGACGGTAACCCATAGCCAGAGGCTTATCGCGCCAGTAAACCGGGGATTACCTGGCATCTGCCCGGTTGCCATCGCCACCGTGATAAGGGTCGTCAGCAGACTGCCGATCCAGACAATAAACATGACCGGATTGCGCCACTGGGTATGTGGGCTTAATTTTTTCACGGCCTCGATCAGCGCCTGAGCGACCAGGGAGGGCTCGAACAGCGCCAGTTGTTTGCGACTCATCACCATGTACTCCGCTTCGCTCAATATAAAGAGAGGTGTTCAGCAACCGGCCCAAGCGCCAGCGCAGGAATAAAGGTCAGTGCGCCCACCAGCAACACCGTACCGATCAGCAGGCCGACAAACAGCGCGCCGTGCGTCGGCAGTGTGCCGGGGCTGGCCGGCTGGCGCTTTTTACCGACCAGCGATCCGGCAATTGCCATGACCGGGATAATCACCCCGAAGCGACCGACAAACATGCAGAAGGCCAGCAGGCAGTTCCAGAAGGGCGTGTTGGCGTTCAGACCGGCAAAGGCGCTGCCGTTGTTGTTGGCCGCCGAAGAGACGGCGTACAGCACTTCGCTAAAACCGTGTGGGCCGGGGTTGAGCATTCCGCTGCGGCCGGTTTCGGTCATCATCGCCAGCGCCGTACCGAGCAATACCAGCGTCGGGGTAATCAGAATCGCCAGGGCGGTCATTTTCATTTCGCGCACGTCGATTTTTTTACCCAGATATTCTGGCGTGCGGCCAATCATCAGCCCGGCGATAAATACGGCTAACAATACGAACAACAGCATGCCGTACAAACCCGAACCGACGCCGCCAAAAACCACTTCGCCGATTTGCATCAGCCACATTGGCACCATGCCGCCCAGTGCGGTAAAAGAGTCATGCATAGCGATAACCGCCCCGCAGGAGGCCGCCGTGGTCACGACGGCGAACAGGCTGCTGACCAGCACGCCAAAGCGACTCTCTTTGCCTTCCATATTGAGGCTGCTGTCGGTGCCAAACTTCAGCAGATGAGGATTGCCCTGGACTTCCGCCGACATCACCACGGCGACGCAGACCACGAAAATGATCGACATCGCCCACAGCAGCATCTGTCCCTGACGGCGATCGCCTGACGCATCGCCAAAGGCAAAGCAAAGCGCGGCGGGAATCAAAAAGATCGCCAGCATCTGTACCATGTTGGTTAATGCGCTCGGGTTTTCAAACGGATGCGATGAGTTGGCGTTGAAGAACCCGCCGCCGTTGGTGCCGAGCATCTTTATGGCTTCCTGTGAAGCTACCGGCCCCATCGGCAAAAGCTGTTTCACACCTTCAACGCTGGTGAACGATTGATAGGGCAGCAGGTTTTGCAGTGCGCCCTGCTGGATGAAAAGCAGAGCGATTAACAGGGCGAGCGGCAATAAGATCCACAGCGTAATGCGCACCAAATCCATCCAGGCGTTGCCCAGCGTATCTATGTTCTGGCGCGTAAAGGCGCGGATCAGGGCAAAGATCACTGCGATACCGGTAGCCGCCGACAGGAAATTCTGTACGGTCAGTCCCGCCATCTGGCTGAAGTAGCTTAAGGTGGTTTCCCCGCCGTAGGACTGCCAGTTGGTATTGGTGACAAAACTGATGGCCGTATTGAGCGCCAGATGCCAGGAAAGGCCAGGCAACTGCTGCGGGTTCAGCGGCAGCAGGTTTTGCCCCAGCAGCATCAGAAACAGCACTGTCAGACCCAACAGATTCAGGGTAAGAATGGCCAGCAGATACTGTTTCCAGTCCATTTCCTGCGTCGATATCCCCAACCCGCGCCATAGCAGACGCTCTACGCTGGCGGTGCCTGGCAGGGGAATGTCGTTGATAAGTCGCGCCAGACCCACGCCTAAAGGGCGGGCGAGCACGAACAGGATCAGTAAAAAACTGGCTGTCAGTAAAAATCCCTGGGCCGCCATCAGAATGCCTCCGCATTAATCAGGGCATACACCAGGTAACCAAAAAGTAAGAAAATCAGCATGATGCCGATGATTACGCCTGCACTCACGGTGCACCTCCAGTGGTTTTTCTTCTGATATGCGGAGGGTAATTTTTTGCCTGCAAAGATTTCGCAAAAATCGGCGCGTAGGGTGTAAAAAAAGTATAAAAATGGAAAAGACCATCATTTAACTAATGATTAGTATTAATTTAACTTTTATGTAACTTAATTACAGGGCGAATGTAAATAAACCTTAAATAGACAAAAATAAGTGGTCGGATGAGTAGTAAAATTACACGCAAAGCGGTACTATTTTCAGCAGATAACCAATTTGACTTTACCGGTGATGATTACCGGCCAGATAAAGGGGAGAAAAGTATGGAACTCTATAAAGAATATCCAGCTCATGTTGTTTTGTTACGCCGCACTCTCGCCGTTGTGGCTGGGGTTCTGGCGCTGCCGGTCATGTTGTTCTGGAAAGACCGTGCTCGTTTTTACAGCTATCTGCATCGCGTCTGGTCGAAAACCAGCGATAAACCGGTGTGGATGGAGCAGGCAGAAAAAGTGACCTGCGATTTCTACTGATATACAGCATCGTCCGAGAAAACCGCCAACAGAAATGTGGCGGTTTTTTTTTATACGTTATGCCGGATGGCGGCGATGCCTTATCCGGCCTACAGGACAGTCACACTGTAGGCCCGGTAAGCGCTGCGCCACCGGGCGTAATGTCATTCAGGACTCAACCGCCAGCGGGCGGTTTCTGAATTTAAGTGACTGATACAGCCAAATCAGCAGTACCAGCGCCACGCAGGCCAGCGCTCCCCAGGTTATCTGGTCGAACACATCGATATAGGCATTGATGGCGTAGTTGATCGCGCCGCTTGCATCAAACGCGCTCTGTGAGGTCTGATCGGCAATGACGCCAGCCAGATAGTTGGCGATCGCGCCGGAGAGCAACATATAGATACCGGTCAGGACGCCCGTCACGCCAGGGATCTCAATACGTGTAATCTGCGACATTGCGACCGGGTCGATGAACAACTCGGCAAAACCCATTACCGCCAACCCTAAGATCATCAGTGGCATAGAAGAGTGACCGTAGGCGGCAGATAACCGGGCGCTTACGGTCAGAATGCAGAATCCGGCGCTCATTAAACCGAGACCCAGGGCGAATTTCCCCCAGATCCGCACGGTACGGTTGCCGCCCATACTCTCCTTAATCAGCCAGGCCAGCACCACGCCGCACAGCATGACCGCGAAGGCATTCACTGACTGGAACATTGCCGTCGGTACTTCGTAACCCAGAATCGTACGGTTCACAAATCGGTCGATGTACAAACTGATGGAGCTGCCGCCCTGTTGGGCGAACGCCCAGAACAACATGCTGAAGAAGGTGAGAACCACAATCAGCCCCAGCTCTTTACGCTGTTTTTGCGTCTGTGCCTGACGGTAGATTTTTGTCAGCACCGCAAGACCAATAACGGTGGCGACAATCAGCGCATAGACCGACCATTCTTTCCAGAACAGCACCGTGATCAGCAGCGGCGCGGCGACCAACAGCACCAGCAGCCAACACCAGTTGGGCAGAACAAACGTTCTGGCGTGCAGCGCGGCTTTATTCACCCCAGTGGTGTGGGCGAAATGGCGATTGCCGCACAGGAAGATAATTAACCCGGCGATCATGCCGATAGCGGCCAGCGCAAAACCCATCGCCCAGCTGTACTCTTCCTGAACATAACCACAGGCGATAGGGGCAACGATCGAGCCGATATTGCCGGCGGCATACAGCAGTGAGAATCCCCCGTCGCGGCGTGGATCTTCCGGTTTATACAGCTCACCCAACAGGCAACTGATGTTGGATTTGAACAGACCGTAACCGCAGACGATGATCGCCAGCGACAAATAAAGGAAGGTCGGCGCGATTTCACTCGCCCCCAGCACCAGATGCCCAACGGCCATCAAAAATGCTCCCAGCATGACCGCCATGCGATTACCAAGCACTTTATCCGCCAGATACCCGCCGAGAATCGGGGTGACATAGACCAGCGAACAGTAAGCGCTGAACAGCGCATACGCATGGTTATCGTCGTATTTTAGCTGGTTGGTGAGGTAGAGAATCAGCAGGGCGCGCATGCCGTAAAAGCTGAAGTATTCCCAAATTTGCAGTGCGACGACGTAATAAATGGCGCGCGGTTGAGAAGATGGTTTATTCATTGTGATTCCGGGATGGATGTCACACCGCAAAAGAAATCCGCGGCGTGAGTGTGTTTCCTTAAAGTTATAACTTCGATACAGATCTGATTATTTTTGCAATATGCTGTCTGATTGCATAAATATACATGAATCAGATCGAGTAAGGGTAAGCATTTTGCGTCTTAAAACGGCGTGATTGTTTCTCAATGTGTCGAAGAAATGGCTATCGACGAAGTGACGGGAGAACGCTATTTTAACGTAGTGCACATATGAAGAAGGGAGCGATGATGAAAAACACCGAACTGGAACAACTGATCAATGAAAAGCTGAACAGCGCGGCCATCAGCGATTACGCGCCGAATGGCTTACAGGTTGAAGGCAAAGAGACGGTGCAAAAAATCGTGACCGGCGTGACGGCAAGCCAGGCCTTACTGGATGAAGCGGTACGCCAGCAAGCTGATGCGGTCATCGTTCATCATGGTTACTTCTGGAAAGGGGAATCTCCGGTCATTCGCGGTATGAAACGCAACCGGCTGAAAACGCTGCTGGCGAATGACATTAACCTCTATGGCTGGCATCTGCCGTTGGATGCGCACCCGGAACTGGGAAACAACGTGCAGCTGGCGGCGCTGCTTGGCATTACCGTGATGGGGGAAATCGAGCCGCTGGTGCCGTGGGGAGAGTTATCAATGCCGGTGCCGGGGCTGGAACTGGCCTCGTGGATTGAAGCGCGCCTGGGACGTAAACCGTTATGGTGCGGCGATACCGGGCCGGAAAAAGTGCAGCGTGTGGCCTGGTGTACCGGTGGCGGGCAAAGTTTTATCGACAGCGCCGCGCGCTTTGGCGTGGATGCGTTTATTACCGGCGAGGTCTCTGAACAGACGATTCACTCCGCCCGCGAACAGGGGCTGCATTTCTATGCCGCCGGACACCACGCCACCGAGCGCGGCGGTATTCGCGCGTTAAGCGAATGGCTGACTGAAAATACGAGTCTGGATGTGACCTTTATTGATATTCCTAATCCGGCATAACGCATAAAACACGAGAGGGACGAAAGTGCAACGAGCGCGTTGTTATCTGTTAGGTGAAACGGCGGTGGTGCTGGAGCTTGAGCCGCCGGTCACGCTGGCATCCCAGAAACGCATCTGGCGACTGGCGCAGCGTCTGGTCGATATGCCGAATGTTGTTGAAGCAATTCCGGGTATGAACAATATCACGGTGATCCTGCGCGAGCCGCAGACGCTGGCGCTGGATGCGATTGAACGTTTGCAGCGCTGGTGGGAAGAGAGCGAGGCGCTGGAGCCTGATTCACGCTTTATCGAAATTCCCGTGACCTACGGCGGCGAGGGCGGCCCGGATCTGGCGGAGGTGGCGCGACACAGCGGATTAAGCGAAAAGCAGGTGGTTGAACTGCACGCTTCAGTGGAGTACGTCGTCTGGTTTTTAGGTTTTCAGCCGGGCTTCCCGTATCTCGGGGGCTTACCGGAACAATTACACACGCCAAGACGGGCAGAACCGCGCCTGATTGTTCCGGCTGGTTCCGTGGGGATTGGCGGCCTGCAAACCGGGATTTACCCTCTGCCGACGCCGGGCGGCTGGCAACTAATCGGCCATACGCCGCTGAAGCTGTTCGACCCACAGCGGGATGAGCCCATCCTGTTACGTCCGGGCGACACCATACGCTTTGTCCCGCAGAAGGAGGGGGTATGCTGAACATTATTCGCGCGGGTATGTACACCTCAGTGCAGGATGGAGGACGACACGGCTATCGTCAGTCCGGTATTAGCCATTGCGGCGCGCTGGACAAACCGGCGCTGCATATCGCGAACCTGCTGGTGGGGAATGACGCCAGTGCTCCGGCGCTGGAGATTACGCTCGGCCAACTGGTGGTGGAATTTGAATCCGACGGCTGGTTTGCATTGACCGGCGCCGGGTGTGAGGCTCGTCTGGACGACCAACCGGTCTGGACCGGCTGGCGGCTGCCGGTGAAAGCGGGGCAGCGTCTGGCGCTGAAGCGCCCGCTCCACGGAATGCGCAGCTATCTGGCCGTGGCGGGCGGCATTGACGTGCCTGAAGTGATGGGGTCGTGCAGCACCGATCTGAAAGTCGGCATTGGCGGGCTGGAAGGGCGCTTATTAAAAGATGGCGATCGGCTGGCGACAGGAAGGTCAGAACGCCAGTTCAGCGGCCCGCAGGGCGTTAAACAGCTGCTGTGGGGGAACCGGATTCGCGCGTTGCCTGGCCCGGAATACCAGGAGTTTGAAGCGGCCTCGCAGGAGGCGTTCTGGCGCTCGCCGTGGCAGCTTAGCCCGCAAAGTAATCGTATGGGCTATCGTTTGCAGGGGCAACCGCTGAAACGGACCACTGAACGTGAGTTACTGTCGCACGGGCTGCTGCCGGGCGTTATTCAGGTGCCGCATAATGGTCAGCCGATCGTGCTGATGAACGATGCCCAGACCACCGGCGGCTACCCGCGTATCGCCTGCATCATTGAGGCGGATATGTATCATCTGGCGCAGATCCCTCTCGGGCAACCGATCCATTTTGTTCAGTGTACGCTGGAGGAGGCGCTTAAGGCGCGTCACGATCAGCAGCGTTATCTGGAACAGTTAACATGGCGACTCAACGATGAACATTGATCTTAACGCAGACTTAGGAGAAGGGTGCGCCAGCGATGCGGCGTTACTGCAACTGGTGTCATCCGCCAACATCGCCTGCGGATTTCACGCGGGCGATGCGCAAACCATGCTGGCGAGCGTGCGCGAAGCGCTGAAAAACGGCGTAGCGATTGGCGCGCATCCCAGTTTCCCTGACCGGGAAAACTTTGGCCGCACCGCCATGACGTTACTGCCGGAAACCGTCTACGCCCAGACGCTGTACCAGATCGGCGCGCTGGCGGCGATAGCCCGCGCGGAAGGCGGCGTTATGCGTCATGTCAAACCGCACGGTATGTTGTACAACCAGGCGGCGAAAGATCCACAGCTGGCGGATGCCATCGCCAGAGCGGTACATGCCTGCGATCCGTCGCTGATTCTGGTCGGGCTGGCGGGTAGCGAACTGATTCGCGCAGGCGAGCATTATGGCCTGACGACGCGTCAGGAAGTTTTTGCCGATCGGGGGTATCAGGCTGACGGCAGCCTGGTGCCGCGAACCCAGCCGGGCGCGCTGGTAGAAGACGAAGAACACGCGTTGGCGCAAACGCTGGGCATGGTGGAATCCGGTAGAGTGAAAAGCATTACCGGTGAATGGGCGAACGTTGTGGCGCAAACGGTATGTATTCACGGCGACGGCGAGCACGCACTCGCTTTTGCCCGTCGTTTGCGCGCGGCGTTTGAAGAACGCAGTATCAGGATTATGGCATAACCAATAACCAGGCTGACACAGTGCCCGAAGAGGCGCTGTGCAAATAAAAACAACGCAACACGACTGACAGGAACGGATCATGGGAGACGCAATTTCTCTCTGGCCACTGATGGGTATCGCCGTCATTGTGGCTGGATTTCTTTTACGCTTTAACCCGGTATTAGTGGTCATTATTGCCGGGATCGTCACGGGACTGGCGGCGCAGATGCCGATCGCCACGATCCTCGAAAAACTGGGTGAAGGGTTCCTCAATACCCGTAACCTGCCCTTTATTCTGCTGATTCCGCTGGCGGTTATCGGTCTGCTGGAACGTCACGGGCTCAAAGAGCGCGCGCAGGCGTGGATCGCGAAAATCCGCAGCGCCACGGCAGGACGTCTGCTGATTGTCTATCTGTTTGTCCGCGAAGCGACGGCAGCGCTGGGGCTGACCAGTCTCGGCGGCCATCCGCAAATGGTGCGTCCGTTGCTGGCGCCGATGGCGGAAGGGGCGGCAGAGAAAATACACGGGGAACTGCCAGGCACGGTTCGCTACCGGCTGCGGGCAATGTCAGCAGCCACCGATAACGTCGGGCTGTTTTTTGGCGAAGACATTTTCGTGGCTTTTGGCGCCATCATCTTTATGCACAACTTCATGCTGGAGTCCGGCGGGATTCAGACCGAGCCGCTGCATATTGCGCTGTGGGGGATTCCGACGGCGATCTGCGCTTTTCTGATTCACGGCGCGCGCCTGTGGCGTCTGGACAATTATCTGCAACGTGAAGTGGCGAAAGTCAGCGCGGCGATGAGCAAAGGAGAGGCGAAATGAATTTTCAACAAAGCTATCTCTATTGGCTGGCCGGTGTGGTGCTGTTGATTGTCGCCGTCATGTCGTGGCAGGACAAAGCCAACCCGCGTCGCCTGACGACGGGGTTATTCTGGGGCGTTTATGGCGTACTGTTCCTGCTCGGCGACTGGACTTATCAGCTGGTGGGCGACAAACGCATGGTTAACATCGCCGTCGGTGGGGCGGTGGTGGTGATGGCGCTGATTGCCGGTTTTGGCGGCGTGAAGCTCGGAAGCTATCACCAGCGAACTCGCGAACAGCGTGAGGAAAGCGCCAGTCGTCTGGGCAACCGCCTGTTTTATCCGGCGCTGGCAATCCCGGTGGTCACGGTGATCGGCGTGCTTATGTTCAACCATGTTCCCGGATTGCAGGAGGCGCTGTTCGGGCCGGGCAATCACGCCACGCTGGTGACGCTGTTTTCCATGACTGCGGGGTCATTGATTGGTCTGGGGATGGCGATAAAGATGACGCATGAGAAGGTGCACCAGCCGATTCAGGAAGCGCGTCGTCTGCTGGATTCCATCGGTTGGGCGTTCATTTTACCGCAGATCCTCGCCACGTTAGGGCTGTTATTTACCGCGGCAGGCGTCGGCAGTGGAATTTCGTATCTCACCCAGGAATATCTTGCCGTCGATAGCCGTTTTATCGCCGTGGCGGTCTACACCATCGGTATGGCGCTACTGACGATGGTGATGGGGAACGCCTTTGCCGCATTCCCGATTGTGACGGCGGGGATTGGGATTCCAATCCTGGTGCTGCAACATGGCGGGAACCCGGCGGTGATGGCGGCAATCGGCATGTTCTCCGGCTACTGCGGAACGCTGATGACGCCGATGGCGGCAAACTTTAATATCGTGCCTGCGGCGCTGCTGGAACTGCCGGATAAAAATGCGGTGATCAAAGCGCAGGTGCCGACCGGTATTGTGCTGCTGTTGGTTAACGTGTTTCTGATGTATTTCCTGATGTTTCTGTAAGGAGGAAGGATGAAGACGGTATTAATCACCGGGTTTGAACCCTTCGGCGGCGAGCAGGTTAACCCTTCCTGGGAAGTGGTCTCGCGTCTCGACAATGCTATTATCGCAGGGTGTCGCGTGGTGGCCCGCCAGCTCCCTTGCGTCTTTGGCGACTCTCTCACCGTGCTGAATGCGGCGATTGACGCGTTATCCCCGGTGCTGGTGCTGGCGATAGGGCAGGCCGGAGGGCGCACGGATATTACCGTGGAGCGCGTGGCGATTAATATTGACGATGCGCGTATCCCCGATAATCGCGGCAGGCAGCCAGTTGATGAGCCCATCGTGGCGGAAGGCCCGGCAGCCTGGTTTAGCACGCTGCCGATCAAAGCGATGGTCTCGGCGATGCGCGAAGCGGGGATTCCGGCATCGGTCTCTCAGACCGCAGGCACTTTTGTCTGCAACCACGTAATGTATGGACTGTTGCATAAATTGCGCGATATTCAGGACGTGAAGGGTGGATTTATCCATATTCCTTATCTGCCGGAACAGGCGGCGGCACATCCTGGTGCGCCCAGCATGGCGGCGGAAACGGTGCGTCAGGCGTTGGAAATCGCCATTGTCACAGCGCTTCATGTGGAAACTGACATTGCAGTAACAGGCGGAGCAACTCACTAACAAAGGACAGAACTATGCCTGAAGGCCCGGAGATCCGTCGTGCGGCGGATAACCTGGAGGCGGCGATAAAAGGCAAACCGTTGACGGACGTCTGGTTTGCCTTTTCGCAGTTAAAACCGTATGAATCGCCGCTGATTGGGCAGACGGTCACCCATATCGAAACGCGGGGGAAAGCGTTGCTGACCCACTTTTCGCAGGGGCTGACGCTCTACAGCCATAACCAGTTGTATGGCGTATGGCGAGTAGTGGAGACGGGGAACATCCCGGCAACCACCCGGGTATTACGCGTTAACCTGCAAACGGCGGATAAAACCATTCTGCTTTACAGCGCGTCCGACATTGAAATGTTGACGCCGGAACAGCTCGCCACCCACCCGTTTCTGCAACGCGTCGGGCCGGACGTGCTGGACCCGCGGCTGACGCCCAGTGATGTAAAAGCGCGTCTGCTCTCTGCGCGTTTTCGTAATCGTCAGTTTTCCGGGCTGTTGCTGGATCAGGCGTTTCTCGCCGGGCTGGGCAACTATCTGCGTGTGGAAATTCTCTGGCAGGTAGGGCTGACGGGGCAGCATAAGGCGAAAGATCTCAGTGACCAACAGCTGGAGGCGTTATCTCATGCGCTGCTCGATATCCCGCGCCTTTCTTATACCACGCGCGGTCAGGCGGATGAGAACACGCATCACGGCGCGCTGTTTCGCTTTAAGGTGTTCCACCGGGACGGCGAAGCCTGCGAGCGCTGCGGCGGCATTATTGAGAAAACGACGCTCTCCTCGCGCCCGTTCTACTGGTGTCCACACTGCCAGACGTAATTCGTCAACGCGCCGGATGGCGGCTTCGCCTTATCCGGCCTACAGGCCAGGCCATCCAGCGTGGGAACTAGGCGGGGGAATACGTTTTGCGATATTGCAACGGCGTTTTACCCATATTCTTGCGAAAACAGGTAATAAACCAGGCGTACTCGGAGAAACCGACCTGTTCGGCAATCTCACGCACTGAGCTGTTGGTGTGCAACAGCAATTCACATGCCTGACGGATACGGCGCATCATCAGATACTCCTGAATGGTGCCGCCCGTTTCCTCGTGAAAGCGGCGTGAGGCATGTCCGCGTGAGCAGCCCATCTCGTGGGCGATATCGTCCAGCGAGCAGCGCTGGTGAAAATGGGTTTCTATCCAACGGATAATACTGACCGAAAAGGTATTGTATCCCGTCGCCTGCTCCTGATGCGGCAGCAGGCTGATAATCTGCATCACCAGAAATGCGCTGTCGCTGACGCTGAACGTTTTGCTTTTTACCAGCGTTTCAAAACGGCTCAGCAGCGTTTCAATCACCGGCTGTACGTCGCCGACATCAAATACCCGCGCCTTTTCTCCCCGACCGCAGAGCTGACGCAGCAACATTTGCTGACGCGGAAAATCCCGCAGGTACTGTTCAATAATTGAGCCATTAAAATGCAGCGTTGTACGGTGATAAACATTACGATCGTCCTGCTCGACAAACACCTTATGCAGCTTTCCCGGCGGAAAAATAAAAATACGCCCCGGCTTAACGGTGTACTGCTGGTGCTCCATTAGCGCGATGCCAACTCCCTGAGAAACTGACAGGATCTCCACACACTGATGCCAGTGGTAGTAGTTGGCAGGCATATTCTTCATGCGGTTAAAGTAAATCGACTTATCGTTGAGGTTGATATTCTCAAGATAACTGCTGTCTTCCATTCGCTGCATTTCTGCCCGCCCCTCCCGCAATGTGAATAAACTTAAATTTTTATCACTCTAATCGAATTTTTGTCACTAAAAGAGGATGAATGTTGTTATTCATCACCGACGTTGTCCGAAAATACGACAATTATCACATTTGTCTGTCCGTCTGAATCCTTATTATGCGTCCAACATTTATCAAATGAAACGAGGTTTCATTATGCGAATAAGGCAAGAATACGTCGGACTGGCGCAACAATGGCTGGCGTCAGCCGTCCCCCATTTGAGGCGAGGAAACACGCGTCTGGACGCCGGAGAAACGTCTGCACACTATCCGGCGGATGTCGCCGGAATGGAGGGTTTCTCTCGTCTGTTGTGGCTGCTGGCGCCGTTACTGAGCGGTGGCGAAGCCGATGATTTTCGCGAGACGTTTATCGACGGTATTCGTCACGGCTGCGATCCCGAACATCCTGACTACTGGGGCTCCCTGGCGGATAACGATCAGCGATGCGTCGAAATGGCGGCGTTTGGCCTGGCGCTGGCGTTACCGGGAACGGGGCTTTGGTCAGCGCTCTCCATCGACGAGCAAAACAATCTGGAGCGCTGGTTACGCCAGAGCGCCGACATTCAGATCCCCGATAACAACTGGCATTTCTTCCCGGTGCTGGTGCAGGTGGGGCTTAAGTGCGTCGGGCGGCATTACGACATGATGGTGATTGATAAGCATCTGAATGCCATTGAACCGTTCTGGCTTGGCAACGGCTGGTACGCCGATGGCGCCGGTAAGCCGCGCGACTACTACATCTCCAGCGGGTTTCACTTTTACAGCCTGCTGTACAGCCACTTTATGCAGGATGCTGATCCCGAACGTTGCCTGCGCTATCGTCAGCGCGCGCGTCAGTTCGCGAAAGATTATATCCATTACTTTACCGGTGACGGCAATGCGATCCCCTTTGGCCGTAGCCTGACTTATCGCTTCGTACAGGTCGCATTCTGGAGCGCGGTGGCATATACCGGGCTGGATGTGTTTAGCGTACCGGTTATCAAAGGGCTGATCCTGCGGCATATCGACTGGTGGATGAGCCAACCGTTTATCGGCCCGGATGGTTTGTTCACGCTGGGGTACACATACCCGAATCTGGTGATGACCGAAGATTACAACAGCCCCGGTTCGCCGTACTGGGCATGTAAGGCATTGCTGATTCTGGCGCTGCCGCAAGAGAGTGCGTTCTGGCAGGCGGAACCCGCGCCATTGCCCGCGCTGGAGACGGTTCACCCGATAGCGGAAGCCGGGCAGTTTATTGTTCATGCGGAGGATAACCATCACGTCTGGATGCTGATGTCCGGGCAGTACGATCGCAATAACTTCGTCAATTTCGACGCCAAATACTGCAAGTTCGCCTATTCCAGCCACTTTGGTTTCACCCTTGAACGCGGCGTGTATGGTCTGAACCATGCTGCCTGTGACTCGATGCTGATGTTCAGCGAGCAGGACGGCTACTGGCGCGGGCGTCGCGAGTGTGATGCGGTGGAGATGACGCCAGCGTGGCTTCGAAGCGTCTGGCGCCCCTGGCCGGATGTCAGCGTCACCACCTGGCTTATTCCGCATGAGCAGGGGCATCTCCGGCTACATCGCGTTGTAACCCCACGCACGCTCGACTGCGTGGAAGGCGGATTCGCACTGAATCGCCATCATCTGACGACGACCCGAATGGCAAAAAACGGGCTGACTCTCAGTACCACTTCCGGCGTGTGTCAGATCGAGGATTTGCTGGCTGAACGCCAGCCGCTGGTCGTCACCACCCCGCCGAACAGCAACATTCTGTATGCCTCTCCTGGAGAGATCCCCTGTCTCGGCACGACGCTCACGCCGGGCACTCACTGGCTGGCCTGTAGCGTTAACGCCACGATGTCTCCGACGCTGCCGCCGCCGGTAATCATGGCATTCGATCGTGTCAATCAGGTGCTGACGCTGAACTCGAAAACGCTGGAAATAAAATAATTGACGCTGATGCGGAGAAAATAATGATGAACCCTGTTCAGTCGACACGTTCGGCTTACATCAAGCTGAGTCTGTTTGTATTTCTGTTTACCTTTACCTGGGCGGCCAGTTTTGGCCTGTATGCTATCTGGCTGGGGGATAAAGCCGGGCTGGATGGCGTGGAAATCGGCACGGTGTTTGCCGTTAACGGCGTTTTTGCGGTGATTATCAAACCCGTTTACGGCTACATCATGGACAAAATGGGCATGAAAAAACACCTGCTCTATTTTGTCTGTATTGTTTCGGCACTGATGGCGCCGTTTTACATCTGGTGCTATCTGCCGCTGCTGCAAACCCATTTTGTCAGCGGAATGATTGTCGGCGCGCTGTTTTTCAGCCTCGGCTGGTATGCGGGCGTGGCGGCAGAAGAGTCGTATGTTGACCGTTTCAGCCGTCTGTATGACATGGAGTTTGGCCGCATCCGCATGTGGGCGGCGCTGGGCTGGGCGACGGCGTCGTCGTTTTCCGGCTATCTCTACAATATCTCCCCCAAAATCAACTTTGTTATCAGCACCGTTTCCGCGCTGTGCATGTTTGCGGTGCTGCTGACGCTGAAGGTCGATCACTTTGGTCAGGAAGAAAACAACGTTCTGTCGAAAGAGAAGATTGTCATTGGCGATGTGTTCCAACTGCTGCGTAATAAAAAGTTCTGGACCTTCTCCCTGTATATCGCGGGTGTGGCATGGATGATGTTTATTGCCGAGCAGCAATTCTCTCGCTATTTCGTCACCTTCTTCAGTACCAAAGAGGAAGGAAACGCCATGTTTGGCTATATGAGCACCGCGCAGTCCGCCGCCGAGTTCTTCGGCATGATGCTGGTGCCCGCCATCATTAACCGCATCGGCGCCAAGCAGGGGATGCTCCTGACAGGGCTGGTGATCAGCCTGCGTTTGATTATCTCCGGGTTAACTAACGATCCGCTGATTATCTGCCTGGTGAAACCGCTGTATGGAATTGAAATTGCGCTGATTCTGGTCTCGGTTTTCAAATATATCGCCGAACACTTCGACAAGCGCGTCAACGCCACGATGTATCTGCTGGGTTATCAGGCCATGATTTACGTCGGCTCTATCGTGGTGGCGCCGCCTGCAGGGTATGCCTACCAGAAGATCGGTTTTGAACACACCTATCTGATTATGGGCATCATCGCGCTGATATTTACCGGGATCTCCGCCATCACGCTATCTCCCTGCTATCAGCATAAAAAAAACACCGCCATCCCTGCCCACGGGCAAGAAGCCATTCATTAAAGTAAAGAAAACGAGAGAATTATGTCTGCAACTATCCGTAAAGAAACGATTGTCCCTGTTGCGCTACAGCGCGGCGAGCGCGCTGCTATCGCGCAGAAAATTCGTCATGCGTTGCCGGTGATTTTGAAGGCTGTTGATCGTAACAGCGCTTATTTCGGCCAGCGTTTTCCCGACGCGGCATGTAAAAACGGTATCTATCCGATTATCGATAATCAGGAGTGGACGACCAGTTTCTGGACCGGGCAACTGTGGCTGGCATGGGAGTGGACAGGGAATGCCGCATATCGCGCGTTAGCCGGGCAGCATGTCCGCTCCTTTGGCGAACGTATCGCAAAGCGCGACCACACTAACCACCATGACCTCGGGTTTCTGTACAGCCTTTCCTGCGTGGCTGCCAGCAAATTGACCGATAACCGGGAGGCAATATATATCGCCCAGCAGGCGGCAGAAGTGTTGATGGAGCGCTATCACGACAAGTGCGGCATTATTCAGGCGTGGGGCGAGCTGGATAACCCGGAGCAGCAGGGGAGGATGATCATTGACTGCAATATGAATCTGCCGTTGTTGTATCAGGCCAGCGCGACAACGGGCGACCCGCACTATGCACAGGCGGCGAAAAGCCATATTGAGCAGGCGCGACGCTATATTGTGCGCGAGGACGGCTCGACGTTTCACACGTACTATATGGATGTTCACACCGGTGAGCCACGCTTTGGCAATACCCATCAGGGGTTCTCCGACGATTCCTGCTGGTCGCGTGGGCAGGCATGGGGCGTGTATGGCTTTCTGCTGAACTACCTCTATACCGGGGATGAGAAACTGCTGGAATTGAGCCAGACGCTGGCAAACTATTTTATTAACCGTTTGCCGGAAGACCTGGTCTGTTACTGGGATCTGGCGCTGACCGATCCCAACAGCGAAAGAGACAGTTCTGCCAGCGCGATTCTCGCCTGCGCCTTGCTGGAGCTGGTAAAACAGCTTCCGGCGACTCATCCCGATCGTGAAAGTTATGAGGCGCTGGCATTGCGAATGATTGAGCGGATGCTCGACGGCTATCTCAATCTGGAGCACAAAGAAGGCGAAGGATTATTAAAACATTCTGTTTAT
The DNA here is from genome assembly GCF_000018045.1 of Citrobacter koseri ATCC BAA-895. Taxonomy (NCBI): domain Bacteria; kingdom Pseudomonadati; phylum Pseudomonadota; class Gammaproteobacteria; order Enterobacterales; family Enterobacteriaceae; genus Citrobacter; species Citrobacter koseri. The sequence continues at coordinate 2,263,496 of NC_009792.1, read as the reverse complement.
TATTTTAAAGGTAACGTCGGCGTGAATGAATGCTGTGCCTGGGGTGATTATTTCCTGATGGAGGCCATTACCCGCGCAACGTCATGCTGGAATAGTTACTGGTAATATCCCACTCCTCCTGTTAAATAATAATGCTATTCAGTTAGCAGGGGGAGATTTTATCTCTGTTTCTGCAAGGAAAATATAATGCAAAGTAAGAATATGAATACAGCCCTATTAGCGGCTGCACTGGTCATGCCTTCCGCCAGCGTTTTTGCGGACAATAACAGTCATTCAACGACGGCGCCACAGGCAAAAGAAAAACCGTTTACGACGGTTTATTTTGCGCCACGCACACAGTATCGCACGGCCAGCGAGCGTTTTTTACAACGACTGATGCTGACAGGCGTGGTGCAGGACCCGAACAGTATTTTCGCCCGAATGTACTGGAGTTTTGAGACGGACTCCGATCTCGGTAAAAATATGGAACAGTGGAAAAGCAGCTACGAAGAAGCGGAGTTTAACAAGCCGTTCCCGCTGGGCGAGAGCGACTTCTGGCTTGAACCTGGGGTTGTCTTTCATTGGGAGTCCGCCGGTTCGCGTATCGATCCTTACCTCGGCATTGGTTATCACTTTGACCCAACGCTGGGTGCCGTTTTACGCTATCGCTATAATCATCAAAATCACGACAGCCAGACGCTACAGGGCGACTGGGATGACTCTTCGGAACATCGCGTTGATATTTATCTGACCAAATATTTTACGCCAGATTTTTGGGTGCAATATAATCCGACATATTACAGTAAAACGCATGGCGATAAATTTGAATATGCGAATGGTAAAAACCATACGCTGCAACATAATTTTGTTTTTAACTTCCATGCAACGCCACGTTTTTATCCCTTCTTTGAATTAGGTTATCTGGATGAATATAAAGATGGCGATGACACCAAAAACGAATACCAGATCAGGGTTGGGTTTAAATATAATTTAAATTAAACATTTTATGCCTGCGGCTGTTTCGGCGCATAGGTTGAAATAAAACGGGCAACCGCAGGCCCGGTCAACAAAATGCTGAACAGCCGCAGGGTTTGCATCGCCATAATCAGCGCCATGTCGGCGTTGCTACCGGCGGCGATCACCGCCACGGTATCCAGCCCGCCGGGGCTGGTGGCAAGCCAGGCGGTGATAAAATCAATCTGCATGTAGTGGGCGAGTCCCCAGGCCATCGCCGCGCAAATCGCCATCAGGGCAAAGATGGAGGCCAGAATCTGCGGCAGCGGACGCAGCGCCATAAAAAAGACCTGCCTGTCGAACCCTAATCCGATGCGCCAGCCAATGGCCATATACGCAATCGCCAGCAGCCATTCCGGCAGTTCAATCACGATCATGCCGCCTGCATGAAGCCATGCGCCGACGATCATCGGCGCCAGCATAGTACCGGAAGGAATGCGCAATATGCGCCCGGCGAAGCCTGCAACCGCAGCCAGCAGCAGCGTGCTCCACAGATTGCCGCTCAGCGGCGGGAACCACTCAATCTGCTGGCTGACCGCTTCTGCGCTGTCGCCGAGGATCAGCCGCGTGACCAGCACGGCGGCGCCTGCGACAAACAGTACCCGCAGGTACTGCATAAACGCCACCAGGCGGATATCCGCGCCGTAGTCCTGCGCCATCGCCACCATTGCCGCCGCGCCGCCGGGGGAGGAACCCCATGCGCCGGTATTGCCCGGCAGTGAGCTGTAGCGCACCAGCAGCCAGCCGACCACCGCGCTGGAGAGCAGCGTCACCAGCAGAATGGCTAACACCACCGGCCAGTTCACCGCCAGCGTGGTGAGAATCGAACCAGTAAGGTTTTGCGCAATCATGCAGCCGAGAATGGCCTGCGCTGCGAGAAAAGTGGAGCGGGGGAGTTGCAGCGTAATGCCTTTCAGACTGAATGCGATACCGGCAATCATCGGGCCGAGCAGCAGCGCCGCCGGAAGGTGGATGCAGAGAAAAGCCAGCGAAAGAAGGAGTGATAGCAGGAACAACAAACCCCACTGCAAAACCGGCATCCTGTGCTCCCTGGCGATATCCAATCAAGTGTATCGATACAGCATAGAGAAAAAGTACGCTGAAAAAAATATCAGGCGTCAATAAAAGCGGGCTAAACCTATATCCGGGACAGGAGCCGTCAGGTGTACTGACGGTCTGCCACGAGCGAAGAACGGACTTTAAAGATGCCCACAGTTTAAACGTAACGTGTTAAGATCGTAAAGAAGATGGTTTCACTCTTATTGAGAGTCGGCTAATGGAATCGGATACTTTAGCTCTATTGTTGGTGCATCGGCTAAATGCCTACCGGATCGGGCCATTAAATATCCCGCGATCTCTTCAGTAGTCAACTCAACATGCAACATATCTGGATTCTGGAACCATTCATTCGGCCAAAAAATAAGATCGGATGGATGACCGTCAAAATTTTTTTCGAGCAACGAAAGAGCAAAATCTTGTTCGGACTCCTTATCTTTGGCATGACACACAGTGTCAATTGTTTGAATCAATTCATCCCATGTAAAATCTGCGTACTGTTGCACCTGGTTAAAAGCGATACGGGTAAATTCTATAGCGCTAGTCCAGGAGGAAAAGTCTCTGAAATCTGAAAATGTACAGGGACATACTACCTGACTATTCCATTCATCAATCATTACCTTTAACGCAGAGTCTTCTTCATTTACACCTTCATCGATTTTTGCAAGTATCTGCCAGGCTTTATTTGACAGTTCTTTGATCTTGTTGCTACTGACTTTAGCTGGTCTCATTCGTTCAGGTAGAGGCATTGTTAGAATCCTTAAATAGTGGAAGCCCCTGGGATTTACGCCATCTTTTAATTTCTTCAATGATGCCTTGTGGGCTGTCCTCCCTGTCATCCGGGGGATAAAAAATCAAACCATTCCCTTCAGGATGATCCACGATTTTATCGAAGTGTTTGACTAGCCTATTAGAGTGAGATTCAAATTCTCTTCCTTTCAGATTGCCAGGGTTTTCAAAAAATTCATTCAGGAATTTTATGAATTCGGATTCAGTGTAGTCTTCGAGTTTTTGTTTAAAATGAATCATATGTTCACCTTTATAATAAGATGCTTTGCAGAGTGATATTATTTGTTTTCTAAATGGTTATTCAACTTTTAAGAGAAAAAGGTAACTGTTCTAAAACTATGTTTAACTTTTCAATTAACTCATTCTTATCCCATCCTGAGGATGTTTTTATCATAGGGTGATCCCAATCGCCATCCGATATAACCTGGATAAGAAACTCACCTTTCTCGTCAAGTGAGGGATACCAGCCGATGTCTATGGCAATACCATTATTTTGGGTTAGTTGAAACAAATCTTCATCTAGTCGAATAGCCTCCTCTGATACTGTTTTGGTAAAATCTATAGTAGATAACTCATCGTAAATATTCTTCATATTTTCAATGTGATAGACTTCCTCAAAAATAATATAATTAGTTTCCATTTCGTTAGCTTCATTACCTTTAAGGTCCTTAGAGTTTTCAAAAAACTCATTTAAAAACGCCAAAATTTCAGACTCAGTGTAATCTTTCAGGCAGTTTTTGAACATTATAATATCTCTTGATATATATATCATTTAGAATCTTTAAATAACTCTAAGCCATGAGATGCTCTCCACTTTTTTATTTCCTTAAATATTCCCAAGGGTGAACATTCAATATCATTTGGTGTATTAAAAATCAGTCCATTACCAAGTGGGTGCTGGGTGACTTTGACTACATGTAGTTGTAGGTCATCGATAAATTTACCAAAATCCCTGGCATTTAACCCATGTTTATTCTCAAAAAAGTTAGATAGTAGAGCAATGAACTCTGACTCAGTGTAATCACTTATTTTTTTTCCATTATCTATTAGCATTTTTATGTATTCCTGTATGTAAGCGAGGAGTGGTAATGTTTATATTATCCATATTAAACACTTCTCCGCCATGCTGGATTTCTTCTAAGTGATGAAGTTCAAAAGTCGTTCTGCCGCCTACCTGCTCTGAAGGAATAGGATATGGTGCTAACCCCATTCTTATCAGGGTTTGGTTGGATGGTTTAAAATCCTTCATAAGCTCAGGGCATTCCGACACCGCAAGCCAGAATTCTTCTCTGAAATGGTCAAAGTTGCGAAACGTTCTTCCTCGCAGCTTATCTGCCACCTGTGCAGGTATCGGCGCTCCCAGCCCAGAACTGGCGGCCTCAAGCCAACGACTATTTTCGGGTAAAATTTCGCCGTAACCGGTTGCCGTGCCGGGTTGTTTGCGCGGATCTTCACGAAGATAAACATATATCGGCTGAATGCCTGAATCGGTCGGAAAGACCAGAATATAATCGTTAAAATCGGCGGCATCCGGCACCGGGAACGGGGGCGTGGTGTACTCATTTTTGCCATCCGGGATTGGTGTCACCAGAATGGTTGGCTGATCAAGCGGTGGAACATTGCTTCCGGTGTGATTAGGTAAATCACCAGTCACGGGGTTTTCCGGTGTCCAGGTGATTAACGGCCCGTCTATGTCGTGAGCAGGCGTAAATTCATAGAGATGATGTTCATCATTCCACACCATGTTCGCGACGCGGACGTTTTCATAAGGGGTACCTTCCCCTGTATGTACGCCATAGACCTGCGGTGCGCCGTGAGTGTCGGTACCCCAGAAAAAGCGTACCCGGGTGGTGGCGGTACTTCCGGTTAGCGCTTTCTGTCTGAGGGTCTCTTCGTACCAGTATTCATCACGCCCGGGAACGCGCGCGCTGCCTTCGCCAGCGGACGAAATATACAGAGCGGAAGCCAGGGCTCCCACATAAGGTATCGCTCTTGTCGCACTGAGCGTACCGCTAAGCGGCCACTCTCCCCACACCTGCGCCAGTCCGCCCAGAGCCAGCGGTATGGCTGAGGCTTCAGCGGACTGTGTATATCCGCAACAATCATCGACTGAAGATTGTGCAAAGATCGCCATCTGGCCGAAGTTTTTTGCCGGTTCTTCTGTGTTCCCGGCGTCCGTACATCCTTTCGCTTTCAGGCAGGATTTAGCATAGACCGGTGTGATTTTTGGGAGGTGTTGGCTGGGGGGCGTGATTTTTATTGCCGCTGGTCTGGGGGAACTTACCGGTTGAGGGCGCTGCGGCATAAACAAGTGGTTATATTCAGCGGGAAATGCCAGGTAGTCAAATTCGGTATTGGCGATGAGGTGTTTGCAAAGAATATAATCATATGATACCGCAATCTCTTCGGTATCCAGCTCATTAAGGGCCACATGCGTTTGAATACTTCTTACAGAAGCATTTCTTAGTTGAATATAATAATAGCGTTCCCATCGGCCCGTTCTGTTTATTCGCCAGAAATCAATTTCAATGAACAGTCTTTCATTATTAGTGATTGCATTACAAAATAGCGGGGTGCTTTTATCGATTAATTTGCTGAATCTGAGTCCCTGAAGGTTAATACCTCTTCCTGTATTACTCAATGCGCTGAATAGCGAAAATACGAAGATCTCGTCTTCATGCCCTTTTTGCCAGCGATTACCTGTTGACGAATATGTTCCACATCCCGCCGAAATGTTTCCTTGTTCCTCACCTGTGATTCTCAGGTAAATAATATCGCCCATTCCATTTAGCCTTTACCTGCATCCAATTGTGTCGGATTAAAGATCTAATGGTTTTAAAGGTCAAATAATGCATTAGCTATTGATGCTATGTGAAAGGAAATAGCTATTTTTTCGGCGGTAATATATTGGGAGTGACTGGAGTAATAAAGGTTATATTGGCAAGATGAATATTGTTGCCAGAGTTTCAGTAAATAATAAAGGCCACCGGTGTTACCCGATGGCCAGGATGATTAACGCTTAATATCAGACTTGAAATCGCGCTTTTCGTAGCCGGTGTACAGCTGACGCGGACGGGCGATTTTCATGCCTTCGCTGTGCATTTCGTTCCAGTGTGCAATCCAGCCCACGGTACGCGCCATCGCGAAGATCACGGTGAACATGGAGGACGGAATGCCCATCGCTTTCAGAATGATGCCGGAGTAGAAGTCTACGTTCGGGTAGAGTTTCTTCTCGATAAAGTACGGGTCGTTCAGCGCGATGTGTTCCAGCTCCATCGCGACTTCCAGCAGGTCATCTTTGGTGCCCAGCTCTTTCAGAACTTCGTGGCAGGTTTCACGCATGACGGTAGCGCGCGGGTCATAGTTTTTGTAAACACGGTGACCGAAGCCCATCAGGCGGAAAGAATCATTCTTGTCTTTTGCCCGGCGAATAAATTCCGGGATGTGTTTAACAGAGCTGATTTCTACCAGCATTTTCAGCGCCGCTTCGTTCGCGCCGCCATGCGCCGGTCCCCACAGGGAGGCAATGCCCGCCGCGATGCAGGCGAACGGGTTCGCGCCGGAGGAGCCTGCGGTACGGACGGTTGACGTCGATGCGTTCTGTTCGTGATCGGCGTGAAGAATCAGAATCCTGTCCATTGCGCGTTCCAGCACCGGGTTAACTTCATAGTTTTCGCACGGTGTGGAGAACATCATGTTCAGGAAGTTGCCGGAATAGGAGAGGTCGTTGCGCGGGTAGACGAACGGTTGACCGATAGAATACTTGTAACACATTGCCGCCATTGTCGGCATTTTGGACAGCAGGCGGAACGCGGCGATTTCACGATGACGCGGATTATTCACATCCATCGAGTCGTGGTAGAACGCAGCCAGCGCGCCGGTGACGCCGCACATAACGGCCATCGGATGCGAGTCGCGGCGAAAACCGTGGAACAGACGGGTAATCTGCTCATGGATCATGGTATGGCGTGTGACGGTGGTTTTGAACTCGTCGTACTCTGCCTGGGTCGGTTTCTCGCCGTACAGCAGGATGTAACATACTTCCAGATAGTTAGACTCGGTAGCCAGTTGGTCAATCGGGAAGCCGCGATGTAACAGAATGCCTTCGTCGCCGTCGATGAAGGTGATTTTGGATTCGCAGGATGCGGTAGAGGTGAAACCTGGATCAAAAGTGAACATCCCCTTTGAGCCGAGACTACGAATATCAATAACGTCTTGACCGAGTGTGCCCTTTAGCACATCCAGTTCAATAGCAGAGTCACCATTTAGGGTGAGTTTTGCTTTTGTATCAGCCATTTACGGTCTCCTTAGCGCCTTATTGCTTAAGACTACTCAGTGAGATTTGCTTCGTTACATAAATCAACCGTTACCAGTTTGTTATTTGGCTCGCCGCTCTGCGAAAGAGGAGAAAACCAGGGTACAGAGCAATGGGCGCTTGCAGGTAAAAACAGTTAACTTATGGCGAATTAGCAACAAATCAACAACTTAGCAATCCGAATTATTAAACCTGACTATCACTAATAACTGTCCTGAATAAATTGGTCAATACCGCCACACTGTTACATAACTTATTAGCAGGTGAAAGAGTGACCCCATAACTTTTGCGCATTATATGCCTTTTCTGGTGTTGTTTGTAACAACTTTGTTTAATGTTTGTCAAATCAGATGATTAAAAATTAAATAAATGTTGTTATCGTGACCTATGTCACTGTTCGGGATAAAACCCGACAAACTATATGTAGGTTAATTGTAATGATTTTGTGAACGTCCTATACTGCCGCCAGGTCTCCGGAATACCCTGCAATCCCGAGCCACCCAGCGTTGTAACGTGTCGTTTTAGCAACTGGAAGCAGTGTTTTACATGACGCGCAGTTATAGAAAGGACGCTGTCTGACCCGCAAGCAGACCGGAGGAAGGAAATCCCGTCGTCTTTCTGGCTACAGGTAGATTCACCCTCTGTACCCGAAGTCCAAAGGGAATAATAAGAACAGCATGTGGGCGTTATTCATGATAAGAAATGTGAAAAAACAAAGACCTGTCAATCTGGATCTGACAACGATCCGGTTCCCAATCACGGCGATAGCGTCCATTCTCCATCGCGTTTCTGGAGTGATCACCTTCGTGGCGGTCGGGATTCTGTTGTGGTTATTGGGCACCAGCCTCTCTTCCCCTGAAGGATTCCAGCAGGCATCCGCCATCATGGGGAGCTTCTTTATTAAATTTATTATGTGGGGCATCCTCACCGCGCTGGCGTATCACGTCGTGGTCGGTATTCGTCACATGATGATGGATTTTGGCTATCTGGAAGAAACATTCGAAGCGGGTAAACGCTCAGCCAAAATCTCTTTTGTTATCACTGTCGTGCTTTCACTTCTCGCAGGAGTCCTCGTATGGTAAGCAACGCCTCCGCATTAGGACGCAATGGCGTACATGACTTCATCCTGGTCCGTGCTACCGCTATCGTTCTGACCCTCTACATCGTTTATATGGTGGGCTTTTTCGCAATAAGCGGCGAGCTGACCTTTGATGTCTGGAGCGGTTTCTTCTCATCGGCATTCACCAAAGTCTTCACCCTGCTGGCACTTTTCTCCATCTTGATTCATGCCTGGATCGGCATGTGGCAGGTGTTGACCGACTACGTTAAACCTCTGGCCCTGCGCCTTGTGCTACAGCTGGCAATCGTTGTTGCGCTGGTGGTTTACGTCATTTATGGATTTGTTGTGGTGTGGGGTGTGTAATGAAACTGCCAGTCAGAGAATTTGATGCTGTTGTTATTGGCGCAGGCGGCGCAGGTATGCGCGCAGCGCTGCAAATTTCCCAGAGCGGCCAGACCTGTGCGCTGCTCTCCAAAGTCTTCCCAACCCGTTCCCATACCGTATCCGCACAAGGTGGCATCACCGTGGCGCTCGGTAATACCCATGAAGATAACTGGGAATGGCACATGTACGATACCGTAAAAGGGTCGGACTACATCGGCGACCAGGACGCGATTGAATATATGTGCAAAACCGGCCCGGAAGCGATTCTGGAACTGGAGCACATGGGGCTGCCTTTCTCCCGTCTTGACGATGGCCGTATCTATCAGCGTCCGTTCGGCGGCCAGTCGAAAAACTTCGGCGGCGAACAGGCGGCGCGTACCGCAGCAGCGGCTGACCGTACCGGTCACGCGCTGTTGCACACGCTGTACCAGCAGAATCTGAAAAACCACACCACCATTTTTTCTGAATGGTATGCGCTGGATCTGGTGAAAAACCAGGATGGCGCGGTAGTGGGGTGTACCGCGCTGTGTATCGAAACCGGCGAAGTGGTCTACTTCAAAGCGCGCGCAACCGTGCTGGCGACCGGCGGCGCAGGCCGTATTTACCAGTCCACCACTAACGCTCATATCAACACCGGCGACGGCGTGGGTATGGCGCTGCGTGCCGGTGTTCCGGTGCAGGATATGGAAATGTGGCAGTTCCACCCGACCGGCATTGCGGGCGCGGGCGTGCTGGTGACAGAAGGCTGCCGTGGTGAAGGCGGTTATCTGCTGAATAAACATGGCGAGCGCTTTATGGAGCGCTATGCCCCGAACGCGAAGGACCTGGCCGGTCGTGACGTGGTCGCGCGTTCTATTATGATCGAAATCCGTGAAGGTCGCGGCTGCGACGGCCCGTGGGGGCCGCACGCGAAACTGAAGCTCGACCATTTGGGTAAAGAAGTGCTCGAATCCCGTCTGCCGGGTATCCTCGAATTGTCCCGTACCTTTGCGCACGTTGACCCGGTTAAAGAGCCGATCCCGGTTATTCCAACCTGTCACTACATGATGGGCGGTATCCCGACCAAAGTGACCGGTCAGGCGCTGACCGTGAACGAGCAGGGTGAAGACGTGGTGATTCCTGGCCTGTTCGCGGTGGGTGAGATCGCCTGCGTATCCGTACATGGCGCTAACCGTCTGGGCGGCAACTCGCTGCTTGACCTGGTGGTCTTCGGACGTGCGGCCGGTCTGCATTTGCAGGAGTCCATCGCCGAGCAGGGCGCGCTGCGTGACGCCAGCGAGTCTGACATTGAGGCCTCTCTGGAACGTCTCAACCGCTGGAACAACAACCGTGACGGCGAAGATCCGGTGGTTATCCGTAAAGCGTTGCAGGAATGTATGCAGCACAACTTCTCGGTATTCCGTGAAGGCGACGCGATGGCGAAAGGGCTTGAGCAACTGAAGGTGATCCGCGAGCGTCTGAAAAACGCCCGTCTGGATGACACCTCCAGCGAGTTCAACACCCAGCGCGTCGAGTGTCTGGAGCTGGACAACCTGATGGAAACGGCTTACGCAACTGCGGTATCCGCCAACTTCCGTACCGAAAGCCGTGGCGCGCATAGCCGCTTCGACTTCCCGGACCGTGATGATGAAAACTGGCTGTGCCATTCCCTGTATCTGCCAGAGACGGAATCCATGACGCGTCGTAGCGTCAATATGGAACCGAAACTGCGCCCGGCATTCCCGCCGAAGATTCGTACTTACTAATGCGGAGACAGGAAAATGAAACTCGAGTTTTCGATTTATCGCTATAACCCGGATGTTGATGACGCTCCGCGCATGCAGGATTACACCCTGGAAGGCGAAGAAGGGCGTGACATGATGCTGCTGGATGCGCTGATGCAGCTGAAAGAGAAAGATCCCAGCCTCTCTTTCCGTCGCTCATGCCGTGAAGGCGTGTGCGGTTCAGATGGCCTGAACATGAACGGCAAAAACGGCCTGGCGTGTATTACGCCGGTTTCGGCGCTACACCAGCCGGGTAAGAAGATTGTTATCCGTCCGCTGCCCGGTTTACCGGTTATCCGCGATTTGGTGGTAGACATGGGGCAATTCTACGCACAATATGAGAAGATTAAGCCTTACTTATTGAATAATGGGCAAAATCCACCCGCTCGTGAGCATTTACAGATGCCCGAGCAGCGTGAAAAACTCGATGGGCTGTATGAGTGTATTCTTTGTGCGTGCTGTTCAACGTCGTGCCCGTCGTTCTGGTGGAACCCGGATAAGTTTATCGGCCCGGCAGGCCTGTTAGCGGCGTATCGTTTCCTGATCGATAGCCGTGATACCGAGACCGACAGCCGCCTGGAAGACCTGAGCGATGCATTCAGCGTATTCCGCTGTCATAGCATCATGAACTGCGTCAGTGTATGTCCTAAGGGGCTGAACCCGACGCGCGCCATCGGTCATATTAAGTCGATGTTGTTGCAACGCAGTGCGTAAATAATAACGCCGGTAAGCGCAGTAAATGACAGTCCCGTAGGCCGGATAAGACGTTGGCGTCGTCATCCGGCATATATTGCCCGATGGCGCTACGCTTATCAGGTCTACGGGGCCACCACCGGTTTGAAATGCAGGAAACCTTTAAAAACTGCCCTGATGGTTAGACAGTTTCTAAAGGTTCCTTCGCGAGCCGCTACACAGAGAAGAGCTCGCAAGTGAACCCCGGCACGCACAGCAATGTGCGTGGTAGTATCCACGGCGAAGTAAGCATACAGAATGCTTAAGGGATCACGATGCAGAACAGCGCTTTGAAAGCCTGGTTGGACTCTTCTTACCTCTCTGGCGCAAACCAGAGCTGGATAGAACAGCTCTATGAAGACTTCTTAACCGATCCTGACTCGGTAGACGCTAACTGGCGTTCGACGTTCCAGCAGTTACCTGGCACCGGAGTCAAACCGGATCAATTCCATTCAAAAACGCGTGATTATTTCCGTCGTCTGGCGAAGGATGCCTCACGTTACTCTTCTTCGATTTCCGACCCTGACACCAATACGAAGCAGGTCAAAGTCCTGCAACTTATCAACGCTTATCGTTTCCGTGGTCACCAGCATGCGAATCTCGATCCGCTGGGACTGTGGGAGCAAGAAAACGTGGCGGATCTGGACCCCTCTTTCCACGATCTGACAGAGGCCGATTTCCAGGAAAGCTTTAACGTAGGTTCTTTTGCGATTGGCAAAGAGACGATGAAGCTGGGCGAACTTATTTCCGCGCTCAAACAAACATACTGCGGCCCGATTGGCGCCGAGTATATGCACATCACCAGCACCGAAGAGAAACGCTGGATTCAGCAGCGTATCGAATCCGGCCGCGCTGCCTTCAGCGCGGAAGAGAAAAAACGCTTCCTCAACGAACTGACCGCCGCCGAAGGGCTGGAGCGTTATCTGGGGGCGAAATTCCCGGGGGCGAAACGCTTCTCGCTGGAAGGCGGCGATGCGTTAATCCCGATGCTCAAAGAGATGATCCGCCATGCGGGCAACAGCGGCACCCGCGAAGTGGTGCTGGGTATGGCGCACCGTGGCCGTCTGAACGTGCTGGTCAACGTGCTGGGTAAAAAACCGCAGGATCTGTTCGACGAATTTGCGGGTAAACATAAAGAACACCTCGGCACCGGCGACGTGAAGTACCACATGGGCTTCTCGTCTGATATCGAAACCGAAGGCGGTCTGGTTCACCTGGCGCTGGCGTTTAACCCGTCGCACCTGGAAATCGTCAGCCCGGTAGTGATCGGTTCCGTGCGCGCCCGTCTGGATCGTCTGGATGAGCCGAGCAGCAATAAAGTGCTGCCAATCACCATTCACGGCGACGCCGCAGTGACGGGCCAGGGCGTGGTTCAGGAAACCCTGAACATGTCCAAGGCGCGTGGTTACGAAGTGGGCGGTACGGTGCGTATCGTCATCAACAACCAGGTGGGCTTTACCACCTCCAACCCGCTGGATGCGCGTTCCACCCCATACTGCACCGACATCGGCAAGATGGTTCAGGCGCCGATTTTCCACGTTAACGCGGATGACCCGGAAGCGGTGGCTTTCGTTACCCGTCTGGCGCTGGACTTCCGTAATACCTTTAAACGCGATGTCTTCATCGATCTGGTGTGCTACCGCCGTCACGGCCATAACGAAGCCGACGAGCCGAGCGCAACCCAGCCGCTGATGTACCAGAAAATCAAAAAGCATCCGACGCCGCGTAAACTCTACGCCGACAAGCTGGAAGCGGACAAGGTCGCTACGCTGGAAGACGCCACTGAAATGGTCAACCTCTACCGCGATGCGCTGGATGCAGGCGAATGCGTGGTGAAAGAGTGGCGTCCGATGAACATGCACTCCTTCACCTGGTCGCCGTACCTCAACCATGAATGGGATGAGAGCTACCCGAACAAGGTGGAAATGAAGCGTTTGCAGGAACTGGCTAAACGCATCAGCACGGTGCCGGAAGCGGTAGAAATGCAGTCGCGCGTCGCCAAAATTTACGGCGATCGTCAGTCGATGGCTGCTGGCGAGAAGCTGTTCGACTGGGGCGGCGCGGAAACGCTGGCCTACGCCACGCTGGTTGATGAGGGGATTCCGGTGCGTCTGTCCGGCGAGGACTCCGGTCGCGGCACCTTCTTCCACCGTCATGCGGTGATTCATAACCAGGCAAATGGCTCCACGTATACGCCGTTGCAGCACATTCATAACGGTCAGGGCACCTTCCGCGTCTGGGACTCCGTCCTGTCTGAAGAAGCGGTGCTGGCGTTCGAATACGGTTATGCGACCGCTGAACCGCGCACCCTGACCATCTGGGAAGCGCAGTTCGGCGACTTCGCCAACGGCGCGCAGGTGGTGATCGATCAGTTCATCTCCTCCGGCGAGCAGAAATGGGGGCGGATGTGCGGCCTGGTGATGCTGCTGCCGCACGGCTACGAAGGGCAGGGGCCGGAGCACTCCTCCGCGCGTCTGGAACGTTATCTGCAACTTTGCGCTGAGCAGAACATGCAGGTTTGCGTCCCGTCCACCCCGGCGCAGGTTTACCACATGCTGCGTCGTCAGGCGCTGCGCGGTATGCGCCGTCCGCTGGTCGTTATGTCGCCGAAGTCGCTGCTGCGTCATCCGCTGGCGGTCTCCAGCCTGGACGAACTGGCCAACGGCGCCTTCCAGCCAGCGATTGGCGAGGTTGATGAGCTCGATCCGCAAGGCGTGAAGCGCGTGGTGATGTGTTCTGGTAAGGTTTATTACGACCTGCTGGAACAACGCCGTAAAAACGATCAGAAAGATGTCGCCATTGTGCGCATTGAACAGCTCTATCCGTTCCCGCACAAAGCGGTTCAGGAAGCGCTGAAACCGTACGCCCACGTACATGATTTTGTCTGGTGCCAGGAAGAGCCGCTCAACCAGGGCGCATGGTACTGTAGTCAGCATCATTTCCGTGAAGTGATTCCATTTGGGTCTGCTCTGCGTTACGCAGGTCGCCCGGCCTCCGCCTCTCCGGCGGTAGGGTATCTGTCCGTTCACCAGAAACAGCAACAAGATCTGGTTAATGACGCGCTGAACGTCGATTAATTAAAGGATAAATAATGAGTAGCGTAGATATTCTTGTTCCCGACCTGCCTGAGTCCGTAGCGGACGCAACCGTTGCGACCTGGCACAAAAAACCGGGCGATAGTGTCCAGCGTGATGAAGTGCTGGTAGAAATCGAAACTGACAAAGTGGTACTGGAAGTACCGGCATCGGCTGACGGCATTCTGGATGCGGTTCTGGAAGATGAAGGTACGACGGTAACGTCTCGCCAGATCCTGGGTCGCCTGCGTGAAGGCAACAGCTCCGGTAAAGAGACCAGCGCCAAATCCGAAGAGAAAGCGTCTACACCGGCGCAGCGCCAGCAGGCGTCGCTATCCGAGCAGAACAATGATGCCCTCAGCCCGGCGATTCGCCGTCTGTTGGGTGAACACAATCTCGACGCCAGCGCCATCAAAGGCACGGGCGTAGGCGGTCGCATCACGCGCGAAGATGTGGAAAAACATCTGGCGAAGGCACCGGCGAAAGCGGAAGCCAAGGCGCCGGAAGCTGTGCCTGCCGCACAGCCTGCGCTTGGCGCTCGCAGTGAAAAACGCGTCCCGATGACCCGTCTGCGCAAGCGTGTAGCCGAGCGTCTGCTGGAAGCGAAAAACTCCACCGCGATGCTGACCACGTTCAACGAAGTCAACATGAAGCCAATCATGGATCTGCGTAAGCAGTACGGCGACGCGTTTGAAAAACGTCACGGCATTCGTCTGGGCTTCATGTCCTTCTACGTGAAAGCGGTGGTTGAAGCGCTGAAACGCTACCCGGAAGTGAACGCCTCCATTGATGGCGACGACGTGGTGTATCACAACTACTTCGACGTCAGCATGGCGGTTTCCACGCCGCGTGGTCTGGTAACGCCGGTACTGCGTGATGTCGATACCCTCGGCATGGCGGATATCGAGAAGAAAATCAAAGAACTGGCCGTGAAAGGGCGTGACGGTAAGCTGACGGTGGACGATCTGACCGGCGGTAACTTCACCATCACCAACGGTGGCGTGTTCGGCTCGCTGATGTCTACCCCGATCATCAACCCGCCGCAGAGCGCAATCCTCGGCATGCATGCGATCAAAGATCGTCCGATGGCGGTGGATGGCAAGGTTGAGATCCTGCCGATGATGTACCTGGCGCTGTCTTACGATCACCGTCTGATCGATGGTCGTGAATCAGTGGGCTTCCTGGTCGCCATTAAAGAGCTGCTGGAAGATCCGACGCGTCTGCTGCTGGACGTGTAGTCACTTTTTAGTGTCACCTGCCCTGTAGGCCGGATAAGGCGCTGGTGAGATGCCTGATGGCGACGCAGCCGCGTCTTATCAGGCCTACAGGTTTAAAGATAACGATTACCTGAAGGATGGACAGAACACATGAACTTACATGAATATCAGGCAAAACAACTTTTTGCCCGCTATGGCTTACCGGCGCCGGTGGGTTATGCCTGTACTACTCCGCGTGAAGCAGAAGAAGCCGCTTCAAAAATCGGCGCGGGTCCGTGGGTAGTAAAATGTCAGGTTCACGCAGGCGGCCGTGGCAAAGCGGGCGGTGTGAAGGTTGTTAACAGCAAAGAAGAGATTCGCGCGTTTGCGGAACACTGGCTGGGTAAACGCCTCGTGACCTACCAGACAGACGCTAACGGTCAACCGGTCAACCAGATTCTGGTTGAAGCGGCGACTGATATCGATAAAGAGCTGTATCTTGGCGCGGTTGTTGACCGTAGTTCTCGCCGCGTGGTCTTTATGGCCTCCACCGAAGGCGGCGTGGAAATCGAAAAAGTGGCGGAAGAGACCCCGCACCTGATCCACAAAATCGCCCTCGATCCGCTGGCGGGTCCAATGCCGTATCAGGGCCGCGAACTGGCGTTCAAACTGGGTCTGGAAGGTAAGCAGGTTCAGCAATTTACGAAGATCTTTATGGGTCTGGCGACCATTTTCCTTGAGCGCGATCTGGCGCTGATCGAAATCAACCCGCTGGTGATCACTAAGCAGGGCGATCTGATCTGTCTCGACGGCAAACTGGGCGCTGACGGCAACGCGCTGTTCCGCCAGCCGGATCTGCGTGAAATGCGCGACCAGTCTCAGGAAGACCCGCGTGAAGCGCAGGCGGCGCAGTGGGAACTGAACTACGTGGCGCTGGACGGCAACATCGGCTGCATGGTTAACGGCGCAGGTCTGGCGATGGGCACGATGGACATCGTTAAACTGCACGGCGGCGAACCGGCTAACTTCCTCGACGTAGGCGGCGGCGCGACCAAAGAGCGCGTAACCGAAGCGTTCAAAATCATCCTCTCTGATGACAACGTGAAAGCGGTTCTGGTTAACATCTTCGGCGGCATCGTCCGTTGCGACCTGATTGCCGATGGTATCATCGGCGCGGTAGAAGAAGTGGGTGTTAGCGTACCGGTTGTCGTACGTCTGGAAGGCAACAACGCCGAACTCGGCGCGAAAAAACTGGCTGACAGCGGCCTGAATATTATTGCAGCGAAAAGTCTGACGGATGCAGCTCAGCAGGTTGTTGCCGCAGTGGAGGGGAAATAATGTCTGTTTTAATCGATAAAAACACCAAGGTTATCTGCCAGGGCTTTACCGGTAGCCAGGGGACTTTCCACTCTGAACAGGCGATTGCTTACGGCACGCAGATGGTGGGCGGCGTAACGCCAGGCAAAGGCGGCACCACGCATCTGGGTCTGCCGGTGTTCAATACCGTGCGTGAAGCGGTAGAAGCCACTGGCGCCACCGCAACGGTTATCTACGTTCCGGCGCCGTTCTGCAAAGACTCCATTCTGGAGGCTGTCGACGCGGGCATCAAACTGATCATCACCATCACTGAAGGCATCCCGACGCTGGATATGCTGACCGTGAAAGTCGCGCTTGACGAAGCGGGCGTGCGCATGATCGGGCCGAACTGCCCGGGCGTGATCACCCCTGGCGAGTGCAAAATCGGCATCATGCCGGGCCACATCCACAAGCCGGGCAAAGTGGGCATCGTGTCCCGCTCCGGTACGCTGACCTATGAAGCGGTTAAGCAGACCACTGACTACGGTTTCGGCCAGTCCACCTGTGTGGGCATCGGCGGCGACCCGATCCCGGGCTCTAACTTCATCGATATCCTGAAACTGTTCCAGGAAGATCCGCAGACTGAAGCGATCGTGATGATCGGTGAGATCGGCGGTAGCGCGGAAGAAGAGGCGGCGGCATACATCAAAGAACACGTAACCAAGCCGGTTGTCGGTTACATCGCGGGCGTCACCGCGCCGAAAGGCAAGCGTATGGGTCACGCGGGCGCGATTATCGCGGGTGGTAAAGGTACGGCGGATGAGAAATTCGCCGCGCTGGAAGCCGCAGGCGTGAAAACCGTTCGTAGCCTGGCGGATATCGGCGAAGCGCTGAAAGCCGTAATGAAGTAATTCTCAAAAAGCAGCAATAAGGCCCGACTCCTTCGTGCGACAGGGGAATACCTGAAGCGCGAAGGATGCAGGGCTGGTCCGTTTTCGACATGGTTGGTCACCTTCTGGTGACCTTTTTTTTGCCTGTTTTGCCGCTTAACCGTGTTGAAAATAAGCATCTTGCTGCGGTAAACGTTTACCCGCGCTTATTGTTATTAATATCATCCTGCCAGCAGGTGACGAACAGAAAATTATCAGACACATAAACAGTCGCTTTCTGTTATGCCGCGTGTTAAATCCTCCTTAAATAAACCACAAATAATATTGATTCACCTCGCAACATTTTTTCTCCATAAAACAAGTTAACATGAAAAATTATTAAGAACTTATTAGCACTATTTGCCTGTAATTAACCGCGTTTAAATTGTGTTTATTGTCGGGGTTGAGTATTATTGCTTAATATTTAAACACTGGCAGTGTGCGTAAATCATGGAGTGGATCAATGACATTAGCGGAGAAAATAAAATATAACTCTCGGGGATAATCTGGAGGGTTTGCATTAATTTTTTATAAATTAAACTATTTTTGTACGCTGCATATGGAAGACGTTATGAGAGGAAAGATACCCAAGACCGAATTACTGGTGACTTTTGAAGTGGTGGCGCGTCACGAAAGCTATACCCGGGCAGCAGAAGAGTTGGCGTTGACTCAGAGTGCCGTGTTCCGGCAGGTGAATGCGCTGGAGGATTTTTTACATACCTCGTTATTTAACCATGCTAAAAAGCGAATTTTTTTAAATGCAGCCGGTAAGCATTATCTGAGCATTGTTAAAGAAACACTTAACAAACTTGAACGCGATACCAATACGATAATGACCTGGCAACCCACCGTTCAGGTCATTGAGCTGGCGGTGAACCCAACGTTCAGTACCCACTGGCTGATTCCGAATTTACGTGAATTTAATAAAATAAATCCTGACATTATCGTTAATATTCATTCGCTGGCGAATATTGGCGATTTTCTTAACCGTGAGTATGACGCCGCCATTATGCGGGAAGATTTTTGCTCGCCCTGGTCAGAGGTGGAGTATTTATTTGAAGAGGAAATTTTACCCGTATGCAGTGGCAGCCTTTTACCTCAGCCGAATCAAAAACTGACCGTAGAAGAGTTGCTCAATGAATTTCCCCTTTTGCATCAAAGTACGCGCATCAAAGGCTGGCAGGAATGGTTCGCGCTGTCGGATATCAACAGTCCGCTGGTGAATAAAGGCCCGCGCTTTGATTTATTGTCGATGCTGATTGCCGCCGTGCGTTCTAATCTGGGCGTGGCGCTATTACCCCGGTTTGCGATCCAGCACGATCTGGATAACGGTGAGATGGTGATTCCCTGCGATGTGCCGATGCGTACAGGGAACCGGTTTATTATGACGTGGCGCGAAGAAAAAGCGGAATCCCGGTATTTACAGATCTTCCGTGACTGGCTGCTGCAAAAATCGGTAATCTCAGCGGTGGAGCGCTGATGCCGGATGGCGGCCGATGGCCTTATCCGGCCTACAAGCGGTGAGAACTGATGCCGGATGGCGGCCAATGACCTTATCCGGCCTACAAGCGGTGAGAACTGATGCCGGATGGCGGCCGATGGCCTTATCCGGCCTACAAACGGTGAGGACTGATGCCGGATGGCGGCCGGTGGGCCTTATCGGGCCTACAAGCGGTGAGGGCTGCGGCCAATGGCCTTATCGGGCCTACAAACGGTGAGGACTGTAGGCCTGATAAGCGCAGCGCCATCAGACAAAGGCGCTGCTACCAGTCTATCCCCGCCTGCGCCTGGATGCCGCTATCGAATGCATGCTTCACCGGGCGGACTTCGCTAACCGTATCGGCGAGTTCCAGTAATTGCGTATGACACCCGCGACCGGTAACGATCACGCTCTGCTGTTCGGGACGATTCACAATCGCGGCGATCACGTCCTGGGTGTCCAGGTAGTGATAAGCCAGCATGTACGTCAGTTCATCCAGCACCACCAGATCGTAACGCGGGTCGGCGAGCATACGCCTGCCTTCCTGCCAGACGGCTTCCGCCGCCTGTATATCGGCTTCCCGGTCCTGCGTCTCCCAGGTAAAACCGGTGCCCATAATGTGAAACTCAACGCCAAGCGGTTGCAGCGTGTTGTATTCACCGTTATCCCACTGACCTTTAATAAATTGCGCGACGCCAACGGTTTTGCCGTGACCGACCGCGCGGGTCGCGGTGCCAAAGGCCGCCGTCGATTTTCCTTTACCGTTCCCGGTGAAAACAATCAGGACTCCTTTCTGTTCCGTGGCCGCCGCCACGCGGGTGTCCACCTGTTCTTTCAGTTTTTGCTGCCGCTGGCGGTGCCTGTCAGTATTGGCTCGCGCTTCCATAAATGCTCCTTAATGCCCTGCCGGACAGGTCGCGCAGCGATGTTGCTGCTCAAACTGGCTGAAGAAGTTATTGCCTTTATCATCCACCAGCACAAAGGCGGGCAGGTTTTTGACCTCCATCATCCACACGGCTTCCATCCCCAGTTCGGGATACTCAAGGCAGCGTAAGCTTTTAACGTACTGCTGTGCCAGAAGCGCGGCGGCGCCGCCAATGCTGCCAAGATTGAAGCCGCCATGCTTGTGACAGGCTTCGGTCACTTGCTGGCTGCGGTTGCCTTTCGAAAGCATGATCAAACTGCCGCCCGCCGCCTGGAAGGCGTCAACATAGCCGTCCATGCGCCCGCCGGTGGTCGGGCCGAGCGATCCGCAGGCCTGTTTTTCCGGCGTTTTGGCTGGCCCCGCGTAATAAACAATGTGATTTTTCATGTAGTCCGGCATCGGTTCGCCGTTATCCAGACGCTCTTTAATTTTGGCGTGCGCGATATCGCGGGCGACGACAATCGGGCCGTTCAGCGACAGTCGGGTGCCGACAGGCAGCGTGGAAAGGTTATGCAGGATCTCGCGCAGCGGACGGTTGAGATCGAGCTGTACGGTCTGGGCGCTGTTTTCCACGCGCAGGGATTCAGGAATAAATTTTCCCGGATTGTGTTCGAGTTTTTCCAGCCAGATGCCGCGCTTGTTGATCTTCGCTTTAATATTGCGGTCGGCAGAGCAGGAGAGCGCCATTGCGATGGGGCAGGAGCCGCCGTGACGCGGCAGGCGGATAACGCGGATATCATGAGCGAAATATTTGCCGCCAAACTGTGCTCCGATGCCAAACTCGCGGCTGGCATTGAGCAGGGTTGTTTCCAGAGCCGTGTCGCGAAACGCCTGGCCCAGCTCGTTTCCGCTGGTCGGCAGGGTGTCGTAATATTTGGTTGAGGCCAGCTTCGCCACTTTCAGCGCCTGGTCGGCAGACAATCCGCCAACCACAAAAGCGATATGGTAGGGCGGGCAGGCTGCTGTTCCCAGCGAACGCATTTTTTCGATCAGGAAAGCGGTGAGTTTTTCGGGTTGCAGAATAGATTTGGTTTCCTGAAACAGCGCCGCTTTGTTGGCGGAACCGCCGCCTTTATTGACGAAGAGAAACCGGTATTCGTCACCCGGCGTCGCGCTGATATCAATCTGGGCGGGCAGGTTGGTTTGGGTATTTACCTCGGTGTACATGTCCAGCGGGGCGTTCTGGGAGTAGCGTAAGTTATTTTCCTGGAAAGTGATGTATACGCCTTTGCTCAGGGCTTCGGCATCGTCGCCGCCTGTCCAGACGTGCTGACCTTTGCTCGCCACAATGGTTGCCGTTCCCGTGTCCTGGCAGTTTGGCAGTACGCCTTTCGCCGAGACTTCGGCATTGCGTAACAGTTGCAGCGCGACGTACTTATCATTACTGCTGGCCTGCGGATCGTGCAGGATGCTGGCAATCTGTTTCAGATGCGCGGTGCGCAGGAAAAACGAGGCTTCATAAAATGCCTGTTGGGCCAGCAGAGTCAGCGCTTCAGGCGCGACTTTGATAACCTCTTCACCGTCTAACTCCGTTACCGTAATGTGCTTGTCGCTGAGTAATTCATATTCCGTCGTATCTTTGCTTTGAACAAACGGTTCCTGCCAGACAAATGGTTTAGACATATTAACTTCTCACCTTTAAGTTATTTTTGCCGGACGGCTGTCCGGCCTACAACAATGCGCAAACCGTAGGCCGGATAAGCGTTAGCGCCATCCGGCATCGCTGTGGTATCAGGACATCGCCACTTCTGAGTGTTCGGTTGCCGGGCGCTCCTGTTCCGGGGTTTTGACCGGCGCTTTGCCACGGCAGCCTGCGCCGAAGTGCTCGCCTTCCCAACGACCGACAATCGCCGCACCCATCGCATTACTCATCACGTTGGTGGCAGAACGGCCCATATCGAGGAACGGATCGACGCCCATCAGCAGGATCAGACCGGCTTCTGGAATGTTGAACTGGTTGAGGGTAGCGGCGATAACCACCATTGACGCACGCGGCACGCCTGCCATTCCTTTGGAGGTCAGCATCAGAATCAGCAGCATGGTGATCTGCTCGCCCATGCTCAGTTCAATGTTGCACGCCTGGGCGATAAACACGGTGGCAAACGAGCAGTAGGCCATTGAGCCGACGAGGTTAAAGGAGTAACCGATAGGCAGTACGAAGCTGGCAATCTTGGAAGAGACGCCAAACTTCTCCAGTTTGTCCAGCGTACCGGGGAAAGCCGCTTCCGAGCTGGACGTGGTAAAGGCCAGCAGCGCGGGTTCGAAGATTGCTTTGGTCAGACGACTGATGCACGGCCCGACAATCATTGTCGACAGGCCAATCAGGATCGCCCACAGCATCCCCAGCGTCAGGTAGAACTCGCCCATGAAGATCCCGGCGCTGACCATCACGCCCAGACCGCGTTCAGCAATCAGACCGGAGATGGCGGCAAAGACGGTCAGCGGCGCAAACAGCATCACGTAACCTGTCAGCTTCAGCATGACGTGCACCAGCGAGTCGAGCACTTTAACAATGGCGGCGCCTTTTTCACCAACAGCGGCCAGGCTGCAACCGAGGAAAATGGAGAACACCACAATTTGAAGGATCTCGTTGCGCGCCATCGCATCGATAATGCTGGTGGGCACGGCGTGCGAGATAAAGACTTTCAGCGTGAAGGGTTCAGACTGCACGGCGGCAACCGCGCCTGCGTCGTGTGCCACAAAGTTAATGCCTGCGCCTGGCTGGAACATATTGACGATGACCAGACCCAACGCAATAGACAACAATGAGGCGCAAATAAACAGGAAAAAGGTTTTAGAGAATATACGCCCCAGCGTTTTGGCATCGCCCATTTTGGCGATCCCCACCACTAATGTTGAAATAACCAGGGGGGCAATAATCATTTTTACCATGCGCAAAAATATGGTGGTAAAAATAGAGATGTCCTGGGCGTACGATTTTGCTGTTTCAGCCGATGCCATATTATTAATGGCCACCCCGGCAATCATGCCGAGTATCAGGCCTAATATGATCATTTTGGTTAAACTTATTTTTTTCATGTTTGCTCCATCGGATAATGGTTGGAGAATAATGTGTAGGGCAGCGCATACCCGAACGCAGACAACCGCTCAGGTACGCGCTTGTTATGACCAACCGCATGAATAATCAGGAAAACAGTGATACAGCAAAATCCTGTATCCTGATGGCTGTTGTTGTATTGTTATGACTACAAGTCGAAGGTAATACTTAATAGCGGCGCGTGTTGCTGCGCGCCATAAACATCATTGTCACCAACGTTGCCGGAAATAATATCGCGCGGCATGACAATTTTTACCGCATTTGCTGGATCAAACCAGACAATGCGATGAATAAAATCAGGCTCGACGTTATATAAACGGGCAATAAGCTGCGGCGTTAATTGTTCCGATGCTTTTACCCGCTGATAGTCTTCCCGGGTTTTAAACAAAATATCTAAAACCAGTTCGTACGGTCCGGCGTTTTTGGAACGAATCACCTGCGCCAGTGAGCAAATAGAGTGTTTCATGCCTGAACTCCTTCCGGCGTCACCTGTTCGAGGTGGAAATCAAATTGCAGCGCGTCGCTCGCTTCAATCAGGTGATAGATTGAAAACTCATACACTGGCCCGCTTTGAATATCGGAAGGCGAGAACGGGAAGGCGAGGTTGCCCGCCGTCGCAATCCGGTTTTCATAGCCGTAGTGCAGGAGGGTGGAACGCACCAGCGAACAGACGCTGTTGGCGATATCCTGCGTCGGCGCGACCACGTCGAGTAATATGCCCAGTTCGTGCCCGGCGCTCTGCATCGGTTCGTGATTGCCCATCACCCCGTTCTTACCGTACAGGTGGAACGTCATGCGGATGCTGTCATCATTCAGCGAGAGGTTACGCGCCACGCTGGTTTTCACCTCTTCGAGAATGGTGTCAATGCTGGCAATCATGATCGGGTCGCGCGTCCCGGCGATGGTCAGACAGCGGAAGCCCACCTGACGCGCGCCTTCCAGCTTCAGCGCGTACGGCGTCTCTTCGTGACGGGAACCGCTGACGTAGACCTCGCCCTCGTTGACCGCTTTGAAGCTGCACCCTTTCAGATTCAGCACGCCGCCCGGCCCCGGCAGGTAGTACGGATCGGATTTCTCATACAGGGTGTGCGCCGCCGCAGAGGTTTCGGTGAACTTGCGCTTTGGATTGAACGTTTTGAGCGTAAAGCCGTTATCGTCAATGATCCCCATCGCGCAGTCGGAACCGGAACCCGGCGTCGCGGCGATGGCCGCGCACTCAAGGATCTTGCCGCAGTGCAGCGCCAGACCTTCATCAAAGCCCTGCATGATCGGCAGCGCCGCGAAGCAGGCCGGATCGTAAGCGCGTCCGCCCAGCACCACCTGCGCACCGGCTTTCAGCGCCCGCTGGAAAGGTTCGATGCCCATTTGCGCGACGATATAGGTGCTTTGGTCGATCGCGTCGTGGGTCAGTTCCGGGACGAAATCCAGCGCGGTGATTTTGCCGTTATCCAGCGCCTGGTGAACGATCGCTTTATCAACATCTGACGGGATAAGCGCCATCGAGAACGACAGTTTCTCTTCCTGCGCAATCTCAAGGATTATCTGGCGACACCACTCCAGATGCGGCGCCGCGCCGGAACCTCCGGCAGTGCCGATCACCACCGGGATGTTGTTTTTCACGCCTGCGGTGATCATATAGCGCAGATCGCGTTTCACTCCCGCCCTGTCGGTAAAGGGTTTCCCTGCCCCCAGGTAGTGGGGGCCAGGATCGGAGGAACCGGCGTCAACGGCGATCAGATCCGGCGACTCCTCCATCGCTTTGCGAAAGCTCTCTTCCGGGAAGCCATAGCCCAGAATGGCCGTCGGCGATAAGATCTTAAATGTGCGTGCCATTTCTCAATCCTTTGTCTGCAACAGCGCGATGGTACGGTTCATCTCGTTAAACACGATGTTGAGACCTTCATCGAAGCCCATACCCGGTTTCACCAGCATCCGCATCGGGCGCGCGGCCAGCGCGACATGTACGCAGGTGCGGGCGCTGATCTCGGTTTCGTTACAGGTGCCGCCCTGATAGGCTTCCATCCCGTGTTTGTTGCAATAGAGCACGGCGTCAACGATGTTGTGAATGCCGCCGAGATCCGGGGTTTTGATCTGCACCATGTGGCAACTGCCCGCGTCAGTGAAATCGACGATGTCCTGATAGGTGTTACACCATTCGTCAGCGACAATTTTCACGCCGGAACCGAGGCGGGTCAGCTCTTTGGTGATCGCGGTCAGCAGACGGATCTGATCCGGTTTGTTACCGGCATCCACCGGGCCTTCAATGTACAACGGCAGACCCTGCGCTTCTTTCTCCAGGCTGGCGATGTACTCCGCGCAGCGTACCGGGTCCATATCGAAGATCAGGCCGATGGTGCCGTAGACATCAATATGCAGCGTCGGGTGATAGCGTGGGCTGGTGCGCAGGCTCAGGATGCGATCGGACAGCCAGCGTACATACTCACGCAGTTTCTCGCCCTGAAAGCCCAGTTTCTCTTCCACGTTGTTGATCAGCGCATGCGGCAGCACGTCAACGCCTTTGAGGATCATCTTATCGACGGCGATATAGCGATCGTCGCCGCTCTGACCAAATAACGGAATCGCTTCCGGGACGCACGGCAACTGCCATTCATCGCAAACCACTTCTGCTTTCAGACGACCGGACGCCAGCGCGGTGGCGTCGAGCAGCGCCTGCGACAGGCCGTAACGCACGGCGGTGTGCAGCAGATTGCCGTCAATGCGCAGCTTGTCGAAGAAGCGGGCGTTCGGCAGGAATGCATCGACATCACGACCTTCCAGCAGCGGTTTAATGTGATCGTTCAGGAACGGAATAAAGTGCTCCGCCAGGAACAGCGGGTCACGACCGCCAGCGCCGGAATACTGCACGGCGGCGCAGTCACCGACCGCTACCGCGCCATTTTCCAGAATCAGCTGTACCGAGATGCACTCGCCCGCCTGACGCACAGAGGTAAAGCCGGGCGTGACCGGCGCGCCGGTATAAATGAATCCATCATGACCCGCGCCGTTTTTAATCGCCTGCTGATCGTCGAAATAGAATGAGGAGTAGCCAGCGGTGAAAAGGGCCTGTTTAATTTTCATTATGGTCTTCCTATTAATTGACTGTGGGATACCGCGTTGATGTCATCAACAACCATCTGGAATGAGGGCTTGCGTCCTTCAAAATGGGCGCGCTCAGCGACGTAATCGTGGTGCAGGGCGAGGATATCTTTCGGCAGCGGAACCGCACCGGCTTCAAGGATGCGAATGGCGCCGGAGTTATCGCGAACCGGCAGGATTTTGCCTGCGTTACAGGAGGCCGGGGCGAAAGGTACGTCCAGCACGCCAGCTTCAAAAGCCAGCACCGTGCCGCGCGCCACATCGCCGTTACCCAGCTCAAAGACTTTTTTCAGCACCGCACGGACTTCGCACTTAATCAGTTCGACTTCCTGTTCCACGGCCGCGCACGGCGGGAATTTCTGGTCGCTGACCATATTGAGCATCTGGCGAGAGGCTTTAAGCCCCTGGGCGTTTGCGGCGGCCGTTGGGATACCGAAGGCTTCGTGCGGACTCTTGGTGATCACTTTGGTCGCGCCGGACATACCCGCCACCGCCGCGCCCCAGGAGATAATGGCGAACGCTTTGGATTCATCTTCCGGGAAGCCGCCCATCCACTGGTGGAAGACGGTGCTCAGTTCGTAATCATCAAAGCCGTAGTTCTGGAAATATTCGTGGGACAGTTCGCGCAGTGACTGAATGGCGGCGATATCCTGCGTCAGGCTGCCCACCTGGCCATAGCCGACGGTAATCGACTTCACGCCCTGTTCCAGCGCCAGCAGACCTTCGATGATGGCGACCGCGTGGGACATAAACGGCGGGATCAGCGTGCCGGTCAGCGGGCCGAACGGCTCGCGGTTAATGCGGATGCCGTGCTCTTCATACATTCCCATCAGACGGTCGCAGTACTGCCAGTCGCGGATTGATTTTTCCAGCGTGACGCGCTTGGCGTAAGGAATGTTGTAGGAGATGCCGCCGCCTTCGTAGCTGGTGAAGCCGCTGGCCATCGCGATTTCCGCCAGCAGTCGCGCATCCGGCGTACCGTGACGAACCTGAATGGGTTTTTCCAGCGCTTCCGTCATCCGGCGGCAGGCAGCAACGCCGTGGTTGACAACCGGCAGGCCGTTCAGCTTAGAGGTGCCTGCTTCGATGGATTTTTGAATACCGATCGCCGCTTCTTCGTAACGGTTCAGACGGGTATAGGCATCGATGGTGCTGGGAAGCAGATCGCACTCTTCCTGCAACGTTTTGAGCAGCGCGATGTGTTCATCCATCAGCGCCACGCCCGCGCGCGGCTGGCTGAGCGTTTTGCCTTCCTGATCGGCTTTTAACAGGGCGTGAGAAAAGCGTTTTTTCTCTGGAATGGTTTGCTGATACTTCACGCCATCTTCAAAATTCTCGACGTCCTTGCCGGTATGCCAGGTTTGCAATACCTGATGCCGCTCGGTCATGAATTCGTCATGGGTTAATTTTTTATTTCGGAGTTCCATTCGTAGCTGCCTTAGGTTTTATAGGGTTAAACATTGAATACTGGTGCGAGCGGCGAGCTGCGGGTACAGCCTGGCGACGTTCGCCAGCAGAGGAAGCAAGCCTTTTGAATCGCGGTAATAGTCAAACTGCCCGGGTAAGAGAATGCGTCTGCCGTCATCGTCCAGCTCGCGGTATTTCAACCAGCGATGGATGTCGAACTGACTGGCGCGGGAGAGCCATCCGCCGGAACCGACAACTTTGCGAACGGTGGTGAGGTCGCGCCCCATCTGTAAGTCGACGTTGCCCACGCAGGTGCAGACCTGCTTTTTGGTGCCCGCGTGACGTTCGCTGGCATAACCCACGCACAGCCCTGCCAGCAGGGCGTCGAAGAATTTCTCTTCGTCGCTGCGGGGAAGGTAATCGGGGTGGGAAACCAGGTGGCGCAGATAGCCGTAAAACGCCTCCTGACGCTCAGGCTGTTGGGCAAACACGACGTTTACCATCTCCTGGGTGCTTTCTCCGACCACAAGGGCAGAGACGCGCATCCCGAGATCGCCTTCAACGGTGCGTTTGACGAACGGTTCCGGCACGCCATGCAGCACGGTATCGGGAGAGAGCATATTGGCGCAGGCGGAGTACACGTCGGTGGTGGCGCCGCCCATATCGATCAGCATGAACTCTTTCCATGCGCTGTCGATGTCGCTGATGGCTTTAACCAGCTCGTAGACGGTCCACGGCGTTGGCATCGGCTCTTCGCCGGTTTCGCCAACAATCACGTCCAGCCCTTTGCCTTTCACGATGCGGGACAGGAACAGATCGCAAATGGCCTGGCGGGCGGCATACGGATTCGGGTGATCGAGGTCGGGCAGAATGTTGTCTACCGTGGTCAGATCTTTGTGCCCCAGAATGGCCTGTACCTCATCCTGAATGTCACGGTTTCCGGCATAAATAATCGCGCAATCCAGATTTGAGTTCGCCAGCGCGCGCGCATTCGCCAGGCCGTAGCTTTCTTCGCCGCCATCCGTACCGCCGGTAAACAGCAGGATGTCCGGCGGCGAGTTTTCTAACGCCTGGATGTCATGGCGGTTGAGCTTATACGCGTAATATTGCGCGATCTTCGCCCCCGCTGAGTGGGCAGTAACTTTTGCGGATTCCAGCGTGATAGACGGCACCAGCCCCATAGCGGCGACGGCGAGCCCGCCTTTTGCCGATGAGGAGTATTTCAACTGCACTTCGCCGCTTTTCAGCAACGGACGGGCATCGGCGACATTCAGCACCTGATTCAGACTGGCAAAAAAACCGTCTGCCAGATGGTATGTGGTGGTTGGCGTCAGGACATGGTTCACCAGGGTTAACGCATCCCCCTCCCTGGCGAAGAGGGCGGCTTTGGTCCATGTCGAGCCGATATCGACAGAGACGATTTGCATCAGATGGCCTCTTCAAGGCAGCGCTGTTCAACACCATGACGCGGGTTAATGTCCCCGGCCATTAACCGGCACACATCTTCCAGATCATGACTTGGCGCAAAGACGCGGTTAAAGCCCATCTCTTTAAACTTCGCTTCCACGTCGGCAAAGTCATGTTTACCCACCACCAGATTGCCGCCGACATAGAGCAGAATGTCACCAATACCGCGTTCGATGCAGCGTTCACGTAAACCGAGGCAGTCGATATCGCCGTGGCCGTAAATGGATGACACGACAATTGCATCGGCGCCGGTTTCGATTGCGGCATCAATATATTCATCCTGGCTTACCATGACCCCCAGATTGATTACGCGAAAATCATGGGCAGTAAAAACGCGATCCAAAACTTTATTGCCTACTGCATGGCAGTCAGCACCAATGACGCCAATAACAAGTGTTGATTTTTTCATGAGTAATCCTCTGTAGAGCTGATGAACAAAAGGTAAGAGTCTTCGTTTAATATTGCGCACTCAGGTTTCTGCAACCTTTTAATAGTCATGGAGTGTCTGTGCAGGCGGGAAGGGATGCAATTGATCTATTTTCAAAATATCTTTCTTAAAACTAATGTTCTTAATTAATCATTGGAAGGGTGTTTGTTATCAATGAGTTATTATTGATTGTCCAGCTCTGGTTAATTTAATTGGAACAGGGGGTTAATAAATAATATGCTGTGTTTGTGATCGCGGTCTTATTTATTTTTGCAAACGGTTATTGAGAGATAAATATAATACAAAGGCAAAACTGTGAGTTAAATAACGGAACAGAAATGGATGTTTCTATAGGAACACGGTTCATTGTTAATGAAAGGATAAATATGATAATAATTTGTTCTTTCTTACCGGGCGGATTATTTGTGAGCCCGGTAGCATATTGTCACAATACCGTGAACAGAAAACATGATCAGCGCTGTTTTCTGCGCGCGATCAACGTAAATTTATAATCATCGGTATTAAACGCATTACGGCTATATTCAAATACCTGACCGTCTTTCAGAAATCCGCGAGAAACCTTTTCCAGGATCGGTTTGTTTGCGCTGATCGCCAGCGTGCGGCTCATTTCTTCGGTTGGCATGATCGGGATCAGCTCCTGCTCGCTGCGATCAATGACCATCTGCTTCACCTCTTCAATAAAGTGATACTTGGAATTTTCCATCACCTGCCAGGTCAGGTCGGGAAAGAGCGCCAGCGGCATCCACGTCTCTTCGAGGGCGACGGGTTTTTGCTTAATGTAACGCACGCGTTTTACGTGCCAGACCCGGTTGTTCTCCGCCAGTTGTAACTGGTTGCGCAGAAAGTCGTCCGCCGGGATCACTTCAAAAACCAAAACGTCACTGTGGGTGTCAACATGGCGATCGGCGAGTTTTTCGTAAAAGCTGGTTAGCTGGTAGATATCGTAATTGACCCGCTCTTCTTTCACATAGGTCCCGCTGCCCTGAATGCTTTCGATGATCTGCTGTTCGGTCAGTTGCTTGAGCGCCTGACGTACCGTGACCCGGCTCACGCCAAACGCATGCTGCAATGTCTGCTCGGTGGGTAACGCGTCGCCTGCTTTCAGTTCGCCACGTTCAATCTGCTCGCGGATTCGGTCAGCAATCTGTCGGTATAACGGTTTTTGGCTCATCTTTTTACTTTTGTATGAATGAATTAATACGACTTCGTTGATTATGCCCGATCAATAGCTCTTGTAAATAATACAAATTAAATACAAATTATTTTGCGTAAGTGAAAATGATCACATAAATGTATTGTTTCATCTGGCACAATTTCTGAAACATACAATGACAGTGTGAGGACTATGATGAACCTGACGACGTTAACCCACCGCGATGCGTTATGCCTGAACGCCCGGTTTGGCAGTCGTGAAGAGGCTATTCAC
Organism: Citrobacter koseri ATCC BAA-895; assembly: GCF_000018045.1. Classification (NCBI taxonomy): domain Bacteria; kingdom Pseudomonadati; phylum Pseudomonadota; class Gammaproteobacteria; order Enterobacterales; family Enterobacteriaceae; genus Citrobacter; species Citrobacter koseri. The sequence continues at coordinate 2,232,602 of NC_009792.1, read as the reverse complement.
GCGTTAACCCAGCGGCTCGTGCAACTGGGGAAAATTTCAGATTCCGATGCTTACCTTGAAGAAGTCTTTTTGCGTGAAAGTCAGGGGCCAACGGCGTTGGGAGAAGGGCTGGCGGTGCCGCATGGTAAAACGTCGGCGGTTAAAGAAGCGGCATTTGCCGTGGCCATCCTGCGCGAACCCATGATGTGGGAAGGGGTTGACGGGCCGGAAGCGGTGACGCTGATTTTTCTGCTCGCCATTCCGCCAGGCGAAGCGGGAAGCACCCATATGCAGTTGCTGACCGCACTCACCACGCGACTGGCGGATGATGACACCCGCGCGAGGATTCTGGCAGCGACCACGGCGGATGAGCTACTGTCGGCGCTGGACGACCAATATCAGGAAAGCGCTTTTCAGCCCTTACAGGATGCGCCGACCATCGTCTGCGTAACGGCGTGCCCGGCGGGGATTGCGCACACCTATATGGCGGCGGAGTATCTGGAAAAAGCGGGACGCAAACTGGGCGTGAACGTGTATGTGGAAAAGCAGGGCGCTAACGGAATTGAAGGCCGTCTTACCGCACAGCAGCTGAACGCGGCAAAAGCCTGCATTTTCGCCGCAGAGGTGGCGATAAAAGAGAGTGAGCGCTTTGCGGGCATTCCTGCGCTGTCGGTGCCCGTCGCCGAACCTATCCGCCACGCCGAAGCATTGATCCAACAAGCGCTGGCGCTGGAACCCGCGCAGGGCGATCGCGCGGTTTACCAGGAAACGGCAGCGCCTAAGAGTCTAAAAACGGAGTTAAAACAGGCGCTGTTGAGCGGCATCTCGTTCGCCGTGCCGCTGATTGTCGCCGGGGGAACCGTACTGGCCGTGTCGGTGCTGCTGGCGCAAATGCTCGGCTTGCAGCATCTCTTCGATCAGGAGAACTCTTGGCTGTGGATGTACCGCAAGCTGGGCGGTGGGATGCTCGGCATCCTGATGGTGCCGGTGCTCGCCGCCTATACCGCCTATTCGCTGGCGGATAAACCCGCGCTGGCCCCCGGATTCGCCGCCGGCCTTGCCGCCAATATGATTGGCTCCGGCTTTCTCGGCGCGATCGCGGGTGGCTTGATCGCCGGATATCTGATGCGCTGGGTGAAAAACCATCTTCGCCTGAGCAGTAAATTCAACGGCTTCCTGACTTTCTATCTGTATCCGGTCATCGGCACCTTAGGCGCGGGCAGCCTGATGCTGTTTGTGGTGGGCGAGCCCGTTGCGTGGATCAACAACGCGCTGACCGCCTGGCTTAATGGGCTGAGCGGCGCCAATGCGCTGCTGCTTGGCGCGATTCTCGGCTTTATGTGTTCTTTCGATTTGGGCGGGCCGGTCAATAAAGCGTCTTACGCGTTCTGCCTTGGGGCGATGGCGAACGGCGTCTACGGCCCGTATGCCATTTTCGCCTCGGTCAAAATGGTGTCCGCCTTCACCGTAACGGCATCAACGATGCTGGCGCCGAGGCTGTTCAAAGAGTTTGAGATCGAAACAGGAAAGTCGACCTGGCTACTGGGGCTGGCGGGCATTACGGAAGGGGCAATCCCGATGGCGATTGAAGATCCGCTGCGGGTTATCGGTTCTTTTGTTCTGGGGTCAATGGTGACGGGCGCGATTGTCGGCGCGATGAACATTGGTCTTTCGACGCCGGGCGCAGGCATTTTTTCACTCTTTCTTTTGCATGACGCCGGATACGGCGGTTTCGCCGCCGCCGCAGGCTGGTTTGGCGCAGCGTTAGTGGGGACAGCGATATCGACCACTATCCTGCTGTTCTGGCGTCGTCATGCGGTAAAGCAGGGCAAGTATCTGACTAACAATGTGTTGCCATAAACGAACTAACAGGAAACGAAGATGAAAGCAGTATCTCGCGTTCACATTACGCCGCACATGCACTGGGATCGTGAATGGTATTTCACCACGGAAGCGTCACGTATTTTGCTGGTCAACAATATGGAGGAGATCCTGACCCGCCTGGAGCAGGATGCAGAGTATAAATACTATGTCCTTGACGGGCAGACGGCGGTGCTGGAGGACTATTTCGCCGTCAAAGCGGAAAATAAAGCGCGGGTAAGAAAACTGGTGCAGGCCGGAAAACTGATTATCGGCCCGTGGTATACCCAAACGGATACCACGCTGGTATCCGGGGAGTCGATCGTGCGTAATCTGATGTACGGTATGCGCGACTGCCAGGCGTTTGGCGAACCGATGAAAATTGGCTATCTGCCGGATTCGTTCGGCATGTCGGGGCAGCTTCCGCATATCTATAACGGTTTCGGTATTACCCGCGCCATGTTCTGGCGTGGTTGTTCGGAACGCCACGGCACCGATAAAACCGAGTTTTTATGGCAAAGCGCGGATGGCAGTGAAGTGACGGCGCAGGTGCTGCCGCTGGGCTACGCGATTGGTAAGTACTTACCGGAGGACGAGGCCGGGCTGCGTAAACGTCTCGACAGCTACTTCGATGTGCTGGAGCGCGCGTCGCTGACCAAAGAAATTTTGCTGCCGAATGGCCACGATCAGATGCCGTTGCAGCAAAATATCTTTGCGGTGATGGATAAACTGCGCGAAATCTACCCGCAGCGTAAGTTTGTGATGAGCCGCTTTGAAGAGGTGTTTGAACACATAGAAGCCCGCCGCGAGCAGCTTGCCACGCTGAAAGGCGAGTTTATTGATGGCAAATATATGCGCGTTCATCGCACCATTGGTTCGACGCGGATGGACATCAAAATCGCCCATGCGCGCATTGAGAACAAAATCGTCAACATTCTTGAGCCGCTGGCGACGCTGGCCTGGACGCTGGGGTTTGAGTATCACCACGGCCTGCTGGAGAAAATGTGGAAAGAGATTCTGAAGAATCACGCCCACGACAGCATCGGCTGCTGTTGCAGTGACAAAGTACACCGCGAAATTGCGTCCCGTTTCGAGCTGGCTGAGGATATGGCCGACAACCTGATCTGTTTTTATCAGCGCAAAATCGCCGACAACATGCCGCAGAGCGATGCCGACAAACTGGTGCTGTTTAACCTGATACCGTGGCCGCGTGAAGAGGTGATTAACACCACGGTACGCCTGCGCGCCAGCCAGTTCTCTCTGCGGGATGATCGGGGCAACGCCATTCCTTATTGCATTCGCCAGGCCCGGGAGATCGATCCCGGTTTAATCGACCGCCAGATTGTGCATTACGGTAACTACGAGCCGTTTATGGAATTTGATATCCAGATCCAGCAGATTATCCCTTCAATGGGCTATCGCACGCTTTATATCGAACCGAACGCAGCGGGCAATGTGGTGAGCCCGACGGTTTCATCAGACGCGCTGCTGGAGAACGCGTTCTGGCAGATTACGGCGAATGATGACGGTACGCTGAACCTGCGCGATAAAGACAGCGGCGTGCGTTATCAGCGCATACTGGCGCTGGAAGAGGGATCCGACGATGGCGATGAGTACGATTACTCCCCCGCCAGAGAAGAGTGGCTGCTTACTTCGACGACGGCAAAACCGGAATATGAAGTGATTCATGACGCGTGGCAGAGCAGGGTTGTCATTCGCTATGCCCTGGCGGTTCCGGCGAATCTTGCCGAACGCAGCGCGCGGCAGCGCAACGGAACGTTAGGCGTGGAGATCGCCGTTACCCTGAGCCATAACAGCAGACGCATTGATGTTGAGGTGGCGCTGGATAATCAGGCTGACGATCACCGCGTGCGGGTGTTAATCCCCACGCCGTTCACGACGGATGTTGTGCTGGCGGACACCCAGTTTGGCGCAGTGACGCGCCCGGTACAGGACAGCGCGATGGAAAACTGGCAGGAAGAGGGGTGGAAAGAGGCGCCGGTACCGGTCTGGAATATGCTGAACTATGCGGCGCTTCAGGAAGAGAGAAATGGCCTTGCGCTTTTCACGGAGGGATTACGTGAATTTGAAGTTATCGGCGAAGGGAAGAAAACGTTCGCCTTGACGCTCCTGCGTGGGGTGGGGCTGCTGGGGAAAGAGGATCTACTGCTGCGACCAGGGCGGCCTTCCGGCATCAAAATGGCGGTGCCGGATTCACAAATGCGCGGAATGCTACGCAGTCGGTTTAGCCTGTTCAGCTATAGCGGAACGCCTTTTAGCGCCGGTGTCGCGCAACAGGCGAAGGCGTGGCTGACGCCTGTTCAGTGCTATAACAAAATTCCCTGGGATGCGATGAAACTCAACAAGGCCGATGTTTGCGTACCGGAACATTACAGCCTGTTAACGATGTCGCCGGTGGGCTGCCTGTTAAGCGCGCTGAAAAAAGCAGAGGATCGCGATGATGTCATCCTGCGCCTGTACAATCCGTCCGAAACAACCTCATGTGATGCCACCGTTGCCTTCGGCAGAGCCGTTAGCGCATGTACAGAGACCATGATGGATGAACAGGCGTGCCCTGCGAAAGGAGAGGGCGCAAGTGGGGCTGGCCTCTTTCTGCCGGGGCAGTCCCGAACGTTTAGCTACACGCTTGCCTGAATCTCAGACAAACAGATTAAAGCCACGCTTAGCGTGGCTTTATTGTTAACGGAATAATAACAATCCGGTGTTAATTTCAATGGGCTCAAAAGTAAAATATTTGTGATTATTTTCATGGCGAATTGACCCTGTGGAAAATTACGCTGAAGCGTCTACGCTAAATAGTTGCAGACGGCAAAAGAATGTCGTCGATGATAACGTTAAATGAAATGCTGTTTTTTTATATATACCTTTCTATTAGATAACCGCCAACACCCTCAGAGATACATATGCGCAACATTGTTTTCACTGTGTTTACGCATTGTATACACCGTTAACGAATTTTGGTGTTTTTGATTTAAATCAATGTTTAATGCTTGGAAAAAGATGTCAAAACACGATAAATTGTCGCCGATCAAATTGGCCTGAAACCGGTAAATTAGCTATAAATTGATCAATGTCGAAAAATGCAAATTTGACTCAATAAAAACCTGTTTATTGTAGGGATTTTACGGCGTAATATATTTGCGGGATCAATTTAGGTTTTTTATTAACATGTTTGTAACTTTTTATCATTGCTGTTTCCTCTGATGATGAAACGGCAACGGTGAAGGGGAGCAAATAAATTTTATTGGGGCATGCGTGTGACCCTTTCTAACGGGGTTCACTCTCGGAGTCTTCATGCGATGAGCAAGGAGTCATGATGTTAGATATAGTCGAACTGTCGCGCTTACAGTTTGCCTTGACCGCGATGTACCACTTCCTGTTTGTGCCGCTGACGCTCGGTATGGCGTTCCTGCTGGCCATTATGGAAACGGTATACGTCCTTTCCGGCAAACAGATTTATAAAGATATGACCAAGTTCTGGGGCAAGTTGTTTGGTATCAACTTCGCTCTGGGTGTGGCTACCGGTCTGACCATGGAGTTCCAGTTCGGGACTAACTGGTCTTACTATTCCCACTATGTAGGGGATATCTTCGGTGCGCCGCTGGCAATCGAAGGTTTGATGGCCTTCTTCCTCGAATCCACCTTTGTAGGTCTGTTCTTCTTTGGCTGGGACCGTCTGGGCAAAGTCCAGCATATGTGTGTCACCTGGCTGGTGGCGTTGGGTTCCAACCTGTCTGCGCTGTGGATACTTGTGGCGAACGGCTGGATGCAGAACCCTATCGCATCGGATTTCAACTTCGAAACCATGCGTATGGAGATGGTGAGCTTCTCCGAACTGGTGCTTAACCCGGTTGCGCAGGTGAAATTCGTTCACACTGTGGCGTCTGGCTATGTGACCGGTGCAATGTTCATCCTCGGTATCAGTGCTTACTACCTGCTGAAAGGCCGCGACATCGCGTTCGCTAAACGCTCCTTTGCTATCGCCGCCAGCTTCGGGATGGCTGCTGTGCTGTCTGTTATCGTGCTGGGTGACGAATCCGGCTACGAAATGGGCGACGTGCAGAAAACCAAACTCGCCGCGATTGAAGCGGAATGGGAAACCCAGCCAGCGCCTGCTTCCTTCACCCTGTTCGGTATCCCGGATCAGGAGACGCAGGAAAACAAACTGGCTATCCAGATCCCTTACGCGCTGGGTATTATCGCGACTCGCTCCGTCGATACGCCAGTCATCGGTCTGAAAGACCTGATGGTGCAGCATGAAGAACGTATCCGTAGCGGGATGAAAGCCTACGCGCTGCTGGAAGAACTGCGTGCCGGTTCTACCGACCAGGCCGTTCGCGACCAGTTCAATAACGTGAAGAAAGATCTGGGCTACGGTCTGCTGCTTAAACGCTATACGCCGAACGTCACTGACGCGACCGAAGCGCAAATTGAGATGGCGACCAAAGACTCCATCCCACGCGTTGCGCCGCTGTACTTTGCGTTCCGTATCATGGTTGCGTGCGGCTTCCTGCTGCTGGCGATCATCGCGCTCTCCTTCTGGAGCGTCATTCGTAACCGCATCGGTGAGAAAAAATGGCTGCTGCGCGCGGCGCTGTACGGCATCCCGCTGCCGTGGATTGCTGTAGAAGCAGGCTGGTTCGTTGCCGAATATGGTCGTCAGCCGTGGGCGATCGGTGAGGTGCTGCCAACCGCCGTGGCGAACTCGTCACTGACGGTCGGTGACCTGCTGTTCTCCATGATCCTGATTTGCGGCCTGTATACCCTGTTCCTGGTGGCGGAGCTGTACTTAATGTTCAAGTTTGCACGCCGTGGCCCAAGCAGCCTGAAAACCGGTCGCTATCACTTTGAGCAGCCCAATGTGGCCTCTCAGCCGGCACGCTAAGACAGGAGTCGTCAAATGATCGATTATGAAGTATTGCGTTTTATCTGGTGGCTGCTGGTTGGCATTCTGCTGATCGGTTTTGCGGTTACCGATGGCTTCGACATGGGGGTGGGCATGCTCACCCGTTTCCTCGGTCGTAACGACACCGAGCGTCGAATTATGATCAACTCCATCGCCCCGCACTGGGACGGTAACCAGGTGTGGCTGATCACCGCCGGTGGCGCGCTGTTCGCCGCCTGGCCGATGGTTTACGCTGCGGCGTTTTCCGGTTTCTATGTGGCGATGATCCTCGTGCTGGCGTCCTTGTTCTTCCGTCCGGTCGGTTTTGACTACCGTTCCAAGATTGAAGACACCCGCTGGCGCAACATGTGGGACTGGGGCATCTTCGTGGGGAGCTTTGTGCCGCCGCTGGTTATCGGCGTGGCGTTTGGCAACCTGTTGCAGGGCGTACCGTTCCATATCGACGAGTATCTGCGTCTGTACTACACCGGTAACTTCTTCCAGCTGCTGAACCCGTTTGGCCTGCTGGCAGGTATCGTCAGCGTAGGGATGATCATTACCCAGGGCGCGACCTATCTGCAAATGCGTACCGTGGGTGAGCTGCACCTGCGTTCCCGCACGACGGCACAGGTAGCCGCGCTGGTTACGCTGGTGTGCTTCGCGCTGGCGGGCGTATGGGTGGTTTACGGTATTGATGGTTATGTCGTGACTTCCGCGATGGATCATCACGCCGCATCTAACCCGCTGACCAAAGAAGTCGCGCGTGAAGCCGGTGCGTGGATGGTGAACTTCAACAGTACGCCGATCCTGTGGCTGGTTCCGGCGCTGGGCGTGGTTCTGCCGCTGCTGACTATCCTGACCTCCCGTATGGAGAAAGGAGCATGGGCATTCCTGTTCTCTTCTCTGACCCTGGCCTGCATCATCCTGACTGCCGGTATCGCAATGTTCCCGTTTGTGATGCCTTCCAGCACCATGATGAATGCGAGCCTGACCATGTGGGATGCGACCTCCAGCCAGAGAACGCTGAACCTGATGACCTGGGTTGCGTTGGTGTTTGTACCGATCATTCTGATCTACACCAGCTGGTGTTACTGGAAAATGTTCGGCCGCATCACTAAAGAACATATTGAAAGCAACACCCACTCTCTGTACTAAGTAAGGAGCTAAAAATGTGGTATTTCGCATGGATTCTGGGAACGCTTCTTGCCTGTGCATTTGGGATAATCACTGCGCTGGCGCTTGAGCACGTAGAATCAGGTAAAGCCGGACAAGAAGACAGCTAATGACCAGTATTATCGCAACGTTGTATGCGGTAATGGATAAGCGCCCATTACGGGCGCTTTCCTTTATGCTGGCGTTAGTGTTAGCAGGCTGCATCTTCTGGGACCCGACGCGTTTCGCGGCGAAAACAAGCGAGCTGGAAATCTGGCATGGTTTTCTGCTGATGTGGGCCGTCTGTACGGGCGTGATTCATGGCGTAGGATTTCGTCCTCGCGCCGTTCACTGGCAGGGGATCTTTTGCCCGCTGCTCGCCGATATCGTGCTTATTGTTGGTCTGATTTTTTTCTTCTTTTGAATAAGAAGTATCCTTAAAAATTTATGGGTTTTCATAAGCCCATAAATTTTTACTCTCCCTTAACTTCCCCCCATTCCCAAGCCTCATCCGCGCGCGTATAGTAGCAACGTTTAAAAGCGTTAACTTTTTTTGCATTACCGGGATGTACAGTGAATATATTTCGATGGCCGGTTCGTGTCTATTATGAGGATACCGACGCCGGTGGTGTGGTTTACCACGCCAGTTACGTCGCTTTTTATGAAAGAGCACGCACAGAGATGCTGCGTCATCATCACTTCAGTCAGCAGGTGCTGTTGGCTGAACGGGTTGCCTTCGTGGTGCGTAAAATGACGCTGGAATATTATGCGCCTGCGCGACTCGACGATATGCTCGAAGTCCAAACTGAAATTACGTCAATGCGTGGCACCTCTTTGGTTTTCACGCAACGCATTGTCAACGCAGAGAACAACGTGCTCAACGAAGCGGAAGTTCTGATTGTTTGCGTTGATCCACTCAAAATGAAGCCTCGTGCGCTTCCCAAGTCTATTGTCGCGGAGTTTAAGCAGTGACTGACATGAATATCCTTGATTTGTTCCTGAAGGCAAGCCTTCTGGTTAAACTTATCATGTTGATTTTGATTGGTTTTTCAATCGCATCCTGGGCTATCATCATCCAGCGGACTCGTATTCTTAACGCTGCGGCGCGCGAAGCGGAAGCGTTCGAAGATAAATTCTGGTCTGGAATCGAGCTGTCTCGCCTGTATCAGGAGAGCCAGGGGCGTCGTGATAGCCTCGCGGGTTCGGAACAAATCTTCTATAGCGGGTTCAAAGAGTTTGTGCGTCTGCATCGTGCAAACAACCATGCGCCGGAAGCGGTTGTTGAGGGGGCGTCCCGTGCGATGCGTATCTCCATGAACCGTGAGCTGGAAACATTAGAGACGCACATTCCTTTCCTCGGCACCGTGGGTTCCATCAGTCCGTATATTGGTCTGTTTGGTACGGTATGGGGGATTATGCACGCGTTTATCGCCCTCGGTGCGGTGAAACAGGCGACGCTGCAAATGGTGGCGCCGGGTATCGCGGAAGCGCTGATTGCAACGGCTATCGGTCTGTTTGCGGCGATTCCAGCGGTTATGGCCTACAACCGCCTGAATCAGCGCGTGAACAAACTGGAACTGAATTACGACAACTTTATGGAAGAGTTCACCGCCATTCTGCACCGTCAGGCGTTTACCAGTAGCGAGAGCAACAAGGGGTAAGCCATGGCCAGAACGCGTGGACGAGGTCGTCGCGATCTCAAGTCCGAAATCAACATTGTACCGTTGCTCGACGTACTGTTGGTGCTGCTGCTGATCTTCATGGCGACGGCGCCGATCATTACCCAGAGTGTGGAAGTCGACCTGCCGGACGCGACCGAGTCGCAGGCCGTCAGCACCAATGACGATCCGCCGGTCATTATTGAAGTTTCCGGTATTGGGCAATACAGCGTGGTGGTTGAGAAAGACAGGATGGATCAGTTGCCGCCAGAGCAGGTTATTGCCGAAGCGAAAAGTCGCCTGGAGTCCAATCCGAAAACGGTCTTCTTAATCGGTGGCGCGAAAGACGTGCCTTACGATGAAATAATTAAAGCGCTGAACTTGTTACACAGTGCGGGCGTGAAATCGGTTGGCTTGATGACGCAGCCTATCTGATCTTCTGCGTCTCCGGGACGTAAAGATAGCAAGTAACAGGCGCACAGTTTTTGGGAACCGAGAGTGTCAAAGGCAACCGAACAAAACGACAAGCTCAAACGGGCGATAATTATTTCAGCGGTACTGCATGTTATCTTATTTGCAGTGCTGATCTGGAGTTCGTTCGATGAGCATATAGAGGCTTCAGCCGGGGGCGGCGGTGGTTCTTCCATCGACGCCGTCATGGTCGATCCCGGCGCAGTTGTTCAGCAGTACGATCGTCAGCAGCAGCAACAGGCGAGCGCGAAGCGTGCGGCGGAACAGCGTGAAAAACAGGCGCAGCAGCAAGCTGAAGAGCTTCGCGAGAAGCAGGCGGCTGAACAGGAACGACTGAAGCAACTTGAGAAAGAACGTTTAGCCGCGCAGGAACAGGCGCGCGAGCAGGCGGAACAGCAGAAACAAGCGGAAGCGGCCGCGAAGAAAGCGCAGGAGCAGCAGAAACAGGCTGAAGAAGCGGCGGCGAAAGCCGCAGCGGATGCGAAAGCGAAAGCGGACGCGCAGGCTAAAGCAGCGGCGGAAGCGCAGAAGAAAGCCGAAGCCGAAGCGGTAAAAGCGGCTGCTGATGCGAAGAAGAAAGCCGAAGCTGAAGCGGCAAAAGCCGCCGCCGACGCGAAGAAAAAAGCGGAAGCCGAGGCGGCTAAGCAGGCTCAGGCAGAGGCCGCGAAGAAAGCTGCGGCAGAAAAGGCTGCTGCTGAAAAAGCGGCCGCAGAGAAGAAAGCTGCCGCCGACAAAGCCGCCGCTGAGAAAGCGGCAGCAGACAAAAAAAGCTGCTGCTGAGAAGGCTGCTGCCGATAAGAAAGCTGCGGCAGATAAAGCGGCTGCTGCGAAGAAAGCCGCAGCCGAAAAAGCCGCTGCCGCATCTGGCGTCGACGACCTGTTGGGCGATTTAAGCTCCGGTAAGAATGCGCCGAAAACCGGCGGCGGAGCGGCAGGAAGCAATGCTTCTCCTGCGGGGAGTGGTAATACTAAAAACAATGGTGCATCAGGCGCGGATATCAGCAACTATGCCGGGCAGATTAAATCGGCCATTGAAAGTAAGTTTTACGACGCATCGTCCTATGCAGGTAAAACCTGTACGTTGCGTATAAAACTGGCTCCAGACGGCCTGTTGCTGGATATTCAGTCTGAAGGTGGCGATCCCGCGCTTTGTCAGGCAGCGCTTGCTGCGGCCCGACAGGCGAAGATTCCAAAACCACCAAGCCAGGCGGTATACGAAGTGTTTAAAAACGCACCTCTGGACTTTAAACCGTAAGCTAAACTTTCCCCGTCACGGCGGGGAAAGAAACGCTACGGGAGTCGCTGGGTTCTGGTAGTTTTGTGTATTTGAGTTTGTTAACATTCTGCTAAATTATCGTGGGCTTTCCGCCCGGATAAGGGAGATATGATGAAGCAGGCATTACGAGTAGCATTTGGTTTCTTAATGCTGTGGGCAGCGGTGCTGCACGCAGAAGTACGTATCGAGATCACCCAGGGGGTGGACTCGGCGCGCCCGATTGGCGTTGTGCCATTCCAGTGGGCAGGGCCGGGAGCTGCGCCTGAAGATATTGGCGGCATCGTTGGCGCTGACCTGCGCAACAGCGGTAAATTCAATCCGTTGGATCGTTCTCGTCTGCCGCAGCAGCCGGGTACGGCGCAAGAAGTTCAGCCGGCGGCATGGTCTGCGCTGGGTATTGATGCGGTTGTTGTCGGTCAGGTGACTCCGAATCCTGACGGTTCCTACAATGTTGCTTATCAGCTGGTTGACACTGGCGGCGCACCGGGTACTGTACTGGCGCAGAACTCTTACAAAGTGAACAAGCAGTGGCTGCGTTATGCTGGCCATACTGCAAGTGATGAAGTGTTTGAGAAGCTGACCGGCATCAAGGGCGCATTCCGCACCCGTATCGCTTACGTTGTGCAGACTAACGGCGGCCAGTTCCCGTATGAGTTGCGCGTGTCTGACTACGATGGCTACAACCAGTTCGTGGTTCACCGTTCTCCGCAGCCGCTGATGTCTCCGGCGTGGTCTCCTGACGGCTCTAAACTGGCCTACGTAACCTTCGAAAGCGGTCGTTCCGCGCTGGTTATCCAGACGCTGGCTAACGGGGCTGTGCGTCAGGTTGCGTCGTTCCCGCGTCACAACGGCGCGCCTGCGTTCTCGCCGGATGGCAGCAAACTGGCGTTTGCCCTGTCTAAAACCGGTAGCCTGAACCTGTATGTGATGGACATTGGTTCTGGTCAGATTCGTCAGGTGACGGATGGTCGCAGCAACAACACCGAACCAACGTGGTTCCCGGACAGCCAGAACCTGGCCTTTACCTCTGACCAGGCCGGTCGTCCGCAGGTGTATAAAGTTAACGTGAACGGCGGTGCTCCGCAGCGTATCACCTGGGAAGGTTCGCAAAACCAGGATGCGGATGTGAGCAGCGACGGTAAATTTATGGTAATGGTAAGCTCGGCGAATGGTCAGCAGCACATTGCCAAACAAGATCTGGTAGCGGGTGGCGTACAGGTTCTGTCGTCAACGTTCCTGGATGAAACGCCAAGTCTGGCACCTAACGGCACTATGGTAATCTACAGCTCTTCTCAGGGGATGGGATCCGTGCTGAATTTGGTTTCTACAGATGGGCGTTTCAAGGCGCGTCTTCCGGCAACCGATGGTCAGGTTAAATTCCCTGCCTGGTCGCCGTATCTGTGATAATAATTAATTGATTAGTAAAGGAATCATTGAAATGCAACTGAACAAAGTGCTGAAAGGGCTGATGATCGCTCTGCCTGTTATGGCAATTGCTGCATGTTCTTCCAACAAGAACGCCAGCAATGACGGCAGCGAAGGCATGCTGGGTGCAGGCACTGGTATGGATGCGAACGGCAGCGGCAACATGTCTTCTGAAGAGCAAGCGCGTTTGCAGATGCAGCAATTGCAGCAGAACAACATCGTTTACTTCGATCTGGACAAGTACGATATCCGTTCTGACTTCGCGGCAATGCTGGATGCGCACGCTAACTTCCTGCGTAGCAACCCGTCTTACAAAGTCACCGTAGAAGGTCATGCGGACGAACGTGGTACTCCTGAGTACAACATCTCCCTGGGCGAACGCCGTGCTAACGCTGTTAAGATGTACTTGCAGGGTAAAGGCGTTTCTGCTGACCAGATCTCCATCGTTTCTTACGGTAAAGAAAAACCCGCAGTACTGGGTCACGACGAAGCGGCTTACGCTAAAAACCGTCGCGCCGTACTGGTTTACTAAGAGAATTGCATGAGCAGTAACTTCAGACATCACCTGTTGAGTCTGTCGTTACTGGTTGGCATAGCGGCCCCCTGGGCCGCTTTTGCTCAGGCGCCAATCAGTAGTGTCGGCTCAGGCTCGGTCGAAGACCGCGTCACTCAACTCGAGCGTATTTCGAATGCTCACAGCCAGCTTTTAACCCAACTCCAGCAACAACTCTCTGATAATCAGTCCGATATTGATTCCCTGCGTGGTCAAATCCAGGAAAGCCAGTATCAGCTGAATCAGGTTGTTGAACGGCAGAAGCAGATCCTGCTACAGATGGACAGTCTGAGCAGCGGTAGCGCAGCGACGCCGTCGGCGGGCGGCGAGCAAAGCGGGGCGGCAACCGCAACACCTGCGCCTGGCGCGGGCGCGGCGACGTCAGGTGCGCCGGTACAAAGCGGCGACGCCAATACCGATTACAATGCGGCAATTGCTCTGGTGCAGGATAAGTCCCGCCAGGATGATGCGATTGTGGCGTTTCAGAACTTCATCAAAAAATACCCGGACTCAACTTATCAGCCGAATGCCAATTACTGGCTTGGCCAGTTGAATTACAACAAGGGTAAAAAAGATGATGCCGCATTTTATTTTGCCTCGGTAGTCAAAAACTACCCGAAGTCACCAAAAGCGGCTGACGCGATGTACAAAGTCGGCGTCATCATGCAGGACAAAGGCGACGCGGCAAAAGCCAAAGCGGTTTATCAGCAGGTTATCAGTAAATACCCTGGCACTGATGGCGCAAAACAAGCGCAAAAACGTCTTAACGCGATGTAATGCACACCACGCGACCAGAAATCGCGTTATTTCTGGTCTCGTCGTGCGATTCCTAAGCAGTTGAGTGATCTACATCGAAATTTTTGTTGCGCTGAAATCTGAAATCAGTAATATATGCCGCCGTTGCCAGGGGATATCAAACAAACCGAAAGCAGCGCAAAAGTGGGTCGTTAGCTCAGTTGGTAGAGCAGTTGACTTTTAATCAATTGGTCGCAGGTTCGAATCCTGCACGACCCACCACTAATTTAGTTAGTAAGCAGTATCCAGCGTAGTATCGGGTGATTAGCTCAGCTGGGAGAGCACCTCCCTTACAAGGAGGGGGTCGGCGGTTCGATCCCGTCATCACCCACCACTCGGGTCGTTAGCTCAGTTGGTAGAGCAGTTGACTTTTAATCAATTGGTCGCAGGTTCGAATCCTGCACGACCCACCAGTTTTAGCATCACACTCAGATGTTAAGCGTGAAGGATAACGTTGCATCAGCAACGGCCCGAAGGGCGAGGCGAAGCCGAGTCATCCTGCACGACCTACCAATTTTAAATTGGTGCCGAGTAAAATCTTTCAGGTAACACCCGTATGGGTCGTTAGCTCAGTTGGTAGAGCAGTTGACTTTTAATCAATTGGTCGCAGGTTCGAATCCTGCACGACCCACCAGTTTTAAAGGTGGTTACTGGTAGAGAACGTGAAGGATAACGTTGCGTCAGCAACGGCCCGAAGGGCGAGGCGAAGCCGAGTCATCCTGCACGACCCACCATCCTGAATGATTAAGCAGTAAAATCCCGCAAGGGGTCGTTAGCTCAGTTGGTAGAGCAGTTGACTTTTAATCAATTGGTCGCAGGTTCGAATCCTGCACGACCCACCAATTTTAACATCGCTCTCAGGTGTTAAACGTGAAGGATAACGTTGCGTCAGCAACGGCCCGAAGGGCGAGGCGAAGCCGAGTCATCCTGCACGACCCACCAATGCAAAAAGGCGCCCTAAAGGCGCCTTTTTGCTATGCGCAGAATTTGTGCCTGATGGCGCTGCGCTTATCAGGCCTACAGCGATGCACTCGTTCAGGTCGGATAAGACGTCAGTCGGCGACCCGTAGGCCGGATAAGGCGCTTGCGCCGCCATCCGGCATTATCAAGCGCAATTGTTGTGACTTTTGCCAACCAATCGGCTATCTTGTTTAGCATATAAAACAAATTTAACCGATTGTGGCGTGGGTTACGCTTTATATCGGTTATTTCGTTAAGCCAGTAAAACGAGAAAGCATGATGAGCGTAATGTTTGACCCGGAAGCCGCAATCTATCCGTTTCCGCCGAAACCGACTCCGCTAAGCGTGGATGAAAAGCAATTCTACCGCGAGAAAATCAAACGTCTGCTGAAAGCGCGCGATGCCGTCATGGTGGCGCACTATTACACCGATCCCGAAATCCAGCAACTGGCTGAAGAAACCGGAGGATGCATTTCCGACTCGCTGGAGATGGCGCGATTTGGCGCGAAACATCCTGCCTCCACGTTGCTGGTCGCTGGCGTCCGTTTTATGGGCGAGACGGCCAAAATTCTCAGCCCGGAAAAAACCATCCTGATGCCGACTCTACAGGCGGAATGCTCGCTGGATCTGGGCTGTCCGATTGACGAATTTAGCGCGTTTTGCGACGCCCACCCGGATCGCACGGTAGTGGTTTACGCCAACACGTCTGCTGCCGTCAAAGCCCGCGCTGACTGGGTTGTTACCTCCAGTATCGCTGTTGAACTGATTGAACATCTGGACAGTCTGGGCGAGAAAATTATCTGGGCGCCGGATCGTCACCTGGGACATTACGTGCAAAAGCAGACCGGCGCGGATGTGCTCTGCTGGCAGGGGGCCTGTATCGTTCATGATGAATTTAAAACCCAGGCGTTGACCCGGATGAAAGGTTTGTACCCGGATGCCGCCGTGCTGGTGCATCCTGAGTCGCCACAATCGATTGTCGATATGGCGGATGCCGTCGGGTCTACCAGCCAGCTGATTAATGCCGCCCGCACGCTGCCGCATAAGCAGCTTATTGTGGCGACCGACCGGGGCATTTTCTATAAAATGCAGCAGGCGGTGCCTGATAAAGAGTTGCTTGAAGCGCCGACAGCCGGAGAAGGGGCGACCTGCCGTAGCTGCGCGCATTGTCCGTGGATGGCGATGAACGGCCTTAAGGCGATTGCTGAGGGGTTAGAGCAGGGCGGGCAGGCCCATGAGATTCACGTTGACCAGGCGTTGCGAGAAGGGGCGCTGCTGCCGCTCAACCGTATGCTGGAATTTGCGGCTACACTACGAGCGTAAAACGTAAAACGCTCTGGGGGAAAGATGGATTTTTTTAGCACACAGAACATTCTGGTTCATATTCCAATTGGCGCTGGCGGTTACGACCTGTCATGGATTGAAGCTGTCGGCACCGTTGCGGGTTTGCTGTGTATCGGGCTTGCCAGCCTGGAAAAGATCAGCAACTATTTTTTCGGCCTGATTAACGTGACGCTATTCGCGATCATCTTTTTTCAGATCCAACTCTACGCCAGCCTGTTGCTTCAGGTATTTTTCTTTGCCGCCAATATTTACGGCTGGTATGCCTGGTCCCGCAAAACAAGCCAGCATGAGATTGAATTGAAAATTCGCTGGCTGCCGCTGCCAAAAGCGCTGGCCTGGCTGGCGGTATGCGTGGTGGCGATAGGTCTGATGACCGCGTATATCGATCCGGTATTTGCTTTCCTGACTCGCGTCGCCGTCAACCTGATGCAGGCGCTGGGATTGTCGGTCGCCGTACCGGAATTGCAGCCTGATGCCTTCCCGTTCTGGGACTCCTGCATGATGGTGCTGTCGATTGTGGCGATGATCCTGATGACGCGCAAGTACGTCGAAAACTGGCTGCTGTGGGGGATTATCAACGTGATAAGCGTGGTGATCTTCGCACTGCAAGGCGTCTATGCGATGTCGCTGGAGTATCTGATCCTGACCTTCATCGCCCTGAATGGCAGCCGGATGTGGATCAACAGCGCGCGCGAACGAGGCTCACACGCGCTTTCCAGTTAGTGGTGATGATGCGAATGGCCGGATAGCCCCTGATTCAGGTGGCAGTCCGGCCTGTTGCACGGCTGATATTCCATCTGAATGGTGGCGTGCTCAATCTGGTAATGGTGAATCAGGAAATGCTGGATGCGCGCCAGCAACGCGTCATGATCGTGCGGCGGGATCACCTGCACATGCAGCGTCATCACGGGTTTTTCTCCTATCATCCAGACATGGACGTGATGCACATTGCGTACTTCGGGAATACCCCGGCTGAGATGGCGACGCAACGCCGCGATATCCAGCGAAACCGGCGCGCCTTCCAGTAATTCATTCACGCTGTCTTTTAACAGACGCCAGGCGCTGCGTAACACCAGTATGGAAACCAGGATCGAGAGAATCGGATCCGCTGGCGTCCAGCCTGTCCAGATGATAATCAGTGCGGCAAAAATGGCGCCGACCGATCCCAGTAAATCCCCCATCACATGCAGCGCGGCGGCACGCACATTGAGGTTTTTTTCTTCATTCCCCCGGTGCAGGAGCCAGAACGCAAACACGTTGGCGAGCAAGCCTGCCACTGCGATAGTCATCATCATGCCGCCTGCGACAGGGCGTGGCGTATAGAAGCGCTGAATGGCTTCCCAGACGATTAAAAGAGTAATCACCACTAATGCGATGGCGTTAACAAACGCGGCCAGCGTTGTCAGTCTCAGCCAGCCGAAAGTGTGGCGAATGGTTGGAGGACGACGGGAAAACTGTACGGCCATCAGAGCGAACAACAGGGCTGCGGCATCGGTAAGCATATGCCCGGCATCGGCCAGCAGCGCCAGCGATCCTGAAAGAATGCCGCCCACCACTTCAACCAGCATAAATCCGGCGGTGACACAAAATGCGAACAGCAACCGACGCGCGTTCTTATCTTCCGGCAGATGCGAAGCAGTATGAGAGTGTGAATGTGCCATCGTGTCATCCCTTTGTTATTTTCATTATTACTGTATGACATCATACAAGTTTTGGGCTGACAAAATAAAAAGGAGAGCGTCAGCTCTCCCGTTACCTGGCCTTTTTTCAGGCTTACTGCGTGGTGCCATCGGTTTTAGTATCAACGTCGTTGTTGATGCCGTCGCCGGTCTCCACTTTCTTATTCACGTCCGGGCAGCGGCCGTCCTTACACATGGTGTTTTTATGCACTTCATCGGAGGTCATGTCGTCGTGGTTCATTGATGAGCCATCCGGGTGAAGCATGGTGCCGCCGGAATTAATCTGGCTGTTGTCCACATTGTTTGGCGCGATGTTTTCGCGGGCGTCAGGGGCGACCTGTCCGGCATCCGCCGAAGAGTTTGCCTGTCCGTTGTTGGACTGCGTATTCGCGTCGGTGGCCAACGCTGCGCCACTGGCAAGGCTGAGTATGGCAGTAAGAAAAAGTGTGGCCAGTTTTGTCATTTTCATAAGATGCTCCTGTTATGGTCGATATGTCGGATAACTCTTCCAACAGTGCATGTGCCAGTAAAATCTCAGAGAGGGGTTAAAGATCCCGCACTGGCGATTTAGCCCAGCAGAGAATCTTGAAAAAACTCACAAAAAGAGTGTTTGCAGTTAAAAATTGTAGGTTAGATCTCGTTTTTCGCTACTTTCTGGCGTTTTTTTTCCTAATTCCAGGATTAGTCCGTTCGAAGTGTAAAAGTCAGTTTACACTTTTTAGCCAAAGAGATAGATTGAAGGGATTGCATTTAATTAGATAAGTATGGCAACACTGGAATAATCATGAATTATCAGAACGACGATTTACGTATTAAAGAGATCAACGAGTTATTACCGCCAGTCGCACTCCTTGAAAAATTTCCCGCTACAGAGAATGCAGCAAACACCGTTGCCCATGCCCGCAAAGCGATTCATAAAATCCTGAAAGGGAATGACGATCGCCTGCTGGTGGTGATTGGGCCGTGCTCAATTCATGATCCGGTTGCCGCCAAAGAGTATGCCGCTCGTTTAATGACGCTGCGTGAAGAGCTAAAAGGCGAGCTTGAAATTGTCATGCGCGTCTATTTTGAAAAACCGCGCACCACGGTGGGCTGGAAAGGGCTGATCAACGATCCGCATATGGATAACAGCTTCCAGATTAACGATGGCCTGCGTATTGCCCGCAAGCTATTGCTCGACATTAACGACAGCGGATTACCTGCTGCGGGTGAGTTCCTTGATATGATCACCCCGCAATATCTGGCGGATCTGATGAGCTGGGGCGCGATTGGCGCACGTACCACGGAGTCTCAGGTACACCGCGAGCTGGCCTCCGGTCTTTCCTGCCCGGTCGGCTTTAAAAATGGCACCGACGGCACCATCAAAGTAGCGATTGACGCCATCAATGCCGCCGGTGCGCCTCACTGCTTCCTCTCCGTCACTAAGTGGGGGCACTCCGCCATTGTGAATACCAGCGGCAACGGCGACTGCCACATTATTCTGCGTGGAGGCAAAGAGCCAAACTACAGCGCGCAACATGTGGCAGAAGTAAAAGAAGGTCTTGCTAAAGCGGGGCTTGCGCCGCAGGTTATGATCGATTTCAGCCATGCGAACTCCTCCAAACAGTTTAAAAAGCAGATGGACGTTTGTGCGGATGTTTGCCAGCAGATTGCGCGTGGCGAAAACGCGATCATTGGCGTGATGGTGGAAAGCCATCTGGTGGAAGGTAATCAGAGCCTGGAAAGCGGCGAACCGCTGACCTACGGTAAGAGCGTTACCGACGCCTGCATCGGCTGGGAAGATACGGATGCGCTGCTGCGTCAGTTGTCGAATGCGGTGAAAGCCCGTCGCGGATAATTCCTCCTGCCAACGCACGTTGCGCAATTGAAAAACCGGCAAATCAGGCCGGTTTTTTTCTACTAACTGTTTGTAATCCAAAAGAGTTAGTTCTTTGTTTAAAAGTTTTGATGTGATCGTGATCAACTTTTTACACTTATATCGGTCGTAATATAAATTTTTACATAACGATTGATAATACAAATGAATAAGCCCACTCAACTGGCAACGCTGTTGCCTCTTCTCATTTCCCTGGCGCCGCACAGCGCACATGCGGCAAACACCTCTGAAGATGAAATTATCGTCACCAGCCAGCCTTCTGCCGATACCACGCATGCCGCTTCCGGCGCTGGATTCAAAACCAATGATATCGATGTCGGGCCGCTGGGCAATAAAGCCTGGGTTGATACACCGTATTCGACCACGACCGTCACCAAAGAGATGATTGAGAACCAGCAGGCGCAAAGCGTGAGCGAACTGCTGAAATACTCGCCCAGCACACAAATGCAGGCGCGCGGCGGCATGGATGTCGGCAGACCGCAGAGCCGGGGGATGCAGGGTAGCGTGGTTGCCAACAGCCGCCTGGATGGGTTGAACATCGTCTCAACCACCGCTTTCCCCGTTGAGATGCTGGAACGCCTGGATGTGCTCAACAGCCTGACCGGCGCGCTGTACGGCCCGGCAAGTCCGGCCGGACAGTTTAATTTTGTCGCCAAACGCCCAACGGAAGAGACGCTGCGCAAAGTCACTCTGGGTTATCAAAGCCGGAGCGCCTTCACCGGGCATGTCGATTTGGGCGGACACATTGATGATGACAACCGTTTTGGCTATCGCGTGAATGTGCTGGATCAGGAAGGTGAGGGGAATCTGGATGACAGTACGCTGCGCCGTAAGTTGCTTTCCGTGGCGCTGGACTGGAATATTCAGCCAGGCACGCAATTGCAGCTGGATGCCAGCCACTATGAGTTTATTCAAAAAGGCTATCCGGGTAGCTTCAGCTATGGCCCGAACATTAAATTACCTTCCGCACCCGATCCCAAAGATAAAAATCTGGCGCTCAGCACGGCCGGGAACGATCTGACAACCGACACGGTGAGCACGCGTCTTATTCATTATCTCAATGATGACTGGTCCGTAACGGCGGGCGTTGGCTGGCAGCAGGCGGATCGTGCGATGCGTAACGTATCCAGCAAAATTATCAATAACCAGGGCGATATCAGCCGTTCGCTGAAAGACTCTACTGCCGCAGGACGTTTTCGCGTACTGAGCAATACCGCCACGCTTAACGGTCATGTTGATACTGGTTCTGTCGGGCATGATATTGCGCTCTCGACCACCGGTTATGTCTGGTCGCTGTACAGTGCGAAAGGGACGGGGCCGTCTTATAGCTGGGACACCACCAATATGTACCACCCCTCTGAGATGTACGAAAAGGGCGATGGCAAAATCATAACCGGTGGGGATCGTTATAAATCCAGCGTCAACACGCAACAGAGCATTACCCTTGGGGATACCGTGACTTTCACGCCGAAATGGTCGGCGATGTTCTACTTGAGCCAGAGCTGGATTCAGTCGCAGAACTACAATAAAAGCGGTCATAAAACCGGCCAGATTGATGAGAACGGTTTAAGCCCGAATGCGGCGTTGATGTATAAAATCACCCCGAATGTGATGGCCTACGTCAGCTATGCGGAGTCGCTGGAACAGGGCGGGACGGCGCCAACCAATAGCGACGTGAAAAATGCCGGGCAAACCCTCGACCCGTATCGCAGCAAACAATATGAGATGGGGCTAAAAGCCGATGTCTCCGGGATGAATCTGGGGGCGGCGCTGTTCCGTCTTGAGCGTCCATTTGCCTATGTCGATCCCGGCGACAATGTCTATAAGGAACAGGGGAACCAGGTCAATAACGGTCTGGAATTGACGGCCTCCGGTAATGTCTGGCAAGGGCTGAATATCTACAGCGGCGTGACGCTCCTCGATCCGAAACTGAAAGATACGGTGAGCGATACCACCAGCGATAAACGGGTGGTAGGCGTACCGAAAGTGCAGGCGAACATGCTGGCGGAGTACAGTTTACCGTCGATGCCGGAATGGGTATACAGCGCTAACGTTCACTATACCGGCAAGCGTGCCGCCAACGATACCAACACCGCATGGGCCAGCAGCTACACCACCTGGGACCTGGGCACCCGCTACACCACGAAAATCAGCAGCGTGCCGACCACCTTCCGCGTGGTGGTTAACAACGTGTTCGATAAGCACTACTGGGCATCAATCTTCCCGTCAGGCACCGATGGCGATAACGGTTCACCCAGCGCCTTTATCGGCAGCGGGCGTGAAGTTCGCGCCTCCGTCACGTTTGATTTTTAAAGGATGGAGTCATGACGCTAACCCGCATTTTTCCCGCGCTGGCCTGGCTGGTGGCGGGGAGCCTGTTTGCCGCGCAGCCGCACAGCGATGTGCGCATCGCTTCACCGTGGCCGGCGCAAAACACCATCATCACCATGCTGGGGTATGGCGATAATATTGTTGGCACATCGATGATTGCAAAGACGATTCCGCTTTTTCGCCAGAGTCTGCCGCGTATTGAGAATGTCGCCGTTGTCAGCGTCAACAGCGGTCACGAACTGGACCCGGAGCAGATCATCTCGCTCGGTACGCAACTGCTGTTTGTGCCGAAATCGATGACGGTGCCGAGGGCGTCGCTGCTCCAGCAGGCGGGAGTGCGCGTACTGGCGTTTGAGGCGAACTCCATGCAGGCGCTGACCGCCCGGGTGCATAAAACAGCGGAGGTGCTGGGGCCGGATGCGCAGGATAAAGCGCAGCGGTATCAGCAGTATTTTGACCGCAATGTGGCGCGGGTAAAGGCGCGCTTAAGCGATCTTCCTGAAGATCAGCGAATGACCCTCTATCACAGCATGGGCAATCCGCTGACCACTTCCGGCAGGCCGTCGCTTAATCAGGACTGGATGGATCTGGCCGGTGCAAAAAACGTCGCCGAGCGCTGGTTTAGCCACAAGCAAAACCGGACGGGGGAAGTCGCTCTTGAGCAGATTGTTGCGGCAAATCCGGCGGTGATTGTCGCCATGAATAAGCGGGATGCGGATGCCATCCTGACTTCTCCCCAGTGGGCGCAGGTGGACGCCGTGATTCATCATCGCGTGTATGTGAACCCGAAAGGGATGTTCTGGTGGTGCCGGGAGACCAGCGAAGAGGCGTTACAATTCCTCTGGCTGGCAAAAACGCTCTACCCGCAGCGCTTTGCCGATGTGGATATGCGCAAGGAGACCCGCCGCTTTTACCAGGACTTCTTTGGCATTACACTCAGCGACGCGCAGATTAGCGATGTGCTCAATCCGCCGAAATGACTCTACAGGTAAGGAACGTTATGTCGCTATCCGCTAATGCTCCGTCGATCGACGATCGCTACCGTCTTGTGGTACGCAAGCGGTTGATGCTGGCGCTGCTGATTATTGCGGCGATAGTCGCCTCTCTGGTGCTGGACTCTACGCTTGGCCCGTCTGGTCTGTCGCTCGGCGAGCTCTGGCAAACGCTGCTGCACCCGGCAAGCGTTAATGCGGGGACGCGCGTTATTGTCTGGGATATCCGTTTACCCTATGCGCTGATGGCGTTACTGGTGGGAATGGCTTTGGGGCTGGCGGGCGCCGAAATGCAGACGATCCTGAACAACCCGCTGGCGAGTCCGTTCACGCTGGGCGTTTCTTCCGCAGCGGCCTTTGGCGCTGCGCTGGCGATCGTGTTGGGTATCGGCATTCCCGGCGTTCCTGCCGCCTGGTTTATTCCCGCGAATGCCTTTGCTTTTGCGCTGCTGTCTGCCCTGCTGCTGGACGGGATTACTCGCTGGACGCGCGTGGCGACCTCTGGCGTGGTGCTGTTCGGTATCGCGCTGGTGTTTACTTTTAATGCGCTGGTGTCGATGATGCAGTTCGTTGCCGATGAGGACACGCTACAGGGGCTGGTGTTCTGGACGATGGGCAGCCTGGCGCGCGCGTCGTGGGAAAAGCTCGGCGTGCTGGCGTTGGTGTTTGCCATTGTGTTGCCGTGGTCGATGCGTAGCGCCTGGCAATTGACGGCGCTGCGGTTGGGGGAAGATCGGGCGATGAGTTTTGGCATTGACGTGCGGCGCCTGCGCCTGTCATCGCTGCTGCGCATCAGCCTGCTATCGGCGCTGTCGGTGGCGTTTGTCGGGCCAATCGGTTTTATCGGTCTGGTCGCGCCGCACATTGCGCGAATGCTGTTTGGTGAAGATCACCGGTTCTATCTACCGGGCAGCGTGTTGATGGGGGGGCTGGTGCTGTCGCTGGCCTCGATCGCGTCGAAGAATATTGTTCCTGGTGTGATCATCCCGGTAGGCATCGTAACGTCGCTGGTGGGTGTGCCGTTCTTCCTGAGCATTATTTTGCGCCACCGGGGGAGCATGTCATGAGCGGGTTGATCCTCAAGGGAATAAGCGCCGGTTATCCGAAACACCCAGTTATTCGCGATCTCAGCGTGCCTGAGCTGCCGCGCGGTAAAATTACCGTTCTGCTGGGGCCGAACGGCTGCGGGAAATCAACGTTATTACGCGCGCTGGCCGGGCTGAATAAAGCCCGTGGCGAGGTCATGCTGGACGGTGAGAACCTGATGTCGCTGCCGTTTGCCCGGCGTGCGGAAAAGGTGGTGTTTTTACCTCAGTCGCTGCCGCAGGGCGTACATCTGCATGTGCTGGAGTCGATTATCGTAGCGCAGCGGGCGTCCGGCGGGCGAGATGGCGCGAACAGCCACTCGCAGGTGCTGGCAATCCTGGATCAACTCGGCATTGCGCATCTGGCGCTGCACTATCTTGACCAGCTTTCCGGCGGCCAGCGGCAACTGGTGGGGCTGGCGCAGTCGCTGATTCGCTACCCGGAACTTTTGTTGCTGGACGAGCCGCTTAGCGCGCTGGATCTGAACTATCAGTTTCACGTTATGGATCTGATCGCGCGGGAAACGCGGGCGCGCAATATGGTGACGGTTGTGGTGGTGCATGACATTAATATCGCGCTACGCCACAGCGAACATGTGCTGATGCTGAAGGAGGGCAAACTGGTGGCCAGCGGCGCGCCGGAAGCGGTTATTACCGCAGAAAGCCTGGCGGAAGTGTATAACGTTCGGGGTCGTGTGGAACGTTGTTCACAGGGCAGGGCGCAGGTGGTGCTCGACGGGGTTATCGGGGTTTAAGTGCATGTATTGCCGGATGGCGGCTTACGCCTTATCCGGCCTACAGGACGCATATTGCCAACCCGTAGGCCCGATAAGCGAAGCGCCATCAGGCAAATCGGATTACTTCGCTTTACCCTGGTTCGCTACGGCCGCCGCTTTTGCCGCGATCTCGTCAGCGTTACCCAGATAGTAATGTTTGATCGGTTTGAAGTTTTCGTCGAACTCGTACACCAGCGGTACACCGGTCGGGATGTTCAGTTCGAGAATCTCTTCTTCGCTCATGTTATCCAGGTATTTCACCAGCGCACGCAGAGAGTTACCGTGAGCGGCGATGATGATGCGCTCACCGCTTTTCATGCGCGGCAGAATGGTTTCGTTCCAGTAAGGGATCACGCGATCGATAGTCAGCGCCAGGCTTTCAGTCAGCGGTAGCTCTTTCTCGGTCAGTTGCGCATAACGCGGATCGTGGCCCGGGTAACGCTCGTCATCTTTGGTCAGCTCCGGCGGGGTTACGGCAAAACCGCGACGCCACTGTTTAACCTGCTCATCACCGTATTTTTCAGCGGTTTCCGCTTTGTTCAGACCCTGTAGTGCGCCGTAGTGACGTTCGTTCAGCTTCCAGGATTTTTCAACCGGCAGCCAGGCCTGATCCAGTTCGTCCAGGACGTTCCACAGCGTGTGGATGGCACGTTTCAGCACGGAGGTATAAGCAAAATCGAAGCTATAGCCTTCCTCTTTCAGCAGTTTACCTGCCGCTTTTGCTTCACCCACGCCTTTCTCGGACAGGTCAACATCGTACCAACCGGTGAAACGGTTTTCGTTGTTCCACTGACTTTCGCCGTGACGTACCAGAACCAGCTTAGTTACAGCCATACTCTCACTCCTCAAGCTTTATTGAATGATAATAATTCTCATTATATTGCCGTGACAGGTCAGCGGCAACGCTTACGCATAACCATAGCGAAAATAGTGACGCAGTGTAAGGTTCTTGTGAACCCGGAGTTGCGATTTTGTCTTTGAGTGGTGGGGATTTGAGCAAAGCGACGCGCCACAGGCCCGATAGCTGGCACCATCGGGCCTGTTATGGCTCATCGTCAGGCCGGAATAAACTGATATTCCGTCAGGCTGGCGTACTCGTCGCCGGGATGCAACACGCAGTCAGGTTGCGGCCATTCCGGGTGGTTCGGGCTGTCTGGCAGAAATTCGCTTTCCAGCGCCAGGCCTTGCCAGTCGGCATAAGGTTCAGGCCCGCGCGACGGCGTGCCGCCCAGATAGTTGCCGGAATAGAATTGCAGCGCCGGAGCGGAGGTATAAACCTTCATCTGCAATTTCTCATCCTGCGACCACAGATGCGCGGCTGGCTGGCAGGCATCTCCTTTGGTCTGCAATAAAAAGGCGTGATCGTAACCTTTTACCTTGCGCTGATCGTCATCGGCAAGAAACGCGCTGGCGATGGTTTTTGCGCTGCGGAAGTCGAACGAGGTTCCGGCAACGGATTTCAGCCCGTCGCGTGGAATACCGCTTTCATCAACCGGCAGGTACGTATCAGCCAGAATCTGTAGCTTGTGCTGGCGTACGTCCGACTGCTCGCCGTCCAGGTTAAAGTAGACGTGATTGGTCAGGTTCACCGGGCAGGGCTTATCTACCGTCGCACGATAGGTAATGGAGATTCGGTTATCGTTGGTGAGACGATACTGCGCGGTGGCGCAGAGATGGCCGGGGAAGCCCTGATCGCCATCGTCAGACGTCAGTGCAAACAGCACCTGACGATCGTTCTGGTTGACTATCTGCCAGCGACGTTTGTCAAAGCCGTCCGGCCCGCCGTGCAGTTGGTTTTCACCCTGGCTTGGCAGCAGACTGACGGTTTCACCCGCCCAGGTGTAACGGCTGTTGGCAATGCGATTGGCGTAGCGGCCAATCGATGCGCCAAGAAAGGCGGCCTGATCCTGATAATATTCCGGGCTGGCGCACCCCAGCAACGCTTCACGGACGCTGCCATCGGTTAGCGGGATACGGGCGGAAAGTAGTGTGGCGCCCCAGTCCATCAGCGTGACCACCATCCCTGCATCGTTGCGCAGGGTGAGCAGGCGGTACGGCTGACCATCGGGCGCCAGTGCGGGCGTTTCGTTTAGCACTGTCCGGCTCCTTGTGAGGGTTTGCATACGTAAAACGTTTCTTTGATTCCGGTTTTCGCTTCATACTGCGTGGCTACGGCCTGCTGTACGGCAGGAACCAGCGCT
Organism: Citrobacter koseri ATCC BAA-895; assembly: GCF_000018045.1. Lineage (NCBI taxonomy): Bacteria > Pseudomonadati > Pseudomonadota > Gammaproteobacteria > Enterobacterales > Enterobacteriaceae > Citrobacter > Citrobacter koseri. Next base: position 2,205,283 of record NC_009792.1, on the reverse strand, counting down.
TCCGGGAGCAACGCGACGACGCAGCCGCCGAAGCCGCCGCCGGTCATGCGTACGCCGCCTTTATCGCCGATGGTCGCTTTCACAATTTCGACCAGCGTGTCGATCTGCGGGACGGTGATTTCGAAGTCATCGCGCATTGAGGCGTGAGATTCCGCCATCAATTCACCCATGCGTTTCAGGTCGCCTTTCTCCAGCGCGCTGGCGGCTTCAACGGTACGGGCGTTTTCGGTCAGTACGTGGCGAACACGTTTGGCGACAATCGGGTCCAGCTCGCTGGCCACCGCGTTGAACGCCGCAAGGCTGACATCGCGCAACGCCGGTTGCTGGAAGAAACGCGCGCCCGTTTCACACTGCTCGCGGCGGGTATTGTACTCGCTGCCCACCAGCGTACGTTTAAAGTTACTGTTGATGATCACCACCGCCACGCCTTCCGGCATGGAAACCGCTTTCGTACCCAGCGTGCGGCAGTCAATCAGCAGGGCATGATCTTTTTTACCCAGCGCGGAGATCAGCTGATCCATAATGCCGCAGTTACAGCCGACGAACTGATTCTCCGCTTCCTGGCCGTTGAGCGCGATTTGCGCGCCATCCAGCGGCAGGTGGTACAACTGTTGGAATACGGTGCCGACCGCGACTTCCAGCGACGCAGAAGAACTGAGTCCCGCGCCCTGCGGCACGTTGCCGCTGATAACCAGATCCGCGCCGCCAAATGCGTTATTTCGTTTTTGCAGATGCTTCACCACGCCGCGCACGTAGTTTGACCACTGCTGGCTGTCGTGGGTAACGATCGGCGCATCAAGGGAGAATTCATCAACCTGGTTGTCGTAGTCAGCCGCAATCACGCGCACTTTGCGATCGTCACGCGTGGCGCAGCTAATCACCGTCTGGTAGTCGATAGCGCAAGGCAGCACGAAGCCGTCGTTGTAATCGGTGTGCTCGCCGATCAGATTGACGCGACCAGGCGCCTGAATGGTGTGGGTAGCAGGGTAGCCGAAAATTTCTGCAAACAGAGATTGTGTTTTCTCTTTCAGACTCATTATTTAAACTCCTGATTCGCGAAAATGAATGTCGCTGACCGCGCGCAGACGCTCCGCCGCTTGTTCTGCCGTCAGATCGCGCTGGGTCTCCGCCAGCATTTCATAACCGACCATAAATTTACGGACGGTCGCGGAACGCAGCAGCGGTGGATAAAAGTGCGCGTGCAGCTGCCAGTGCCCGTTCTCTTCACCGTTAAACGGCGCGCCGTGCCAGCCCATGGAGTAGGGGAAGGAGCACTGGAACAGGTTGTCATAACGACTGGTCAGCTTTTTCAGCGCCAGCGCCAGGGAGTCGCGCTGATCGTCGGTCAAATCGGTAATGCGCAGCACATGCGCTTTGGGCAGCAGCAGCGTTTCAAACGGCCAGGCCGCCCAGTAAGGCACGATCGCCAGCCAGTGCTCGGTTTCAACCACCGTACGGCTGCCGTCTGCCAGTTCGCGCTGCGCATAATCCACCAGCATTGGGGAGTGCTGCTCGGCGAAGTAGGCTTTTTGCAAACGATCTTCACGCTCGGCTTCGTTCGGCAGGAAGCTGTTGGCCCAAATCTGGCCGTGCGGATGCGGGTTGGAGCAGCCCATCGCCGCGCCTTTATTCTCAAAAACCTGCACCCAGGGGTAGGTTTTTCCCAGATCGGCAGTCTGTTCTTGCCAGGTTTTGATGATGTCCGTCAGCGCGGGGAGGCTCAGTTCCGGCAGCGTCTTGCTGTGGTCGGGAGAAAAGCAGATCACGCGGCTGGTGCCGCGGGCGCTCTGGCAACGCATCAACGGGTCATGGCTGTCCGGCGCGTCCGGGGTGTCAGACATCAGCGCGGCAAAGTCATTTGTAAAGACATAGGTGCCGGTGTAATCCGGGTTTTTATCTCCGGTTACGCGCGTATTGCCCGCGCACAGGAAGCAGTCCGGGTCATGGGCGGGAAGCACCTGCTGAGATGGCGTTTCCTGCGCCCCCTGCCAGGGGCGCTTTGCGCGATGCGGTGAAACCAGAATCCACTGTCCGGTTAGCGGGTTAAAACGGCGATGTGGATGATCGACAGGATTAAATTGCGTCATGACATGTCCTTAGTCTGGATATCCCTGCGGATGGCGTGACTGCCAACGCCAGGTGTCCTGTGCCATTTCGTCAAGTGTGCGGGTTACGCGCCAGTCCAGTTCGCGGTCGGCTTTGCTGGCGTCCGCCCAGTAGGCCGGAAGGTCGCCTTCACGGCGTGGGGCAAAATGATAAGCAACGGGTTTACCGCAGGCTTTGCTGAAGGCGTTAACCACATCCAGCACGCTGTTGCCAACACCGGCGCCAAGGTTGTAAATATGCACGCCTTGTTTGCCAGCCAGTTTTTCCATCGCGGTTACGTGGCCGTCGGCAAGATCCATCACATGGATGTAATCACGCACGCCGGTGCCGTCTTCGGTAGGGTAGTCGTTGCCAAAGACCGCGAGTGATTCGCGACGGCCAACGGCGACCTGGGCGATGTACGGCATCAGGTTGTTAGGAATGCCTTGCGGATCTTCACCCATATCACCTGACGGATGCGCGCCGACCGGGTTGAAGTAGCGCAGCAGGGCGATGCTCCAGTCCGGCTGCGCTTTTTGCAGGTCGGTCAGGATCTGTTCGACCATCAGTTTACTTTTGCCATATGGGCTCTGCGGCGTGCCGGTCGGGAAGCTTTCGACATAAGGAATTTTGGGCTGATCGCCGTAGACGGTGGCGGAGGAGCTGAAGATGAAGTTTTTGACATTGGCGGCGCGCATGGCGCTGATTAAACGCAGCGTACCGTTGACGTTGTTGTCATAGTATTCCAGCGGTTTGGCGACGGATTCGCCCACGGCTTTCAGACCGGCAAAGTGAATGACGGCGTCAATCGCGTGGTCATGCAGAATTTCAGTCATCAGCGCTTCGTTACGAATATCGCCTTCAACGAAAGTTGGGTGCTTACCACTTAATCGCTCGATAACAGGCAGTACGCTGCGCTTACTGTTGCAGAGGTTATCAAGGATGATGACATCGTGACCGTTTTTCAGTAACTGTACACAAGTATGACTTCCAATGTAACCGCTACCACCGGTGACCAGTACTCTCATAATTCGCTCCGTTAAGCCTATGGTATGGAATAACCATAGCATAACAAAGATGCGAAAAGTGTGACATGGAATATATTAGTGGAATCGTTTACACTTCGGTTTTTTCATCCGCCGACGCCCGTTATTTAATGATAAATCATATGCTTTAAGAATGATTGCGCCTTTTATCTGAAAAAGCAGTGAAAAAAGGGGCGTGGCCGCACGCCCCCAGTGAACCGCTAACGCAGCGTCGTCTGTTGGTAGCGGTAACTCTCGCCTTCCGGTACAAACTCCAGCCGATGGGTAATGCAGCCTGGGGCGTCTTCCGCGTGATGGGAGACAAACAGCAACTGCGTTTCTCCCTCGCTAATCAGTACATCGACAAAGCGGCGAACAAGCTGACGATTCAGCGGGTCCAGGCCTTGTAAGGGCTCATCAAGAATCAGCAGCGTAGGGTGTTTGACCAGCGCACGGGCGATCAGCGCCAGCCGTTGTTGCCCCCAGGACAGGCTGTGGAAAGGCGCATCCGCAGTGCGTTTGTCCATTCCCAGAATATCCAGCCATTGCTGCGCCAGCTTGTGCTGCCTGTCGGAAACCGCCTGGTAGATGCCAATCGAGTCAAAGTAACCGGAGAGAATGACATTACGCACCGTGGTGCTGACGCGGTAATCCAGATGCAGGCTACTGCTGACATAGCCGATATGTTTTTTGATATCCCAGATTGTTTCACCACTCCCGCGACGGCGGCCAAACAGCGTCAGGTCGTTGCTGTATCCCTGCGGATGGTCGCCGGTGATTAAACTTAGCAGGGTGGATTTTCCCGCGCCGTTAGGCCCGACAATCTGCCAGTGTTCACCCGGATTCACCTGCCAACTCAGATGATTAAGAATAGGGCGGTCGTTATAGGAGACGACGCCATCGTTGAGAATAATGCGCGCCGCGCCGTCCGGCAGGGCGTGACGGGCAGAAGGTTCATCCGGCTCGGGCAACTTTACGCCTTCCAGTCGTTCGCTATGCGCGAGTTGGGCAATCAGCGCCCGCTGGAGCAAATCCGCTTTTTCCCCCGTTTCCGTTAACGTGCAGTCGGCAAGGACTCCCGCATACTGAACGAATTCGGGGATCTCATCGAAGCGGTTTAACACCAGCACCAGCGTGTAGCCCGACTGGTGCAGCGTGGCGAGAAGATTCGCCAGTTGCTGGCGGGAGGCGACATCCAGCCCGTCAAACGGCTCATCGAGGATTAATAAATCCGGTTCTGACATCAGCGCCTGACAAAGCAGCGTTTTGCGCGTTTCGCCCGTAGAAAGGTATTTAAAACGTCTGTCGAGCAGAGAAGAAATGCCAAACTGCTGCGCCAGTTCGGCACAGCGGGCGGGATCGCTCACCTCATCCTGAATGATTTCTGCCGTAGTACGTCCGGTGTCGTCTTCGCCAGGGCTGAGCAGGTCGGTGTTATTGCGCTGCCATTCATCGCTGACCAGTTTTTGCAACTGTTCGAATGAGAGGCGGGTGACGCGCGCGAACTGAGACTGGCGCTCGCCTTTCAGTAGCGTCAGTTCTCCCGCCAGCGCGCGGGCCAGCGCCGATTTCCCGCTTCCATTGGTGCCGACAAAAGCCCAGCTATCCCCCGCCTGCAACGTCAGCGCACTTAACTGAAGCGTTTTTGTGTCGCTCAGGCGAAACGTACCTTGCGAAATATGCAATGATGACATTTTGTATCCCATTTTTTGCAGCGATGAATGACAGGGATACGTGTTCAAAGAACAGATGTCAATGCACTTAGCACAACGTAGCGATAATCACTCTGTCAGCATTAAAATATGCCGTCACGTTAGCACCTTCTTCCAGCGTGGCGGTCTCTTCAACGGGCAGGGTGGCGCACAACGTCTGGCCGTCAGGTAATGTCATGAGAACTTCGCACTGCTCGGCGCCGCGTTCAATATGGCTGATGGTTCCCTGAAGCTGGTTGTCGGCAGCCCGGGCAATCGCCTCGTCCTGGGTAATGCCAACCCACGGCGCTTTCAGCAGGATCAGGACTTCTTTACCTTCATCAAGGCCAAGACGCTCGCCGCTTTGCGCAGTGATGGCGACCTTCAGTCGCGTTTCGCCGTCGGCCAGCAGCACATCGACATGCTGTTGAACCTGATCGTGATCGCGCGCGGTAATGGTGCCGAACCACTGGTTACGGGCGCTGGTTTGCAAAGAGAAACGGGAAATGGCGGCCAGCAGGCTGTCGAGCGGCAGGGCGTCGTCGTCGCTCAGCACGTCGAACGCTTTTTGCTGAATCTGGGCGAGCAAATCGTAAAGCTGGATCAGACGCTGACCGTAGCGAGTCAGTATCGCGCCGCCGCCGCCTTTGCCGCCTGTTGCGCGCTCGACGAGCGTCTGCTCGCTGAGTTGATTCATCTCGTTAATGGCATCCCAGGCGCTTTTGTAGCTGATGCCCGCATCTTTCGCCCCCTGGCTGATGGAGCCGGAAAGCGCGATATGCTTGAGCAGCGAAATGCGGCGGGGGTCCGCAAACAATTTTTGTTGAAGTTTGAGTGTAAGGAGGATTTCGGCCTGCATAACAAGATCCTGGCAAAAGGGTTATTGTGACGGAAAACCGCTTCCGCGCAAAGTCGACCGCACAAAAGGGGAGTGCTTTTCTCATTTATGCAGTTAGAATATCAAAAGAATCCTATCTGGAGTTGACCATGTTAGAGTTATTGAAAAGTCTGGTATTCGCCGTAGTCATGGTTCCGGTGGTCATGGCCATCATTCTGGGGCTGATTTACGGTCTGGGTGAAGTGTTCAACATTTTCTCCGGTATCGGTCAGAAAGACCAGTCCAGACAGAACCATTGATTTTTAAACGCCCGCTCAGTCGGGCGTTTTACTTTCTTCGACTTTCAGGCCGCATTTTTGTTGGCTGTGCCTGTGAGTCTCAGCGCAACCCGAAATCCATTGGGTAGCGCCCCTCAAGATCCTGCTTTTCCTGCCGATATTTTCTTTGCGTAACCTCAATTGGGTATCAATAACTTCTGGGAAAAACCTTATTTTCTCGCTATATTTGCGCCTACATAACGACACTCAAAGGAGTTACAGATGGCACGTACATGGTTACGCCTGTTTGCTGGGGCAACATTATCTCTGACTGTTGCCGGACATGCGCTGGCGGATGAAGGGAAAATCACCGTATTCGCGGCGGCTTCGCTGACCAACGCAATGCAGGATATTGCGGTTGAATACAAAAAAGAGAAGAACGTTGACGTTGTCTCTTCATTTGCCTCTTCTTCTACGCTGGCTCGCCAGATTGAAGCGGGAGCGCCAGCGGATCTGTTTATCTCTGCTGACCAGAAATGGATGGACTACGCGGTAGACAAAAAAGCGATTGATACCGCAACGCGTGAAACGCTGCTTGGCAACAGCCTGGTTGTGGTCGCGCCAAAAGCCAGTGAACAGAAAGACATCACCATCGACAGCAAAACCAACTGGACGACTCTGCTGAATGGCGGTCGTCTGGCGGTGGGCGACCCGGAACACGTTCCGGCTGGCATTTATGCAAAAGAAGCGCTGCAAAAACTGGGCGCATGGGATACCCTGGCGCCGAAACTGGCTCCTGCGGAAGACGTGCGTGGCGCACTGGCGCTGGTGGAGCGTAGCGAAGCGCCGCTGGGCATCGTTTACGGTTCTGATGCCGTTGCCAGCAAAGGCGTGAAAGTGGTTGGCACGTTCCCGGAAGATTCCCATAAGAAAGTGGAATACCCGATCGCGATTGTTGATGGACACAAAAACGCAACGGTCAGCGCGTTCTATGACTACCTGAAAGGACCGCAGGCTTCCGAAATCTTTAAACGTTATGGATTTACGACGAAGTAATGATACTGACTGATCCAGAATGGCAGGCCGTTCTACTGAGCCTGAAAGTTTCTTCCCTGGCCGTGTTGTTTAGTCTGCCGTTTGGGATCTTTTTTGCCTGGTTACTTGTGCGATGCAAGTTTCCAGGCAAAGCGTTGCTCGACAGCGTACTGCATCTGCCGCTGGTTTTACCGCCCGTGGTGGTCGGTTATCTGCTGCTTATCGCGATGGGCCGACGCGGATTTATTGGTCAGTGGCTTTATGACTGGTTCGGCATTACCTTTGCCTTTAGCTGGCGAGGCGCCGTGCTGGCGGCGGCGGTGATGTCTTTCCCGTTAATGGTTCGCGCTATTCGTCTGGCGCTTGAAGGGGTCGACATTAAGCTGGAGCAGGCCGCCAGAACGCTGGGCGCAGGACGCTGGCGTGTTTTCCTCACCATTACGCTACCGCTGACATTGCCTGGCATCATCGTCGGGACCGTGCTGGCGTTTGCCCGTTCGCTCGGCGAGTTCGGCGCTACCATCACTTTCGTGTCTAACATTCCGGGTGAAACCCGCACCATTCCCTCCGCGATGTATACCCTGATCCAGACCCCTGGCGGCGAAAGCGCGGCGGCGAGATTGTGCATTATTTCTATTGTGCTGGCGCTGATCTCATTGTTGATTTCGGAATGGCTGGCGCGTATCAGCCGTGAGCGCGCGGGGAGATAAACATGCTGGAACTCAATTTCTCCCAGACGCTGGGCACCCACTGTCTGACGCTCAACGAAACGCTACCTGCCAATGGGATCACCGCTATTTTTGGCGTTTCCGGCGCCGGGAAAACATCGCTGATCAATGCCATCAGCGGACTGACGCGCCCGCAAAAAGGGCGCATTGTGCTCAATGGTCGCGTGCTTAATGATGTTGAAAATGGCATCTGCCTGACGCCGGAAAAACGGCGCGTCGGTTATGTGTTCCAGGATGCCCGACTGTTTCCGCATTACAAAGTGCGTGGCAATCTGCGCTATGGCATGGCGAAAAGCATGGCCGGACAGTTCGACAAGCTGGTGGATTTGCTCGGTATCGAACCTTTGCTGGAGCGTTTGCCTGGCAGCCTTTCCGGCGGGGAAAAACAGCGTGTGGCGATTGGCCGCGCGTTGCTGACCGCGCCGGAGCTACTGTTGCTTGATGAGCCGCTGGCTTCGCTGGATATTCCGCGCAAACGCGAACTGCTGCCGTATCTGCAACGCCTGGCGCGCGAAATTAATATCCCCCTGCTGTACGTCAGCCACTCGCTGGACGAGATTTTACATCTGGCAGACAGAGTCATGGTGCTGGAAAACGGGCAGGTGAAAGCGTTTGGCGCGCTGGAAGAGGTCTGGGGCAGCAGTGTGATGCACCCGTGGCTGCCGAAAGAGCAGCAGAGCAGCATCCTGAAAGTGAGCGTGCTGGAGCATCATCCGCATTATGCAATGACCGCGCTGGCGCTGGGCGATCAGCACCTGTGGGTCAACAAACTGGAAGAGCCGCTGCAAACCGTGCTGCGTATTCGTATTCAGGCCTCGGACGTGTCGCTGGTATTACAGCCACCGATGCAAACCAGTATCCGTAATATCCTGCGGGCAAAAGTGGCAAACTGTTATGACGATAACGGGCAGGTGGAAGTCCAGCTTGAAGTCGGCGGGAAAACGCTGTGGGCGAGAATCAGCCCGTGGGCCAGGGATGAGCTGGGCATCAAACCTGGCCTGTGGCTGTACGCGCAAATCAAGAGTGTTTCAATTACCGCCTGATTACAGCAGGTGGGTATAAATAAACTTCGCAATGCTGTCCGTGGTGTTATCGCCGATCACGATATTCGCCCGCGTTTTCACCGCGTCGTCAGCATTGCCCATCGCAACGCCGGTGCCTGCCGCTTCCAGCATACTGATATCATTGTAGTTATCGCCAAACGCCACCACATTCTCCATCGACCAGCCCTGCGCTTCAATCCACTGGGTAAGGCGCTTCCCTTTGCTGTTCCCTTTACGCGCGATATCCACCTGATCGTGCCAGGACCATTCGCACTCCAGACCCAGCTGATGCTCAACCTGCTGCACGAACTGTTGCAGTTTTGGCAGATTTTCATCGGTCAGCGCGAATTTCCAGACGGCGTTGACGTCGCGTGCCGACTGCGCCAGCGACGGCACCTGAGTAAAGGTCGGGCGCTGTTCCGGCGGCAGCGTCTGCGCCCAGTTAGCGGTACGGATCACATGGCCGGTCGGGCGTTCATAAACCATCGCGTCATCAACGTACATCAGACCGTGAATCTGATGCGCATCCAGCAGATCAATCAATTGCAATGCCTGATCGACAGGCAGCGGATCGGCCTCAAGAACATTTTTTGCTTGATAATCATACAAGTAAGTGCCATTACAGCAAATTGCAGGTGTATCCAGCGCCAGTGCCTGATAAAAAGGATGAATCGCAACGTGATGACGGCCAGTGACGATGATAAGTTGGTAGCCTGCCTCTCTGGCGCGAGAAAGCGCCTCAAGCGAGGAGGGGAGCAATGTTTTTTTCGGCGTCAGTAAGGTGCCGTCTAAATCCAGGGCAATCACACGAGCGGTCATAGGGAGTTCCAGATTAAGGTTGAGAATTTTGCCTGTGGGAATGGTACACCGAGACGGTTGGCCGGACAAAATTCTGAGCGTTAATTCAGCATTCACCGTTAAAAGCGTCTACGTTAAGCTGTATTCCGCAATTGCAGACAGTTGCCATAAGGAAGGAGTAGTCATGAAGCAAACCGTTTATACCGCCAGCCCTGAGAGCCAGCAAATTCACGTCTGGAGCCTGAATCATGACGGCTCGCTGAAGCTGGTGCAGGTGGTTGATGTGCCGGGGCAGGTTCAGCCGATGGTGGTCAGCCCTGATAAGCGCTATCTCTATGTTGGCGTCCGTCCTGAGTTCCGCGTGCTGGCTTACCGTATTGCGCCGGATGACGGCGCGCTGACCTTCGCGGCGGAGTCCGCTCTGCCGGGTAGCCCAACCCATATCTCTACCGATCATCAGGGCCGTTTTGTTTTTGTTGGCTCGTACAATGCCGGTAACGTCAGCGTGACCCGTCTGGATGATGGCCTGCCGGCTGGCGTGGTGGATGTCGTTGAAGGGCTGGAAGGGTGCCACTCAGCGAATATCTCGCCGGATAACCGGACGCTGTGGGTGCCTGCGCTGAAGCAGGATCGCATTTGCCTGTTTACGCTCAGTGACGACGGCAAACTGGTCGCCCAGGAACCGGCGGAAGTCACCACCGTTGAGGGGGCCGGGCCGCGCCATATGGCGTTCCACCCGAACCAGCAATATGCCTACTGCGTGAATGAACTGAACAGCTCTGTTGATGTCTGGGAGCTGAAAGATCCGCACGGCAATATTGAATGCGTGCAGACGCTGGATATGATGCCTGCCGATTTTTCTGACACGCGTTGGGCGGCGGATATCCATATTACGCCGGATGGCCGTCATCTGTATGCCTGTGACCGTACCGCCAGCCTGATTACCGTTTTTAGCGTTTCTGAAGACGGCAGCGTACTGACGAAAGAGGGCTTCCAGCCGACCGAAACGCAGCCGCGCGGCTTTAACGTCGATCATAGCGGTAAGTACCTGATTGCCGCCGGGCAGAAGTCACATCATATTGCGGTGTATGCCATTGCCGGTGAGCAGGGGCTGCTGACGGAGAAAGGCCGTTATGCGGTAGGCCAGGGGCCAATGTGGGTCGTGGTTAACGCGTATTAATATTCCGTGAGTTGTGCCCGGTGGCGCTCGCTTACCGGGCCGTCGGCCGGATACTGCGTTATTGTTGCCGCTGTGGTTCAGCAAAGGGCGTCCACAGCGTGTCTTTATCATCGGCCCAGACATTCAAAAGCAGAGAGAAAAAACGCTCTGCCGGAGGAGAGAGAATGGCGTCTTTGCGCCGGATAATCCCTAACGTGCGTCTGATAACGGGTTCGATCAACGGGATTCCGATAAGCGTGGGATGCACTGTCTGAGGCATTGCCAGCCCCGGCAGTGCAGAAATACCCAGCCCGGCCTCAACCAGGCCAAGCGAGGTTGATAAATGACGAACCTCGTAAAACCAGTCCAGCTTCCAGGGTTTATCCGCCAGATTGTGCTCAATAAGCAGCCTGTTACCGCTGGATGACCGCACGCCAATCAATTTGTAGCCCACCAACTCCTGCCATTCGACCAGTTGCTTACTGGCTAAGGGATGGTTTCGTCGACAGGCCAGAACAAACGGTTCATTCACCAGCGGGGTGAAGTCAATAGCAGAATTTGTGATGCTGTTCATATTTATGCCGAAATCAGCTTCGTTACCCAACACCGATTCCATGCAGTTGTTCGTACCTTTTTCAAGAATTCGTATTTTGATATTGGGGTACAACTCATTAAATTTTCCGATAGCAAGGGGTAGAAAATAGAAAACAGCGGTCGGAATACAGGACAATGTGATCGTGCCGTGGTGATAAGCATTCATTTCGCGAACATTAAAAAGAGCTTCATCCAGTTTTCTTATTAATTCTCTGGCTTCCGGTAACAGCATCCTCCCCGCTTTTGTTAATTCTACTTTACGTGTTGTTCTCTCAAAAAGCAGGGTATGTAAATCATCTTCCATCTTTTTTATTCTGCGAGTTAATGCAGGTTGCGTAATGTTAAGTAATTTAGCGGCTTTGTTAAATGATCCTGCTTCTGCCAGTGTGACAAATGCCTTCATACTTGATAATTCGTGTTTCATCATAACTCCAGAAAATAGAATCCAGGGATTCCCTGATTTGCTGCCCCAGGAGAGAAAAACGTAGTTTATATGTAAATTATCCGTCTTGATTAATGCAAATAAATTATCAATCATAAATTTAAAGTCATTAGCCTCTCTATTCTGCGCGTGCAACCATGTCCTCATTAACGCTAATGTTTTTTAATTGAGGGCAATGTTATGAAAAAAATTCCCTGCACGTTGATGCGAGGGGGAACATCCAGAGGGGCGTTTTTATTAGCAGAACACCTTCCTGAGGAGAGACAGCGGCGCGATGCCATATTGATGGCAATTATGGGATCGGGGAATGAGCTGGAAATAGATGGCATTGGCGGCGGTAATCCGTTGACCAGTAAAGTGGCCATTATCCGTCGTTCGGATGACTCAAAAGCAGATATCGACTATTTATTTGCTCAGGTTCTGGTACATGAACACCGCGTTGATACCACGCCAAACTGTGGAAATATGCTTTCCGCGGTAGGCGCATTTGCGATTGAACATGGCTTAATTGAGACTACGCCGCCCGTCACGCGCGTGCGTATACGTAATGTAAATACAAATACGTATATCGAAGCGGACGTGCAGACGCCGGACGGCGCCGTTGAGTACGAAGGCCAGGCAAAAATCGATGGCGTACCGGGAACGGCCGCGCCCGTGGCACTCACGTTTTTGAACGCTGCTGGTGCCAAAACCGGGCAAATTTTTCCGACCGGTCATCGTGTCGATCATTTTGATTCCGTTGCCGTCACCTGTATTGATATGGCGATGCCGGTGGTTATTATCGCTGCCGAAGATGTCGGTAAAACGGGTTATGAATCCCCTGCGGAACTTGATGCCGATACTGAATTATTGCGCCGCATTGAATCCATCCGTTTGCAGGCGGGTAAAGCGATGGGGTTAGGCGACGTCAGCAATATGGTTATTCCTAAACCGATGCTTATTTCCCCGGCCAGACGGGGCGGGACGATCAATGTGCGCTATTTTATGCCGCACTCCTGCCATAAGGCGCTGGCGATTACTGGTGCTATCGCGCTTGCCAGTAGTTGTGCGACAGAAGGGACGGTCGCCCACCGGATGACGCAATTGACGGACTATGGCGATATAAATATCGAACACCCGGGCGGGTGCCTTGATATTCATTTAACAAATGAAGGTAATGAGCCTTCTTCAATACGTGCTTCTGTTATTCGCACAGCAAGAAAGATTTTTGCAGGTGAAGTTTATATTCCTGAATGATGTTGATCTCATTTCGCTGTGATTAAGGAAAATCAAACAATGCCTTTTCTGTATAACGAATACAGATAAATCAGGGTGCAAAAAATGAATAAAAAATCCATATGGAAGCTAATTATTATATTAGCGATCCCGTGTATTATTGGCTTAATTCCCGCGCCAGCCGGTCTGAGTGAACTCGCCTGGGTTCTCTTTGGCATCTATCTTGCGGCAATCGTGGGGCTGGTGATAAAACCGTTTCCCGAACCCGTTGTATTATTGATTGCCGTCGCGGCATCGATGGTCGTGGTCGGAAATTTAAGTGAAGGGGCGTTTAAAACGACCAGCGTGCTCAGCGGTTACGCCTCTGGAACGACGTGGCTGGTATTTTCTGCGTTTACGTTAAGCGCCGCGTTTGTCACTACTGGCCTTGGCAAACGCATTGCATATATTCTGATTGGTAAGATTGGGAATACCACGCTGGGGCTGGGCTACGTTACGGTTTTTCTCGATCTGGTTCTCTCTCCGGCAACGCCGTCAAACACGGCGCGCGCAGGCGGCATTGTTTTACCTATCATCAACAGTGTGGCCGTCGCGCTGGGTTCAGAGCCTGAAAAAAGCCCCCGTCGTGTCGGTCATTACTTAATGATGTCCGTGTATATGGTCACGAAAACGACCAGTTATATGTTTTTTACCGCAATGGCAGGGAACATACTGGCGCTGAAAATGATCAACGATATTTGCCATCTGCAATTAAGCTGGGGAGGATGGGCGCTGGCAGCAATGGTGCCGGGTATCATTATGTTACTGGTGACGCCGCTGGTGATTTATACCATGTACCCGCCGGAAATTAAAAAGGTTGATAATAAGACGATCGCGAAAGCTGGGCTTCAGGATCTCGGGCCAATGAAAGGCCGTGAGAAATTACTGCTGGGTATTTTTGTCCTCGCGCTGTCAGGCTGGATTTTCAGTAAACAACTTGGCGTGGATGAATCAACCGTTGCGATTGTGGTGATGGGCGCGATGTTGTTACTGGGCGTGGTGAGCTGGGATGATGTCGTTAAAAATAAGGGCGGCTGGAATACATTAATCTGGTACGGCGGTATCATTGGCTTAAGCTCTTTATTATCGAAAGTGAAGTTTTTTGACTGGCTGGCTGAACTGTTTAAAAACAATCTCTCTTTTGATAATCATGGTAACGTGGCGTTCTTCGTCATTTTGTTCCTGAGTATTATTGTCCGTTATTTCTTTGCCTCCGGTAGCGCTTATATTGTGGCGATGATGCCGGTATTCGCCATGCTGGCGAATGTCTCTGGCGCGCCATTAATGCTAACCGCGCTGGCCTTATTATTCTCCAACTCTTATGGCGGAATGGTCACGCACTATGGCGGTGCCGCTGGCCCGGTTATTTTCGGGGTCGGTTATAACGATATTAAGTCCTGGTGGCTCGTCGGCGCGGTTCTGACCATCTTAACGTTCCTGGTACATATCACGATTGGTATCTGGTGGTGGAACATGTTGATTGACTGGAACATGCTGTAATCAACCGTCAGCGTTCATTTTTATTATTAATGACATGGTCTGTTGTCCGTGCATGGAAACATGCACGGCAATGTGGAGTAATGAATGATTAAGTTATATGACAAAGGGATTTATCTCTCCGGTAACAATGAGATAATTGCAGAAGAACAGTATTGCGGTAATGTACAAAAAGAGGAAGCCAAAAAAGGCACCATAGCATGGTCCATTCTTGCGTCTCATAATACGTCAGGAAATATGGATAAACTTAAAATCAAGTTTGATTCGTTAACCTCCCACGATATTACCTATGTAGGCATAATTCAGACCGCGAAAGCGTCCGGGATGGCGCGTTTTCCATTACCTTATGTTCTCACAAACTGTCATAACTCATTATGCGCCGTTGGTGGAACCATTAATGGCGATGATCATCTTTTTGGACTCTCCGCCGCGCAGCGCTATGGCGGTATTTATGTGCCGCCCCATATTGCGGTCATCCACCAATATATGCGCGAGATGATGGCGGGTGGTGGAAAAATGATTTTAGGCTCAGACAGCCACACGCGCTACGGTGCGCTGGGGACGATGGCCGTAGGGGAGGGCGGAGGTGAACTCGTCAAACAACTGTTGAATGATAGCTGGGATATCGATTATCCAGGCGTCGTGGCGGTATATCTGACGGGAAAACCGGCGCCAGGCGTTGGCCCGCAGGATGTGGCGTTAGCCATCATTGGCGCCGTATTTAAAAATGGCTATGTCAAAAATAAGGTCATGGAATTTGTGGGGCCGGGCATTAGCGCAATGTCCACGGACTTCCGTAACAGTGTTGATGTCATGACCACGGAGACGACCTGCCTGAGTTCGGTGTGGCAAACGGATGATGAAACCCGTAGCTGGCTGGCGTTACATGGCCGTGAACCGGACTATCGACAGCTGAATCCGCAGCCAATGGCCTGGTACGATGGCTGTATTTATGTTGATTTGAACACAATTAAACCGATGATCGCGCTACCTTTCCATCCGAGCAATGTGTATGAAATCGACACATTAAATGAGAATTTGACGGATATTCTGCACCAGGTAGAAATTGAGTCTGCGTGCATTGCCCGTGGGAAAGCCAAAATCTCACTGCTGGATAAAGTTGAGAAGGGAAGATTAAAGGTTCAGCAGGGAATTATTGCCGGATGCTCAGGCGGTAACTATGAGAACGTCATTGCGGCGGCGAATGCGTTGCGCGGTAAATCGTGTGGTAATGAGACGTTCTCACTCGCGGTTTACCCCTCTTCACAGCCTGTATTTATGGATCTGGCGAAAAAAGGCGTGGTGGCCGATTTAACTGGCGCGGGCGCAATCATCAGAACCGCTTTCTGCGGCCCATGCTTTGGCGCTGGCGATACGCCCGTTAACAACGGGCTGAGCATTCGCCACACCACCCGTAACTTCCCGAACCGTGAAGGTTCGAAACCGGGTAATGGTCAAATGTCCGCGGTTGCGCTGATGGATGCGCGTTCTATTGCGGCGACGGCAATAAATGGGGGCTATCTGACCTCCGCCGCTGAACTGGACTGCTGGGAAAACGTTCCTGACTATGCGTTTGATCCCACTCCGTACAAAAACCGTGTCTATCAGGGTTTTGTTAAAGGGGCGACGCAGCAATCGCTCATCTATGGCCCGAATATTAAAGACTGGCCGGCGCTGGGGGCGCTGACGGAAAATATTCTGCTCAAGGTGGCGTCAAAAATTCTTGATGAAGTCACAACGACGGATGAGCTGATCCCGTCCGGGGAGACCTCGTCTTTCCGCTCAAACCCGGTTGGTCTGGCGGAGTTCACCCTGTCACGCCGCGATCCAGACTATGTTGGCCGAAGCAAAGCAACCGCGACGCTGGAAAAACAGCGTCTGGCAGGCGAGGTGAGTGAGCTGGAGCCGGTCTTTGCCCGTATTCGCACAATTGCGGGCCAGGAAACCACCGATCCGTTAGCCACCGGGATTGGCAGCATGATTTATGCCGTTAAGCCGGGAGACGGTTCCGCGCGTGAACAGGCGGCAAGCTGTCAGCGCGTGATTGGCGGTCTGGCGAATATAGCCCAGGAGTATGCGACGAAACGCTACCGTTCGAATGTGATCAACTGGGGAATGTTGCCGTTGCAAATGGCGGGTGATCCTGGGTTTGACGTCGGGGATTATATTTACATTCCTGGCGTCCGTACGGCGCTGGATCAATGCGCAACCACCTTAAAAGGCTATGTGATTCATGACGATGAAATCACGGAAATCAGTCTGTATCTGGAAAGCCTGACCGCCGAGGAACGTGAAATTATCAAAGCGGGAAGTCTGATTAATTTCAATAAAAACCGTCAGATGTAAAAAAAGGTCGTCACGCCCGGCGTGACGACCTTTTCTCTTTTATCTGGCCTGAAGAATAATCGTCAGCAGATATTATTGCTTCGGTTCGGCAACCACTTTACTGCCTAAACCCCGGTTGTTGTATTCCCACATCCGGTTAAAGTTCGTGTCGTTCAGGTTACGCTGTACCTCGTCTTTATCATCCTTCGCGCCAGTATTCCCGGCAAAAGGACGTTTGGAGATAACGGCGTCAGCCCACGGTTTCGCCATATTGAACCCTTCGTTAATCACGCTATCGCGGATAACGACCTGACCGTTGGTGTTGGCATCCACATCCAGCGAACGACCCAGTTGCGCGACGCCATCACCTGCGGCGGTAAAGCGGCTGTTGGTGGCGAGGAAACCGTAATAAATATTCGACAGCGTTGCCGGAGCGAAAACATACGCTTCCTGCTGGGTACGGGAGTTCACCACGCGGAAATCGGTGTTATCGAACACCACTGCGCCGCGACCGGAAACCATATCCACATCCCCTTCAATGTAACTGTTCGTCACCAGCGTGCGTGGTTGGCGATCGTTTTGCAGACGGTTCTGCACGCCGCTGTTGGTCACGAAGAAGGTATTCTGGCGACCCAGAATGTTCACTTTATTAATCTGCACTTTGTCGCCGTCAGTGCGTAAGGCCACTGCCGGATGGTTGCCGGCGTCAACGCTGTCACCGAGATTGTTTTCGATGGTCAGATTTTGTAACTGCAAGCCGTCATTCTGTGACCAGACCACCGCAGAACACATCACGCCAATGCTGGCGCCGCGTTTGCTCTGGCAGTTATCAAACATATACCACGCAGGTTTGCCCGGCATGTATTTACCGCCCGGGTTCACTGAACGACGCCAGTCGGTCGTGCTCATTTCGCCGTCAATCGCCTGGCCGATTTTCACATCAATCGCGTTCTCGCCCGTGCCGTACAGCGTCAGGCTGCCAGGCGCCGCCGGGATATACACGGTTCCCTGATACTCGCCCGGCATAATGGCGATGTACAGACGCTTGCTGCTGCGCTGCGTAATTGCTGCATCTACCGCCGCCTGAATGGTGGTGTGCGTCACGCCTGGCGTGCCAGCCGGGCCGACAACGAAGTCAGGTTGCGCAGGCAGCGTAATGGCGGAAGGCGTCCACGGCGCCGTATTCGGCGTCAGTGACGAGAAATAGTGTGCAGCAACGAAATTCTGCGCTTCGTTCGCCGACAGGATCGGACGCGAGGAGGTGCCTGGCGCGGTCTGATCGGATGGGATTTGATCGGGCGGCGTAGAGCTACAGGCGGTCAGCGTCACGCCAAAAGCCAGTGCCAGCGCCAGACGGGAAACCGAAAATGTGTTCACAGGTTGCTCCGGGCTTTGAAAGTTAAATTAATTCCATTGAAGCCTGCTTTTTTATACTAAGTTGAGCGAAACGGGAAGGTGAAAAGGTAAAAAGTTCTTTTTTAGACGCCGCGCACCTGATGTTCCAGGCAAGTACATCACAAATAAATAACATTCATGGCCTGTAAGATTGACAACCCCGGCAGAATAAAAAATAAATGTATAGACAACCCATGACAAGTGATGAACCCAATGGCGCAACTTTTACCTGATGACACGATCTGGCGGAATGGCCGACTGGCGACGATGGACCCTGAACGCGGTAGCCCTTATGGGATGGTGGACGATCATGCGCTTGTCGTCCGCCAGGGCCGGATACTGGATATTGTGCCTGCGTCGTCACTCAACGCCGCGCACCGCAATACCGTGGATCTGCAAGGCCGACTGGTCACGCCCGGATTGATTGACTGTCACACCCACCTGATTTTTGGCGGCACGCGCGCCGGGGAGTGGGAGCAGCGGCTTAACGGCGTGTCGTACCAGCAGATCAGCGCGCAGGGCGGCGGTATCAACGCGACCGTCGCTGCGACCCGGACGGCCTCTGAAGATGAACTTTTAGCCGTTGCACGCGCGCGGATGGCGCGATTGCTGCAAGAAGGCGTTACGTTGCTGGAGGTGAAATCCGGCTATGGCCTGAATTTCGCCACGGAAGAGAAAATGTTGCGCGTTGCCGCTGCGCTGGCGCATGAAAACAGGGTGGAAATCAGTCCTACCCTGCTGGCGGCACATGCGACGCCAGCAGAATACCGCGACGATCCCGACGGCTATATCACGCTGGTTTGCGAAAGTATTCTGCCCGGATTATGGGCAAAAGGGCTGTTTGAGTCGGTGGATCTTTTCTGTGAAAGCGTGGGGTTTAACCTGGCGCAGAGTGAGCGGGTATTTCAGGCCGCTCAGGCGTTGGGCATTCCGGTAAAAGGGCACGTTGAGCAACTCTCCTTGCTGGGGGGCGCGCAACTGGTGAGTCGTTATCAGGGGTTATCCGCCGACCATATTGAGTATCTGGATGAGGCTGGCGTGGCGGCGATGAGTCGCAGCGGCACCGTGGGCGTTCTGCTGCCGGGGGCGTTTTATTTCCTCAAAGAGACGCAGCGCCCGCCGGTGGCGTTGCTCCGCCACTATGGCGTGCCAATGGCGGTTGCAACGGACTTTAACCCCGGCACCAGTCCGTTTATCAGTTTGCATCTGGCGATGAACATGGCTTGCGTACAGTTTGGCTTAACGCCGGAAGAAGCGTGGGCGGGCGTGACGCGGCATGCTGCGCGCGCGTTGGGGCGGCAGACGACGCATGGGCAATTGAAAGCGGGATATGTCGCTGACTTTGCCGTATGGGACGCTGAGCTTCCGGTTGAAATCCTTTATGAACCGGGGCGTAACCCGCTCTGTCACCGTGTATTCAGAGGAGAAGTAACATGACGCAATGGCAACCCGCATCCCCCACGCTCTGGCAGGGGCGTGATGACAGCGCCGAGGCGGCTAACGCGCTGCGTCTCTTTCAGACGGTGACGCGCAGCCCGACGTTTTCTCCCGAAATGTATCGTGAAAAAATCGCCTTGCTCGGCTTTGCCTGTGACGAAGGCGTGAAGCGAAACCAGGGGCGACCTGGCGCTGCTGGCGCGCCGGATGCCCTGCGCCGGGCGCTGGCGAACCTGGCCTCTCACCACGGCCACGATCGGCTGGTGGATTTAGGCAACATTATTGCGCAAGCCCCCGATCTGGAAGGCGCGCAGCAGGCGCTTCGCGATGCGGTACGGCGCTGCCAGCAGGCGGATATGCGCACGTTTGTGCTAGGCGGCGGACATGAAACGGCGTTTGGGCATGGCGCGGGACTGCTTGATGCGTTCCCGCATGCCAGAGTCGGCATTATTAATCTTGATGCGCATCTGGATCTGCGTCGGGCTGACCACGCCACCTCCGGTACGCCGTTTCGCCAGTTGGCGCAATTATGCGATGAACAGCAGCGTGAGTTTCATTACGCCTGTTTTGGCGTCAGTCGGGCGGCAAATACGCAGGCGTTATGGGATGAGGCGCAACAACGCGGAGTGACCATCGTAGAAGACGTGGATTGTGATACCGCTCAGGCACCGTTGGCGCAGGTTATCGACAGCGTGGATAAGATCTACCTGACCATCGATCTTGATGTGCTGCCCGCCTGGGAGATGCCCGCAGTGTCTGCGCCCGCAGCGCTCGGTGTGCCGTTGGCGACGGTGATGCGGCTTGTCGATGCCGTTTGTCGCAGCGGTAAGCTACAGGCGGTGGATATGGTTGAATTTAATCCGCGCTTTGACGATGATGGCAACGCAGCGCGTGTTGCGGCACGCCTCGGCTGGCAAATCGCACACGGGTGGCGTTAATCGCGATGTTTGTCCGGCCCGAAATCGCGTTACAGGCCGGATAATGCCATCCGGCAAATAAAATCATACGCTTAAGGAAGGCTTACGCATGCTCCCATCCCGTTCTGCCCCTGTGCCTTTCTATGAAAAGGTCAAACAGACGATCAGCGACAACATCGCCAGCGGCGTCTGGCGCCCGCATGACCGTATTCCCTCGGAAGCGGAACTGGTGGCGCAATTTGGCTTCAGCCGGATGACAATCAACCGGGCGTTGCGGGAATTAACGGATGAAGGGCTGCTGGTGCGTTTACAGGGCGTCGGCACATTTGTGGCGGAACCGAAAGGGCAGTCCGCACTGTTTGAAATTCGCAGCATTGCCGATGAAATCGCCGCCCGTCACCATCAGCACCGCTGTGAGGTGCTGACGCTGGAACAGACGCAGGCGAATGCGCTTCAGGCCACGGCCCTGAATGTGCGTGAAGGCACGCTGATTTTTCATTCGGTGATGGTGCACTATGAAAACGATCTGCCGGTGCAGATTGAGGATCGCTGTGTGAATGCCGGCGTTGTACCGGATTATCTGGCGCAGGATTACAGCCAGACCACGCCTCATGCATACCTGTCGCTGATCGCCCCGCTAACGGAAGGGGAGCACATTGTGGAAGCCGTGCGCGCCACGGCGGAAGAGTGCGCGCTGCTGAACATTAAGGAGCACGATCCCTGCCTGTTAATTCATCGGCGCACCTGGTCTGCGTCGCACATTGTTTCTCACGCTCGCCTGCTTTTTCCCGGTTCTCGCTACCGGTTGCAGGGCCATTTTATGTCCTGAATGACGGCGCGATAAAAAGCGTGATTGCTGACGCAATATAACAAAAATGTATCTCAGTTGTTAAAATCAGCCTTGCGACAAGTTGTATAGACAAGTATATGTTACTTATCTGTCCGATCATCGTAAGGAGTCTGGTGTCATGCCTCAAAGCAAGTATCGTCAGCAGGATATCCGCGCCCCGAGGGGAACAACCCTGACGGCAAAAAGCTGGTTAACCGAAGCGCCGCTGCGCATGTTAATGAACAATCTCGATCCCGATGTTGCCGAGAATCCGCATGAACTGGTGGTTTATGGCGGCATTGGCCGCGCGGCGCGCGACTGGGAGTGCTATGACGCCATCATCAATGCGCTGACCAAACTGGAGGCCGATGAAACCTTGCTGGTGCAGTCCGGTAAACCGGTCGGCGTGTTTAAGACCCACGAAAACGCGCCGCGTGTCCTGATCGCTAACTCCAACCTGGTGCCGCACTGGGCGACCTGGGAACATTTCAATGAGCTGGACGCCAAAGGGCTGGCGATGTACGGCCAGATGACCGCCGGAAGCTGGATCTACATCGGCAGCCAGGGCATCGTGCAGGGCACCTATGAAACCTTCGTTGAAGCAGGACGGCAGCACTATCAGGGGAATTTGTCCGGGCGCTGGGTGCTGACCGCCGGGCTTGGCGGTATGGGCGGCGCGCAGCCGCTGGCCGCGACGCTGGCGGGGGCGTGCTCGCTGAATATCGAATGCCAGCAAAGCCGTATTGATTTCCGTCTGCGTACCCGCTACGTCGATGAACAGGCCACCTCGCTGGACGACGCGCTGGCGCGAATTGAAAAATATACCCGTGAAGGTAAAGCCGTCTCCGTTGCGCTGTGCGCCAACGCGGCGGACGTCGTGCCGGAACTGGTAAAACGCGGCGTTCGCCCGGATCTGGTGACCGACCAGACCAGCGCGCACGATCCGCTGCACGGTTATCTGCCCTCTGGCTGGCGTTGGGAGGAGTATCAGGCGAAAGCGGCGTCAGATCCACAGGGCACGGTACAGGCGGCGAAACGCTCAATGGCGAAGCACGTACAGGCGATGCTGGCGTTCAGTGAAATGGGCGTCCCGACCTTCGATTATGGCAACAATATCCGCCAGATGGCGAAAGAGATGGGCGTAGAGAACGCTTTTGATTTTCCTGGGTTCGTTCCGGCCTATATCCGCCCGCTTTTTTGTCGGGGGATCGGCCCATTCCGTTGGGTGGCGCTTTCCGGCGATCCAGAAGATATTTATAAAACCGATGCCAAAGTCAAAGAGATTGTGGCGGATGACAAACATCTGCATCACTGGCTGGATATGGCGCGCGAACGTATTAACTTCCAGGGCCTACCGGCGCGTATTTGCTGGGTGGGGCTGGCGTGGCGGCAAAAACTGGGTCTGGCGTTTAACGAAATGGTACGCCGTGGAGAGGTCTCCGCGCCGATCGTCATTGGCCGCGATCATCTGGATTCCGGCTCCGTCGCCAGTCCAAACCGGGAGACGGAAGCGATGCGCGACGGTTCTGATGCGGTATCCGACTGGCCGTTACTGAACGCGCTGCTCAATACCGCCAGCGGTGCGACCTGGGTTTCGCTGCATCATGGCGGCGGCGTCGGCATGGGGTTCTCGCAACATGCCGGAATGGTGATTGTCTGCGACGGCACCGACGAGGCGGCGGCGCGTATCGCCAGAGTGTTGCATAACGATCCGGCGACAGGCGTGATGCGTCATGCTGACGCCGGGTATGAGATTGCGGTTGAATGCGCCGCAGAACAAGGGCTGAACTTGCCGATGATCGCGGCTACTCAAGGAAAACGCTGATATGAATACGCTTACGTTAACCCCGGGTCATCTGAGTTTTGCGCAGCTTCGCGCCGTCTGGCAGCAGCCAGTGCAACTGCGTCTTGATAGCAGCGCGGTTGACGGTATTAATGCCAGCGTCGACTGCGTGAACAATATCGTCGCCGAGGGGCGCACGGCCTACGGTATCAATACCGGTTTTGGTCTGCTGGCGCAGACGCGCATCGCCACGGAGGATCTGCAAAACCTGCAACGTTCGCTGGTGCTCTCCCACGCGGCGGGTATTGGCGAGCCGCTGGACGACGCGATGGTGCGTTTGATCATGGTGCTGAAAATCAATAGCCTGGCGCGTGGTTTCTCGGGCATTCGCCTGAGCGTGATTGAAGCGCTGATTGCGCTGGTCAACGCAGAAGTCTGGCCGCTGATCCCGGCGAAAGGTTCTGTAGGGGCATCGGGCGATCTGGCGCCGCTGGCGCATATGTCGTTGACGCTGCTTGGCGAAGGGAAAGCCCGCTGGCAGGGGGAGTGGCTTCCGGCGAAAGAGGCGCTGAAAAAGGCCGGACTGGAACCGATCACGCTGGCGGCGAAAGAGGGGCTGGCGCTGCTGAATGGCACCCAGGCCTCCACCGCCTTTGCGCTGCGTGGGCTGTTCGAAGCGCAGGCGCTGTTCGCCTCTGCGGTGGTCTGCGGGGCGTTAACCACCGAAGCCGTTCTGGGGTCGCGCCGACCGTTTGATGCGCGCATTCATGCCGCGCGCGGTCAGCGTGGGCAGATTGACGCCGCCGGGCTGTTCCGCCACGTTCTGACGGAGACCAGCGCGATAGCACAGTCGCACCATAACTGTGAAAAGGTGCAGGACCCGTACTCGCTGCGCTGTCAGCCGCAGGTGATGGGCGCGTGCCTCACACAACTGCGTCAGGCGATGGAGGTGCTGCTCGTTGAAGCCAACGCCGTTTCGGATAACCCGCTGGTGTTTGCCGAAGAGGGGGATGTGATTTCCGGCGGTAACTTCCATGCCGAACCGGTGGCAATGGCGGCGGATAATCTGGCGCTGGCGATTGCGGAAATCGGCGCGCTGTCGGAAAGGCGTATCGCGCTGATGATGGATAAACATATGTCGCAGTTGCCGCCTTTCCTGGTGAAAAACGGCGGCGTCAACTCCGGTTTTATGATTGCGCAGGTGACCGCTGCGGCGCTGGCCAGCGAGAACAAAGCGCTGGCGCATCCGCACAGCGTGGACAGCTTACCGACGTCGGCCAATCAGGAAGATCATGTGTCGATGGCGCCCGCGGCGGGTCGACGACTATGGGAAATGGCGGCAAACACGCGTGGGGTCATTGCGGTAGAGTGGCTGGCGGCCTGCCAGGGTATCGACCTCCGGGAAGGGTTAACCTCAAGCCCGCTGCTGGAGCAGGCGCGAAAAGCGCTGCGCGAGCAGGTGCCGCATTATACTCAGGACCGTTTCTTCGCGCCGGATATTGAGTGCGCGACCGAACTGCTGGCGCGCGGGGACTTGTTCCGGTTATTACCTGATTTCTTGTAAAAAAATGCCGGATGGCGCTGACGCTTATCCGACCTACGGCGCTGGATGTCAGGTGCCGCAGGCCGGATAAGACGCTTTAGCGTCGCCATCAGGCAACAACGGCACTTAGCTGAACATTGCGGTAATCGACGCGCTGGCGAGCGAATGGAAATGGACGTTAAAGCCCACCATCGCGCCGCTGGCGCCTGCATCGACATTAATGCGCTCCACATCCAGCGCGTGAACGGTAAAGATGTAGCGGTGCGTTTCCCCTTTCGGCGGAGCTGCGCCGCCGTAGCCTGCTTTACCAAAATCGGTGCGCGTCTGGAGAGTCCCTTCCGGCATCGCCACCAGGCCGGAACCAAACCCTTGCGGCAGTACGCGGGTATCGGCTGGCAGGTTGGCGACAATCCAGTGCCACCAGCCTGAGCCGGTTGGCGCATCGGGATCGTAGCAGGTCACGACAAAGCTTTTCGTACCGGCGGGCACCTCGTCCCAGGCCAGGTGCGGGGAGATGTTGTCCCCGTCATAGCCCATGCCGTTAAACACATGGCGATGGGGCAGTTTTTCCCCGTCGCGCAGGTCGTTGCTGATAAGTTTCATACCGCCTCCATTAATCTACTGATTAGCAAGGAAGTGTAGTCAGAACCGCTACAGCTTACCGCTGATTAATGGATAAAAAATGTTTCATTGCGCACAGCGTCGTTCACCGCCTGCGTCAGACGATGCAATTGTTCCGGCTGGATGATATAGGGCGGCATCAGGTAGATCAGTTTACCGAACGGGCGCACCCAGACGCCTTGCCCGACAAAGAAACGCTGCAACGCCGCCATATTGACCGGGTGCGTGGTTTCCACGACGCCGATGGCGCCGAGTACGCGCACGTCAGCGACCCAGGACGATGCGCGCGCGGGCGCTAATTCCTGGCGTAACTGCGTTTCAATCGCCGCCACCTGCTGCTGCCACTCGCCCGTTTCCAGCAGGGAAAGACTGGCGCAAGCCACGGCGCATGCCAGCGGATTGCCCATAAAGGTCGGGCCATGCATAAAGCAACCGGCTTCACCGTTGCTGATGGTTTCAGCGACCAGACGGGTGGTTAACGTGGCGGAAAGCGTCATCGTACCGCCGGTGATGGCCTTACCGAGACACAAGATATCCGGCGTAATGTCTGCATGTTCGCAGGCAAACAGTTTACCTGTGCGGCCAAATCCGGTGGCGATCTCATCGGCAATCAGCAGAATCCCTTCACGATCGCACATCTTGCGGATGCGGCGAAGCCACTCCGGGTGATACATCCGCATCCCGCCTGCGCCCTGGACAATGGGCTCCAGAATCACCGCCGCAATCTCATGCCGGTGCGCCGCCATCAGGCGGGCAAAGGCCACCATATCCCGCTCGTCCCATTCGCCATCCATCCGGCTTTGCGGGGCGGGGGCAAAGAGGTTTTCCGGCAGATAGCCCTTCCACAGGCTGTGCATTGAGTTATCTGGATCGCATACCGACATCGCGCCGAAGGTGTCTCCGTGATAGCCGTTGCGAAAGGTCAGAAAACGCTGACGAGACTCGCCTTTCGCCTGCCAGTATTGCAGCGCCATTTTCATCGCCACTTCCACCGCCACCGAACCGGAGTCCGCCAGGAACACGCACTCCAGCGCTTGCGGCGTCATCGCCACCAGCTTGCGACACAGGTTGACCGCAGGGGCATGGGTAATGCCGCCAAACATCACATGCGACATGGCGTCAATTTGCGTTTTCATCGCGGCGTTGAGCTGTGGATGGCTGTAACCGTGGATCGCCGCCCACCATGACGACATGCCGTCGATCAGACGGTCGCCGTTGGCCAAAATCAGTTCGCAACCCTCGGCGCGCGCAACCGGATAAACCGGGAGCGGGGAGGTCATGGAGGTATAGGGATGCCAGATATGGCGTTGGTCAAAGGCAAGATCGTCCGTTGTCATAATCGACTTGTAAACCAAATTAAAAACATTTAGGTTTACGAGTCTACACCGAATCAAGAATTAACAACACCCTTTGGAGAGGCCCTATGGCTCACCACCCACGCTGGACATTGTCGCAAGTTACCGAATTATTTAATAAACCGCTGCTGGATCTGCTGTTTGACGCGCAGCAAATCCATCGTCAGCATTTCGATCCGCAACAGGTGCAGGTCAGCACGCTGCTGTCGATTAAAACCGGCGCCTGCCCGGAAGACTGCAAATATTGCCCGCAGAGTTCCCGCTATAAGACGGGGCTGGAAGCGGAACGTCTGATGGAAGTGGAGCAGGTGCTGGACTCCGCGCGCAAAGCGAAGAACGCCGGTTCAACCCGTTTCTGCATGGGCGCGGCATGGAAAAACCCGCACGAGCGCGATATGCCGTATCTGGAACAGATGGTGCAGGGCGTGAAGGCGATGGGGCTGGAAGCCTGTATGACCCTCGGCACGCTCAATGAATCTCAGGCGCAGCGCCTCGCCAACGCCGGGCTGGACTACTACAACCACAACCTGGATACCTCCCCGGAATTTTACGGCAACATCATCACGACCCGCTCGTATCAGGAACGTCTTGATACGCTGGACAAAGTGCGTGAAGCGGGGATTAAAGTCTGCTCTGGCGGTATCGTTGGCTTAGGCGAAACGGTTAAAGATCGCGCCGGGCTGCTGTTGCAACTGGCGAATTTGCCGACCCCGCCGGAAAGCGTGCCGATCAACATGCTGGTGAAGGTCAAAGGTACGCCGCTGGCGGATAATGAGGATGTGGATGCGTTTGATTTCATCCGCACGATCGCTGTCGCGCGCATTATGATGCCAACCTCCTACGTGCGTCTTTCTGCGGGTCGCGAACAGATGAACGAGCAAACGCAGGCGATGTGCTTTATGGCGGGGGCGAACTCCATCTTCTACGGCTGTAAGCTGCTGACCACGCCGAACCCGGAAGAAGACAAAGATCTCCAGCTGTTCCGCAAACTGGGGCTGAACCCGCAGCAAACGTCGGTGCTGGCTGGTGACAACGAACAGCAACAGCGTCTGGAACAGGCGCTGATGACCCCGGATACAGACGACTATTACAACGCGGCAGCAGTATGACCTGGCAGCAAAAAATCGACGATGCGCTTACGGCGCGTCGTTCTGCCGATGCGTTGCGTCGCCGCTATGCGGTGACGCAGGGGGCAGGGCGTTGGCTGGTGGCTAACGAACGCCAGTATCTGAATTTCTCCAGCAATGACTACCTCGGTTTAAGTCACCATCCGCAGATTATTCGCGCCTGGCAACAGGGTGCGGAGCGCTTTGGCGTCGGCAGCGGCGGCTCCGGCCACGTCAGCGGCTACTCCGTGGCGCATCAGGCGCTTGAGGAGGCGCTGGCAGGCTGGCTTGGCTATTCGCGGGCGCTGCTGTTTATCTCTGGCTTTGCGGCGAATCAGGCGGTTATCGCCGCGCTGATGGCGAAAGACGATCGGATTGTCGCGGACCGTCTCAGCCACGCCTCATTGCTGGAAGCGGCAAACCTCAGCCCGGCGACGCTTCGCCGCTTTACCCACAACGATCCTCAACACCTGGCGCGCCTGCTGGACGCCCCGTGCGGCGGGCAGCAACTGGTGGTGACAGAGGGCATATTCAGTATGGACGGCGACGGCGCGCCGCTGGCGGAGATCCACCGTGCCGCACGGCAGCGTAACGCCTGGCTGCTGGTGGATGATGCGCACGGTATTGGCGTTACGGGTGATGAGGGGCGCGGAAGCTGCTGGCGACAGCAGGTCAAACCTGAGCTGCTGATTGTGACGTTTGGCAAAGGTTTTGGCGTCAGCGGGGCGGCGATTCTCTGCTCTGAAAGCGTTGCGGATTATCTGTTGCAGTTTGCCCGCCATCTGATCTACAGCACCAGTATGCCACCGGCCCAGGCGCAGGCGCTGAGCGCGGCGCTGGCGGTGATCCGAAGCCCGGAAGGCGCAGATCGCCGGGAAAAACTGGCTGCGTTAATTCAGCGCTTCCGTTCGGGCGTTAAGGCCAGCGATTTTACGCTGGCAAATTCGCACAGTGCGATTCAGCCGCTGATTGTCGGAGACAATGCGCGCGCGTTACGGCTGGCGGATACTCTGCGGGAGCAGGGATGCTGGGTGAGCGCGATCCGACCGCCTACCGTTCCGGCCGGTACTGCCCGGTTGCGCCTGACGCTCACTCAGGCGCATGAAGCGCAGGATATTGATCGCTTACTGGAGGTGCTGGATGGCGCAGGTTGATAAGCAGGCGATTGCGGCCGCGTTTGGGCGCGCGGCGTCGCATTATGAGCAGCACGCTGAACTGCAACGCCAGAGTGCGGACGCGCTGCTGGCGCTGCTGGCAGGGCGCGAATGTGCGCACGTTCTGGACGCCGGTTGTGGGCCAGGGCGGATGAGCCGCTTCTGGCGAGAGCAGGGATGCGAGGTCACGGCGCTCGATCTCTCGGCGCAAATGCTGGATGAGGCGCGTCGTCAGCAGGCTGCTCACCATTACCTTGCGGCGGATATCGAAGCCATCCCGCTGGCGGCGGCGCGGTTTGATTTGGCATGGAGCAACCTGGCGGTGCAGTGGTGCGGCGACTTGCGCGGCGCGCTAAGCGAACTGTATCGCGTGGTGCGTCCTGGCGGCGTGGTGGCGTTTACCTCGCTGGCGCACGGATCGCTGCCGGAACTGCGTCAGGCCTGGCAGGCGGTAGATAACCGGGGGCATGCCAACCACTTTTTGTCGCCAGAGGCGATCGGCAATGCGATGCACGGCTGGCGCGTCCGTCAGCAGATCCAGGCGATCACCCTGTGGTTTGATGATGCGCTCAGCGCGATGCGTTCGCTTAAAGGCATTGGGGCGACGCATCTGCACGAGGGGCGTGAACCGCGCGTGTTAACGCGTTCGCAGTTGCGACAGTTACAGTTGGCCTGGCCGCAGCAGCAGGGGAAATATCCGCTGACGTATCAGCTTTTTTTGGGAGTCATTGAACGTGATTAAACGGTATTTTGTCACCGGGACGGACACTGAAGTCGGAAAAACGGTCGCCAGTTGCGCCCTGTTACAGGCTGCCGCGCAGAGCGGCTTTCGGACGGCAGGCTACAAGCCCGTGGCGTCGGGCAGCGAGATGACGGCGCAGGGGCTGCGCAATAGCGATGCCCTGGCGCTACAGCGCAACAGCACGCTGACGCTGGCCTATGAAGTGATCAACCCCTACACCTTTGCGGAACCGACCTCGCCGCACATTGTGAGCGCAGAGGAGGGGAGACCCGTTCAGGCCTCGGTGATGTCCGCCGGTTTACGCGCGCTGGAACGCCAGGCCGACTGGGTGTTAGTGGAAGGGGCGGGCGGCTGGTTTACTCCGCTTGGCGAAACGCTGACGTTTGCCGACTGGGTTGCGGCGGAGCACCTGCCGGTGATTCTGGTGGTGGGCGTGAAGCTTGGGTGTATCAATCATGCCATGCTGACGGCGCAGGCCGTGCAGCAAGCCGGGCTGACGCTTGCCGGGTGGGTAGCCAATGACGTGACGCCGCCCGGAAAGCGCCATGCGGAATACATGGCGACGCTAACGCGGGTGATTACGGCTCCTCTGCTGGGCGAAATCCCCTGGCTTTCCGGGAAGGCGGAAAGTGCATCAACAGGACAATATCTCGACCTGACGCGCCTGAAGGCGGTGTAAAACAGGTGAAAATGCGAGCAGGATCTCGCCTGCCGCCCGCGTTTCGTTAGCTGATAAAAATCAAAAAAAAGCGATAATTTTTTTTTAGCCCCTCATCAAGGGGCGTCCGCGCGATTTTGCCAGGCGGCAGTCCATACGGGCTGGACGCAGTTATCCACCATTCCTGTGGATAACCTTGTGTATTAGAGTTAGAAAACACAACGTAAGCGAGAGAAGACGCGGCCTGCGACTAAATTGATGCGAAAGGCGTCTTAAGTAAATAGTGCTTATGAAACAATTTGTTAGATAAAAGCAATGGCTGTAAGGAAAGTGTCACGGGTTGCCACAAATCTTTCATCACACATCTTGACAAGTGTTAAAAAAGTCTTTGGTTTGGGGATAACCGCATCTCACTGGTTTTTTATCTCGTCAGGGTCTACATTTTACGTCGCAATGCCGGGTGTTATCCCTTATTTGAGTAATACCTTAAGTCGCCACTGTTTTTTCATCCAGTATATTTTGCTGGCAATATTAGCGGCTCCGGGTAAAATTAGTGTCCTGCCCGCCCATTCCTTCAGGTAGCTGCCCATGAGTAAACCGTTCAAACTGAATTCCGCTTTTAAACCTTCAGGCGATCAGCCGGAGGCGATACGTCGTCTGGAGGAAGGTCTTGAAGATGGTCTGGCGCACCAGACGCTGTTGGGCGTAACGGGGTCAGGGAAAACGTTCACCATCGCCAATGTGATTGCCGATTTACAGCGCCCGACGATGGTGCTTGCGCCCAATAAAACGCTGGCGGCCCAGTTATACGGCGAAATGAAAGAGTTCTTCCCTGACAACGCGGTGGAATATTTCGTCTCTTACTATGACTACTATCAGCCAGAGGCGTATGTGCCCAGCTCCGACACCTTTATCGAAAAAGATGCGTCGGTGAATGAACACATAGAACAGATGCGACTGTCGGCGACCAAGGCGCTGCTTGAGCGGCGGGACGTTGTGGTCGTGGCTTCGGTTTCCGCTATCTACGGTCTGGGCGATCCCGATTTATACCTGAAGATGATGCTGCACCTGACGGTGGGGATGATCATCGATCAGCGCGCTATCCTGCGCCGTCTGGCGGAGTTGCAATATACCCGCAACGATCAGGCCTTCCAGCGCGGCACTTTCCGCGTACGCGGCGAGGTCATCGACATCTTCCCGGCGGAGTCTGACGATATTGCGCTGCGGGTTGAGCTGTTTGACGAAGAGGTTGAACGTCTGTCGCTGTTTGACCCGCTGACCGGGCAGGTTGAATCGACTATCCAGCGCTACACCATCTACCCGAAAACGCACTACGTTACGCCGCGCGAGCGCATCGTACAGGCGATGGAGGAGATCAAAGACGAACTGGTGGACAGACGCAGGATCATGCAGGAAAACAATAAGCTGCTGGAAGAACAGCGCTTAACCCAGCGTACGCAGTTCGATCTGGAAATGATGAACGAACTGGGATATTGCTCGGGGATTGAAAACTACTCCCGCTACCTTTCCGGGCGCGGGCCTGGCGAGCCGCCGCCGACGCTGTTTGATTATCTGCCAGCCGATGGCCTGTTAGTCGTGGATGAATCTCACGTCACGATTCCGCAAATCGGCGGGATGTTTCGTGGGGACAGGGCGCGCAAAGAGACGCTGGTGGAGTACGGTTTCCGTCTGCCGTCAGCGCTGGATAACCGTCCGCTAAAATTTGAAGAGTTTGAAGCGCTGGCCCCGCAAACCATCTACGTTTCCGCCACGCCGGGCAACTATGAGCTGGAGAAATCCGGCGGCGAGGTGGTGGATCAGGTGGTGCGTCCTACCGGGCTGCTGGACCCGATCATTGAAGTTCGGCCGGTGGCGACGCAGGTTGATGATCTGCTCTCTGAGATCCGCCTGCGGGCGGCGATTAACGAACGTGTGCTGGTGACAACGCTGACCAAACGAATGGCGGAAGATCTTACCGAATATCTCGAAGAACACGGCGAGCGCGTACGTTACCTGCACTCGGACATCGATACCGTTGAGCGTATGGAAATCATTCGTGATTTGCGTCTGGGCGAGTTTGACGTGCTGGTGGGGATCAACCTGTTGCGAGAAGGGCTGGACATGCCTGAGGTCTCGCTGGTGGCGATTCTGGACGCAGACAAAGAAGGGTTCCTGCGTTCAGAGCGTTCGCTGATTCAGACCATTGGCCGTGCGGCGCGTAACGTCAACGGGAAGGCGATCCTCTATGGCGATAAGATCACCCCGTCGATGGCGAAAGCGATAGGCGAAACCGAACGTCGTCGCGAGAAACAGCAGTTATACAACGAAGAGCACGGTATCGTTCCGCAGGGGCTGAATAAGAAAGTGGTCGATATTCTGGCGTTGGGTCAGAACATCGCGAAAACCAAAGCGAAGGGCAAAGGGAAGTCCCGCGCAGCGGCGAAATCGGGTGTGGTTGAGATGGATATGACGCCGAAAGCGTTGCAGCAGAAAATTCATGAGCTGGAAGGCCAGATGATGCAGCATGCGCAAAACCTGGAGTTTGAAGAAGCCGCAGAGATCCGCGACCAGTTGCATCAGCTACGTGAGCTGTTTATCGCGGCGTCCTGACGATGGCGGATGGCGACGTAAAGCGTCTTATCCGGCCTACGGTTGTGCCGCCTGTTGTGTGTAGGCCCGGTAAGCGAAGCGCCACCGGGCAAATCTGAACGCTTACCCCAACGCCTGTATCGCTTTCTCCAGCGCGTTATGCAGCAGCTGTCGGTCATGGCGATACGGAATATCGCTGGCTTCCAGCACTTCCTGAATCACAATCCGGCCCGTCACCGCCGAGGCATCCACTTTCGGGCCAACCACAATGGCGTCGATAACCTGTTTCCCGACGTATTGCTCCATAATCGCCAGTTTGTCGACAAGCGTTAAGCTGGCGGCGGGCAGACTCAATTCGCGCCCCAGATTACCGATATAGACCATCGGCGCTGGAGTACGGCGCAGCGCCTGCGCCAGCTCATCAAGCAGCAGAATCGGCATCAAACTGGTGTAGAAACTTCCGGGGCCAATCAGAATCAAATCGGCTTCGCTAATGGCCTGCACCGCTTCCCGGGTGGTGGGGACTTTCGGTGACAGCATCAGCTCCTGCGGCGGGGTTGCCAGTTGATCGATATTCACCTCGCCGTATACTTCATGCCCCTGATCGTCGATGGCCATCAGGTCTACCGGCAGCTCCGACATAGGGATTAAATGCGCATCCACCTTCAACAAATTGCGAATTAAATTTATCGCTTCGAGAGGCCGCACGCTCAGGTGATCCAGCGCCTTTAACATCAGATTTCCGAGGTTATGGCCGGAAAGTTCACCATTACCGCCAAAACGGTACTCAAACATCGCCGACGCGACGCTGGGTTCGGTAATTAACTGGTTCAGACAGTTGCGCATATCGCCCCAGGCGATGCCCCCTTCAGAGCGGCGAATACGGCCTGTGGAACCCCCGTTATCGGTAGTGGTGACAATACCGGTCAGGCGCGAGCCTAATGAAGAGAGTGAAGAGAGAACGCGTCCTAATCCATGCCCTCCGCCAAGAGCGACAACACGGTCCAGGTCTGCCAGCGTACGATTGCGCATACAAATTCCTAATATCAGAGATACTGCGCTACAGTAGCGCAAATAGCGCCTTTTCAGCAATTAGCCAACGAACAACGATGGAAAATAAATCCATCCCCTCTACCTCTTTCGGATAGGGTTAGCCTGATGGCTAACTGATGTATATCAATGCAAAAGTGTGATTTTTGCTTATTCTGTAGCGAAATAGCACGATCATGACGCTATATACATGATTATATAGCGTAAAGTGGGAATGGCAAAAATGCTATTTACACGCTAGTATCGGCATAACCACCTTTTTAAGCGATGCTTAAAAAGACACTCTAGCCTCTACGCCTGTGTCAAATTGATATGGTGTTTTGGCCGTGACAAGCCTCGAAAGAGTTTGCCACCAGGGCGCAGGAAGAAATGACTCCGCCTCCCGTATTTGGAAAGGTGTACATGGCCTCACAACTTACCGATGCTTTCGCACGTAAGTTTTATTACTTACGTCTGTCGATTACTGATGTGTGTAACTTTCGTTGCACATACTGCCTGCCGGATGGCTACAAGCCTGGCGGTGTCACCAATAACGGCTTTCTGACCGTCGATGAAATTCGCCGTGTGACGCGCGCGTTTGCCAGTCTGGGCACCGAAAAAGTGCGCCTTACCGGCGGTGAACCGTCGCTGCGTCGCGACTTTACCGACATCATTGCCGCCGTGCGTGAAAACGACGCGATTCGCCAGATTGCGGTGACCACTAATGGGTATCGTCTGGCGCGTGATGCGGCGAACTGGCGCGACGCGGGTCTGACGGGCATCAACGTCAGCGTCGATAGCCTTGACGCCCGTCAGTTTCACGCCATTACCGGGCAGGATAAATTCCAGCAGGTGATGGCGGGCATTGACGCCGCGTTTGACGCCGGTTTCGCAAAGGTCAAAGTGAACACCGTGTTGATGCGCGATGTGAACCATCATCAACTGGACACCTTTCTCGCCTGGATTCAGGCACGCCCTATTCAACTGCGCTTCATTGAACTGATGGAGACGGGAGAGGGGAGCGAACTCTTTCGTAAACACCATATTTCTGGACAGGTGCTGCGTGATGAACTGCTGCGTCGCGGTTGGATTCATCAACTGCGCCAGCGCAGCGACGGCCCGGCGCAGGTTTTTTGTCATCCTGACTATGCCGGTGAAATCGGTCTCATCATGCCGTATGAAAAAGATTTCTGCGCCACCTGCAACCGTCTGCGCGTTTCCTCGGTCGGTAAGCTCCATCTTTGCCTGTTTGGCGAAGGCGGCGTGAGCCTGCGTGACCTGCTGGAAGACGATGCACAGCAACATGCGCTGGAAGAACGCATTTCAGCCGCGCTGCTGGAGAAAAAGCAGACCCACTTCCTGCACCAGAACAATACCGGTATTACGCAAAATCTATCGTACATAGGCGGTTAACGCCTTAACGGACAAGGAGTTTTTATGAGTCAGGTAAACGCTGAGTTTATCCCTACCCGCATTGCTATTCTTACGGTTTCCAGTCGTCGCGGCGAAGAAGACGACACTTCCGGTCATTTTCTGCGCGACGCCGCGCTGGAAGCAGGGCATCAGGTCGTGGACAAAGCCATCGTTAAAGAGAACCGCTACGCCATTCGCGCGCAGGTTTCCGCGTGGATCGCCAGCGATGACGTTCAGGTGGTGCTCATCACCGGCGGCACCGGGCTGACCGATGGCGATCAGGCGCCGGAAGCGTTACTGCCGCTCTTTGATCGCGAAGTCGAAGGGTTTGGCGAAGTGTTCCGCATGTTGTCGTTTGAAGAGATTGGCACATCGACCCTGCAATCTCGCGCGGTGGCCGGCGTTGCCAACAAGACGCTGATTTTTGCGATGCCGGGCTCCACAAAAGCGTGCCGCACCGCCTGGGACAACATCATCGCGCCGCAGCTTGATGCTCGCACACGCCCGTGTAACTTCCACCCACATTTGAAGAAATAAGTATGTCGCAACTGACCCATATTAATGCCGCTGGCGAAGCGCACATGGTGGACGTCTCTGCCAAAGCGGAAACCGTACGTGAGGCGCGCGCCGAAGCGTTTGTGACGATGCGCAGTGAAACGCTGGCGATGATTATCGACGGTAGCCACCATAAGGGCGATGTTTTCGCAACCGCGCGTATCGCCGGTATTCAGGCGGCTAAACGTACCTGGGAGCTGATCCCGCTGTGCCATCCGCTGTTGTTGAGTAAGGTCGAAGTGCAATTGCAGGCGGAGCCTGAACACAACCGGGTACGCATTGAATCGCTGTGTCGCCTGACGGGGAAAACCGGCGTGGAGATGGAAGCGCTGACAGCCGCTTCCGTGGCGGCATTGACGATCTACGACATGTGCAAAGCAGTGCAAAAAGATATGGTGATTGGCCCGGTGCGCTTGCTGGCGAAAAGCGGCGGTAAATCTGGCGATTTTAAGGTGGATGCGCATGATTAAGGTTCTGTTTTTCGCTCAGGTGCGTGAACTGGTGGGAACGGATGCGTTAGAGGTCGCCGCCGATTTCCCAACCGTAGAAGCGCTGCGTCAGCATCTGGCGGCGCAAAGCGATCGCTGGGCGCTGGCGCTGGAAGACGGCAAGCTGCTGGCCGCCGTCAATCAGACGCTGGTCAGTTTTGAACATCCGCTGACGGCGGGTGATGAAGTGGCCTTTTTCCCACCGGTGACAGGAGGCTGAGATGGCTGAAACGCGAGTGATCGTTGGCCATGCGCCGTTCAGCGTCGGGGAGGAGTACCCCTGGCTGGCGGAGCGTGATGAAGATGGCGCAGTCGTGACCTTTACCGGTAAAGTCCGCAATCATAATCTGGGCGACAGCGTTAAAGCGCTGACGCTGGAACATTACCCGGGGATGACGGAAAAAGCGCTGGCGGATATCGTGGACGAGGCGCGCTCGCGCTGGCCGCTGGGGCGCGTGACGGTGATCCATCGTATTGGCGAACTGTGGCCGGGCGATGAGATTGTCTTTGTCGGCGTAACCAGCGCGCACCGCAGCAGCGCGTTTGAGGCCGGGCAATTCATTATGGATTATCTGAAAACCCGCGCGCCGTTCTGGAAGCGTGAAGCGACGCCGGAAGGCGACCGCTGGGTGGAAGCGCGCGATAGCGATCGGCAGGCGGCAAAACGCTGGTAGCAGAATGTGATACCCTTATTCAGGGGTATCACTTTTAATCAGGAGATCATCATGGACCGATTCCCACGATCCGATTCTATCGTACAGACCCGTTCCGGCCTGCAAACGTATATGGCGCAGGTATATGGCTGGATGACGGTTGGGCTGCTGCTGACCGCATTTATCGCCTGGTATGCGGCGAATACGCCTGCGGTGATGATGTTTGTCTTTTCCAGCAAAATCACCTTCTTTGGCTTGATTATCGCCCAGCTTGCGCTGGTTATTGCGCTGTCGGCAATGGTGCAAAAACTTAGCGCCGGGATGGCGACCACGCTGTTTATGCTCTATTCGGCGCTGACGGGCCTGACGCTGTCGAGCATTTTTATCGTTTATACCTATTCGTCTATCGCCAGCACGTTTGTCGTGACCGGCGGGATGTTTGGCGTGATGAGCCTGTATGGCTACACCACGAAACGCGATCTCAGCGGCTGGGGCAGCATGCTGTTTATGGCGCTGATCGGTATCATTCTGGCATCGTTGGTCAACTTCTGGCTCAAAAGCGAAGCGTTGATGTGGGCGGTGACCTATATCGGGGTGGTTGTCTTTGTTGGCCTGACCGCCTATGACACGCAGAAGCTGAAAAACATTGGCGAGCAGATTGATGTTCGTGACAGCTCGACGCTGCGGAAATACTCGATTCTCGGCGCGTTAACGCTGTATCTGGACTTCATCAACCTGTTCCTGATGTTGCTGCGTATTTTCGGTAATCGCCGTTAATTGGCGTGAACGCTGTATCCGGCCTACAGGTTAGGCCGGTAATACACCTGATAAGCAGCAAATAACCCGTCACTTCGCTAAGGCTTTCTCGTTTTTCGCCCGCAGCTTCTTTGCCCGACTTTCCAGCAGCAGATAGCAAATCAACGCCAGCAATAGCGGAATAAAATAATAGAGCACACGCCAGGCGAGCAGGGCGGCGATAATGGTGCCTTGCGACGTATGCTCACCCGCCAGCAGCGCCATAAACACGGCTTCCAGAACGCCGATCCCGGCCGGGATATGCACGATCACTCCGGCAATACTGCTCACCAGTAGCACGCCAAGTACAAAGAAATAATTAACGTCTTGCCCCATCAGCAGCCAGATAATGGCGCCCATCACCATCCAGTTCGCGCTGGAAATCCCCATCTGCGCGAGGGCGAATTTCCATGACGGAAGCATCAGCTTTTGGCCTTTAATCGTGATATGACGCCGTTTCGCAAAGGCGCAAAACCACAGGTAGACGGCAATCACCAGTAACAACACAATACCGAGAATGCGCAGCGTATTTTCATCGATATACCAGTGGGCCGGGAGTTGCACGACGCCGAAGGTAAAAATAATTCCGCCCAGCAGAATATAGCCCAGCCAGTTGGTGGTAATGCTCAGCGAAAAAATACGCGTGATGGTGCTCCCCGGTAAGCCGAGGCGGGAGTACAGACGGTAGCGCATACCGATTCCGCCGACCCAGGTGCTTAACGTCAGATTGAAGGCGTAACAGATAAACGACACCAGCATGACCTGCCGCTTCGCCAGCTTGTGGCCGCAGTAAAAACGTCCCAGCAGATCGTAGCAACCGTAAAGAAGGTAGCTGACAATCACCAGCCCAACCGCGCTCAACAGCGCAATCCGGTTGTAATCCCGGATCACCGTCCAGACATCTTCCCAGTTGACCTTTCCGGCATAAATGACCAGCAGGACAATCACCGCGATAAAAAACAGCCAGGTGAGGATCTTTTTCGCCAGCCGACATCGCGGGTGTGATGTTGACATCAGGGCTTCACCCCCGTGTTTTCCGCTTCGACCCGATCCTGCGTTTCCATCGTCGGTTGGGCGGGTGGTTCAACCTGCGCCAGATGCGGCGTGTGCGCCGGCAGCCAACCGACCAGCGCCGGGAAGTGGCGCAGGAAGTGGAACGCCAGCACGCTTTTGCTCAGATTCCACCAGGTGCGCTTCGGCAGCATAGACTCGTCCACCTGCTTGCAATCATTGGCGATAATGGCGTTCAGGTTGTCGCGCAGCGTCTGGTTAAACGTGCGGTCATGAATAATGACGTTTGCTTCAAGGTTAAGCGACAGACTGAGCGGATCGAGGTTGCTGGAGCCGACGGTCGCCCAGTGATCGTCCATCAACGCCACTTTGCCGTGCAGCGGGCGACGGCGATATTCATAGACATGGACGCCGCCTTTCACCAGATAGTTGTACAGCAGACGCGCGCCGACTTTGACGATGGGCATATCGGGTTCCCCCTGGATTACCAGTTTTACCCGCACGCCGCGTCGGGCGGCTTTGCGCATGGCATGCAGCAGGCGATAGCCGGGAAAGAAATAGGCATTGGCGATAATCACTTCACGTTTCGCCTGCGTAAGCATCTTCAGATAGTGACGTTCAATATCGTTGCGATGTTCATCATTATCGCGCCAGATAAACAGCACCTGCGCTTCGCCGGGTTTCCGGTTTTCTTCGGCGCGATGATGGCGTCGCCACCAGCGGCGCGCGGCGCTTTGCCCCGGCAGGTTTTCCAGCTCAAACTGCAAAATATCCTCCACGACCGGCCCTTCGACGCGAACGGCGTAATCCTGTTTGGCTTCCGGGCCGTAATCGGACATATGTTCTGCGGAGTAATTCAGCCCGCCGACAAACGCGACCCGATCGTCAATAACCACGATTTTACGGTGCATACGGCGAAAGAGGTTGGTGCGCATGCCGAACAGGGGAGGACGCGGATCGTAATAGCGGAAGATTATCCCCGCTGCGGTCAGTTCCCCGACAAACGCCTCGCTGAGGTCAGGTGAGCCGTAGCCGTCTAACAGCACTTCCGCTTTTACGCCGCGTCTGGCCGCTTTAAGCAGCGCTGCGTGTAGCTGCTTACCTACGTCATCTTCAAACCAGATGAAGGTTTCCAGGATGATCCTCTGCTGTGCCTGCGCGATAGCGTCAAACACGGCGGGATAGAACTGGTCGCCGTTTTCCAGTAGCTGAATCTGATTGCCTTCACGCCATCCACATTTCATAGATGTATCTCCGCGCTAAGAGGGGCATGGTCAGATAAATGTCGCCAGTTACGCAACGGCAACGCCGCAGGAGAGCTGGCATTGGCATTCTTGACGTATATACGATCGAGTCGCAGTATCGGCAGCCTGACCGGAAAGGTGCGCGCCGGGCGGCCATGCGCGCGGGTGAAGATCTCCTCCAGCCCCGCAGACGCTTTTAACGGATAGTTGGCTTTCTGCCGCCAGTCGTTGAAATCCCCGGCGACCACCACGGGTTCGGATTCGGGAAGGGCGTTAACCCATTCAACCAGCATATCCAACTGCGCCTGGCGGTGGCCTTCCCGTAAGCCGAGATGCACGCACATCACATGAATTGGCTGAGCCAGCATCGGCGGAACAATACGGCAATACAGCACGCCGCGTTTTTCACTGCCGCCGACGGAGACATCGCGATTTTCATAGTGTTCAATCGGATAGCGCG
The DNA here is from genome assembly GCF_000018045.1 of Citrobacter koseri ATCC BAA-895. Classification (NCBI taxonomy): domain Bacteria; kingdom Pseudomonadati; phylum Pseudomonadota; class Gammaproteobacteria; order Enterobacterales; family Enterobacteriaceae; genus Citrobacter; species Citrobacter koseri. The sequence continues at coordinate 2,164,735 of NC_009792.1, read as the reverse complement.
ACAGCACCGCGTTGCCGTGATGCCCTTCCGGGTAGACGGCATTACGACCATAGGCGAAATCGCTCCACATGGTGTCGGCAAGAAATTCGTAATGGGTGGTATCAGGCCAGTTCTCGACGTGCAGCGGATGAACTTCATGCGCGCCCATCACTTCCTGTAGGCAGACAATATCCGCGCTGACGGTTCTGACGGCGTCGCGCAGCTCCGGCAGAATAAAGCGCTTATTAAAGGCGGTAAAACCCTTATGCGTGTTAATTGTGAGCACTTTGAATGAAAAATTTCGCGTTTGTTGGATCATTTTCTTCCTGTCCGCGTCACTATCCTGATTGAAATAGTGTAGTCGTCGTCACAAAAAGATGCGGTCTTACGGAATTTTCCGTAAAGTTCGGTACTCTGAATAATTAGATAAAAATCCTTCAGGAGAAAAAGCCATGAGGTGGCAACAACGTGTTCGTGTCGCAACGGGTCTTAGTTGCTGGCAGATAATGTTGCATTTACTGGTAGTGGCGCTGCTGGTAATGGGCTGGATGAGCGGCGCTTTAGTCCGCGTCGGCCTGGGATTATGCGTGCTTTATGGCGTGACGGTGCTGCTGATGCTGGCGTTACAACGCCACCACGAACAGCGCTGGCGCGACGTTGCGGATGTGCTGGAAGAGCTGACGACCACCTGGTATTTCGGCGCCGCGATGATTGCCCTGTGGCTGCTGTCCCGCGTACTGCACAACAACCTGCTGCTGGCGCTGGCTGGGCTGGCGATCCTTGCCGGGCCTGCTGTGGTTTCGCTGCTGGCGAAGGAGAAAAAGCTACATCACTTTGCGTCTAAACATCGCATACGCCGCTGACCCCGTTGTGGCCGTGATCACCAGTAGCGGCCACAAACTCCCCCAGACGATCTTCAGACTCGCATCTTTCAAATAAATCTGCTTGGTGATGTCCGTAAAATGGCGGATAGGGTTTATCCACGTCAGATTTTGTAGCCATACCGGCATGTTCTCGACCGGAGAAACGTATCCCGATAGCAGGATAGCAGGCATCATAAAGACGAATACGCCGATGAAAGCCTGCTGTTGGGTGGAGCAGAGCGACGAGATTAACAAGCCAAATCCAACCAGCGACAGCCCGTAAATCACCATTGTGAAGTAGAACAGCGCCAGCGAACCGGCAAAGGGGATGTGGTACGCCCAGATGCCAATAGCCAGTACGATCGTGGCCTGAAAAGTGGCGACAATCAGCGCGGGCACCGCTTTACCGATGAAAATTTGCCAGGTGGTGAGAGGGGAAACCAGCAGTTGATCCAGCGTACCCTGTTCACGCTCGCGGGCAACGGAAAGCGAGGTGACGATCATGACGCCTATCGTGGTGATCATGGCGATCAGGGACGGCACCACAAACCACTTATAGTCCAGATTCGGGTTGTACCAGTTGCGTACCACCAGCTCACTGTTGTTGGGCTTGGGTTTGCCCTCTATCAGCTCCTGCTGATAATCCTTGACGATCTGCTGGAGATAATTGGCGGCGATTTGCGCGCTGTTGGAGTTACGGCCATCAAGAATGAGCTGTAGCGGCGCGGGCTGGAGGTTATCCAGGTGACGGGAAAAATCGGCCGGAAAGCGTACCAGCAGCAGCGCTTTTTGCGTGTCGATCGTCGGCTGGATTTCCTGCGGGCTTTTCAGCAGCAGGATATGGGTAAACGCTTTGGCGCGCGCGAACCGTTGCGTCAGCTCGACGGCATGTTTGCCATTATCTTCGTTATAAATGGCAATGGTGGCATTGGTCACTTCCAGCGTGGCGGCAAAGGGAAACAGCAGCACCTGGATCAGCACCGGTAAGATCAGGATCGCGCGGGTCTGCGGCTCGCGTAACAGCGATTGCAGCTCTTTGCGGATTAATGTCCACAGGCGATGAAACATGTTTCTCTCCCTTATGCCATGCCGGATGGCGGCGTAAACGCCTTATCCGGCCTACAAAATATGTGGTCGTAGGCCTGATAAGCGAAGCGCCATCAGGCAGAAAATTTAATCCAGCCGGCGTTTGGTCTTCATCCACGTCAGGCCGATAAACATGGCTGCCGAAGCGATTAAAAATAACGTATTAACGATCAACACAATGGGGATGTTCCCCGCCAGAAACAGGCTTTGCAGAGTGCTGACGAAATAGCGCGCCGGAATAATGTAAGTCACCGCGCGGATGACGGCAGGCATACTGTCTATCTGGAAAATAAAGCCTGACAGCATAATCGACGGTAAAAAAGCGGCGTTCAGCGCGACCTGCGCGGCGTTAAACTGGTTACGGGTAATGGTGGAAATCAGCAGTCCCATTCCCAGCGTACTGAGCAGAAACAGGCTGGTGATAAGAAACAGAATCACCAGCGAGCCGCGCCAGGGCACGCCAAGAATAAACACCGACACCAGCATACACAGCAGCATCGCCAGCATGCCGAGGAAGTAGTAGGGGATCAGTTTGCACAGCAACAATTCTGCGCGCGTCACCTCGGTCGAGAGCAGGGCCTCCATCGTCCCGCGTTCCCACTCGCGTGCAACCACCAGCGAAGTGAGAATGGCGCCAATCACCGTCATAATAATGGTGACCGCGCCAGGAATGATAAAGTGCTGGCTGATGGCCGCCGGGTTAAACCAGTAGCGGGTCTGCACGTCGATCAGTGGTTCAAATTCTTCCCCACGATCTTCAGCCCGCTGCATTTGCCAGATCTGCCAGACCCCCTCCACGTAACCCTGCACGAAGTTGGCGGTGTTCGGTTCGCTGCCGTCGGTGATGACCTGTATCGGCGCGGTGTCATTCTCTCGCGCCATCTTTTGCGCAAAATCGACCGGGATCACCACCAGCCCGCGAATGCGCCCGGCCTGCATTTTCTCAATAAGCTCATGGCGGCTATCGCTGATGGTGGCGTCGATATACGGCGAACCGGTCATGGCGTGGGTGAAATCCAGCGCCTCCTCGCTCTGTTGTTCGAGCAGAATGCCGACCCGCAGCTTGCTGGAGTCGAGGTTAATCCCGTAGCCAAAAATAAACAGCAACAGCAGTGGGATCACCACGGCGATCAGCCAGCTACTGGGATCGCGGATAATCTGACGCGTCTCTTTCACGCACAGCGCGCGTACGCGCCGCCAGGAGAGCAGGGCGTTACTCATGAGTATGCTCCTTATCCCAGTCGTGAATGAGCGTGATAAAGGCCTGCTCCATCGTCGGATCCGGCGTGTCGTCGTCTGCCGCCTGCGCTTTCAGATCGTCCGGCGTCCCGCTGGCGATCAGCTTGCCGCGATAAACCAGCCCGATACGGTCGCAGTATTCCGCTTCGTCCATAAAGTGGGTGGTGACCATCACCGTGACCCCTTTTTCTACCATGCTGTTGATGTGCAGCCAGAACTCACGGCGGGTGAGGGGATCGACGCCGGAGGTGGGTTCATCGAGAAACAGAATGTCGGGTTCATGCATCAGCGAACAGGCCAGCGCCAGACGCTGTTTAAAACCGAGCGGCAGCGCATCCGTCGCATGAGAAGCGATGCTTTTCAGGCCGAAGGCTTCGCTCATGCGGGTGATTTTTTCGTTTTGCGCCCGGCCTCGCAGGCCATAAACCCCGGAGAAAAAGCGCAGGTTTTGCTCTACCGTCAGGTTGCCGTACAGGGAAAATTTTTGCGCCATATACCCTAAATGCTGGCGCGCCTTGCCGGAGCTGACTTTCAAATCCATATCCAGCACCAGCGCTTTGCCGGAAGTTGGCACCAGCAAACCGCACATCATCTTGAACGTGGTGGATTTCCCCGCGCCGTTGGGGCCGAGCAGACCGAAGATTTCTCCGCGCTCAACGGCGAAGTTAACGTGGTCGGTGGCGGCGAAGTCGCCGAATTTTTTGGTCAGTTCTTTGGCCTCAATGACCGTCTCACCCGGCGTGCCGTCAACGGTATGCAGGATCGCGCCGAGCGGAGACTCCGACGTACCCGCGCCGCCAAGCAGGTCGATAAAGGCATCTTCAAAGCGCGGCGTGGTGTCGTTAATCGTTATCTCCGGCATCCCTTCGGCCCGGCGGATATCCTCTGCGGTAGCCTCTTTTTTCAGGATCAGCCGTACCGATTTCCCCTGAATCATACCGTCGCTCACCTGCGGCAGTTTCAACGCGCGTTGCAGGAGCTTGCGGTTATTCTCCTGCGGGCTGCTCATTAAGAAACTGCGTCCTGCCATGGTCTGCGTTAGCTTAGTCGGTTCGCCCTGATACAGCAGCTCTCCTTCGTTCATCAGCAGCACGTCGCGACACTGTTCGGCTTCGTCCAGGTATGACGTACTCCACAGGATAAGCATGCCGTCACCCGCCAGTTCATGCACCATTTGCCACAGCTCGCGACGGGAGATGGGGTCAACGCCGACGCCCGGTTCGTCAAGCAGCAGCACTTTCGGCTCGCCGACCAGCGTACAGGCCAGCCCGAGTTTTTGTTTCATCCCGCCCGAGAGCTTGCCTGCCAGCCGTTTGGTGAAGGGGCCGAGGGCGGTAAATTCCAGCAGACGGGCAAACGTTTTTTGCCGTTCTTCGCCCGTTACGCTGCGTAAATCCGCATAGAGATTGAGATTCTCCATCACGGTCAGATCTTCATACAGACCAAATTTTTGCGGCATGTAACCGAGCACTGCATGCAATTCACTGTCGTTTTTGATCGGATCGAACCCGATCACCGACGCGCTGCCGCTATCGGGCTTGAGCAGCCCTGCCAGCATCCGCATCAGCGTGGTTTTGCCTGCGCCATCCGGCCCGACCAGACCCGTGACATAACCGGCGTGGATCGTACAGTCGAGCGGGGCGACCGCCGGTTTTTCCATTCCGGCGAAGCGCTTCACCAGGCCGTTTAACGTAATGACGGCGTCATTCATGCCGCGCCTCGTCGCTGAACGTCAGCGTCACCGGCATTCCCTGGCGCAGCGCATCGTCCGCGTCAGTCACCACAATGCGCAGTCGATAGACCAGGTCTGTGCGCAGATCCGGCGTTTCAACGGTTTTCGGGGTGAATTCAGCGGTCGGCGATACGAAGCCGATTTTACCGTGGTAAGGCTTGTCAGGGCGGCCATCGGTGTAGAGTAAAATTTCGCGGCCGGGCTGCGCCTGGCTGAGGTTGCGTTCATCCACGTAGGCGCGAACCCATACCGGACGAGTCAGCGACAGCGTCAGCACGGTGCTGCCTGCGTTGAGCATACTGCCGGGCTCTACCGCGCGGGTTAACAGCGTACCGTCAGAGGGGGCGATCAGCGTTGTATCCTGTAAATCGAGTTCTGATTGCGCCAGCTGCGCCTGCGCCTGTTCGAGGCTGGCTTTTGCCTGGGCGATATCCTGCTGGCGGTTACCGGTACGGTACTGGCTCAATTTGTCCTGTGCGGATTTCAGCTGCGCCTGCGCCTGATCGCGGGATGAGCGGGCGTTCTCCAGGTCGTTGGCGGAGATCGTGCGGCTTTTCCACAATCCCTGCTGGCGCTGATAAAAGTTCTGCGCATAGTCAAATGCGGCCTGCGCCTGTTTCACGGCGGCAGCGGCCTGGGCTATCTCTTCATCGCGATACCCCGCGAGCATCAGATCATACTGCGCCTGGGCGACGGAGACGCCTGCTTTAGCCTGCATCAACGCGTTCTCGTACGGGGCTTTATCCAGCACGCCCAATACCTGCCCGGACGTAATGGCGTCGCCTTCGTCAACGGCCAGCGAAGCCAGCCGGCCTCCGACGCGAAAACTCATATTGACGGTGCGAATATCCACATTGCCGTAGAGCGTCAGCCCGTTATCCTGCCGACTCTGATACCACCATGTACCACCGGCAAGCACGGCGGCCAGCGCCGCGACAGCCAGTGCGATAACGACAGGTTTTTTCATTGCTCCTGACTCCTTTGCGTTAAGCCTTGCAGAATGAGATCGATATGACAGGTGATCGTCTGGTAAATCTGTTCTGTTTTCTCTTCATCAAACGTTGACCAGCCGGTACGCAGCAAAATGGTTTCTTTCCCCAGGCGGAAAGCCAGCACTTCGCCCAGCAGCGCGTGCGTGTGGAGAATGGTTTGCGTATCTCCCGGATCGCGGCCGGTATACCCCGCAATCAGGCGCGTCAGATGCGTGTGAAGGGGGTTGAGAACCTGATCGTGTACCCGTTGATAAGCCGCCGTCGGGGAGAGCTGCTCGCGCGAAATAAATTTGCTCAGGTTAACCGTGTCGTCCTGGGTCAACAGCATGATCATATTTTTGCAGGCGCGCAGGATCAGCTCGCGCATTGCGGCGCGATCGGGCTGCGGCCGGGCGAACAGTCGTTCCGCTTCCTCGGCATGAGGGCGAAACTGGGTGCCGATGAAATCGGCTATCCACTGGGCGCAGGCGAGGTATAAATCCTCTTTGGAGCCAAAGTAGTAAGTGATGGCGGCGATATTTTGTCCGGCCTGGGCGGCAATGTCGCGCGTGGTGGCATGGAGGCCGTATTCGCCAAACTGCGCCAGCGCAGCGGCGATAAGCTGGCTTTTGGCCTGTTCGCCTTTCGTCGTCATGGTTGGGGTATTCATCGCGCAACCTAATTCTTAATCAATCGATTGATTAAGATTATGACCGATAATTGTTCTTGTCCAGTGTGGTGGTTTATTTTGTTTTTTCCAGTCACGGGGATAATTTATGCGGTATGTCACAAAAACTGCTACACTCCGCCCCTTCATGACATTGTGGTTTTTGTCATCCCTCTTGTGAGTATCTCCCTGAAAACTACACCGGTAACGGTCGGGGCGGTTCGGAGTAGTTATGTCTTTTGATTCCCTTGGGTTGAATCCTGATATTTTGCGCGCGATTGCCGAGCAGGGTTACCGTGAACCTACCCCTATTCAGCAGCAGGCGATCCCTGCGGTGCTGGAAGGCCGCGACCTGATGGCCAGCGCCCAGACGGGGACGGGTAAAACAGCCGGTTTTACGCTGCCGCTGTTACAACATCTGATCACGCAGCAGCCGCACGCGAAGGGCCGTCGCCCGGTACGCGCGTTGATTCTGACGCCGACCCGTGAGCTGGCGGCGCAAATTGGCGAAAACGTCCGGGATTACAGTAAATACCTGAACATTCGCTCTCTGGTCGTGTTTGGCGGCGTCAGCATTAACCCGCAGATGATGAAACTGCGCGGCGGCGTTGACGTGCTGGTGGCAACGCCGGGGCGTTTGCTCGACCTGGAACATCAAAACGCGGTGAAGCTGGATCAGATTGAGATTCTGGTGCTGGATGAAGCTGACCGTATGCTCGACATGGGCTTTATCCACGATATTCGCCGCGTGCTGGCAAAACTGCCGCCGAAGCGCCAGAACCTGCTGTTCTCCGCCACATTCTCTGATGACATTAAAGCGCTTGCTGAAAAGCTGTTGCATAACCCGCTGGAAATTGAAGTGGCGCGCCGTAATACCGCTTCTGAGCAGGTGACCCAGCACGTTCATTTCGTGGATAAAAAACGCAAGCGCGAACTGTTGTCGCAGATGATTGGCAAAGGCAACTGGCAGCAGGTGCTGGTCTTTACCCGTACCAAACACGGTGCCAACCATCTGGCGGAACAGCTGAATAAAGATGGCATTCGCAGTGCGGCGATCCACGGTAATAAATCTCAGGGCGCGCGTACCCGAGCACTGGCTGATTTCAAATCCGGCGATATCCGCGTCCTGGTGGCGACCGACATCGCGGCGCGCGGGCTGGATATCGAAGAGCTGCCGCATGTGGTGAACTATGAGCTGCCAAACGTCCCGGAAGATTACGTTCACCGTATCGGCCGTACCGGTCGTGCCGCCGCGACCGGCGAAGCGTTATCGCTGGTCTGCGTTGATGAACACAAACTGCTGCGCGATATCGAGAAGCTGTTGAAAAAAGAGATCCCGCGCATCACCACGCCGGGTTATGAACCGGACCCGTCAATTAAAGCGGAGCCGATTCAGAACGGTCGCCAGCAGCAGCGTGGCGGCGGTGGTCGCGGCCGAGGCCAGGGTCAGGGTCAGGGACAGGGCGGAGCAGGCCGTGCCCAGCAACCGCGTCGCAATGATGGCGGGGCGCCGAAAGCCAAACCGCGCAGCGGAGAAGGTAAGCCAGGCGGCGATAAACCGCGTCCGCCGCGCCGCCCGCGCAGACTGGCGGATTAATTGCGAGCCCGGCCGAAAGGTCGGGCTTTTCTTTTTGCGACCCGCGGCAGAAAGTGCCACAATAGTGGCTGTTTATACAGTACTTCAGGTTTTCTCATGGCATTGACCGCTGCGCTTAAAGCGCAAATCGCCGCCTGGTATAAGGCGCTTCAGGAGCAGATCCCCGACTTTATCCCCCGTGCGCCGCAGCGGCAGATGATCGCCGATGTCGCCAAAACGCTGGCGGGTGAAGAAGGGCGTCATCTGGCGATTGAGGCGCCGACCGGGGTCGGGAAAACCCTCTCTTACCTTATTCCCGGTATTGCCATCGCCCGCGAAGAACAAAAAACGCTGGTGGTGAGCACCGCCAACGTGGCGTTGCAGGATCAGATCTACAGCAAAGATCTCCCGCTGCTGCGCAAAATCATTCCTGACTTGCGGTTTACCGCCGCGTTTGGTCGTGGGCGCTACGTTTGCCCGCGTAATCTGGCGGCGTTGGCCAGCAGCGAACCGAATCAACAGGATCTGCTCGCGTTTCTGGATGACGAACTGACGCCGAATAACCAGGAAGAGCAAAAGCGCTGCGCCAGGCTAAAGGGCGATCTTGACAGCTACAAATGGGACGGGTTGCGCGATCATACCGATATCGCCATTGACGACGCGCTCTGGAAGCGCCTGAGCACCGATAAAGCCAGTTGCCTGAACCGCAATTGCCATTACTACCGCGAATGCCCTTTTTTTGTCGCCCGACGGGAAATTCAGGAAGCTGAAGTGGTGGTGGCGAACCATGCGCTGGTGATGGCGGCGATGGAGAGCGAAGCGGTGCTGCCGGAGCCGAAAAATCTTCTGCTGGTGCTGGACGAAGGCCACCATCTGCCGGATGTCGCGCGCGACGCGCTGGAGATGAGCGCTGAGATCTCCGCCCCCTGGTATCGCCTGCAACTGGATCTGTTCACTAAGCTGGTGGCGACCTGCCTGGAACAGTTCCGCCCGAAAACCACGCCGCCGCTGGCGAATCCTGAGCGCCTGAATGCGCACTGCGAAGAGTTGTACGAGCTGATTGCCTCGCTCAACAACATCCTGAATCTGTATATGCCCGCGACGCAGGACGCTGAGCACCGCTTTGCGATGGGCGAGTTACCGGATGAGATCATGGCGATCTGCCAGCGACTGGCGAAGCTGACGGAAATGCTGCGTGGGCTGGCAGAGCTGTTCCTTAACGATCTCAGCGAGAAAACCGGCTCGCACGATATTGTGCGCCTGCACCGGGTGATTTTGCAGATGAACCGCGCGCTGGGCATGTTTGAGGCGCAAAGCAAGCTCTGGCGGCTGGCGTCGCTGGCGCAGTCTTCCGGTGCGCCGGTCTCGAAGTGGGCCACGCGGGAGGCGCGCGATGGGCAGATACACGTCTGGTTCCACTGTGTGGGCATTCGCGTCAGCGATCAGCTTGAAAGGCTGCTCTGGCGCAGCGTGCCGCATATTATTGTAACGTCGGCGACCCTGCGTTCGCTTAACAGCTTCTCGCGCTTGCAGGAGATGAGCGGCCTGAAGGAGAAAGCGGGCGATCGCTTTGTGGCGCTGGACTCCCCCTTTAATCATGTGGAGCAGGGTAAAATTGTCATTCCGCAAATGCGCTATGAACCGTTGATTGATAACGAAGAGCAGCATATTGCGGAGATGGCGGCCTATTTCCGTCAGGCGCTGGAAAGCAAAAAACACCACGGCATGTTGGTTTTGTTTGCCAGCGGACGGGCGATGCAGCGCTTTCTGGAGCATGTGACCGATTTGCGTCTTTTGCTGCTGGTTCAGGGCGATCAGCCGCGCTATCGCCTGGTGGAACTGCACCGTAAGCGGGTGGCGAACGGCGAGCGCAGCGTGCTGATTGGCCTGCAATCTTTTGCCGAGGGGTTGGATCTGAAAGGCGACCTGCTGACTCAGGTACATATTCACAAGATTGCGTTTCCTCCCATCGACAGCCCGGTGGTGATCACCGAAGGCGAGTGGCTGAAAAGCCTGAATCGCTACCCGTTTGAAGTGCAGAGCCTGCCAAGCGCGTCGTTTAACCTGATTCAGCAGGTGGGCCGTTTGATTCGTAGCCACGGCTGCTGGGGAGAGGTGGTGATTTACGACAAGCGTCTGTTAACCAAAAGCTACGGGCAGCGTTTGCTGAATGCGCTCCCGGTATTTCCGATTGAACGCCCGGAAGTGCCGGAGGTAAAAAAACGCCCGACAAAAGTGGTTGCCGGGCGTAAAAAAAGCATCCGTGCGAAGGGGCGCGCTCCTACTGATAGGTAAATGTGACCTGTATAACGCTATCGAACGAGCCCGCGCTGACGGGCATGGACGTGGCGTAATAGCGGGCGGCTAACGGGAAAGTGGCCGTGTGATCGCTTTGGTTGATCAGCACGTTAAAACTTGCCTGCGGGGCGATGAGAATATTGTCCTGCCGATCGGCCAGCTCCAGCGCAAGCCCTTTCGCGCTGCCGCTGTTAGCAAATTTGGTCGGGTGTACGCTATCGGCCTGTCCGTAAAAAAACGCGTTGGCCAGCGTGAGTGTTTTTGGGCAATGCGTTACTTCCAGGGAAAACGCTTTCCATTCGCCGGTATCGCCTACGTCTTTGAAATCACTGGATGACGCCTGCCCCAAATCGACGGTTAAATCTTTACTGGCGCTGTCCACGGAGCAGGTGTTGGCATAGATGTTACCCACCATTTGCACCTGGATATCATCTGCGCAGGCATATGCCATCAGACCTGCGGCGAGTAAGAAAACCATTTTTTTCATCGCGATCACTTATAGGCCAGCGTAATCGTGGCGACGGTATTTGCCGGGCCTGGCGTAACGTCGTCGCTGATTTGCTCATAGCGGACCTGGAACGGAATATCCAGCGTTTCGTTGGCTTTTGCCTCGCTTTGCGTGTTGACGTAGTTGTCGAAGGTGGCGATATTGCCATCAAACAGCATTCTGACGCCGACGCCGGTCGCCATCCCACTTTGCTGAGTCAGCTTCATCACGCCGGCAAAACCCGATTCGTAGCCATTCGCACTGGTGATCTTCACTTCAGGCTGTACGGTGGAATTACAGTTGACCATAACGTTAAAATTCTGTGCTGGCATCGAGAGGGTGCCTACTCCCATAAAATCACTGATCGGAAAGTCGCCCAGATTGACGGTCAGGTTTTTCGGTAACACGGAGCAGGTTACGGTTTCGAGATCCACATTGCCGGCATAGGCAATGTGGTTAGGACTCCCGATACCTTCGTGACCAAACACGCCAATCCCAAACTCTGTTTGCGCCTGCACCAGTGTACCGGAGGTCACGTCACTGCCGGTTTTCACCAACTCAAGCGTGACGTTGAAGTTAAATGACTGCTGTCCATCGCTGGATACATAACCGATCGGCGTGCCGCGTGAATCGCACTGTACGCCGCCTGCGCCGCTGATCCGCTGGCCTTGCTCGTTCATCAGCGCGATACCAACGCCGGGCACCCCGGAGTCGTACACCCCTCTCAGGCCTGGTATCTCAGCGCCTGTTCCGTAATAGCAGGAGACAATTTCCAGACCGCTATCAATACTTTGATCGCACTGTCCGGCAACGTGTACGGTTTGCTCTGTTCCTGGAATGGTCTCACCAATCGCCAGCGTCGTCGGTACGGAAACAGATGCCACGTTGATCATTTTGGGCATATCCGGCGTTGTGCAGGCCGCCTTTGCATGCGGCATAAACAAGGCTGCGCTGGCCAAAATCAGGAGGAAAAAACACTGTTTAATCATTTGCATAATGTTGAGTCTGCATGGTGAATCAATGACACTGCGCGGCAGCGTTAATGATGCTGGTTTTATGTCTCTCATCCGTTAGCGTGTACTCTGCGACGCAGTGTTCGCTGGCATCCTGACCCCACGACACGAAGAGCGTTCCGTGCTGAGGTAAACCGGAGAGATAAGTCTGACCGCCGTTGCCAACAATAAACTCGCTGTCTTTATCGTCGGTGGTGACGGTTGCGCCAAAGGGCAGCGGCTTACCGTTTTGCGTGAGCATCATTAAAACCCTGCTGCCCACGCGGGTGTTAAAACTGGCGCGGACTACCGCGCCGCGCGTTGGGGTCACTATTCGCGCGGCATGGGTTACGTCGGCATCGTCTGGCAGTGTTTCTGTGTCCAGGGCAATCGTGTTGTGGCGGTAGGCTGATACAAATGGCACAACGGTATAGCCGCGAAAATCGGTTTTGACGCCGGTCTGATTGGTAATGTGCGTGCCATGTGTTCCCGGTGCTTTTACCAGCGCGATGGTTTCACCGAGCGGTTGCGTCAGAGTGATGCCGTTGGCGTGCGCCACAACGCCGCCTTGCAGACCCACATTAACGCTCCGTTGATGGCTGTCCTGGCTGACGCCGCCGCTCACTTCGCCATAGGTTCCTTTGTAATCGGCATTCATACTGGTTGAGTTGCCGCTTCCGGTATTGCTCACGCCTTCCTGGATATTCCAGTTCAGGTTGTCTTCGGCCAGAGCAGTACCGTTAAGGCCAATGTTTTGCGTGGCGCCGTCTTGACTGTTGTTCAGGTTGTACGTCGCCCAGGTGTTGTGCATCCAGTGGTCGAGTGGAACCGAAACGCTCAGCGCGAACTGGTTGTCATGGGTAACGGACTCACCGTTTTCATCGCTGTCGCTGGTGTTTTTGTTCATGCTGTAACTCAGGCTATAGCTCACGCCATGCCAGCTGTTGTTGTAGCTGAGGCTCATGGAGGTCATATCCTGGCGCTGGCTCCAGTAGGTCTCTTTGACCAGACTCAGCGTAAAAGACCCCCAGCTCTCGCCGAGCGTCTGATCGACAGTGGCTTCGGTACGCGCTCGGCGCTGCTGCGGGGCAGACCAGTCGCTGGCGCGGGTATAGGACTCCATTGTGTCTTCCAGGGTGTAAAAACCCTTACTGTTATAGCGATACCCGGCCAGGGAAAAGTTGGTGCCTGCGCCTGCAAAATCTTTGCTGTAACGCACGCGCCATGACTGCCCCGTGCTGGCCTGCTGCTGTTTCAGCAATGCTTTGGCCCGCGTGACGTCGACAGAAAACGCGCCTAAATCGCCCAGGTTTTTCCCGGTGCCGATCGCCTGCGACTGGTAATGGCGGCTTTGCTGTACGCCGCCATAGGCGGTAAAACCATAAGGTAGACCGTAGATTGCGCTCCCCTGAGCAAATGGAGTTTGCTCGACGTCTTTGTCATAGGCGCGATAGCGACCGGCAGTCACGCTGTAGCGCAGGTTTTTTTCACGCTGCAACACGGGTACGGAGGCGTAGGGCACCACGAAATGGCTTTCGCTGCCGTCCGTCTCTTTGACGGTGACCTGCAAGTCGCCGCTGCTGCCCGTCGGGTAGAGATCGTTAATTTCAAATGCGCCTGGCGCTACGGTGTTCTGATAAATGACGTAGCCGTTCTGACGAACCATCACCAGGGCGTTACTGTGTGCGGTGCCACGGATAATCGGCGCATAGCCTTTTTCGCTATCCGGCAGCATGTCGCTGTCGGAATTGAGTTGTACGCCGGTATAAGGCACGCTGTCGAACACGTCCGCCGGAGAGGCGCTTTGCCCTACCGTGAGATCGCTTTTCATCGCCACGATATCGCGCTGCGCGTAGGTATAAACCGACGAGAATTTCTGCTGTTCGTCATGGCCCGTGACGTTACGATTCCAGGTTGAGTAATTGCGCACGCGCCAGGCGCCGATGTTGAACCCGGGACGCAGGTTGACATACTGGCTGCTGTTATCCTGTTCACCCTGTCGGCGGGCGTCGCTCTGATGTAGTTCAGTAGACCGGCAGTAATGCCTTCATCGAACGTTTTTGGGTCGATATAACCGCGCGGAATCTGGCCCAGCGCTGACTGGGGAATACTGAGCAATAGCTGCTGGTTGCGTACGCGAAACGTGGCGGAGGCGGCGGGAATGGCGCTTAAATCTGCGCATTTCCCTTGTGCCATGAGCCTCGGAAACGCCTTCGTTTTAATGCCGAGACTCTTTAAATCATCCAGGCTGAAACAGGGCTGGAGTGAACGGTTGCCCTTAACATCTTTCTGTAATTTAAATGTGACATCGCGGGTGTCGACTTTATTATTATCAATAAAGATTGATACCTGGTATTTTCCTGGTGCTTGTCCTGGACCTTTTTCATATACCGATAAATCGGTTTTTTCCTGTCGGGGATTATCAATATCCAGGAGCGCCGGGTTAAAATAATCATCTGCCCGCGTTTGCTGCGCAAAACAGAACACTGCCAGGCCACATAACAGGGGCAGCAGTGTGAATAATTTGCAGGAAAACGGCTTTTTATCGCGGTACATGATTATTTTAGTTGCCTGTGCGCCGTTATCTTAATGGACAGGCTTAGACCAGGTTCGGCTGATGCTGCCGTAATCAGTAATAATGGAATAGGTCACGGTGTTACCGTCAGTATTGGCGGGCAGAGCCATGTGGGTTGCCGTTTCAGGTACTGCCCAGGTCGCTTTACTGATTTTATGACCATTAATCATCACGCTCTGGAAATTCATATAAAACGGCGTCGGGTTATTGACGACCAGATCGTGACCTTCACGATGCCATTCCAGTTTGTCAGCAACCTCTTCTGGCTTACCTTTCACGGAGGATGGGCGATACAATAGTTTAATACGCGTGTTGATCGCGATTTGCAGGGTATTTACCCCCTCAACGTGTTTTGACGATGGAATAGCCTTGATATTCAGCCAGTACAGCGATTCACGATCCTCAGGCAGATTGCCGCCTGTGCGAATAACCCGCAGAACGTTGTCTTCTTTCGCATTCAGGCGAAACAGCGGCGGCGTAATCAGAAAGGGGGTATTGCCCGGATTTTTACTGCCGGAATCGACCCAGGATTGTACCAGATAGTCCGTTGAATCTGGGTTTGAAAGACCAAGCGAGGATTCCTTTTTGTCTCCCTGGTAAACAAGACGGGTGCCGTTAATAATAACGCCAGCATGCGCTGTCGCTGCTACCAGAAAAAGAGTGCTCAGTAAATAACCGTGACGCATAAATATTTCTCAGCATGAATAAAAGATATTAGCCCTGAAGAAAGGGCTAATATCTTCGGATGGATAATATCAGTTATAGATAACGGTAAAGGTAGATACGGAATTTGCCGGGCCGGCCGTAACGGCAGCCTGAGTCTGAATATAACGCGCTGCAAATTCCAGATCGTTTACCGTGCTTCCTGCCGTCAGTGGATATTGACGGGAAGGGGTATATAAGCTGACGGGTTGCTCTGACGAGTCGAGCAACTGAATTGCCACACCGGTAGCCGTCTCCGTGTCTGGCGTTAATGCCAGGGTCGTGCTGTTATCTGTATCCGGCGTACCGCCAAAATTAATGGCGGCAGAGGTCACCATTTCCGGGCAGTCTTTTAGCTGAATATCGAATTTCGTTGGTGTGCTGGTAGAGCCTGCGCCAGAAAATACGGTTTTAGACACTCTGCCCAACTCGACATTTAGCGGGTTACTTAACCCATTAACGACCTGACAAGCGGAGTCAATGATTTCACCCGTAAAGTTAATCTGACCTTCGCCATTTGTTGCCGCAAATGCGGATGCGGAACATCCTACTGTTGCAGCGATGAATAAACCTAAAGCAACCTTGTTCATCATAAATCCTGGTGTATAAGTGGTGAAAACCAGCCTGGACGTTTTCACCGTGGACCCTCAATAACTCTTCGCCAGATATTTAATCAGATTGTTTACGGATTAGAATCGTGTATAAAAATCACAAATATTTGAACTAATGCTTGCGTTTTAATAATTACTACAAAAACAGGTGATTGATGGCTGAGATAAAAAACTAACGGCAGGGTCTCCAGAGGGGCTATATTGTTAAAAAAATGTCGCAGTGGAGAATGTCATGGATTATCGCAAAATCATCAAAGAGGTCGGTCGGGGTAAAAATCACGCCCGCGACCTGGATCAGGATACCGCGCGCGGCCTGTATACCCATATGTTGAATGGCGATGTGCCCGAACTGGAAATGGGCGGCGTGTTGATCGCGTTGCGTATTAAAGGGGAAGGCGAAGCGGAGATGCTGGGCTTTTATGAAGCCATGCAGAACCACACGATTACGCTTACGCCGCCGGTCGCCAAACCGATGCCGATTGTCATCCCCAGCTACAACGGAGCGCGCAAACAGGCGAACCTGACGCCGTTGCTGGCGATTCTGCTGCATAAACTGGGCTTTCCGGTGGTGGTACATGGCGTAAGCGAAGATCCGACGCGCGTACTGACGGAGACCATTTTCGAACTGATGGGGATTGCGCCGACGCTGCACGCCGGTCAGGCTCAGGCGAAGCTGGATGGACACGAGCCGGTGTTTATTCCTGTTGGTACGCTGTGCCCACCGCTGGAAAAACAGCTGGCAATGCGCTGGCGGCTGGGCGTGCGTAACAGCGCGCACACGCTGGCGAAGTTAGCGACGCCGTTTGCGGAAGATGCCGCCTTGCGGTTGTCCAGCGTCTCGCACCCGGAGTACGTTCCGCGCGTCGCGAAATTTTTTGCCGACATCGGTGGGCGCGGTTTGCTGATGCACGGCACGGAAGGGGAGGTGTATGCCAATCCACAGCGTTGCCCGCAAATCAGCCTGATCGACCGTTCCGGCGTGCAGGTGCTTCAGGATCGCCAGAGCGAGATGCCCGACGAGCCGGTGCCGCTGCCTGCGGCAAAAGACCCGGAAACCACCGCTCGCTGGATTGAGCGCTGCCTGGCGGGAAGCGAGCCGATCCCGGCTTCCCTGAAAATTCAGATGGCGTGCTGCCTGGTGGCTACGGGAGAAGCGGCGACGTTAACGGAAGGGCTTGCGCGGGTAGCGCAGCATTTTTAAGCGTCAGGCAAAAAAAAAGCCCGTCCAGTGGCGGACGGGCGAACAAGGGTAACACAGGTTCAATGAGGGTTGGAGCAGTGTGTCTGTCGGCAAACAGACGGGTATAACAGAAACGCGTGAAATTATTTGTAGATAACAGCAGTGCCGCTCATTTTGTTGTTGTTGGTTGCGGAAGTGATGCTATAACCGGTTGCGCCGGCAGCTGCCGCTTTCTCAGCCAGTTTCGCTTCCAGTCCATCCAGAGTGGTGGCGCCTTCCGCAGAAACAACACCGATTTTATTCATGCTTTGCGCCTGGGAAGCCGTTACCGGCTCGGCAGCGAAAACGCCAAATGACAGGGTAGACAGAGCGATAGCAGCAACAGCATATTTGATATTTTTCATGATTAATCTCTCGCAGGTTATTCTTGTGTAGTAAGACGTTGTTCCGTCGATGTGATAAGTATCACGGTTTTTTGCGGGAGATAAAATCGAATAGAATTGACGTCATCCATCAAATAATTTGAATGACAAATAACTTATTGATTATTAATAAATTCAAAACATGGATTTACGCTTCTTGCCATTTCACTTTACAGAAGAGAGAGTAACGGCACATTTTGCCACGCAGAAGGTGAAAAAGCATGAGAGTAAAAGAACATGCTTACGCTGTTGTTTTACGTAAAGAAAAGTTAGCGTAACTGGCTATCTTTCGATCCCCTGCGATTATATCCTGAGAATGTTGCGTTATGTAAATCTTTCTCCTGCTGGCAGGCAATGCATAGCCTTACTCCCGGAACGGCTTTACGCCGCGCTTCCGGGATAGGATCGCCGCACTCTTCACATTCATACAGGCTTTCGCCTTGAGGAATTTCGCCGCGAACGCGGGCGACAGCATCTTCAATAGTATTGTTGATTTGTTCATTAACGGCGTCGTCGTTCGCCCACCCGGATGCCATATACCTGTTCCTCCCCCTTTATTCCATACGGTAAGTGTAGTGAATATGGGGTCAAAAATCGTACAGTCAATAGCGCAGAAGCAGGCCGGTATATCAGTCAGCGAAAAACATCAGCGAATGAAAAAGACGGGGGGACGTTTTCCATGCTAAGGAAAACTGCATTCGGTGGGAATGCAGTTACCTGGTAGGGGGTTATTTGTAGATAGTGGCAGTGCCATACATTTGGTTATCGCCACCGGCAGAATTGACGACAAAACCTTTGGCGCCTTGTTCACGCGCTTTTTCTGCCAGTTTATTTTCAAGTTCGCTCAGCGTCGTCGCGCCCGTCGCCGAGACGGTCCCGGCGGGTCTGAGCTGGCCTGCTTCTGAGCTGCTAAGCGGCTGCGCGGCGAATGCACTAAAACTCATGCCAGTGAGCAGAGCAGCAGCCAGTACGGTGAGGCATTTTTTCATAACGGCATCCTCTTAGAAACAACAGGTGGTGCCTCATAAGTTTAGGACGTTGATGACGCAAAATTAACGCAAAAAATTGATTATGATGTGCTTGTTTTTTGAACGATATTTTTTGACGAATATTGACAAATCAATGACATACAGATTGTTGATTTTCCAGGATTTTGTCGCTAAGCCTGCGGAGCGACCCGTGTTCGTCTGCGGTATAAGCGGGCTTTCTCCGTCAGGTTTGTTTACCGCGTTGCGTTATGCGAGTATCTTACGCCGCTGCTAAAAGGAGAATGCCATGTCTGCCCAGAAACCGGGATTGCACCCACGTAATCGCCATCATCATCGTTACGATCTCGCGACGTTATGCCAGGTCACGCCAGAACTGGCGCAATTTCTTACCCGTACGCCTGCGGGTGAGCAAAGCGTTGATTTCGCGAATCCTTTGGCAGTCAAGGCGCTCAATAAAGCGCTGCTGGCGTATTTCTATCAGGTGGCAAACTGGGATATTCCCGAAGGCTTTCTGTGCCCGCCGGTGCCAGGCCGCGCCGATTATATTCACCATCTGGCGGATCTGCTGGGCGAAACCACAGGCGCGATTCCGGCGGATGCGAGCGTGCTGGATGTGGGGACAGGAGCGAACTGCATTTACCCGCTTATCGGCGTGCATGAATACGGCTGGCGCTTTACCGGCAGCGAAGTCCATGCGCAGGCGCTGGCCAGCGCCCAGGTGATCATCAGCGGCAACCCAGGATTAACCCGATCGATTCGTCTGCGTCGGCAGAAAGATCCTGCGGCAATCTTCAACGGCATCATTCATAAGAATGAACAGTATGACGCCACGCTGTGCAATCCGCCGTTCCACGATTCGGCGGCTTCTGCCCGTGCGGGGAGCGAGCGCAAACGTCGCAATCTGGGGCAGGATAAAAACGATGCCCTGAATTTTGGCGGCCAGCAGCAGGAACTCTGGTGCGAAGGCGGGGAAGTGGCGTTTATCAAAACGATGATCGCGGAAAGCCAGGCCTTTGGCCGCCAGGTGATGTGGTTCACCACGTTAGTGTCGCGCGGCGAAAATTTGCCGCCGCTGTACCGCGCGCTGACGGACGTCGGGGCGGTAAAAGTGGTCAAAAAGGAGATGGCCCAGGGGCAAAAGCAGAGTCGCTTTATTGCCTGGACCTTTATGGATGACGATCAGCGTCGCCGCTTTATGGCGCGTAAGCGCTAAAGCGTGGGTTCGCTCGGCGGCAGGGGGTCTGTCGCTGGCGCCTGACTGATCGTCGGTGCGGGCAGTACCTGATACGTTTGCACCGGCGCGCGAACGCCTGCCAGATCGAAATGTTTTTTCACCTGGCTGTCGAGCGCGAAGCGTACCGTCCACTGTTTTAAGGGCAAGGTGGTAAAGGAGACCCGCAGCGTAAAAGCGGTATTGGTCAGCCCGACGATCCCGGAGAATGACGGTTCTCCGATAATCAACCCGCGAATATCTTCCGTCTCCATCACCGCAGCCACCGCGTCCTTCAATGCCTGATTGGCTTTATCCGCATCTTCATGGCGATCCACGTCATAGTTAGCCACGACCGAACCAATGCCGCGCACAAAGTTCGCGAAGGTGGTAATCGAAGACCACGGAATAATGTGGTACGCCCCGGTATCCTGACGCACGCCTACCGAGCGAATCGACATTCGTTCCACCGTACCGGTCAGCGGGCCGATAGTCACCAGATCGCCGGTATTCATCCCGTTTTCAAACTGGATGAATACGCCGGTAATTATATCTTTCACCAGCGTTTGCGAACCGAACGAAATCGCCAGCCCCAGCGCCCCGGCGCCGGCCAGTAAGGGGGCAATGTTCACGCCAATCTCCGACAGCACGATCATGATAGTGATTGTACTGATGATCACCGCCAGGGCGTTACGAAACAGCGTAAGCAGGGTTCGGGTACGCGCGCTGGGTAAGGGGCGGCCGTGAATATCTGACGCCAGGCGGTTCTCAATCAGGCTGGCGAGGATGGTCCATCCGACCGCAGAGAAAAAGAGGATCAGCGCAATGCGGATCAGAATATCGACGGTTTTTTCTCCCGCGCCGTTGTGCAGCCAGTTCCAGAAGTCGAATAACCCCCAGGCGTTGAGCAACAGCATGATCGCCACGCAAACCGTCAAGATTCGCGCGGCTTTCAGGGCGGTTGACAGCCAGCCGTTCAGCCGTTTTTGCAGCTCAGGATAGTTGCGCTGCGTAGGGGGCGACAGCGTAATGGTTTTGGCTATCCAGCGTGAGAACATGCCGGAAACAAACGCGGCGACACCGATAATGAGCAGGCTGCGTACCGTCGCGCCCATCATAAACTTCAGGCTGTTGCCCGGGTCGAACAATGAGAAGAAAAACAGCACGATAAAATAGGCGCTGGCCAGCCAGTGCCACACCAGCGCGAAGGCGCGAATAAACAGACTGAAAAAGGCCAGCGACCGTTCCGCGAGATTCAGCAGATGTTGGGTGATCTCTTTTTTGTTTTTGAAGATCAGATACAGCGCCCACAGTGTAATGCACAGCATGATGATGACGTTCGCCATCGCGCCGACCTGGACGTTGACCTGGTTGGAGATAATCGGCACGGCGACGATCAGACCATAGCCGATCAGGCTACTGAGCGAACTCAGACGGCGATTCCAGTAGCGCGCGCTGGCGTCCTGAATCGTGAACGGACGCAACTCCGCTACGTTAGGGCAAAAGATCAGACGCAGAATGGCTTTGAAAAACTCAATCAGGGCAAACGCGTTCAGGAACAGACTTTGTTGAAAGGCGATGGTTCGGCTGCCGGCGTTCATTCTGTCGCTCAGTATCTGCCCGACAAACAGGGTCAGCGCCAGCAGGAGCAGATCGATGATAAATGCGCCGATAATCATTGCGGGAAGCTGTAGCCAGTTGCTGCGGTCACGATTTTTTGCGCGCGCCCACTGACCCATTTTGCGATACAGCGGCAGCGCGCAAAGCCGTATCAGCCAGTAAAAGACAAACACCGAGGCCGCCAGCATCAGGAAGTGGGTCAGGGCATTGGTAAATGTCTGCGTGTTAAACGGCTTATGCGGCGAGTCGGTGATGTTACGATAAAGCTGGGCAAAGCGCCCGGAGAGGGCTTCTCCGTAACGCCGGCTGATGTCGGTTACGTTCTCCAGCACCGTTTTTTCTTCCGTAACCGTGGGCGGCGTTATCGTAGGGACGGGCTCTGGCGGCGGCGTGGCGGCGACTTTTCGTAGCTGGTCGATGAGTTCCTTGCGAGAGGTCTCGTTCTCCAGCACATCCGCCAGCGCTGCGTAGGCGGCTTTCTTTTGTTCGACATCGGGTTCAGCCGCAGGCGCGGCCTCCTGACTGCCTGAGGCGTCCGTTGTGACGCCGGGGATCGCGACCGCATGCGCGGGGGCGCCCAGCAGTAAAAAGAGGATGAACAGGATCCGCCGCATGACTCCTCCTGTGAGAAATATAAGCAAAAAGATAAGTATAGATGCTTAAAGGGGAGGGATTTGAAATGGGAGGATTCCGGGGAAACCCTCCCTTCCGGGCGGAAGGGAGGGGCGTGCCTCAGGAAACGTGCTGCAAGAACTCCTGCAAACGCTGGCTGGGCGGATTTTCAATCAGGGTTTGCGGATTACCGTCTTCCGCAATGCGCCCTTTGTCGATGAAGATCAGACGGGAGGCCACTTTCTCGGCAAAGCCGATTTCGTGGGTCACAATGACCATTGTCATCCCTTCTTCCGCCAGATCCTGCATGACTTTCAGCACTTCGTGACGCAGTTCCGGGTCCAGCGCGGAGGTCGGTTCGTCAAACAGCATCATTTTCGGCTTCACTGCCAGCGCGCGGGCAATCGCCACACGCTGCTGCTGACCACCGGAAAGTTCGGAAGGGTAGTGATGCGCACGCTCTGCCAGCCCGACTTTCGCTAATAACTCTTTGGCCTGCTTTTCGGCATCTTCTTTCTTCGCGCCGCGCACGCGCAGCGGCCCGAACATGACGTTTTCCAGCGCCGTCAGATGCGGGAAGAGATAGAACTGCTGGAACACCATGCCGGCTTCCTGACGGATTAACCGCTCATCCACCTTCGGATCGTTCACTTTCAGACCATCAACAATCAACTCGCCGGACGTGATCTCTTCCAGTTTGTTGATGCAGCGCAGCAGAGTGGACTTCCCGGAGCCGGATGGCCCGATGATGACCACCACTTCACCCTGTTTGATGTTCAGATCAATATTGTGCAGCACCTGGGTTGGCCCAAAATGCTTGGAGACGTTTTTAAATTCAATCACAGGATTTTCATCCTTCTTTCCAGACGACGCAGAATGAAGCTCAGCACCAGAGTAATGATCAGATAGAACACCGCAACGGCACTCCAGATTTCCAGCGCGCGGAAGTTACCGGCGATGATTTCCTGCCCCTGACGAGTCAGTTCAGCGACGCCGATAACAATAAACAGCGAGGTATCTTTGATGCTGATAATCCACTGATTACCGAGCGGCGGCAGCATACGGCGCAGCGCGAGCGGTAAAATAACGTGGCGAATGGTTTCGCCGCGAGACAGTCCTAACGCCAGGCCCGCTTCGCGAAAACCTTTGTGGATAGACAGCACCGCACCGCGCGTGATTTCTGCAATGTACGCGCCCGAGTTAATCATGATGGTAACAACGGCGGCGCTGAAGGGATCAATTCGCAGATCGTTAAACGCCATCGGCAACGCGAAGTAGATAAACATCACCTGCACAACGATAGGCGTACCGCGAATCACTTCGATAAAGACCAGCGCAACGTGGTTGGCGATCCAACCACCAAAGGTGCGCGCAAAACCCGCAAGCAGCCCGATGACCAGGCCGCCAGCCAGACCAAGGATTGAAATCCACAGGGTCATTTTGGCGCCTTCAATCAACAGCGGGATGGCGGGCCAGATGGCACTCCAGTCAAACTCCATAAATTGTTCCTGTTACCGTGGTGAAAGTACTCAAAGGCCTGTACGCCCGGTAAGCGCAAGCGCCACCGGGCGTAACGAGCTAAAATACAGCGTTATTATTTAGGTTCAGTACCGAACCATTTTTTGTAGATTTCGTTATAGGTGCCGTTTTCACGCAGCGTTTTCAGCGCGCCGTTCACTTTCTCACGCAGTTCGTCGCTGCCTTTCGGGAAGGCGATGCCGTATTGCTGCGCTTCCAGAGACTCACCTACCGCTTTGAACTGACCATTGCCCGCGGTTTTGATGAAATAGAGGATGTTTGGCGTATCGTGCAGAACGGCGTCTGCGCGGTTGGTGCCCAGTTCCATGTAGGCGTTATCGATGTTCGGGAACTGACGCAGATCTTTGGTTTTGATGTTCGCTTTCGCGTAATCGACAGAACCGGTACCGCTCTTCACCGCAACCACTTTGCCGTCGAGGTCTTTCACGCTTTTCACATCGTTGTTATTGGCTTTCACCATGACCAACAGACCGCTTTTGTAATAGCCGTCAGAGAAGTCGATCGCTTTTTTACGTTCGTCGGTGATCGTGATGCCTGCCAGCGCCAGGTCGACGTTTTTGGTTTGCAACGCCGGGATGATGCCGCTGAAATCCATCGGTTTCAGGGTGTAGTCCAGATTCAGCTCTTTCGCGACAGCGGCCCACAGATCCACATCAAAGCCAACGTATTTGTCGCCCTGTTTGAATTCAAACGGAACGAACGCCGTGTCGGTTGCCACGACGAGTTTCTTATCCGCGGCGTGAGAAGACACCGCAAAAGCCAGGGTAAGTGCAGCCAGTGAAACTTTTAATACAGACTTCATAGCATTTCCTTTTATATCCACGGGGCGATCCCCTGCGAGAACATATGGCGTAATGAAAGAATCGTGCCAATTATGCAACTCATTGTTTTAAAAAGAAGGCGTTTCATTTTAATGCACAATAAGCGTGGCAAAACTGACGGATTGCACCGTTTTGGGGCACTGATTTAGTGCAGACCGAATCAGGTGCAAACGGTATGACTATTTAGCGCAAAAATTGTTGCTAAAACAATCTCTCGTTAACGATTGTGTGAGGTGATTATTACAAATATTTTACTTTACGGCAGGGCGGAAGAAATTTGATGCACTATAAAAGTGCAAAACCCCCGCCGAAGCGAGGGTTCATAGGTCTTACTTATCATGCTGCTTATTCGATGTTGGCTTCGATGAACCACAGGAATTTATCGAGGTCGCGGGAAGCAGCGGTAAAGATATCAGCAGTGTCTTCGTCTTTGGCTTCGCTGATGGCTTTACGAACATCATTGGCGACAACAGAGTAACGATCCGCCAGCTCTTTCAGGTGATCCTGAACGCTATGGATATCCAGCGGATAGCTTTTCAGCGGTGTTTTGCTGTTAATCACTTGCGTTGTCCCTAATGCCACGCCACCCAGCTGTACGGCACGTTCTGCCATGGTATCAAGGTGGTCGGTCAGCGCTGTACGGAAGCCATCCAGCATCTCATGTACGGCAATAAAGTTAGCACCGCGCATATTCCAGTGAGCCTGCTTAGTGATCAGTGACAGGTCAATGAACTGGATCACCTGACGATTCAGCAACTCAACCGTCGCTTTCTTATCGCTGTCTGATACATCGTTGCGGGTATAAAGCAGATTAGACGCTTTCGTTTTTACCAGTTTAGCGGTACTCATAATCTCATATCCTCTTGATGTTTTGTGTCCCAGGTAATTAACGAAACTAAGTATAGCACCGGTTTTTCATTTTGCTTTTCTGTCTGTGCCTATCACTTTAATAGCGCAGAAAGTGTTTAATATTGAAAATGATTAAAAATCAGTATGTTATTAAATTAAGTGTCAGCATGTTAATAATTCTCATTCACTATGAGCGATAAACATAAATAGGTTTGCAGGTAGCAGAAAAATAGCGGAGATAATAATAATGAGAAGGATAAAAGCAATATTCTGCATGATTATGCAAATCATGCAGAATTGTAACGTTAATTAATGTCGACTTGCTGAATTTTCGTTTCTCGCCGGATGGTGAGCGTGGACCCCATCGAGGCGGCAATGATGGCGGCTAATGCCAGAAGCTGCACCAGCGTCAGCGTTTCTCCCAGGAAAATCATCCCCGAAACGGCAGCCAGCGCGGGCTCCATGCTCATCAGCGTTCCAAACGTTCGCGTGGGCAGTCGCGTCAGCGCGATCATTTCCAGCGAGTAGGGCAGCGCCGTTGACAGCACGGCGACAGCCAGACCCAGCGGGAGAATCGACCAGTGCCATAGTGCTTCTCCCGCCTGTAGCGCGCCAACCGGAACGAAAACGATCGCCGCAATGAGCGAGCCTACCGCCACGGTCGCGGGGCCGTGTTCTTCACCCGCCCGCTGCCCGGTCAGAATATAGATAGCCCAGCAGGCGCCTGCGCCGAGCGCCAGCGCGGCGCCCGTTAAATCAACATGCGATACGCCCTGACCAAGCGGCAACAGGAACCAGAGTCCAAGCACGGCCAGCACAACCCAGATGAAATCGACAGGCCGTCTGGACGAGAACAGCGCGACCGCCAGCGGCCCGGTGAACTCCAGCGCAACGGCGATGCCGAGCGGCACCGTCTGAATAGACAGGTAAAACAGGTAGTTCATCCCGCCAAGCGACAGACCGTAAAACAGGAGCGGCAGCCGCTGTTCTCTGGCAAAGCGCAGACGCCAGGGCTTAAAGAACGCAATCAGGATTAGCGTGCCTAATGCCAGACGCAGTGCGGTAACGCCCGGCGCCCCGACGAGAGGGAACAGCGATTTCGCCAGCGAGGCTCCGCTCTGAATAGAGGACATCGCAATGAGCAAAACCAAAATAGGCAGCCAGACTGGCTTACGTGACGACCCCGGCATCCTTTCTCCTGTCAATTAATGTCAATAGAAGTAAAAAAGGCAGTGTAATAGAAATAACCTCTGACGGTTGAGTATTCGTTGAAAAAAAATCCCGGAGAATCCGTAAAATATCGATGAATTGATGGATTAATAAACTGCGTAATTAGGAATTATCTGGATGAATGTACCATATTGTGCGCGTAATAATGGTGCGCTTCACCGGAAAAGTGATGTTATTTGAAAGAGATAGCGGGTTATGGAAATGTTCTGTTACACGAAAAGACCCGTTAGACATCGCGAATCGCAAAGAGTTTCTCATCAATTTTTGATATATTTATAACTTAGGATTTACTTGAAGCACATTTGAGGTGGTTATGAAAAAAATTGCATGTCTTTCAGCACTGGCCGCTGTTCTGGCTATTTCCGCAGGTACTGCTGTAGCTGCTACTTCTACCGTTACGGGTGGTTACGCTCAGAGCGATGCTCAGGGCGCAGCGAACAAAATGAACGGTTTTAACCTGAAGTATCGCTACGAGCAGGACAACAACCCGCTGGGCGTAATCGGTTCCTTCACCTACACAGAAAAAGATCGTACTAACGGTGCTGGCGATTACAACAAAACTCAGTACTACGGCCTCACCGCCGGCCCTGCTTACCGTCTGAACGACTGGGCAAGCATCTACGGTGTTGTTGGTGTGGGTTACGGTAAATTCCAGACTGCTGCCACTCCGGCTGACAAACACGACACCAGCGACTACGGTTTCTCCTACGGTGCCGGTTTGCAGTTCAACCCGATCGAAAACGTTGCGCTGGACTTCTCCTATGAGCAGAGCCGTATCCGTAACGTGGACGTCGGCACCTGGATCGCCGGTGTTGGTTACCGCTTCTAATCACTTCGGTGATATGAAAAATCCGCCCCTCGGGGCGGATTTTTTTTGTCTGATGTGTAGGCCGGATAAGGTATTTATGCCGCCATCCGGCAATGCCTGATGGCGACGCTGAGGCGTCTTATCAGGCCTACAACATTATCAGGACTACAGGTTTAGCGCTGTTTGGTACTAAAAATATCCGTACCCAGATGGTTGTAATCCACCTTCTGCAACTTGAAGTTGGTGATGAAGACCGGTCCGGCTTTCTGCTCAGAGATAAAACGGTATTTGGTTTTAATCTCCTTCGCGCTGATCCCCGTCCATTGCGAGAAAAAGCCTAAGAAATCATTTGCCGAGCGGCGCGCTTTAATCACGCGATGCGCTTTGTCATCGCTGGAAAGCACCATAAACGGCACCTGAAAATTCTGCTGATACCTGTCGTCATGCGCCAGATACTGCACCTCTTTCCCGCGCTCTTTAAATGCGAGGCCATGATCCGAGAAGTAGACCATAGAGAAGCTGTCGCCGCTGTTACGCAACTGCGCGTACAGTTTTCCCAGCAGCGCGTCCGTTTGGGTCATGGTGTACAGGTAGCAAGAGGTCTCTTTCGACTGCACGAAAACGTCGTATTTTCCCTGCGTGCGATCGCAGGCCTGCGGGTGCGATCCCATCAGGTGCAGCACGATTAACTGCGGCTGCGTGCGTTCTGTCTCCAGTACCTGAGCGGTCATTTTTAACAGCGCATCGTCACGCGTATTCTTGTCGGCTTCGAAGTCTCCGCTTTTCAGGAAGTGCGCTTCATCGGCACGTTTCGCGATGCTGGCGATAGCCGTATCGTATTCGCCGATTTGCCCCTGATTCGAGAACCACCAGGTCTGGAAACCGGCACGGTTGGCCAGCGTCACAAAGTTATCCTGGAATTGCGGCTTGTTGTCGACCACGCGGTTGAGCGTTAAACCGAGCGATTTTTGCGTTGAGCCGCTGGCGGCAACGTAATCCATGAAAAAATAACCGTTGGCGGTACTGGCGAACGGGGTGTTATCCCAGTGACCGCCGAATGCGCCCATTGCGTCACGCCGAGCGCTTTCACCGATCACCACCACGTAGGTATGGTATCGGGGCTTAACCGCAGTGACCGTCCAGGTATCCTTCATCCCGGACAGCTTCGCCATCCGCTCTTGCTCCTCAATCACCTCATTGTTGTTAACGATGACATCCTTCACGAAGCGAAAAACCGGGTAGCCGGTGTCTTTTAATTTAAACACGCCGCCCCACGCCAGGTTTTGCACCGGCGCGACAAAAAAGGCGATGAGGCTGAACAGCAGACACACGCTGTCCACAACGCGCCAGGCTTTTTTCTCCGTCTCTTGCTTACGGCGAACGGCAATCACGCCCAGTGCAAAGATAAAGAGGCCTACCAGATAGTTGTACCACGGGAAGATGGTCAGGATTTCGGTGGACTCTTCCACGTTGGTCGAATGCAGCGCCAGCAGCGTATTAAAGTTTGGCGAGCCGTAGGCCTGGCCGAACGGGAAATACATGGCGGCGATCAGCGAGCATAGCCCGATCAACACCTTTTGCGCGCGCGGCGAGGTGCGCCAGAGCAACAGCAATAGGCAGGTAAAGGCCGCTGTATAGAACAGGCTAAACGGGTAGCCCGACGCGAGGTTAATCAGCAGCGACTGTAAAAAGTAGAAGCCAGTCCACGGGCTAATGGCCCTGCTGCGGGCAATAAGCGAGTCTTTGAGGGTTAAATTCATATGCCACTATTGCAAAAACGCCATGTGCTCACCCTGGCGTTAAGGGTCAATACCTGCCGGAAAGTGCGTGAAGAGGGGATGGGGTCCGCATCTGCGAGCCGCAATATATGCAGGGCTGCGCAACGATAGAGCGTGTGTATAAGAAGGTCAACTACTACAAGGAAAATGTTTTGCGAAGGGGGCAGCAAAACCGACAAAAAGAAAGGGTATTGAGATAAAACACAGCGCGAGCGCGCCTTGATGGCCGCGAAGATGGCGTCAAAATGGAGCGGCGTACCGCGACGCCGCGTTATTTTGACGAGGGCTGATCCTGCTCGGGTTTGCCGTTGATCATGTCACACAGCATGGACAGCAGCATTAACCGTACTTTAAAGGGAGAGTGGCTAAACACGCGCATACACCTCTTAAATTCGTTCATAGAAACCTCCTGACTTTACGATCCCATCAATCCGTGAGGGATGCCTGCATTACATACAGATATAGCACAGGCTATATTATATAGCTATTGCTAAAACGTTAAATTTTTGAGCCTGTGCAACTCTGGTTTACAATGGACCCACTCCAGCCAGATGCAATTAACGCGTCACAGTAACGAGGAAGCAGAATGAGTCGTCGCGCAGGTACGCCAACAACAAAAAAAGTGACGCAATTAGTGAATGTCGAAGAACACGTCGAAGGGTTCCGCCAGGTCAGGGAAGCGCATCGCCGTGAACTGATTGATGACTACGTTGAGCTGATTTCCGATTTAATTATCGAGGTCGGTGAAGCGCGTCAGGTTGATATGGCGGCGCGACTTGGCGTTTCCCAGCCGACAGTCGCCAAGATGCTCAAGCGTCTGGCGTCGGTAGGGCTTATCGAAATGATCCCCTGGCGCGGGGTATTCTTGACCGCAGAAGGCGAGAAGCTGGCGCAGGAAAGCCGTGAACGCCACCAGATCGTGGAAAACTTTTTACTGGTGCTGGGTGTCAGCCCGGAAATCGCACGCCGCGATGCGGAAGGGATGGAGCACCATGTAAGTCAGGAAACGCTTGAGGCTTTCCGCCTGTTTACGCAAAAGCACGGAACGCCTTCTGAATGAGTTTTCCTTTTCTGCGGGCATTAAGACGCGATCGTTTCCTGCTGTTATTACTCCTTGTCGGGGCCGGACTCAGTCTGTTCGTCCCGTTTACTCCCCGCACCTGGCCGGGTGCAATTGACTGGCACACCATTATTACGCTGAGCGGTTTGATGTTGCTGACCAAAGGCGTTGAGCTGAGCGGATATTTTGATGTGCTGGGCCGCAGAATGGTTCGTCGTTTTAAAACGGAACGCCGCCTGGCAATGTTTATGGTGCTGGCGGCGGCGGTGCTGTCAACGTTCCTGACCAACGATGTGGCGCTGTTTATCGTCGTTCCGCTGACCATTACCCTGAAAAGACTGTGTGCGATTCCGGTAAACCGGCTGATTATCTTTGAGGCGCTGGCGGTCAATGCCGGTTCGCTGCTCACGCCGATTGGCAATCCGCAAAATATTTTGTTGTGGGGGCGTTCCGGTCTCTCATTTGCGGCTTTTGTCTGGCAGATGGCGCCGCTTGCCGCCGTGATGATGCTGACGCTGTTGGTGCTGTGTGGCCTTTGTTTTCCGGGGAAGGCGTTGCAGTACCATACCGGTACGCGCGCCCCTGAGTGGCAACCGCGCTTGGTGTGGAGCTGCCTTGGGTTGTATATCGTGTTTCTGACCGCGCTTGAACTGAAGCAGGAACTCTGGGGGCTGGCGATTGTGGCGGCAGGGTTCATCGTCCTGGCGCGCCGCGTGGTACTGAGCGTCGACTGGACGTTACTGCTGGTGTTTATGGCGATGTTTATCGACGTGCATTTATTGATACAGCTACCGGTGTTACAGGGCGTACTGCGCCATGTTGAAACGCTCTCTGCGCCGGGGCTTTGGCTGACTGCACTCGGTCTGTCGCAGTTTATCAGCAATGTGCCCGCCACGATTTTATTGCTCAACTACGTTCCGCCGACCGCGTTGCTGGCCTGGGCGGTCAATATCGGTGGTTTTGGTTTGCTACCGGGATCGCTGGCGAATCTGATTGCATTGCGGATGGCAAATGATCGGCGTATCTGGTGGCGGTTTCATTGGTATTCGTTGCCGATGCTGCTCTGGGCGGCGCTGGTGGGATATGGATTGTTGCTGCTGAAGTGATGGCCCGATGGCGCTACGCTTATCGGGCCGATGCGGTAGGCCGGGTAAGGCGAGAGTCGCCACCCGGCACATGGCTCTGATCAGTTCAGACGAACCGGCATACCGGAACGGTTCTGAACGGCCTGCTCAACCACAGACTGATCGACATCAGGCTGGCTGGTGACGCTCTGAACGCTTTTGTTCAGGTTAATCGGTACGATCTCGCCGCCTTCGAACTGCGCTTCCGTGGTAGACAGAGGGTTATGGACTTCAATGTAACGGCTGCCATCTGGCTCAGTGGTCGCTTTCACCGGCTCGTCGATAAACTGTACGCGGGTGCCGACCGGCACATTTTCAAACAGGAACTTGATGTCGTCGTTACGCAGACGGACGCAGCCGTGGCTGACGCGCAGGCCGATACCGAAGTTGGCGTTGGTGCCATGAATCGCATACAGACGACCAATGTACAGCGCGTACAGACCCATCGGGTTATCCGGGCCAGCCGGCACGACGGCAGGCAGCGGTTCGCCCGCCGCGCGGTATTCGGCATGCATTTTCGCCGTCGGCGTCCAGGTCGGGCCTGCTTTCTTACGCTCAACTTTCGTTGTCCAGTTGATTGGCGTGTCTTTCCCTAACTGACCGATACCAATCGGCAGGACGATCACCGTATTGGTGCCTTTCGGGTAGTAGTACAGACGCATTTCCGCACTGTTAATGACAATGCCTTCATGCACGGTGTCCGGCAGGATCAGCTGCTGAGGAATGTTCAGCACCGTACCGCCTTTTGGCAGGAAGGTATCAACACCCGGATTCGCTTCCAGCATGTTAGACAGCCCCATCTGGTATTCAGCCGCAAAATACTCCAGCGGTTGGGTATTGCCTTCCGGGATAGTGATCACCTGGTTTTGACCAACGACGCGACTGCCATCGGTCGGTAAAGGATAAGTCACCGCTGAGGCGGTGCTGCAAAAGCCAACTACAGCGAGGGCCGCCGCGAAAAACGTTGTTAATTTCATATTCATGTTATGCGAGATTCAGTGCCTGGCAGGCTATTGGGTTGAGAATTCTGTCATGTTGGGAGCGCATTATATGTGCATTCCCGTTAAGTGGGAATTCAGATGTGTACGAAATCACATTTTTTTCCCGTGAGGACAATTTTAGCGGCTTACCGTGAGGCGCGATCTTATTTAAGACTTGTGGCATAATAAGCGGTTTGTCACATATTTTTCAGGATACGCCAGTGTTAGTTTCCAGCAACGTCACCATGCAGTTCGGCAGCAAGCCGCTGTTTGAAAATATTTCCGTCAAATTTGGCGGCGGCAACCGTTACGGCCTGATTGGCGCCAACGGTAGCGGTAAATCCACCTTTATGAAAATCCTCGGCGGCGATCTCGAACCGACGCTGGGCAACGTCTCTCTCGATCCGAACGAGCGTATCGGTAAGCTGCGCCAGGATCAGTTTGCCTTCGAAGAGTTCAGCGTACTCGACACGGTGATCATGGGGCATGTTGAGCTGTGGGAAGTGAAACAGGAACGCGACCGCATCTACGCGCTGCCGGAAATGAGCGAAGAAGATGGCTATAAAGTGGCCGATCTGGAAGTGAAATACGGCGAAATGGATGGTTACTCTGCCGAAGCGCGCGCGGGCGAACTGCTGCTGGGCGTGGGGATTCCGGTTGAGCAGCACTACGGCCCGATGAGCGAAGTTGCGCCAGGCTGGAAGCTGCGTGTCCTGTTGGCGCAGGCGCTGTTTTCCGACCCCGATATCCTGCTGCTTGATGAACCGACCAACAACCTCGACATCGACACGATCCGTTGGCTGGAACAGGTACTGAACGAACGTGACAGCACCATGATCATCATTTCGCACGACCGTCACTTCCTGAATATGGTGTGCACCCACATGGCGGATCTGGATTACGGCGAACTGCGCATTTACCCGGGTAACTACGACGAGTATATGACTGCCGCCACCCAGGCGCGTGAACGCCTGCTGGCCGATAACGCCAAGAAAAAGGCGCAGATTGCAGACCTGCAATCTTTCGTCAGCCGCTTTAGCGCTAACGCGTCTAAGTCTCGCCAGGCAACGTCTCGTGCCCGTCAGATTGATAAAATTAAGCTTGATGAAGTGAAGGCCTCCAGCCGTCAGAACCCGTTCATCCGTTTTGAACAGGATAAGAAGCTGTTCCGTAACGCGCTGGAAGTGGAAGCGCTCGTGAAAGGCTTTGATAACGGCCCGCTGTTCAAGGGCGTCAATCTGCTGCTGGAAGTGGGCGAAAAGCTTGCGGTACTCGGGACTAACGGCGTGGGTAAATCCACGTTGCTGAAAACGCTGGTGGGCGATCTGGCGCCGGACAACGGCACCGTGAAATGGTCAGAGAACGCGCGCATTGGGTATTACGCGCAGGATCACGAATATGAGTTCGAAAATGACCTGACGGTGTTTGAATGGATGAGTCAGTGGAAGCAGGAAGGCGATGACGAGCAGGCGGTACGCAGCATTCTTGGCCGTCTGTTGTTCAGCCAGGACGATATCAGAAAACCGGCGAAGGTGCTCTCCGGTGGTGAAAAAGGGCGTATGTTGTTCGGTAAGCTGATGATGCAGAAACCGAATATCCTGGTGATGGACGAACCGACCAACCACCTGGATATGGAATCGATCGAATCGCTGAACATGGCGCTGGAGATGTATCAGGGCACGCTGATTTTCGTTTCTCACGACCGTGAGTTTGTTAGCTCGCTGGCGACGCGCGTGCTGGAAATTACGCCGCAGCGCGTGGTGGACTTCAGCGGCAACTACGAAGATTATCTGCGTAGTAAAGGGATCGACGGCTAAAAAAAGCCCGGTGGCGCTATGCTTACCGGGCCTACGCTACAGTTTGTAGGCCGGGTAAGGCGAAGCCGCCCCCCGGCAGCTTTCAGAGCACCCACTCACTCCCTTCAACGCCATTCACCCGCAGCGTGCGTTTTTCCCCCGCCGGTAACGATACCTGCAACGCGTTCCACGCCGGACGATAGTCTCCACGCGCGTTGATCTTCAGGTTGACGGTCGCCCCATCGCACACCATCTCCCATTCCACCCACAGGGCATTGCCCGTCTGATAACCCCAGCTTTCGCCATCGTCTTCAAACAGCAGACCGGACGTTGTCCCCACACCTTTGACCGGGAACAGTTTCAGCTCGCGGGTATCGTCTCGTTCAGCGCTGACATGGGTGATCCGTTCGCTCAGCGGCAGGCCTGCACCGGCGCGTACCAGCAGCGGCAGTTTTTCCAGCGGCGCGTTCAGCGTGATCCACTGGCCGCCAGAGAACCATTCGTGGCTATCGAAATCGTACCAGCCGGTTTCGTTATCCGGCAGCCAGACGCGGCGTTCACGTTGACCAGGTTCCACCACGCTTGCCACCAGAATATTGCGGCCAAGCAGGAAGTCGTCGCACTCTGCGAAGGTTTGCGCGTCGTGCTCGTGGTCGAGGAAAGTGGGGCGCAGCATCGGCTCGTCGTCGGCGTGCGCCTGCCACAGCAGCGTGTAGAAGTAGGGCAGCAGACGGTAACGTAGCTCAATCGCGCTACGAATCGCCGGCGTCACGCCCGGGTACATCCACGGCTCATTCACCGTATGATCGTCATTCCATGAGTGGATGGTAAAGCGAGGGTGCATCACGCCGTTCTGTACCCAGCGCACGAACAGCTCCGCATCCGGTTTATCACCAGAGAAACCGCCGACGTCGTGACCCACGTTATACAGCCCGGACAGACTCATCCCCAGCCCCATGCGGGTGTTGTAGCGCAGGGTATCCCAACTGGTGCGGTTATCGCCGCTCCAGGTTTGCACGTAACGCTGCATCCCGGCGCAGCCGGAACGGGAGATCAGGTACGGGCGTTTTTCCGGCGCAAAGCGCTGCTGCGCTTCCAGCGAGGCGCGCATCATTAACAGCGGCATGACCGGGCGAATATGTTTGATGGCGATTTCGCGGCCAAAGCCGTGGCAGCGGGCTTCGCCATCCCACACTTCAAACTCGTTGTTGTCGTTCCAGGTGGAGTCGATCCCCATCTCCAGCAACTGCGTGGTGACGCCTTCCTGCCACCAGGCGACGGTTTGCGGATTGGTGAAATCAAGGTTAGAACCTTCGTCATCCCAGAAACTTGAATGTTCCGGCGCATCGGTTTCCGAATCACGGATAAATAACCCTCTTTCCGCGACTTCGTTGTAGCGCGGGTGATCCTGCAACAGACACGGTTTAATGTTGGCCGCCAGCTTCAACCCCGCATCGTGGAATGCCTGGGTCATCACTTTCGGCTGCGGCACCTTGTCGTAGTTCCAGTTAAAGACGTAGCGTTTGCCGTTAATGGAGGTGTAGCCAGATGAAAGCTGGAACGAATCGCACGGAATCGCGTGTTCATTGCACAGACGGATAAAGTTCATCAGCTGGTTTTGCGCGTCCGACGCATCGGTGTAATGCATGGTCGAGCCGCTGTAACCCAGGCTCCACTTCGGCCCGAACAGGGTTTTCCCCGTCAGGCGCACAAAGGCTTTGGTGACATCCAGCACACGCTTGCCGGTAAAGATGTAGTAATCGATATCGCCCGCTTCCGCCTGCCAGCGGCGATAGGCAGTGTGATAGTTGTCGATTTCATTGCCCAGATCCAGCCAGCAGCTGCTCAGGTTGTCGTAAAACAGACCGTAGCTGACGTCATCGCGGCGGGCGATGGTGAATGGAATATGTTTGTACAGCGGATCGGTGCTGACCGCGTTATAGCCCATCGCGTCAAGGTTGCGCATCTCATAGCGTTGGCCGTTGCGTTGCAGGTCGCCCGCTTTCTCGCCCAGACCGTAAAAACGTTCATCTTTACGGCGGCTTAAATAGTGCGCCACGCCGTCGCCGTGAGCGTTCAGCAGATAGGCGCTGGTGGGGCGGTCGTTGACCAGCGGCTGCCAGTCGCCCGCCTCATCGCGATAGTGCCACTCCAGCCACAGCGGCTGGTGGACGGTCACGCGCAGTTGCTCAGTAGCGACAATCAGCGCGCCATCCTGCTGCGTCAGTTGCCAGGCCGGGCAGCTAAAGCCGCTTACATCTTCGCGGCTGCGGCCTTCCCACGGCACATCCTGCGCCGGGGCGATACTCCAGGTTCTGTCTAATGCCAGTTCGCCTTTACGTTTGATCAGCACGCGAAACAGATTTTCTTCCAGTACGTACAGGCACAGATGGTGTTGACCATCGACCAGCAGTTCCAGATGATGGGCCGACTGTTTCTCTACAATCCAGTTTTTCAGGGTTTTCATACGCAATACATCCACTATCAGGCGCGCTTGGCGCGACGTTCAGCAATAAATGCCACCAGGAAAACAGCGCCAATCAGGTCAAAGAACCCCATGGCGATAAAGAGCGGGTTAAAGCCGATTTTGTCGGCGGTAACGCCAATTAACAGAGAGAAGAGGAAGCTGGCGATCCACGCCGCAGAGCCGCGCATTCCGTTGACGGTCGCCATCTGGCCTTTATCAAACGACTCCACGACCAGTGCGCTCAGCATGCAGGAGATGATCTGATGACCGAAGCCGCCGATGGAGATCAGCACGATGGTGATATACGGATCGCGGGTAATGGCCACGATGCCGAGAGAAATCATCAGAAACGCGCCGGTCACGGAGCTTGCCACCACGGAATTAACGCGAGAGCAGCCAAACAGACGGGTATACAAGCGGGTGAGGTAGCCGCTCGCCACGCTGCCGAGATCGGCGGCGAGGAACGGCAGCCAGGCAAACATGGCGATCTGCTTCAGATCCATGCCGTGTTCCTTCGCCAGATACAGCGGCACCCAGAAGCTCAGCACCGCCCAGGCCGGTTCTGCCATAAAGGCCGGGATCGCGATACCGTAGAAACGTTTATTTTTCGACACGGTTTTCAGCGCGGTCAGGAAGGGCAGTTTCACGGCCGGAGGCTCGTTATCCTGCTTGATATACTCCAGCTCCTCTTCACTCAGGTTCGGGTGCTGTTCCGGGTTATGGTAGAACGCCCACCACAGGATCACCCACAGCAGTGCCAGCACGCCGGTAAACATAAATGCGCCCTGCCAGCCGAATGAGGCGTGCGCGAAGTAGATGATTGGCGGCGCCAGCATGGCGCCAATTGAGAAGCCGACGCCTGCCCAGCCCGCCGCGACCGGACGCTCTGATTTCGGGAACCATTCGCCGATGGTTTTGGCGTTGGCTGGCGTAGCGGCCGCTTCAGATGCGCCCATAAAGAAGCGCAAAATCGCCAGATGCAGCCAGCTTCCGGCGCCCGCGTGGAAGATACACATCAGCGCCCAGATCCCGGCGCAGACCATAAAGCCAATCTTCAGGCCAATCACATCGATCAGCCAGCCGCACAGGGGCTGGAAAATGGTGTAGGCAATCTGGAACGCGCCGACAATCCAGGAGTATTGCTCGGTGGTGATCCCCAGACTCTCTTTTAGCTCCGGCGCCAGGATACCCAGCGAGTTACGCGTGATGTAGTTAACGGTCACACCCAGTAAGAACAGCACCAGCACATACCAGCGCAAATTTTTGATGACGCGGCGGGTTTTACTCGCGGCGACAGTGTTATTGATGTCCTGACTCATTTCTTTTCTCCACAAGACGGACGGTAGGGGAAACAAACGTTTTGGTGTCACACAAATTTTGTTATCTCATTGAAAATTATCTTTTTATTTATTCTTAGTTGCTATACAACTAGTATGTAAGTTGTGTGACAAGTTCAGGTTAAGTGAGAAAATGGGCGGGCAATAGTGGATTTTGTGCAAGTTTTCTCATTACTAACGGTATCGCTCTGGCAAGATGGACGTTAAGCCAGTTATTTCCCTGTTTGTGCGTTATGAAAATTTTTTCATTTAGCAAATGGAGCAAGATCACAAAATGGATAAAAGGCTCAAAATCAGCGAAATTGCCGCGCGGACGCAGCTTTCCGTCAGCACCGTCTCCCGCGTGCTGGCGGGGAAGGCAAATACCAGTGAAAAAGCGCGCAACAAAGTGCTGGAGTGCGCGCGGGAGCTGGGCGTCATGGACGGGATGGCGGCAGGCAGGCTGTTGCTGAATAGTCTGGTGGTCTTTGCGCCGCAGCGGGCGTTTGATGAGCGGTCCGACATCTTTTACTACCGCGTGATTCAGAACGTGAGTAAAGGGCTGACGGCGTATGAAGTACGGCTGCGTTATTGCGCGCTTGAGGAGCTGGACAGTGACGCGCAGCTTTTCCTCGCGCGGATGAACGAAGCGGAAACGCAGGCGGCGATTTTGTTAGGGATTGACGATCCGCATATTCACGATTTGGCAGTGGACGTGGGGAAACCCTGCGTACTGATTAATTGCCGCGACCAGCGAATGCGTTTGCCAGCCGTTTCGCCCGATCACCGCGCCATTGGCGAACTTGCCGCTGATTATCTTTTTTCAATGGGGCATCGCGACGTGATGACGGTGCTCTGTCTGCGTCGCTACACGATGGAGCTGCGTCTGGCCGGCATTCGCGACGCCTGGCAAACCCATAATCTGAAATTTAACGATAAGCGGGATTTACTGGTATCGCCGAGTTTCAGTGCGAAAGAGGCGGAGCAGCGGGTCAGCGAATGGCTGGCGAATACGCCGGATAAGGCGTTGCCGACGGCGTTTTTGGTCGGCGGTGATTTTATGGCGGCGGGCGTCATCAGCGCGTTGCAAAAGCGCGGCCTTCGCGTGCCGCAGGATGTGTCGGTGATGAGTATTGACGGCTTTAATCTGGCGGAAATTCAGGATGTGCCGTTAACAGCAGTGCATGTGCCGCGCGATGAGCTGGGGACGGAGGCGGTACATATGCTGCAACAACGTCTGGTTCGTCCGAATGCGCCAATCGGTACGCTGTTGCTGAACGGCACGTTGACGGTGCGGGAGTCGGTGCGGCGGATACGTCCAGGGAAACGACGCACCGCCGTAGAGCGGGAAGGGCTGTATGACGCTTAACTCATGCCCAGCGCGCGTTTTCCGTGAATGTTCAGATCGCTCAGCGTAAAACGGCCTTCCCAGTTTGTTTCGTAATCTTCACGCGGGAAATCGCCTGGCGATGCGCCCGTTTCCAGCGCGGCTTTGACCTTGTGCGCGTAAGCCAGGTTTTTCTCACACATCGGCGCGGCGGGGATGTACATCACGTTCCCCCAGCCTTGCTGATTTTCCACCGGCGCGACGGAGTGGATCACATCGCAATGCCACCAGACGGAGTCCCCGGCCTCCAGTTGCGGAATACTGGTCAATGCCTCAATCAGCAGCGGATGCCATTGTTGCGAAACCGGCAGCACCCGGCCTGGTGCAACGCCGCACAGTTCATCTTCAGGAACGTCATCCAGCAGGGGGCGTAACAGAATATACGCCATCGCTTCTGGAATCGGCACCACATGCAGCAAGCCCTGGCCCGGCAGCATATCTGACAGCGCCGTCCACCCCTGGAAGGTGCGGAAAACCGAGCATTTGGTGGTGTTATCGACCGTATACTCTTCGACTTCGGTACGGTAGGCGGCATGCCAGGGATCGTACTTCTCCAGTTCGCCGTTAAAGATACTGGCGAAAACCCGTTGATAGGCGGGCAGCAGCCAGCGTTCCAGCGCGCCGGAATCGGTATGCGCCCCCAGACCTTTTGAGGTGGTGCCGGGCGGGCGGCGGCGGATGCGATCCGGGTAGATCACGCTGATATCCGGGTTGAACCACTGTCTGCCGTCGCTTTCAAATGTCCACAGCCGATTAAGGAAAGACTGAACGTTCGCCATCTCTTCGCTCTGACGAGCCTGCATCTGCGCCTGCGACCAGTAAATCGGATAAATTTCAGGGCGGGAGGCGGTTAATGTGCCGAAGAAGTTATCGCCGGGACCTTTGTACACCTCATCAAAATGGTTGCGATCCAGATAATCCAGCATAGATTGATCCCATGCCAGCGCCTGTTCCCGCGGGAAATGGCCCTTAATGACCGCGCATCCGCGCCGCTTGATCTGTTCACGCTGCGCTGCCGTGATGGCGCCGGACTGGATATCCGCGTAAGACAGCGCAGGCCAGACGGCATCGCCCTGCGCTTTGAGCGTATTGATTTCCGCCACGCGTGTGGCAATCACCTCGCTGAGCCTGTCAAAAACGCCCTGCACATCACCGAGCTGCGCCCGCAACGCCTGCTTCATCTGCCGGATCGCCGCTTTATGATCGGCCGGTAATGTATCGCTTGTGAAGGTTAAAGCCATAACCACCTCGCATTGACTTTCATTCGAAACTTAAATTAATTACAAATGACAATATAAGTTATAAATAAGTTAATGCAAGTTTAAAAACTTGATGCGGTACGCAGAATGGAAAAGCAGGAGGAAACCGGAGCAGCGCTCCGGTATCTGGAATCAGATGTTAAAAGGCGGGGCGTTATCCAGTACGGCCTGAATCACGTTTAACGCTCCCTGATGGTTGTTATCATCGGTATGATAACGGCTGAGGGCTTTGATGTTGTCTGCGGCGTTCGCCATCGCGAAAGCATACCGCGCCATTTTCAGCATTTCCGCATCGTTGTCGCTGTCGCCAATCGCCACCACATTTTGCGGCGAAAGATCCCAGCGTTTCAACAGACGGCTGATGCCGTTCGCTTTGTGTAATCCCGGTATGATTAAGTCGATGAAGCCGAAGCCGCTGGTCACGGGTTTCATAATGCCGTCCAGCGACGTATGCAGCGCATCAACCACGAAGGGGATCTGCTGGTCTGGCAGGTTCAGTGAAAACTTAAACAGAACATCGTCAATGTCCTGGTAATCCTTCACGGGTTGCAGACGGTGGTAGTGCTTCGACATCAGCGCCACAAAAGATTCCGGCGCATGTTCGCTGACATAAGCGCTTTTCAGGCCGCAGGCGACAAAATTAAGCTGCTTATCTTTTAACAGCTCGCCAATCACAATACGGGATTCATGCCGGGTCAGTTCGCCATGAAACAGCTGCTTGCCATGCTCATAAACCAGCGCGCCATTTTCCGCGACGAAGGAAATTTCGTCTTTCAGCTCGGGGAAAAAGGAAATAAGTTGGTAATACTGATTGCCGCTGGCGACGACAAATTCGATGCCGCGTTTTTTTAGTTCCTGATACTGCGCCATAAATCGTGCGTGATCGTACTTTTTGGCGTCGTCGAGAAAAGTTCCGTCCATATCAATGACGATAACTTTAACGGTCATACATTGCTCCTGGGTCACTGCGTTTTGAAACATTCTAATAACAAGGTGACGGGGAGCACAAATTTAATTTCATTCGAAAGTGAAACGGCAACTGAAGTCGCCGTATTTGTAGTTGCCTGTCGGGTAAGGATATTGTTAATCCCAGTTTCCATACGGGTAGGTTTTGCCTTTAATGAAATTCTGAGTCGACTGAATGAAATTAAACGTGCCGCCGGGGACGATGTAGTCTTTGCAGAGCGTCATCTCGTTGCCTGTGAGGGTCCACATTTTCAGCGGTTTTACGGGAAGGCTGGGACGCCCGGCGACATCGGGGAACCAGACGTTGACTTTGCCACCAGGGGATAGGCCGAAGAGAAGATTATCGTACCAGACGGCATCCCCGTCCCAGGTATGATCGGCAGGGGTTTTCATCCGTAGCCAGGTTTCTGGTCCGAACACGGCGCTGGTCTCGTAAGTTTGTTTGTCGATATAGGATTCCCAGCAGAAGACAATGTACTGAGGCGGTTTTTTGACTTTGTTGAAAACGACGCTACCGCCAAAGGCCACATCAGTCCATTTGTCCACGGATTCTGAGTCGCGGGACGTCGGGTCAAGCGTATTAAAGGTATACAGATAACCATCCGTGTCTATCACCCGAGCATGAAGCGTTTCCGCTGGTAGCTCATAGGGCGTGATAAAGGAAAAACTCCACTTGCCATAAGGCAGCGTCCAGTCACCACTGGCGGCCTGTTTTGACTGCAAAGGTTCAGGTTTCTGCGGGCTGCAGCCAGAGGCGATTATCAGCAGTGGGATTAAAAGCAGTTTGTTTATATTCATCCGCGTTATTCCCAGTCGCCGTACGGGTAGGTTTTGCCTTTAATGAAATCCTGCGTCGACTGAATGAAATTAAACGTGCCGCCGGGGACGACGTAGTCTTTGCAGAGCGTCATCTCGTTGCCTGCGAGGGTCCACATTTTCAGCGGTTTTACGGGAAGGCTGGGACGTCCGGCGACATCGGGGAACCAGACGTTGACTTTGCCACCAGGGGACAGGCCGAAAGTTATATTGTCGTACCAGACGGCATCCCCGTCCCAGGTATGATCGGCAGGGGTTTTCATCCGTAGCCAGGTTTCTGGTCCGAACACGGCGCTGGTCTCGTAAGTTTGTTTATCGATATAGGATTCCCAGCAGAAGACAATGTACTGAGGCGGCTTTTTGACTTTGTTGAAATTATTAAAGCTGACACCATGAACAGCAGTAGCCCAATTGTCGATAGAATCAGGACTTCGGGAAGTCGGATCAAGCGTATTAAAGGTATACAGATAACCATCCGTATCAATAACCCGGGCATGAAGGACTTCTGCGGGTAGTTCAGAAGGGGTGACAAAAGAAAAACTCCACTCGCCATAAGGCAGCGTCCAGTCACCACTGGCGGCCTGTTTTGACTGCAAAGGGTGAGGTTTCTGTGGGCTGCAGCCAGTGATTGACAGTAATAGTGTAAGTGTCAGTACGTAATGCCTTTTCATCGTTTTTTTCCGTCCATGTTGTAAATCGTTCTTAGCCAGTTCTCGTCCGGCCGGTTCACAAAACTGATGGTTTCGCAGGCTGAAGCGCCACCCTGTAATTCCCCGTTCTGTCTGAGATCTACGGCGTTCCAGTGGGCTGAGCAGTGGATATAGTTTTGGGCAATCAAATCCATGTCTTCTGGTGAAAAACCGTTGACGGCTGCATGCCGGCGAGCTGCTTTTCCCATCTCACGTGCATGTTCGCAGAACGGTTTCAGTTCGTCAGGCAGCGCGTGTCCTCTGGTTTTGTCTACGTCAGCAAACAACGCCCCAGCTTCGACTGCGGCATCGACCATTACCCGTAGCGCAACCTTCGACCAGTCATAGCTGACCGTGCGATGGCGCAACGTCAGCGCGGCAAAGGTGCGTTTTTGCTGCTGGCTGTAGCGATCCGCTGGTGCTAAATCGTCCTGCCATGCTTCCGGGGTGATCGCATTGGTACGAATGACGGGCATGATGGCCGGCGAATGCTCCAGCATACGCAGCTGCGCCATTGTCTGCCGGTAAACGTGAGATTGTGCGCTTGGTTGATTATGAGGCAGGGTTTCCACCAGCGGACGGGTGAGAAAGAGGTCTTCCCGCAGCTGCGGCAGATATCCGCCGCCGATATCGGAATGGGCGCCGGGAAGCGACAGCTCCGGCCAGGCTGGGGCAACGCTGTTAAGAGCGAAGTTATAGCGGCACTCGTGTTGGGCGATAATGTGAAACACCTTTTGCGCCACGCCGGGGCGCAGGCGGATGTTGACGTTACCGGTATTTGCGCTGTGAGGATTAAGGCCGTTTGCCACCGTACCCACTGCCGCCACGGTGTCCATAATGCCGAGAAAGCGGGTTTTGCCCGATGATGCACCGCTATAGCTCACTTTGCCCATGCCTGCCGAAATTGCATTGGCAATAGCGGGATCTGCTGACTGGACGCGGTTGGCAAAGTGGCGGGCAGCGGCTGCACCGCGACTGAAACCGAAGATATCAAACAGCAGGGTATCGACAACATACTTACCGTTTAAACGAGATCGTGTTTTCTTTATCCCGGCTTCAAGTTGCGCCACCGCATCGTCAGTTTTGGCGATTATCCCGGTTTCTGCGGTGCCCAGCCCCAGGCCTATCGGGTTATCAGGCTCGCCAGCGCGGGTGCCAATGCCCTCAACATAGACAGCACCTTGAATATAGTTACCATCAGTTTGAAAGTTTTGCTCATATAACTCATTCAACCAGTGAATGTTCGTGTAATACCCCAGATAACTACCCGCCCCAATCCCGCTAATCCCCATCTTCTCCGATGCATTCTTGGAGAGAATGGTT
The DNA here is from genome assembly GCF_000018045.1 of Citrobacter koseri ATCC BAA-895. Taxonomy (NCBI): domain Bacteria; kingdom Pseudomonadati; phylum Pseudomonadota; class Gammaproteobacteria; order Enterobacterales; family Enterobacteriaceae; genus Citrobacter; species Citrobacter koseri. Next base: position 2,120,716 of record NC_009792.1, on the reverse strand, counting down.
GCCGCATCCGGGCTGTTGATATCAAAGTGCTGCGCCGTTAGCGCCTCAAGCATGTTCCGGGTATTCACCGCGTTATTACCCGTGCCATCAAAGAATACCCCCAGCACCAGCGTTACCTTACGCTCCGGCGGCTCTTTGAGAAGCGTGACCTTCTGCATCACCGGGAAAAGACGACCATAATTCTCCGGCGTCAGCAGGTAATCGAATTCGGTACCGGCGATGAGATGACGACTCAGAATATAATCGTAATCCACCGATATATATTCATAGTGCATATCGTTCATTTTAGCTAACTGATTAACAGATCGTATTGTTGCACCGCGAAGTTCGATAAGATAAAACTTTTCCATGTGTCCGTGTTTATTAGTACGGTAAATATCAAACGTCAGTTTTAGACGTTCATTATTATTAATGGCGTTATTGAGTAATGGAGAGCTTTTATCCAGGAGTTTGCAAAATTGCAGAACGTGGTGATGGATACGTCCGTTAACGCCGTCCACTGCCTGCGTCAGGCTGAAGACAAAGATTTCATTTTCGTGTCCCAGCTGATAGCGGTTACCAACAGAGGCCTGTGAACCACAACCTGCAGAAATCTTTCCCTGAATATCACCCTCCAGCGTTAAATAAATAATGTTACTCATTTGCTTTCCTGAGTGGGGTGTTTAATCAGGAATAAGCCTAATGATAAAACTGAGGTGTTAACCTGTTATTAATCAAATTAAACGGAAAAAGTGGCCATTATTTAAACGTAAAAGGAATAACTAACATGTTAAATTATAGTGAGTACGGAAAGAAGTATCTTATTATCAGCGTAGTCATATGCAAAAAATCCCCAGCAATGTATGCCGGGGATTTGTGTCTACAAATTAAAGTGTATGCTCAGTACGGGCGATGATATCGTCCTGCGCATCCGGCGACAGCGCGGTAAAGAAGGCGGAATAACCGGCCACCCTGACCACCAGATCGCGATACTGATCCGGGTGCTTCTTCGCGTCCAGCAGCGTTTCGCGCGACACGATGTTGTACTGAATATGCCAGCCTTTATGCACTTCGAAGAAAGTGCGCAGCAGTATCATCAGCTTCTGCTTGTCGGATTCGTTCTCCAGCGTCGCCGGGTTCAGCTTCTGGTTCAGCAACACGCCGCCGAGAATTGAGCCGGTAGGCAGTTTGCCGACGGAGCCAATAACCGCCGTTGGACCGAGATGGTCAGTACCGGAAGCCGGGCTTGCCCCTTCCGCCAGCGGGGTATGCGCTTTACGGCCATCCGGCGTCGCCATCGTTGCCGCGCCAAACGGTACGTTTGCAGAGATGGACGAGGTTCCGGCGTAATAGTTGCCGCCCGTCGGGCCGCGACCGTAACGCGGGTTGTGATACTGCTTCAGCTCGTCGATATAGGTCTGATAAGCGCGGGCCAGCAGGGTATCGACGGTGTCATCGTCGTTACCGTATTTTGGCGCGCCGTTGATCAGTCGCTGGCGTAACTGTTCATGAGTGAGGCCTTCAAAGTCATCGGCCAGTGCGGCGGCAAGCTGCTGTTGGCCGATAGCCCCCTGTTCAAAGACCAGTTTTTTCACCGCCGCCAGGCTGTTGCCGAGGTTAGCGATACCGACCTGCAAACCGGAAACCCAGTCATATTTCGCGCCGCCTTGCTTGATGCTCTTCGCGCGTTCGATGCAATCATCCACCAGCGCCGAGCAGAGAATGTCATGGACGTTCTCTTCCAGCATGGTGTCAACCACGTACTCGATTTCGATCGACTTGCGCGTGTAGTAGCGAATCTGCGTATCCCAGGCATCCATCACTTCATCGAAGCTGGTGAAGTTACCAGCGGAGAGCGCCTTTTCCTGCGGCAGGAAGACCTTACCGCTGGTGGCGTCGCGACCGCCTTCCAGCGCTGCCAGCATCACGCGGGCAAAGTTAATGAAGCTCATGCCGGTGCAGCGGTAGCCCCATTTGCCACCCACGGCGGTTTCGATACAGCCGATGGCCGCGTAGTCGTAAGCGTCTTGTGGGTCGATACCGAGTTTAATAAATTCCGGGATAACGATTTCGTCGTTATTGAACGCGGGCATCCCAAAGCCGCAGCGGATAACCTGCACGCAGGCATCGAGGAAGTCGTTGCTCATTCCGGCGTGATAGCGCACGCTGAGGTTCGGCTGGGTGGAACGCAGGCGGCCGCAGGACTCCAGAATAGCGTAAGAGAGCGGATTGACCGCATCCACCGGCTGACCGTTGACCAGACTCTGACCGCCAATGGTGACGTTCTGATACAGCGGGCTGCCCGCAGAGGCTTTGGAGTGAGAGCCGGAGCGGATCTTGTTCACTTCCAGCAGCTTCAGCCAGCAGCTGTGCAGCAGTTCAATCGCGTGTTCGCGATCCAGCGTCTGGTTTTGCTCTACATCACGACGGTAATACGGCCAGAGATACTGGTCCATACGTCCAAACGAGACGGAGTGGCCGTTAGACTCGATTTGCAAAATCAGCTGGATGAAATAGCACAGTTGCAGCGCCTGCCAGAACGTCTGCGGCGGCTGATGGGCGATGAGATCGCAGTTCTCCGCCATCGCCAGCAGTTCGTCACGGCGGCTTTCACGGCTTTCTGTCGCCGCCATCTGACGCGCCAGGTCGGCAAAACGTTTGATGTGCAGGCTGACCGCCTCCAGCACGATATCAATCGCCTTCAGGAATTGCTCGCCGTGCAGGTCTTCCAGTACGGTCAGGTTAATGCGCGAACGGCGTTCTGCCACCTTGTCACGCAGACCATCAAGACCTTTTTCCAGCAGCAGCGGGAAGTTTACCGCCAGATGCGCGTCGCCGGAGGTCATGTTGCCCTCGGCTTTAATGATGCCGGTTTCCAGCAGGCCTTTTTGCTCATCGGTAAACATGCCGTAGCAGCGGTCCTGTACCGTCTGACCACGCCACCACGGGCACACGGCGTGTAAAACGCGTTTGTTCTCTTCGCTGACCGCAAAACCGGCGCCAGGGCGATCGGCCAGATCGTCGATCTCTTTTTCAATCCACGAGACGGTGTATTCCGGGAAGATCGGCGCGGCGCGCACTTCGCTTGCCTGGTTGCCGATAATCAGTTCGTCATGTTTGATCCAGATAGTGCGTTCCGCCAGATGGTGCGCCAGCGCCAGCGCGCGACGAACCGGAATCGGCTTATCCAGATGTTGCTGATACATCTCGGTGTAGTGCTGCGCGCGCTCCGTACATACGGGCGGCTTCACAATGTGCACCAGCGCGGTTTTATGCGCTTTGATGCGGTCGCTGAGCGTATCCAGTTTCAGTGTGGTCATGGGATTATCCTCGTAAAGTCGCGGTTAAACCTTTGCTGCTGGCGTACTGCTGCGCAAAATCAAGCAACGCGGGCGCATCAAGTGGTTTGTCCGGGGCATAGTAGGGCTGACTGAGTAAGTGGTATTTATTGATGCCCAGCGTGTGATAGGGCAGAAAATGGATCTCACCGACGTGCAGTTCGTCGGCGGCAAAATCGGTAATGGCTTTGATCGCCTCTTCATCGGCGTTAAAACCCTGAATGAGCGGCACGCGGATGATCATTTTTTTACCGGCGGCAGCGAGCTTTTTCAGGTTTTCCAGTACGCGAGAAGCGCTGCCATCGGTCCACTGCTTAAACGGCGCCTCAGCAACGTGTTTTAAATCGGCGAGGAACAGATCGACATTCGGCAGGGACGGTTCGATATATTTCCACGGTACGTGCAGACAGGTTTCGACTGCGGTATGGATACCCGCATCATGGCTGGCTTTGAACAACGCGGCGGCCAGTTCCGGCTGCATAAAGGGCTCGCCGCCGGAGAGCGTTATACCGCCGCCGCTGCGATCGTAAAACGGCTTGTCGCGCAGTACGGTGTCCATGATCTCTTCCACGCGCTTTGTTTCGCCGCAGACGGTTAACGCCTGAGTGGGGCAGCAGTGGGTGAGGGCATCCATATGTGCATCGGTCAGTTTTTCGCGATGAATAAGCAGGCCGTTCAGCGCGCGTTCGATCACCTCTGGCGCGGCTTGCGCGCACAGCGTGCACCCGTCAAGGCACAGGCGCGCATCGTATAAGAGATCTCTGGCGCGTGCGCGGCTTTCCGGGTTCTGGCACCAGCGGCAGCCCAGCGAGCAGCCTTTCAGGAAGACAACGGTGCGAATGCCGGGGCCATCATGGGTAGAATAGCGCTGAATATTGAAAATCATAAACGGCCTCTCTTTCTTTCGTATAAAGATTAAATAACTTTCGAATGAAAGTTATGTTGACGCAGGTCAACTCTCAGAGAGGTTTTGTCGTGATAGTCTTAAACTATGCAAAATCTCACAGTTTGAGGAATGGTTATGGAACTCTATCTGGATACGTCTGACGTTGAGGCCGTGAAATCGCTGGCGCGTATATTCCCGCTGGCAGGGGTGACGACGAATCCCAGTATCGTGGCGGCAGGTAAAAAACCGTTGGAGGTGTTACTCCCGGAATTGCACGACGCGATGGGCGGGCAGGGGCGTTTATTCGCTCAGGTGATGGCGAGCACGGCGCAAGGAATGGTCAGTGATGCGCGTAAGCTGCGGGCGATTATTCCTGATATCGTGGTAAAAGTGCCGGTTACAGCCGAAGGACTGGCAGCGATTAAATTGTTGAAAGCGGAAGGTATTCCGACGCTGGGGACGGCGGTTTACGGCGCGGCGCAGGGGCTGTTATCCGCGCTGGCGGGTGCCGACTACGTGGCGCCTTACGTTAACCGCGTGGACGCACAGGGCGGGAACGGTATTCAGACGGTTAATGATTTGCAGCAGCTACTGAAAATGCACGCCCCGCACGCCAAAGTGCTGGCGGCCAGTTTTAAAACGCCGCGTCAGGCGCTGGACTGCCTGTTGGCCGGGTGTGAATCCATCACCCTGCCGCTGGATGTCGCGCAGCAGCTTATCAGTTACCCGGCTGTCGATGCCGCAGTAGCGAAGTTTGAGCACGACTGGCAGGGCGCGTTCGGACGAACGTCACTTTGAGCGACGCGTAGGCCGGATAAGGCGTCAGCCGCCATCCGGCAACATGCCCGGGGCGCTGCGCTTGCCGGGCCTACAAACCATCGTCAGGCCGGATAAGGCGTTAGCCGCCATCCGGCAACATGCACGGGGCGCTGCGCTTGCCGGGCCTACAAACCATCGTAGGCCGGATAAGGCGTCAGCCGCCATCCGGCACCTGTGCTCCGCACACCTCGCAACCCGGATTGCGCATTAATTTCATTTCGCGGAACTGACAGGTCATCGCGTCGTACATCACAATTTTGCCGGATGCGGGTTGACCGTAATGCGCCAGCAATTTGATGGCTTCCATCGCCTGTAATGAACCGATCACCCCTATCAGCGGCGCCATGACGCCCGCTTCCACGCAGGTGAGGGCGTTCTCGCCAAACAGACGGCTCAGACAGCGGTAGCAGGGTTCGCCTTCCTGCCAGGTAAAGACGGTGATCTGTCCTTCCATACGGATGGCGGCGCCGGAAACCAGCGGCACTTTGGCGGCGAAACATCCGGCATTAAGCTGATTACGGATGGCAACATTGTCAGTACAGTCCAGCACCAGATCGTGCCCGGCGATAAGCGCATTCAGCGCCGGTTCGTCCAGCAGGGCGTTGATCGGTGTAAGGGTGATATAAGGGTTGATGCGCGCCAGCGCCTCGCGCGCCGAATCCACCTTCGGCTGCCCGACGGTGGCATCGCTGTGCAGCGTCTGGCGTTGCAGGTTCGACACTGAAACGGTGTCAAAGTCGAGCAGCGTGAGCTGCCCAACGCCCGCGCCCGCGAGGTACTGCGTTGCCGCACACCCGAGTCCGCCCAGGCCAACGACCAGCACCCGTGCATCCTTTAGTGCTTCCTGTCCTTCAAAATCGAACCCTCGCAGAATGATTTGCCGGTTGTAGCGCATCATCTCCTGGTCGCTGAGTTCCGCCATTACAGGCCTCCAAACAGCGCGTTAAACGGCTCGACTTCCACCCATTCGCCCGCGTCAACGTTGCCGCGATCGCGTTCCAGCACGATAAAACAGTTACCCATGCTAAAGGAGCTGAAAATATGCGAACCCTGGTGTCCCGTGGTGGTGACTTCCAGTTCGCCGTCGGCCGTGCGTTGCAGAATGCCGCGCTGAAAATCAAGACGACCCGGCGTTTTCTTCAGCCGTGAAGCGGTACGCACGCGCTGACGCGCTGGCAGACCGCTGGCGATATTGCCGCTAAGTTTCGCCAGCAACGGCTGCACGAGCTGATAGAACGTCAGCGCCGCAGAGACCGGGTTACCCGGCAGACCGCAGAACCAGCTGTTGCTCAGTTTACCGAAGGCGAACGGTTTGCCCGGTTTAATCGCCAGTTTCCAGAACGCGATTTCCCCCAGCTCTTCGAGGATCGTTTTGGTGTAATCCGCCTCGCCCACTGAAACGCCGCCAGAGCTGATAACCACATCGGCCTGGCTGTCGGCTTCGATAAAGGCGGCGCGTAGCTGCTGCGGGTTATCGCGAATGATCCCGAGATTGATCACCTCGCAGCCTAACTGCTCAAGCATCAAGTGTACGGTTAAGCGGTTGGTATCATAAATTTGCCCGTCGCCCAGCGGCTGACCCGGCAATTGCAGTTCATCGCCGGTGGAGAACAGCGCCACGCGCACTTTGCGCACGACCTGCGCTTCGGCGATGCCCAGCGAAGCCAGTACCGGCAGTTCTGCGGTGGTCAGGCGAGTCCCCGCCGGGAAAACCACGGCGTCATGGGTGATGTCTTCCCCACGGCGGCGGATGTTTTGTCCGTTACGAACGTCAGCGGTAAAGCGGATGCCCTCGTCGGTTTGCTCCGTCTGTTCCTGCATGACCACCGCCTCACACCCCGCAGGCACCGGCGCGCCGGTCATAATGCGGATACAGGCGCCAGCAGGCCATTCCCCCTGGAACGGTTGCCCGGCAAAGGCTTTCCCCGCCACCGGCAGCGGTTGACCAGCGGTCAGATCCGCCAAACGCACCGCGTAACCGTCCATTGCGGCGTTATCGAATCCCGGAACGTCCAGCGGGGAGACCACATCGTTTGCCAGGATGCGGCCAAAACAGTGAACCAGCGGCAGGGTTTCGAATGCCGTGAGTGGCGTAATGCGCGACAACATCTGGGTGAGCGCCGTTTCAAGCGGCATCAGTCCGGCGGTAAATTCCATGAAAACACTCCTGCGAGGCAAAATCGAATCCGTCTATTATGTCAGAAAATGCGGGCAGGCTGTATGCCACCTCAGACTTAGGGGCTGGCCCTTTACCTTTACATGCCGCCTGCATCTTTCTATATTCAAAAATCGAATCAATAACTCACAACAATTCTGATATTTATAGGGAAAGTTGTGTGCCACCGCTAACGGACGACAAATAATGGGCAAAGCAGTCATTGCTATTCACGGCGGCGCAGGCGCAATTACGCGCGCACAGATGAGCCAGGAGCAGGAACAGCGCTATATTCAGGCGCTGTCGGACATCGTCGAAACAGGACAGAAAATGCTGGAGGCGGGCGAAAGCGCGCTGGATGTGGTGACGGAAGCGGTGCGTTTGCTGGAAGAGTGCCCATTATTTAATGCCGGGATCGGCGCGGTTTACACGCGCGACGCCACCCACGAGCTGGATGCCTGCGTTATGGACGGCAATACGCTTAACGCAGGCGCTGTCGCTGGCGTTCGCCATTTACGCAACCCGGTGCTGGCCGCCAGGCTGGTGATGGAGCAAAGCCCGCATGTGCTGATGGTGGGGGACGGGGCGGAAGCGTTTGCGGCTTCCCGGGGGATGGAGCGCGTTTCTGCCGATCTTTTCTCCACGCCTGAGCGCTATGCGCAACTGCTGGCGGCGCGTGACGCCGGAGAAACGGTGCTCGACCATAGCGGCGCGCCGTTGGATGAAACCACCAAAATGGGCACCGTGGGCGCGGTGGCGCGGGATCGGTTTGGTAATCTGGCGGCGGCCACGTCGACGGGCGGCATGACGAATAAACTGCCTGGTCGCGTAGGCGACAGCCCGCTGGTCGGGGCTGGGTGTTACGCCAACAACGCCAGCGCGGCGGTTTCCTGTACCGGAACGGGCGAGGTGTTTATCCGCGCATTGGCGGCCTACGATATCGCCGCGCTGATGGATTACGGCGGACTCAGCCTGGCGGAAGCCTGCGAGCGTGTGGTCATGGAGAAATTGCCTGCGCTGGGCGGCAGCGGTGGGCTGATTGCCGTCGATCACGAAGGCAACGTCGCCCTACCTTTTAACAGCGAAGGCATGTATCGCGCCTGGGGATATGCCGGAGATACGCCAACGACGGGGATCTACCGGGAGTGAGGAGCAACAGGTGCCACACAGTCACGAATTAGACGCCAGCGACGTACTGGCGGTCAAAAATTTGAACATTGCGTTCGAGCAGGAGCAGCAACGCGTCAGCGCGGTGCGCAATGTGTCGTTTCGGCTTCAGCGAGGCGAAACGCTGGCGATTGTCGGTGAATCGGGATCGGGGAAATCCGTTACGGCGTTATCGTTGATGCGCCTGATCGAGCAGGCGGGCGGCGACGTTCACTGCGATCAGATGCTGCTTCGACGGCGTAATCGCCAGGTCATTGAACTGGGAGAGCAAAGCGATGCGCAGATGCAGCGCGTGCGCGGCGCGGATATCGCCATGATCTTTCAGGAGCCGATGACCTCGCTTAACCCGGTATTTACCGTGGGCGAGCAGATTGCCGAGTCCATTCGCCTGCATCAGGGGGCGAGTCGCGAAGAGGCAATGGCGGAAGCGAAACGGATGCTTGACCAGGTGCGTATTCCTGAGTCGCAGGCCATCTTATCGCGTTACCCGCATCAGCTTTCCGGCGGGATGCGCCAGCGGGTGATGATCGCGATGGCGCTGTCGTGCCGCCCGGCGGTGCTGATTGCCGATGAGCCGACCACCGCGCTGGACGTCACGATTCAGGCGCAGATCCTGCAACTGATCAAAGTGCTGCAACAGGATATGTCGATGGGGGTGATTTTTATCACCCATGATATGGGCGTGGTGGCCGATATTGCCGACCGCGTCCTGGTGATGTATCAGGGCGAAGCGGTGGAAACCGGCAGCGTTGAGCAAATTTTCCACGCGCCGCAGCACCCTTATACCAAAGCGCTGCTGGCCGCCGTGCCGCAGTTAGGCGAGATGAGCGGACACGATCTGCCGCGCCGCTTTCCGCTGATTTCACTGAACGATCCCGATCGTGTGGAACCGCAAACCGAGCAGGACACGGTGGTGGCAGGCGATCCGATCCTGCAAGTGCGCAACCTGGTGACGCGTTTTCCGCTGCGTAGCGGCATTCTTAACCGCGTGACCCGTGAAGTGCATGCGGTGGAAAACGTCAGCTTTGATCTCTGGCCTGGCGAAACGCTCTCGCTGGTGGGGGAATCCGGCTGCGGTAAATCGACCACCGGGCGGGCGTTGCTGCGGCTGGTGGAGTCGCAGGCTGGCGAAATTACCTTCAACGGGCGGCGGATCGACACGCTTCCTGCCGGTAAGTTACAGCCGCTACGGCGAGATATTCAGTTTATTTTTCAGGACCCTTACGCTTCGCTCGACCCGCGCCAGACGGTGGGTTACTCCATAATGGAACCATTGCGGGTGCATGGTTTGCTGGAAGGCGAGGCGGCCGCGTCGCGGGTGGCGTGGTTGCTTGAGCGTGTAGGATTGCGCCCGGAACATGCGTGGCGCTATCCGCATGAGTTTTCTGGCGGCCAGCGTCAGCGTATCTGCATCGCCCGCGCGCTGGCGCTGAATCCAAAAGTGATTATCGCCGATGAGTCAGTCTCCGCGCTGGATGTCTCGATTCGCGGGCAGATCATTAATCTGTTGCTCGATTTGCAGCGGGAAATGGGCATCGCGTATCTGTTTATTTCACACGATATGGCGGTGGTGGAGCGCATCAGTCATCGCGTGGCGGTGATGTATCTGGGGCAGATTGTGGAAATCGGCCCCCGCCGGGCGGTGTTTGAAAATCCGCAGCATCCCTATACCCGTAAATTAATGGCGGCAGTACCGGTGGCCGATCCTTCCCGGCACAGGCCGCAGCGCGTGCTGCTGTCGGACGATATCCCCAGCAACATTCGTAAACGTGGGGAGGAGATCGCGCCCGCTCCATTGCAGTTAGTCGGGCCGGGGCATTATGTCGCGCGCCCGCAGGCAGAAAATGCGTTATCGCGTTTATAACATCTCATAAAACAGGCAGGGTTCAGGAGAATAATATGACAACATTTGTAACCCGTAATTGGCTGGTTGCGCTGGGCGTCGCTTCTGCACTGGCGGCATCTCCGGCGTTTGCTGCTAAAGATGTGGTGGTAGCGGTAGGCTCTAATTTCACCACGCTCGATCCGTACGATGCGAACGACACTTTATCGCAGGCGGTGGCGAAGTCGTTTTATCAGGGGCTGTTTGGTCTTGATAAAGACATGAAGTTAAAAAATGTGCTGGCTGAAAGCTACACCGTTTCCGACGATGGCCTGATCTACACCCTGAAGCTGCGCCAGGGGGTAAAATTCCAGGACGGCACCGACTTTAACGCAGCGGCGGTGAAGGCTAACCTCGATCGCGCGAGCGATCCAGAAAACCATCTCAAACGCTACAACCTGTATAAAAACATCGATAAAACCGAAGCGGTCGATCCGACGACGGTAAAAATTACGCTGAAACAACCGTTCTCGGCGTTTATCAATATTCTGGCGCACCCGGCGACGGCGATGATCTCTCCGGCCGCGCTGGAAAAATACGGTAAGGACATTGGCTTCCACCCGGTCGGCACCGGGCCGTATCAGCTGGATACCTGGAACCAGACTGATTTCGTGAAAGTGAAGAAATTTGCCGATTACTGGCAGAAAGGTTTACCTAAACTGGATACGATCACCTGGCGTCCGGTAACGGACAACAACACCCGCGCGGCAATGCTGCAAACCGGGGAAGCGCAATTTGCGTTCCCGATCCCTTACGAGCAGGCGACAATTCTGGAGAAAAACAAAAACCTACAGTTGGTTGCCAGCCCGTCGATCATGCAGCGTTACATCAGCATGAATGTGACGCAAAAACCGTTCGATAATCCGAAGGTGCGGGAAGCGCTGAACTACGCCATCAACCGTCAGGCGCTGGTCAAAGTGGCCTTTGCCGGTTATGCGACGCCTGCCACGGGCGTAGTGCCGCCAGCCATTGCGTATGCGCAGAGCTACGCGCCGTGGCCTTACGATCCGGCGAAAGCGCGCGAGCTGCTGAAAGAGGCGGGCTATCCGAATGGGTTTAGCACCACGCTGTGGTCGTCTCATAACCACAGCACCGCACAGAAAGTGCTGCAATTTACGCAACAGCAGCTGGCGCAGGTCGGTATTAAGGCGCAGGTAACGGCGATGGACGCCGGGCAGCGTGCGGCAGAAGTGGAAGACAAGGGGCAGAAAGAGAGCGGTGTGAGGATGTTCTACACCGGCTGGTCGGCTTCCACGGGGGAGGCGGACTGGGCGTTGTCACCGCTGTTTGCCTCGCAAAACTGGCCGCCAACGCTGTTCAATACTGCGTTCTACAGCAACAAGCAGGTTGATGACGACTTAGCGGCAGCGCTGAAAACCAACGATCCGCAGGAGAAAGCGCGCCTGTATAAAGAGGCGCAGGACACCCTCTGGAAAGAGTCCCCCTGGATTCCGCTGGTGGTGGAGAAACTGGTCTCAGCCCACAGTAAAAATTTGACGGGTTTCTGGATCATGCCGGACACTGGCTTCAGTTTTGATGACGCGGATTTGCAGTAAGCAACGCGCGCCCGATGGTTTTATCCGGCTTGCAGACGCAGTTCGTTGCAGGTCGGATAAGGGATTTACGTCGCCATCCGGCAAAAGGTTTGTAAAGGGAGCCTGATGCTTAATTATGTGCTTAAGCGCCTGCTGGGGTTGATTCCGACTCTGTTTATTGTGGCGGTGCTGGTGTTTTTATTTGTTCATCTGTTGCCTGGCGATCCGGCGCGGCTGATTGCCGGGCCGGAGGCTGACGCGCAGGTGATTGAACTGGTGCGCCAGCAGCTTGGTCTCGATCGGCCGTTGCATATCCAGTTCTGGCATTACATGACTAACGTGTTGCAGGGTGATTTCGGCACGTCGATGGTGTCTCGTCGTCCGGTATCGGCAGAGATTGCCAGCCGCTTTATGCCGACGCTGTGGTTGACCATCACCAGTATGGTATGGGCGGTACTGTTCGGGATGACCGCCGGGATTATCGCCGCCGTCTGGCGTAATCGCTGGCCGGACAGACTCAGCATGACGCTGGCGGTAACCGGGATTTCGTTCCCGGCGTTCGCGCTGGGGATGCTGCTGATGCAGATATTCTCCGTTGAGCTGGGGTGGTTGCCGACCGTGGGCGCAGATAGCTGGCAGCACTATATTCTTCCCTCCATCACGCTTGGCGCCGCCGTTGCGGCCGTGATGGCGCGCTTTACCCGAGCGTCGTTTGTGGATGTCCTCAGTGAAGACTATATGCGCACCGCGCGCGCGAAAGGGGTCAGCGAAACCTGGGTGGTGCTGAAACACGGTCTGCGTAACGCCATGATCCCGGTTGTGACCATGATGGGGTTGCAGTTTGGCTTTCTGCTCGGCGGTTCGATTGTCGTCGAGAAGGTCTTTAACTGGCCCGGACTGGGGCGGTTGCTGGTTGATTCAGTGGAAATGCGCGACTACCCGGTGATTCAGGCTGAAGTGCTGCTGTTTTCCCTGGAGTTTATTCTTATCAATTTAGTGGTGGATGTGCTCTATGCCGCCATTAACCCGGCTATCAGGTACAAGTAAGGATGCGATTATTTAACTGGCGCCGTCAGGCGGTTTTAGATGCCATGCCGCTGGTCAAACCCGACCGGGTGCGTACGCCGTGGCATGAATTCTGGCGGCGTTTTCGCCGTCAGCATGTGGCGATGATCGCAGGGATATTTGTGCTGTTGCTGATCCTGGTGGCGATATTTGCCCGCTGGCTAACGCCTTTCGATGCGGAAAATTACTTTGATTACGATCGCCTGAATGACGGTCCTTCGGCGGCGCACTGGTTTGGCGTGGACTCGCTGGGGCGGGATATTTTCAGCCGCGTCCTGGTCGGGGCGCAAATTTCGCTGGCGGCAGGCGTTTTCGCCGTCTTTATCGGCGCGGCGCTCGGCACGGTGCTTGGGCTGGTCGCGGGCTATTACGAAGGCTGGTGGGACCGGCTGATTATGCGTATTTGCGATGTGCTGTTTGCGTTTCCAGGCATTCTGTTAGCGATTGCGGTCGTGGCGGTGCTCGGTAGCGGTATTGCGAATGTGATTATCGCCGTCGCCATCTTTTCTATCCCCGCGTTTGCCCGTCTGGTGCGCGGAAATACATTAGTGCTGAAACAGCAGACGTTTATTGAGTCGGCGCGCAGTATTGGCGCCAGCGACGCGACGATTTTGTTCAACCATATTTTGCCCGGCACGGTCTCGTCGATCGTGGTCTTTTTCACTATGCGCATCGGGACGTCGATTATTTCTGCGGCAAGCCTGTCGTTTCTGGGGTTAGGCGCGCAGCCGCCAACGCCGGAGTGGGGGGCGATGCTCAATGAAGCGCGGGCGGATATGGTCATCGCGCCGCATGTGGCGATTTTTCCGGCGGTGGCGATTTTCCTGACGGTGCTGGCGTTTAACCTGCTGGGCGACGGGCTGCGCGACGCGCTGGACCCGAAGATTAAGGGGTGAATGTCGAACCGTAGGCCGGATAAGGCATTTATGCCGCCATCCGGCGCAATGCCTGATGGCGACGCTGAAGCGTCTTATCCGGCCTACGGGTTTTACGATAATTTGGGCGAATTAAACGCGGCTGCCCCACAGGTCATATTCATCGGCGTTATCAACTTTCACGCGGATAACGTCGCCGGGTTTAACGTTGGTTTCACCGTTGAGGTAGACCGCGCCGTCGATTTCCGGTGCGTCAGCCATGCTGCGGCCAATCGCGCCTTCTTTGTCAACCTCGTCGATAATGACCAGGATTTCGCGACCCACTTTCTCTTGCAGACGTTCTGCGGAGATCTGCTGTTGCAGCTGCATAAAGCGGTTCCAGCGCTCTTCTTTCACCTCTTCCGGCACCTGATCCGGCAGCGCGTTCGCGCCAGCGCCTTCGACCGGGCTGTACTTGAAGCAGCCAACGCGATCCAGGCGCGCCTCTTTGAGGAAGTCGAGCAGCATCTGGAAATCGTCTTCCGTCTCGCCAGGGAAACCGACGATAAAGGTTGAACGCAGGGTCAGCTCCGGGCAAATCTCACGCCACTGTTTGATGCGCGCCAGTTGGCGATCGACAGCGCCCGGACGCTTCATCAGTTTGAGAATGCGCGGGCTGGCATGTTGCAGGGGGATATCCAGATACGGCAGGATTTTGCCTTCCGCCATCAGCGGGATCACGTCATCAACGTGCGGATAAGGGTAGACGTAGTGCAGGCGCGTCCAGATGCCCAGTTTTGACAACTGCTCGCAAAGGTCGACCATGCTCGTTTTTACCGGCTCGCCGTTGTGGAAACCGGTGCGGTGCTTCACATCCACGCCGTAAGCGGAGGTATCCTGGGAAATGACGAGGATCTCTTTCACGCCCGCATCGACCAGACGTTTGGCCTCGCTTAACACTTCGCCAATCGGACGGCTGACCAGATCGCCGCGCATGGACGGAATAATGCAGAAGGTGCAGCGATGGTTGCAGCCTTCAGAAATCTTCAGGTAGGCGTAGTGACGCGGGGTCAGCTTAACGCCCTGTTCCGGCACCAGGCTCAGGAACGGGTTGTGCTTTGGTTTTGGTACGTAATGGTGAACGTGTTCCAGAACCTGCTCATAGCTATGCGGCCCGGTGATTTCCAGCACTTTAGGGTGCACTTCACGGATCTGATCGACTTTCGCGCCCAGGCAGCCGGTGACGATCACCTTGCCATTTTCAGTCAGCGCTTCACCAATCGCTTCCAGAGACTCCTGTACGGCGCTGTCGATAAAGCCACAGGTATTGACGATCACCATGTCGGCGTCGTCGTAGCTCGGTACGACGTCATAGCCTTCGGTACGCAGTTCAGTCAGGATTCGCTCCGAATCAACCAGGTTTTTCGGGCAGCCCAGGGAAACGAAGCCGATTTTCGGCTGGCGGGTTACATTGCTCATAGCTTAAAAATTGTTCAGTTATTGGAATGGTCAGGGCAGGGATTCTACAGAGATCCGGGCAAAAAATGTATCGCTATCTCATCGCCTGTGCGGGTAAGCGCGCCACGGAGTTTATAGCAAATATGTAAAGTATGTTAATACCGAGTGAATTATTGATCTCAGGCAGCACTTTGTTCAAAAAATGACCATACTATTAAGTTGCAGTATGGTTGGAAAGAGGAGGAACAAGGTATGGTCGTTGACAGACTAAGAACCGAGCTACTTAACAAGCTGATAAACGCCCGAATCGATCTCGCCGCTTATTTGCAGTTAAGAAAGGCGAAAGGCTATATGTCAGTCAGCGAAAGTGATCATCTGCGTGACAACTTTTTTGAACTGAATCGTGGGCTTCACGATAAATCACTGCTGCAAGGTCTGCATCTGGATCAGGAAGAATGGAATGCTTTACATCGTGCTGAAGGCGCACTGGCAGCCGCCGCAGTATGTCTCATGAGCGGACACCATGACTGTCCGACGTTTATCGCCGTCAACGCAGAGAAACTTGAAAACTGTCTGACAACATTGACGCTGAGTATCCAGAGCCTGAAAGCGCAATCACCGCTTGAACAGGTCTAAGTCAGGGGGAGGCGACTCCCCCTTTTCGTTAAGTTTTTGTAAAAATCATTCCGCGCTGTCCCTTGCTGACTACGCTTTAACGCAGGGTCATACAGGAGGCGGTATGCGTCGGACACTTTTCTCTGTTGCCTTATTGGCACTGTTTTCTCCTTTCGTGAATGCAGAAACCCCGGCGGTGAAGGTGGAGGTTTTGCAGACCAAACTTGATCACCCCTGGGCGCTGGCTTTTCTGCCGGATAATCGCGGTATGTTGATAACTCTCAGAGGCGGCCAGCTTCGTCACTGGCAGGCGGGTAAAGGGCTTTCCGATCCGATAACGGGCGTGCCGAAGGTCTGGGCGAACGGGCAGGGGGGATTGCTGGACGTGGCGCTCGCGCCTGATTTTGAGCAGTCTCGCCGCGTCTGGCTCAGTTTTTCTGAGGCCGATCGCGAGGGGAAAGCCGGAACGGCGGTAGGCTTCGGGCGACTTAGCGATGACCTGAAGCATCTGGAGGAATTCCAGACCGTTTTTCGTCAGATGCCGAAACTCTCAACCGGTAATCATTTCGGCGGACGACTGGTTTTTGATGGCAAAGGCCATCTGTTTATCGGGCTTGGCGAAAATAATCAGCGCCCTACCGCACAGGATCTGGACAAGTTGCAGGGCAAAGTGGTGCGCCTGACCGACCAGGGGAGCGTGCCGCCGGATAATCCCTTTGTGAATCAGACCGGCGCGCGCCCTGAGATCTGGTCGTACGGCATACGTAACCCGCAGGGTATGGCGATAAACCCGTGGAGCGATGCGCTGTGGTTGAATGAGCATGGCCCGCGCGGCGGCGATGAAATCAATATCCCCGAAAAAGGTAAAAATTATGGCTGGCCGCTGGCAACCTGGGGCATCAACTACAGCGGCTTTAAAATCCCGGAAGCGAGAGGTGAAATTGTCGAGGGAACGGAGCAGCCGATCTTCTACTGGAAAAAATCGCCAGCGGTCAGCGGCATGGCGTTTTATAACAGCGACACGTTCCCTCAATGGAAGCAGAAACTGTTTATCGGCGCGCTGAAAGAGCAGGATGTGATTGTCCTGAGCGTTAACGGCGATAAGGTGACGGAGGACGGACGGATTCTGGGCGACAGAGGGAAACGTATTCGCGATGTGCGCGCAGGACCCGACGGTTATTTATATGTCTTAACCGACGAGTCCGACGGAGAACTGCTGAAAGTCAGCCCACGCGCTTAGCTGACCGGGATCATCACCGTTTTACGAAACGCCGGGCGTTCGGTAAGTTGCTGATACCAGCGCTCAAGGTGAGGACGCGGCGTCCAGCTCAGGCCAACGTTAAACAGGTTGTAGACGAAGGGGGCGATCGCGATATCCGCCGTGCCGAACTCCGCGCCGGAGAACCAGGTCTGGCTGGCCAGCGCCTCATCAAGAATGCCAAACAGGCCGTCGCAGACGTTGGCGCCGGCGTCGATCGCCGCCTGGTCGCGCTGCTCCGGCGGGGTGCGGACTAAACCCATCAGGATCACGCGATGCGCCGGGCTTAACGTCTGGTTTGCCCAGTCCATCCACTTTTCCCCTTCTGCCCGTTGCGCCGGAGAGTCTACCCACAGACGCTTTTGCCCATACTGCGCCGCCAGATAGCGGACGATGGTATTGGACTCCCAGAGCAAAACGTCCGTTTCATCATCGCGCAGCAGCGGCACCAGGCCATTCGGGTTCATCGCCAGATAGTCAGCGTCATGATTCAGCCCGAACTGCCCGCCTGCCAGAATTTGCGTATAAGGCAGCTCCAGTTCGTCGAGCGTCCATCGCACTTTTTTGACGTTGGTTGAGTTATTCCGTCCCCACAGCGTAATCATAGTTACCCCTCAAATTGTTCTGCAATCGGTATCCGACTCGTCCCATGGTGGGATAAAGCTAACATTTACGCAACAGCTTGCAAAAAAATCCTCACGGAGGCAGCGCAGCGTGGCGTTATTGCATAAACTTTAAAAACTTTACCAACTTACGGTTTCTTTAAGTTCGTTAGTGCGTTATTACTCACCGCACTTATAACACGGTGGTATGGCGTGTTTTTTTGGAATGGATACTCGGGTGGCATTTATGACGCAATACTCTTCTTCCCTTCGTAGTCTTGCTGCGGGTTCAGCACTCTTATTCCTTTTTGCGCCGACGTTACAGGCGGCTGAGCAGACAACGGCGCCGCCGAGCGTTGATGCGCGCGCGTGGATTTTAATGGACTATTCCAGCGGCAAGGTGCTGGCGGAAGGCAACGCCGACGAGAAACTGGACCCCGCCAGCCTGACCAAAATTATGACCAGTTACGTCGTCGGGCAGGCGCTGAAGGCCGGAAAAATTCAGCTCACGGATATGGTGACGGTAGGAAAAGACGCCTGGGCCACGGGCAACCCGGCTCTGCGCGGTTCGTCGGTCATGTTCCTTAAGCCCGGAGATCAGGTCTCGGTATCCGATCTCAACAAGGGCGTGATTATCCAGTCGGGTAACGACGCCTGTATTGCGCTTGCGGATTATGTTGCCGGAAGCCAGGAGTCGTTCATTGGTTTGATGAATGGTTACGCGAAAAAACTGGGGCTGACCAACACAACGTTCCAGACGGTTCACGGCCTGGATGCGCCGGGGCAGTTTAGTACCGCGCGTGATATGGCGCTGCTGGGCAAAGCGCTGATCCATGATGTGCCGGAAGAGTACGCCATTCACAAAGAAAAAGAGTTCACTTTCAACAAGATTCGCCAGCCGAACCGTAACCGCCTGCTGTGGAGTTCTAATCTGAACGTTGACGGCATGAAAACCGGGACAACGGCAGGCGCCGGATACAATCTGGTGGCCTCTGCGACTCAGGGAGATATGCGTTTGATCTCCGTCGTGCTGGGGACGAAAACCGATCGCATCCGTTTTAATGAGTCAGAGAAATTGTTGACCTGGGGCTTCCGCTTCTTTGAAACGGTGACACCCATTAAACCTGACGCGACGTTCGTGACTCAGCGCGTCTGGTTTGGGGATAAGAGCGAGGTGAATCTGGGCGCGGGAGAGGCGGGTTCCGTGACGATTCCGCGCGGACAGCTGAAAAACCTGAAGGCCAGCTTTACGCTGACGGAACCGCAGCTGACCGCGCCGTTGAAGAAAGGCCAGGTTGTCGGCACCATCGACTTCCAGCTCAACGGAAAGTCCATTGAACAGCGTCCGCTGATGGTGATGGAAAACGTGGAAGAGGGCGGCTTCTTTGGGCGGATATGGGACTTCGTCCTGATGAAATTCCACCAGTGGTTTGGCGGCTGGTTCTCTTAATCGCGGTGACGGTGCCGGATAAGCGTTAGCGCCATCCGGCAAACCCTACATCAATACATCAACGTAATGCGCTGCGCTTTGGCATAATCGACAAACTCATCGTCAGGGCGGCAGTCGCTCACTACCGCATCAAAACGCGTTAATTCCCCCATCCGCGCGGGTCGCACCTTGCCGAATTTACTGTGATCCACCACCAGAACATGGTATTGCGCCATCGACATGGCCCAGTGTTTCACCGGCAGTTCTTCGAGGTTAAAACAGGTTGCCCCTTTGCTGATATGAACGCCTGCGGCGGAATAAAAGGCGATATCAGGGCAGATATTATTCAGGGTTTCCTGAAAATCGAGCGGTTTGAAAATGGCGTTGCTGGCGTGAAATTCCCCGCCGCACAGAATCGCCCGGCACAGGGGTTTTTCCTGGAGCGCCAGAAACGTATTCAGGGAATAACAGACGGCGGTGAAAGGCAATTCGTTATCAATGGCTTCAATGATCCACGGCGTGGTGGTGCCGCAGTCAAAAAAAATCGTCTGATGCGTCTGTACCAGACCGGCGGCCAGCTGAGCGGCGCGGCGCTTCTCTTCAACCAGGCGGGATTTTTGATCGCTCAATAAATAATGGCTGGCGCTGCGGGGTTCCAGAACAATATACCCGCCCAGCAACACGACGGGCGCGCTTTTATTATTCAGGTCGCGACGAATGGTCATCTCCGATACGCCCAGCAGAGTCGCGGCTTCTTTCAGGTGTAATTTATCGCTGCGTTTTAGCGCTTGCAGCAATTGACCAATACGCTCGTCGCGTCGTGTTTCCATAATTCCCCTGGACAGTTGAATAAGCACTCTGCACAGTACAGAGCGCTTAATACTACTCTTTTTTCACCAGGTTAGTCACGTACCCAGCCTTTACGAATGGGTAGCGCGAAGCAGACGCGGTAGCACGTTTGTAGGCCGTGGTAGAGAGCAACCCCATATTTTTGCCACAGCATTTGCGTGCTCAGGCAGCCGATCATCCCGACCAGCAAACCGCCGAGCATATCCAGCGGCCAGTGAACGCCGAGGTAAACGCGTGACCAGGCGACCGTCACGGCCAGCGCCATGAGCAGTACGCCAGACCAGACGCGGTGCCAGAATAAAAACGCCAGCGCAAAGGTAAAGACAACGGTGCCGTGGTCGCTCGGGAAGGAGTCATCGGGCGCGTGATGCAGGAAGTTATAGCCGATACGATCGACAAAAGGGCGATCGTGCGGGAAAAGATGCCCCATTATCCAGGAGATCGTCAGGCTGATGAGCAGCGCGATACCCATTTTAATCACCAACTGGCGTTGAGCGCAGACCCGATCGCGCGGCCCCCATAACCAAAGCACAACGGCCAGCAGCGGCACGATGTTAATCAAATCTCTGGCAATGAAAATGGCCAGAGCGATCATCCACTGTGCGGAGTCGGGGGTGGCATTGATTAAGTAAAACAGCGAGTTGTTAAGGTTTTCCAGCATAACATCCAGACTCAGTGCAGTGATTAAACGAAACGACCCTACGTGCTCCGGGTAAGGGCGAGAATACAAAGTGCCGCAACGAGGGGAAAGCGGTATTGTCTTATTTACCTGTAAAATGAGGAAATTTAAGACAATGGCGCGAGCTTATTCGCCATGATAGCGCCAGCAACTTAAATTAACCTTAAAGCAAAAGGTCACGAAGGATGATTATGTAAAAATGTGCGCATTTTGTTTGTAAATCACATAATTCGCTATCTCAGGTAACGTACTTTCATTACACTTTGCGCGATTTTTTATTTGCGAAGAGATTGCATGCAAAACCTTTCACAAACAGGCGTCCGGCTCGGACGTCAGGCACTGCTTTTCCCTCTCTGTCTGGTGCTTTACGAATTTTCTACGTATATCGGCAACGATATGATCCAGCCGGGGATGCTGGCGGTGGTGGAACAGTATCAGGCCGGGATCGACTGGGTTCCGACCTCGATGACCGCCTACCTGGCGGGCGGGATGTTTTTGCAGTGGCTGTTAGGGCCGCTGTCGGATCGTATTGGACGCCGCCCGGTGATGTTAGCGGGCGTGATCTGGTTTATCGTCACCTGCCTTGCCACACTGCTGGCGCAAAACATTGAGCAGTTCACCCTGCTGCGTTTTTTGCAGGGGGTAAGCCTGTGCTTTATTGGCGCCGTGGGGTACGCCGCCATTCAGGAATCCTTTGAAGAAGCGGTGTGTATCAAAATTACGGCGTTAATGGCTAACGTTGCCCTGATTGCGCCGCTGCTGGGGCCGCTGGTGGGCGCCGCCTGGGTGCATGTTCTGCCGTGGGAAGAGATGTTTGTTCTGTTTGCCGTACTGGCGGCGATTGCTTTTGTCGGCTTACAGCGCGCGATGCCGGAGACCGCGACCCGCCTCGGCGAGAAGCTGTCGCTTAAAGAACTGGGGCGGGATTACAAGCTGGTGCTGAAAAACGTGCGGTTTGTTGCCGGCGCGCTGGCGCTGGGGTTCGTCAGCCTGCCGCTGCTGGCGTGGATTGCCCAGTCGCCGATCATTATCATCAGCGGTGAGCAGCTCAGCAGCTATGAATATGGCTTGTTGCAGGTTCCTGTCTTTGGCGCGCTGATTGCCGGGAATCTGGTGCTGGCGCGGTTGACCTCCCGGCGAACGGTGCGCGCATTGATTATCATGGGCGGCTGGCCGATTGTGGCGGGATTGCTGATCGCCGCAGCCGCGACGGTGGTCTCTTCCCATGCATATTTATGGATGACGGCGGGTCTGAGCGTCTACGCCTTTGGCATCGGCGTGGCGAACGCGGGGCTGGTGCGTCTGACCCTGTTCGCCAGCGATATGAGCAAAGGCACGGTTTCTGCGGCGATGGGGATGTTGCAGATGCTGATCTTTACCGTGGGTATTGAAGTGAGCAAGCATGCTTATCTGAGCGGCGGCAACGGCTTATTCAGCCTCTTCAACTTGGCGAACGGCATTCTCTGGCTGCTGCTGATGGTTATCTTCCTGAAAGACAAACGGGTAGGGGATTCACGGGAAGGGTGAGGCCCTCCGGCGCAGCGCCATCAGGCCTCAAGGGGCATTACCCACTGAACGGGGCTTCGTTTTTCAGCACGCGGTCGATAACGTCCAGCACGCCTTCCGCGTTATTCGAGCCCGCCCGATATTTCGCCGCAGAGGCCACCGCCGCTCCGGCGTTTTCCATCGCAAAACTGAAGCCGGCCTGACGCAGCATCTCAATATCATTGCCGCCGTCGCCAAACGTCACGACCTCATCATTGTTAATCCCCCAGCGTTGTTGCAGCAGACGCAAGCCGTTCGCTTTGTGTACGCCGGGAATGATCAAATCGATGCTGCCGTAACCGGTATGAACTGGCACCATGATATCGCCAATCGCATCATGCAGCGCCGTCTGAACCTGGGGAATACGGTCATCAGTAATGTTGAGGCCGAATTTAAAGAACACGTCATTGATGTTGTCGAAGCTGTCCACGAACTCAAGGCGATGGTAGTACATCGCCGCAACCTGTTTCAGTTCATCGTTGTACTGTTTCAGGGTATAGGCGCTGTTTTTACCGCAGGCGATGATTTCAATATCCGCGCGGGTCAGCAGATGATCGACAACGGCAGCAAAATCCTCTTTCGCCAGTTCGCCGTTGAACACGTCTTCGCCCTCGCTGACCACCCAGCCGCCGTTTTCAGCGACAAAGGCGATTTCGTGGGCGATCTCTGGAAAGAAAGAGATTAACTGGTAATACTGATTACCGCTGGCGACCACAAAACGGATGCCTTTCTGCTTCATTAGCCGATACTGCGCCATAAACCGGTCGCGATTATAGGTTTTTTGATCGCTCAAAAAGGTGCCATCCATGTCTACCGCAATTAGCTTGATACCCATTAACTATTCTCCATAACAGATTGAGTGTTTGATGTTGGTTTGGCGACAGCCTTTGCGACAAGAGCGGCAAGGATGACCAGCGCCAGCACAACCAGCATTGCGCTGCGCAAACCATAATGTTCGCCAAGATAGCCCAGCAGCGGCGGCCCCACCAGGAAGGCCAGATAACCGGTTGTCGCCACCACGCTGACGCGGGTTGGCGCGTCCGGGCCGGTATCGCTGGCCGCTGAAATCGTTAGCGGGAAGCCAAGCGACGCCCCAAGCCCCCAGAGAATAACGGAAACGCCCGCGACCCAGGCGCTGTCGACGAAGATAATCAGACCAATACCGAGCGCTCCCATTAGCGCGCTGGCGCGGACTACCGCCACGCGGCTATAACGGTCGATAAACCAGCCGCCGGTAAAGCGCCCGACGGTCATACCGAGCGTAAAGCCCGCATAAATCAGCGAGCCAGACGTTGGGCTGAAGCCGTGACCATCCACCATCAGAAGCGGCAGCCAGTCGTTGGCGGACCCTTCAGCGAAAGCCATTGCCAGTACCACCACGCCGATCAACAGTAGCTGGACATCGCGATAAAAAGGTACGCCTTTTTCCGTTGTGTGGGCGCCGTCGGCGGCGTTTTTCCCCGTGCCGTCGGGAATGGCGCGAATAGCAATAAAAATGGGGACGATCGCGACGAGAGCCGCCAGCAGGATATGAGCGTTGGCAGGGACGTTAAAGGCGGTTAGCGCCATGCCGACGCCAGCGCCAGCCAGCGTACCGAAGCTGTAAAAACCGTGCATCATCGGCAGGACGGTTTTATTCATTTCACGTTCAACCGCCGCCCCTTCGACGTTGATAGCGACTTCGGCGGCGCCAAAGCTGGCGCCGAATACGCCTAAGCCAAGCGCAAAAACCAGCGGAGAAGCGAACCACAGCGCAATGCTGAGGATAACCATCCCCGCAACGGCGCAGGACATGGTGGTCTGAATGACGTTGCGCGTGCCAAATCGTTTTACCAGCCAGGCGGAACACAGAATACCGCTCATCGAACCGATGGAAAGCCCAAACAGCACCGCCCCCATTTCTGCCGTTGATACCGAAAGGATATCGCGAATGGCGGGGGTGCGGGTTGCCCATGAGGCCATCAACAGCCCTGGCAAGAAGAAGAACATAAAAAGCGCCCAGGTCCGGCGTCTTAAGGCTTTACGTGATGAGATGGCGGTCATTGATTCAAACTGAAAAAAGAGAATACAGGGGACAACACTAGCAAGTTTGTGTACATTTGTACACAAACGTGATGAGAGGAAAAGCAGTGCGACGAGCTAACGATCCCCTGCGGCGAGACAAAATCGTTCAGGCCACGCAGGAAGCGATAATAACGCATGGCATTCACGGCGTTACGCACCGCAAAATCGCGGCGATAGCGCAGGTGCCGCTCGGGTCGATGACCTATTATTT
Organism: Citrobacter koseri ATCC BAA-895; assembly: GCF_000018045.1. NCBI lineage: Bacteria > Pseudomonadati > Pseudomonadota > Gammaproteobacteria > Enterobacterales > Enterobacteriaceae > Citrobacter > Citrobacter koseri. The sequence continues at coordinate 2,096,326 of NC_009792.1, read as the reverse complement.
TTCGGGAATCGATGAGTTGCTGATCGAGGCGTTAAGCCGGTTTACAGAAACAATGTCGCACCAGTTTCAGTTATTCTTTGCCGATGTCACGAACGTTCAGGACGCCTGTCACGCCATTACCGACATGATCTACAGCTCGCTGGTGACCACGCCAGATAATATGGAGCTGATGTACCAGCTGTATGCCTTCGCCAGCCGAAAACCGGCGCTGAAAACGGTGATGCAGAACTGGATGCAGCGCAGTCAGCAAACGCTGGAGCAGTGGTTTGAACCGGTGACCGCCCGTGCGCTGGATGCGTTTATCGAAGGCATGACCCTCCATTTCGTCACCGACAGAGCGCCTTTAACGCGGGAAGATATTCTGGTCATGGTGAAGCGTATTGCCGGGCAGGCGTGAAATTCAGGCAACAAAAAACCCATCAACCTTGAACCAAAATGGCGGGGTTGATGGGCTCCACAAATTGGGGACATCAAAGAAAAGCAGTGGCACTAGTTATGACTGACGCCTTGAAGAAAAGTTCTGCTTACCTGCAAAAATTTTTCACTTAAAGGCAAACTTCAGTTTTATCCTAAGCCCGGCCAGATGATGACAATAAGTGTCCCCGCCAGCGTTAACAGAACGTTGGCTATCGCATAGGTTCCCGCATAGCCTAATGCCGGAATGTTGCTGCGCGCCGTGTCGCTGATGATCTCCATCGCCGGAGCACAGGTGCGCGCGCCCATCATGGCGCCGAAGAGCAGGGCGCGGTTCATACGTAATACATAAGCGCCGAACAGGAAGCAGATAATGACCGGCACCAGGCTCACCACAAGACCGGCAATCAACATTTGCCCGCCGACCGCGCCAAGCCCGTTCCCGATGCCGCTGCCCGCGCTCAGGCCGACGCCGGCCATAAAGACCATCAGACCAAACTCTTTCACCATGTTCAGCGCGCCCTGCGGGATGTACCCGAAGGTGGGGTGGTTAGCTCGCAGGAAACCGAGCATGATCCCGGCGAACAACAGCCCGGCGGCGTTGCCGATGCCGAAGCTGAAATTACTGAACTGGAAGGTGATCATCCCGATCATCAGGCCGATGATAAAGAAGGCGCAGAAGGCCAGCAGATCGGTTACCTGACTGTGAATCGAGATAAAGCCAATACGGTCCGCGACGGTTTTCACGCGACGCGCATCGCCGCTCACCTGCAAGACGTCGCCTTTATTCAGCACCACGTTGTCGTCGATCGGCATTTCAATCTGGCTGCGGATCACGCGGTTAAGGAAGCAGCCGTGGTCGGTCAGCTTCAACTGGGCGAGACGGCGGCCTACGGCATTGTGGTTTTTCACGACGATCTCTTCGGTTACGATGCGCATGTCGAGCAGGTCGCGGTCGAAGACTTCTTTGCCGTTACGGAAGCTGGGGTCCAGCCGGGCGTGTGCATCCGGGTAACCGACCAGGGCAATCTCATCACCCATCTGCAATACCGCGTCGCCATCCGGGTTAGCCAGAATACCGTTACGGCGGATGCGCTCAATGTAGCAACCGGTCTGACGGTAGATGCCCAGCTCGCGCAGATTTTTCCCGTCGGCCCAGGCCACCAGTTCCGGGCCGACGCGATAAGCACGGATGACCGGCAGATAGACCTTGCGGTTGGCGTCGGTATCCAGGCCGCGCTCGCGGGCAATCTGCTGGGCGCTGGTTTGCAGATCCTGATGTTGCAGTTTCGGCAGGTAACGTGCGCCGACAATCAGGCTGACCAGGCCGATGAGGTAGGTCAGCGCGTAGCCCAGGCTCAGGTTGTCCAGCGCGACAGAGAGCTGCGAACTCTCCATACCGGAATGGCGTAACGTGTCGCCTGCGCCGACCAGCACAGGGGTCGAGGTCATGGAGCCCGCCAGCATACCGGCGGTCAGGCCGATATCCCAGCCAAAGAGCTTACCCAGCCCTAATGCGATCAGCAGCGCGCTACCGACCATGACCAGAGCAAGCATCAGGTAATTTTTGCCGTCGCGAAAAAAAATAGAAAAAAAGTTGGGGCCAGCTTCGACGCCGACACAAAAAATAAACAGCATAAAGCCCAGATTTAGTGCATCGGTGTTAATACTAAAGTGCTGCTGCCCTAATAATAGGGAGACCACTAAAACGCCAATGGAATTACCGAGTTGGACTGAACCCAGGCGTAACTTACCCAGACATAGCCCGAGAGCCAGGACCACAAATAATAACAGGATGTAATTCCCATTTAACAAATCTGCGACGTTTATATTCACGGAGACTAACTTCTTGTTTACCAGTAAGCTGTTGAAAGAAATGACAATTTACGCTAATGTTTTTGCCAGAAATTATGAGGCGTCGGCATCGTATCGGCGCTCAAATAAAAGCAGCACAACAATTTAATTCGCTAGTTTAATCTCATTACGTATCAACGGCTATAAGAATCGTGTGGGTGTGTTTTTGGCATGGAATGCCGAACGACTTTATCTGACTGGACGCCTTCGGGCGAAAAAAGTGTTCGATAGAGATAGTGTCAGGAGGAACGATTGAAACATAAACAAGGTTGGGCGGGTGCAATCTGCTGCTTTGTACTCTTTATTGTGGTGTGCCTTTCATTAACGATGCATATGAAAGGGGCATTTCGGGTTGCCGGGCATCCTGAGATTGGGCTGTTGTTTTTTACGTTACCTGGCGCGGTGGCCAGTTTTTTTTCCCATCGCAGAGAAGTCATTAAACCTCTTATCGGCGCCATGCTGGCCGCACCATGTTGTCTGGTCCTGATGCGATTTGTTTTTATGCCTACGCGCTCCGTATGGCAAGAACTGGCGTGGTTGTTCAGTGCGGTGTTCTGGTGTGCGCTCGGCGCGCTTTGCTTTTTATTTATCAGCAGCCTGTTTAGTCAGCGGCGTAAAAAGAACCGATAACGCCCTCCGGGAGAGGGCGTAAAGCAGCGATCAGGCGAACAGGTTCAGATTCTCTTTTGCCCAAGCCTCAAAATCGGTGTAACCGCCGATGTGTTTCTGATCGACAAAAATCTGCGGTACGGTCTCTACCGGTTTACCCACGGTTTTTTCCAGATCCGCTTTGGTAATGCCTTCAGCATGAATATCAATATAGCGATAGTTAAAATCGTCGCGCTCAGTGCTCAGTTTTTCTGCTAACTCTTTCGCACGCACGCAATACGGGCACCCTGGGCGACCAAAAATAACGGTAAACATTGTTTTTTTCCTCGAACTCATAGCCTTGTGACGAATGGCGGCTATGATGCCGTTAAACGACGCATCTGAAAAGCAGGTTGCGCCTGTTGCTTTGATACCTATAGGCTATATCGTGTTAAACACGATAAACCTGAACGCGTTACACTGAGCATCCGTTATCCGGGAGGCCCTTATGCGCTCGATTAGCGCTTTACCCAAAAGCGTGTTGATTCTGGAAATTCTCGGTATGATTTTGCTGGCAGCGGCGTTGCTGTCGCTCAATCAGTACCTCACATTACCCGCGCCGATGAACAGCCCGCTGGCGGTAACGGTGATGATATTTCTCGGTATCCTGCTTATGCTTCCCGCTGCGGTGGCGCTGATGTGGCGGATCGCGCAGCTTATTGCGCCGCAACTGATGACGCGCTCACCCGATTCTTCTTCCCGTTCAGCAAGAGAAAAACCGCATGACTCCAACCATTGATTTAATCCGTGGTCACCGTTCTATTCGTCATTTCACCGATGAGCCAATTTCCGATGCGCAGCGTGAGTCGATTATTGCCGCCGCGCGGGGAACCTCAAGCTCCAGTTTTTTACAGTGCAGTTCCATTATCCGCATTACCGATAAAGCCATGCGCGAAGCGCTGGTGCCCCTGACGGGCGGGCAAAAGCACGTTGCGCAGGCCGCGGAATTCTGGGTTTTCTGCGCTGATTTTAATCGTCACTTACAGATTTGCCCGGACGCGCAGCTCGGGCTGGCGGAACAACTGCTGCTGGGCACGGTCGATACGGCGATGATGGGGCAAAATGCGCTGACCGCTGCCGAATCCCTGGGGCTGGGCGGCGTCTACATCGGCGGTATCCGCAATCATATTGAAGCGGTTACGGAACGGCTGAAATTACCGAAATATGTCCTGCCGCTGTTTGGGCTGTGCCTCGGCTGGCCTGCGGATAACCCTGGCGTTAAGCCGCGTTTGCCCGCAGAACTGGTGGTGCATGAAAATCACTATCAGCCTGTGGATGCCGCGCTGCTGGCGCAATATGATGAGCAGATCGCGGAGTACTACCTGACCCGCGACAGCAATACGCGCCGCGATACATGGAGCGACCATATCCGTCGTACCATCATCAAAGAGAATCGCCCGTTTATTCTGGACTATTTGCATAAACAGGGTTGGGCGACGCGCTAACACCCGGTGTATGATACGCAGGCTTTTACCAGGTCTTTTAGAGAGGTGCAGGGTGAAAATTGCCATATTGTCCCGGGACGGAACGCTCTATTCTTGTAAACGCCTGCGCGAAGCGGCGATGAAGCGCGGCCATCTGGTCGAAATACTCGATCCGCTTTCCTGCTATATGAACATCAGCCCGGCGGCCTCTTCTATTCACTATAAAGGCCGCCAGTTGCCGCATTTTGATGCCGTCATCCCCCGTATTGGCTCCGCCATCACGTTTTACGGTACAGCGGCGCTGCGTCAGTTCGAAATGCTGGGTAGCTATCCGCTGAACGAATCCGTGGCGATTACCCGCGCGCGCGATAAACTGCGTTCGCTACAGTTACTGGCCCGGCAGGGAATTGACTTGCCCGTTACCGGCATTGCGCATTCGCCGGATGACACCAGCGATCTGATCGACATGGTCGGCGGCGCGCCGCTGGTGGTAAAACTGGTGGAAGGTACGCAGGGCATTGGCGTGGTGCTGGCGGAAACCCGGCAAGCCGCAGAGAGCGTGATTGATGCGTTTCGCGGTCTCAACGCGCACATTCTGGTGCAGGAGTACATCAAAGAGGCCAGAGGGCGTGACATCCGTTGTCTGGTCGTGGGCGACGAAGTGGTGGCGGCCATTGAGCGGCGGGCAAAAGAGGGCGATTTTCGCTCCAACCTTCATCGCGGCGGTATGGCGAGTATCGCCAGTATCACGCCGCGTGAACGAGAGATCGCGATAAAAGCGGCGCAGACGATGGGGCTGGATGTCGCTGGCGTCGATATTCTGCGCGCGGAGCGTGGGCCGCTGGTCATGGAAGTGAACGCCTCTCCGGGTCTGGAAGGGGTAGAAAAAACGACGGGTGTGGATATCGCCGGGCGAATGATCCAGTGGATCGAGCGTCACGCCACTCCCGAATTTTGCCTTAAAACGGGCGGTTAATCGCAATATCGTTCCCGATCGTGGTATGACGCGGTCTTTTTGCGTAAGCTGTGCCGGTAATTTTTTTATCGTAAGAGGTAGCACATTATTATGACATCACTGGTCGTTCCTACTCTGGATACGTTGCGTCAATGGCTCGACGACCTGGGCATGAGTTTTTTTGAATGTGATACCTGTCAGGCGCTGCATTTGCCCCATATGCAAAATTTTGACGGCATTTACGATGCGAAAATCGACCTGGTGGATAACACGGTGCTGTTTTCCGCAATGGCGGAAGTGAGGCCCTCTGCGCTGCTGCCGCTGGCTGCCGATCTGTCGGCAATTAACGCCAGCTCGTTAACGGTGAAAGCGTTCCTGGATATGCAGGATGATAATCTGCCAAAACTGGTGGTTTGCCAGTCTTTATCCGTTATGCGGGGCGTGACGTATGAACAGTTCGAGTGGTTTGTTCGTCAGAGCGAAGAGCAGATTTCTATGGTGATTCTGGAAGCCGGAGCGCATCAGCTGCTGTTCAGCGCAGAAGAGGACGCGCAAAAAAGTCGCGCTGAAAATCATTTTCTTCACTGAAATCTGCGCACATACAACCTGAAGAATGACGCGTATAACGCAGTCGCTGCCAGAGCGGCTGCTGTTTGCATTTTTTTATTCTGCCTTTAACCTTTCTTTAAAGAATAATTCACCTCCTTTCCGCCTGTTTCGCTTTATCACATAGACAAAACCTGCATAAAAAATTGATAAAAGGCGTTTTTTAATCTGAGCTATAGCCTCGAACCCTGGCTAAAGTTATTCTTGCGAAGCTTTTACACGTCATCCTTCAGACAACCTCCTGAATGATTTTGTGTATTTATGGCGAGCAATGACGGCAGGGAGAGAGCCCTCTCTTCTGTAACTGTGTCGAGTGACAAAATATGCACGTTTCTTGCATATCTTAGAATGCAACTTTTTTGGTTCGTTTGTTAACGAACTTTCAGAAGGAAAGAGATTATGACCGCCTTAAATAAAAAATGGCTATCGGGTCTGGTTGCGGGTGCTCTGATGGCCGTCTCTGCCAGCACGCTCGCCGCTGAACAAAAAACACTGCATATCTATAACTGGTCTGATTATATCGCCCCGGATACGGTCGCGAACTTTGAAAAAGAGACCGGTATCAAAGTGGTCTATGACGTCTTCGACTCCAACGAGGTACTGGAAGGGAAACTCATGGCCGGGAGCACCGGTTTTGACCTGGTTGTCCCGTCGGCCAGTTTTCTGGAACGCCAGCTCACTGCGGGTGTATTCCAGCCGCTGGATAAAAGCAAATTACCAGGCTGGAAAAACCTCGATCCAGAGCTGTTGAAGCTGGTAGCGAAGCACGATCCCGACAACAAATACGCGATGCCGTATATGTGGGCGACCACCGGTATCGGTTATAACATCGATAAAGTCAAAGCGGTGCTGGGGGCTGACGCACCGGTCGATAGCTGGGATCTGGTGCTGAAACCTGAAAATCTGGAAAAACTTAAAAGCTGCGGCGTCTCCTTCCTTGATGCGCCTGAAGAGGTGTTCGCGACCGTGCTGAACTACCTGGGGAAAGATCCCAACAGTACCAAAGCGGATGACTACACGGGGCCTGCGACCGATCTGCTGCTGAAGCTGCGCCCGAACATTCGTTATTTCCACTCGTCTCAATACATAAACGATCTGGCGAACGGCGATACCTGCGTGGCGATTGGCTGGGCAGGGGACGTATGGCAGGCGGCTAACCGCGCGAAAGAAGCGAAAAACGGCGTGAATATCTCCTTCTCCATTCCGAAAGAGGGGGCGATGGCGTTCTTTGATGTGTTCGCGATGCCTGCTGATGCGAAAAACAAAGAAGAGGCTTATCAGTTCCTCAACTACCTGCTGCGCCCGGACGTGATCGCCCACATTTCCGACCATGTGTTCTACGCCAACGCCAACAAAGAAGCGACGGCGCTGGTCAGCGCTGAAGTGCGTGACAACCCGGGCATTTATCCGCCTGCGGATGTGCGAGCGAAAATGTTCACGCTGAAAGTGCAGGAACCGAAGATCGACCGTGTGCGTACGCGTGCCTGGACGAAGGTGAAAAGCGGTAAATAAGCCGCTGTATCAGAACGTTGCCCGGTGAGGTTTACCGGGCAATGCGCACTTTTATGGTGCGTTTGCACTGATTTTTGTTTATGCCGGAGAGCACCCCGTGAACGACGCGACCCCCCGCCCACAGGCGAAAACCCGTAAAGCGCTGACGCCGCTTCTTGAAATCCGCAACCTGACAAAATCATTTGATGGTCAACACGCCGTGGATGATGTCAGCCTCACCATCTATAAAGGCGAAATATTTGCGCTGCTTGGCGCATCGGGCTGCGGGAAATCCACGCTGCTGCGTATGCTGGCCGGATTTGAACAACCCTCCGCCGGGCAAATCATGCTCGATGGCGTCGATCTGGCGCATGTCCCGCCTTATCTGCGCCCTATCAATATGATGTTTCAGTCTTATGCGCTGTTCCCCCATATGACGGTGGAACAGAACATTGCGTTTGGGCTAAAGCAGGACAAGCTGTCGAAGGCGGAAATCACCGCGCGCGTGAACGAAATGCTGGGGCTGGTGCATATGCAGGAGTTCGCTAAACGTAAGCCTCATCAGCTTTCCGGCGGCCAGCGTCAGCGTGTGGCGCTGGCGCGTAGCCTGGCGAAACGCCCGAAGCTGTTGCTGCTCGACGAACCGATGGGCGCGCTGGATAAAAAGCTGCGCGACCGGATGCAGCTGGAAGTCGTCGATATTCTTGAGCGCGTTGGCGCGACCTGCGTGATGGTGACGCACGATCAGGAAGAGGCGATGACGATGGCCGGGCGAATTGCGATCATGAACCGTGGGAAATTCGTGCAGATTGGCGAACCGGAAGAGATTTATGAACATCCGACCACCCGCTACAGCGCGGAATTTATCGGTTCTGTGAATGTCTTTGAAGGCTTGCTGAAGGAACGTCAGGATGATGGGCTGGTTATTGATTCGCCGGGGCTGGTGCATCCTCTGAAGGTGGATGCGGATGCGTCCGTTGTCGATAACGTTCCGGTGTATGTCGCGCTGCGCCCGGAAAAAATCATGCTGTGCGACGCGCCGCCAGAAGACGGTTACAACTTTGCCGTGGGTGAAGTGGTGCATATCGCCTACCTCGGCGATTTGTCGATCTATCATGTGCGGTTGAAAAGCGGCCAGATGTTGAGCGCTCAGCTACAGAACGCGCATCGCTATCGCAAAGGGTTGCCGACCTGGGGCGATGAAGTGCGTTTATGTTGGGATGCGGACAGCTGCGTGGTGTTGACGGTTTAAGGAGCGAAAATGAGTACACTTGAACCTCCGGCTCGCGATAAAAAGCCCGGCGGCCTGACGCTGTGGCTGGCGCGGATGCAAATGAAGCATGGGCGTAAGCTGGTCATCGCGGTGCCGTACCTTTGGCTGATCCTGCTTTTCCTGCTGCCGTTTCTGATCGTGTTTAAAATCAGCCTGGCGGAGATGGCGCGGGCGATCCCGCCCTATACCGATCTGATGGCGTGGGCCGACGGGCAGCTATCCCTGACCCTCAACCTGGGAAACTTCCTGCAACTGACGGACGATCCGCTCTATTTTGACGCCTATTTGCAGTCTTTGCAGGTGGCGGGCGTTTCGACTCTCTGCTGTTTGCTGCTGGGGTATCCGCTGGCCTGGGCGGTGGCGCACAGCAGGCCGTCAACGCGTAATATTCTGCTGTTGCTGGTGATCCTGCCGTCCTGGACCTCGTTTTTGATCCGCGTTTACGCCTGGATGGGGATTCTGAAAAATAACGGCGTGCTGAACAACTTCCTGATGTGGCTGGGGGTTATCGATCATCCCCTGACGATTTTGCATACCAATCTGGCGGTGTATATCGGTATTGTCTACGCCTATCTGCCGTTTATGGTGCTGCCGATTTATATCGCGCTGACGCGCATTGACTATTCGCTGGTGGAGGCCTCGCTGGATCTGGGCGCGCGTCCGCTGAAAACCTTCTTTAGCGTCATTGTGCCGTTAACGAAAGGGGGAATAATTGCCGGATCGATGCTGGTGTTTATTCCGGCGGTGGGGGAATTTGTGATCCCGGAACTGCTCGGCGGGCCAGACAGCATTATGATCGGCCGCGTACTGTGGCAGGAGTTCTTCAACAACCGCGACTGGCCGGTGGCCTCTGCGGTGGCTATCATCATGTTATTACTACTGATTGTACCGATTATCTGGTTCCATAAGCATCAGCAAAAAAGCGAGGGGGAACTCGGATGAATACTTTACCGGTGGTTCGTTCGCCCTGGCGAATTGTTATTCTGGTGCTCGGGTTTACCTTCCTGTATGCGCCGATGCTGATGCTGGTCATCTATTCGTTTAACAGCTCGAAGCTGGTGACCGTCTGGGCGGGATGGTCTACGCGCTGGTATGGCGAGCTGTTCCGGGATAGCGCGATGATAAGCGCCGTCGGCCTGAGCCTCACGATTGCCGCTTGTGCCGCGACAATGGCGGCTATTCTGGGGACGATTGCCGCCGTGGTAATGGTGCGTTTTGGCCGTTTTCGTGGAGCGAATGGCTTTGCGTTTATGATCACCGCGCCGCTGGTTATGCCGGATGTGATTACCGGGCTGTCGCTGTTGCTGCTGTTTGTGGCCCTGGCCCATGCTATCGGCTGGCCCGCAGATCGCGGAATGCTGACAATCTGGCTGGCGCACGTTACCTTCTGTACGGCCTATGTGGCGGTGGTTATTTCATCGCGTCTGCGCGAACTGGATCGCTCGATTGAAGAGGCGGCGATGGATCTTGGCGCGACGCCGTTAAAAGTGTTCTTTGTGATTACGCTGCCGATGATCATGCCTGCGGTGATCTCTGGATGGCTGCTGGCTTTCACGCTGTCGCTGGACGATCTGGTGATCGCCAGTTTTGTCTCTGGCCCGGGGGCGACGACATTGCCGATGCTGGTCTTCTCCAGCGTGCGTATGGGGGTTAACCCGGAGATTAACGCGCTGGCGACCCTTATCCTCGGCGTGGTAGGCATTGTCGGTTTTATCGCCTGGTATCTGATGGCGCGCGCAGAAAAGCAGCGAATGCGTGATATCCAACGTGCAAGACGCGGCTGAAGAAACTAAAATCTGCCAACCTGGCAACACGTTACCGTGGGCAAACGCGGTAACGTTTTCATGGAAGACGATTCGTTGGGATTTTTTAAGAAATCATCCTCATCACATGCCCGTTTAAATGTACCCACGCTGGTGCAGGTGGCGGCGCTCGCGATTATTTTGATCCGCTGCCTCGATTTGCTGATGATTTTTAACACGCTCGGCATGCGGGGAATGGGGGAGTTTATTCATCGCAGCGTGCAAACCTGGAATCTGACGCTGGTGTTTTTAGGCAGCCTGGCGCTGGTCTTTACTGAAATATATTGCGCGTTTTCGCTGGTGAAAGGGCGCAACTGGGCGCGCTGGGTGTACCTGCTCACGCAGGTTATTGCCACAGGTTATCTGTGGGCGGCGTCGCTGGGCTATGGCTACCCGGAGCTGTTCAGTATTGCCGGGGAGTCGAAACGCGAAATTTTGCGCACACTGGTGATGCAGAAATTGCCGGACATGCTGGTTCTGATGCTGCTCTTTATCCCTGCGGGCAGCAGGCGGTTCTTCCGTTTGCAATAACGTGTATAATCCTCGCCCCTGGTAATATGAAGGTCTTTGTATGCAGTGCGCACTCTACGACGCCGGTCGCTGTCGATCCTGTCAGTGGATAGTCCAGCCGATCCGCGATCAACTCTCCGCCAAAACCGCCGATCTGAAGGGGCTGCTTGCCGATTTTTCGGTTGAACAGTGGTGCGCGCCGGTCAGCGGCCCGGAACAGGCCTTTCGTAATAAAGCCAAAATGGTGGTCAGCGGCAGCGTGGAAAAGCCGCTGTTAGGCATGTTGCATCGCGACGGCACCCCGGAGGATTTGAGCGACTGTCCGCTCTATCCCGACACGTTTGCTCCCGTTTTCGCCACGCTGAAGCCGTTCATCGCCCGTGCCGGGTTAACGCCTTACAACGTGGCGCGCAAACGCGGCGAGCTGAAATACATCCTGCTGACGGAAAGTCAGTTCGATGGCGGCATGATGCTGCGGTTCGTGCTGCGCTCAGAAACCAAACTGGCGCAGCTGCGCGCGGCGCTGCCGTGGCTACAGGCGCAGTTACCGCAGCTGAAGGTTATTACCGCGAATATTCAACCGGTACACATGGCGATTATGGAAGGGGAAACGGAGATCTTCCTGACGGAGCAGCAGGCGCTGGCAGAACGTTTTAACGATGTGCCGCTGTGGATCCGTCCGCAGAGCTTTTTCCAGACCAACCCGGTCGTTGCGAGCCATCTGTATGCGACAGCGCGTGACTGGGTGCGTCAGCTGCCTGTTCATCACATGTGGGATCTGTTTTGCGGCGTCGGGGGATTTGGTTTGCACTGCGCCACCCCGGAGATGACGTTGACGGGCATTGAGATCGCACCAGAGGCAATCGCCTGCGCGAAGCAATCCGCCGCAGAACTGGGGCTGACGAATCTTCATTTTCAGGCGCTGGATTCTACGCAATTCGCGACCGGGCAAGGAGAGGTGCCGGAACTGGTGCTGGTGAACCCGCCGCGTCGTGGCATTGGAAAAGCCCTGTGTGACTATCTTAGCCAGATGGCGCCGGAATACATCATCTACTCCAGCTGCAACGCGCAGACGATGGCAAAGGACATTGCCAACTTGCCGGGCTACCGTATTGAGCGTGTTCAGCTTTTCGATATGTTCCCGCATACCGCGCATTATGAAGTGTTAACGCTGTTGACCAAAACACGCTGACCGGTAGGCCAGGTAAAGCGAAGCCGCCGCCTGGCGCAACGTCCGCACAAAGTTCAACAAAATGTGAACTCTTCCCCCCTGTGAAATCGGGTAAGCTTAAGTCATTGGCATTGAGAGAATGAAGGCTTACCCATGAAGCAGATCCTGCTGGTGGAAGATGACCACGACATCGCGGCGCTCCTGCGCCTCAATTTAGAAGACGAAGGCTACGCCATTACTCACCAACCGGATGGGGGCAAGGCGTTACAGTGCCTTGAAACCCAACCCTGGGATGCCGTGATCCTCGACCTGATGCTCCCCAACGTTGACGGTCTGGAAATTTGTCGTCGCATCCGTCAGATGACCCGCTACCTGCCGGTGATTATCATCAGCGCCCGCAGCAGCGAAACGGACCGCATTACCGGGCTGGAAACCGGGGCAGATGATTACCTGGCAAAACCCTTCTCGGTGCAGGAGCTGATCGCGCGCATCAAAGCGCTGTTTCGCCGTCAGCAGGCTATGGGGCAGGCACAGACTGCCGGGCATATTCAGGCTCATGGCCTGACGCTTGATCCGCTGGCGCGTACGGTGCGCCTGCACGGTCAGGATGTGGACCTCACGCCGCGTGAATTTGAGCTACTGTACTTCTTTGCCCGTCATCCAGGCGAAGTCTTTTCGCGTCTGGCGCTGCTGGAACAGGTCTGGGGCTATCAGCACGAAGGGTATGAGCACACCGTCAACACCCACATTAATCGCCTGCGTATCAAGATTGAAAAAGATGCCGCTGAACCGGAGATTATTCGTACCGTCTGGGGCAAAGGTTACAAATTTGCGGAGCTGAACCATGATACGGCGCTTTAGCCTGAGTCAGCGGCTGACGCTGCTGTTCATTCTGCTGCTGATGCTCTGCGCCACCGTTGCCTGCGCGGTGCAACTCTACAGCAGCATGCAGTACGGCAACGCGATGGTGCAGCGGCTGGCCGGCGGGCTGGCGCAACAGATTGTGCAGCGTGAACCCATTCTGGATGCGCAGGGCAGGGTTGACCGCAGCGTGCTGAAGCCGCTGTTTGACCGCCTGATGACCTTTAACCCGAGCGTTGAGCTGTATGTCGTCTCTTCTGACGGCGAACTGCTGGCCGATGCCGCGCCGCCGGGCCATATCCAGCGGCAAAAGATCGATATTAGTCCATTGCAAACCTTTCTCAGCGGCGCAGCGATGCCCGTCTATGGCGACGATCCGCGTAGTCAGAGTCAGAAGGTTTTCAGCGTTACCCCTTTACGTCAGGATGGTGAGCTTAAAGGCTATTTGTACATCATCCTGCAAGGCGAAGAGTCAAATGCGCTGGCAGAAATGGCCTGGCATAAAGCACTCTGGAGTACGGTGTTGTGGTCCCTGCTATGGGTGGCGCTGTTCGGCCTGCTGGCGGGGTTACTGATCTGGTACTGGGTGACGCGCCCGGTAAAACGCCTGACGATGGACGTTGCCGGGCTGGAGCAGGACAGCATTACCGCCATCAAACAGCTGGCGGCACAGCAGCCGGAGACCACGGTGAGTGATGAAGTTGCGGTGCTGCGCAATACTTTTATCGAGCTGGCGCGCAAAATCGCCGGTCAGTGGGATCAACTGGCCGACAGCGACCGGCAGCGCCGGGAGTTTATCGCCAATATCTCGCATGACTTACGCACGCCGCTGACGTCATTGCTGGGCTACCTGGAAACGTTATCGCTTAAATCCGCTACGCTGACGCCGCAGGAAACGCAGCAATATCTCGCCACTGCGCTGCGTCAGGGGCACAAGGTGCGGCACCTGTCGCAGCAGCTTTTCGAGCTGGCGCGGCTTGAGCATGGCAGCATTAAACCGCAACTGGAGCGCTTTGCTATTGGTGAGCTGATTCAGGATGTGGCGCAAAAATTCGATCTGACAATAGAGACCCGGCAGTTGCATTTGCAGGTCGATATGCCGCATTCCCTGCCGCTTATCAATGCTGACGTCTCAATGATAGAGCGGGTAGTGACGAATCTGCTGGATAACGCCGTGCGCCATTCGCCGCAGGGGAGCACTATCCGGCTGAAGGTATGGCAGGAGGAGGCGCAGCTACAGGTAGAGGTCAGCGACAGCGGGCCAGGTATCGACGAAGCGTTGCGTGAACAACTGTTCCAGCGACCATCGGTGCTGGGGCATCAGGCGTCGCGGGAAGATCGCGGAGGGTTAGGGCTGCTGATTGTAAGACGGATGCTGGAACTGCACGGCGGTGGGATCAGGCTGATGGATTCGGTGAGTGGCGCGCGGTTTAGGTTCTTTGTGCCCTTATAGAATTGCCGGATGGCGCAGCGCCATCCGGCAAGGAAGATTACTGCGGGAACCACTGATCGCTGATTTTCTGATAAGTGCCATCAGCTTTGATTGCCGCCAGCGCGGTGTTCAGTTTTTCCAGCAGCGCTTTATTATCCGGGCGCACAGCGATGCCAAGGCCGGTGCCGAAGTATTGCGGATCGGTCACTTTTTCTGTTGCCGCGCCCAGTTGCGGATTGGTTTTCAGCCACTCATTCACCACGGCGGTATCGCCGAATACGCCATCAATGCGGCCATTTTTCAGGTCGATAATCGCATTCTGGTAGCTGTCATAAGCCACGGTTTTCACTTCAGGATGCTTATCTTGCAGGTATTTCTGGTGCGTGGTGCCGTTTTCCATGCCGATACGTTTTCCTTTCAGGTCGGCAAAGGTTTTATAGCTGTCTTTTTTCGCAATCACCAGCGCGGAGTTGGCATAGTAAGGGCTGGTGAACGTCACCTGTTTGCTACGCTCAGGGGTAATATCCATACCAGAGATAACCGCGTCATATTTTTTGAATTTCAGCGCCGGGATCAGGCTGTCAAACGCGTGGTTGGTAAAAGTACAGTCGGCCTGCATTTGTTTGCATAACGCAGTCGCCAGATCGATATCGAAACCGACGATTTTATTGCTCGCATCCAGTGATTCGAACGGCGGGTAAGTGGCGGAAACGCCGAAATTGATTTTATCGGCAGCTGAGGCGCCAGCGGCGAAAGTAGCGAGTAATGCGGCCAGAACTAACTTTTTCATGGTGGAACTCCCGTCTGTCAATCTTATGATTATTCACCGTGTCTGCGGCATGGGTTTACAATGCCATTTAATGAATTTATATGCAATAAAAATGATTAAGTATTTTTGTTGTTATAAAAAAAGACGGACAGCTTAGTGGCTTGTCCGTCTTTATGATTTCGTTTTATGCATTTATGTCGATGATTTTGTAGGCTGGATAAGGCGCTTGCGCCATTGCCTGATGGCGACGCTGACGCATCTTATCAGGCCTACATGGTGTTCTTAATTCCTGCGCTCAAACGCCAGCGCTTTACGCTCGATGAGGCGCATCAGCAAGGTTAGCAAACCGTTGACGATCAGATAAATCACGCCAGCCGCGCCAAATACCATCACATCGTAGGTACGACCGTACAGCAGCTGGCCGTGGCCCATCACTTCCATCAGCGTAATGGTGTACGCCAGAGACGTACTCTTGAAGACCAGCACCACCTCATTGGAGTAAGAGGAGAGGGCGCGTTTAAACGCGTACGGCAGCAGGATCGCCAGGGTATCTTTTTTGCTCATCCCCAGCGCGCCGCAGGACTGCCACTGGCCTTCCGGGATCGCACGGATCGCGCCATAGAACAGCTGCGTGGTATAGGCCGCGCTGTTGAGCGACAGGGCAAGTAAGGCGCATAGCCACGGCTCGGACAGCAGGTGCCAGAGTACCGGGTAATCCTGTAACGACGGGAATTGCCCTGGGCCGTAGTAGATCAGGAAGATTTGCACCAGCAGCGGCGTACCGGTAAACAGCGTAATGTAGCCGCGAACCAGCCATACCAGCACCGGCGTTTTCAGCGTCAGAATGATGGTGAAAATCAGCGCCAGGATCAGCGCGACGATGATAGACGCAACCGTCAGCGTCAGGCTGGTGTGCAGCCCTTTCATCAGTTCAGGTAAATACTCAAACATCAGCCTGGTCTCCGCTCAAAACGTGTCGCGCGCAGGTCAATGCGTTTGAGAATGTACTGACTCACCAGCGTAATCACCAGATAGATAGCCGCAGCCACAATGTACCAGGTGAACGGCTCCTGAGTGCGCGTGGCGATGCTTTTTGTTTGCAGCATCAGATCGTTCACGCTGATAAGGCTGACCAGCGCGGTATCTTTCAGCAATACCAGCCACTGGTTGCCCAGCCCTGGCAGCGCATGACGCCACATTTGCGGCATCACCAGGCGGAAAAAAATCGCGGTTTTTGATAAGCCCAACGCCTGACCGGATTCCCACTGTCCAGACGGAACCGCTTTCAGCGCGCCGCGCAGCGTTTGCGACGCGTATGCCGCATACAGCAACGACAGCGCGATGACGCCGCACAGGAACGGACTGACGTCGAAGTCTTCAATCTGCATCTGCAACGGGATTTGCACAAACCCCAGGTTGATGGTGAAGCCATCAGACAGCATCAGCAGAAGCTGAGAGGAACCGAAATAGATAAACAGCACCACCAGAATTTCCGGCAGGCCGCGCAGAATCGTGACCACTGCGGAACCTGTCCAGGCTATCGGGCGCCATTTTACGGACTCCCAGACGGCAAAAATCATAGCGAGGACGAGGCCGATGATCAGCGCACAAACGGCAAGGCCGACGGTCATCCCGGCGGCGCTTGCTAAAGGAAAAAATTCGTTCATCAAGTCTTACTTCTGGAACCATTTGTTGTAGATGGTTTCGTACGTGCCATCTTGCTTCACTTTTTCCAGCGCAGTGTTGAATTTCTGCTGTAGTTCCGTGTTGCCCTGGCGTACCGCGATGCCGAGGCCGGTGCCGAAGTAATCTTTGTCGGTCACTTTATCGCCAACCGGCGCCAGCTTCGGATTATCTTTCAGCCATTCAGTGACCACGGCGGTGTCGCCGAACACACCGTCAATACGACCATTTTGCAGATCCAGCTTCGCGTTCTGGTAGCTGTCATAAGGCACGGTGGTGATTTCCGGGTGCTTATCCATGATGAACTTCTGGTGGGTAGTGCCATTCTGTACGCCCACTTTTTTGCCTTTCAACTGGTCGATGCTGGTGTATTTACCCTGCTGACCGATGAACAGCGCGGAGTTGTCATAGTAAGGCGTGGTGAACAGAACCTGCTTTTCACGCTCAGGCGTGATGTCCATACCGGCCATCACCGCGTCGAAACGACGGAACTTCAGGCTTGGGATCAGGCTGTCAAACGCCTGGTTGGTAAAGGTGCAGGTCGCGTCAATCTCTTTACACAGCGCATTGGCCAGATCGACGTCAAAGCCAACGATTTTGTTACTGGCATCCATAGATTCGAACGGAGGGTAGGATGCTTCCGTGGCGAAACGGATGGTTTGAGCTGCTGTAGCGGAAAGGCTAAAGCCTGCAATTAGCGCGGCAATCAGAACTTTTTTCATTGTCATTGTCCCGAATCTTAGTGAGATAAATAGTTTTTGAATGCATCGGTCTGCGGGTTTGCAAAGCAGCTCGCATCCCCTTGCTCGACGATGTGACCGTTTTCCATATAGATCACCCGGCTGGCGGTTTTACGCGCCACTTCTACTTCGTGAGTGACGATCACCTGGGTAATTTTGGTTTCCGCCAGTTCACGAATAATACTGACGATTTGCGCGGTGATTTCCGGGTCCAGCGCGGCGGTTGGCTCGTCAAACAGTAGCACCTGCGGCTCCATCATTAACGCACGAGCGATAGCCACACGCTGTTGCTGACCGCCGGAAAGATGCAGAGGATAGCGATCGCTGTAAGGTTTCAGACGCAGACGTTCCAGCAGCTTCTCGGCACGCGCCAGCGCCTGGTCTTTTGACAGACCCAGCACGCGGCAGGGCGCTTCAATCAGGTTTTGTTGTACCGTGAGATGCGGCCAGAGATTGTATTGCTGAAAAACCATGCCTACGTTCTGGCGTAATTCACGAATCGCCTTATCGGAAGGCGTTTTCGTGAAGTCGAAATGATTTCCTGCGATAGTGAGCGTGCCGGAGCGCGGCATCTCAAGCAGATTGAGTACACGCAGCAGCGAGCTTTTACCCGCTCCGCTTGGGCCAAGTAACACCAGCGTTTCGCCCTGAGGGCAATCCAGCGTGATATCGAACAGCGCCTGATGCGCGCCGTAGAAGCAATTAATGCCGTTTAATTGAATACTCATTGATTCTCGTATGCTGGCAGTCTGATAACTGTACACGTCATCCTTCATGCTGCCTCTTTGTTGGCTGCTGAGTGACTCATCTCACCCTGAGACTCGCCCTTACGGACCGTTGCTCGCGACGTTCAAATCTGTTCCTGACAGATTTGTCACTCCAGTCACTTGCCGCCTCGACGCATCATGAATGATTTTGTGTATGTTGAGGCCGCAGATAGTACCTTTGACAGAATAGTTATGCAATATT
The DNA here is from genome assembly GCF_000018045.1 of Citrobacter koseri ATCC BAA-895. Taxonomy (NCBI): domain Bacteria; kingdom Pseudomonadati; phylum Pseudomonadota; class Gammaproteobacteria; order Enterobacterales; family Enterobacteriaceae; genus Citrobacter; species Citrobacter koseri. Next base: position 2,077,724 of record NC_009792.1, on the reverse strand, counting down.
TATGCGTTAAAAGTTAAATGCAAACCGCATTCTTCACTAAACATAGCACAAAATAGCGGGGGCGGTAGGCGGCAAGAATAATTGTCGGCATTCTATGCAGAATGCCAGACAATTTGTGGGGCTTATGATTTATCGACGTTTTGTCGGGTGATCAGCGGTTTTCGACGGACTGGCGCAGCGTACCGGCTGGCGCGTGGACGCTGCCGCCAAGATAACGCACATCATCAATAACCCAGCACTGACCCTCATGGATCATCAGCACTTCGTCGCGCCAGGTCTGGTCGCCTTGCTTCAGCTCCACGCGCAGTGGGATGTTGCGGGCGTCGCGATTAGGAATGGTGGACGCGCTGGCTACGCTGGCGCTATCCGGGAAGGTGGTGCGGCTGGAGAACGGGTCGCTGCTCATCAACTGGCGGTGTTCGCCATCACGGCTGGCGTCAGAGAGCAGTTTTGCCAGGTTGTCGCTTAAGTAAGGGCGAAGGGCGGTAATGTCGTTAGTACGGTTTTGAATGCGGTAGTCATAAAATTGTTGAGCCACGCTGTCCGGCCCGCCTTCTATGCACGACCCGCTGCGCGGGCCATTGTCTTTATAAGCAGGAGTGACGGTTGTGCAGGCACTGAGCAGCAGTGCGCAAGGGACGAGCAGAGAGAGTTTGCTGTAGCGCATAGTGATTTCCTTATAAGCGATCTGCCAAAAAGCGATCTACGATAATCAATTATATCTTTTCAATGATAGCGTATCGGTCTGATAATGCGTTTGAGATCGAGTGCTTAGGTAAACAAGGAGATCGGCTATGCAGTTTTCGACAACCCCGACGCTGGAAGGGCAGAACATCGTGGAATATTGCGGTGTGGTAACGGGTGAAGCCATTTTGGGCGCCAACATTTTCCGTGACTTCTTCGCGGGTATTCGCGATATCGTCGGCGGACGTTCGGGTTCCTATGAAAAAGAGTTGCGTAAAGCGCGTGAAATCGCTTTTCAGGAACTGGGCGAACAGGCGAAAGCGCTGGGTGCGGATGCGGTTGTGGGCATTGATATTGACTATGAGACCGTAGGCAAAGACAGCAGTATGCTGATGGTGAGCGTCAGCGGGACGGCGGTAAAAACGCGCCGATGAGACGCCTGCTCTGGCTGGTCGCGTTCGCGATTCTGTTAACCGGGTGCGCGGGCGAGAAAGGGATTATTGATAAAGACGGGTATCAGCTGGATACCCGTCATCAGGCACAGGCGGCGTACCCGCGCATCAAAATCCTGGTCATCCACTACACGGCGGATGACTTTGATACCTCTCTGGCGACGTTAACGGATAAAAACGTCAGCTCGCACTATTTAATTCCTGCTGTACCGCCGCTTCACCGCGGCAAGCCGCGTATCTGGCAACTGGTGCCAGAGCACGATCTGGCGTGGCACGCGGGCATCAGCTTCTGGCGCGGCGCAACGCGCATCAACGACACGTCCGTTGGTATCGAACTGGAAAATCGCGGCTGGCAAAAGTCGGCGGGAATGAAATACTTCGCCCCGTTTGAACCTGCGCAAATTCAGGCCCTGATCCCACTGGCGAAAGAGATCATTGCCCGCTACGACATTAAGCCGCAAAACGTGGTGGCGCATGCGGATATTGCCCCGCAGCGTAAAGACGATCCCGGCCCTCTGTTCCCCTGGCGCGATCTGGCGGCGCAGGGCATTGGCGCCTGGCCTGATGAACAGCGCGTGGTGTTTTATCTGGCGGGACGCGCGCCCAATACGCCAGTCGATCCCGCATCATTGCTCGACTTGCTTTCGCGTTATGGTTACGAGGTCAAACCGGAGATGACCGCGCGTGAACAGCAGCGGGTGATCATGGCGTTCCAGATGCATTTCCGCCCGGCGTTATGGAACGGGGTGGCGGATGCGCAAACGCAAGCGATTGCTAATGCGTTACTGGAAAAATATGGCCAGAATTAATGGCGCTGACGTCGTGATAAAAGTCAGTTAACTTGTTTATTTTCATCGAAATTCATTTTGGATAAAAATCAAATTAATCTATGGTTAATTGACTTTAAATTCCCCTCATCTATGATTGATTTTATCAGGAAGATATTTCTTATACGCTAAAAGTCGTGAAACTTAGCGCGCACAATCTTTTTTTTGCTTAATTTTATTTTTAACCAGGTTGAATCAGTGAGTGACATTAAGCTGAGGTTATCGCTCGTCGCTTGTCATTAAATTTAAATCAATATTCTTTGAAAGGCATAATATGTTAAGCATTTACGGTAAGAAAATTCGTCCGCATCATGAAATGGAACGTATTATTTCTTTAACGTCAGGTTATAAAGAAAAAACCTTAAAAAAATGGCAGAAAATCACCACCAGTGACTCGGAATATATTCATATTATCGTGAGCGGAGACGTTGAATTTCGCCGTACCTCCGATGAGTTATGTATGTTTACCCTGCAAGGGCAGTGTATCTTTGGGCTGTCTGCCATATTTTATGGTTCTCTGCATATGTATGGGCTTGCTCGTACCAATACCGTCGTGCGCTCAATCAAAAAAGATGAGTTTATGCGCCTGTTGACTGAACACAGTTTATGGCCAGATCTCACCAGGGTGCTGTCATGGTATATTTGCCTGCTTAGCAAACGTGATGATGTTTTGGTTGCCCGTAGCGCTTACTCTGTTATTCGTGAATTTTTAATCGAAATTAATGAGCTGATTATTCACCATAACCGTGACATCAATGTATACGACTATATTCAGGAGTATACGAATTTTGCCCGCAGTACGATCATCAAAATTCTCTCTGACCTTAAAAAAGGAAACTATATCGTCATTGAGAAAAGCCGATTAATGTCGATGACGACCTTGCCAGAAAAATATTAATCACATTTCCCATTGTCTCCTCTTCAGCTAATGAAGCGGAGGCCGTTGGGGGGCGCATTAAGGCGTAATGATGTTTTCTTGCGTCATCAGTCATCGGGCGGTTCCGGTATCTTTCCCTGCTGATAGTCCTCTTTTTGCTCCTGTAACGCTTGCAGGAAACGCGCTTTCAACGATGGCGTCTGTTCTTCCGCGCCGGGCAATGCCCGATCCGAGAGATCGCCTTCCGGCGCTTGCCGCCAGTCGTTGTCTTGACTTACCGGCGCTTCATCCTGCAATGGGGGTAACGCCTGGGGAGCAGGGGCCGGTTTGGGGGCTGGCTGCGGGAATGGCTTCGAAATATAAACATAGTGCATCTCAGAAAGCCGGGTATCCGGGTTTTCCACTTTTGTCGGTTTCGGCTCAGGCGTCGGATGCTGACAGTTCCAGTAAATATGGGCATACAGTCCGGCAATAATAAACGTGCAGAGGGTCAGCAGCCACATCATGGCGCGGAACAGCACTTTTTGGGGCGCCGGAAGGCGCCAGGCAAAATAGACCGCTTCTCCCGTCGTGAAACTGCGCTGTGCAGCAAGGCAAATGGTGGACATTATTTCGTGTTCCCTTGCGTTTTATGTTCCTGCTTCTGGCTTAGTGTTTGCGCCAGTACGCCCGGAACGCTGTTGGTTGCGCGCATTAACTGCATCAGCGTCTCTTCGCCGGCGATGCCGTCGACATGCAGTCCTGCCTTATCCTGAAATTCACGGGTGCGTTTTGCCAGTTCAGCCGTCCAGCTTCGCGAGTGGGTCAGCGGTTCATTCAACGTCTGGCTTAGCGTTTGATCCAGCCATGCCAGGTCTTTATCGCCGCTGGTCGCGCTAATCTCATCTTTCCCTTGCGGCGTTAAACGATGCAAAAGCGTGTAATTTCCGGTGGCGTGTTGATTAAACCAGTGCCTGCTTACCTGCCAGGTTCGGTTATTGATCAGAAGATCGAGCGACTGTTTATCAACGTGGGCCACGACGGCGTAATTCAGGTGATTACCCGTTTTGATCTCTCCTGCCCACGGATAACCTTCCTGTTCCAGCGCCTGTAAAGACGAATTCCCCTGACGACACATCAGGTTCACTCGCGCTGCGTTCTGGCATAGCGCATCGTTCGCGGAAGCATCATAACCCCACATAAGATAGAGCTGATGCATGGCGTCCGACTGATTCACCACCTCATTTTCAATGGTGGGCATAACAGGCGCAGTCGCCTCAGGCAGCGTCTTTTTCCAACTGGCCGGAACCGGCACTTGTTGCGGCAGGCGAGACGCGATCGCGCCGGAAAAGTACCAGCCGCAGCAGGCGAACAGGACGGAGGCAAACAGCCCTGCGGTTGCCAGGCGTTTACCGCGCGGCGTGGGCGGCAGGAGTTCACCGGCAGCCAGACGTAAATGGCGTGGGGAAACCTGTATCGCCCGCTCGGTCCATGCGGCAAGCAGCGCCAGATGCGCCAGTTTATTGAGTCCGGTCACGCGGCCTTTGGTCAGCGCATGCATTCTGCGCACCCGCGCGGGCGTCAGTGGCGAGGTATCGACGTTTTGTTCGTCCATCTGTGCCCCGACGTAGTCGAGATATTCACGGCAGGTCAGCGAACGTAGCGCAAGGCAGGTATGAACGCGGGGCTGTAAACCAGAATGATCCAGAAGACGGGATTTCTGATCGGGAGAGCCGGTCAGAAGAATCGTGAGCGGGAAGTTCAGCTCTTGCGCCCGCGTCAGCAACATACCCAGAATATCCCAACAATTATCTTTCATGGCTTGTGCCGTGGAGAGGATCAGCAGTTTGCCTTTTTTATTACGCGAAGGCGTTTCCTCATGCCATTGGCGCAAAATGGCATCAATGGCATAAATTTTGTTTTTACCCTCTTTAACGGCAGGGTTCAGTTTATAGAGCAGCGTACTGGCGCTCAGTTTGGGGAAGGCGTTAATGGCCAGCGCAGGTGTGCCGCCGTTACGCAGTTTTTCCACAAAGGCATTGTCTAATTCAGGTTCGTCAGAAAACAGACCGATGATGCCGGGCACGTTGGTTTTTTCCTGCAACAGGGAAAAGATGTCCTGATGATAATGAACGAAAAACTCCCCCGTTCGCCGGGTGAGTTTGCCAAACGGCTGAGCGGAAAATTTAAAATGATGCTGATACATGGTGTCTCGCTGTACTTTCTGGCTTCTGGAAACGTTGCGCTAAAAATAATTGAGCGGGTTTATTCGGGCAAATACCGGACAGGAGAAAATTACTCTGATTATTTTCGCTAACACCAGTAAGTGAAATCGTCAATGTTTTTCTGCAATAAAGTTGCCGGGAAAGCGAGTGGTCGACTTTCTTGCCGCTCATTACTATTTGCCGCACCGATTGGCGCAGCTGGTGCTGCAAAATTTAGCTTTATTAAAGGCATTTAAATAATGAGGATGCAGCTTTTCTCCCGATTGATTGCACCCTGCATGATGTTTGTTTTACTGATATTCAGCGGACATCAAGGGTATGTCGTTTTTAAAAACTATAATAAGGTTACAAACAAGTTAAATAACAGAAAAATTAACGTGCGTAAAAATGACGAAAAAGAAAAGTCATTTGCGCTTTTTCAACCTGCCGTCTGGCAGCGAAATACGCCAGCAGCGGTTAAATCGCCGCTCTCTGCCGAGATTGAAGGCATCGTCAGCAGCGATGAAAAATGGCTATCGTTTGCCGTTATTAAAACGCCTGCGGGACAGCAAAGTTATCGCGAAGGCGAAAGCCTCGTGGGAGTGAGTGACGCCTGTATTGAGGAGATCAATAACGACAATGTGGTGGTTAATTATGAAGGTACTACGCAGGTACTGGCATTAAAGAAACCTGATTATTTCAGAGGCGGTGTTGAAAGCGGCCCGCTACAAAAACCGACAAACGATGCCGGTGCAGAGAGCCTGCATCTTAATGATGTCCTGGTGCTAAAACCGTTTATTGAAAAAGGTCGTCTGGAAGGGTACGAAATCAACCCGCGCAATGCTTCGTCTTTCTTTCAGAACAGTGGGCTGGAGAAGGGCGATGTGGTTGTGAAGGTGAACAGTACCGATATGACGAAAGAAGAGCAGGCGAAAAGCATCATTGCTGGCTGGTCAAAAATGAAAGAAGCGGCGGTAGTCGTAAGACGTCACGCTCACCTGGAAAATATTCAGGTCAATGTTTTAAACAACTAACAAGTGAATTGCCATGAAGAAATTTCCATGGGCGTGCGTGGCGCTGACAACTCTGGCGTTATATTCCAGTTCGCTCTTTGCGGCGAATTTTAGCGCCAGCTTTAAAAATACTGATATTCGTGAATTTATTGATACGGTTGGCCGTAATCTTAATAAAACGATTCTGGTCGATCCGTCGGTACAGGGAACCGTATCAGTTCGGACGTATAACGTCCTGACCGAAGATGAATACTATCAGTTTTTCCTCAGCGTGCTGGATTTGTACGGACTTTCCGTGATTCCGATGGATAACGGCATGGTGAAAGTGGTTCGTTCGTCCGTTGCGAGAACCGCGGGAACGCCGATTGCCGACAGCAAAAATCCCGGTAAAGGGGATGAAATTATTACCCGCGTCGTGCGGATGGAAAATGTACCGGTACGCGAACTGGCGCCGCTGTTGCGCCAGCTGAACGATGCGACCGGTATCGGCAACGTGGTGCATTTTGAGCCGTCGAACGTCCTGCTGCTCACCGGTAAAGCCTCGGTGGTGAACCGCCTGGTCGATCTGGTTCAGCGCGTCGATCGTTCCGGCGTACAGCGGCGCGAAATCGTTCCGCTGCATTACGCCTCTGCGAAAGAACTTTCGGATATGTTGAATAACCTCAACAACGAAGAGCAAAAAGGGCAGAACGCACCGCAACTGGCGACCAAAGTGGTGGCGGATGAGGAGACGAATAGCCTGGTCATTAGCGGCAGCGAAGAAGCGCGGGCGCGTACCCGCACGCTGATAGCGCAGCTTGATCGCGAGCAGAATAACGAGGGGAATACCCGCGTCTTTTACCTGAAATATGCCAATGCCGCCAAAGTGGTGCCGGTGTTAACGGGCATTGGAGAGCAGATGAAGGACAAGCCGGGCGCGGCGAAAAGTAAATCGCCGGTTGCCGCGACCGATCTGAATATTACTGCCGACGAGTCGACAAACTCACTGGTGATCACCGCGCAGCCGAACGTGATGAACTCGCTTGAGAAGGTGATCGACAAGCTGGACATTCGCCGTCCCCAGGTACTGGTGGAAGCCATTATCGCTGAAGTGCAGGATGGCGCCGGAACCGATCTCGGCGTGCAGTGGACGAGTAAACACGGCGGCGTACAGTTTGGCGCAACCGGTCTGCCGATCGGCCAGGTTAAGAACGGGACGATAAAAGGCGTGAATTTTACCGGTATGGCGACAGGTTTCTTTAACGGCGATTTCGGCGCGCTGATGACGGCGCTGTCGACCAACGGCAAAAACGACATTCTCTCCACGCCGAGCGTGGTGACGCTGGATAACAAAGAAGCGTCGTTTAACGTTGGTCAGGATGTGCCGGTGCTTTCTGGTTCGCAGACGACGACGGGCGACAACGTCTTTAACACCGTTGAGCGTAAGACGGTGGGGACGAAGTTGAAGATCCTGCCGCAGATTAATGATGGCGACATGATCCACATGAAGATCGAGCAGGAAGTTTCCAGCGTGGACGCCAGTTCGACGGAGGATTCGTCTTTAGGCCCAACCTTTAACACCCGCACGATCAATAACGAAGTGATGGTTCACAGCGGGCAGACGGTAGTGCTGGGAGGGCTTATCGAAAATGTCACCAAACAGAATGTGTCGAAAGTGCCGCTGCTTGGCGATATTCCTCTGGTGGGGCAACTGTTCCGCTACACCTCGCAGGATACCACCAAGCGAAACCTGATGGTCTTTATCCATACCACCGTTCTGCGCGATGACGACAACTACAGCGCCGCGTCGAAAGAGAAATACGACCAGGTGCGCGCGCGCCAGCAGCAGCGTATGGAGGAGAAAAAAATGGGCATCCTGGAGCCGGGTGATAACGCCATTCTGCCCGCGTTCCCGTCGCCCGTAAACACCAGCACTGCTGCGCCAGCCACGGCGTCGCGCAATCCGTTTAAAGAGTAAGCCGGGGGTGTCGCGTGGATGAATTAAGCAAAAATTTGTGCAGCAGCAGCTTCGCAAAAGACAACGGTGTGCTGCTTTATCACAACGACGTATATATCCGTGAGGATGCGCCCGCGTTTGCCCTGCTGGAGATGCGTCGCGTGCTGGGGCGTGCCTTTACGCCGGTAACATTAACGCCAGAAGCGTTTGAAGAGATGCTGGCTAAAATCTGGCAGCAGAATAGCGGTGTTTCGCAGCAGCTGGTTGATGATATGGATGCCAATATCGATCTGATGGCGTTAACCGAGGAGATCCCCGATAACGAGGATTTGCTGGATAACGATGAAAACTCGCCGGTTATCCGTCTGATTAACGCCATTCTTGGCGAGGCGGTGAAGGATGGCGCGTCGGATATCCATATCGAAACCTTTGAGCGCACGCTGAGTATCCGTTTTCGCGTTGACGGCGTGCTGCGTCCTGTATTGCAGCCCGCGCGTAAGCTGGCGCCGCTGCTGGTATCGAGGATTAAGGTGATGTCTAAACTGGATATCGCCGAAAAACGCCTGCCGCAGGACGGTCGCATCTCCCTGCGCATTGGGCGTAAAGCGGTGGATGTGCGTGTCTCAACCATCCCGTCGCAGTATGGCGAGCGGGTGGTCATGCGTCTGCTGGATAAAAGCAACCTGAAGCCGGATATCAATAAACTGGGGCTGATCGACGAAGAACTCGAACAGCTCAAAGGACTGATTGGCCGCCCGCACGGGATTATCCTGGTGACCGGGCCGACCGGGTCCGGTAAGAGCACGACGCTTTACGCCATCCTCTCGGCGCTAAACGGCCATGAACGCAATATTCTTACCGTTGAAGATCCGATCGAATATGAACTGGAAGGCGTGGGGCAGACGCAGGTTAACCCGCGAGTGGATATGACGTTCGCCCGAGGCCTGCGCGCGATCCTCCGTCAGGACCCGGATGTGGTGATGATCGGTGAAATTCGTGACGGCGAAACCGCGCAGATTGCGGTTCAGGCGTCGCTTACCGGCCATCTGGTCATGTCTACGCTGCATACCAACAGCGCGGCGGGAGCGATTACCCGGTTGCGCGATATGGGGCTGGAGTCGTTTTTAATTGGTTCATCGCTGCTTGGCGTCATTGCCCAGCGTCTGGTTCGTCGGCTGTGCCCTCACTGCCGTGCCGTCAGTCCGCTGGATGATAATGAAAAACCGCTGTTCAGTTTTATGGAGAGTCCCCCCGACGTGATTTATCGCGCCGTGGGGTGTGAACAGTGCCGCCAGAGCGGTTACCAGGGACGCGCCGGTATTCATGAGTTTCTGCTGGTGGACAGCGCGATGCGCCGCGCTATTCATGAAGATAAAGACGAAATGTCGATTGAAACTCAGCTGTTTAAGCAGGCCTACAGCCTGCGGGAAAATGGTTTGTTGAAGGTGATCTCCGGCGTCACCTCGCTGGAGGAAGTGATGCGTGTTACCGCCGAGCGCGGAGGTGACGAATAATGGCCTGGTTCGCATGGACGGCTACGGATGCCGCCGGGAAAACCCGGCGCGGCGCCTTGCAGGCTGAAGGCCCAAAGCAGGTACGCCAGACGCTGCGCGAACAGAAGCTAATGCCGATCAGCATTACGCTCACCCGCGAGCGCGCCGCCGGAAAGGGGGCTCAGAAAGGCGCAAAACTTTCGACACCGGTGCTCTCAATGTTTACCCGCCAGCTGTCGACGTTGGTTAATGCCGCACTGCCGCTGGAGAGTGCGCTGAAGGCGATTTCTAAGCAGACGGAAGACAAAAAGCTGGCGGTGATGGTCGGTGAGATCCGCGATAAAGTGGTGGAAGGGCACACGCTTTTCGACGCTTTCAGCCAGTTTCCGCGTACTTTCGACAAGCTCTATTGCACGCTGGTGATGGCAGGGGAAAAGACCGGGCATCTCGGCGGCGTGCTGGAAAAGCTGGCTGAATACAACGAACAGCGACAGAAAATGAAAAGCAAGTTGTCGCAGGCGATGGTCTATCCCATCACCCTGACGGTGGTGGCGATTGCGGTTATCTCCATTCTGCTGGTGGCGGTGGTGCCGCAGGTCATCGAACAGTTTGTGCATATGAAGCAGCAGTTGCCCGTCACCACCCGTACCCTGATTGCGGTCAGCGATTTTTTGCAGGCTTACGGAATGGTTATCGGCGGCGGCCTTGTCGGATCGTTTATCGCTTTTAACGCCTGGCTTAAAAAAGAGCGTTATCGTTTTGCATATCACCGCTGGCTGGTGAACCGTTCGCCGCTGAAAAAACTGGTCTGTGCAATAAACAGCGCCCGTTACATCCGCACCCTGAGCATTTTACAGGCCAGTAGCGTGCCGTTGCTGGAAGGTATGTATATCGCGATGGACGGTATTGAGAATCTGTATGCGCGTCAGGTACTGGAACAGGCGGCGGATACCGTGCGTCAGGGCGCGTCATTATATAACGCACTGGAGCAGGCCAGATTATTTCCGCCAACCATGCTTTATATGATTGCTTCTGGCGAAGAGAGCGGCGAACTCGGTTCATTAATGGATCGCGCCGCCGAAAACCAGGAGTCGGCATTACAACATCGCATTACATTAACGCTGTCGGTATTCGAACCGGCGCTGGTGGTGACGATGGCGACGGTGGTTTTATTTATCGTACTGTCAATATTACAACCGCTTCTTCAGCTCAATAATATGGTGGGTTAATTATGTCTGTGAAAAAAAATAGCCTGAAAGGTCAGGCTGGGTTTACTTTGCTCGAATTAATGGTGGTCATCGTTATTCTTGGCGTTCTGGCCAGCATGGTGGTGCCGAATCTGATGGGGAATAAAGAGAAAGCGGATGCGCAAAAAGCGACCAGCGATATTGTCGCACTGGAAGGCTCGCTGGATATGTATAAGCTCGATAACCATCGCTACCCAACCACCGAACAGGGGTTGCAGGCGTTGGTGACGAAGCCGGAGATCGCGCCGATTCCCAACGGCTATCGTGCTGACGGTTATATTCGCCGTCTGCCGCAGGACCCGTGGGGAAATGATTACATTCTGGTTAGCCCTGGCGAACATGGCGCGGTAGATGTTTTCTCCTCCGGCCCGGATGGTGAAGCGAATACCGCCGATGATATAACGAACTGGTCTTTAGATAAAAAAGATAAGTAATGAATAAGCAACGTGGATTTACATTGCTGGAAATTATTCTGGCGCTGGTTATTTTTGCCAGCTGCGCCATGATGGTGGTTTCGACAATACCCTCACGCAGCGGCGCAGATATATTAGGCCAGCAATTACAATCCCTCGTTGAATATGGTTCTGATCGGGCAGTGATGGACGGAAATATAGTCGGGCTGGTGATGACGCCAACGGAATATCAGCTGGTGAAGTGGGCCGGGGAAAACGGCGGGCGTCATTGGGCGCCGCTGACAGCCGGGCGTATTTTCACCCACGGACAGTTTCCTGAAGAGATGCATGTTTCGCTCGCTCCCCAGCGTCTGGCGGCCACGCCTGATGCCGACCCGCAGGTGCTCTTTTTACCGGATGGGGAAATTAGCCGATTCACGCTGACGTTGCAGAGCTATGACAAACAGCACCATTTCCGCGTGGTGTCGCAGGGCGCTTCACCCGTTTTGGTAGAGAACAATGACTAAACCGGAAGCGAAAGAACAGGGCATGACGCTGTTGGAAGTCATGGTGGCGCTGGTGATCTTTTCTACCGCAGCGCTGGCGTTGATGAATTCCGTCTCGCTGAATGTGCGTTTTACGCACGGTCTTGCCGATACGCTACAGGCCAGTTGGGTTGCGGAAAACCAGCTCGCGCAAGCGCAGCTTGCAAAAAGCGTTTTTCCCTACGTCGCTGAAGAAGGCAGTGAAACGATGGGTGGACGCAGCTGGAACTGGCGCAAACAGCGGGTGAAAACCGATGACAAGGCGTTTGCCGATGAAGTCCAGGTGTATGCCGAAGGCGAAGAGGGCCAGCCGGTCATCACGCTGCGGGTTGTCCCGCCGAAGGAGCGCAAATGAATACGCCACTCCGTCGCCAGCAAGGTTTTACGCTGCTGGAGATCATGATTGCGCTGACGATTTTTGCCGTGATCAGCACCCTTGCCTGGCAAATCCTTGACGGCGCGATGCGCACCACCACGGCAACGGATGCTGCTGCGACGACGCTTAATCAGCTTCAGCGAGCCTGTAACCTGCTGGAGCGCGATTTCTCTCAGCTCCAGCCGCGCGCGCCGCGCAATGAAACGGATGTGTTCCGTCTGGATCAACATGCCGTCGAGCTGACGACGGTAAGCGGCGTCAGTGGGCAAATTCAACTGGAACGCGTGCGCTGGCGGCTGGAGGCGCATCGCCTGTGGCGTGATGTCTGGCCTGACATTGATAGCCCGGCTGACGTGAGTCCAGAAGAAGTACCGATTTTAAGCAACGTTAAAGCGATGAAGTGGCGATTCTGGCGACAGGGCTGGCAGACGACATGGCTTGAAACCGCCCATCAGCCGGAAGGCGCCGAACTGACGCTGACGATGGAAAACGGGGATACCTGGCGCTGGGTGTTTATGACGCCGGGAGACATGCCGGAAATCCAGGGAGCAAAGAAAGACGAAAGCGCTGAGGCTGCACAACCCACGCCTGCTGACGTTACGGCATCGGTTCCGCCAGCACGCGGTGGAGAACGGCAATGAACACGCAATCGGCGCAAAAACAGCGCGGAGTCGCGCTGCTGGTGGTGTTGATTTTGCTGGTGATGATGTCAGCGCTGGCGGCAAAGATCGGTCAGCAGTTTTGCCGAAATTTGCAGAAAACCCGCTATCAGGTCAGTCAGCAGCAGCTGCGCTGGGCGATGCAAGGCCAGGCTGCGGCGATAAAAGATCGTCTGCAAACCGACGCCAGCGGTGAGAGCAATGGATTATCGCCAGAAGGCGCGTGGCACGAACCGCTGGAAACTCAGGGTGAGAACTATACCGTCGTGAGCCAGATTGAGGACGCCCAGACCTGCTTTAACGTGAACAGTCTGCTGGCCATTGACCCTGCGCCTCCTGCGGATAGCGCCGCCGCGCAGCCGACAAAGCCGGTGAAAGAGCAGATTGTTGAACAGTTGCTGATCGACAGCGGCATCAGTACGGCAGTGGCGGAAGAGGTTTATCAACAACTGGTGGATTATCTGGACGCTGACAACACAACCGCAAAAGAGGCTCTGGAAAGCGACGCCTGGGCGGGTGTGACGCCGCAGCGCCTTCCTGCGAATCAGATGATGCGCACCATCAGCGAGATAAAACGGTTGCCGGGTTTTCCGGTGGCGGCTTATCCCCGCGCCAGCAAGGTGCTGTGCGCGCTGCCTGATACGGAGAGCAAAGTGGACGTGAATACCCTGAAGCCCGGGCAGGCGCCGCTGTTGTCTGCGATGTCTGCGGGGACGTTAAGTGAGGATGACGCAGCACGGCTGATTGCCTCGCGCCCGGAAGAAGGGTGGGCGTCGGTTGACGCGTTCAGTAAAACGCTCGAAACAAACTATCCGCAGAGCAAAGCGATCCTCGCGCAGATGCAGGCGTTTGTTGCGGTGAACAGTCACTATTTCCGGGTCGAGAGTACCGGTAATACTGATGATTTAACGCTGCGCGTTGTCAGCCAGATTCATGTCGATCGTGACTCTGGCGAGGTGAGAACCTGGCAACGCCGTTACCGAATGATTGAATAAGAAAAGTCATAGTCTATGAAACAGGTACTTTTTATTCGTCCCGATGCAAACGTGGACGGGAAAATCGAATGGTGCGTCTCCGGTAGCCAGCAGGTGGCAACGCTGGAAAGTCGGGATGCGCTGAGAACGCTTGCCGTACATCCCCTGGCGACACGCGTTTGTTTGCTGTTGCCCGCCAGTGAGATGGTGTTCCGTCATTTTACCCTGCCCAAAAAAGGGTTATCGACGGCCTCCACACCGTTTTCATGGCTGGCGGAAGAGACGCTGATCGGCGATGTGGACTCGCTGCACTGGACGGTATTGCGGAAACAAGGGCGGGAAGTGGATGCCGTGGCCATTGACGCCACCTGCTTTGAGCGCTGGCTTGCGCTGTGCGAAGAGGCCGGACTGAAGGTGATTCAGGTATTGCCGGACGCCATTCTGCTGCCGGTAAACGAAGGTGGCAGTACGCTGGTTTCCTGTGACGAAAGCTGGTGGCTGCGTTTCCCGCCGTTCGGCGCCTGCGAAGCGGATGCTACGCTGCTGCCGCTGTTGCTGGCGCAAGGCGGCGATGGCGAAGTGTGCTGCTACGGCGAAGCGCCTGCGGGTATTGATGTCGTTGAGCAACTGCCGTGGCAGCATCCGCTGGTATTGATTCAGCCGCAATGGAAAGCGTGTCGCGCCAATATGCTGCATGGCGCATTTGCCGCCTGCGGCAAAGAGGTGGGGCGATTTCGTCATCTGAGGACAGCAATGGCGGTGTCTGCGCTGCTGTCGATGGGGTTGCTGATTGGCCCACGCGTGGCAATGGCATGGATGTTGGTTCAGCAGGAAAATCAGGTACAGGCCGAGATTGCCCAGGTCGCTCAACACTATTTCCCGAGTCTGCGGCAGAAAACCAATATCAAATACCATTTTGGTCAGAATATTAAAAAACAGAGTAAAGGTATTTTTCTGCAACTTGAGGCGCTGGAACAGGTTAAACAGTCTGTGCCTGCTATTGAGATAAATGAAGTGGAATATGACAACGCGCAGAATGTGTTGACGCTGAACGCGGCCTCGCCGAACGCGCAGGCGCTACAGGATTTCGTTACGCAGGCCAGCCCCCATTTTGACTTTGCGTTACAACCGGTTTCGAACCAGTCACCCTATACGGCGATCGTGACGGGGAAATATAAATGAAAGAGCGAATTGCACAATTAAAAGCACGCTATCAAAACTACAGCGATCGCGAGCGTGGTCTTATTACGCTATGTGCGGCGGCGATGTGCTGCGCGGTAATTTATTACGGCGGCATTATTCCGCTGGATCATATGATTCAAAACAGCCAGTCCACGTTAATGCGGCAAAAAGAGACGCTGCGCTGGATGCGGGACGAAATCGATAAAAATCATTTACAGGCGAAAGTCTTAAAAACGAACAACCCGCGAACGGTTATTGAAGAGAGCGCGAAAGAGATCCATCTCGCGTTGTCTGATATTCGTCAGGATGAACGCTCACTCTCTTTTGTTGTTGAACAGGTCAATATTTATGAACTGAAAAACTGGCTACGTGAAGTGAATGTCACGTCCGGCGTTCAGTTGCAAAAAATGGATTTGCGGCCGGTCGATCGTCAAAGCGACGTGAAAGCCAATATTACGCTGAGCTGGAATAAAAACGCATGAATACGATCATGTTGTTTCGGGAAAGCTGGCCGATTGGGTTTTGCATAATGAGCGCCTGTCTGGGCGGGATCCTCGGCAGTTTTCTTGGTGTAGTCAGCGAGCGCGTTCCCGCAATGGTGATGGAAAAGGAAGGGGCGGGGAATTTACTTTTTCCTGCCTCGCACTGCGCGGACTGTGGGCATCAACTGGCCTGGTGGGAAAATATTCCGTTACTGAGCTGGTGCTGCCTGCGCGGTCGTTGCCGTCATTGCCAGTCTGTGATTCCCCTGCGCTTGCTGTTGGTAGAGTTAGCCAGCGCGCTTTTTTTTGCGGCAACGGCGGCGGTGATCCCTTCCTTTGTCACGCTGATCGCGCTGTGGGTTTTATGGTGCGGTCTGCTGCCGCTCACGATGATTGATGCGAAATATATGCTGTTGCCGGATAGTCTCACGCAGCCGCTGCTGTGGGCTGGGCTGCTGCTGCATTGTGTTTTCCACACGATGCCGTTGGCGAGCGCGTTATATGGTGCCGTTGCGGGGTATCTCATTCTGTGGCTGGTGTACTGGAGTTTTCGCCTGCTGACGGGGCGGGAAGGGCTTGGACAGGGCGATTTTAAGCTACTGGCGGCGCTGGGGGCCTGGTGCGGCTGGCAGGCGTTACCGTTATTAATTCTGGTTGCGGCATTAAGCGGTATTGTGCTGTATGGACTTTTTTACTCTGGCGTAAGTAAATCGGGGCAAATTCCTTTTGGTCCCTGTCTGGCCTTTTCGGGAATGGCGATGTTTATCTTCCAGACATTGCAATTCACATTCTGACGCGGTTGGTCAAGTGTTTTTTTAAATTCTTTCGCCGAGGGAATAAAGGGAACTTATTTATTTTCCAGATTATCATTGTCGCATAAGTTAATAGAATTAATGCTTATGCCATTTTAGGGAGGAGCGTAAAGCGAAATAGATTATTTCATTTTTATAATGGGTTGGTTTCCGTTGTCTTAAATAAATTACTGTTTGCAATTCGTCCATGCTCTAAGGAATGCATGACTGTTAAATATTCACGAATAAAATTATCAGGAATTAATAATGAAATTTATGAAGCCTAAATATCTGGCACTTTTTGTGGCAGCAGCGACAAGTCCGGTTTTTGCCGCTGCGCCGGGTACGCCGTCTATTACCAGCGGCAATGATAAATTCGCCATTGTGGAAGTGGATCAGGCTGCGCAGGATTATAACAACCTGGTGAAAGTTCATAACGATGGCGTGGACGTCAAGGTGGAATGGAACGTCTGGAGCGGCGATGCGCCGACCTCCGCGAAAGTGCTGTTGGATGGTAAGACCGTATGGTCTGGCGCAGGTAGCGCTGCCGGTTCTGCGACCTTCAAAGTCAAAAAAGGCGGTCGTTATCAGGAGCAGGTTGAATTATGTAATACCAGCGGGTGTACGAAAAGCGCCAGCAAGCTGATTATTGTGGCGGATACCGACGGTAGCCATCTGCTGCCGCTGAATACCACCATGAAGGAAAACAATAAAACGTTTGCTCAGCATACCGATAAAGTGGTGGGCGCGTACTTCCCGGAATGGGGCGTGTATGGCCGTAATTTCCCGGTGGATAAAATCCCGGCGGCTAACCTGAACCATATCCTGTACGGCTTTATTCCCATTTGCGGCGGCGACGGCATCAATGACAGCCTGAAATCCATCGAGGGCGGTAACAGTTTTGAAGCGCTGAAACGCGCCTGTAATGGCCGACAGGACTATACCGTGGCGATCCACGATCCGTGGGCGGCGCTGCAAAAACCGCAGGCTGGCGTCTCTAACTGGGATGACCCGTATAAAGGCAACTTCGGTCAATTGATGGCGCTGAAAAAAGCGCACCCGGATCTGAAAATCCTGCCATCGGTTGGGGGATGGACGCTTTCCGATCCGTTCTTCCAGATGCATGACAGCGCGATTCGCGCGCGGTTTGTTGCTTCCGTTAAGGATTTCCTGAAGACCTGGAAATTCTTCGACGGCGTAGATATTGACTGGGAATTCCCGGGCGGCGGCGGTCAGAATGAAACGCTGGGCAACCCGCAGCAGGATAAAGCGACCTACACGGCACTGATGCACGATCTGCGCACCATGCTTAACGAACTGTCTGCCGAAACCGGTCGGACTTACGAGTTGACCTCCGCTATCGGTTCCGGTCAGGACAAAATCGAAGACGTGGACTACGCCCAGGCGCAGCAGTATATGGATCACATCTTCCTGATGAGCTACGACTTCTACGGCGGCTGGAGCAACACCGATCTGGGGCACCAGGCGGCGCTGCACGGCGCAGAGTGGAAACCGGACACCAAATACACCACGGAAAATGGCGTTAATGCGTTGCTGGCGCAGGGCGTGCAGCCAGGCAAGATCGTGGTGGGCGCGGGGATGTATGGCCGTGGCTGGACTGGCGTGCATGGCTATACCGGCGACAATCCGTTTACCGGTACGGCTACCGGCCCGGTGAAAGGCACCTGGGAGCCGGGCGTGGTTGATTATCGTCAGATTGTTAACGAATACAAAGGCAAACCAGGCTGGGAATACCGTTACGACGCTGCGGCGGAAGCGCCGTATATTTTCAATAAATCCACCGGCGACCTGATTACCTATGAAGACGCCCGCTCTGCGGCGGCGAAAGGTAAATACGTCCTGGCTAACAACCTCGGCGGCCTGTTCTCCTGGTCTATTGACTCTGATAACGGCGACATTCTGAACGCGATGAACGAAAGCTTGCTGGGTGGGGGTTCTACGCCGGTTGAGCCGGTTGTAACCAACCATGCGCCAGTCGCGACCGCAGTTGACCAGGTCGTCACCGGCCCGGCGACGGTCACGCTGGACGGTTCTGCCTCTACCGACCCGGATGGCGATGCGATCACCTATAAGTGGACGCAGATCTCCGGTCCGTCCGTAACGCTGAACAAGAGCACCAGCGCGAAAGCGAGCTTTAACGTCGCCGCCGTCTCCAGCAATCAGAATCTGGCGTTCCGTCTGACCGTTACCGATGCGAAAGGTCTGAGTAACGCCATTGACGTTCAGGTTGTGAACAAAGCGCCAAAAGCGAACCAGGCCCCGGTTGTGAATCCGCTGGAAACGGTGTCGCTTGAAGCAGGCGCAACCTACACGCTGAATGCGCAGGCTGCCGATCCTGATGGCGACGCGTTGACCTACGCCTGGAGCGTGCCGGGCGACATGAACGCGACGGGGACGGACACCTCCAGCGTGACCATCACCGCGCCGGAAGTAAGCTCCGCCTCGACTTACACCGTCAGCGTCGTGGTCAGCGATGGTAAAACCAGCGTGCAGTCCAACGTGCAGATTAACGTTACGCCAAAAGCGGCGCCGGTGCCGTCCGACGAAGGGACAACACCGTCTGATGAAGGCACCACGCCAGCCGATGAGGGGACGACGCCGTCTGATGAAGGCGCGGCAACCGGCGGTTGCGACAGCCCGGTTGATGCCAATGCCAGCCACTACGCGGCATGGGACGCCAGCAAAATCTACAACAATGGCGATACCGTCAGTTTCGATCACCTGGTGTGGAAAGCGAAGTACTGGACGCAGGGCAATCAGCCAGGTTTTGGCGTGGACGCGTGGGAACTGGTCAGTCAGGTGAAATTCAACTGGCGTTCCGATGTGGTTTACAACGGCGGTGAGACTACCACCTATCAGGGGTCTGTATACCGCGCCAAATGGTGGACGCAGGGTGATAAACCCGGCAACAGTGATGTGTGGGTGAAAGAAGGCGCCGCCGCAGACTGTCAATAATCCTCTTACCTTAATAATGCGGATACGTTATCTATCCGCGAAGGGTAGCCGCCCCTGTCTGGGGGCGGCCATCTCTAAAAAATAATGTGCATAACGAACAAGGAGCAGATCACCCCGACAACCGGATGAAAATATGAAACGTTTAATTTTGTTGTTATTGATGTTAAGTCAAAGCGCGTTTGCCAACTGCTGGGACAGAGCCGCAAATTATTATCATGTTGACCCTTATTTATTATTTGCCATTGCGCAAGTTGAGTCTGGCATGAATCCCTATGCGGTAGGACGAAATCACGACGGAACGAGGGATGTCGGGTTGATGCAAATAAATAGCTCGCATTTTTCAGCGCTGGAACGCCGTGGCATTGATGAGTATCGACTGATGCTGGAACCCTGTACATCTATTATGGTCGGCGCGTCGATCTTATCCGATATGATCAAAGTATATGGTTATAACTGGGAGGCGGTAGGCGCATATAACGCCGGGGTTAAAAAAGAGAATTACCCGCAGCGCATGATTTACGCGCATAAAGTCTGGGAAACATACCAGCGTATAAAAATGACCACGCAATATAAATAAATCCAGCTGCTTTTATTTTTTGAAGAATTCCTGCTGGTGTTCTTCGAAAAGTAAAACCCCAGGTTCTGATGTTTGTTTATTCGTGTTGTTAATGGACAACGCAGAATTTGAATTAATCACTATTGTACATAAAGGAAAAATTGAAATGAGCAAAAGGACATTATTGAGTGTACTCATTGCGGGTGCCTGTGCGGTGCCGTTTATGGCGCAAGCAAATACATTGCAGGCCAGCAGCAGTGAGCCTTACACCATAAAAGCCAGCGATCTGGCGAAAAAGGAGCAGGAGCTGACAAATTTCCCGTTGATGGCTTCGGTGAAAGAGACGATCCAGACGCTGGATAATGCCCAGGTAGAACTCATTGAACCCGGTCGCGCCGCCAACCCGGAAAACGTCAAACGCGTTGAGGGGATCATCAAAGCCAGCGACTGGGAATATCTTTTCCCGCTGCGTGCTAAAGAATATACCTACAGCAATTTCCTGAAAGCAGTCGGCAAATTTCCGGCGCTGTGTAAGACCTATAACGATGGTCGCGACAGTGATGCGATTTGCCGCAAAGAGCTGGCAACGATGTTCGCCCACTTTGCGCAGGAAACCGGCGGCCATGAGAGCTGGCGTCCAGAGGCCGAATGGCGTCAGGCGCTGGTGTATGTGCGTGAAATGGGCTGGAGCGAAGGGCAGAAAGGCGGCTATAACGGTGAATGTAACCCGAGCGTCTGGCAGGGGCAAACCTGGCCTTGCGGCAAAGACAAAGATGGTGAATTCCTGAGTTACTTTGGCCGCGGTGCGAAACAGTTGTCCTATAACTACAACTACGGGCCGTTCTCCGAAGCGATGTATGGCGACGTTCGCACGCTGCTGGATAAACCGGAGCTGGTTGCCGATACCTGGCTGAACCTGGCGAGCGCTATTTTCTTCTTCGCCTACCCGCAGCCGCCGAAACCTAGCATGTTGCAGGTCATCGATGGCACCTGGCAGCCGAACGCGCACGATAAGGCTAACGGTCTGGTGCCCGGCTTTGGCGTCACCACCCAGATTATCAACGGCGGCGTTGAATGCGGCGGCCCGACGGAAATCGCGCAGTCGCAGAACCGTATCAAATACTACAAAGAGTTCGCTAACTACCTGAAAGTACCGGTTCCGGCAGATGAAGTGCTGGGCTGCGCCAACATGAAGCAGTTCGATGAAGGCGGCGCGGGCGCATTGAAGATCTACTGGGAACAAGATTGGGGATGGAGCTCGGATACGCCGGACGGCAAAACCTATGCCTGCCAACTGGTGGGTTATCAGACGCCATTCAGCGCGTTTAAAGAGGGGGATTACACGAAATGTGTACAGCATTTCTACAATGTGAACATCATTAATGATGACGGTTCTTCGACTAAACCGGATGAAGAGCCCGTAACGCCAACACCGGCTGATGATACGCCCGCACCTGCGCCAGTGCCGGATGAAACGCCAGCAGAGCCGACCACCGTTAACCATGCGCCGGTAGCCCATATCGCAGGGCCGATTGGCGCGGTAGATGCGGGGGCGCAGGTCTCTTTGAGCGCGGAGGGTTCGACTGACGAAGACGGCAACAAGCTGACCTACACCTGGCGTGCTCAGGATGGTCAGACCGTGTCTGGCGAAGACAAAGCGGTCGTAACCTTCGCCGCGCCGGAAGCGGCGACCGCTCAGCAGTACGAGGTGAGTCTGACCGTCAGTGATGGTGAGCTGAGCAGCACCACCTCTTATCTGCTCAACGTGAAAGCGAAAGCGGCAACGCCATCTCAGGACGACGGCGCTTCGGGTTCGTATCCGGCATGGAGCGCGAACAGCAAGTACAATGCGGGCGATATCGTGAATAACCACGGTAAGCTGTTCCAGTGCAAACCATTCCCGTATAGCGGCTGGTGTAATACGGCGCCGGCCTATTATGAACCCGGCGCGGGTCTGGCATGGTCTGACGCGTGGAGCGCGCTGTAATGACAATATAAAACGACAACGCCTGAAATGCCCGATGGCGCAGGTTTATCGGGCCTGCGGTGGGTGAGTCGTATCTATTGTGCCATCCGGTACAATAACAATCTGACGGCAACCTGATGGTTGCCGTTTTTTGTGTTCACTGTGCGCCGGTCAGCGCGGTAGCTTGCCGTGATCGCGCAGCCAGGCGGCGGTACGCTCAATGCCTTCATCCAGCGTGACGATGGGCTGATAGCCCAGTTCTTCCTGGGCGCGCGTGGTGTCCAGCGTAAAATCGAAATTCAGCTTGGAAACGCCGTAGTGCGTCAGCGTCGGCTCTTTCGCCGATTTATTGCCGAAACGCTCCATGCTGCGGGCGATCATATCCAGCATCGGATACGGAACCGAACGGATTCGACAATCAATGTTTAATTCATCAATCAGCTTCTGCACAATGCTGCGCAGCGTCCGGTGTTCACCGTTTGTGATGTTATAGACCCGACCAGAAGGCAGCTTGTCACTGCTTTCCTGGCTTGCCAGCCACATCGCGTGGACGGCATTTTCATAATAAGTCATATCCACCAGCGCGCTGCCGCCGTGCGGCAACAGAACGCTGCCGTAGTGGTGCATCATATGCGCCAGACGCGGAATAAAGACTTTATCGTGTGGGCCAAACAGGCTTTGCGGACGCAGGACGGTAAAACGCGTCTGCGGGTTGGCCTGCGCCAGCAGGTTAATCACCTCTTCACCGGCCGCTTTGCTGCGTGCAAATTCGTTGGCGAAGCGGTGCGGACGAAAATCCTCTTTGATATCGCGATGGTGGTGATAATCAAAATAGAGTGACGGAGAGGAGATATGAATAAAGTTACGTACGCCCCAGGCGACGGCCCATTCGCCGAGGCGTCGGGTGGCGCGAACGTTCGCCAGATCGAAGGCTTCCTGGGTTCCCCACGGCGAGGTGAAACTGGAGCAGTGCCACAGCGTATCAATGCCTGCGAGCATCACTTTTGCCTGCGAAGAGACCAGCTCGGTCAAATCCGCATGGACAAATTCCGCTCCCATTTTTTGCAGCAGCTTGCCCATCGCTTCATTGCGACCGGTAGCTCTGACGCTGATGCCTTTATTGCGCAAAAACTCAACCGCGTTTCGACCTAAGCCGCTGGTGGCGCCGGTAACCAGTACCTTCATATCAATCCACTGTGGTTAATAGAACTTCGTGCGCATTCTTCCGTGAATTACGTCGGTATGCAATGGGAAACATGAAAGAATACAGTATGTTTTTATGATTAATCTGTGATTTGTTCTGCAAGCCGGGCAATTCGCTTTGCCATGCCCCGGAAAATAAAGAGATGCGCCGGAATCATCAGCAGCCAGTAGAAAAGGCCGGGCATCCCGTGCGGGTGCCACCAGGCGCGCACGTCAATTTGCCGGTGATCGCCTTTATCTTCAAGGGTAAAGCTCAGACGGCCAAGGCCCGGCGCTTTCATGCCAAACAGTAAGGTCAGCTGCTTTTCCGGCTCGACAATGATGACTTTCCAGCTGTCCACCGTGTCGCCGGTCTGAAGAAGCGCGTGTTCAGGTCGGCCTTTTGCCAGTCGATGCCCCACCAGCAGATCCATTGCCGCACGCGTCTTCCAGAGAATATTGCCAAAGAAATAGCCTTCTTTGCCGCCGAGACGGTTGATCACCTGCCACAGGGCTTTCCGGCTGGCGGAGGTTTTAACCGTGAATCCGGCCTGTTTGGCAAAATAGCCATACTCTGGTCGCCAGCGGGCAAACGCCTGGGCGTCGTATCCCCAGTCGCTGGAGTTGACCAGTTTTTCTTCCTCCTTCAGCGTGCGACGCACGGCATCGTCAAAGGAGATGAGCGTCTGGGGGACCAACGCCCGCAGTTCGGTATCATCGGCCAGCAGGTCATGTTTCAGCCCCTGGATCAGCGCTTTTGCCGTGGTCGGTGGAACGGACGTAATGACATTTAAAAACCAGACTGAAATCCAGCGGGTCGGAAAAGGGATGGGGATCAGCAGGCGATGTTTGCCGCTGACGGCCATAAAGTGCTTGAACTGCTCCTGATAGCTTAAGACCTGCGGCCCGGCGGCTTCGAGAACCCGGTGCTCGCAGGCAGGGTGATCCAGCAACGCCACCAGATAGTGCAGCAAATTTTCCAGCGCGATGGGCGTGGTTCGGGAGCGCACCCAGCGAGGTGGCGTCAGCACCGGCAGGTTGTAGACCATATCGCGCATCACTTCGAAGGCGGCTGAACCTGCGCCGACGATAATGCCGGCGCGCAGTTCAGTCACCAGCACGCCGGATTCGCGCAGCGTCTCCGCAGTTAACTGCCGGGCGCGCAAATGGTCAGACTGCTCATGTTTCGGCGCCTGCAACGAGCTGAGGAATATGAGCTGTTTGACCGGTACTTCACGCAGCGCATCGCGCACGTTCATCGCAACCTGGCGCTCATGGGCAATAAAATCGCCGCCTTCGCCCATGCCATGCACCAGATAATAGACGGTGTCGACTTCGCGGAGCAGCGCGGGCAGATTATCCGGCCAGTTGAGATCGACTTTATGACAACTGACGTTAGCCAGTTGCTGTTTTTCCAGCCGTTCGATGCGACGTGCCGCCGCCAGAATCTGATGCCCTTGCGCGCTGAGCGCCCGCACCAGATGTTGACCAATGTAACCACTGGCGCCAAGAACCAAAATACGTTGCGGCACGTCCGTCTCCTTAGCGGGTTAAAAAGGCGCGCCAGTGGGCGGCGACTTCAGCAAGCTGTTCACGCGATACGTCCAGATGCGTCACCAGACGCACGATCGGCGACGCGTTGATCAGCACGTCATGTGCCTTCATGTATTCGCCCAGCGCCGCCGCGTTCTCTTCACCAACGCGGACAAACAGCATATTGGTGTCGTGACGCATAACATCCGCGCCAGCTTCACGCAGTTGCTCCGCCATCCAGGCCGCGTTGTCGTGATCGTCCTGTAAACGTGCGACGTTATTCTTCAACGCGTACAGCCCGGCAGCCGCCAGAATGCCCGCCTGACGCATACCGCCGCCGGTCATTTTGCGCCAGCGGATGGCGCGCTTAATGTAGTCCTGGTTGCCGACTAACAGTGAGCCTACCGGCGTCCCCAGACCTTTTGACAGGCAAATGGTGAATGAATCGCAGTATTGAGTAATGTCTTTCAGTTCGCAGCCGTAGGCGACGACCGCGTTAAAAATACGCGCGCCGTCAACGTGCAACGCCAGACCGCGCTCGCGGGTAAATTCCCACGCCTGTTTTAAATATTCGCGCGGCAGCACTTTACCGTTGTGGGTGTTTTCCAGACTGAGTAAGCGAGTGCGGGCAAAATGGATATCATCCGCCTTGATCTTCGCGGCGACCTTATCCAGCGGCAACGTACCGTCTGCGGCGGCATCAATGGGCTGCGGTTGAATGCTGCCCAGCACCGCCGCGCCGCCTGCCTCGTACAGATAGTTATGCGCGCCCTGACCGGCGATATACTCTTCGCCGCGTTCACAGTGGCTGAGCAGAGCGACCAGGTTAGCCTGAGTGCCGGTGGGTAAAAAAATCGCCGCGTCTTTGCCAGAAAGCTCAGCGGCGTATTGCTGGAGGGCGTTGACGGTTGGGTCATCTCCGTACACGTCGTCCCCGACCGGGGCGGCCATCATCTCTTCGAGCATGGCACGACTCGGCCGGGTAACGGTATCACTACGTAAATCGATCATTGCACATCCCTATAGTTTAAAAGGCGATGTGCATTGTTTTACCTTAGCCAGTTGGTTTTCGCCAGTTCGATCACTTCATCACCGCGCCCGCTGATGATCGCGCGCAGCATATACAGGCTAAACCCTTTGGCCTGCTCCAGTTTGATTTGCGGCGGAATGGCCAGTTCTTCTTTCGCCACGACCACATCGACCAGTACCGGACCGTCGATAGACAGCGCGCGTTGCAGCGCCTCGTCGACGTCGGCGGCTTTTTCAACGCGGAGCCCTGTAATGCCGCAGGCTTCAGCAATGCGGGCGAAGTTCGTGTCGTGCAGTTCGGTGCCGTCGGTGAGGTAGCCGCCCGCTTTCATCTCCATTGCCACAAAGCCCAGCACGCTGTTGTTGAAAACAACAATTTTTACCGGCAGCTTCATCTGTACGACAGAGAGGAAATCGCCCATTAGCATACTGAATCCCCCATCGCCGCACATGGCGATCACCTGACGGCCCGGTTCGGTGGCCTGGGCGCCTAACGCCTGCGGCATGGCATTGGCCATTGAACCGTGGTTAAACGATCCCAGCAGACGGCGCTTACCGTTCATTTTCAGATAACGCGCCGCCCATACGGTCGGCGTGCCGACGTCGCAGGTAAAGATGGCGTCATCTGCGGCGAAATGGCTGATCTGCTGCGCCAGATATTGTGGGTGAATCGCTTTCTCGCTCGGTTTGGCTAAATCATCCAGCCCTTTGCGCGCGTCGCGATAGTGCTCCAGCGCTTTATCAAGGAATTTACGATCGGTTTTTTCTTCCAGCATCGGCAATAACGCGGCGAGCGTGGAGCGAATATCGCCGACCAGCGCCATATCGACTTTACTGTGCGCGCCAATGCTTGCCGGGTTGATATCGATTTGAATGATTTTGGCGTCGGTCGGGTAAAAGGCGCGATAGGGAAACTGGGTGCCGAGCAGGATCAGGGTGTCAGCATTCATCATCGTATGGAAACCGGATGAGAAGCCGATCAATCCCGTCATGCCCACATCGTAAGGGTTATCGTACTCTACATGCTCTTTGCCGCGCAGCGCATGAACAATTGGCGCTTTAATTTTGGCGGCGAATTCCACCAGCTCTTTATGCGCGCCCGCGCAGCCGCTGCCGCACATCAGGGCGATATTGCTGGAGTAACGTAATAGCTGTGCCAGTTTTTTCAGCTCTTCTTCGGCCGGGGTCACGACCGGCAGCGGGGCATGATACCAGTGGGCGCTGGCGCTTTCCGGCGCCGGTTTCAGCGCAACGTCGCCCGGCAGCACCACGACGGAGACGCCACGGTTAAGCACCGCTTTACGCATGGCGATCGCCAGTACCTGCGGGATCTGCTCCGGGGTGGAAACCAGCTCGCAATAGTGGCTGCATTCGCGAAACAGCTCTTGTGGGTGGGTCTCCTGAAAGTAGCCGCTGCCGATTTCGCTGGAAGGAATGTGGGCGGCGATAGCCAGAACCGGGACGTGATTACGGTGGCAATCGAACAGACCGTTAATCAAATGCAGGTTGCCAGGCCCGCATGAACCCGCGCACACCGCCAGTTCACCGGTGAGTTGCGCTTCCGCGCCAGCAGCAAAGGCGGCGACCTCTTCATGGCGCGTCGACATCCAGTCAATTGTCCCCATCCGGTTCAGGCTGTCGCTCAGGCCGTTCAGGGAGTCGCCCGTCACGCCCCAGATACGTTTCACGCCAGCCTGTTCAAGTGTTTTTGCAATGTAAGCGGCAACGGTTTGTTTCATGGTTTTCCATCTCCTGTAATGTGATACCGGTTACAAGTTTAGATGAAGATAATCGTTACGCTTTGTCATCACCCCTTATTTTCAGCAGCTATATTTCAACCGACAGAACGCGTAATTTAATGGCAAACCAGCCGGAACCAGGAGTCAATTCAGATGGTTACAACGTTATTAAATGCAGTGAACCGTATGCTGACGCATGAAGATTTTGGCAAGTTTCTGTTACGCCTCGCAGTAGGGGGGCTGATGCTGTTTCACGGCCTGCATAAACTGTTCGACGGTATTGATGGCATTAGCAATATGCTGATTGCAAAAGGATTGCCCGGGTTTATCGCCTATGGCGTGCTGGTGGGCGAGGTGATTGCGCCTTGCCTGATTGTGCTGGGTATTCTTACGCGTCCTGCCGCGCTGGTACTGGCATTGACGATGGTGGTGGCGTGGTTAATGGTCGGCACCGGGAAAACCTGGCAACTGGATGCCGTCGGCGCATGGGCGATAGAAAGTTTAGTTTATTTCTTTATTGGCGCGCTGGCGGTGGCGTTTCTGGGGGCGGGGCGGTTCTCTGTTGCGGGAAATTCGGCCTGGCGGTGAAGAATTGCCGGATGGCGGCGTAAATGCCTTACCCGGCCTGCCGAAAGATGGCAGGCCGGATAAGCGAAGCGTCATCCGGCAATGGGAGCTTATGCCAGAACTAAATCGCCCTGCGGATGGCAGGAGCAGGCCAGCACATAACCGTCGGCGATTTCCGCATCGGTCAGCGTCATGGTGCTGCTGACCGTATATTCACCGGAAACCACTTTGGTTTTGCAGCAGCCGCATACGCCAGCACGACATGCCACAGTCACTGGAACTTTATTGCTTTCCAGCGCGTCCAGCAGCGTGGTGCCGACAGGCGCGTAAAACTCCTGCGCCGGTTGCAGTTTGGTGAACTTCAGACCCTCCGTTGCCGCTTCGGCAACTGGTGTAAAGAACTTCTCTTTAAAGAAGCGCGTTACGCCGAGCGCTTTCACTTCCTGCTCAACCATGTCCATATACGGCGCCGGGCCGCAGGTCATGACGGTGCGCGATGCCAGATCCGGCACGTTTTTCAGTAATTCAGTGGTCAGGCGACCAGCCACGAAACCGTGGGTCGCATTGTTCTCCGCCACCAGCGTGACCGGGTACTGACGCCATTCCTCAGCGAAAATCACATCCTGCGGCGAACGCACGTTGAAGATCACCTGCACATCTGCCTGCGGGCGGTATTTTGCCAGCCAACGACGCATCGACATAATTGGCGTGACGCCGCAACCGGCCGCCAGCATCAGGAACTTGTCTTCGGCTTTGTCTTCACAGATAAAGTCGCCCATCGCATCGGACAGCCAGATATAGTCGCCGCGTTTCACCTCGCGGGTTAACCACTGTGAACCTGCGCCTTCATCAATGCGACGGATCGTCAGCGTAATGTACTCGCTCACGCCCGGCGTGGACGAAATGGTGTAGGCCCGCAGCGTATCCGCAGAGTTGCGAACGCTGACCAGCGCATACTGACCGGCACGGTACGGATAGTGATCGTGACACAGTAATGAGAGAGTCCACACATCCGGGGTTTCCTGATGGATGTGATGTACCTGCATCCGCCACGGACACTGAGTGGTTGGCATCGTCATTCTAAAACTCCTTACGCGCTCAACAGTTGCTGCATATCTTCTTCAACGGTGGTGACCTGACGCAGGCCAAATTTCTCGTTGAGGACAGCCAGCAGATCCGGGGTGAAGAAACCTGGCGCAGTCGGCCCGGTCACGATGTTTTTCACGCCCAGAGACAACAGCGTCAGCAGGATGACGATCGCTTTCTGTTCGAACCAGGAGAGCACCAGAGACAGCGGCAGGTCGTTCACGCCACAGCCCAGTTTTTCTGCCAGCGTGACGGCCAGAATGATGGCGGAGTAAGCGTCGTTACACTGACCGGCGTCAACCAGACGCGGCAGACCTTCGATGTCGCCGAATTCCAGTTTGTTGAAGCGGTATTTACCACAGGCCAGCGTCAGAATCAGGCAGTCATCCGGTACGCTGGTCGCGAAATCGGTGAAGTAGTTACGTTCGCCACGCGCGCCGTCACAGCCGCCCACCAGGAAGATGTGACGCAGTTTTTCGCGGCTGACCAGGTCGATCAGGCTGTCTGCTGCGCCCAGCAGCGTCTGGCGACCGAAACCAACGGTGATCAGATGCGGGATTTCGCTGTACGGGAAGCCTGCCATCTGCTGCGCCTGAGCGATAACCGGAGAGAAATCTTCGCCTTCCAGGTGGTTTACGCCCGGCCAACCGACGATGCTGCGCGTCCAGATACGGTCGTCATATGCGCCAACGGTCGGGTCGATGATGCAGTTAGAGGTCATCACGATAGGGCCAGGGAAGCGGGCGAATTCAACCTGCTGGTTCTGCCAGCCGCTGCCGTAGTTACCGACCAGGTGTTTGAATTTACGCAGTTCCGGGTAACCGTGCGCGGGCAGCATTTCACCGTGGGTATAGACGTTCACGCCAGTCCCTTCGGTCTGCTCCAGCAGGTTGTACAGATCTTTCAGGTCGTGACCGGAGATCAGGATGCACTTACCTTCAACCGCTTTCACGTTAACCTGAGTCGGGGTCGGGTGGCCGTATTTGGTGGTTTCACCGGCATCCAGGATGCTCATCACTTTGAAGTTCATCTGGCCGATTTCCATAGAACATTCCAGCAGAGCGTTCATATCGGAAGGCCAGGTGCCCAGCCACGCCATGATTTTGTGGTACTGCGCGTAGATGTCGTTGTCATACTGACCCAGAACGTGGGCGTGCTCCATGTACGCTGCCGCACCTTTCAGGCCATACAGGCAAAGCAGACGCAGGCCGAGGATGTTCTCGCCAATAGCGGCTTTGTCTTTGTTCGGGGTGAACTCGGCGGCCTGACGTTGCAAATCGCCCAGATCGTCGCTGACCAGTTGCAGGTCGGCCATCGGGTTGTTTACCGTGGCGCTTGCATCGATGTTCTGGCACTGCGCTTTCAGCGATTCGCGCAGGGCGATCGCTTCACGGGCATAGCCGACGATACGCGGAGAATCGAAGTTAACGTTGGTCAGAGTAGAGAAAAATGCACGCGGGGCAAAGTTGTCAACGTCATGATCGATGATGCCATATTCACGGGCTTTAGCAGCCCATGCAGACAGACCTTGCAGGGACGCAATCAGCAGATCCTGGAGATCGGACGTTTCCGCTGTTTTACCGCACATACCCTGCGCGTAGGAGCAGCCGTTCCCCGCCGGAGTACGGATGGTTTGTTCACATTGCACACAAAACATGGTCACACCTTTTTTAAAGTTATATTTAATATACATGTTTAAGGTTATGCCTGCGCGCAAAGGGATAAAAGTGATTTCTTACATAATTTACAGGGAGATTGATTTAGCGCAATTTTGGCGGCAGGGTTCTACCGCCAGGGAGGTATCAGGCTGAGAAAAAGGCCATCAGGATCGGCACCAGCAGGCTGAGGATAAAACCGTGAACGATGGCGGCAGGCACCATCTCCAGACCGCCTGTACGCTGAAGCACCGGCAACGTGAAGTCCATCGACGTGGCGCCGCATAACCCTAACGCGGTGGAGCGACTGCGACGAACCAGACCGGGGATCAGCATAATCGCTATCAGCTCGCGCGCCAGATCGTTAAAGAAAGCGGCGCTGCCAATTACCGGGCCGAACGATTCGGTCAATAAAATGCCGGACAGGGAATACCAGCCGAAACCCGATGCCATTGCCAGCGCGGTTTTGATCGGCAGGCCGAGAATGAGCGCATTGATAACCCCGCCGAGCATAGAGCTGGCGACCACCACCACGGCGACAATCATCCCCCGGCGATTCAGCACAATCTGTTTTAAGGTCATGCCATTGTTTCGCAACTGGATGCCGATCAGGAATAATAAGAAGATCAGCGTATATTCGCTGGCTTCCGTAGCGTGTTTGAGAAATGCCAGCCCGCTGAGGCCAAGCAGAAAACCCAGCACCACGACGCCGCATAATTTAAGTGACTCAAGCGCCATCGCGATACGTGAAGGTAATTTCTCCTGCTGGTGGTTGTGTCGCCACGGTAGCGAACGTTCCAGCCAGAATAATGCCGCGATGTTGCACAGCAAAATAACGGTAATACTGACAGCGGAATAATGAAAAATAGCGAGCAAATTACTGGCGAGATTATCCAGGAACGCCAGGCTGATCCCCATAAAAAAGAGAATGACGTAGACAATCCAGCTTAACAGCCGGTTGATCAGTTTTAATGCGGCCTGATGCTGAAGTGGAATGAGGTAGCCCACAATCAGTGGAACCAAAATGATTAAAAGTCCTGAAAACATGAACAACCGGGTCCTTTATATGCGAGACAGCGCAATGACACTACCCAATAAAGGCGGTCAGGTAAAGGAGCAAAAAAAAGCCGGGTGGCGCTAACGCTTACCCGGCCTGCTTATTGTACTGTATCGCAGGTCGGGTAAGGCGTAGTCGCCACCCGACACCACGGACTTCACTCAATTAATCGCGTTTTTCAAGCAGCGTGCGGTACAGCACGCCACCCAGAATACCGCCGATAATCGGCATCACCCAGAACAGCCACAGTTGTTGTAATGCCCAACCGCCCTGGAAGATCGCAACCGCGGTGCTGCGCGCCGGGTTCACAGAGGTGTTGGTGACCGGAATACTGATCAGGTGAATCAGGGTTAACGCCAGACCAATGGCGATCGGGGCAAAACCCGCCGGGGCGTGTTTGTCCGTCGCGCCATGAATGACCAGCAGGAAACCGGCGGTCAGCACGATTTCAATGACGATGGCGGAAAGCATGGAATAACCGCCAGGGGAATGTTCGCCGTAACCGTTAGAGGCAAAACCGCTGGCAGCGGCATCAAAGCCTGCTTTACCGCTGGCAATCAGATACAGCACCGCCGCAGCAATAATACCGCCGACAACCTGAGCGATAATATAGCCAATGACCTCTTTTGCCGGAAAACGACCGCCAGCCCATAAACCTAATGTCACTGCCGGGTTAAAATGTCCGCCGGAAATATGACCTACGGCGAATGCCATTGTCAGTACGGTCAGACCAAAAGCCAGCGCGACACCCGCAAAACCAATTCCCAGTTCAGGGAATGCCGCAGCCAGAACGGCGCTTCCGCAGCCACCGAAAACGAGCCAGAATGTACCGAAACATTCGGCTGCTAATTTTCTAAACATAACCACCTCAAATAATAAAATTAACCACATTGAATATGCGGCTGTTTTTTTATCGTCATAAAAGGGTGACGACATAATGCAGGAAACTGTATTTTAAGAACGAACGTCACCCAATCACCAGTTAAAAAAATTCAGTTAGTTTGATTTAGGGCAATGTGGTGTGAGTCCTTGTTCTGATTTGTCTTAATAAAGAGTGTAGTGCACGGACTTAATGCTGCAATTATCACGCCATGCAACGGATTTTGTCGTTATACTGCGGAAAGGATAAGTTGTTCATTTCTGGAGGATACATGATTCTCGAACGCGTTGAGATTGTGGGTTTTCGCGGGATCAATCGATTATCGTTGATGCTGGAGCAAAACAACGTGCTGATTGGGGAGAACGCGTGGGGGAAATCCAGCCTGCTGGATGCCTTAACTCTGCTGCTGTCGCCAGAATCGGAACTGTATCATTTCATCCGCGAGGATTTCTGGTTTCCCCCCGGAGATCTTCAGGGACGTGAACATCATCTGCATATTATCCTCACTTTCCGTGAATCTCAGCCGGGCCGCCATCGGGTGCGTCGATACCGCCCGCTGGAGGCATGCTGGTCTCCCTGTCAGGATGGTTTTCACCGTATTTTCTACCGTCTGGAGGGGGAGAGCGCGGCAGATGGCAGCGTGATGACGCTGCGCAGCTTCCTTGATGGCGACGGCCACCCGCTGCCGGTCGATGATATTAATCGCCAGGCACACCATCTCATTCGTTTGATGCCGGTACTGCGCCTGCGCGATGCGCGCTTTATGCGACGCATCCGTAACGGTACGGTGCCCGATGTTCCCGATGTTGAAGTTACCGCCTGCCAGTTGGACTTTCTGGCGCGAGAGCTGGCGACCCGTCCGCAGAATTTAACGGACGGGCAGATCCGCCAGGGGCTTTCGGCGATGGTACAGCTGCTGGAGCACTACTTTTCCGAGCAAGGCGCGGGGCAATCCCGTCATCGGTTGATGCGTCGCCGTTCGAACAACGAACAGCGTAGCTGGCGCTATCTGGACATTATTAACCGGATGATCGACAAACCCGGCGGCCGCACGCATCGCGTGATCCTGCTGGGGCTGTTTTCCACGCTGTTACAGGCGAAAGGGACGCTGCGGCTGGATAAAGATGCCCGACCATTATTATTGGTTGAAGACCCGGAAACGCGTCTGCATCCGATTATGCTGTCGGTGGCATGGCAGTTGTTGAATCTTTTACCGCTGCAACGTGTGGCAACGACCAATTCCGGCGAGCTGCTGTCGCTGACGCCTGTGGAGCACGTTGTCCGTCTGGTGCGTGAATCTTCACGGGTCGCAGCCTGGCGACTGGGGCCTGGCGGGCTGAGCGCGGAAGATGGTCGCCGCATCGCCTTTCATATTCGTTTTAACCGGGCCTCGTCGCTGTTTTCCCGCTGCTGGCTGCTGGTGGAAGGCGAAACGGAAACCTGGGTTATCAACGAACTGGCGCGCCAGTGTGGGCACCACTTCGATGCCGAAGGGATTAAAGTGATCGAATTCGCCCAGTCAGGCCTGAGACCGCTGGTAAAATTCGCCCGCCGGATGGGGATTGAGTGGCATGTGCTGGTGGATGGCGACGAAGCCGGGAAAAAATATGCCGCAACGGTGCGCGGTTTGCTGAATAACGACCGGGAAGAAGAGCGTGAGCACCTGACGGCATTGCCTGCTCTGGATATGGAACATTTTATGTATCGGTCAGGATTTGCTGATGTCTTTCATCGGGTGGCGCAAATACCGGAAAACGTCCCGATGAATATGCGGAAAATTATTTCGAAGGCGATCCACCGTTCGTCAAAGCCTGACTTAGCCATTGAAGTGGCGATGGAGGCAGGGCGACGCGGCGTTGACGCGGTGCCGACGCTGTTCAAAAAAATGTTCTCCCGCGTACTCTGGCTGGCGCGCGGGAGAGCGGATTAACGGCGAAACAGCCGCGACATCTGTGGCGGAATGCAGCCCAGCAATGGATAGCGACGGCGATATTCGGCGCGTTTTTCAGTGTTTGTTTATTTACCGTTAAGGTTTATCTTCCCACTCTGGTGGATATCTCGGGGAATGTTGGATCGTTATGAAACTCAAGGGAAAAATGAAAAAGCGCTATATTCTCATCGCCCTCATTATCATCGTGGCGATGTTTACGCTCTGGCGAACGTTAAATGCGCCGCTACCCCACTATCAAACGCTGATTGTCCGTCCGGGCGACCTCCAGCAGAGCGTGCTGGCGACGGGGAAACTGGATGCGCTGCGCAAAGTGGATGTCGGGGCGCAGGTCAGCGGCCAGCTTAAAACGCTGTCGGTCGCAATTGGCGACAAGGTGAAAAAAGATCAGCTGCTTGGCGTTATCGATCCTGAACAGGCGGAAAACCAGATCAAAGAGGTGGAAGCCACGCTGATGGAATTACGCGCTCAGCGCCGACAGGCTGAAGCCGAGTGGAAACTGGCGCGCGTCACCCTGTCACGCCAGCAACAGCTGGCGAAAACCCAGGCGATTTCGCGACAGGAACTGGATACGGCCGCGACGGAAATGGCCGTCAAACAGGCGCAAATCGGCACGATTGACGCGCAGATTAAACGTAATCAGGCTTCTCTTGATACGGCAAAAACCAACCTGGATTACACCCGCATTGTCGCCCCGATGGCAGGCGAGGTGACGCAAATCACCACCTTGCAGGGACAGACGGTGATTGCCGCTCAACAGGCGCCAAATATCCTGACGCTGGCGGATATGAGCACCATGCTGGTGAAGGCGCAGGTTTCCGAAGCGGACGTTATTCACCTGCGTCCCGGACAAAAAGCCTGGTTTACCGTGCTGGGCGACCCTCAGACCCGCTATGAAGGCGCGCTGAAAGATGTCCTGCCCACGCCTGAAAAAGTGAACGACGCTATTTTCTATTATGCGCGTTTTGAAGTTCCTAACCCGAAAGGGATTTTGCGCCTGGACATGACCGCACAGGTGCATATTCAGCTCACAGACATTAAAAACGTGCTGACGATTCCGCTGGCGGCGCTTGGCGACCCGGTCGGCAATAACCGCTACAAAGTCACGCTGTTGCGTAACGGCGAAACCCGTGAGCGCGAGGTGTCGATTGGCGCGCGTAACGATACCGACGTGGAGATCGTCAAGGGACTGGAAGAGGGCGATGAGGTGGTGATCAGCGAGAGCAAACCTGGAGCCGCGCAATGACGGCATTGCTTGAGCTGAGCAATATTCGCCGCAGTTATCCGTCAGGTGAAGAACAGGTCGAGGTGCTGAAGGGCATCTCCCTGCAAATTCATGCCGGAGAGATGGTGGCGATTGTCGGCGCGTCCGGCTCCGGTAAATCGACCCTGATGAATATCCTCGGCTGTCTGGATAAACCCACCAGCGGCACCTATCGGATTGCGGGGCGGGATGTCTCCACGCTCGACAGCGACGCGCTGGCGCAACTTCGCCGCGAACATTTTGGTTTTATCTTCCAGCGTTATCATTTGCTCTCACATCTGACGGCGGCGCAAAACGTTGAGGTACCCGCCGTTTATGCCGGTACGGAGCGCAAACGACGGCTGGAGCGGGCCGAAGAGTTGCTGCAACGGCTGGGGCTGGGCGATCGGGTGGATTATCAGCCTTCGCAGCTCTCCGGCGGGCAACAGCAGCGGGTGAGTATTGCGCGCGCGCTGATGAACGGCGGGCAGGTGATCCTCGCCGATGAACCGACGGGGGCGCTCGACAGCCATTCCGGTGATGAAGTGATGGCGATTCTGCATCAACTGCGCGATCGGGGGCATACGGTCATTATCGTGACCCACGATCCGCAGGTTGCCGCTCAGGCCGAACGGGTGATTGAAATCCACGATGGCGAGATCGTGCGTAATCCGCCGTCGCAGAAAACGCAAGCGGGGCAAGGCATCGCAGAGCCCGTCGTCAAAACGGCCTCCGGCTGGAGCCAGTTTGTCAGCGGATTTCGTGAGGCGCTCACGATGGCGTGGCTGGCGATGGCCGCCAATAAAATGCGCACCTTGCTCACCATGCTGGGGATTATTATCGGGATTGCGTCGGTGGTGTCGATCGTGGTGGTCGGCGATGCGGCAAAACAGATGGTGCTGGCGGACATTCGCGCCATTGGCACCAATACTATCGATATTTACCCCGGTAAAGACTTCGGCGACGACGATCCGCAATATCAGCAGGCGCTGAAATATGACGATCTGAACGTGATTCAGAAGCAGCCGTGGGTAACGTCCGCGACGCCTGCCGTATCGCAAAATCTGCGGCTTCGCTACGGCAACATCGACGTGGCCGCCAGCGCCAATGGCGTCAGCGGCGACTATTTTAACGTCTACGGCATGACCTTTAGCGAGGGGAACACGTTCAACAGAGAGCAGTTGAATGGCCGGGCACAGGTGGTGGTGCTCGACAGCAACACGCGGCGTCAACTTTTCCCCAATAAAGCGAAAGTGGTGGGCGAAGTGATCCTGGTCGGTAATATGCCTGCAACGGTGATCGGCGTGGCCGAAGAGAAACAGTCTATGTTCGGCAGCAGTAAGATCCTCCGCGTCTGGCTGCCGTACAGCACGATGTCCGGGCGGGTGATGGGGCAGTCATGGCTGAACTCCATCACCGTTCGGGTGAAAGAGGGATTTGACAGCGCACAGGCTGAGCAGCAGCTTACCCGCCTGCTGACGCTGCGCCACGGGAAGAAGGATTTCTTTACCTGGAATATGGACGGCGTCTTGAAAACCGCCGAAAAGACCACACGTACTCTTCAACTGTTCCTGACGCTGGTTGCGGTGATCTCACTGGTGGTAGGGGGGATCGGCGTAATGAACATTATGCTGGTTTCCGTCACTGAACGAACCCGGGAGATTGGCATCCGTATGGCGGTAGGCGCGCGCGCCAGCGATGTGCTGCAACAGTTCTTAATTGAAGCGGTGCTGGTGTGTCTGGTCGGCGGCGCGTTGGGGATCGGGCTGTCGATGTTGATCGCCTTTACGCTACAGATGTTTTTACCCGGCTGGGAAATCGGCTTCTCGCCCGTTGCGCTCCTGACGGCGTTCTTGTGCTCGACGTTTACCGGGATACTGTTTGGCTGGTTGCCCGCACGTAATGCGGCACGACTCGATCCGGTAGATGCGCTGGCGCGGGAGTGAATCTTGCCGGATGTTTGTCCGCCGGGTAAGGCGCGTCAGCGTCGCCATCCGGCAAAAAGCAGTGGCGCAGAAATAAAAATGCCAGCCGATCGGGCTGGCATTTTGACTGCGGGATGTACACAATGAGACAGAAGAGCTATGCAACGGCTTCTGCTTCGATGGGCACGATGACACTGGCATGATTGCCTTTTGGCCCCTGGTGGACATCAAACCGGACAGACTGCCCGGCTTTAAGCGTTCTGTAACCATCCATTTGAATGGTGGAGTAATGGGCGAAAATATCTTCGCCGCCGCCTTCAGGGCAGATGAAACCAAACCCTTTGGCATTGTTGAACCACTTTACAGTACCCGTTTCCATGCTTCGACATCCTTCGTAAATCTTATATAAGTAAGATGGAATGAACCGGTGGCGGAGTGGGGGCTGTTCAAAACCTCGCCAACTCTCGAAACTACAATTTAGAGAAATCAGGCGGGGCGTCAAGCGCCAGGCGGGGTGGATGGGGTAAAAATGAATCAAAAATTTGAAGCAGTTAACGCTATTGCCGGTAATGTGACAGATGTCGCGGATGACAGAGATAGATGATAGTTATCTATTAATTGGGGTAGATTGATTGCGTGCATAGGCTCTTGTCAGCGGCAGTACGTTCTGCCGGTAACCGTAACCGAAGATGACGACTGACAATGGGTAAGACGAACGATTGGCTGGATTTTGACCAGCTGGCGGAAGATAAGGTGCGCGACGCGCTAAAACCGCCATCTATGTATAAAGTGATATTAGTCAATGATGATTACACTCCAATGGAGTTTGTTATTGACGTGTTACAAAAATTCTTTTCTTATGATGTAGAACGTGCAACGCAACTGATGCTTGCGGTTCACTATCAAGGTAAAGCTATCTGCGGCGTATTTACCGCCGAGGTCGCGGAGACCAAAGTGGCGATGGTGAACAAGTATGCGAGGGAGAACGAGCATCCGTTGTTGTGTACGCTGGAAAAAGCCTGAATGCAGGCGTAAAAATTGGGGGAGGTGCCTATGCTCAATCAAGAACTGGAACTCAGTTTAAACATGGCTTTCGCCAGAGCGCGCGAGCACCGACATGAGTTTATGACCGTCGAGCACTTGTTACTGGCGTTGCTCAGTAACCCATCGGCCCGCGAAGCGCTGGAAGCGTGCTCCGTGGATTTGGTGGCGCTCCGTCAGGAACTTGAAGCCTTCATTGAACAAACCACACCCGTACTGCCTGCCAGCGAAGAAGAGCGCGACACACAGCCGACGTTGAGTTTTCAGCGCGTGCTGCAACGTGCGGTCTTTCACGTTCAGTCCTCCGGGCGCAGTGAGGTAACTGGCGCGAATGTGCTGGTGGCTATCTTCAGCGAACAGGAATCCCAGGCGGCCTATCTGCTGCGTAAGCATGAAGTCAGCCGCCTCGACGTGGTGAACTTTATTTCTCATGGGACGCGAAAGGACGAGCCGAGTCAGTCTTCTGACCCCGGCAATCAGCCAAATAGCGAAGAACAAGTTGGCGGGGAGGAACGTATGGAGAACTTCACGACTAACCTTAACCAGCTTGCTCGCGTGGGCGGAATCGATCCGCTGATTGGCCGTGAAAAAGAGCTGGAGCGTGCCATTCAGGTGCTGTGTCGCCGCCGGAAAAATAACCCGCTGCTGGTGGGTGAGTCCGGCGTCGGTAAGACGGCGATTGCCGAAGGTCTGGCCTGGCGTATTGTCCAGGGCGATGTGCCGGAAGTGATGGCGGATTGCACCCTCTACTCGCTGGATATCGGTTCGCTGCTGGCGGGCACCAAGTATCGCGGCGATTTCGAAAAACGTTTTAAAGCGCTGCTCAAACAGCTGGAACAGGACACCAACAGCATCCTGTTTATTGATGAGATCCACACCATTATCGGTGCGGGTGCGGCGTCGGGCGGCCAGGTGGATGCCGCAAACCTGATTAAACCGCTGCTCTCCAGCGGTAAGATCCGCGTGATTGGTTCCACGACGTATCAGGAATTCAGCAACATTTTCGAGAAAGACCGCGCGTTAGCGCGTCGCTTCCAGAAAATTGATATCACTGAGCCGTCCGTGGATGAGACTGTGCAGATCATCAACGGCCTGAAACCGAAGTACGAAGCGCACCACGATGTTCGCTACACGGCGAAAGCGGTGCGTGCGGCGGTAGAGCTGGCGGTGAAATACATCAACGACCGTCATCTGCCGGATAAGGCGATTGACGTCATCGACGAAGCCGGTGCGCGTGCTCGTCTGATGCCGGTCAGCAAGCGCAAGAAAACCGTCAACGTGGCGGATATTGAGTCCGTTGTGGCGCGCATCGCGCGTATTCCTGAGAAGAGCGTCTCGCAGAGCGATCGCGATACGCTGAAAAACCTCGGCGACCGCCTGAAAATGCTGGTCTTCGGGCAGGATAAGGCAATTGAAGCGCTGACCGAAGCGATCAAAATGAGCCGTGCGGGTCTCGGTCATGAACATAAACCTGTCGGTTCGTTCCTGTTCGCGGGGCCTACCGGGGTAGGGAAAACCGAGGTAACGGTACAGCTCTCCAAAGCACTGGGTATTGAGCTGCTGCGGTTTGATATGTCCGAGTATATGGAACGCCACACCGTAAGCCGCCTGATCGGCGCGCCTCCGGGATATGTCGGTTTCGACCAGGGCGGTCTGCTGACCGATGCGGTTATCAAACATCCGCATGCGGTTCTGCTGCTGGATGAAATTGAGAAGGCGCATCCAGATGTCTTTAACCTGCTGTTGCAGGTGATGGACAACGGCACGCTGACGGACAACAACGGGCGTAAAGCGGATTTCCGCAACGTGGTGCTGGTGATGACCACCAACGCCGGTGTGCGTGAAACTGAGCGTAAATCGATTGGCCTCATCCATCAGGACAACAGTACGGACGCGATGGGTGAAATCAAGAAAGTGTTTACGCCGGAGTTCCGTAACCGTCTCGACAACATTATCTGGTTCGATCACCTGTCTACTGAAGTGATCCATCAGGTTGTCGATAAGTTTATCGTCGAGTTGCAGGTTCAACTGGATCAGAAAGGCGTCTCCCTGGAAGTGAGTCAGGAAGCGCGTGACTGGCTGGCAGAGAAAGGCTATGACCGCGCGATGGGCGCACGTCCAATGACGCGCGTCGTCCAGGACAACCTGAAAAAACCGCTGGCAAACGAGCTGCTGTTCGGTTCGCTGGTTGGCGGCGGCCAGGTGACCGTTGCGCTGGATAAAGAGAAAAATGAGCTGACGTATGGTTTCCAGAGTGCGCAAAAGCACAAACCGGAAGCTGCGCATTAATCTCGTAACCGGTAAAATCTGAACGCCAGTCGCGTTCAGATAAACTCGCTAAAATCCGTAATCTCTTTTGAGGTTACGGATTTTTTTTGCCGCCATGCCCCGGATACCTGGAAACCCTTTTTTTGAGTGTTTTTTAACGCTATGATTTTTATGTGTTTATATTTTTCTTTATTAACACCATGATAGCGACGAACAGCTTCAGTTCACTGCCGT
The DNA here is from genome assembly GCF_000018045.1 of Citrobacter koseri ATCC BAA-895. Classification (NCBI taxonomy): domain Bacteria; kingdom Pseudomonadati; phylum Pseudomonadota; class Gammaproteobacteria; order Enterobacterales; family Enterobacteriaceae; genus Citrobacter; species Citrobacter koseri. The sequence continues at coordinate 2,036,726 of NC_009792.1, read as the reverse complement.
ACAGATAGCTTAGAAAAGCGTTACAGGAACTTGAGGCTGGTTCATGGCGTAAGGGGCTGAATGATTATTGCCAGTGTATGGCGATAACCCCTGTTCCGGCTGTAAAAGGCTGGCGCACGGTGAGTCGGGTGCAGGTGAAAAGCAGTCCACAACGGTTATTGCGGCGTTCCGTCAGGAAGGGATGGTTGACGGAAGAGCAGGCGCAACTGCGCCTGGTGGAGTCAACCGAACAGCATAGCGATTTGCCTTACCTGAACGTTAAGAGCTTGTCGAATCAGCAACAATTTCGGGTGTTTATTCGCCACAGTGAACTGCGTTCTGAACCTGTTAGCGGGACATTCACAAGCTATGGATTAAGTTCTACGGCGACCATTCCCTGGTTCTGAGAAGCCTGATGGCGCTTCGCTTATCAGGCCTACAGAGCGCCACTCGTAGGCCGGATAAGGCGCGAGCGCCGCCATCCGGCGATGTGCAACATGCGAAAAAAAAGCCCGTACTTTCGTACGAGCTCTTTTCTGAATATGGCGGTGAGGGGGGGATTCGAACCCCCGATACGTTGCCGTATACACACTTTCCAGGCGTGCTCCTTCAGCCACTCGGACACCTCACCATATTGTATTGCTGCCTGACCGCTTGGGGGCAACGGGGCGCTACTATAGGGAGTTGCGCCAAAACGGTCAAGCAGAATTTACGCTTTAATTATCGTTTGGTTACGCAATGAACATATTCCCTGCCCTGGGGGAGCAGGGAATACGATTAGCGCTGTGAATCCAGTATCTCACCGTTTTTCACCACTTCCTGCGCTTTGCTGTAACTCTCGATCAACAACTGATACGCCGGGAACACTTTGGTGTAGACCTCAGCCCACTCTGCTGCGTCTTCACGGTTCCAGGTGCCCTGCAACTCAGAAGCCACTGCGGCGGTATCCATCGGTACGACGCCAGCCTGAACAACGCGTGCCAGCGTGATTTCCTGGGCCATTTTGCTGTAGGTGCCGGAAGCATCAATGACAGCAAACACTTTATAACCTTCCGCGACTGCGCTAATCGCCGGGAATGCCATGCAAACGCTGGTAATCGTGCCGGCGATGATCAGCGTTTTACGGCCGGTCGCTTTTACCGCCTGGACGAAATCAGCGTTATCCCAGGCGTTGATCTCGCCTTTACGGGCAATATACTGCGCGTGCGGTGCATTGGCGTGGATCTCCGGGATCAGCGGGCCGTTCGGTCCCTGCGGTACAGATGCCGTCGTAATGACCGGCATCTTCGACAAGGTCGCCATTTTGGCCAGCGCGGCCGCACGGGCGCGCAATTCAGGCATTGGCATATCACCAACGGTCTGGAAAAGCCCGCTCTGGTGGTCGATTAACAGCATAACGGAATCGTTAACGTCAATTACCGGGCGCAAACCATTAAAATTAGCAGGACTGGACATATTGTGTACTCCTCAATGTTTTCAGATTTGGCCAAAACGGCCGGAGTTGAAATCGCGTACGGCTTCTGCGATTTCTTGTTTTGTGTTCATGACAAATGGGCCGTAACCGACAATGGGTTCATTCAGCGGCTCGCCTGACAACAGCAGAACGCTGGCATCGCTACTGGCTTCGAGATACAGGTTTTCACCTTCCTGGCTTAACACCACCAGTTGCGCTTCATTTACCGGTGTTGTGCCATTCACCGTAATACTTCCTTTCAGGACGACCAGCGCGGTGCTCCACCCTTCAGCGACGGGCAGCGTAAGATGACGATCGCGTTGCAGGCGCATATCCCAGACATTCAACGGCGAGAAGGTATGCGCCGGGCCTTTCACATCCTGATAGCGGCCCGCAATAATGCGCGCGGTTCCGGCTTCGTCAGGCAGCGTTACGGCAGGGATGAGATCGCTGCTGATGCTTTGATAACCCGGCACCGCCATTTTGTCTTTCGCGGGCAGGTTCACCCACAGTTGCACCATTTCCAGCTTGCCTCCCTGTTGGGTAAAGGCTGAAGAATGAAACTCTTCATGCAAAATGCCTGCGCCTGCGGTCATCCACTGCACATCGCCAGGGCCGATGACGCCGCCGCGGCCTGTTGAATCGCGGTGCTCAACTTCGCCGCTGTAAACAATCGTGACGGTTTCAAAGCCGCGATGCGGGTGTTCTCCCACTCCACGTTTTTCGTTTTCGGCGCCAGGGGCAAAGGTATGCGGCCCGGCATAGTCCAGCAGCAGGAACGGGCTTAACTGCTCTGCATGGGACTGATAAGAGAAGAGCGAACGAACCGGAAATCCATCGCCAACCCAGTGCGGGCGAGGTGCGGTATAGACGCCTGTAATCTGTTTCATGGTGGTCTCCTCGGTGGCGTTGTCTTGATGTAAATAAGCTTATATCTATGACAATGATCTGAGTAGTCGCTAAAATAGACCTTACCGTTCTATAAACAGGACAATGTAATGACAAAACCGGATCTCAATGATTTTGCGTGGTTTGTTCATGTCGTCGAGGAGGGGGGATTTGCGGCGGCAGGGCGAGCGCTGGATGAACCAAAGTCAAAGCTTAGCCGACGTATTGCGCAACTGGAGGAACGGCTGGGCGTTCGCCTTATTCAACGAACCACGCGGCAATTTAATGTCACTGAAGTCGGGCAGACCTTTTATGAACATTGTAAGGCAATGCTGGTGGAAGCACAGGCGGCGCAGGATGCGATAGCCGCCTTACAGGTCGAGCCGCGCGGCATTGTAAAACTGACATGTCCAGTGACGTTGCTACATGTACATATCGGCCCAATGCTGGCGAAGTTTATGGCGCGTTATCCCGATGTGTCGTTACAACTTGAAGCAACCAACCGCCGTGTTGACGTGGTTGGCGAGGGCATTGACGTTGCAATTCGCGTCCGGCCGCGTCCTTTTGAAGACAGCGATCTGGTGATGCGCGTGCTGGCGGACAGGGGGCACCGTTTGTTTGCCAGCCCGGCGCTGGTACAGCGTATGGGGAATCCTTCTTCGCCAGCAGAACTGCATCACTGGCCCGGACTGAGCCTGGCTTCAGGTAAACATATCCACCGTTGGGAACTCTTTGGTCCACAGGGCGCGCGCGCTGAAGTTCACTTTACACCGCGTTTGATCACTACAGACATGCTGGCGCTGCGTGAAGCGGCCGTTGCGGGCGTCGGCCTCGTTCAGTTACCTGTTTTAATGGTGAAAGACCAACTGGCTGCGGGGGAGCTGGTTGCCTTGCTGGAAGGATGGGAACCCAGAAGAGAGGTGATTCATGCGGTATTCCCGTCCCGCCGTGGATTATTGCCGTCCGTACGCGCGCTGGTGGATTTTTTGACAGAAGAGTATGCGCGGATGGTGGAGGATTAAAACAGAGCGCAATATACCCTTTTTTATTTCATGTTACTAACTTATTGATTTTATTTTATATATATAACTTGGGTGAAAAAGGGTCTGACAGGAAGACGTTGCGTTTTTCTTCAATAAATCAACGTGATTGTCTGATATTATTCCTGTTCACTGCCGTACAGGCAGCTTAGAAACGTTAAACCAGCGTCGAACCTGAATTACACTGTGTTCACTGCCGTACAGGCAGCTTAGAAATCGCAGAACTTCGCCCATCAGCACGCCAAGTTGTTCACTGCCGTACAGGCAGCTTAGAAAAAGTTGATCACCGTTGTTCGCCGTAGCGTTTCGTTCACTGCCGTACAGGCAGTTCAGTATTGAATGTAGAAGGAAGGGACGCTGCGGGGAATAAAAATAATGTTAATTCGCATCAACGGTATTCATGCAGGAAAGGGACAACAAAAAGGCCGGATAAACCGACCTTTTTTTATCTTTACGCCACCCGGGCGTGAAAACAATCAGCGACTACGGAAGACAATGCGGCCTTTGCTCAGGTCGTACGGGGTCAGTTCAACAGTCACTTTGTCGCCCGTCAGGATGCGGATGTAGTTTTTACGCATTTTACCGGAGATGTGTGCAGTAACCACGTGACCGTTTTCTAATTCTACGCGGAACATGGTATTAGGTAACGTTTCGAGAACGGTACCCTGCATTTCAATATTGTCTTCTTTGGCCATCTAATCCTCTGGGGTATCACTACCGTAATTTGAACCGGCAAGATAATGCCGAAGTTCTTTAAATAAGTAAAGATTTGCGCGTTTAAAACGCAGCAAATCAGGTTTGGCGCATTACTCCGAAAAACACGGCAAAGCCGCACTTGAAGCGCAACGTATAAGGGAGCGATGAGATAAACGATGGGCGTTACCTGACGCGAACGGTTCCTTAACGGCGGCGGGGTAATGGGCATAACCTGCTCTGCGGCACAATTATAACACCCTGACAAAAAATGTGCCGAAAACATTCACGCCTGAGGCGAAAATAACGTGCGCGGCACCCAGAAATGACCCGGTAATCGCTGTTGCCGTAATGATCCCAGATGTTCAAGGTATTGCCTGCGGGGAATTTCGACAGCGCCAAGCGATGCCGTGTGGCTATTCAGCACCTGGCAGTCGATTAATTTTCCACCCTGACGAATAAATTCAGCGCAAAAAACAAGCAGCGCGGTTTTGGAGGCGTTCTCCTGGCGACTGAACATCGATTCGCCGCAAAACAGGGTGCCTTGTGAAACGCCATACATGCCGCCGACGAGCGCGTTGTGTCGCCATACTTCGATGGAATGCGCATGCCCCAGCTCATGTAAGCGGTGATACGCTTCCACGACATCGCGCGTGATCCAGGTTCCTTCGTCACGATCGTTGGCGCAGCCTTCAATAACCTGACCAAACGCATAATTAAGCGTGACGCGATAGGGCGATCGTTTGTGAAAACGCTTCATGCTGCGGCTGATGTGTAATGTTTCAGGCTGCAAAATAGCGCGAGGATCGGGTGACCACCAAAGAATCGGGTCGCCCGGTGAAAACCACGGGAAAATACCCCGCTGATAGGCCATCAATAAGCGGGCAGGGCTGAGATCGCCACCAAGCGCCAATAAACCATTGGGTTCACGTAACGCGCCTTCCGGCGAGGGGAAGGCGATTGAGTGGCGAGAAAGCTGAACCAGGCGCATGACCGCAGAACTCCAGTACGCAAGTCGGATCGTTCAATAATAGCTTACAGACGTTGCTTAAACTGGTAATAACGACCCTGCCTGGCTAACAGATCTGCGTGATTACCTTGCTCAATAATTTGCCCGTTGTCCATCACTATTATTTGATCAAAACGTGACAACCCGCGCAGACGGTGCGTGACCATTAAAACGGTTTTCCCGCGCATAACCTTTGCCAGCAATTCAAGCATCTGGCTTTCGGTTGTCGCGTCCAGCCCCTCAGTGGGTTCATCGAGCAGCATGAGCGGCGCATCGTGCAGCAGGGCACGGGCGATAGCCAGACGACGAAGCTCGCCGCCTGACAGCTGACGTCCGCCTTCGCCTAGCCAGCTGTTAAGTCCGCCATCCTCCAGCAGCTTTTCCAGCCCGACACGGCGCAGCATCTCTGAGAGCGTATCGTCGTTTGCGTCTGGCGCTGCCAGCAGCAGGTTGTCACGCAATGTGGCGCTGAACAGGTGTACTCGCTGCGACATCACGCTAATGGTGCGACGCAGGGCTGCTTCATCCAGCGTTGAAATCGGTTGATCGTTAAGCAGAATATCGCCGCTCTGCGGGTCCCAGGCGCGGGTGAGCAGTTGCAGCAATGTCGATTTCCCGCAGCCAGTGCGTCCGAGAATAGCGATATGTTCTCCGGGCGCGACTTGCAGAGAAAGGGCATCCAGCGCTTTTTGCGGCTGCTCCGGGTAACTGAATGAAACGTCACGCAGCGTCAGCGTTACCTGCCGGGGAGCCGCTGCTTCGTCATCCGGGAAGGTCACTTCAGGCTGCTGCTCGGTCAGTTCGGTAATACGCAGCGCAGAGGCGATGACCTGGCCAAGATGTTGAAACGCGCCGGTAACGGGGGCAAGCGCTTCAAATGCCGCCAGTGCGCAAAAGACAAACAGTGCTATCAGCGCGCCAGGCTGGCTGTTATTGCCGACGCCGCCGGAAGCCATCCATAACATTAGCATTACCGCCAGTGCGCCAATCAGCAGCATTAAGGCCTGGGATAGCGCCGTTAATTCAGACTGACGTCGCTGGGCTTCATGCCACTGTAATTCCGTGGCTTCCATTTGTGCCCGATAGCGCGAGCTGGCGCCAAATATTGTCAGTTCCGCCTGACCCTGTAGCCAGGCGGTTAACTGCTGGCGATACTGACCGCGTAAATGGGTTAAGTTCTGCCCGGTGCTTTTTCCGGCGCGATAGAAGAGCGGAGGCATAATAAACAGCGTCAGCAGCATAATGCCACCCAGCGTAATCGCGAGGGTGAAATCGAGAACACTCAGCCCCAGCGTGACCACCATAATCACCACAAACGCGCCAACCAGCGGAGAAATAACGCGCAGGTAGAGGTGATCCAGCGTATCGACATCGGCGACGACGCGGTTCAGCAGCTCGCCCTGACGATAGCGGGCAAGACCAGCAGGGGAGAGCGGCAGCAGCTTGCTGAACGTATGAATACGCAAATGTTGCAATACGCGGAAGGTGGCGTCATGGCTGACCAGACGCTCGAAATACCGGCCCGCAGTACGGGTGATCGCCGCACCGCGTACGCCAGCAGCCGGCAGCATGTAGTTAAAGCTATAGATACCCGCCACACCGACTACGGCTGAAGCGGAGAGGAACCAGCCAGAGAGCGTCAGCAAACCGATACTGGCCAGTAGCGTGACGATGGCCAGAATAATACCGAGCGTTAACATCCACTTATGACGTTTATACAGCGTCAGATACGGTAGCAAGGCACGCATTTAAATGTCCTCCTGACGATGAGCCAATAGTGTCGCAAACGCGCCGTTGGCGCTGCTGAGTTGGGCATAATCACCTTGCTCGATGATTTGCCCGTCCTGCATAACCCAGATCACGTCCCAGTCGGCAAGATCTTCTAACTGATGCGTTACCATCAGCGTGGTCTGGCGTTTTGATGCGGCATTCAGCGCCTGCATTACACGCTGCTCGCTGTGGGCATCCAGACTGGCGGCGGGTTCATCCAGCAACAACAATTTGCAGGGATTCAGCAGGGCGCGGGCAACCGCAACCCGCTGCGCCTGACCGACGGAAAGGCGACCCGCGTGATCGCCAGTCGGCGTGTCTACACCTTGCGACAACAGAGGTAAAAACTCACTGACCCAGGCGCTGTCGAGAGCCGCCTGTAGCGCTTGTTCACTGGCATCCGGGCGGGCAAGCAGGACGTTTTCACGGAGCGTGCCAGCCGGTAATTGTGGGTTTTGCCCCACCCAGGAGAGATGTTTTCGCCAGGATTCCGGGGATAAATCACGAAGTTCAACGCCGTTAATGCACAGGGAGCCCTGATAAGAGAGAAAGCCAGACAGCGCGTTTAACAGCGAACTCTTTCCTGAACCGCTGCGACCAACCAGTACGGCGCGCTGACCTGCGGCCAGTGTGAAATTCAGCGGTCCGGCAAGCGTTTTACCTTCCGGCGAGGTAATTATCAGATCCTGCGCTTCAAGGGTTACCGGTTCTTTCCCGGAAAGTTCGACATCGCCGCGTTCCGGGTGAGCGAGAGGTGTTTCCATAAAGGTTTTCAGGCTGTCAGCCGCACCTACCGCCTGCGCTTTGGCATGGTAAAAGGTGCCCAGATCGCGCAGTGGCTGGAAAAACTCCGGCGCCAGAATCAGCGCCAGGAAGCCGGCGGCAAGCGTGACGCCTGTCCCGTAATGGCCGAAATTAAGTTCGCCGAGGTAGGAGAAACCGAAATAAACCGCGACCAGAGCAATGGACAGCGACGTGAAGAACTCCAGTACCCCGGAGGATAAAAAGGCGAGACGCAGGACTTCCATTGTGCGCTGGCGAAAATCTTGTGAAGCGACACGAATGCTTTCCGTTTCTGCTTCACCGCGCCCGAAGATGCGCAGCGTTTCCATACCGCGTAAGCGGTCGAGGAAATGCCCGCTCAGGCGGGCAAGCGCCTGGAAATTACGGCGGTTAGCGTCGGCGGCGCCCATTCCCACCATCGCCATAAATAATGGGATCAGCGGTGCGGTGCCGAGCAAAATCAGCGCGGCGGCCCAGTTTGACGGGAAGATCGCCGCCACAATCAACAAGGGAACGCAGACAGCAAGCGCCATTTGCGGCAGATAGCGGGCATAGTAATCATGCATATCGTCAATCTGCTCCAGCACCAGCGTCGCCCAGCTACCAGCCGGTTTACCCTGAATCCAGGCTGGCCCTGCCTGTTGCAGGCGATCCAGCACCTGGCGGCGGATCTCAAATCGGATATGCTGCCCGGCATGAAAACCCACCCGCTCGCGCAGCCAGACCACCCAGGCGCGCAGGACAAACACCAACATCAGTACGATGAAGGGGAGCAGGAGGGCTTCGCGGGGAATATTGTCCATGATCATGTGCTGGAGAATGCGAGCCATGATCCAGGCCTGAGCGACAATCAGTACGCCACTCACGAAACCCAACAGGCGTGAAATGTTCAGCCAACGTTGGGAAATTACACTTTGCTGTTTTAACCAGCGGGTCAATTCTTTTTGACGGGTTTTATTCATTGCACGCTTAGCAGGTGAGTTATCGGAATTTTTGGCACGGCAATGTTACAACGGGGCAAAAATAAAGGCGACTTATAGTCGCCTTTTTTACTTTTGTTACTGATTTGTAAAAACTATTTGCACGCGTCAGCCAGACCGTCAAGGTAGCGTTCAGCGTCCAGCGCCGCCATGCAACCTGTGCCCGCTGAGGTGATTGCCTGACGATAAATATGGTCCATCACGTCGCCTGCGGCGAACACGCCGGGAACGCTGGTCTGCGTGGCGTTACCGTGGATGCCGGACTGGACTTTGATATAGCCGTTTTCCAGTTCGAGCTGACCTTCAAAAATCGCGGTGTTCGGGCTGTGGCCGATGGCGACAAACAGGCCTGCAACGTCAAGGGATTCAATGTTGTCCGGGTTTTGCGTATCACGCAGACGCAAACCGGTAACGCCCATCTGATCGCCGGTCACCTCTTCCAGAGTGCGGTGGGTGTGCAGCACGATGTTGCCGTTTTCCACTTTATCCATCAGGCGCTTGATCAGAATTTTTTCGGCGCGGAAGCCGTCGCGACGGTGAATCAAATGCACTTCAGCGGCGATGTTCGCCAGGTATAACGCTTCTTCAACCGCCGTGTTGCCGCCGCCGATGACCGCGACCTTCTGGTTGCGATAGAAGAAACCGTCGCAGGTGGCGCAGGCAGACACGCCACGGCCTTTAAATGCTTCTTCAGACGGCAGGCCGAGGTAGCGTGCGGAAGCGCCGGTTGCGATGATCAGCGCATCGCAGGTGTATTCGCCGCTGTCGCCGGTCAGACGGAAAGGACGGTTTTGCAGATCCACGCTATTGATGTGATCGAAGATGATTTCAGTATCAAATTTCGTCGCATGTTCGTGCATGCGCTCCATCAACAGCGGCCCGGTCAGATCGTTCGGATCGCCAGGCCAGTTTTCCACTTCCGTCGTGGTGGTCAGTTGACCGCCTTTCTCCATACCGGTAATCAGAACCGGTTGCAGGTTTGCGCGCGCAGCGTAGACCGCAGCGGTATATCCCGCCGGTCCAGAACCCAGGATAAGCAGTTTACTGTGTTTGGTCGTGCCCATGAGATCCCCATAGTTGTTGGCAGGCAATGGGCAGGATTGTAGGGAATTTGCAGACGTAAAAAAAGAGTATAGCGATTTTGTTAACAATATGTGTAATAGCAGGAACCGATGAATGGGCGGATTTAGAGCTGCGATATAACGCTTTCTACTTAAAATCGGTCAGTTATAAGGTGATAAAATGACGATTTAGCGCCGCTCTTAATGAATAACTGGCATGTTGTACTAAAAATCGATGTTTTGCTTTGACAATCCCCTGCTGTTTTGCGAAAACATCTTCTGGAAGAAAAAAACAGTGTTATGTGTGTGCTGCATAATCATGCATATAAGCACCATGTTTACCGGGCTAGTGAAATCTACGCATGGCGTGGACAGACGCCATTCGTGATGTCGATAGCTGCCATCCGGCAACGGTCTTCTCACCATAGGCCCTGGCATTGCGCGCCGTTAATCCCTCTGGGTTCGGTCTATTGTGATGGGCATCGACTCTGAACAGTGATGTTAGTAGAGTCAGGCAGGAGTAGGGAAGGAATACAGAGAGACAATAATAATGGTAGATAGCAAGAAGCGCCCTGGCAAAGATCTCGACCGTATCGATCGTAACATTCTTAATGAGTTGCAAAAGGATGGGCGTATTTCTAACGTCGAGCTTTCTAAACGAGTGGGACTTTCACCGACGCCTTGCCTTGAGCGTGTCCGTCGGCTGGAAAGACAGGGTTTTATTCAGGGCTATACGGCGCTGTTAAACCCGCATTATCTGGATGCATCACTTCTGGTTTTTGTTGAGATTACTCTGAATCGTGGCGCTCCAGATGTGTTTGAACAATTTAACGCCGCAGTACAAAAACTTGAAGAAATTCAAGAGTGTCATTTAGTTTCCGGTGATTTCGACTACCTGTTGAAAACACGCGTGCCGGATATGTCAGCGTACCGTAAGCTGCTGGGTGAAACCCTGCTGCGTCTGCCTGGCGTGAATGACACACGTACTTACGTGGTAATGGAAGAAGTCAAACAGAGCAATCGTCTGGTAATTAAGACGCGCTAACACGGAACAGGTGCAAAATCGACGTAGTTTGATTACACTCCTGTTAATCCATACAGCAACAGTGCCGGGGCAACCCGGTGCTGTTGTCCGTTTTAGCATCGGGCAGGAAAAGCCCGAAACCTGGAGAGCCTTTTTTGAGCCAGGAATACACTGAAGACAAAGAAGTCACATTGAAAAAGTTAAGCAGCGGGCGCCGACTTCTGGAAGCGTTGCTGATCCTTATTGCCCTTTTTGCCGTCTGGTTGATGGCAGCCTTACTTAGCTTTAACCCTTCAGATCCCAGTTGGTCGCAAACCGCATGGCATGAGCCTATCCATAATTTGGGCGGCGCGCCGGGCGCATGGCTGGCTGACACGCTGTTCTTTATCTTTGGCGTGATGGCCTACACCATCCCGGTGATTATCGTTGGCGGCTGCTGGTTTGCCTGGCGGCACCAGAGCAACGACGATTACATCGACTATTTTGCCGTGTCGCTGCGCATTATCGGCGTCCTGGCGTTGATTCTTACCTCCTGCGGATTAGCCGCAATTAATGCTGATGATATCTGGTACTTCGCGTCCGGCGGCGTCATTGGCAGCCTGTTAAGCACCACGCTTCAGCCTCTGCTGCACAGCAGCGGGGGAACGATTACGCTGCTGTGCGTCTGGGCAGCCGGTCTGACGCTCTTCACCGGCTGGTCCTGGGTGAGCATTGCAGAAAAACTGGGTGGCTGGCTGCTGAATATTCTCACTTTCGCCAGCAACCGTACTCGCCGCGATGACACCTGGGTCGATGACGACGAGTATGAAGATGATGACGAATACGAAGATGAAGCGGTGGGCGCACAGCGCGAATCCCGACGTGCGCGCATCCTTCGTGGCGCACTGGCGCGCCGTAAGCGGTTGGCAGAGAAGTTCAGCAATCCGCGTGGGCGACACACGGATGCGGCGCTTTTCTCCGGCAAGCGTATGGATGATGAAGACGATATCGAATACAGCGCGCGTGGCGTGGCCGCCGATCCTGATGATGTGCTGTTCTCCGGCCATCGTGCGACGCAGCCGGAATATGAGGAATACGATCCTCTGCTGAATGGGCATTCGGTCACGGAGCCTGTTGCCTCCGCTGCTGCGGCGACAACGGCAACGCAAGCCTGGGCGGCGCCTGTCGATCCGGTTATGTCTGCACCGTCGGTGCCGGGTGCTGAAGCCGCGTCTGCGCAACCGGTGGTGGAATGGCAGCCTGTTCCGGGGCCGCAAACCGGCGAACCGGTCATTGCACCCGCGCCGGAAAGTTATCCGCCGCAACCACAATATGCGCAGCCGCAAGCGCCACATCATGAACCGTGGCAGCAGCCTGCGCCGACCGAGCCGCAAGCGCAGTATTACGCTGAACACGCGTATGAACAGCCTGTGCCGCAGGTGCAGGAACCTGCGGCGGAACAACCCTGGCACCCTGAGCCGGTTTATCCGCAAGAGCCTGTTTATCAACACGAGCCGACTTTCGAGCCGCAATCGGCTTACCCGCAGGAACCGGTTCAGGATACGTATTATCAGCAGCAGCCCGCTGTTGAGCCGCCGTCTGCGGTGGAGCCTGAGCCTGTAGCGGAAGAAATTAAACCCGCTCGTCCGCCGCTCTACTACTTTGAAGAAGTGGAAGAGAAACGCGCACGTGAGCGTGAGCAACTGGCTGCATGGTATCAGCCGATTCCTGAGCCAGCGAAAGCGCCGGAGCCGGTTAAACCATCGGCACCGACAGCAGCTTCTGTGCCGCCTGTTGAATCCGTTGCCGCGGTTGCGCCGTTGGCGGCAGGCGTCAAAGATGCAACGCTGGCCGCAGGCGCGGCGGCATCCGCTGCACCTGCGTTTAGCCCGGTAAGCGGTGGTGCGCCACGCCCACAGGTTAAAGAGGGGATTGGCCCGCAACTGCCTCGCCCTAACCGCGTTCGCGTTCCGACCCGCCGTGAGCTGGCCTCGTATGGCATAAAATTACCGTCTCAGCGTATCGCGGAAGAGAAAGCGCGTGCGGCGGGGCGTCATCAGTATGATGCCGAAACGCAGTATAGCGATGATGAAATTGATGAGATGCAGCAGGATGAGCTGGCACGTCAGTTCGCCCAGTCTCAGCAGCATCGTTATGGTTCCGAATATCAACATGATGCTCCTCAGGCAGAAGATGAGGATGCAGCAGAAGCTGAACTGGCTCGCCAGTTTGCCTCTTCACAGCAGCAGCGCTATGCCGGGGAACAGCCTGCGGGAGCCCATCCGTTCTCGCTGGATGATTTTGAATTCTCGCCGATGAAAGCGCTGGTAGATGAAGGCCCGCATGAGCCGTTGTTTACTCCCGGCGTGATGCCTGAGCAGCCCGTCGCGCCACAGCAACAGTATCAGCAGCCGCAACAGCCGGTTGCGCCACAGCAGCAGTATCAGCAGCCGGTTGCGCCACAGCAACAGTATCAACAACCACAGCAGCCCGTCGCGCCGCAGCAACCGTATCAACAGCCGCAACAACCGGCCGCGCCACAGCCGCAGGAAAGCCTGATCCATCCGTTGTTGATGCGTAATGGCGACAGTCGTCCGTTGCAGAAACCTACCACGCCGCTGCCGTCGCTGGATCTGCTGACGCCGCCGCCGAGCGCAGTGGAACCGGTCGATACTTTCGCGCTGGAACAAATGGCGCGCCTGGTCGAAGCGCGGCTGGCGGATTTCCGCATTAAAGCTGACGTGGTGAACTATTCCCCAGGGCCTGTTATTACCCGTTTTGAGTTGAATCTGGCGCCGGGCGTGAAAGCCGCGCGTATTTCTAACCTGTCACGCGATCTCGCGCGTTCACTGTCAACCGTTGCGGTACGCGTGGTAGAAGTGATCCCTGGTAAGCCTTACGTGGGCCTCGAACTGCCGAACAAAAAACGTCAGACCGTCTACCTGCGTGAAGTGCTGGATAACGCTAAATTCCGCGAGAATCCGTCGCCGCTCACCGTGGTGCTGGGTAAAGATATCGCTGGCGATCCGGTTGTGGCCGATCTGGCGAAAATGCCTCATCTGCTGGTTGCGGGGACGACGGGTTCCGGTAAATCGGTTGGGGTCAATGCCATGATCCTCAGCATGCTGTATAAAGCGCAGCCGGAAGACGTGCGTTTCATCATGATTGACCCGAAAATGCTGGAACTTTCGGTCTATGAAGGCATTCCGCATCTGCTGACCGAAGTGGTTACCGATATGAAAGACGCCGCCAACGCACTGCGCTGGAGCGTTAATGAAATGGAACGCCGCTATAAGCTGATGTCGGCGCTTGGCGTGCGTAATCTGGCGGGCTATAACGAGAAAATTGCCGAAGCGGCACGGATGGGGCGTCCGATTCCAGACCCGTACTGGAAGCCGGGCGACAGCATGGATGCCCAGCATCCGGTTCTGGAAAAACTGCCGTATATCGTGGTTCTGGTCGATGAATTCGCCGATCTGATGATGACCGTCGGTAAGAAAGTTGAAGAGCTGATTGCGCGTCTGGCGCAGAAAGCGCGTGCCGCAGGTATTCACCTGGTGCTGGCGACTCAGCGCCCGTCGGTTGACGTTATTACCGGTCTGATTAAGGCCAACATTCCGACGCGTATCGCCTTTACCGTATCCAGTAAGATCGACTCACGCACGATCCTCGATCAGGGCGGCGCGGAGTCCCTGCTGGGGATGGGGGATATGCTTTATTCCGGCCCGAACTCGACCATGCCGGTACGTGTTCATGGCGCGTTTGTCCGCGACCAGGAAGTGCATGCGGTGGTGCAGGACTGGAAAGCGCGTGGTCGCCCGCAATACATTGACGGCATCACCTCGGATAGCGAAAGCGAAGGGGGCGGCGGCGGCTTTGACGGCGGCGAGGAGCTGGACCCGTTATTCGATCAGGCGGTGAGCTTTGTGACCGAAAAACGCAAAGCGTCCATTTCTGGCGTTCAGCGCCAGTTCCGTATCGGTTACAACCGTGCGGCGCGCATTGTCGAGCAGATGGAAGCCCAGGGCATTGTCAGCGAACAAGGCCATAACGGGAATCGCGAGGTGCTGGCGCCACCGCCGTTCGAATGATTGCAAAGATCGGTAAATAAATAAGAATTCAGTATTTTCTTCTTTCCTCATGCTGATTTTTGGCCTGGAATAGAGAGCAGAGGGAACTCCCCATCGGGAGTGACGTATTTTGAGGAATAATGATGAAAAAAATCGCAATCACCTGCGCATTACTCTCCGGCTTTGTGGTGAGCAGCGTATGGGCGGATGCCGCCAGCGATCTGAAAAGCCGTCTGGATAAAGTCAGCAGCTTCCACGCCAGCTTTACACAAAAAGTGACTGACGGCAGCGGCGCCGCCGTTCAGGAAGGCCAGGGCGACTTATGGGTTAAGCGTCCTAATCTGTTTAACTGGCATATGACGCAGCCCGACGAGAGCATTCTGGTCTCTGACGGGAAAACGCTATGGTTCTTTAACCCGTTTGTCGAGCAGGCAACGGCGACCTGGTTAAAAGATGCGACGGGCAATACGCCGTTTATGCTGATAGCCCGCAACCAGTCCAGCGACTGGCAGCAGTACAACATCAAACAAAATGGCGATGACTTTGTGCTGACGCCAAAAAGCAGTAGCGGTAACCTGAAACAGTTCACCATTAATGTGGGTCGTGACGGGACTATTCATCAGTTCAGCGCAGTGGAACAAGACGATCAGCGCAGCAGCTATCAGCTGAAATCTCAGCAGAATAGCGCTGTCGATGCATCAAAATTTACCTTTACTCCGCCGCAAGGTGTAACGGTAGACGACCAACGTAAGTAGAGGCGCATGAGTGAGCAATCTGTCGCTCGATTTTTCTGATAATACCTTTCAGCCACTGGCCGCGCGTATGCGGCCAGAAAATTTAGCGCAGTATATTGGTCAGCAGCATCTGCTGGCTGCGGGTAAGCCTTTGCCTCGTGCAATTGAGGCCGGGCACCTGCACTCGATGATTTTGTGGGGGCCGCCCGGTACGGGCAAAACCACGCTGGCCGAAGTGATTGCCCGCTATGCCAATGCTGACGTCGAACGTATTTCCGCCGTGACTTCTGGCGTAAAAGAGATCCGTGAAGCCATTGAACGCGCCCGCCAGAACCGTAATGCCGGGCGCCGCACTATTCTGTTTGTCGATGAAGTCCATCGCTTCAACAAGAGCCAGCAGGATGCGTTTCTGCCGCATATCGAAGACGGCACGATTACGTTTATTGGCGCGACGACCGAAAACCCGTCCTTCGAGCTGAACTCGGCTTTGCTGTCACGCGCCCGCGTGTATCTCCTCAAATCCTTAACGACTGAAGATATTGAGCAGGTGCTGAATCAGGCGATGGATGACAAAGCGCGTGGTTATGGCGGCCAGGATATCGTTCTGCCGGACGAGACGCGCCGGGCGATCGCCGAACTGGTGAACGGAGATGCGCGTCGGGCGTTAAATACGCTGGAAATGATGGCAGACATGGCGGAAGTGGATGACAGCGGTAAGCGAGTATTATTGCCCGCATTACTGACCGAAATCGCCGGGGAGCGCAGCGCGCGCTTTGATAATAAAGGCGACCGCTTTTACGATCTCATCTCCGCATTGCATAAATCGGTGCGTGGTAGCGCCCCGGACGCGGCGCTTTACTGGTATGCCCGGATCATTACTGCTGGCGGCGACCCGCTGTATGTCGCCCGACGTTGCCTGGCGATTGCTTCTGAAGACGTCGGCAATGCCGATCCTCGCGCAATGCAGGTGGCGATTTCTGCGTGGGATTGCTTTACCCGCGTCGGCCCTGCGGAAGGGGAACGGGCGATAGCCCAGGCGATTGTTTATTTAGCCTGTGCGCCGAAAAGTAACGCGGTTTATACCGCGTTCAAAGCGGCGCTGGCTGATGCCCGTGAACGCCCGGATTATGATGTGCCTGTGCATCTGCGCAATGCGCCGACGAAACTGATGAAAGAAATGGGCTATGGCCAGGAATACCGCTACGCGCATGATGAGCCAAACGCCTACGCCGCAGGCGAGGTTTATTTCCCGCCGGAAATAGCGCAAACACGCTATTATCATCCCACAAACAGGGGTCTTGAAGGCAAGATTGGCGAAAAGCTCGCCTGGCTGGCTGAACAGGATCAAAATAGCCCCACAAAACGCTACCGTTAGCGCGATCGTTGCGGTAATGTTGGCACTGTATCCCTGTGACTGCAGGCTGTGGTCACGTTTCCTATTTTAATTCGATAAGCACAGGATAAGCATGCTCGATCCCAATCTGCTGCGTAATGAGCCAGACGCAGTCGCTGAAAAACTGGCACGCCGGGGCTTTAAGCTGGATGTAGATAAGCTGCGCGCTCTTGAAGAGCGTCGTAAAGTTTTGCAGGTCAACACGGAAAACCTGCAAGCAGAGCGTAACTCTCGATCGAAATCCATCGGCCAGGCGAAAGCGCGCGGGGAAGATATCGAGCCTTTACGTCTGGAAGTGAACAAGCTGGGCGAAGAGCTGGATGCGGCAAAAGCCGAGCTGGAGAGCTTACAGGCTGAAATTCGCGATATCGCGCTGACCATTCCTAACTTACCGGCTGATGATGTACCGGTAGGTAAAGATGAAAACGACAACGTTGAAGTCAGCCGTTGGGGAACCCCGCGTGAGTTTGATTTCGACGTCCGCGATCATGTGACGCTGGGTGAAATGCACGCCGGTCTCGACTTCGCGGCTGCGGTTAAACTGACCGGTTCTCGTTTTGTGGTAATGAAAGGGCAGATTGCCCGTATGCACCGCGCGCTGTCGCAGTTCATGCTGGATCTGCACACTGAACAGCATGGTTACAGTGAAAACTACGTGCCGTATCTGGTGAACCACGACACGCTGTACGGTACAGGGCAGTTGCCGAAATTTGCGGGCGATCTGTTCCATACTCGCCCGCTGGAAGAAGAGGCTGACAGCAGCAACTATGCGCTGATCCCGACGGCGGAAGTGCCGCTGACTAACCTGGTGCGTGATGAAATCATCGACGAAGATGCGCTGCCGATCAAAATGACTGCGCATACGCCATGCTTCCGTTCTGAAGCGGGTTCTTACGGTCGTGACACGCGCGGTCTGATCCGTATGCACCAGTTCGATAAAGTTGAGATGGTGCAGATTGTGCGTCCAGAAGAGTCAATGGATGCGCTGGAAGAGATGACCGGTCATGCTGAGAAAGTGCTTCAGTTGCTGGGTCTGCCGTACCGTAAAATCGTTCTGTGTACCGGTGACATGGGCTTTGGCGCATGTAAAACCTACGATCTCGAAGTATGGATCCCGGCGCAGAACACCTATCGTGAAATCTCTTCCTGCTCGAACGTATGGGATTTCCAGGCGCGTCGTATGCAGGCACGCTGCCGCAGTAAGTCCGACAAGAAAACCCGTCTGGTTCATACCCTGAACGGTTCCGGTCTGGCGGTTGGGCGTACTTTAGTTGCCGTGATGGAAAACTACCAGCAGGCTGATGGCCGCATCGAAGTTCCAGAAGTATTACGTCCGTATATGAACGGGCTGGAATATATCGGCTAATCCCCGCTCCTCTCTGCTTAAAAAGCGCCTCCGGGCGCTTTTTTTTATGCCTGTTTGACACCGGACAAGAATGGTTACCCCTTTGGGGGTAATACTACCTTCGAATGAAGATTAGCATTTATCGCTGATTTTTCTCATATTCATTATATACAAAACTATATAGCGATTTATTCGTTGTATAAATAACTACATAACGAAGTGTCTGGCTTTTATCAATCGTGAGCAAGCAAAGTGAGTCATCATGAAAACGAATATCCCCGATGCTGTACTGGCAGCTGAGGTAACTCGTCGAGGCCTGGTAAAAACGACAGCAATAGGCGGGCTGGCAATCGCCAGTAGCGTATTGACTCTGCCATTTACCCGGATCGCCAATGCGGCTGACGCTATCAGCCCCAACGCATCCAGCGAAAAAATTATCTGGAGCGCTTGCACCGTTAACTGCGGAAGCCGCTGCCCGCTGCGCATGCATGTGGTGGACGGTGAAATCAAATATGTTGAAACGGACAATACGGGCGATGATAACTATGACGGTCTGCATCAGATTCGCGCCTGTCTGCGCGGGCGTTCTATGCGCCGCCGGGTTTATAACCCCGATCGTCTGAAATATCCAATGAAGCGCGTTGGCAAGCGTGGTGAAGGTAAGTTTGAGCGCATCAGCTGGGACGAAGCCTATGACATTATCACCACCAATATGCAGCGTCTTATCAAAGACTACGGCAACGAATCCATCTATTTAAACTATGGTACGGGTACGCTTGGCGGCACGATGACGCGCTCCTGGCCACCAGGAAAAACACTGGTTGCCCGGCTGATGAACTGCTGCGGCGGTTACCTCAACCACTATGGCGATTACTCATCCGCGCAAATTGCCGCCGGGTTAAATTACACCTACGGCGGCTGGGCGGACGGTAATAGTCCTTCCGACATTGAAAATAGTAAGCTGGTTGTGCTGTTTGGTAACAATCCGGGGGAAACCCGTATGAGCGGCGGCGGGGTAACCTATTACCTCGAACAGGCACGGCAAAAATCAAATGCGCGGATGATTATTATCGATCCGCGTTATACCGATACCGGCGCGGGTCGTGAGGATGAGTGGATTCCGATTCGCCCGGGTACGGATGCGGCGCTGGTAAATGCGCTGGCATACGTCATGATCACCGAGGATATGGTCGATCAGCCGTTCCTCGACAAATACTGCGTGGGTTATGACGAAAAAACCTTACCCGCCAGCGCGCCGAAAAATGGTCACTACAAAGCCTATATTCTGGGACAGGGTAGAGACGGTACTGCGAAGACGCCGGAGTGGGCGTCGCAGATCACCGGTATCCCGGCGACGCGCATTGTAAAACTGGCGCGTGAAATCGGTAGCGCCAAACCCGCTTATATCAGCCAGGGCTGGGGGCCGCAGCGTCATGCCAACGGCGAAATCGTTACTCGCGCAATCTCTATGCTGGCGATCCTGACCGGCAACGTCGGCATTAACGGCGGCAACAGCGGTGCGCGTGAGGGATCTTACGATTTGCCGTTTGAGCGTATGCCAACGCTGGAAAACCCGGTCGAGACCAGCATTTCGATGTTCTTATGGACCGATGCCATTGAGCGCGGGCCGGAAATGACGGCGTTGCGTGACGGGGTTCGCGGCAAAGATAAACTCGACGTTCCCATCAAAATGATCTGGAACTATGCCGGTAACTGCCTGATTAACCAGCATTCCGAAATTAACCGTACGCATGAAATTTTGCAGGATGACAAGAAGTGCGAAATGATCGTCGTTATCGACTGTCATATGACCTCTTCAGCGAAATATGCCGATATTCTGCTGCCGGACTGCACCGCTTCTGAGCAGATGGACTTCGCGCTGGATGCCTCCTGCGGGAACATGTCCTACGTTATTTTCACCGACCAGGCCATTAAACCGCGCTTTGAGTGCAAGACTATCTATCAGATGACCAGCGAGCTGGCGAAGCGTCTCGGCGTGGAGCAGCAGTTTACCGAAGGGCGTACGCAAGAAGAGTGGATGCGTCATCTGTACGAACAGTCGCGTCAGGCTATTCCCGAACTGCCGACATTTGAAGCATTCCGCAAGCAGGGCATCTTTAAGCAGCGCGACCCTGAAGGTCATCACGTTGCCTATAAAGCGTTCCGTGACGATCCGCAGGCTAACCCGCTGACAACGCCGTCGGGCAAAATCGAGATCTATTCGCAGGCGCTGGCAGAGATTGCGGCAACCTGGGAACTGCCGGAAGGCGATGTGATCGATCCGTTGCCGATCTATACGCCGGGCTTCGAAAACTACAGCGATCCGTTGACCAAAGACTATCCGTTGCAATTAACGGGCTTCCACTACAAATCTCGCGTGCACTCTACCTATGGCAACGTGGACGTTCTGAAAGCTTCCTGCCGCCAGGAGATGTGGATTAACCCGATGGACGCGCAAAAACGCGGCATCAGCAACGGCGACAAAGTGCGTATCTTCAACGGTCGCGGCGAGTTGCATATTGAGGCGAAAGTGACGCCGCGCATGATGCCGGGCGTCGTTGCGTTGGGCGAAGGCGCCTGGTATGACCCGGATGCAAAACGCGTGGATCAGGGGGGATGTATTAACGTCCTGACGACCCAGCGTCCTTCTCCTCTCGCTAAGGGGAATCCGTCCCATACGAACCTCGTTCAGGTTGAGAAGGTATAAGGAGTAACCGATGACAACCCAATATGGATTTTTTATTGACTCCAGTCGTTGCACCGGTTGCAAAACCTGCGAACTGGCCTGCAAAGACTACAAAGATTTAACCCCGGACGTCAGCTTCCGCCGCATCTATGAATATGCGGGCGGCGACTGGCAGGAGGATAACGGCGTCTGGCACCAGAATGTCTTTGCCTACTATCTTTCCATTTCCTGCAACCACTGCGAAGACCCGGCCTGCACGAAAGTGTGCCCGAGCGGCGCGATGCACAAACGCGAGGACGGTTTTGTGGTGGTGGATGAGGACGTCTGCATCGGCTGTCGCTACTGCCATATGGCCTGCCCGTACGGTGCGCCGCAGTACAACGCCGCCAAAGGCCACATGACCAAATGCGACGGCTGTCATGACCGCGTTGCCGACGGCAAAAAACCGATCTGCGTCGAGTCCTGCCCGCTGCGCGCGCTGGACTTTGGTCCGATAGAAGAGCTGCGGAAGAAACATGGCACGCTGGCGGCCGTTGCGCCGCTGCCGGGCGCGCACTTCACCAGACCGAACATTGTGATTAAACCCAACGCCAACAGCCGCCCGACCGGGGATACCACGGGTTATCTGGCAAATCCGAAGGAGGTGTAAGATGGGAAGTGGATGGCATGAATGGCCGCTGATGATCTTCACGGTTTTTGGTCAGTGCGTGGTCGGCGGTTTTATCGTTCTGGCTCTGGCGCTGATGAAAGGCGAGTTGCGTACCGAATCTCAACAGCGTGTGCTGACCGGCATGTTTGCTCTGTGGGTGCTAATGGGAATTGGCTTCATCGCGTCTATGCTGCATCTGGGGTCGCCAATGCGCGCCTTCAATTCGCTGAACCGCGTGGGCTCGTCGGCATTGAGTAATGAAATTGCCAGCGGCTTGCTCTTTTTTGCCGTCGGCGGGATCGGCTGGTTACTGGCGGTGCTGAAAAAGCTCTCTCCGGCGCTGCGTAATCTCTGGCTGGTTGTGACGATCGTGCTGGGCGTTATCTTTGTCTGGATGATGGTGCGCGTGTATAACAGCATTGATACCGTACCGACCTGGTACAGCATCTGGACGCCGCTGGGCTTCTTCCTGACGCTGTTTATGGGGGGGCCGTTGCTGGGTTATCTGCTGCTGCGTATTGCGGGCATCGATGGCTGGGCGATGCGTCTGCTGCCCGTAATTTCAGTCCTCGCACTGGTGGTCAGCGCCATTATGTCAGTGATGCAGGGAGCGGAGCTGGCGACAATTCATAGCTCCATCCAGCAGGCTTCTGCGCTCGTACCGGATTATGGTTCGCTGATGGCCTGGCGTATTGTGGTGCTGGTCGTGGCACTGTGCTGCTGGATTGTGCCGCAGTTGAAAGGTTATCAACCTGCGGTTCCGCTGCTGTCGGTGGCGTTTATCCTGCTGCTGGTGGGGGAACTGATTGGTCGCGGCGTATTCTACGGGCTCCATATGACCGTGGGAATGGCGGTGGCGAGTTAATCCATAATATGCCGGATGGCGGTTCGCGCCTTATCAGGCCTACGGATCGTGTAGGCCTGATAAGCGAAGCGCCATCAGACAATATGTCCCTGGTCTTTTACTTCTGCTTAGTTAACGTGTCGTAGCTGGTCATCAGATTGCGATAATCAGGAATGTGATTAGAGAACAGCGTCGCCAGACCTTCGATATCATTACGCCAGTCGCGGTGTAACTCACACGCCACGCCAAACCATGTCATTAATTGCGCGCCAGCCTGCGACATGCGATCCCAGGCGGAGTGACGGGTAATTTCATTAAAGGTGCCTGACGCATCGGTCACGACAAACACATCGAACCCTTCTTCAATCGCAGAGAGGGCGGGGAAGGCCACGCACACTTCCGTGACAACCCCCGCAATGATGAGCTGCTTTTTACCTGTCGCCTTAACGGCTTTCACGAAATCTTCATTGTCCCACGCGTTGATGTTCCCGGGGCGTGCAATGTAGGGGGCATCGGGGAACTGTGCTTTCAATTCCGGCACCAGCGGCCCGTTTGGCCCCGTTTCGAAACTGGTGGTAAGGATGGTGGGGAGGTTGAAGTATTTGGCTAAATCGCCAAGTGCGAGAACGTTATTTTTGAATTTGTCAGGATCGATGTCTCGTACAAGAGACAGCAGCCCCGCCTGGTGATCAACTAAAAGAACCGCGGCATCATTTTTATCGAGACGAACGTAAGGCTTAGTCATTATCTTCTCCTGATGAGAGTTAGCGTTACATCAAAAGCCATTCCGGTGTGTTGTCTTCCCCAAAAGCATAGACCGGAAAAATGATGTTGCAGGAACCATGAAATTTTTCGACTGAACGAAACGCGGCAGTTTTGTTTTAGGTCAATTAAAACAATAACATGATGTTTATCAGACGCTGCTCTTTCATGCCATGAATCAGTATTTCAAATCGAAGGGCGGGAAAGCGCGTGATGCCGCGATTCGGGTAGATTGACAATGTTTTTGTTGGTGGCATGATGCGCATGAAATTTGAACTTCCTCACGGTTTTTATCCATGTCCATCTATACCCGGCCCGTTATGCTTTTGCTGTGCGGCCTGCTTTTGTTGACCCTGGCGATCGCAGTATTAAACACGCTCGTCCCCTTGTGGCTTGCCCAGGAAAGCCTGGCAACCTGGCAGGTCGGTATGGTCAGTTCGTCCTACTTTACCGGGAATCTGGTTGGGACGTTGCTTACCGGGTATTTAATCAAGCGCCTGGGCTTTAACCGCAGTTACTATATTGCCTCGCTCATTTTTGCGGCGGGTTGCGTAGGGCTGGGCATGATGATTGGTTTCTGGAGCTGGCTGGCCTGGCGCTTTGTTGCCGGCGTGGGCTGCGCCATGATTTGGGTCGTGGTGGAAAGCGCTCTGATGTGCAGCGGAACATCCCGCAATCGTGGGCGGTTGCTGGCTGCGTACATGATGGTCTATTACGTGGGAACGTTTTTGGGGCAACTGCTGGTCAGTAAAGTTCCGACAGAATTAATGAGCGTTCTGCCGTGGGTAACCGGCATGATTCTGGCGGGCATTTTGCCGCTGCTCTTTACCCGTATCCTGAATCAGCAGTCGGAAGAACACGATACGACGCCGATTACGTCAATGCTGAGACTGCGTCAGGCGCGGTTAGGTGTAAACGGGTGCATTATTTCCGGGATTGTACTGGGATCGCTGTATGGCCTGATGCCGCTGTATCTTAATCATCAGGGGATTAGCAATGCGAGCATCGGTTTCTGGATGGCCGTGCTGGTGAGCGCCGGTATTTTAGGCCAATGGCCGATTGGTCGTCTGGCCGATAAGTTTGGTCGTCTTCTGGTGCTGCGTGTACAGGTCTTTGTGGTGATCCTCGGCAGTATTGCCATGCTGACTCAGGCTGCGATGGCGCCCGCCTTATTCATTCTGGGGGCGGCAGGCTTTACGCTCTATCCCGTCGCGATGGCCTGGGCTTGTGAAAAGGTAGAACGTCATCAGCTTGTGGCAATGAACCAGGCGTTGCTGCTCAGCTATACCGTAGGCAGCCTGCTGGGGCCGTCATTTACCGCGATGCTGATGCAGAATTACTCTGATAATCTGTTGTTTATTATGATTGCCAGCGTCTCGTTTGTTTATTTGCTCATGCTGCTGCGCAACGCAGGACATACGCCGACGCCTGTGGCGCACGTTTAATTTATGTGATCAGGTATGAAGTCTGTAGGCCGGATAAGACGCTTTCGCGTCGCCATCCGGCGATACCGACAAAATAACTCAGTACATCACTTTATGACCGTACTGCTCAAGAATACCTTTTACGCGCTCCATGGTTTCTTTCTTCGGCGGTTTAACGCCATCAAGCTTGTATTCTTCGCCCATTGCGACCCATTTGTGTTTGCCTAACTCGTGATAGGGCAGCAGTTCGATTTTTTCAACGTTGCCCATATCGCGGGTGAATTCGCCCAGGCGGTGTGCGGAGTCGTCATCGTCAGACCAGCCCGGCACCACAACGTAGCGAATCCAGGTCTTAATGCCCTTTGCAGAGATGTATTTGGCGAACTCCAGAGTGCGATGGTTGGATACGCCAACCAGATTCTGATGAATCTCGTCATTCATCTGCTTCAGGTCAAGCATCACCAGGTCGGTGACTTCCAGCAGTTCATCGATGACCGGATCGTAGCGGCGAACAAAGCCGTTGGTATCAAGACAGGTATGGATGCTTTCTTTCTTACAGGCGCGGAACCAGTCGCGAACAAACTCTGCCTGTAAGATCGCTTCGCCGCCGGAAGCCGTTACGCCGCCGCCGGATGCGTTCATAAAGTGGCGGTAGGTGACGACCTCTTTCATCAGATCTTCAACGGTAACTTCTTTGCCGCCATGCGTATCCCAGGTGTCGCGGTTATGGCAATACAGGCATCGCATCAGACAGCCCTGGAAGAATGTAATAAAGCGGATGCCCGGGCCGTCAACGGTGCCACAGGATTCAAAGGAGTGAATGCGACCAATAACTGACATTGCGGTGTTTCTCCAGATGTGGCCCATCCGGGGCCGTGTTAGTGCACAGTTATTAACTGTGTCGAGTCTGTTTTGGCAGTCATCCATTGAGTATAGATAGCTGGCGAAAGAGACTTAGTTGTTAAAAAGGCCCCACTTACGTGGAGCCTTTATTGTACGCTTTTTACAGTACGATTTCAGTCAAAACCCAATTACATGGTCTGAGTGAAGGTACGAGTAATAACGTCCTGCTGTTGTTCTTTCGTCAGGGAGTTAAAACGTACTGCGTAACCTGATACACGGATGGTCAGCTGCGGATATTTTTCCGGGTGTTCCATCGCGTCCAGCAGCATTTCACGGTTCATCACGTTCACGTTCAGGTGCTGACCACCTTCGATGGACGCTTCGTGGTGGAAGTAACCATCCATCAGACCCGCCAGGTTGGTTTTACGTACTTCGTCGTCTTTACCCAGAGCGTTCGGAACGATAGAGAAGGTGTAAGAGATACCATCTTTAGCGTAAGCAAACGGCAGTTTTGCAACGGAGGTCAGAGAGGCAACAGCACCTTTCTGGTCACGGCCGTGCATTGGGTTAGCACCCGGTCCGAACGGCGCGCCAGCACGACGACCGTCTGGGGTGTTACCGGTTTTCTTACCATACACAACGTTAGAAGTGATGGTCAGAACAGACTGAGTCGGGATAGCGCCACGGTAAGTGGTCAGTTTCTGAATTTTCTTCATGAAACGTTCTACCAGGTCAACCGCCATGTCATCAACGCGAGAGTCGTTGTTACCAAACTGCGGGTATTCGCCTTCGATTTCGAAGTCTACAGCCAGGCCGTCTTCGTCACGAATCGGTTTAACTTTCGCATATTTGATTGCAGACAGGGAGTCAGCAGCAACGGACAGACCTGCGATACCACACGCCATGGTGCGGATAACGTCACGGTCGTGCAGCGCCATCAGAGAGGCTTCGTAGCTGTACTTGTCGTGCATGTAGTGGATAACGTTCAGCGCGGTGACATACTGTTTAGCCAGCCAGTCCATGAAGTGATCCATGCGGTCCATCACTTCGTCGAAGTTCAGAACGTCGCCTTTGATCGGTTCAGATTTAGGACCAACCTGCATTTTCAGTTTTTCATCAACGCCGCCGTTGATTGCGTACAGCATGGTTTTCGCCAGGTTTGCACGCGCACCGAAGAACTGCATTTGTTTACCAACAACCATCGGGCTTACGCAGCAAGCAATAGCGTAGTCATCGTTGTTGAAGTCTGGACGCATCAGGTCATCGTTCTCGTATTGCAGAGAAGAGGTGTCGATGGACACTTTAGCGGCGAATTTCTTGAAGTTCAGCGGCAGTTTTTCAGACCACAGAACGGTGATGTTCGGCTCAGGAGACGGACCCATGGTGTACAGGGTGTTCAGGAAGCGGAAGCTGTTTTTGGTAACCAGAGTACGGCCGTCAACGCCCATACCGCCGATAGATTCAGTTGCCCAAATCGGGTCGCCAGAGAACAGTTCATCGTATTCCGGCGTACGCAGGAAGCGAACCATACGCAGTTTCATGACCAGGTGGTCAATCATTTCCTGTGCGTCTTGTTCGGTGATTTTGCCTGCTTTGATATCACGTTCAATGTACGCATCCAGGAAGGTGGATACGCGACCGAAGGACATTGCTGCACCGTTCTGAGACTTAACAGCGGCCAGGTAGCCGAAGTAGGTCCACTGGATAGCTTCCTGAGCGTTGGTAGCCGGACCAGAGATATCGCAGCCATATTTAGCCGCCATCTCTTTGATCTGACCCAGCGCGCGGTGCTGTTCAGCAATTTCTTCACGCAGACGGATAGTCGCTTCCAGGTTTACGCCGTTTTCCAGGTCAGACTGCAAAGAGACGAACTGGGCGTATTTGTCTTTCATCAGGAAGTCGATACCGTACAGCGCAACGCGACGGTAGTCACCGATGATACGGCCACGGCCATACGCATCTGGCAGACCAGTCAGAACACCAGATTTACGGCAGTTCAGAATGTCTTTGGTATAAACATCGAATACACCCTGGTTGTGGGTTTTGCGGTATTCGGTGAAGATTTTTTTCAGCATTGGGTCCAGCTCGCGATTGTACGCTTTGCAGGAACCTTCAACCATTTTGATACCACCGAACGGGATGATCGCACGTTTCAGCGGAGCTTCAGTTTGCAGACCAACGATTTTCTCAAGCGCTTTATTGATGTAGCCAGCGTCGTGAGAAGTGATGGTAGAAGCAACGGAGGTGTCAAAGTCAACAGGCGCGTGAGTGCGGTTTTCCTGTTTAACGCCTTCCATTACGCTGTCCCACAGTGCAGTGGTCGCATTCGTCGCGCCAGCCAGGAAGGACTCATCACCCTCGTACGGAGTGTAGTTTTTCTGAATGAAGTCACGGACGTTTACTTCATTCTGCCAGTCACCTTTGGTAAAACCTTCCCAGGCTGTGGCTAACTTTTCATTAAGCTCGGACATGTAACACCTACCTTCTTAAGTGGATTTTTTATTTACTGCGTATAACGCTCATCAGCAATGATGATCGTCGCCACGCAGGTAAATGACCCAGTATGTCAACCCGACCAATAAACCGCCGCCGATAATGTTACCGATTGTGACCGGAATCAGGTTATCGGTGATGAAATTCATCACGGTCAGGTGAGAAAAACTTTCCGGACTGGAGCCCACTGCGGCCCAGAATTCCGGTGTGGCGAAGTCACGGATTACAATCCCCATCGGAATCATAAACATGTTTGCGATGCTGTGCTCAAAACCGCTGGCAACAAACATGGCGACGGGCAATACCATGATAAACGCTTTGTCCATCAGGCTACGGCCCGAGTAGCTCATCCACACGGCCAGGCAAACCATCAGGTTAGCCAGGATACCCAGGCAGACAGCTTCAATAAAAGTATGATGCATCTTGTGGTCGGCGGTTTGCAGGACGTTAAGCCCCCATCCGCCGTTGGCGGTCATATACTCGCCGGAAAGCCACATCAACAACACAAAGAGCAGACAACCGATCAGGTTACCAAAATAAACGTTGAGCCAGTTTTTTGCCAGTTGGCCCCATGTGATTCGGCCGCTCGCTTTCGCGACAACAATCAGCACTGTTGATGTGAAAAGATCTGCGCCGCAGATAACACAGAGAATCAGCCCCAGCGAGAAGCAGATGCCTCCAACCAGTTTCGCCATACCAAAAGGCATTGTGCCTGTACCGGTTGTGGCGGTGATATAGAAAACAAAGGCAATGGAAATGAACACACCCGCGGTAATCGCCAGATAGAAAGTCTTCAGCGGATGTTTCGTTGCTTTATAGACACCTGCCTCTTCGGCCACTTTGGCCATTGCAGCAGGGAGTAATAGATCAAAAGGGTTGTCAGCTTTCACACTAACTCTCTCTTTATTAAGTCGGCGACGAGATACTAACAAAGCATTATAGATGAGAATTTGATATAGATCATATCTCGCCTGGCTTATAGGCCCGCAAGATGCGTGGTTTTTACGCGATTGCGGTGTAAATATTTGATTATCCAAATAAAAATAAATTTTAAAAATTATAAAGTGAGTTGAATTTTTTCGCTGAGCCTCCCCGATGGCAGTTAATTAAAATGGAGTAATTGGCAAATAAAGTAACACCAGCACATTAATATCTGTAATATCAACTACCAATATTTAACCTTGTTATTACATTTATTTTCGTTTGCCAAAAAAATAAAAAAACAGGGCGCATAAAGCGCCCCGTAATATAGCTCAGTCGATTGTTTAAACCTACCTACAGTAGGTTATTCGCTTCTATTTTGACCAGTGAGCGGCCTTGGCGCG
This sequence comes from Citrobacter koseri ATCC BAA-895, assembly GCF_000018045.1. NCBI lineage: Bacteria > Pseudomonadati > Pseudomonadota > Gammaproteobacteria > Enterobacterales > Enterobacteriaceae > Citrobacter > Citrobacter koseri. The sequence continues at coordinate 2,007,499 of NC_009792.1, read as the reverse complement.
CTGCAATTTCTCATAGGCTTTCAGCAGAGACTGATGTGATGCGAAAGCATGCAGATCGCTATCAACCGCTTGCAGCCCATAAAATGCCGCTTCGCCGCTCAGTGCCGCGCTGGCCGCTTCAACAGCTTCGGCGCCATACATCCGAACGAAAGCATTCAGGTATTGCAGCGGTTCGCGGTCTTCTTCCTGCGCCAGAAGCAGCAGCGTTTGCAGACAGCGGTAGTAGTTCGCACGTTCAGCGCTAAAGATGGAGGCGTTGAATTCCATCGTCCACTCTGTCCAGATCAGCGCCTGCTCCAGATCGCCGCCAGCCAGCGCCAGCATTGCTTTAAGCTCACCGATGCGCAGGGTATACCAGCCATTATCCGGGCCTGTCGCCAGGCCAAGTAACTCGCGCACGCGGGTAAAGTCATCAAAGCCTTCTTCATCTAATTGTTCAATCAGATTGAGGTAAGCCTCTTTCTCCCATGCGCTGCCCGGCAGGGCGAGGAGGGTTTCGCGCAGATGGCTGCCCATGCTGTTGTTGGCGAGCCACAGATCTTCTGCCGGATAAATATCAGACATGCCCGGCACAATAATGCGGCAGGCATAAACGCCGAGGTGCTCATAGTCGGCAATATAGACCTCTTTATCTTCCGCATTGAAGATTGCCATCAGCGTGGCGAACTCTTCTTCCGTAGTGCCGGAGAAACTCCAGTCAGCAAACGGATAGTCGGCATCCTGCTTGAACAGATCCCAGGAGATCAAACCGCTGGAGTCAATGAAGTGCGTCTCAAGGTTAGTATGTTCAGCCACTTCTTCGTCGTCGAACGTTGGCGGGGTAAAGACATCAAGATCTTTCAGCCCACGGCCCTGCAACAGCTCGGTGACGGTGCGCTCCAGCGCAACGCCGAAATCAGGATGCGCGCCGAAGGAGGCGAAGCAGGTGCCGTTGGCCGGGTTGAACAGGACGACGCAGATAACCGGATACTGACCGCCCAGCGAGCCGTCATAAGCGAAGATTGGGAAACCTTCCGCCTCCAGCTTAGCGATGGCCTCTACCACTGCCGGGTAGCGTGCCAGCACATCGGCTGGAATTTCCGGTAGGCTAATGCTTTCGGCGATGATGCGGTTTTTAACATGACGTTCGAACACTTCAGACAAACCCTGCACACGCGCTTCGTTGCGGGTGTTACCAGCCGACATTCCGTTGGAAACGTACAGGTTGCCGATAATGTTCATCGGAATATACACGGTGTGATTATCAGACTGGCGGGTAAACGGCAGGCCGCAGATACCGCGATCTTCGTTACCGGATTGCAGATCGATAAGCATGCTTCCAGCCAGCTCGTTTTCCGGGTCGTAGAACGCGCGCAGACGGTCATCCAGTAACCCTTCCGGCAGGGCGTCGTCATCGGTTAGCGGGAACCATTTTTCATTCGGATAATGCACGAACGGGCCATTGGCGATGGTTTCACCCAGCCAGAAATCGGCGAAGAAATAGTTGGTGGACAGACGCTCAAAATATTCACCCAGCGCGGAAGCCAGCGCGGCTTTTTTGGTTGCGCCTTTGCCGTTGGTAAAGCACAACGCGCACTCTTTGTCGCGAATATGCACCGACCAGACGTTAGGCACCGGATTCAGCCAGGAGGCCTCTTCAATATGAAAACCGAGGTCGAGCAGTTTTTGCTGGAAGCGAGCGATGGAATCTTCCAGGGCGGCGTCTTTGCCGGGGATAAATGTTTGCGTCATGAAAATCACTTTTGTCGTACGGAAAGCGCGCAATGATACGGGTTTTATGTTGACGGCGCTATCGCCGCCGCCCCGGCAGCGTAAATAAAAGTGCGTAGTAGCGTCGTTCCTGTGAATGCCGGGGATCGTCAATGACGCCCGCGCGGCGCAAATCCAGAATGGTCGAAGGCCAGCCGGGTAAAACGGGCTACCTGACAGCGAATCTATCGGTTTTATGTCGTCAATCCGATAGATTCTGTTGTGTGACGTAGCGCGCATTTTTGGCCTGATGAGTTTTACCCATTGCGGCGCGTGTCACTGAATGATAAAACCGATATCCACAGGAATAACTTATACCCAATATCCGTCGTCCTGCCTTGCGCAGACGTTCGGGTGTTGAGGCGATAATAACGCAACGTGGTGAGGGGAAATGGCTCAGGTCTTCAATTTTAGTTCAGGTCCGGCAATGCTACCGGCGGAAGTGCTTAAACTGGCTCAACAGGATCTGCGTGACTGGCACGGTCTTGGCACGTCAGTAATGGAAATTAGCCACCGTGGCAAAGAATTTATCCAGGTCGCAGAGGAAGCGGAACAGGATTTTCGCGATCTCCTCAGCATCCCCTCCAACTACAAAGTATTGTTCTGCCACGGCGGCGGCCGTGGGCAGTTTGCGGCAATTCCGTTAAATATTCTGGGCGATAAAACGTCGGCGGATTACGTTGATGCCGGTTACTGGGCGGCCAGCGCCATCAAAGAAGCGAAAAAATACTGTTCGCCAAACGTGATTGACGCCAAAGTCACGGTTGACGGTCTGCGTGCGGTCAAACCGATGAGCGAGTGGCAGCTTTCTGATAACGCCGCTTACGTTCATTATTGCCCGAACGAAACTATCGACGGTATCGCAATTGATGAAACGCCGAATTTTGGTTCGGATGTCGTTGTGGCTGCGGATTTCTCATCCACAATTCTTTCCGCGCCGCTGGATGTGTCGCGTTATGGCGTGATCTACGCCGGGGCGCAGAAAAACATCGGCCCGGCGGGGCTGACAATTGTGATCGTGCGTGAAGATCTGTTAGGTAAAGCGAACATCGCTTGCCCGTCTATCCTTGATTACACCGTGCTGAACGACAACGACTCTATGTTCAATACCCCGCCGACCTTTGCCTGGTATCTTTCTGGCCTGGTGTTCAAATGGCTGAAAGCGCAGGGCGGCGTTGCGGCGATGAACAAAATCAATCAGCAAAAAGCGGAACTGCTGTATGGCGTGATTGATAACAGTGATTTCTACCGTAACGATGTGGCGAAATCGAATCGTTCACGTATGAACGTGCCTTTCCAGCTAGCGGACAGCGCGCTTGATAAAGTCTTCCTGGAGGAATCTTTCGCTGCGGGTCTGCATGCGCTGAAAGGTCATCGCGTGGTGGGCGGAATGCGCGCCTCTATCTATAACGCAATGCCGCTTGAAGGCGTGAAGGCGTTGACGGATTTCATGGTCGATTTCGAGCGTCGCCACGGCTAATTCGTTTTCTTTTTTCATCCCCACAGCCAGCCTGTGGGGTTTTTATTTCTGTTTTTGAGAGTTGAGTTTCATGGAATCCCTGACGTTACAACCCATCGCGCGGGTCGATGGCACCATCAATCTGCCTGGCTCCAAGAGTGTTTCGAATCGCGCTTTGTTACTGGCGGCATTAGCAAGCGGCACCACTGTTCTGACAAACCTGCTGGACAGCGATGATGTTCGCCATATGCTGAACGCGCTGAGTGCGTTGGGGGTCAGTTATACCCTTTCCGCCGACCGTACCCGTTGTGAAATTACCGGGCAGGGCGGCGTATTACATGCCGAAGGCGCGCTGGAACTGTTCCTGGGCAATGCGGGAACGGCGATGCGTCCGCTTGCCGCCGCGCTGTGCCTGGGGGCAAATGATATCGTGCTGACCGGTGAGCCTCGCATGAAAGAGCGCCCGATCGGTCATCTGGTCGATGCGCTGCGTCAGGGCGGTGCGAAGATTGATTATCTGGAGCAGGAAAACTATCCGCCTCTGCGTCTGCGCGGCGGTTTTAGCGGCGGTCATGTTGAGGTTGATGGCAGCGTCTCCAGTCAGTTCCTCACCGCGCTGCTGATGACCGCGCCGCTTGCGCCGCAGGACACGACGATCGCAATTAAAGGCGATCTGGTGTCCAAACCGTATATCGACATCACGCTGAACCTGATGAAAACATTCGGCGTTGAGGTTGAGAACCAGAATTACCAGCGTTTTGTGGTGAAAGGGGAGCAGCAGTATCGTTCACCGGGTCAATATCTGGTGGAAGGCGACGCGTCATCCGCTTCTTATTTCCTTGCCGCTGGCGCCATTAAAGGCGGAACGGTAAAAGTGACGGGGATTGGCCGCAACAGTATGCAGGGCGATATCCGCTTTGCCGACGTACTGGAGAAGATGGGCGCCACCATCACCTGGGGTGATGACTTCATTGCCTGTACGCGCGGTGAACTGAACGCTGTGGATATGGACATGAACCATATCCCGGATGCGGCGATGACCATCGCCACGGCGGCGTTGTTTGCTAAAGGCACCACCACACTGCGTAATATCTATAACTGGCGTGTGAAAGAGACTGACCGCCTGTTTGCGATGGCGACGGAACTGCGTAAAGTCGGCGCTGAAGTGGAAGAGGGGCATGATTTCATTCGTATCACGCCACCGGCTCAGTTGCAGTTTGCCGAAATCGGCACCTATAACGATCACCGTATGGCGATGTGTTTCTCGCTGGTCGCGTTGTCGGATACGCCGGTGACGATTCTCGATCCGAAATGTACCGCTAAAACCTTCCCGGATTACTTCGAGCAACTGGCGCGTATTAGTACGCCTGCCTGATAAAAGTAAAACATTGTCATCTTTTGGGCTGGCTCTTCGCCAGCCCGCTATAATTGCGCAAATCTTCCTCATCTGATGACAGACAAAATGGGTTTTTGCATACAAAGATAACGATTGTGAGCGTTGGCGCGTATAATGCGCGGCGTTCACGTTAACGGTATGCCTGTTTAAGGAGAAAAAGATGACGGCAATTGCCCCGGTAATTACCATTGATGGCCCAAGCGGTGCAGGTAAAGGCACCTTGTGCAAGGCAATGGCGGAAGCATTGCAATGGCATCTGCTGGACTCGGGCGCGATTTATCGTGTACTGGCGCTGGCGGCCTTACATCATCATGTTGATGTCACCTCTGAAGACGCTCTTGTACCGCTTGCGTCTCATCTGGATGTTCGTTTTGTCTCAACCAATGGCAATCTGGAAGTCATTCTGGAAGGGGAAGATGTGAGCGGGGAAATCCGCACGCAAGAAGTCGCGAACGCGGCATCTCAGGTCGCTGCGTTCCCGCGCGTGCGCGAAGCGCTTTTGCGCCGCCAGCGTGCGTTTCGCGATGCGCCAGGGTTGATTGCCGATGGCCGCGACATGGGAACGGTGGTATTCCCTGATGCGCCAGTAAAAATTTTCCTGGATGCGTCTTCTGAAGAACGCGCTCACCGCCGTATGCTACAGTTGCAGGAGAAGGGCTTTAGTGTTAACTTTGAACGCCTTTTGGCCGAGATAAAGGAACGTGACGACCGCGATCGTAATCGCGCTGTCGCGCCGCTGGTTCCTGCTGCCGATGCTTTAGTTCTGGATTCTACCCGATTAAGCATTGAGCAAGTGATTGAAAAAGCGTTACAATACGCGCGCCAAAAACTGGCACTCGCTTAAGTGCGACCGAATTTGTAGTACCCCCGCTGCAATGGATTGACAGTGGGTATGTGAAACAACCCCATCCGGCATGGAGCCAGGTGGACGTTAAATATGAAACCTGAAGATTAAACATGACTGAATCTTTTGCTCAACTCTTTGAAGAGTCCTTAAAAGAAATCGAAACCCGCCCGGGTTCCATCGTTCGCGGCGTTGTTGTTGCTATTGATAAAGATATCGTACTGGTTGACGCTGGTCTGAAATCTGAATCCGCCATTCCGGCTGAGCAGTTCAAAAACGCCCAGGGCGAACTGGAAATCCAGGTTGGCGACGAAGTTGACGTTGCTCTGGATGCAGTAGAAGACGGCTTCGGCGAAACCCTGCTGTCCCGTGAAAAAGCGAAACGTCACGAAGCCTGGATCACGCTGGAAAAAGCTTACGAAGATGCTGAAACTGTTACCGGTGTTATCAACGGCAAAGTTAAGGGCGGCTTCACTGTTGAGCTGAACGGTATTCGTGCGTTCCTGCCAGGTTCCCTGGTAGACGTTCGTCCGGTGCGCGACACGCTGCACCTGGAAGGCAAAGAGCTTGAATTCAAAGTCATCAAGCTGGATCAGAAGCGCAACAACGTTGTGGTTTCCCGTCGTGCCGTTATCGAATCCGAAAACAGCGCAGAACGCGATCAGCTGCTGGAAAACCTGCAAGAAGGCATGGAAGTTAAAGGTATCGTTAAGAACCTCACTGACTACGGTGCATTCGTTGATCTGGGTGGCGTTGACGGCCTGCTGCACATCACCGACATGGCATGGAAACGCGTTAAGCATCCGAGCGAAATCGTAAACGTTGGCGACGAAATCACTGTTAAAGTGCTGAAGTTCGACCGTGAGCGTACTCGTGTATCTCTGGGCCTGAAACAGCTGGGCGAAGATCCGTGGGTAGCTATCGCTAAGCGTTATCCAGAAGGTACCAAACTGACTGGTCGCGTGACCAACCTGACCGACTACGGCTGCTTCGTTGAAATCGAAGAAGGCGTTGAAGGCCTGGTTCACGTTTCCGAAATGGATTGGACCAACAAAAACATCCACCCGTCCAAAGTTGTTAACGTTGGCGATGTAGTGGAAGTTATGGTTCTGGATATCGACGAAGAACGTCGTCGTATCTCCCTGGGCCTGAAACAGTGCAAATCCAACCCGTGGCAGCAGTTTGCGGAAACCCACAACAAGGGCGACCGTGTTGAAGGTAAAATCAAGTCTATCACTGACTTCGGTATCTTCATCGGCCTGGACGGCGGCATCGACGGCCTGGTTCACCTGTCTGACATCTCCTGGAACGTTGCAGGCGAAGAAGCAGTTCGTGAATACAAAAAAGGCGACGAAATCGCAGCAGTTGTTCTGCAAGTTGACGCAGAGCGTGAGCGTATCTCCCTGGGCGTTAAACAGCTCGCAGAAGATCCGTTCAACAACTGGGTTGCTCTGAACAAGAAAGGCGCTATCGTAACCGGTAAAGTCACTGCTGTTGACGCTAAAGGCGCAACCGTAGAACTGGCTGACGGCGTTGAAGGCTACCTGCGTGCTTCTGAAGCATCCCGTGACCGCGTTGAAGATGCGACTCTGGTTCTGAGCGTTGGCGACGAAGTTGAAGCTAAATTCACCGGCGTTGATCGTAAAAACCGCGCAATCAGCCTGTCTGTTCGTGCGAAAGACGAAGCTGACGAGAAAGATGCAATCGCAACTGTTAACAAACAGGAAGATGCAAACTTCTCCAACAACGCAATGGCTGAAGCTTTCAAAGCAGCTAAAGGCGAGTAATTCTCTGAAACTTCGGGTGTTTTATCCCGAAGTTTGATGAGTTTACTTGACAGATTACAAGATTCGTCCTGTAATCAAGCACTAAGGGCGGCTACGGCCGCCCTTAATCAATGCAACAACAGCAGCAGCCAATTTGCTTACAGGAACCGGAGGAATCATGACCAAGTCAGAATTGATTGAAAGACTTGCAACCCAGCAATCTCACATTCCCGCGAAAGCGGTTGAAGATGCAGTAAAAGAGATGCTGGAACATATGGCCTCGACTCTTGCGCAGGGCGAGCGTATTGAAATCCGCGGTTTCGGCAGCTTTTCTTTGCACTACCGCGCACCTCGTACCGGACGTAACCCGAAGACTGGCGATAAAGTAGAACTGGAAGGAAAGTATGTTCCGCACTTTAAGCCGGGTAAAGAACTGCGCGATCGCGCCAATATTTACGGTTAAGTTTTAACGAAAAACTTGATCCAGAAAAAAGCACCTGAAAGGTGCTTTTTTCATTTCTGCATTCCGACCGGAAAAGAGACTTCAACGCCATCATCCGGCACAAAGCAGCGCCTGATGGCGCTACGCTTATCAGGCCCACAGATATGCTCCCGTGACTCCGTAGGCCGGATAAGACGCTTCGCGTCGCCATCCGGCATAAAGCAGCGCCTGATGGCGCTACGCTTATCAGGCCTACAGGTATGCTCCCGTGACTCCGTAGGCCGGATAAGACGCTTTGCGTCGCCATCCGGCACAAAGCAGCGCCTGATGGCACTACATTCATCAGATCTACAGATACGTGCTCGTAGGCGTAACTGGAAAGCCTCTCGCATTTTTATGTGCATCTTGCATTCCCAACGCGAAAACCACGGAATTTGCGCCGAATAACCACAAATTGTCGCCAGACAAACGTTAGCCAAATCTGCACACTTCTTGTAACAGGGAGGTGTCTATGAAAATAACAACGGTCAGCGTGTGTGCATTATGCGGAATTCTTCCGCTAATATTCTTACCTGTACTTCCCGGTTCGTTGTGTCTCATTGGCATATTTTGTTTTGCCTGCGCGCTGTCCTTTGTTCCATATAAATATACGCAGTACGCCAGCTTGACCCTGCTGTTTTTTCTCTGGGGAATACTTGCTGCAAAGCAAGCCGTCTGGCCGGGTAATACCTTGCCTGGCGCAACACAAGAAGCCGTGGTGCAAATTACGGCGACCGATCATGCCACCACACATTACGGGCAAATTACCCATGTACAGGGGAAACGCCTGTTTCCCTCGGTGGGCGTTGTTCTTTATGGGCAATATTTGCCCGGCGAGGTGTGTGCAGGTCAACGTTGGGCGATGAAACTAAAAGTCCGTGCCGTGCATGGTCAGCTTAATGAGGGGGGATTTGATAGCCAGCGTTATGCGCTTGCGCAACATCAGCCTCTGAGCGGCCGGTTTCTGCATGCGACGGTCATTGAATCGTCATGTAGTTTACGCGCGCGTTATCTTGCTTCCCTCAATACCACGCTGGCGCGCTACCCCTGGCAGCAGGTTATCCTGGCATTAGGCATGGGCGAGCGTTTATCAGTATCGCAAGAGGTCAAAAATATTATGCGCGATACTGGTACGGCGCACCTGATGGCCATTTCAGGGTTGCATATCGCCTTTGCCGCACTGCTGGCCGGAGGATTGATTCGTGGCGCGCAATTTTTACTTCCCACCCGCTGGATTCACTGGCAAACGCCGTTAGTGGGAGGGATTGTGTGCGCGACGTTTTACGCCTGGCTCACGGGGTTACAACCCCCCGCGTTGCGTACGGTTGTGGCGCTGGCAGCGTGGGGATTACTGAAGCTGAGCGGTCGGCAATGGAGCGGTTGGGAGGTCTGGTTCTGCTGCCTGGCGGCAATAGTGATTGCCGATCCGATTGCTGTTCTGTCGCAAAGTCTGTGGCTTTCGGCCTTTGCCGTCGCAGCGCTTATTTTCTGGTATCAGTGGTTTCCTGTACCGGCCTGGGCGTTGCCTCGGGCAGGGAAAGTCGCGTTGGATCTCGTTCACTTACAGTTGGGCATTACGCTTCTGCTCTTACCTGTGCAAATAGCGCTTTTTCATGGCGTAAGTGTGACCTCTTTTCTGGCGAATCTGTTTGCTGTCCCTTTGGTTACATTTATCTCTGTACCACTGACACTGGCGGGAATGATCGGCCATTTGACCGGGCCGCTGATGGTTGAAGAAGGCCTCTGGGCGCTGGCTGACGCTTCTCTGGATGTGTTGTTCCGGGCGCTGAAAAGTCTGCCGGAAGGGTGGATTAATATTGATTATCGCTGGCAATACCTGTCTTTGGCTCCCTGGTTAACGCTTATGGCGTGGCGATTGAATGCCTGGCGAACTTACCCGGTGATCTGTTTGTTTGGCGTGTTGCTGTTGAGCTGGCCGTTCTGGCGTACGCCGCGCACGGAGGCGTGGCAGGTTCATATGCTGGATGTCGGACAGGGGCTGGCGATGGTTATCGCACATAACGGGAAAGCGATACTTTATGATACGGGACGCGCCTGGCCGGATGGCGATAGCGCACAGCAGCTCATCATTCCCTGGCTGCGCTGGCACAATCTGGAACCTGAGGGGATTATCCTGAGCCATGAACATCTGGATCATCGGGGTGGCCTGTCATCATTACAGAAGACGTGGCCTTCGCTCTGGATACGAAGCCCATTAGGCTGGAAGGGCCATCTGCCGTGCTTTCGTGCGGAGCAGTGGACGTGGCAGGGGCTATCCTTCAGCGCACACTGGCCGATTAAAGGAAACAGGGAAAAGGGCAACAACCATTCCTGCGTGGTTAAAGTGGATGACGGAAAGCAGAGTATTTTGCTGACGGGCGATATTGAATCTCCGGCTGAACAAAAAATGCTAAGTCGTTATTGGCGGCATTTGCAGGCGACAATTATTCAGGTTCCGCATCATGGCAGTAATACATCGTCGTCATTAGCGTTAATTCAACGGGTTGAGGGCCTGGCCGCGCTGGCGTCGGCATCGCGCTACAACGCCTGGCGTCTGCCTTCCTGGAAGGTAAAACAGCGCTATCAACAACAAGGTTATCAGTGGCTGGATACCCCGCATCAGGGGCAAATTTCGGTGGATTTTTCCCCGCAAGGCTGGCGCATACGAGGTTTACGGGAGCAAATTTTACCTCGTTGGTATCATCAGTGGTTTGGCGTGTCAGAGGATAACGGGTAGAATATGCGGCTATTTCAACAAATGCTGGTTTTTTGAATGCATAACGATAAAGATCTCTCTACGTGGCAGACGTTCCGCCGACTGTGGCCTACCATTGCGCCTTTCAAAACTGGGCTGATCGTGGCGGGTGTCGCGTTGATCCTCAATGCGGCCAGCGATGCTTTTATGTTATCGCTCCTCAAACCATTGCTGGACGATGGTTTTGGTAAAACAGATCGATCGGTGCTGCTTTGGATGCCGCTGGTGGTTATTGGCCTGATGATATTACGTGGTATCACCAGCTATATTTCCAGCTACTGTATTTCATGGGTATCGGGCAAAGTGGTGATGACCATGCGCCGTCGTCTGTTTGGTCATATGATGGGGATGCCTGTTGCATTCTTTGATAAACAATCAACGGGGACACTGCTTTCTCGTATTACCTATGACTCAGAACAGGTTGCGTCATCGTCTTCCGGGGCGTTGATTACGGTCGTGCGTGAAGGTGCATCGATCATCGCTTTGTTTATCATGATGTTCTATAACAGCTGGCAACTGTCGATCATTCTGGTCATTTTGGCGCCCGTTGTGTCTATTGCGATTCGCGTGGTATCGAAGCGTTTTCGTAGCATCAGTAAAAACATGCAGAACACGATGGGGCAGGTGACCACCAGTGCAGAGCAGATGCTGAAAGGCCACAAAGAAGTGCTTATCTTTGGCGGTCAGGAAGTTGAAACGAAGCGTTTTGACAAAGTCAGCAATAAAATGCGTCTGCAAGGGATGAAAATGGTGTCTGCATCATCCATCTCTGATCCGATCATTCAGCTGATCGCGTCTCTGGCGCTGGCCTTTGTTCTCTATGCGGCTAGCTTCCCGAGCGTAATGGACAGCCTGACTGCGGGTACGATTACCGTCGTATTCTCATCAATGATTGCCCTGATGCGTCCTCTGAAATCGCTGACCAACGTCAATGCGCAGTTCCAGCGTGGTATGGCGGCATGCCAGACGCTGTTTGCTATTCTGGATAGCGAGCAAGAGAAAGATGAAGGCAAACGCGTAATTGAACGTTCGACAGGCGATCTGGAATTCCGCAATGTGACCTTTACCTATCCGGGGCGTGAAACACCTGCGCTGCGCAATATCAATCTGCATATTCCGGCGGGTAAGACGGTTGCACTGGTCGGGCGTTCCGGTTCAGGTAAATCAACCATTGCCAGTCTGATCACGCGCTTCTACGACATCAATGAAGGGAATATCCTGATGGATGGACACGATCTGCGTGAATATACCCTGTCTTCATTGCGTAATCAGGTCGCGCTGGTTTCGCAGAATGTGCACCTGTTTAACGATACGGTTGCGAACAACATCGCCTATGCGCGTACTGAAGAGTACAGCCGCGAGCAAATTGAAGAAGCGGCGCGTATGGCGTATGCCATGGACTTTATCAGCAAGATGGATGACGGTCTGGATACGGTTATCGGCGAGAACGGCGTACTGCTTTCTGGTGGCCAGCGTCAGCGTATCGCGATTGCCCGTGCGTTGCTGCGTGACAGCCCAATCCTGATTCTGGATGAAGCCACCTCTGCGCTGGACACCGAATCCGAACGCGCGATTCAGTCCGCACTGGATGAGTTGCAGAAAAACCGTACTTCGCTGGTTATCGCGCACCGCCTCTCAACGATTGAACAAGCTGATGAAATTGTCGTGGTGGAAGACGGGATTATTGTTGAGCGTGGAACCCATCGCGAATTGCTGGAGCAGCGCGGTGTGTATTCGCAACTGCATAAAATGCAATTTGGCCAATGATCGCCCGCATCTGGTCTGGTGAATCGCCCCTGTGGCGTCTTTTGCTCCCACTCTCCTGGCTGTATGGCCTGGTGAGTGGGGGGATTCGCTTGTGCTACCGGCTGGGAATTAAACGCGCCTGGCGTGCGCCGGTGCCGGTCGTTGTCGTCGGGAACCTTACGGCGGGGGGCAACGGAAAAACGCCGGTCGTTATCTGGCTGGTCGAGCAACTGCAACAGCGCGGCATTCGCGTGGGGGTTGTTTCGCGGGGGTATGGCGGTAAAGCGGCGTCTTATCCGCTGTTGCTTACTCCACAAACGTCCTCTGCGGAAGCGGGCGATGAGCCGGTACTGATCTATCAACGAACCGGCGCACCTGTTGCTGTCTCGCCGGTTCGCTCAGACGCAGTAAAAGCGATTCTCGCGCGTCACGATGTACAAATTATCGTGACGGATGACGGGCTACAGCATTATCGTCTGGCGCGCGATATTGAAATCGTTGTCATCGACGGCGTGCGTCGGTTTGGCAATGGCTGGTGGTTGCCCGCAGGGCCGATGCGTGAGCGCGCCAGCCGGCTTAAATCGGTAGATGCGGTGATCGTCAACGGCGGCGTTGCCAGACCAGGAGAAATTCCGATGCAGCTGGCGCCAGGGCTGGCGGTCAATTTATGCACCGGTGAGCGCCGTCATGTCGCGGAGTTAAGCAACATTGTTGCGATGGCGGGGATTGGCCATCCTCCACGTTTCTTTGCTACGCTCGAAGCGTGTGGGGCATCGCTACAGAAATGCGTTCCGTTGGCCGATCATCAGTCTCTCGCCTTTAACGATGTGAAGGCGTTAGTAACCGACGGGCAAACGCTGGTCATGACGGAAAAAGATGCCGTTAAATGCCGGGGATTTGCCGAGGACAACTGGTGGTATTTACCTGTAGACGCGCGTTTGTCGGGTGAACAACCTGATGCACTGCTTGAACAACTCATCTCGCTGGCTCGCTAGCACAAATTGATGTGGCGGCAGCGAACGATTCCCGGAGTTATACATGTCGTTGCCGCATCTCTCTCTTACGGATGTTCGTCATCTCCATCTTGCTGCGCAAGGTTTGCTGAAAAAGCCCCGCCGTCAGGCATTGCCTGCGGATATTCTCGCGACGATTTCGCGCATGTCTTTATTGCAAATCGATACGGTCAACGTTGTGGCGCGCAGCCCCTATCTGGTGCTGTTTAGCCGTCTGGGCCACTACCCGCAACAGTGGCTGGACGACTCGTTGTCGCGTGGCGAACTCATGGAATACTGGGCGCATGAGGCCTGTTTCTTACCGCGTAGCGACTTTACGCTAATTCGTCACCGTATGCTGGCACCTGAGAAGATGGGCTGGAAGTACAAAGCATCGTGGATGCAGGAACATGCCGATGAGATCGCGCAGTTGATCCAGCATATTCACCATAACGGCCCTGTGCGCTCAGCGGATTTTGCGCATCCACGCAAAGGTGCCAGTGGATGGTGGGAATGGAAGCCGCATAAGCGCCATCTTGAAGGATTGTTCACTGCCGGGAAAGTCATGGTTGTAGAACGGCGCAACTTTCAGCGCGTGTATGACCTGACGCAACGCGTGATGCCGCACTGGGACGATAAACGCGATTTACTGTCGCAGGCAGAAGCAGAAATCGCCATGCTGGATAATAGCGCGCGCAGTCTGGGGATTTTTCGCGAGCAGTGGCTGGCGGATTACTATCGCCTGCGGCGACCTGAAGTGAAAACGTGGCGTGATATCCGTGTTGAACAAGGGCAACTGGTTCCCGTTCAGGCCGACAGGCTGGGGGCAATGTGGCTACACGCCGATCTGTTGCCGCTACTGGAGCAGGCGCTGAACAATAAGCTCACCGCTACGCATAGCGCGGTTTTATCCCCTTTTGATCCCGTCGTCTGGGACCGGAAACGGGCAGAGCAGTTGTTCGATTTTAGCTACCGCCTGGAGTGCTATACCCCGGCGCCTAAACGCCAGTACGGCTATTTTGTTTTGCCGCTGCTGCATCGGGGGCAGTTAGTTGGGCGTATGGATGCCAAAATGCATCGCAAAACGGGCGTGCTGGAAGTCATCTCGCTCTGGTTGCAGGAGGGGGTTAAACCGGGCCCGACGCTGCAAAAAGGGTTGTTACAGGCGATTAATGCGTTCGCTCGCTGGCAACAGGCCAGCCGCGTCACGCTAGGGAACTGCCCATCCGCCTTGTTTGCAGAAAATCGTCATGGCTGGGAAATAGACGCGGTCTCATAAACGATTATGTTAATATTGATGGATTCACAATCCGGTCCATCTGGAGGAACTATGGATCATCGTCTACTTGAAATCATTGCCTGCCCGGTATGCAACGGCAAACTCTGGTATAACCAGGAAAAACAAGAACTGATTTGCAAACTGGATAACCTGGCTTTCCCATTGCGCGATGGCATTCCGGTATTGCTGGAAACGGAAGCGCGTTCCATTACTGCTGATGAGAGTAAATCATGAGTTTTGTGGTCATTATTCCCGCTCGTTTTTCGTCCACGCGTCTACCCGGTAAGCCTTTACTGGATATCAACGGCAAACCGATGATCGTGCATGTTCTGGAACGCGCGCGCGAATCTGGCGCTGAACGCATTATTGTCGCGACGGACCATGAAGATGTCGCTCGCGCGGTAGAAGCGGCGGGTGGGGAAGTCTGCATGACGCGCGCTGACCATCAGTCCGGGACGGAGCGTCTGGCGGAAGTCGTCGAAAAATGCGGTTTTAGCGACGATACCGTTATTGTGAACGTGCAGGGCGATGAGCCGATGATCCCGGCGGTGATTATTCGTCAGGTGGCGGAAAACCTGGCGCAGCGCCAGGTTGGTATGGCAACGCTGGCGGCGCCGATTCACGGTGCTGAAGAAGCCTTTAATCCTAATGCAGTGAAAGTTGTGCTGGACGCTGAAGGCTATGCGCTTTATTTCTCGCGTGCGACGATCCCCTGGGATCGCGATCGTTTTGCGAAAAGCCTTGAGACCGTGGGCGACACGTTCCTGCGCCATCTGGGAATTTACGGCTATCGCGCCGGGTTTATTCGCCGCTACGTGAACTGGCAGCCCAGCCCACTTGAGCATATTGAGATGCTGGAGCAGCTTCGTGTGCTGTGGTATGGCGAAAAAATCCATGTTGCCGTCGCCAAAGAAGTCCCGGGAACGGGCGTTGATACAGCCGAAGATCTTGAGCGCGTTCGCGCCGAAATGCGCTGATATCCGCTATCGCACTCCTCTCACAAATGGGAGGAGTGTCGTATCGTTACGATTTTCCCTTCATTTTTCTTTTCATCAATTGATCTCATCCGGGTGACATCTGTCCATACGGCGCTCATTATAAAAGCAGTGGCGTTTATGAGGGCAATCTGAAATGGAACAGCTGCGAGCCGAACTGAGTCATCTGCTGGGCGAAAAACTCAGCCGTATAGAGTGCGTGAGTGAAAAGGCGGATACGGCCTTGTGGTCGCTGTACGACAGTCAGGGAAACCCGATGCCGCTGATGGCGAGAAGTTTTACGACCCCTGGCGTGGCGCAGCAACTGGCATGGAAAACGACCATGCTGGCGCGTAGCGGCACGGTACGCATGCCGGTTGTCTATGGCGTGATGACGCATGAGGAACACCCCGGGCCTGATGTCCTGCTGCTGGAGCGTCTGCGTGGCGTCTCTGTGGAAGCGCCCGCCCGCACGCCTGAGCGCTGGGAGCAGTTGAAGGATCAGATTGTAGAAGGTTTGTTAGCCTGGCATCGACAGGACAGCCGGGGTTGCGTAGGCGCGGTGGATCATACGCAGGAAAATATCTGGCCGTCCTGGTATCGCCAGCGTGTTGAAGTGCTATGGACGACGTTAAACCAGTTCAACAACACCGGGTTAACCATGCAGGATAAACGCATTCTGTTTCGTACCCGGGAGTGCCTGCCTGCGCTGTTTGAAGGATTTAATGATAATTGTGTGCTCATCCACGGCAATTTTAGCCTGCGCAGTATGCTGAAAGACGCCCGCAGCGATCAGCTTCTGGCGATGGTGGGGCCTGGCGTTATGCTGTGGGCGCCACGAGAGTATGAACTGTTTCGGCTGATGGACAATGCGCTGGCGGAAGGGTTGCTCTGGCATTATCTGCAACACGCGCCAGTGGCGGAATCGTTCATCTGGCGGCGTTGGCTTTATGTGTTATGGGACGAAGTCGCGCAACTGGTCAATACCGGGCGTTTTAGCCGCTCCAACTTTGACCTCGCGACAAAATCACTGCTGCCCTGGCTCGCCTGACGCGCCTTTCAGCCACTGCCAGATGCGCCCCAGCGTTTCATAACCGGCGCGATCGCTATGCATCAACCATACCGGGGAGGGAATTGCTCGCTCCCACGGATTTAACGGTGAATCTATCGCCAGTTGATTGGCTGGCGCAGGCAGCGGATGTAACCCAACATGCTGGAAGAAGATCATGGCGCGCGGTAAGTGGGAGGCGGAAGTGACCAGCAGGAAAGGGGCATCGCCGATGGCCTGTTTCACCGCTTCCGCCTCTTCTTCGGTATCTTTTGGCTGATCCAGCGTGATGATGTCGCTGCGCGGCACACCCAGCGATTGTGCCACTCTTGCGCCCGCTTCTGCCGTACTCACGCGATTGGTTTTTGCCGCCGCGCCCGTAAAGATCAGTTTCGATCCCGGATTGGCCAGCCAGAGGCGTACGCCTTCGTTCAGACGTGGGAGGCTGTTATTGATCAGATTCGAACTGGGCGCCCACTGGGGGTTCCAGGTGTAGCCGCCGCCCAGCACCACGATATAGTCTACTTTTTGCGTTCCCTGCCAGGTGGGGTAACTGTCTTCAATCGGTTTGAGTAAACGGTCAGCAACAGGTTGCAGGCTTAACAGAAATATTGCCAGCCATCCCAGGCTGATAAACGCCTTCCCGGTTTTCTGAAAGCGGCTAAACCATACCAGCGCCAGCCCCACGCCCATGATGAGCAGCATAAAGGGAAGCGGCAGCAACAGACCGCCAGTCACTTTCTTCAGAGTAAAAAGCATCCTTTTTGGTTCCTTTTTTGACCATACAGCAGGGGATCAGCAGGGATATTACACCAGACAGGTTAAATATCGCCGCGACTATGACAAAATAGCTTCTTTTTAAAAGCACACCTGAGCCAGCCTGTGGAGAGTCCGATGCGGGACCGCAATTTTGATGACATTGCTGAAAAGTTTTCCCGTAACATCTACGGAACCACCAAAGGACAGCTGCGACAGGCGATTCTGTGGCAGGATCTTGATCGGTTGCTGGCGGAATTCGGCGAGCAAAAACTGCACATCCTGGATGCTGGCGGCGGAGAGGGGCAAACGGCCATCAGAATGGCGGAGCGTGGGCACCAGGTTACATTGTGCGATCTGTCCGGCGAGATGATCGCGCGTGCGCAGCAGGCGGCAGAAGCAAAAGGTGTGAGCGGAAACATGCATTTTATACAATGCGCCGTTCAGGATGTCGCTTCGCATTTGGAAACCTCCGCTGATCTGATATTGTTTCATGCTGTGCTGGAGTGGGTGGCGGAACCGGTCGGCGTGTTAGAGACGCTTTGGTCAGTTTTGCGCCCCGGCGGAGCACTGTCGTTAATGTTCTACAATGCTAACGGCCTGTTGATGCATAACATGGTGGCAGGGAACTTTGACTATGTGCAGGTGGGGATGCCAAAACGCAAAAAGCGTACGCTTTCGCCAGACTATCCACGTAAACCCGAGCAGGTTTATCAGTGGCTGGAAGATATTGGCTGGCAGATTACCGGTAAGACCGGCGTACGCGTATTTCATGATTATCTGCGTGAGAAGCATCAACAGCGTGACTGCTATGAGATGTTAGTTGAATTAGAAACGCGTTATTGCCGCCAGGAGCCGTATATTAGCCTTGGCCGCTACATTCATGTCACCGCGCGCAAACCGCAGATGCAAGGATAACTTATGAGTGAATTTTCCCAGACAGTCCCCGAACTGGTTGCCTGGGCCAGAAAAAATGACTTTTCCATCTCTCTGCCGGTAGACCGACTTTCGTTCCTGCTGGCGGTAGCCACGCTGAACGGCGAGCGCCTGGACGGGGAGATGAGTGAAGGCGAACTGGTGGATGCGTTCCGCCATGTCAGTGATGCGTTTGAGCAAACCAGCGAAACCATCGGCGTACGCGCCAACAACGCGATCAACGATATGGTACGTCAACGTCTGCTGAACCGCTTTACCAGCGAGCAAGCGGAAGGCAACGCCATTTATCGCCTGACGCCGCTCGGGATTGGCATTACCGATTACTACATCCGCCAGCGTGAGTTTTCCACGTTGCGCCTTTCCATGCAGCTATCCATTGTCGCGGGTGAACTGAAGCGGGCGGCGGATGCGGCAGATGAGGGCGGCGACGAATTTCACTGGCATCGCAACGTTTATGCGCCGCTGAAATATTCGGTCGCGGAAATTTTCGACAGCATCGACCTGACCCAGCGCATCATGGATGAGCAGCAGCAGCAGGTAAAAGACGACATTGCGCAGTTGCTGAACAAAGACTGGCGCGCGGCGATTTCGAGTTGCGAACTGCTGCTTTCTGAAACATCCGGCACGCTGCGTGAGTTGCAGGATACGCTCGAAGCGGCTGGCGATAAATTGCAGGCTAATCTGTTACGCATCCAGGACGCCACGATGGCGCATGACGACCTGCATTTTGTGGATCGTCTGGTGTTCGATCTGCAAAGCAAACTCGACCGCATTATTAGCTGGGGTCAGCAATCCATCGACCTGTGGATTGGCTATGACCGACACGTACACAAATTTATCCGTACCGCGATTGATATGGATAAAAACCGCGTCTTTGCCCAGCGACTGCGCCAGTCCATCCAGGGCTATTTTGATGAGCCGTGGGCGCTGACCTATGCCAACGCCGATCGTCTGCTGGATATGCGCGATGAAGAGATGGCGCTGCGCGATGAAGAGGTGACCGGCGAACTGCCGCCGGACCTGGAATATGAAGAATTTAACGAGATCCGCGAACAACTGGCGGCGATTATCGAAGAACAGCTGGCTATCTATAAATCCAGACAAGCCCCACTGGATCTCGGCCTGGTAGTGCGCGAATATCTGGCGCAATACCCACGAGCGCGTCACTTCGACGTGGCGCGTATTGTTATCGATCAGGCGGTACGTCTTGGCGTAGCGCAAGCAGACTTCACCGGACTGCCAGCCAAATGGCAGCCGATTAATGATTACGGAGCCAAGGTACAGGCGCATGTCATTGACAAATATTGAACAAGTGATGCCGGTTAAGCTGGCGCAGGCGCTGGCAAACCCGTTATTTCCGGCGCTGGATAGCGCATTACGCTCCGGCAGACATATCGGTCTGGATGAGCTGGATAATCATGCCTTCCTGATGGATTTCCAGGAGTATCTGGAAGAGTTTTACAGTCGCTATAACGTCGAACTGATTCGCGCGCCGGAGGGTTTTTTCTACCTGCGCCCGCGTTCCACGACGATTATCCCGCGCTCCGTCTTGTCTGAACTGGACATGATGGTGGGTAAAATCCTCTGCTATCTCTATCTCAGCCCGGAGCGGTTGGCGAATGAGGGGATTTTTACCCAGCAGGAACTGTACGATGAGCTGCTCGCCCTGACAGACGAAGCCAAATTGCTGAAACTGGTCAATAACCGCTCAACGGGGTCTGACGTGGATCGTCAGAAACTACAGGAGAAGGTGCGCTCGTCGTTAAACCGTCTGCGTCGCTTAGGGATGGTGTGGTTTATGGGCCATGACAGCAGCAAATTCCGCATCACGGAATCGGTGTTCCGCTTTGGCGCGGATGTGCGTACCGGTGACGATCCGCGTGAAGCGCAGCGTCGCTTAATCCGCGATGGGGAAGCCATGCCGGTTGAAAATCACCTGCAACTCAACGATGAGACCGAAGAGAATCAGCCGGACAGTGGAGAGGAAGAATAATGATTGAACGCGGTAAATTTCGCTCACTAACGCTGATTAACTGGAACGGCTTTTTTGCCCGCACCTTTGACCTCGATGAGCTGGTCACCACGCTGTCCGGCGGGAACGGCGCCGGTAAATCCACCACGATGGCGGCGTTCGTCACGGCGCTGATCCCGGACTTAACCTTACTGCATTTCCGTAACACCACGGAGGCCGGGGCCACCAGCGGATCGCGCGATAAAGGCCTGCACGGTAAGCTGAAAGCGGGCGTCTGTTATTCCATGCTCGACGTCCTCAATTCCCGCCATCAGCGTGTTGTGGTGGGCGTACGTTTGCAGCAGGTCGCCGGACGCGATCGCAAAGTTGATATCAAACCGTTTGCCATTCAGGGCTTGCCGATGTCGGTGCAGCCGACGCAGCTGGTGACGGAAACGCTGAACGAGCGCCAGGCGCGCGTGTTGACCCTCGCGGAGCTGAAAGAGAAGCTCGATGCGATGGAAGGCGTGCAGTTTAAGCAGTTTAACTCGATCACCGATTATCACTCGCTGATGTTCGATCTGGGCATCATTGCCCGCCGTCTGCGTTCTGCGTCCGATCGCAGCAAGTTCTATCGTCTGATTGAAGCCTCGCTGTACGGCGGGATCTCCAGCGCGATTACCCGTTCCCTGCGTGACTACCTGCTGCCGGAAAATAGCGGCGTGCGTAAAGCGTTCCAGGATATGGAAGCCGCGCTGCGTGAAAACCGTATGACGCTGGAAGCGATCCGCGTAACCCAGTCGGATCGTGACCTGTTCAAGCATTTGATTAGCGAAGCCACTAACTACGTGGCGGCGGACTACATGCGCCACGCCAACGAACGTCGGGTTCATCTGGATAAAGCGCTGGAGTTTCGTCGCGAGCTGTACACATCGCGTAAGCAACTGGCGGCGGAACAGTACAAACACGTCGACATGGCGCGTGAACTGGGCGAGCACAACGGTGCGGAAGGGGATCTGGAAGCGGATTACCAGGCCGCCAGCGACCACCTGAACCTGGTGCAGACCGCGCTGCGCCAGCAGGAGAAGATCGAGCGCTACGAAGCGGATCTCGATGAGCTGCAAATTCGTCTCGAAGAGCAAAATGAAGTGGTGGCTGAAGCCGCCGACATGCAGGAAGAGAACGAAGCCCGTGCGGAAGCCGCCGAGCTGGAAGTGGATGAACTGAAAAGCCAACTGGCGGACTATCAGCAGGCGCTGGATGTGCAGCAGACGCGCGCGATTCAGTACAACCAGGCGATCCAGGCGCTCGACCGCGCCAAAGCGCTTTGTCATCTGCCTGACCTGACGGCGGACAGCGCCGCAGAATGGCTGGAAACGTTCCAGGCGAAAGAGCAGGAAGCAACGGAAAAACTGCTTTCGCTGGAACAGAAAATGAGCGTGGCGCAAACCGCGCACAGTCAGTTTGAACAGGCATATCAGCTGGTGGCCGCCATTAATGGCCCGCTGGCGCGTAATGAAGCCTGGAGCGTGGCGCGTGACCTGCTGCGCGAAGGCGTGGAACAGCGTCACCTGGCGGAGCAGGTTCAGCCGCTGCGTATGCGTCTGAGTGAACTGGAACAGCGTCTGCGCGAACAGCAGGAAGCTGAACGCCTGCTGGCGGAATTCTGTAAACGTCAGGGCAAACATTTCGACATTGATGAGCTGGAAGCGCTGCACCAGGAGCTAGAAGCCCGCATCGCCGCCCTGTCGGATAGCGTTTCTAACGCCCATGAACAGCGTATGACGCTGCGTCAGGAGCAGGAGCAACTCCAGTCCCGCATTCAGCACTTAATGCAGCGCGCCCCGATCTGGCTGGCGGCGCAAAACAGTCTGAATCAGCTGTGCGAACAGAGCGGTGAAGAGTTTACCTCCAGCCAGGATGTAACCGAGTATCTGCAACAGTTGCTGGAGCGCGAGCGTGAAGCGATTGTAGAGCGCGACGAAGTTGGCGCGCGTAAGAATGCGGTTGATGAAGAGATTGAACGCTTAAGCCAGCCGGGTGGCTCGGAAGACTCGCGTCTGAACGCGCTGGCGGAGCGTTTTGGCGGCGTGTTGCTGTCGGAAATCTATGATGACGTCAGCTTCGAAGACGCGCCGTACTTCTCCGCGCTGTACGGCCCGTCCCGTCATGCTATCGTGGTGCCGGATCTGTCGCTGATCGCCGAACAGCTTGAAGGGCTGACGGATTGCCCGGAAGATCTCTATTTCATCGAAGGGGACCCGCAGTCGTTCGATGACAGCGTCTTCAGCGTTGATGAGCTGGAAAACGCGGTGGTGGTGAAAACCGCCGAGCGTCAGTGGCGTTATTCCCGTTTCCCGACGGTGCCGATCTTTGGTCGCGCCGCGCGTGAAAACCGTATTGAAAGTCTGCATGCTGAGCGCGAAGGGCTGTCTGAACGCTTTGCGACGTTGTCCTTCGACGTGCAGAAAACTCAGCGTCTGCATCAGGCGTTCAGTCGTTTTATCGGCAGCCATCTGGCGGTCGCGTTTGAGGCCGACCCGGAAGCGGAAATTCGCCAATTGAATGGCCGTCGCGTTGAACTGGAACGCGCGCTGGCTACGCATGAAAACGACAACCAGCAGCAGCGTATTCAGTTTGAACAGGCGAAAGAGGGCGTCTCCGCTCTGAACCGCTTACTGCCGCGCCTGAACCTGCTGGCGGACGACACGTTGGCTGACCGCGTGGATGAAATTCAGGAACGTCTGGATGATGCGCAGGAAGCGGCGCGTTTTATACAGCAACACGGTAATCAGTTAGCCAAACTGGAGCCGATCGTCTCGGTTCTGCAAAACGATCCCGAACAGTTTGAGCAACTGAAAGAAGATTACGCATACTCCCAGCAAACGCAGCGGGATGCGCGTCAGCAGGCTTTTGCGCTGACCGAGGTCGTACAGCGTCGGGCGCACTTCAGCTATTCCGACTCGGCCGAAATGCTGAGCGGCAACAGCGATCTGAACGAAAAACTGCGTCAGCGTCTGGAACAGGCGGAAGCCGAGCGTACCCGTGCCCGTGAAGCGTTACGCGGTCATGCCGCGCAACTCAGCCAGTACAATCAGGTTCTGGCCTCACTGAAAAGCTCGTATGACACCAAGAAAGAGCTGCTGGGCGACCTGCAACGTGAATTGCAGGATATCGGCGTGCGCGCCGACAGCGGTTCGGAAGAGCGCGCGCGTATCCGCCGTGACGAACTGCATACGCAACTGAGCAATAACCGCTCACGTCGTAACCAACTGGAAAAAGCGCTGACCTTCTGTGAAGCGGAGATGGATAACCTGACCCGCAGACTGCGCAAACTGGAACGCGATTATCATGAAATGCGCGAGCAGGTAGTCACCGCGAAAGCCGGGTGGTGCGCGGTGATGCGGATGGTGAAAGATAACGGGGTAGAGCGTCGTTTGCATCGTCGCGAGTTGGCTTATCTGTCGGCAGATGAACTTCGCTCCATGTCGGATAAGGCGTTGGGTGCGTTGCGTCTGGCGGTGGCGGATAACGAACACCTGCGTGATGTATTACGTATGTCGGAAGATCCAAAACGACCGGAACGTAAAATCCAGTTCTTCGTGGCGGTTTACCAGCATCTGCGGGAGCGTATTCGCCAGGATATCATCCGTACCGATGACCCGGTTGAGGCCATCGAACAGATGGAAATTGAGTTGAGTCGCCTGACGGAAGAGCTAACCTCCCGCGAACAGAAGCTGGCGATCAGCTCGCGCAGCGTGGCGAACATTATTCGTAAGACGATTCAGCGCGAACAAAACCGTATTCGTATGCTGAACCAGGGGCTGCAAAACGTCTCGTTCGGTCAGGTGAACAGCGTGCGTCTCAACGTCAACGTGCGGGAAACGCATGCGACCTTGCTGGATGTTCTTTCCGAACAGCATGAGCAGCATCAGGATCTGTTTAACAGCAACCGCCTGACCTTCTCTGAAGCGCTGGCGAAGCTGTATCAGCGCCTGAATCCGCAGATTGATATGGGGCAGCGTACGCCGCAGACCATTGGCGAGGAGCTGCTGGATTACCGTAACTATCTGGAGATGGAAGTCGAGGTCAACCGTGGTTCAGACGGCTGGCTGCGTGCGGAGTCCGGCGCGCTGTCTACCGGTGAAGCGATTGGTACCGGGATGTCCATTCTGGTGATGGTAGTACAAAGCTGGGAAGACGAAGGCCGCCGCTTGCGCGGAAAAGATATCTCCCCATGCCGCCTGCTGTTCCTTGATGAGGCTGCGCGTCTGGATGCGCGTTCCATCGCGACGCTGTTCGAACTGTGCGAACGTCTGCAAATGCAGCTTATCATCGCAGCGCCGGAAAACATCAGCCCTGAGAAAGGCACCACCTATAAGCTGGTGCGTAAGGTTTTCCACAATACCGAACACGTTCATGTGGTCGGACTGCGTGGCTTCGCCCCACAACTGTCGGAGACGCTACCTGGCACCGGCACCGAAGATGCTTCGTCGCAGGCCGCCGGGTAAGTAAGATGAAGACGGCCTTCGCGCCGTCTTTTTTCATCATAAAATCGATAAACAGAAGTCTGAAAAGCACCTTACACCAGGTGCTTTTTCTTTAAACTTCTTTACATTAGGTTAGGCAAAACCTTTTTGATGTTTATATACTGAAGGTAAGCCTGACGAGTAAGCAGGCTTGCTCGTCATACTTCAGAAGGTATTGGCGTTTTCAGGTTTTTACCCAATGTGAGCGGGCAACCTGGCTATTCAAAGTATGATAAAGAAACAGGGGGCAAGGGATGTTGCTTAACAAAATTTGTAGTCGTCGGCTGTCGGCAATCAGTTTATGCCTGGCCGTAACATTTGCTCCACTGTTCAGTGTGCAGGCCGATGAGCCTGAAATGATTCCTGGCGACAGCTCTGCGACCGTCAGCGAACAGCCTACCGCGTTGTCACAGCCGCAAGCGCAATCGCCTGCGACAGCGGTAATGGCGGGGATTCAGCCGCTGCCGGAGGGGATCTCTGCGGAGAAAGCCCGGGCTGAATTACAATCGCAACTTCCTTCTGGTTATACGCCGGTTTATCTGAATCAACTGGAACTGCTGTATGCCGCCCGCGATATGCAACCAATGTGGGAAAATCGCGATGCGGTGAAAGCGTTTCAGCAGCAGCTGGCGGAAGTGGCCATCGCCGGGTTCCAGCCGCAATTCACCACCTGGGTCGCGCTGCTGACCGACCCGTCAGTCACCGGTCTGGCGCGAGATGCTGTTTTATCCGACGCCATGATGGGCTATCTCCATTTCATCGCCAATATTCCCGTAAAAGGGACGCGCTGGCTGTACAGCGACAAACCTTATGCGCTGGCAACACCGCCGCTTTCGGTGATCAACCAGTGGCAGATTGCGCTGGACAACGGTCAACTGACGACGTTTGTCGCCAGCCTTGCGCCACAGCATCCGCAATACGCCGCGCTGCATGATTCACTGAAAAAGCTGGTTAGCGACGCTCGCCCCTGGCCGCAGTTGACCAGTACCGCGACGTTGCGTCCTGGTCAGTGGAGCAATGATGTGCCTGCGCTGCGTGAGATTTTACAGCGCACCGGTATGCTGGAAGGCGGGCCTAAGATAGCGCTCCCGGGGGATGACGTGGCGGCCGATGTGGTTGTCAGCCCTTCCGCCGTCGCAGTGGAGCCTGCCGCCGTGAAACCTGTCGCCCGGCAATCCACTCAGCGCAGCCAACCCGCTCCGGCAGTCCGTGCGGCTTATGATCGTGAGCTTGTTGATGCGGTGAAACGTTTTCAGACCTGGCAAGGACTGGGAGCGGATGGCGCTGTCGGCCCGGCGACGCGCGAATGGCTGAATGTGACGCCTGCGCAACGTGCGGGGGTGCTGGCGCTGAATATTCAGCGTTTGCGTTTACTGCCAGGAGAATTATCAACGGGCATTATGGTCAATATTCCGGCCTATTCGCTGGTTTATTACCAGAACGGCAACCAGGTGTTGGCTTCCCGGGTGATTGTTGGCCGCCCCGATCGGAAAACGCCAATGATGAGCAGCGCGCTTAATAACGTGGTGGTTAATCCGCCCTGGAATGTGCCGCCAACGCTGGCCCGAAAAGATATTCTGCCCAAAGTCTGGAATGATCCGGGGTATCTGGAACGCCACGGTTATACCGTTATGCGCGGCTGGAACAGCAAAGAGACGATTAACCCGTGGCAGGTGGACTGGTCGACCATTACGCCATCGAACCTGCCGTTCCGCTTCCAGCAGGCGCCGGGCGCGCACAACTCGCTGGGGCGTTACAAATTTAATATGCCAAGTTCAGACGCGATTTATCTGCACGATACGCCGAATCACAATCTGTTCCAGAAAGATACGCGAGCGCTCAGCTCCGGCTGCGTGCGTGTGAATAAGGCCTCTGAGCTGGCAAATATGCTGCTTCAGGATGCTGGCTGGAACGATACGCGGATTTCGGATGCGCTGAAGCAAGGTGATACCCGGTACGTCAACATCCGTCAGAATATTCCGGTGAATCTGTATTACCTGACGGCGTTTGTGGGAGCAGACGGACGCACTCAGTATCGTACAGATATTTACAATTATGATCTGACTGCGCGATCCAGCGCACAAATTGTGTCAAAAGCAGAACAATTAATCAGGTAAATGAAGAAGTTCTGATAAATCTGTTGTCGTAATATTGGTCATCGGCAGGGCTGATTCGCTGCAAGCCCCGCCGTTGCTGGGGATGGGCCACCTTGACGTCGGCTTTTTTGCCAGTTAAGGTGCCCCTCGTGCGCCAGAAGTGCATATTAACGAAAACATTTACCTGTAGACCTGATTATCATGGACAAATTTGACGCTAATCGCCGCAAGTTGCTGGCGTTTGGTGGCGTTGCTCTCGGCGCTGCCATCTTGCCTACGCCAGCATTTGCCACACTCTCCACCCCACGTCCGCGTATTTTGACACTGAACAACCTCCATACCGGAGAGTCAATTAAAGCGGAGTTTTTCGACGGAAGAGCCTATATTCAGGATGAATTAGCAAAACTAAACCATTTTTTCCGTGATTTTCGCGCGAATAAAGTGAAAGCCATCGACCCAGGATTGTTCGATCAGCTCTTCCGCCTGCAAGGCCTTTTAGGCACCCGTAAGCCCGTACAGCTCATCTCGGGTTACCGCTCACTGGATACCAATAACGAACTGCGTGCGCACAGTCGTGGAGTGGCGAAAAAAAGCTACCACACGAAAGGGCAGGCGATGGATTTCCATATTGAAGGCGTTTCGTTAAGTAATATTCGCAAAGCTGCGTTATCTATGCGCGCAGGTGGTGTAGGATACTACCCACGCAGTAACTTTGTGCATATTGACACCGGGCCGGCACGGCACTGGTGATCCGCAGACTTAACGAAACAGGAGCAGTATGAACTATCGTATTATTCCGGTCACCGCATTCTCCCAGAACTGTTCATTGATCTGGTGTGAGCAAACCCGTCTGGCCGCGCTGGTCGATCCCGGCGGCGACGCACAGACCATCAAACAGGAAGTGGACGCCAGCGGCGTGACGTTGATGCAGATCCTGCTTACGCACGGTCATCTCGATCATGTTGGCGCGGCGGCGGAACTGGCGAAGCATTATGGCGTGCCAGTGATCGGCCCGGAAAAAGAAGATGAGTTCTGGCTACAGGGTTTACCGGCGCAAAGTCGCATGTTTGGTCTGGAAGAGTGTCAGCCGCTGACGCCTGACCGTTGGCTGAATGAGGGAGATCGTATTAGCGTAGGGAATGTGACTTTACAGGTGTTGCATTGTCCTGGGCATACGCCGGGCCATATCGTCTTCTTTGATGAGTCTTCACGGCTACTGATTTCCGGTGACGTGATCTTCAAAGGCGGCGTTGGGCGCAGCGATTTCCCGCGTGGCGATCACGCTCAGCTGATTGATTCGATCAAGCGTAAATTATTGCCGTTGGGCGATGATGTGACGTTTATTTCGGGTCATGGGCCGATGTCGACGCTTGGTCATGAGCGACTGCATAACCCGTTCCTGCAAGATGAAATGCCGGTCTGGTAAATTCTTGTCCGGTCTGCAATGGGAAACCACTGTAGACCGGGTAAGCGCCAGGCACTACCTGGCGCTATGATACTTACAGTACGGCGACAATGGCTTCGCACAGCGGAGCCATGTTATCCGGCGTCATTCCAGCCACGTTGACGCGACCAGAAGCCACCGCATATACGCCAAACTCTTCACGCAGACGCAGTACCTGCTCTTTCGTCAGGCCGCTGAATGAGAACATGCCATTCTGTTTGGCGATAAAGCTGAAATCGCGATCTGCGCCTTTTTCCTGCAACGTATTGACGAACAACAGACGCATGCGCTGAATACGCTGGCGCATATCGGTCAGTTCCTGTTCCCAGATAGCACGCAGGGCATCGTTGCTCAGGATAGTCGCTACAACGGATGCGCCGTGTGCCGGAGGGTTAGAGTAGTTGGCGCGAATGGCGGATTTCATCTGGCTGAATGCGCGGTCAACGGTTTCCGCATCTGCGGCAACCAGCGTACAGGCACCGACACGCTCGTTATACAGGCCAAAGTTTTTAGAGTAGGAACTGGCGACGATCAGCTCTTTATGCAGTGCTGCGAACGCACGCAGACCTTCCGCGTCCTCTTCCAGACCGCGAGCAAAACCCTGATAGGCGAAGTCAAACAGCGGCAGCCAGCCTTTTTCGACAGAAAGCTGAGCCAGCGTTTGCCACTGTTCCAGCGTCGGATCGATACCGGTTGGGTTATGGCAGCAGCCATGGAACAGAACGACGTCACCAGCCTGCGCGTTATTGAGGCTTGCCAGCAAGGCATCGAAATCAAGCGCGTGGTTTTCTGCATCGTAATAAGCGTATTCGCACACTTCCAGACCGGCGGAATTAAACACGCCCTTATGGTTTGGCCAGCTTGGATTACTTACCCACACGCGTTTTACCGCCGTATTTTTTGCCAGAAAGTCCGCGGCAACACGGAGCGCGCCAGTACCGCCTGGCGTTTGCGCGGTGCGAGCGCGTTTGTCATTGATCAGCGCGCTACCTTTGCCAAACAGTAATTCCTGCGTGCAACGGCCGAATTCTGGAATACCATCAATACCGAGATAGTTTTTGGTGGTTTCATTTTCCAGTAAATACTGCTCGGCTTTTTTAACGCTGGTTAACACCGGCGTTTTGCCTGTCTCATCTTTATAAACGCCGATACCAAGGTTAATTTTTCCGGGACGGTCATCGACACGAAACAGATCGGCCAGGCCCAGAATAGGGTCGGCAGGGGCGGCGGTAATGTTCTCAAACATGACGAGGTTCCATTGTGGTTACAGAAGGGAAATCCGTAATCAGGTTAACGGCAGATTTACAAAATGCCAACTGTTAGTGACAAAAAGCCTGAGTGTTTTTTTAAGACGCCAGATTTTGCTGGCAGACATAAAAAAACAGGACCGAAGTCCTGTTTTTTAGGCATTTAACAAAGAGGTCTGCTGATTAGAACTGGTAAACGATACCTACAGCAACCGTGTCGTCAGAGCCTACGCCCAGTTTGTTGTCAGAATCAATCTGGTTGATGATGTAGTCAACATAGGTGGACATGTTTTTGTTGAAGTAGTAAGTCGCGCCAACTTCTACGTAGTTGACCAGATCTTCGCTACCCACGCCTTCAACGTTTTTGGCTTTGGACTTGGTGTAAGCGATGGACGGACGCAGACCGAAGTCGAACTGATACTGAGCAACTAACAGGATGTCCTGAGTTTTGTTGGCGAAGCCGCTATTGTTAGTAAGGCCGTTGGTGAAACGGGTAGCGTTACGGGTTTCGCCATAGTTTGCTGCCAGATAGATATTGTTGGCGTCATATTTCAGGCCAGTAGCCCACTGCTCAGCTTTTTCACCGTTGCCATAGAATGCAGCTTCCTGAGCGTTAGTACGGTCAGCGGCACCGTAAGCACCAACGATACCAAAGCCTTCGAATTCATAGCTCAGAGATGCACCCCAGCCGTCGCCGTTGGAGCGGTTGGCGCTGTCACGCTCGTTTTTGCCCAGGTACTGAACGCCGAAGTTCAGGCCGTCAACCAGACCGAAGAAGTTGGAGTTACGGTAGGTTGCCACACCGCCAACACGGCCAACGAAGAAGTTGTCGCTGTATGCGGTGTCACCACCAAACTCTGGCAGCATATCGGTGTAGCCCAGTGCATCGTAAACGATACCGTAGTTACGACCGTAGTCCAGAGAACCCGCATCGCCGAATTTCAGACCAGCAAATGCCAGACGGGTTTTGTTGCCAGACTGAGCGTCAGAGCCTTCAGAGTTGTTACCCTGGAACTGGTATTCCCACTGGCCATAACCGGTCAGTTGATCGTTGATCTGGGTTTCACCTTTAAAGCCCAGACGCGCATAGGTCTTGTCGCCATCACCTTCGTAGCTGTTTTTGCCGTTGTCTTTAGAGAAGTAGTGCAGCCCTACCGCTTTACCGTAGATGTCCAGCTTGTTGCTGTCTTTGTTGTACACTTCGGCTGCGTTTGCGGCGCCAGCTGCCAGCAGGGCAGGGATTACCACTGCCAGGATATTACGCTTCATCATTATTTATTACCCTCATTGGTTTTTATATGACACCTGCCACTGCCGCCAATAAATTCTGTCAATAAAAATTTACGGAACTATTGATGAGAGTTTGGTGTCTTTATGTGTCTGACAAGCATCTTTCCATTCAAACCACCGTTTCGCTACCGTGAAAGTGCTACAAAGATAAAGAATTAGTTTCAAAAAGAAAAAATGTGTAACTAAATGTTTTATTTTTGGCGCTTTGTGAACGACTTCAAATTTCAGGCCAATTTCAGCCACCATTTCCCATTTTTATTTCTATTTATATGATTTCCTTATGTTTAATTTTTCTAAACATAGCACTTACTGCAAATGTGATTGAACGAGGGTGTGATTGATAACTTTTTTCAGACGTCTGGAATGCCGTGCGATTGATTAAAAATTATGCTATCAGGTGAGGAAAAACTAATCCGCAATGATCGGAGGGATTATTTTTTGTACTGAGATGTTGCAATGAAATATCAGGTAACAGGAAGGGGGAGCTGAGGGGCTTGTTTTTAGATTTGTTTACTTCTTATCCATAAAACTTGACATTCTGAGAGAGAAAAGGCCAGCAAAGCTGGCCTTCTAAAATCAGAAACTGGCGTTACGTGGAGTACGCGGGAACGGAATCACATCACGAACGTTTTGCACGCCGGTGACATAAGCGATCAGACGTTCGAAGCCGAGACCGAAACCTGAATGCGGAACAGTACCGTAGCGGCGCAGATCGCGATACCACCAGTAATCTTCTTTATTCAGGCCCATTTCCGCCATACGGGCATCCAGCACGTCCAGACGCTCTTCACGCTGGGAACCCCCAATGATTTCACCAATGCCCGGCGCCAGAACATCCATTGCCGCCACGGTTTTACCGTCTTCGTTAAGGCGCATATAAAACGCTTTAATGTCTTTCGGGTAGTTTTTCACTACCACTGGCGCTTTAAAGTGCTCTTCTGCCAGATAGCGTTCGTGCTCAGAGGAGAGATCCACACCCCAGTAAACCGGGTTTTCGAATTTCCTACCGCAGTTTTCCAGAATTGTGACCGCATCGGTGTAATCAACCTGGGCGAAGTCTGCATCAATAAAACGTTCCAGACGAGAAATCGCATCTTTATCGACACGCTCGGCGAAGAATTTCATATCATCCGCGCGTTCATCCAGTACGGCTTTGAAGACGTATTTCAGCATCGCTTCGGCAAGGCCAGCTACGTCATTCAGGTTGGCAAAGGCGACTTCCGGCTCCAGCATCCAGAACTCAGCCAGGTGGCGGCTGGTGTTGGAGTTTTCTGCACGGAATGTAGGGCCAAAGGTATAGATTTTGGACAGGGCGCACGCATAGGTTTCGCCGTTCAACTGGCCGGATACGGTCAGGAAAGATTCTTTACCAAAGAAGTCTTTATCAAAATCGACTTTGCCCTGGTCGTTACGCGGCAGGTTTTCCAGATCCAATGTTGATACACGGAACATTTCACCCGCGCCTTCGGTATCGGAGGCGGTAATCAACGGCGTCGAAACCCAGAAGAAACCCTGCTCGTCAAAGAAACGGTGCAGCGCTTGCGCCAGCGTATGGCGCACGCGCGCGACTGCGCCAATCATATTGGTGCGCGGACGCAGGTGCGCGACTTCACGCAGATATTCGATACTGTGGCGTTTTGCCGCCATCGGATAGGTATCAGGATCTTCAACCCAACCGGTTACTTCAACCGTGGTGGCCTGAATTTCAAAACTTTGCCCTTGTCCTGGAGACGCAACGACTTTACCTGTGACGATAACCGAGCAGCCGGTTGTCAGGCGCAATACGTCTTCATTGTAATTGGGCAGAGAATTATTAATGACAGCCTGTACAGGATCAAAGCAGGAACCGTCATAAACGGCGAGGAAGGAGATGCCAGCTTTTGAATCTCGGCGGGTACGCACCCATCCGCGCACGGTGACTTCGCTGTCAACGGCTACGCGGCCCTGGAGTACGTCGGCTACAGGCACAACGCTCATAATATTCTCTCTGTTAATAGTCGGAAAAAATAAACACTTGTCCCCCCTGCTTGGGGGGATACCTATGTTACCTGGCATCTGCAATCAGACAAGCAGAATTCGCAGCTGGAACGAAAGATTTCGGAAATAAACATGAAAAGGGAAGCAAAGTCGCGATAAGACGCGCTTTCTGTCGACCGGATAGCGGCGCAAGCGCGTTATCCGGCCAACAATGATTAACTGGCTTTCTTTATATGAGGAAGGTCAAAAGCTTTACGTAATGCACGCACAAAAGCTTTGTCATGACAGATTGTTTTCCCCGGGCTGTCTGACAATTTGGCGACCGGTTTGCCGTTACATTCCACCAGTTTGATGACAATATTGAGCGGCTTCACCTGCGGGATATCGCAGGTCAGACGGGTGCCAATACCAAAGCTCAACTGCACGCGTGAAGAGAAGTGACGATAGAGATCGACCGCTTTCTTCAGATCGAGGTTATCTGAGAAGACCAGCGTCTTACTCAGCGGGTCAATGCCCAGCTTCTGGTAATGGGCGATGGCTTTTTCACCCCATTCAACCGGATCGCCAGAATCGTGGCGTAAGCCCTGATAACGCGTGGCAAATTCGGTGCCGAAGTCGCGTAAGAAAGCGTCCATCGTGATGCAGTCCGTCAGCGCGATACCGAGCTGGTTAGGGTATTCATTCAGCCAGGCGGCGAGAGCTGCGCGCTGGCTGGTCGCCAGATCCGGGCTGATTTGCTGATGCGCCTGGAACCATTCATGCGCCTGTGTGCCCATAGGCGTAAGCGACAGCCGACGGGCGAGATCGTAGTTACTGGTGCCGACAAACCACGGTTCCTGCTGAAGGCGTTTGACGATGGCCTGCTGCACTTCGCGAGAGAAACGGCGACGGGTGCCGAAATCCATCAGATGGAAGCGGGACATATTGAGATCGGCGGTTAATGCAGAGAAATCGACGAGTTTACTTTCCAGCGCATCAAGCGCCTGCGCCACACCCATTTCCGGCGAGCGGTAACGGTGCACCAGTTCGCTGATCACCGCCAATAGCGGGACTTCCCACATGATGACTTCGCGCCACGGACCGGTTAAGCGGATGTTTAGCTTCCCGTTATCGTTAGTCACGCAGACCTGTTCCGGGTTATAGCGGAAGTCACGTAACCAGTTGAGATAATCAGCTTTAAAGAAGGGCAGGCCGGAGAGCCACTGGAACTCGTCCTCCTGAAGTTGCAGGTGTTGCATTGCATTCACCTGCTCGCGAATAGCGTCGGCGTAAATACCGAGCAGGTCGTCACCACGGCAACGAAATTCAGCCGCTACATGCACATCATAGTAGTGGTGAAAAACGGCTTGCTGCATATGCAACTTATAAGCGTCTGTATCCAGCAACGAGTGCAGAACAGGAGAAGCGAATTGTGTCATAGGTGCGCAGTAGCATCCTCTCACGGGAGCGTTTAGTACAATAAACAACTAAGAAAACCGCTGGAGTATACCTTGTTTAGCGATTTATTGAACCCCGATCACAACATAAGCTGTCTTTGCGGTCGAGTGCATTTCGTGCCGCGTGTTATGAAAATGTAGAACGTATGCTATTAACTCTTTGAATTTAATCACTGTTAGCCCCCGATGCCGCGCCCCGAGGGGCTGGTGGAGACAATGTTCATCCCGCCCCCAATAATCAAATTGATCAGATCGTGAAATATCGACGTGTAAGAATCATCTTATCGTTTATTTTTTCTTCAAAAATCATTCTGCATTACCGGATAACAGGGCGATTCTATGACTTCTGTCCTTGATTTCATCTGAATCCGTCATGTATCATTTTCGCGATAAAGTATCGCAGAGCCTGTTCGAACCCAGGAAAACCCTCTATTACCTGGGCTTATCAATATTGAATCTTTATTCTCAAAGGCTTAAAGGGTATGAAAACGTGCCCGGCTGATGCTTTTATTACCTGATTATTTATGCGCGACTCACCGCTCCGGCGGGTTCATCGTCAGGCAATTTAACCGTGCTCATCTTGTTTGCCTTTGCCTTGATGGGGTTAAAAATAGCCTTTCGGACTTGTTATATTTTATGAGCGCAATGATTATTTGAGATAAAAACGATGAGTGATATTGATTTTGTTGTTTTATGGGTTGATTCAACCGATGTAGCCTGGCAAGAAAAGTTTACTGAGTTCAAAGGAAAAGGTAGCCACGGTGAGAGAGCCGTCCACCCTGCGCGGTTCAGGGATATGGGTATCTTTAAATATTGGTTCAGATGTGTCGAAAAATATGCGCCATGGGTAAGAAAAGTACATTTGGTTACCTGTGGACAAATTCCGTCATGGATCAATGTAGAACATGAAAAATTAAATATTGTCTTTCATGATGAGTTTATTCCGTCTGAATATTTACCAACGTTCAACTCTAATACGATAGAGCTAAATCTTCATCGGATAAAAGATCTCAGTAATAAATTTGTTTTATTTAATGACGATACGTTCATTACCTCTCCTTTGCGGGAAGATTTTTATTTTGATAATGGCTATCCTAATGACTTCCTCATCATAAAAAAACAATCACCTAAAAATAAAGACGAGATCATAATGAGGTCGTCAGAATTTCTTAATGTCAGTGTTTTAAATACGCATATTAATAAAAAGACAATAATCAAAGAAAACAGACGTAAATACTATAGCTTACGTTATAAAAAAGGTCTGTTGAAAAATTTTATGAACCGTCGTGCAAGTTATTTTGAAGGCTTCTACGGTAAGCATCTTCCGCAGCCATTCCTGAAAAGTACATTCACTGAGATATGGCAGGCCGAAGAGGAGTTGTTGAAAAAATCATCAAGTAAAAGGTTCAGAGAGCCATTATGTTTAACGCAGTATTTATTCAGGTACTGGCAACTGGCCCACGGTAACTTTAATCCTAAGAACCCGGAAGGGCGTGGAGTATATTTCAATTTGTCGTCCAGTAACATAAACGAGGCCATCAAGACGCTGTCAAATGGCACCGCACAGGCCTGTTTTAATGACACTGAAAAGTTACACGATTTTGAAAAGGTAACGACTACGCTAAGAAATGCCTTTGAAATGAGGCTTGGTCATAAATCAAGTTTTGAGATTTAAGCCTGTGGTTCTCATTGTACTGGCGATGTGACGTTTTCATTTGGCTGGCGGGCGCCTGAACGGCCTCCGTGATTTTAAACGTGACGCCTTTATGTTATAAAAATGTAGCAAAAAGAGTGTTTGTGTCTGAAAAGATGAACATTCTGCATAGCGCGATTTCGACAACAGGAATAGACTGGAGTCGGGACTCTACAAAAGATGCTAAAGGTTTTTTATGACACAACAGCCACAAGCCAAATACCGTCACGACTACCGTGCCCCGGATTACCAGATTACTGACATTGATTTGACCTTTGACCTGGATGCTGAGAAAACCGTCGTTACAGCACTGAGTCAGGCTGTCCGTCATGGCGCATCTGACGCGCCCCTTCGCCTGAGCGGTGAAGATCTGCGACTGGTATCCCTCCATGTAAACGATGCGCCGTGGACCGACTACAAAGAAGAAGAGGGCGAGCTGGTGATCGGCAGCCTGCCCGAGCGCTTTACTCTGCGCATTGTGAATGAGATCAGCCCGGCGGCGAACACGGCGCTGGAAGGCCTGTACCAGTCAGGCGACGCGCTGTGTACGCAGTGTGAAGCGGAAGGTTTCCGCCACATAACCTGGTATCTCGACCGCCCGGATGTGCTGGCGCGGTTTACCACCAAAATCATTGCCGATAAATCCAGATATCCGTTCCTGCTTTCCAACGGCAACCGTATTGCGCAGGGGGAACTGGATAATGGCCGTCACTGGGTGCAGTGGCAGGACCCGTTCCCGAAACCCTGCTACCTGTTTGCGCTGGTGGCGGGCGATTTCGATGTACTGCGCGATACCTTCATCACGCGTTCTGGCCGGGAGGTGGCGCTGGAACTGTATGTTGATCGCGGCAATCTGGACCGTGCGCCGTGGGCGATGACTTCGCTGAAAAATTCCATGAAATGGGATGAAGAGCGTTTCGGCCTGGAGTATGACCTCGACATATACATGATCGTGGCGGTGGACTTCTTCAATATGGGCGCGATGGAGAATAAAGGTTTGAACGTCTTTAACTCCAAATATGTGCTGGCCCGCACCGATACGGCGACCGACAAAGATTATCTCGACATTGAGCGCGTTATTGGTCACGAATATTTCCACAACTGGACGGGTAACCGCGTTACCTGTCGCGACTGGTTCCAGTTGAGTCTGAAAGAAGGCCTGACTGTTTTCCGCGACCAGGAATTCAGTTCCGATCTCGGCTCCCGCGCGGTGAACCGCATCAGCAACGTGCGCACCATGCGTGGTCTGCAATTTGCTGAGGACGCGAGCCCAATGGCGCATCCTATCCGCCCGGATAAGGTCATTGAGATGAACAACTTCTACACCCTGACCGTCTACGAGAAGGGCGCGGAAGTGATTCGCATGATCCACACGCTGCTGGGCGAAACGAATTTCCAGAAAGGGATGCAGCTTTATTTTGAGCGTCATGACGGCAGCGCCGCTACCTGTGATGACTTTGTGCAGGCAATGGAGGATGCGTCGAATGTCGATTTGTCTCACTTCCGCCGCTGGTACAGCCAGTCCGGCACGCCGGTTGTCAGCGTACGGGACGACTATAACCCGGAAACGGAACAGTACACGTTGACCATTAGTCAGCGTACGCCTGCGACGGCGGATCAGGCAGAAAAGCAAGCGCTGCATATTCCGTTCGCGATTGAGCTGTACGACAACGAAGGCAACGTTATTCCGTTGCAGAAGGGCGGTCATCCGGTCAATTCCGTGTTGAACGTGACCCAGGCGGATCAAACCTTTGTCTTTGACAATGTGTATTTCCAGCCGGTGCCAGCACTGCTGTGCGAATTCTCCGCGCCGGTGAAACTGGAGTACAAATGGAGCGATCAACAACTGACGTTCCTGATGCGTCATTCGCGCAATGACTTCTCACGTTGGGACGCGGCGCAAAGCCTGTTGGCGACGTATATTAAGCTGAACGTTGCGCGCCACCAGCAGGGGCAGCAGCTGTCGCTGCCGGTACATGTGGCGGATGCCTTCCGGGCGGTTCTGCTGGATGAGAAAATCGATCCGGCGCTGGCGGCGGAAATTCTGACGTTGCCTTCGGTGAATGAGATCGCGGAACTGTTCGAGATCATCGATCCGCTGGCAATTGCCGAAGTCCGCGAAGCGTTGACCCGCACGCTGGCGGCGGAACTGGCAGACGAGTTCCTGGCAATCTATAACGCGAATCATCTTGATGAGTACCGCGTTGAACACGCCGACATTGGCAAGCGTACGCTACGCAATGCCTGCCTGCGCTTCCTGGCCTTTGGTGAAACCCACCTGGCGGATACGCTGGTGAGCAAGCAGTACCATGAAGCCAATAATATGACCGATGCGCTGGCGGCGCTGTCGGCGGCGGTCGCGGCGCAATTGCCGTGCCGTGACGCGTTGATGCAGGAGTATGATGATAAGTGGCATCAGGACGGACTGGTCATGGATAAATGGTTTATCCTGCAATCCACCAGCCCGGCGGATAACGTGCTGGAAACGGTGCGTGACCTCCTGAAGCATCGTTCTTTCAGTATGAGCAACCCGAACCGTATTCGTTCGTTGATTGGCGCATTTGCCGGGAGCAATCCGGCGGCGTTTCATGCTGAAGACGGCAGCGGCTATCAGTTCCTGGTCGAAATGCTGACGGACCTCAACAGCCGTAACCCACAGGTGGCATCACGCCTGATTGAGCCGCTGATTCGTCTGAAACGTTACGATGCGAAGCGCCAGGAAAAAATGCGCGCCGCGCTGGAGCAACTGAAAAGGCTGGAAAACCTCTCTGGCGATCTGTTCGAGAAGATTACCAAAGCGTTAGCCTGATAATATTGCCGGATGCGTCCGGCCTACCATTTACGTGTAGGCCGGATAAGCAACTGCGCCATCCGGCATTTTTTAACCGTGCTTGCGTAGCGGAGCCTCATTTTCGCCACGTTGCATCACCCGGCCCAACACTTCCGCTTCCAGTTCCGCTAAACGTACCGTCCCCAGACGGCGCGGCCTCGCGATATCCACCGTCAAGTCCAGACCAATTTTCCCGTCCTCGATCAACAGAACCCGATCGGCCATCGCCACGGCCTCGCTGACGTCATGCGTGACCAGCAGCACTGTAAAACCGTGTTCTTGCCATAACGAGACGATCAAATCCTGCATTTCCAGCCGGGTCAGGGCATCCAGCGCGCCGAGAGGTTCATCCAGCAGCAATAATCCAGGCCGGTGGATCAGCGCGCGGGCCAGCGCGACACGCTGTTTCTGCCCGCCGGACAGCGCCGCAGGCCACTCCGTCGCCCGGTTTTCGAGACCGACCGCCGCCAGCGCCTGACGCGCCGCATCTCGCCAGCCGCCTTTCAGACCCAATCCAACATTATCGATCACCGACTTCCACGGCAGCAGACGCGCATCCTGGAACATCATACGCGTGTCGTCCTGGATCTCGGCCAGCGGCGTTGTTCCGGCAAGCAATTCGCCAGCTGTAGGGGATTCCAGACCGGCCAGCAGACGCAGCAGCGTACTTTTCCCGCCACCGCTGCGTCCAACCACCGCCACAAATTGCCCGGCGGGAATATGCAGATCCAACTGGTTCAGCACCGTGTTGTCAGCATATTGTTTGGTTACCGCGTTGAGCAGTAGCGGCGTTCCCTGATTAAGACGAGCGGTATTCATACGGTTGCCTCTTTCGTGTAATAAGCAGGATTCCAGCGCAGCCAGACGCGCTCTAACAGCTGCGCGCTGACGTCGGCGAGTTTACCGAGCAGGGCATACAAAATAATCGCGACCACGACGATGTCCGTTTGCAGGAATTCCCTGGCGTTCATCGCCAGATAGCCGATCCCGGCGTTCGCCGAAATGGTTTCCGCCACAATCAGCGTCAGCCACATCAACCCGAGCGCAAAACGGACGCCAACCATAATAGAGGGCAGGGCGCCGGGGAGGATCACATGCACAAACAGCGGGAAGCCGGATAAGCCATAGCTGCGAGCCATCTCCACCAGACCCCGATCGATATTACGAATCCCATGCCAGGTATTGATATAAATTGGAAACAGCGTTCCCAGCGCCACGAGAAAAATCTTCGCGCTTTCATCAATCCCGAACCATAAAATCACCAGCGGGATCAGCGCCAGGTGTGGCACGTTACGCAGCATTTGTACTGAAGTATCCAGCAGACGTTCTCCCCACCGCGACAAACCGCTGATCAGCCCCAGCGTCAGACCGATAGAACCGCCAATTGAAAAGCCGATGAAAGCGCGCCACGAACTAATGGCCAGATGCTGCCAGAGTTCGCCGCTGGCGGAGAGTGTCCAGAATGCCGCGATCACCCCTTCGGGAGAGGGGAGTATGCGGGTTGACAACCAGCCCATCGAAGAGGCTATTTGCCAGACCGCCACGATGCCCACCGGTAAAAACCAGGGGGCAACGCGCAATAACCATTTGTTTGTGGGCGTTGCCATTGGTGTACTCCTTAACTCTGCGCGGCTTTACGGGGGATAAATTCATTGGCAACCGCTTCGCCTTGCTGGTGCAGAGGCTGCGGCTGCGGAATTTCCGGGATGGCGACGTCCAGATGCGGGAACAGCAGTTCGCCCACGTTGTAGGCCTCTTCCAGATGCGGATAACCGGAGAGCACAAAACTGTCGATACCCAGCGCCGCGTACTCATTAATACGTGCGGCGACGGTCGGGCCATCACCCACCAGGGCGGTTCCCGCGCCGCCGCGCACCAGCCCGACGCCTGCCCACAAGTTAGGGCTGATCTCCAGTTGATCACGCTTACCGTTATGCAGCGCGGCCATCCGGTGCTGACCGACAGAATCCGTTCTGGCGAATGCGGCTTGCGCTTTGGCGATCGTATCGTCATCCAGGTGAGCAATCAGGCGATCGGC
Source organism: Citrobacter koseri ATCC BAA-895 (assembly GCF_000018045.1). Classification (NCBI taxonomy): domain Bacteria; kingdom Pseudomonadati; phylum Pseudomonadota; class Gammaproteobacteria; order Enterobacterales; family Enterobacteriaceae; genus Citrobacter; species Citrobacter koseri. The sequence goes on along the minus strand of NC_009792.1, from coordinate 1,966,787 downwards.
CGCACGCCAGGCCTCTTCATTGGTTTCACGCACAATAACGTGCAGGCGGATGCCGAAACGGATTTTACGCCCGCGAGCCGCTGCTTTGGCGCGTACCTGTTCAATTTTCTCTTTTACCTGCGCAGGCGGTTCGCCCCAGGTGAGATAGAGATCGACCTGCTCAGCGGCGAGATCCTGTGCGACATCCGATGAACCGCCAAAATAGAGCGGTGGATACGGTTGCTGAATGGCAGGGAAGAACAGTTTTGCGCCACGAACATGAATATGTTTACCGTTGAAGTCCACCGTCTCGCCTTGCAGCAGGCGTCGCCATACCTGCGTAAACTCGGATGAGGCTTCATAGCGTTCGGTGTGGTCAAGGAAGACGCCGTCACCGGCCAGTTCCTGCGGATCGCTACCGGTAACCAGATTAAACAGCGCGCGGCCATTGGAGAGTCTGTCCAGCGTTGCGGCCTGACGGGCGGCAACCGTTGGCGACGTGACGCTTGGGCGCAGGGCGACCAGGAATTTCAGTCGCTGTGTGACCGGAATCATTGAGGCGGCAACCAGCCAGGCGTCTTCGCAGGAACGCCCGGTTGGGATCAATACGCCCGTAAAGCCCAGGCGGTCCGCCGTTTGCGCGATTTGTTGCAGGTAACCGTGATCGACCGGGCGCGAGCCTGCTTCGGTTCCCAGATAATGCCCGTCACCGTGGGTAGGTAAAAACCAGAACATATTCAGGCTCATAATTTTGCTCCTTCTTGTTGAGTGGGCTGCCAGATACGCTGGCGAATATCAATTTTTTTCGGCACCAGACGGTTGTCGTAAAACAGATCGGCGGTTTGCTGCTGCAAGGTTGCGACAGAGGCGCTCACCGGCGTAATGGTGGTTGGCGGGCGATGATCCAGATAGGTGGCAATCACCGGTTCAGGCAATCCCATCGTTTTTGCCAGCAGGGTGATACTTTGTTCACGCTGGCTTATCGTTAACGCATCGGCCTGGCTGAAGGTGTCCAGAACGCCCTGAATGAAGCTGCCGTTCTTTTCGGCATAAGGGCGCGCCGCCAGATAGAACGAACCGGTTTGTTTCAGGTCGGTCCCGTCTTTCAGGACGCGAACGCCACCCTGCAACAGCGCAGCGGAATAGTAAGGGTCCCAGATTGCCCACGCATCGACATTCCCCTGCTGGAATGCGGCGCGGGCGTCTGCTGGCGTCAGGTATGTGGCCTGGATATCGGTAAATTTAAGTCCGGCCTGTTGCAGTGCGCGCAACAGCAGATTGTGCGAACTGGAACCTTTCTGGAAGGCGACTTTGTGTCCTTTCAGATCCGCGACGGTTTTAATCGGACTGTTTTCAGGGACGAGAATGACCTCGGCTTTTGGTTTGGGAGGCTCAACGCCAACATAAACCAGGTCCGCCCCGGCAGCCTGCGCAAAAATAGGGGGAATATCGCCGGTACTGCCGAGATCGATACTGCCGACATTCAATGCCTCCAGCATTTGCGGGCCCGCCGGGAACTCAACCCAGGAGATTTTGGTTTGCGGGTAACGCTTCTCCAGCAGTTGGTGGCTTTTCGCCAGCACCATACTGATGCTGCCTTTCTGATAGCCGATGCGCAGTGCGTCAGGCGCTGACTCTGCCGCGTGTGACCAGGCCGAAAGCGAGAGTAATCCGGCCAGCGCCAGCCATTGAGGACGATGTCTGAAAAATTTAAACATGGGCAACGCCTCGTGGTGAATGAATGACGGGAACCGGCACATCGCGGCGGTGCAACGCTTGCCAGAATGTTTCAAGCGCGCTGTCAAGGCGATGTTGTAAATTAGGGGTGAACTGCGGTTTATGCTGGTAATCAATCACCTGGGAATCGTCGGCAAATACGCCGTGCAGGATCTCTTGTGCTTTCAGCGCGCTCAGCACCGGCTTGAGCGCGTAGTCAACGGCCAGTAAATGGGCGACAGTACCGCCGGTTGCCAGCGGTAATACGGCTTTGCCTTCCAGCGCTCGTTCAGGAAGCAGGTCGAGCAACGTTTTTAACGCCCCGGAATAGGCGGCTTTATAAACCGGCGTTGCGACGATCAGCCCGTCTGCATCCTGTAATTGTTCTATAAATGTTTTTAACGCCGGGCTGTCGAAACGCGCATATAGCAAGTCTTCGGGGTCAAAGTTATGCAAATTCCAGTGGCTGACTTCGACGTCCAGACTGTTCAGTTTTTCCCGGGAATATTCCAGTAACGCACTGGAACGAGAGGGAAAGCGTGGGCTTCCCGCCAGAGTGATGACGCGCATAATCTCAATCTCCCCTTATAACTAATTATTCGATTTTCATTAACATTGATAACAATTTGTGCAGTCTGACAGAGAGATTTTGTTTACCGAAATGATTTATGCGGGATAGAAAAGTTGGAAATTGAATAAAAAGAGGACAACAAGGAAAACGATTGCTATTTATTGCCGCAAGTCAATTCCCTTTTCGCTGGATATCGCACATAATACGCCCCCGGTCTGCACACCGGGAATCCAGGAGAGTTCATGTACTACCCCTTCGTTCGTAAAGCCCTTTTTCAGCTCGATCCAGAGCGCGCTCATGAATTTACGTTTCAGCAATTACGCCGTGTAACAGGCACGCCGCTGGAAGCGCTTGTCCGACAGAAAGTCCCTGCGAAGCCAGTAAGCTGCATGGGGCTGACATTTAAGAACCCGCTCGGCCTTGCTGCGGGTCTGGATAAGGACGGAGAGTGCATCGACGCTCTGGGCGCAATGGGATTCGGATCGATTGAGATCGGAACCGTGACGCCGCGCCCTCAGCCTGGTAACGATAAGCCGCGCCTTTTCCGCCTGGTTGATGCCGAAGGGTTGATCAACCGGATGGGCTTTAATAATTTGGGCGTTGATAACCTGGTAGAGAATGTCAAAAAAGCGCATTTCGACGGTATCCTCGGAATTAATATCGGCAAAAATAAAGATACGCCGGTAGAGAATGGCAAAGATGACTATCTGATTTGTATGGAAAAAATCTATGCATATGCCGGTTATATCGCCATTAATATCTCTTCGCCAAATACCCCTGGGTTACGTACGCTACAATATGGAGAGGCGCTGGATGATTTGCTGACGGCAATTAAAAATAAGCAAAATGATCTCCAGACGATCCACCATAAATATGTTCCGATCGCGGTAAAGATCGCCCCGGATCTTTCTGAGGACGAATTGATCCAGGTGGCCGACAGTTTAGTTCGCCATAATATTGATGGTGTGATTGCGACAAATACGACGCTCGATCGTTCTCTGGTTCAGGGAATGAAAAATTGCGATGAAACGGGTGGTTTAAGCGGTCGACCATTACAGTTAAAAAGTACAGAAATTATTCGCCGACTGTCCCAGGAATTGAAAGAACAGTTACCGATTATTGGCGTCGGCGGGATAGATTCTGTCATCGCGGCGCGTGAGAAGATGGCTGCTGGCGCTACGCTGGTACAAATTTATTCCGGCTTTATTTTTAAAGGCCCGCAACTGATTAAAGAAATCGTTACCCATATTTGATTCTTTTCTCTCATTATCAGACAACCAGGGCTTTATTTCCGGCCCTGGTTGTTTTATATTCCTTCATTGTTGCTTATTTAAACATTTTAGGCTTTGCTTATTAAGGTAATAAACGAAGCGGTGAAAAAGGACATTTTTGCAACAGGGTGATGGAAACGGGAGAGAGTACAATGCGAATTAAACCTGACGATAACTGGCGCTGGTATTATGATGAAGAGCATGACCGTATGATGCTCGATTTAGCCAATGGCATGTTATTTCGCTCGCGCTTTGCTCGCAAAATGCTCACGCCGGATGCATTTTCGCCGTCTGGTTTTTGTGTCGATGATGCCGCGCTCTATTTCTCTTTTGAAGAAAAATGTCGCGATCTCGAATTATCGAAAGAACAAAAAGCGGAACTGGTGCTCAATGCGCTGGTGGCGATCCGTTATCTGAAACCACAGATGCCAAAAAGCTGGCATTTTGTCGCACACGGCGAGATCTGGACGCCAACGGTGGGTGATGCCGCCTGCGTGTGGCTTAGCGACACCGAAGAGCAGGTGAATTTACTGGTGGTTGAGCCGGGTGAAAACGCGGCGCTATGCCTGCTGGCCCAGCCCGGTGTCGTCGTGGCTGGACGCACTATGCAGCTCGGCGATGCGATTAAGATCATGAACGACAGACTGAAGCCGCAACAGCGACTCGCCAGCTTCAGCCTTGAACAAGCGGTTTAATTTCCCAGCCTGAGCGCGGTTTTTGGCACGCAGCTACAGCTAAGAATCGTTCCGTCATCGTTAATCGCTGATTTTTTCAGCGGACTCACTTCGCCTTCCAGCAGCGTTATCCGGCAACTGCCGCAGATCCCGGCCCGACATGAATAAGGGATGCGGATACCCTGATTCTCCAGTTGTTCAAGCAGCACCTGTTGGTTATTCCCACGAAAGGTTTGCCCCTGCCAGTCGATAGTGACTGTCGTATCAGGCTGTTTTTCCGGCGCCACCGCATCATCAGAATTTGCGGCGCCATAAGGTTTGGCGGGGGCGGTTGCGAGAATGTCAACCTCATCGCCTACGCGAATGACGCCACTGTTACGCGCAATCAGGTTCTGCCCGAAATCAACATCGCCGTTGTCCTGCGCCGTGCGAAAGGCTTGCAAGGTTGCCAGCGGCTCACCCGTTGGGTGTTTTTGCCCTTTCTCAGGGCTGACGGTGGTGAAAATACAACGGCTGCACGGTTTTGCGACATCAAAGACGACGTCGCCGATACGAATGACCTTCCAGGTGTCTTCTTCCCAGGGCGCCGCGCCGGAAACGACCAGATTGGGGCGAAACTGTTCTATTTTCACGCCAGCCGGGCAACGCTGCTGTAAGTCGCGCAGTGAGGCTTCGTTGGCCAGCAGAAAGGGATAACCATCGGCAAATGACAACGGCACGTCGTCGCGGCGTTTGACTCTACGCGTAAGTTGGGGGCCGACCCAGCGTAATTGCACGTCACGGGAAAAGAATCCGCTTAACCACTGATTTATCGCGTCCGGGGCGATACGGGCAGTAAAATGGTTTCCCCAGACTTCGGTTGGCGCATCCTGCGCGGCGAAATCAGCAAAGCGCACCACCACGCTGCTGCCATCCGGGGCGCTAAGATGTAATCCGTCGTGTAGCGGAGAAGGCGTAAAGCGCACCATTTGCGGAAACTGGCGGGCGGTAATAAAGGTGCCATCAGGTTCAGTAACCATAAAGATACGATCGAAAGCCAGGCCACTGATGTCTGCCAGCGCATGCGTCAGGCCGATGCCGCGCATCGATTTGACCGGATGAATAAAAAGCCGGGTTAACGTCACCACTGTACAGCCCTCGAACGAAAATAAGCTTTCAATCTTATGACATGAGCGCCAGATTAGCTATATAAGCCCCATCCTTCACGCTTGTCGCTGCGAGGCAACGCGAAAGATTTTGTGTATAATGCGCAGCAATTTTCTTAGAGTAAAAGTGACAATATGAATTCTCTGTTTGCCAGTACGGCCCGCGGGCTGGAAGAGCTGTTAAAAACTGAACTTGAAAACCTGGGCGCTGCGGATTGCCAGGTGGTTCAGGGTGGTGTCCATTTTCAGGGCGACACGCGGCTTGTGTACCAGAGTTTAATGTGGAGCCGCCTGGCCTCGCGCATTATGCTGCCGATGGGAGAGTGCAAGGTCTACAGCGATTTAGACCTGTACCTCGGCGTGCAGGCAATCAACTGGACAGAGATTTTTAATCCAGATGCCACCTTTGCCGTGCATTTTAGTGGGCTGAACGACACCATTCGCAACAGCCAGTATGGTGCGATGAAAGTAAAGGATGCGATTGTTGATGCGTTCACGCGTAAAAACCTGCCGCGTCCTAATGTCGATCGTGAATCTCCAGATATTCGCGTTAACGTCTGGCTGAACAAAGACACTGCCAGCATTGCCCTCGATCTGAGCGGCGATGGTCTGCACCTGCGCGGCTATCGCGATCGTACCGGTCTGGCGCCAATTAAAGAGACGCTGGCGGCGGCCATCGTGATGCGTTCCGGCTGGCAGCCGGGAACGCCGCTGCTCGACCCGATGTGTGGTTCCGGTACGCTGCTGATCGAGGCCGCAATGTGGGCGACCGATCGCGCGCCGGGTCTGCATCGTGGTCACTGGGGCTTTAGCGGCTGGGCGCAGCATGATGAGGCTATCTGGCAGGAAGTCAAAGCAGAAGCGCAAACCCGCGCCCGTAAAGGGCTTGCGGAATATAGCTCGCATTTTTATGGTTCTGACAGCGATGCCCGCGTGATTGAACGTGCGCGCAGCAACGCCCGTCGCGCAGGCATCGGTGAGTTGATTACCTTCGAGGTAAAAGATGTCGCCCAACTGAGCAACCCGCTGCCGAAAGGGCCGTACGGTACGGTAATCAGCAACCCGCCGTATGGTGAGCGTCTGGACAGCGAACCGGCGCTGATTGCGCTGCACAGCCTGCTGGGGCGCACCATGAAAAATCAGTTCGGCGGCTGGAGCCTGTCGCTGTTCAGCGCCTCGCCGGATCTGCTGAACTGCCTGCAACTGCGCGCGGATAAGCAATTCAAAGCCAAAAACGGCCCGCTGGACTGCGTGCAGAAAAACTATCATCTGGCGGAAAAAACGCCAGACAGCAAGCCTGCGACGGTGGCGGAAGATTACGCCAACCGCCTGCGCAAAAATATTAAGAAGCTGGAGAAATGGGCGCGCCAGGAAGGGATCGAATGCTATCGCCTGTATGATGCCGATCTGCCGGAATACAATGTGGCGGTCGATCGCTACGGCGAGTGGGTGGTGATTCAGGAATATGCGCCGCCGAAAACGGTTGATGCGCAGAAAGCGCGTCAGCGTCTGTTCGACATCATCGCCGCCACGCTGTTGGTACTGGAGATTGCGCCGAATAAACTGGTGTTAAAAACCCGTGAGCGGCAGAAAGGCAAAAGCCAGTATCAAAAGATGAACGAGAAGGGTGAGTTCATTGAAGTCAGCGAATATAACGCGCGTTTATGGGTTAACCTGACCGACTATCTTGATACCGGTCTGTTCCTCGATCACCGTATTGCGCGCCGGATGCTGGGTCAGATGAGCAAAGGTAAAGATTTCCTTAACCTGTTCTCCTATACCGGCAGCGCCAGCGTACATGCGGGGCTGGGCGGCGCACGCAGCACCACTACGGTGGACATGTCGCGTACCTATCTGGAGTGGGCTGAACGCAACCTGCGTCTGAACGGGCTGAGCGGCCGTGCGCACCGCCTGATTCAGGCCGACTGCCTGGGCTGGCTGCGTGAGGCGAATGAACAGTTCGATCTGATTTTTATCGATCCGCCGACGTTCTCCAACTCAAAACGGATGGACGAGTCGTTTGATGTGCAGCGCGATCACCTGGTGTTAATGAAAGATCTGAAACGTCTGCTGCGCAAAGGCGGCACGATCATGTTCTCCAACAACAAACGCGGATTCCGTATGGATCTGGATGGCCTGGCGGCGCTGGGACTGAAAGCACAAGAAATTACGCAAAAAACGCTTTCTCAGGACTTTGCCCGTAATCGTCAGATCCACAACTGCTGGCTGATTACCGCAGCCTGAAAGGAAAAGTAAATGTCATTAATCAGTATGCATGGCGCATGGCTGTCGTTTAGCGACGCGCCGCTTCTCGATAACGCAGAGCTGCATATCGAGGATAACGAACGCGTGTGCCTGGTGGGCCGTAATGGCGCCGGGAAGTCAACGCTGATGAAGATCCTCAACCGCGAACAGGGACTGGATGACGGACGCATCATTTACGAGCAGGATCTGATCGTCGCGCGTCTGCAACAGGATCCGCCGCGTAATGTCGAAGGCAGCGTTTATGATTTTGTTGCGGAAGGGATCGAGGAGCAGGCTGAATACCTGAAACGTTACCACGATATTTCCCGCCTGGTGATGACCGACCCCAGCGATAAAAATCTCAATGAGATGGCGCGGGTGCAGGAACAGCTCGACCACCACAACCTGTGGCAACTGGAAAACCGTATTAATGAAGTGCTGGCGCAGCTTGGGCTCGATCCTAACGCGGCGCTCTCTTCGCTTTCCGGCGGCTGGCTGCGTAAAGCGGCGCTGGGCAGGGCGTTGGTCAGCAACCCTCGCGTATTGTTGCTGGATGAGCCGACCAACCACCTGGATATTGAAACGATCGACTGGCTGGAAACGTTCCTGAAATCTTTCAACGGGACGATTATTTTCATTTCCCACGACCGTTCGTTTATCCGCAATATGGCTACCCGCATCGTCGATCTCGATCGCGGCAAACTGGTTTCTTATCCGGGAGATTACGATCAGTATCTGCTGGAGAAAGAAGAAGCCCTGCGCGTGGAAGAGTTACAGAATGCCGAGTTCGATCGCAAACTGGCGCAGGAAGAAGTCTGGATCCGCCAGGGTATTAAAGCGCGCCGTACCCGCAATGAAGGTCGCGTACGTGCCCTGAAAGCGATGCGCCGCGAGCGTAGCGAACGCCGTGAAGTGATGGGGACGGCGAAGATGCAGGTCGAAGAAGCGGCCCGCTCCGGCAAGATTGTTTTCGAGATGGAAAACGTCAGCTATCAGGTTGACGGCAAGCAGCTGGTAAACGATTTCTCCGCGCAGGTGCAGCGTGCCGACAAGATTGCTTTAATTGGCCCTAACGGCTGCGGGAAAACCACGTTGCTGAAACTGATGCTGGGCCAGCTTCAGGCAGACAGCGGACGTATTCATGTCGGCACGAAGCTGGAAGTGGCTTATTTCGATCAGCATCGCGCAGAACTGGATCCCGATAAAACCGTAATGGATAACCTTGCTGAAGGTAAGCAAGAGGTGCTGGTTAACGGTAAGCCGCGTCATGTGCTGGGCTATCTTCAGGACTTCCTGTTCCATCCTAAGCGCGCCATGACGCCGGTTCGCGCCCTGTCTGGCGGAGAACGTAACCGTCTCTTACTGGCTCGTTTGTTCCTGAAACCCAGCAATTTGCTGATTCTCGATGAACCGACTAACGATCTGGACGTTGAAACGCTGGAACTGCTGGAAGAGTTGATTGACGGCTATCAGGGAACTGTCCTGCTGGTGAGCCATGACCGTCAGTTTGTGGATAACACCGTGACCGAGTGCTGGATCTTCGAGGGCGGCGGTAAGATTGGTCGCTATGTCGGCGGATACCATGATGCGCGTGGTCAGCAGGAACAGCATCTGGCGTTTAAACAACCCGTCGTCAAGAAAACTGAGGAAGTGGTTGCCCCGAAAGCAGAAATTGTAAAGCGCGGCAGTAACAAACTAAGCTATAAACTGCAACGCGAACTGGAACAGCTCCCCCAGTTACTGGAAGAGCTGGAGGCCAAACTGGAAGCGTTGCAGGCGCAGGTGGCGGATGCCGCCTTTTTCAGCCAACCGCATGATCATACGCAAAAAGTTCTGGCCGATTTGAGTCACGCAGAGCAGGAACTTGAACAAGCCTTTGAGCGCTGGGAGTATCTTGAAGCCTTGAAGAATGGCGCATAATTAAAGGAGCGCATATGTGCGAACATCATCATGCTGCGAAGCACATTTTATGCTCGCAATGTGACATGCTGGTGGCGTTGCCCCACCTTGAGCATGGGCAGAAAGCGGCATGTCCAAGATGTGGCACAACGCTGACGACCGAGTGGGACGCGCCAAGGCAGCGTCCCACCGCCTATTCGTTAGTGGCGTTGTTTATGCTGTTGCTTTCCAATCTTTTCCCTTTCGTGAATATGAACGTCGCGGGTGTGAGGAGCGAAGTCACGCTGCTTGAAATCCCCGGCGTCATGTTTTCGGAAAATTACGCCAGCCTTGGCACCTTCTTTTTGCTGTTTGTCCAGTTGGTTCCGGCTTTTTGTCTGGTGACGATATTATTGCTTGTGAATCGCGTCGAATTGCCGCTACGTGTGAAAAAGGTTCTAGCGCGCGTGCTGTTCCAGCTAAAAACCTGGGGAATGGCGGAGATCTTCCTCGCAGGCGTGCTGGTCAGTTTTGTTAAGCTGATGGCTTACGGGGATATCGGGGTTGGAAGCAGTTTTATTCCGTGGTGTTTTTTCTGCATCCTGCAATTGCGCGCGTTTCAGTGCGTCGATCGCCGTTGGTTATGGGACGATATTACGCCGATGCCTGTGCTGGCGCAGCCGCTGAAACCTGGCGTTACCGGCATCCGCCAGGGACTGCGTTCCTGCTCCTGCTGTACGGCCATTCTCCCGGAGAATGAATTAGTGTGTCCGCGCTGTCATGCAAAGGGTCATGTGCGACGCAAAAACAGCCTGCAATGGACGCTGGCCCTGTTATTTACGTCGATCATGCTTTATCTGCCCGCGAATATCATGCCGATCATGATCACCGATTTATTGGGATCGAAGATGCCTTCTACGATCCTCGCCGGGGTCGTTTTGCTCTGGAGTGAAGGGTCTTATCCGGTGGCGGCGGTTATTTTTATTGCCAGTATTATGGTGCCAACGCTAAAAATGATTGCGATTGCCTGGCTGTGCTGGGATGCGAAAGGGCATGGCAAACGCGACAGTGAAAGAATGCACCTGATTTATGAGGTGGTGGAATTTGTTGGCCGCTGGTCAATGATTGATGTGTTTGTAATTGCCGTACTCTCTGCGCTGGTGCGCATGGGGGGGTTAATGAATATTTATCCAGCGATGGGTGCATTGATGTTTGCTTTAGTCGTCATTATGACAATGTTTTCTGCGATGACCTTTGATCCGCGTCTGTCGTGGGATCGTGAACCTGAACCAGGCCATGAGGAGTCCTGACAGTATGGAATCTAAAAATGGGGAAGCCAAAGTGCAGAAGGTAAAAAACTGGTCTCCCGTGTGGATATTCCCTATCGTCACTGCGCTGATTGGGGCATGGGTGCTGTTTTATCACTACAGCCATCAGGGGCCTGAAGTCACCTTGATCACCACGAATGCTGAAGGTATTGAAGGCGGTAAGACCACCATCAAGAGCCGTAGCGTGGATGTGGGGGTGGTGGAAAGCGCGACGCTGACCGACGATCTTACGCATGTAGAGATCAAGGCCAGACTGCATTCCGGCATGGAAAAACTGCTGCACAAAGATTCGGTCTTTTGGGTGGTGAAACCGCAGGTCGGGCGTGAAGGGATCAGCGGCTTAGGCACGTTGCTGTCCGGGGCTTATATTGAGTTGCAGCCGGGGACGAAAGGTAACAGGCTGGAGGATTACCAGTTGCTGGATTCCCCACCTCTGGCGCCGCCAGATGCGAAAGGCATCCGCGTTATTCTTGACAGCAAAAAAGCCGGGCAGCTCAGTCCGGGCGATCCGGTGCTTTTCCGTGGTTACCGCGTTGGCTCGGTTGAAACCAGCACCTTCGATCCGCAAAAACGCTCCATCAGCTATCAACTCTTCATTAATGCGCCAAACGATCGGCTGGTGACCAGCAACGTCCGTTTCTGGAAGGATAGCGGTATTGCGGTGGATCTGACTTCCGCCGGTATGCGGGTTGAAATGGGATCGCTAAGCACGCTGTTTGGCGGTGGCGTGAGCTTTGACGTGCCGGAAGGGCTTGAACTGGGGCAGCCGGTTGCGGAAAAAACCGCTTTCAGCCTGTATGACGATCAGCGAAGCATTCAGGATTCGCTGTATACCGACCACATCGACTATCTGATGTTCTTTAAAGATTCGATTCGCGGCCTGCAACCGGGCGCACCGCTGGAGTTTCGCGGGATTCGCCTGGGGACGGTCAGCAAAGTGCCTTTCTTTGCGCCGAATATGCGTCAGGTGTTTAACACTGACTACCGTATTCCGGTGCTGGTACGCATTGAACCGGAACGCCTGAAAGCACAATTGGGCGAAGAGACGGATGTCGGCGCGCATTTGGCCGAACTGCTCAAACGCGGCCTGCGCGGTTCACTGAAAACGGGCAATCTGGTGACCGGCGCGCTGTATGTTGATCTGGACTTCTATCCGAAAGAGCCGCCAATTACGGGCATTCATGAGTTTAATGGTTATCAGATCATCCCGACGGTAAGCGGTGGTCTGGCGCAAATCCAGCAGCGTCTGATGGAAGCGCTGGATAAAATTAATAACCTGCCGCTGAATCCGATGATTCAACAGGCGACCAATACGCTGTCGGAAAGCCAGCGGACGATGAAGCATCTGCAAACCACGCTGGATAATATGAACAAGATTACCTCCAGCCAGTCGATGCAGCAGCTTCCGGCGGATATGCAGAACACCTTGCGCGAACTGAACCGCAGCATGCAGGGCTTCCAGCCAGGCTCCGCGGCGTATAACAAGATGGTGGTGGATATGCAGCGTCTTGATCAGGTTCTCCGTGAACTGCAACCGGTATTGAAAACGCTGAACGAAAAGAGCAACGCGCTGGTATTTGAAGCGAAGGACAAGAAAGATCCAGAGCCGAAGAGGGCGAAACAATGAAAAAGTGGCTAGTGGTGATGATGGCGTTCTGGTTAACGTCATGTAGCAGTAGCGGAGAAAACAAGAGCTACTACCAGCTACCCGTCGCGCAAGGGGGCGTACAGAGTACGGCAAGCCAGGGAAACCGCTTATTGTGGGTGGAACAGGTTTCGGTGCCGGACTACCTGGCGGGCAACGGCGTGGTGTATCAAACCAGTGATGTGCAGTACGTGATTGCGAGTAACAATCTTTGGGCCAGCCCGCTGGACCAGCAGTTGCGCAATACGCTGGTGGCGAATCTGAGCGCCCAGCTTCCGGGCTGGGTGGTTGCCTCACAGCCGCTGGGCAGCGTGCAGGATACGCTTAACGTGACGGTGACGGGATTTCATGGCCGTTACGATGGCAAAGTTATCGTAAGCGGGGAGTGGCTACTGAACCATCAGGGGCAGTTGATTAAGCGCCCATTCCACATCGAAACCGCGCAGCAGCAGGACGGGTATGACGAAATGGTCAAGGTGCTGGCAGCCGCCTGGAATCAGGAAGCCGCCGCTATCGCTCAGGCGCTGAAGCAAATACCATAAGTTAAAAATATTGTAAATTTAACCGCTTTCGGCACGTCGCCGGGGGCGGTTTTTTTGTTTTTCTGCCCGGTGAAAATAGCTGTTCTGGCTCACAATTTTTGTACAAATGATTTATTGAGTAGCTCACAAATATGACAATGGCGTGAATTTTGCGCATTGACGGGACAACTTTTTCGCGGTATTCGTTTACTGTGATTGCACATTTCGTAATCACTGTTTTCTTTTCCACCAGACATGAAGATGAGGGAAACGAGGCATGAAGAGACAAAAACGAGATCGCCTGGAACGGGCACATCAACGTGGATATCAGGCCGGCATTGCCGGACGCTCAAAAGAAATGTGTCCCTATCAGACGCTGAATCAGAGGTCGCACTGGCTGGGAGGTTGGCGAGAAGCCATGGCGGACAGGGTAGTAATGGCCTGATTCTGTCTCTTTAGAAAAAAGAAACCTCCGCAGTGCGGAGGTTTCGCCTTTTTACAGGCAGGTCAGATAACGTGGTTATGCTGCCATCCGGCAATGACGCCGCGCTTGTGGCAACGCTTATCAGACCTGGAGATGTCCGCGATCAGAACGCTGACGTGTCCTGGAACAGACCTACTTTCAGGTCGTTGGCGGTGTAGATCAGACGGCCATCAACCAGAACTTCGCCATCCGCCAGACCCATGATCAGACGACGGTTAACGATACGTTTGAAGTGAATACGGTAGGTCACTTTCTTCGCGCTTGGCAGAACCTGACCGGTAAATTTCACTTCACCTACGCCCAGCGCACGGCCTTTACCTTCGCCGCCCAGCCAGCCGAGATAGAATCCAACCAACTGCCACATTGCGTCCAGACCCAGGCAGCCCGGCATAACCGGATCGCCGATAAAGTGGCATCCGAAGAACCAGAGATCTGGATTGATATCCAGCTCAGCTTCAACATAACCTTTGTCGAAGTTACCGCCAGTCTCTGTCATTTTGATGACACGGTCCATCATCAGCATGTTTGGTGCCGGCAGTTGTGGGCCTTTAGCGCCAAACAGTTCACCGCGACCAGAGGCAAGAAGGTCTTCTTTTGTATAGGATTCGCGTTTATCTACCATGTTCTCTGTAAGCCTTATTTTATTGAAGCACGCAGGATAGCTAACACGTGTACGCTGAACAAGTCCGATCAGTTCGGTATAAACCAGTTTAGCCAACGTAGCGGCCAGGGAAAACGATGACGTCCTTCCTGTTGTGTAGCCTGGGCAATACGTTCCTGGATGGTCTGCATCAATGTTGTCTGACCTTCGCCATCCCACACCAGATTAAGCAGAAGCGGCAGTGCGTCTGTTACGTCGTCTACCGCCCAGATGCTGAATTTCTCTTCTTCCACGGCCTGCAACAGCGCAGGCTGGAGGCTGAGGTGTCTCACGTTAGCCGCCGGAATAATAACGCCTTGTTTACCCGTCAGTTCACGCTGCTGACAAATTGTGAAAAAGCCTTCAATTTTTTCATTCAGGCCGCCAACAGGCTGGGCGCGTCCAAACTGATCGACGGAACCGGTAATCGCGATATTTTGATTAACCGGCACGTTGGACAGAGCGCTGATCAATGCGCACAGTTCTGCCATTGAGGCGCTGTCGCCATCCACTTCACTATAGGACTGTTCAAAGGTCAGCGAAGCGGAGAACGGGATTTGCTGTTCAAGCTGTAGTTCCGACATCAGGAAAGCCTGCATGATCATCATCCCCTTGGCATGAATGTTACCGCCAAGCTCGGCTTTTCGCTCGATGTCCGTGAATTCACCGTCGCCAATATGAACGACGCAGCTGATGCGTGAAGGCTCGCCAAACGCGCGCGGATGGCCGGGAAATTCAATGACGGAAAGGGCGTTAATCTGACCAATGCGCTCGCCTTCCGTTTCAATCAGGATCTGCTCTTGCAGGATTTCGTCCTGCATGCGCTCCGCAAGATAGCCTTCACGCCATTCGCGTTGGGCAAGCATCAGGGCGAGCTGTTCGGCGCTGCATGTCCCGTCCTGGCACAGCGGCGCGGCTTCTCTGAACTGGCGGGAAATCCATAGCGGACACAGTGGAAGCGTGTCCTGTTCTCCCGTGTAGCGAACGGCTTCGCGTACCAGCACTTGCCAGGCATCAGGCGTTGGCGTTGGCAGATTATTGCGTTTAAGCGTGTGCTGAACCCACTGACACCACTGGGTCATGGTTTCGGCATCCACTATTTGCAGATTATCTTCAAATTCGCTGTAAATCGCCTGTTCAGCCAGTTCCGGCTCCATTTCCTGGAAGTCGGCTAACGATTCACGTTCGCCGACCAACACGACTTTCAGCTTGAGCGGCATAGACGGCACAGAGACCGGCAACGGACGCGACTCGTCAAACGCGACCCAGTCGAATCGGTTATGGCTGACAATCGCCTTCAGACGCATCCACAGCAACGGCTGCGCCAGAAGGGTGCGTAAGGAGATCACCAGAACGCCGCCGTTAGCCTGATGCACCAGACCCGGTTGCAGCGTAATTTCGCCGTTAAACTGGCGCAGACAGCCAAACAGCTGTTCGGCTTCAACCCAGTCAGCGCTGACAACCTGCGCCGACGTGGCAAAATTGTCTTCTGCTTTTTCTGCTGCGCGATAACGGATGGTGTGGCCCGAAATTTCGTAATGGCCCCCGGTCAGCTGACCGGCATCGGCTTGCAACGTTCTGGCCGCATCAGAAAGGAGAGTGAGATACTCGGGCTCTTCCGGCGCTTTCGCCAGCATAAAAGAGGACGACGCCCAGGGCTGGAGAAGTTGTTCCAGCGCAAATTGCAGTCGCGGTTGAGTATCGCTGAGTAGGGTGGCGCTTTCGTCAGTAAAGTGTGGCTGTGCAAATATTTCCTGATAACTGTCGGTATCAGGAACCAGATCACGCCATGCAAGTTTCGTAATGGTCAAAGTTGAGGTTTTTTAGTCTGTTGTAAAAAACGCGATTATACCGTAACAGGCAACGCTGCACACGCGGAAAGCGAATGTAAACGTGCAGGATGACGCGTGAGAGTTCACAGGCTGGATATTCTTTTCTTCAGATGCCCAAAAAACTGATATTCTGATAGGAGTTACACGGTAACGTTGAGAGCGCAATGAAATATCAACAACTTGAAAACCTTGAAAGCGGCTGGAAATGGAAGTATCTGGTGAAGAAGCACCGCGAAGGGGAGTTGATTACCCGGTACGTGGAAGCCAGTGCTGCCAAAGAAGCCGTTGATTTGTTGCTAACCCTCGAAAATGAACCGGTTCGGGTAAATGCCTGGATTGAAGAGCATATGAATCCTGCGCTGTTAAACCGTATGAAGCAGACCATACGAGCACGGCGTAAACGACACTTTAATGCCGAGCATCAACATACGCGCAAGAAGTCTATCGATCTGGAGTTTATTGTCTGGCAGCGTCTGGCGGGACTCGCGCAGCGACGTGGCAAAACGCTTTCAGAAACGATTGTGCAGTTGATTGAAGATGCGGAACATAAAGAGAAATACGCCAGCAAGATGTCGACCCTGAAGCAGGATTTGCAGGCATTACTGGGGAAAGAGTAGAGGTTCGTTTCTTCTTTCTTCTGGTTTCAGACGAAAAAAACCCCGCAGCGCGGGGTTTTTTATTAGACGGGAACTTAAGCCTGCGGCTGAGTTACAACGTCTTTAACGCCTTTAACTTCGATCTCAACGCGACGATCCGGGGCCAGGCAGTCGATCAGTGCAGCGCGAGCTTTCACGTTGTCACAGGTGTTGCCAGTAACCGGGTTGGATTCGCCCATACCGCGTGCGGAGATTTTGTCAGCCGGGATACCTTTGGAGATCAGGTAATCAACAACAGACTGAGCACGTTTTTCGGACAGACCCTGGTTGTAAGCGTCGGAACCGATACGGTCAGTGAAGCCCAGAACCACGACGGAACCGTCTTTCGGGTCCAGGTTGCTCAGCTGGCTGTACATCTGATCCAGAGCCTGCTGGCCTTCTGGTTTCAGCGTTGCTTTGTTGAAGTTGAACAGAACATCAGACTTCAGAGTGAAGTGCTTGGTCTGTACTTCTGGAGCCGGTGCCGGAGCTGGAGCAATCGGAGCTGCTTCTTCCTGCTGGCCGAAACGGTAGGAAACACCAACGCTCAGCAGGCCGTTATCTGGACGACCGCCAACGGTGTTTGCGTCGCCGATGTTGTTAGTCCACTGGTATTCCAGACGGGTAGCGATGTCACGCGTTACAGCGTACTCTACGCCACCAGCGAATACTGGGGAAACACCGGTATCGTGATCTTTGAAGCCAGTGTTGTTCTGAGCGTCTGCGCGCCAAACCATACCACCCAGACGGGTGTAGACATCC
This sequence comes from Citrobacter koseri ATCC BAA-895, assembly GCF_000018045.1. Taxonomy (NCBI): domain Bacteria; kingdom Pseudomonadati; phylum Pseudomonadota; class Gammaproteobacteria; order Enterobacterales; family Enterobacteriaceae; genus Citrobacter; species Citrobacter koseri. The sequence continues at coordinate 1,949,462 of NC_009792.1, read as the reverse complement.
AGATCGTCAGTGATCGGATAACCCAGTTTAGCAGTCAGCTGAACGCCCTGAGCTTTGAATGCACCGTTTTGAGTGTTGCCTTTGTATGGCATACGACCTAACCAGTCGTAACCCATTTCAAAACCAACGTACGGGTTTACCTGATAACCACCGAACGCACCGGCACCCAGTTGGCTTTCATGGGTCGGGCCGTTGTTGTCGATCTGGTTGTTGCCAACATCATGGAACTGAGACCAGCCCAGTTTGGCACCAGTGTACCAGGTGTTATCTTTCGGAGCGGCCTGCGCTACGGTAGCGAAACCAGCCAGTGCCACTGCAATCGCGATAGCTGTCTTTTTCATTTTTTGCGCCTCGTTATCATCCAAAATACGCCATGAATATCTCCAACGAGATAACACGGTTAAATCCTTCACCGGGGGATCAGCTCAATAGTTACTCTACCGATATCTGCGGCTTATGCCGAGCACCCCTGGCGATGTAAAGTCTACAACGTAGTTGAAAACTTACAAGTGTGAACTCCGTCAGGCATATGAAAAAAAAAGGCTTGTATACATAATATTTAACATTTCCTGCTGAGAAATCGCTCAGCGAAAATCGCGGAAACCGCTTCTGACAAGCATTCACACACAAAAAGTATTAAGCTTCAGAGCAGATGAAAGAGCAGAAAAAAAATTCCAGGATAAATCCTAATTTCACTCAATGATATAAATTTGAGTGAATTTTTAGCCCGGAATGGTGTCTCGTGGCATGAGCGTGTGCGCTCACAGGACGCATGATAAATCCCATCGCATTTCCCTCATCTGCCGCTTGCGCAAGCCGGGTGTGTTCTTCTTCGCTAAGCTCATCCGCCAGCCAGCCGATAACGACGCTGTAGTTGCCCGTCCGCAATGCGCGAATCATCGACTCCAGCGTATGGCATGGAGAAAGTTGGCTGATCTGCATCACTTTTGTTAAAGGCAGCCCCGCAGATTGAACCCATTCCCGGCTCAGCTTTTGTTGCGGCGTCAGCCAGAGCTGCCAGCGTGATTGCTGACCTAATTGTTGCAGCAGCGGTAAAAGCAGTAATTGCGTCATCATGGGCTGGTCCTCGCGATAGACCACTTCGCTAATAAGCCCGGCGGTGGTGTTCTCTGAAGAGACGCGCGCAATGCTGCCCGCAGTGGAAGAGAACAACGAAGAACGATTTGCATAGCCTGAAGTGTACATAATCAATCCAGCCCTGTGAGTTACTGTATGGATATACAGTAACCCTGCCGCCAATAAAGATCAACCCTATTTTCGGAAACAAACTCGCAATTTTTATCTGTTGTCACCGTAAAAATGAAATTCATCTTGCTCACTGAGAATAAGTTGCCTATTTTCGTCATTAACGGATCTGTTACTGCAAATCATTCTTTTACTTTATGATTTAAAAGGGATTTTATGAAATTACGTTCCTATGACAAGATCTATAAATCACAAGAATATTTAGCCTCTCTGGGCACGGTTCACTATCGTTCGCTGTTTGGTAGCTACAGCCTGACAATCGAGGATACGGTGTTTGCGATGGTGGCTGAGGGAGAGCTATACCTGCGTGCCTGTGAGCAAAGCGTCGCGTACTGCGTGAAGCATTCCCCCGTCTGGTTAACATTTATGAAACGTGGCCGTCCCGTTATGTTGAATTATTACCGGGTGGATGAAAGCTTATGGCGCGATCAACAACAGCTGGTGCTTTTATCACAGTATTCGCTGGATGCTGCCATAAAAGAAAAACGTACCCGTTTTTCACAACGTCGATTGAAGAATCTGCCAAACGTAACGTTTCATCTGGAGAACCTTCTGCATGAGGCCGGAATTAATGATGAAAACACATTGCGGATACTCGGCGCAAAAATGTGTTGGCTGCGGCTAAGAGAGAGCAATAAGCTGCTGACGGTGAAAATTCTCTATGCGTTAGAAGGGGCGATTGCTGGCGTACATGAAGCGGCGCTCCCGGCGGTACGCCGCCAGGAGCTTGCTGAGTGGGCGCAGTCGCTTACGCCGGAGCACCAGAAGGCGACGGCGTGATTTGCCGCTGTAAACGACCAATCTCAGGCAGTAATGCAATGAGCAGGCCAACTTGTTGCACCACCAGGGGTTCTTTACTGTCTGGTTTTGGCTCCAGGTGCTGAATCCGCTCTTTCAGGCTTGCCAGCTCCTGGTGAACGCGCTGTTCATCGGCGGGTTGATGGTGAAGCGCATCATCGACATAACACACTGCATCATCCAGCAGCGCCAGGACATCCGGGTTGGTGAGCTGTTCGCGATGCGCGCCCAGAGCAGAGATATAGCTGGTAAAGGTATGATTGAGGCAGAGTAACCGGAACGCCGCCTCACGAGTTTCGGCAGTGACGTCGGGTTCGCTGGACATATTCGACACCACCGAGGCCAGCTCGGCATCACGGTTGTGGGCGTCACGGCGGGCAATGCGGTAGGCCAGCCGGTTATCCCGCCCCTGATGATACTGCTCAAGGATCGCGTCCAGGTAGCGGCAGTTCGCATCCGTGGCCCGTTGCAGGACACACGGCAGGTTACGAAAGCGCCAGTCGGGCCAGATAAAGCTGACGGCGGCCCACGCGATCGCACAGCCGATCAGCGTATCGATCACGCGCGGCAAGGCAACTTCGAAGCCTTCACCCAGCAGGTTAAAACAGAGTAGCACCAGCAGGGTGATGAACATCGTCGCATGGGCATACTGTACGTTTCGAAAAGCAAAAAACAGGACGCCGGTGATAACCAGCAGTATCAACTGGCCTTCAAGCGAGGGGACAAACCACAAGATTGGTATACCAATGGCGACGCCGACCAGCGTCCCGATGACCCTCAGCGCCAGCCGGTGCCGCGTGGCGTTATAGTTCGGCTGGCAGACGAACAGGCTGGTGAGCAGGATCCAGTAACCGTGAGTCATGCCGGTAATCTGGATCAGCGCGTAACCGACGCAGAGCACCAGCGACATACGCACCGCGTGGCGAAATAGCGCTGAATCGGGAGTGAAGTTACGGCTCAGACGTAGCCAGATATCACTGAACCCATGAGGACTGTCGTCGGCAAGCAGGTTTTCTGATTCGCTGCGCGGCATTGCCTGCGCCTGCTCGGATTCAATCGTCGCCAGTTGCGCATCAATCGCCCGCAGATTGGACAACAAAAAGCCCAGTGTTTTGAGTAAGTCAGCGGATGCTCCAGCGGCGCGCATACGTTCGAGCGCCGCATCAATATGGGTAAACGCGCGCTCGAAGTGTGGATCATGCTGATAAGGCGTACGCAGTAATATACAGCGTGAGAGCTGCATACAGGCTTGCCCCTGCATCGACATCAGGCGCTGGAAACGGAACATCACGTCGCTGTGGCGGAAATGATCGCGCAACGTCTGATACTGAATATGCGATGAGCTTGCACGCTCGTGAATATCCTGCGCGACAAAATAGTAGTGCAGCGTGCGGCGGGTTCCTCGTTGCCCCCGGTCGCCGCGTAAGCGGGTAAGAAGAGAGACTTTCGTCTGATTCAGCGTCGCCATCAGTTGTCCGTTGGCCAGCGCTAAATCATACAGCGGCGCCTGGCTTTCATCCTCGATATCCGGGTCAAACAAGCGCGACTTTAACTCCAGGTAGCGTGCCAGCTGTTCGTAGCTGCGCGCCAGATTATCCTGCAAGGGGCGAATCGGGAAGAGCAGATGCCCGGTCAGCGTCAGCAGGTTGTACCATACGGCGCCAGCAAGGAGCAGAATGGGCTGTTGATACCACTGGTCGTAAAGCGAGGTGCCCAGCATCGTGTAAATAGCGATAAGCAGCGCCCCGAAAGCAATGGTGGCGTAACGCTGCCCTAAACCGCCGAGCAGAATGAATCCGCTGGTAGAGAGCGTTAATCCAATCGCGAACAGCCACGGCCAGGGAAAGAGCAGTTCCACGGAAGCGGAGGCGATAAAAAAACAGATTAATGTGATGATTAAATTGCGCAGACGCCCGGTGAGACGATCATCCAGATCGGTCAGGGCGGCGGCGACCATACCGAGCGTTAACGGTATGGTGAGTTTGACATCGCCCAGCCACCAGGGCAGGGCCGTTGTGCCGCACAGCGCGATAAAAATGCGAACGTAATACAGCCAGGTGCTGTTCCAGGTATAGCGTTTGAGCAAGGGACTTAACATAAAGGCCATCAGTCCTGATTACTCAAAGCGGCGACGCGCACTGGCTTCACGCGCCGCGCGAGCTGTCTCTACGGAAACCACACGGCGTCCTACCGGCCAGAGCGCAATGGCGGCGATTTTAAAATTCGCGATGCCGACGGGAATGCCGATGATCGTAATGCATTGCGCAATGCCGGAGGCGATGTGCATCAGGCAGAGCCACCAGCCAAAGACGATCAGCCAGAAAACATTGAGTACCGTACCGCCGGTATTCAACAGCGTGCTTTTCCCTGCCGGGTTCAGCTCGTCAACATGAACGGCCTCATTACCGTAGGGAAGCAGCGAAAGTTTTGTAATCTCCCAGCATGAGCGGGTTAACGGTAATGTGAAAATGAGCACGATGCTGACGAGTGTGGCCAGCAGCCAGGCCAGAGTGGTGGCAAAACCACCCAATACAAAATTTAAAATATTCAGAACAGTACGCATAAACCCTCGGCTAACTCTGGTTTTCTGTGATTGCAGGCAATTGTAACGTTTTTTTGGGCTGGAGCACGTTTTCTCTGGCGGTTACACTGACAAGAAATACTCTTCGTCTGGATTCGCTGAGTCATGGAACTGAAAGCAACTTCTCTTGGAAAACGTCTGGCGCAACACCCGTACGATCGGGCCGTTATTCTCAATGCCGGTATTAAAGTCTCGGGCGATCGCCACGAGTATCTTATTCCATTCAATCAGTTACTGGCTATTCATTGTAAACGGGGACTGGTGTGGGGGGAGCTTGAGTTTGTCCTCCCGGATGACAAAGTGGTGCGTCTGCACGGTACTGAATGGGCAGAGACGCAGCGTTTTCATCACTACCTGGATGCGCACTGGCAGCGCTGGAGCCAGGAGATGAGCGAGGTAGCGGCCCGGGTTTTACAGGAACAACGGGATCTTATTGCCGAGCGAACCGGAGAAAAACGGTGGTTAACGCGCGAACAAACGTCAGGATTACAGCAACACATTCGCCGCGCTTTTGCTGCGTTACCGCTGCCGGTTAATCGCCTGGAGGAGTTCGAGAACTGCCGCGATGCCTGGCGTAGCTGTCTGGCATGGTTGAACGATATCGAGGGATGCCGCCAGCAGCATAACCAGACCTATACCGAGGTGATGCTGACGGAATATGCCGACTTCTTTCAGAACATTGAGTCCTCGCCGCTGAATCCGGCGCAGGCCAGAGCAGTGGTCAATGGTGAACATTCTTTGCTGGTGCTTGCGGGAGCCGGGAGCGGTAAGACGTCTGTGCTGGTCGCGCGCGCAGGCTGGCTGTTAGCCAGGGGAGAAGCGGCGGCTGAGCAAATTCTGCTGCTGGCCTTTGGCCGCAAGGCCGCAGAAGAGATGGACGAACGCATTCGTGAAAGATTGCATACGGACGCGATCGCCGCCCGTACGTTCCACGCCCTGGCGCTGCATATCATTCAGCAGGGGAGTAAGAAAGTCCCGACCATCAGCAAACTGGAAAACGACGCTGCCGCGCGACATAAACTGTTTATCAAAACCTGGCGTCAACAGTGCAGCGAGAAAAAAGCGCAGGCGAAAGGGTGGCGGCAGTGGCTGGAAGAGGAAATGCAATGGCCGCTGCCTGAGGGCAATTTCTGGGATGATGAAAAGCTACAGCGCCGTCTGGCCTCCCGGCTGGACCGTTGGGTGAGCCTGATGCGAATGCATGGCGGCGCTCAGGCTGAGATGATCGCCAGTGCGCCTGAAGAGATTCGCGATCTGTTCGGTAAGCGCATCAAATTGATGGCGCCGTTGCTGAAAGCGTGGAAAGGCGCGCTGAAAGAGGAGAACGCCGTCGATTTCTCAGGGCTTATCCACCAGGCGATCGTTATCCTGGAAAAGGGGCGTTTTATCAGCCCCTGGAAACATATTCTGGTGGACGAATTTCAGGATATCTCCCCGCAGCGTGCGGCGTTGCTGGCGGCGCTGCGCAAACAAAATTCGCATACCACGCTGTTTGCCGTTGGCGATGACTGGCAGGCGATTTACCGTTTCAGCGGGGCGCAGCTCTCTTTAACGACCGCGTTTCATCACACTTTTGGCGAGGGCGATCGCTGTGACCTCGACACAACCTACCGTTTTAACGGGCGCATTGGCGAAATCGCCAATCGTTTTATCCAACAAAATCCGCATCAGCTCAAAAAGCCGCTTAACAGTCTGACGGCGGGCGATAAGAAAGCGGTAACGTTACTGGATGAAAACCAGCTGGATGCCTTGCTGGATAAGCTTTCAGGATATGCGAAAGAGGATGAGCGCATTCTGGTGCTGGCGCGCTACCACCATCTGAAGCCAGCCAGTCTTGAAAAAGCGGCGACCCGCTGGCCTAAGCTGCAACTGAATTTTATGACCATCCATGCCAGTAAGGGCCAGCAGGCTGACTATGTGATTATTGTCGGGTTACAGGAAGGCAGTGATGGTTTCCCGGCGCCTGCGCGCGAGTCGATTATGGAAGAAGCATTACTGCCGCAGGTGGAGGATTTCCCGGATGCGGAAGAGCGGCGACTGCTGTATGTGGCGCTGACGCGCGCCCGGCATCGGGTCTGGTTGTTATTTAACAAAGAGAATCCGTCGCGCTTTGTGGACGATCTTAAGCATCTGGACGTGCCGGTGGCGAGGAAGCCTTAAGAGCAGGCGGCTTGTGCCGCCTGTGGGAGCGTTATTTCAGGCGTTCAGCCAGGTAACGTTGATAATCCGGGATCAGGATATCCACGGCATCGTTAAAATGGGGAGACTGGACAATAAAGTCAGCCGTAGACGCGTTGGTGGCGACCGGAATGTTCCACACCGTAGCCAGACGCAGGAGCGCCTTCACATCTGGATCGTGCGGAACGGCATTGAGCGGGTCCCAGAAGAAAATCAGCACATCAATCTTCCCTTCAGAGATCAGGGCGCCGACCTGCTGATCGCCGCCCATCGGGCCGCTCAGCATCGCGTTAACGTTCATACCCGTGGCGCGTTGAATTAAGTTTCCGGTTGTGCCTGTGGCATAAAGCTCGTGCTTTTCCAGCAGCGGCTGGTGGCGTTCCACCCAGCTCATTAACATCTGTTTGCAGTGGTCGTGCGCCACCAGAGCAATGTGTTTGCGCGCAGGCAAGGTGCGAGTCGTCAGTTCCATAGTTCAATTCCGTAGTTAACCTTGCTACAGAGTACTGGAAGCGCTTGACGCTGCAAGAGAAAGACGAAAAAAATGCGCGCCGACTCGTCATACTCGCCAGCGTCGACATAAAATGTCAGGAGGGCGGTTGTTTTTCCGCCCATTGCAGGAAGTTATTACGCGTTTGCGGATCGGCTTGTTTGAACCAGTATTTGAGTCGCTGCTCCGTGAGTGCCTGAGACTGCGGCGGAACGGCGTCCAGCTCAGAGATCCCGGAAAGCAGCGTGCTGTCATCGGCCATCATCGTGGCGAACTGCGGCAAGGAGGCGCGTTTATCGGCTTTGTTGTAGCGCTCGGTTTCGGTTTCGTAATCAATGATTTTGGCGGTCGAGGTGATTGCCAGAATATCCAGTTTGACCGGAATCGGCATTGCGTCGCCGTCCAGCAGTTCCAGACGCGGCGTGGTGGAAAAATGCGCGGCTTCTCGTTCGGTTTCCAGATGTGGAAGGTGAAAATTGACCTGGCTGATGAGTTGCGTGTTAAAGCTGATCACCAGCGGGGGAGAAATGTAGAGTCGTTCCTCGTGGCTGGACAGGCGAATGGTCTTCTCAACGCGAAACACAAGCTGATGCGGGCCGTTGTCCAGTTCGATGCTGTCCGCGCCGCGCAGCAATGAACTGGAGACTTTTTTGCCGTCTAACACTAAAAGGTCAATGTCATTTGAAAGACGAAGGGTCGTGGCAAAGGCGGTTACCGGCAAATACAGAACGAATAACATGGTTATAATGCCGGTTTTCATAGGGTTCTCCTGTCCAAAAACCGCCCGGTTAATAATGTATCAAAATTTTTCGCTAATCATGTTTACTAACATATAGACATATTTTTAGCTTTTGCTCTCATACGTCCGTATGGGATGAATGGTTGCAATGTCAGGTTTGTCGTACACTTTGCAAAACAGCCTGGAGAAAGATGATGAAAGAGACCGATATCGCTGGCATTTTGACGTCCACGCGTACCATCGCGCTGGTGGGGGCAAGTGATAAGCCCGAGCGCCCAAGTTACCGTGTGATGAAATATTTACTCGACCAGGGCTACCACGTTATTCCTGTCTCGCCGAAGGTGGCCGGAACCACGTTGTTGGGGCAGAAAGGCTATGCGAAGCTGACGGACATACCGGAAAGGGTCGATATGGTTGATGTCTTCCGTAATTCAGAAGCCGCATGGGGCGTCGCGCAGGAAGCTATCGCCATTGGCGCGAAGACCTTATGGATGCAACTGGGCGTAATTAATGAGCAGGCCGCCGTGCTGGCGCGAAATGCGGGATTGAAAGTCGTGATGGATCGCTGTCCGGCAATAGAGATTCCGCGTTTAGGGCTGGCGAAATAAGGGCTCAGACATAGCGTGTAAGCCCGATAAGCGTCGCGCTATCGGGCATTTTACGTTGAATCAGTTGCGCAGACGCGGCGCTTGCAGCTGTTTGCGAATAGTGCGCGCCAGTTCATCCATCGAGGGTTGCTCGGGATGCTCATCTTGCGTTTCACTGCTTAACTGGGCTTCAGCCAGATAGGTATGTACAGGCTGGCCTTCATCATCTTCCATCACCACGTGATACCAGGGAGCGGCGCGAAGTTCGTCGTTAACCGCCAGCTCATCAGGTGACGGTTCATCAAGCGAATATTCCGGGTCGATATCCACGACCACTCCGAGGTAACCTAACAGGGAATGGCGGACCTGCTGGCCGATACCGAATTTGCTGGCAATCATAGTCACCTCCCGGGAAATAGATACTCTCAATATGAGGGTAACATTCCACTTTTCAAGTTACATGACGCGACAGGCAAACCCTTTCAGATACAGCCCTTCCGGGTAGGTAGCGATCACCGGATGATCGGCAGCCTGACGGAACTGCTCTATAAATTGTACATCACGACCGGCATCTATTGCGGCATCTGCAATGATTTTCTGAAATAAATCTGTGGTCATCAGGCCGGAACAGGAGAACGTCAACAGCACGCCGCCCGGATTCAACAACTGGATAGCCAGCATGTTGATATCTTTATAGCCGCGACAGGCCCCCATCAGCTGGCTTTTATTTTCGACGAACTTCGGTGGGTCCATCACGATGACGTCGAATTTCTCTCTACGATCGCGGTAGGCGCGCAGCAGTTTGAACACATCGTCACGCACAAACTCGGCTTTGCTCAGATCCAGTTTGTTCAGCTCAACGTTTTGCTTCGCGATATCCAGCGCTTCCTGCGATGTATCAACGCTCACCACCTGACGGCAACCGCCCATCAGTGCCGACACGGCAAAACCGCCGGTATAGGAGAAGCAGTTCAGCACGCGCTGGTTTTCCACATAGCGACGCGTCGCCAGGCGGCTGTCACGCTGATCGAGGTAATAGCCTGTCTTATGACCCCCCTGAATATCTACCAGCAGCTTCATGCCATGCTCTTCGATGGGCAGCAGGGCAGGCGGCAGTTCGCCGGTGACGGGCCCCTGGGTGAGTTCCATCCCCTCTTTTTTACGCACGGCGACGTCGCTGCGGTCGTAGATCGCACATTCGGGATACTGCGTTTGCAATGCGCTGATCAGCGCGGCGCGTTGATATTCCGCACCTGCGCTCAATAGTTGCAGAACCAGGAAGTTACCGAAGCGGTCGATAGTGATGCCCGGCAAACCATCGGATTCACCGGCTATCAGACGGTAGCTGTCCAGCCCGTCTTTTTTCGCCAGCCAGTCGCGCCACTGTTGCGCCTGGTGCAGACGACGAGTGAAGAACGCAATGTCGATGGATTCCGCCTGATCGAATGTCCAGACGCGTGCACGAATTTGCGAGGCGGGAGAATAGGCGCCGCGCGCTAACCATTTACCCTGATGGTCAACAATATCGATGGTTTCACCGAGGCTGGCTTTACCTTCCATTCGGGCTACGGCACCGGAAAAGACCCACGGATGGCGACGAAGTAAAGATTTTTCGCGCCCTTTGGCTAACACTAAACGTACACTCATAATTTGCTATTCTGTCGAATCAAAGAAATGGGCGCCATTGTCCTGAGTTTTGCGAGGATTTGCAACGCGCCCCGCGATGATAAGGAGCACAACAATGTCGAAAGTTTGCATAATCGCCTGGGTACACGGTCGGGTTCAGGGCGTTGGTTTTCGCTATACCACGCAGCATGAAGCGCAGCGCCTGGGGCTGACGGGCTATGCGCGCAATCTGGATGATGGAAGCGTGGAGGTGGTGGCCTGTGGCGAAAGTGAACAGGTGGACAAACTGATGAAGTGGCTGAAGGATGGTGGGCCACGTAGCGCCAGGGTAGACAGGGTTCTGAGTGAGCCACATCGTCCTGGCGAGGAGTTAACAGGTTTCCGTATCCGCTATTAAATACATTTCACCGGTTTAGGCAGGCCAGCAATCTTCGTTGCCTGCTTTGCCGGGCCTTTCGGAAACAGGCGATACAGGTAGCGGCTGTTGCCTTTTTCTTCGCCAAACTTATTCGCCATTGCTTTCACCAGCATACGGATGGCCGGAGACGTATTAAACTCCAGGTAGAAATCACGCACAAAACGCACCACTTCCCAGTGTTCAGGAGAGAGGGTAATACCTTCCTTTTCAGCAATCGCGACTGCCAGAGGTTCGCTCCATTCCGCCGTCTCTTTTAAATAGCCTTCGCTATCCGTACTGATTTCTTTGCCTTCAAAGATCAACATAAATTCTTCACAGCGTTAGTCAAACTGGCGTCAGTTTACCAAAAAACAAAGCCCCGCATAAGCGGGGCCTGGTTAATGCGTTCTTATATCTTAATCGCGGCTGGCGAAGCCCAGAATGCTCAGCAGGCTGACGAAGATATTGTACAGCGAGACATACAGGCTGACCGTTGCGCGAATGTAGTTCGTCTCACCGCCACGGATGATGTTGCTGGTCTCGAACAGGATTGCCCCGGAAGAGATCAGGATAAACACCGCGCTGATGGCCAGATGCAGCGCAGGCAGTTGCAGGAAGATATTCGCAACCATGCCAATCAGCACCACAACGATACCCGCCATCAGCATACCGCCCAGGAAGGACATATCTTTACGCGTTGTCAGTACATAAGCGGAGCAGCAGAAGAAGACCAGTGCCGTACCGCCCAGCGCCATGCCGATAACATCGCCCATACCCGCTGAGAGGTAGGCGTTGAGAATTGGGCCAAGAATGTAGCCCAGGAAGCCGGTAAAGGCGAACGCCGACAGGATACCGGTGGGTTTATTCGCCGTTTTATAGGTCAGGAACATCAGACCGTACATGCCTACCAGCGTCAGAATGAGACCCGGAGACGGCAGCATCAGCACCGTACTGGCGGTGGCGGTGATCGCAGAGAACGCCAGCGTCAGGCTCAGCAGGAAATAGGTATTGCGCAGCACTTTATGGGTGCTGAGTAGCGATGTGCGGTCGCGTGAAGAAGTAATAATACGATCCATGAGTCACTCTCTTATGACAGATGTAGTTAGCGAAAGAGGATAATAAAACCGCTGATAATCACACAGCGGTTTTACCCATCTTTACGCATTTGATCTCTAACAGGTTAAGCATGTTATTTCAGGCGTTGTCGCGAAACCCACCCGACATAAAACGTGACGGGGGAGAAGAGGCGGCAGTAAAGGTTGATGATGAGCGCATAATAAAAGAGGCGCAACGGAACATTTGCCGCCGGGCCTCTTTTTTATGCTGAATAAATGGTCAATTTGTTGTTATTTCAGGCTATTAACAGCTTTTTGCCTGTTTTTCAGGCAAACGAACACATTCGGGCTTTACACGGCGCATCGGGATGTTTATAGTGCGCCTCATTCAGGAAGTGTGGCCGAGCGGTTGAAGGCACCGGTCTTGAAAACCGGCGACCCGAAAGGGTTCCAGAGTTCGAATCTCTGCGCTTCCGCCAGATTAAACAAAGGGGTTACCGAAAGGTAGCCCCTTTGTTTTTGTGTCAAAAAATATCGTATCCCGCTTCTTTCAGATCATGCCGAACCCCGGATAACAAAAGCTATCCGGGGTTTTCTTTTCCCTGGTGTGGGCGATTATTGTGCGTCGGCCAGTGTTAAAGAGGCGTCTTCCTGCTGAGTGTTCTTACGCTGTTGCTCAAGTTCCAGCGCACCGCGATGAGAGAGATAGCAGAACAGAATGCAGCAGACTATCCCGCCCATCAGCAGATAGAAACCGCCATGCCAGCCCATTTTATCCACCATCACGCCAAACAGGCTGGTGCCTAACGAGGCGCCAAAGATGTAGCTCATAAATCCGCGTAAGCCAACGGCTGAACCTACGGCAAAGCTGGGAACAATTTCCATCGTCTGGACGGAGGCCAGAAACTGCGGGACGTAAATCAGGCAGCCAACAATCGCCGCGAAAACCGTCACCATCAGCAGAGATTCACTTTTCCAGTAACCGATCAGGCAGACGAAGATCAGCGCCATACAGATCATGGCTAACGGCATCCGACGTCCTTTGAACAGTTTGTCGGAGAGCCAGCCGGCCAGCAGGGTAGAAGGAATGGCCGCCCATTCAAAAAACAGGAAGGCGACGCTCATCTGTTCCTTGGAAAAATGTTTCACCGTCAGCAGGTAGATAGGCAACCAGCTGATCATGCCGAAGCGCACCATATAGACGAACACGTCCACAAGGGAGACATACCAGGCGTTTTTGTTACGCAGCACGTACGTGCAGAAGATCTGGAATGCGCTCATGTTCTCCGGCGCTTTTACGGCGTGTCTGGTCTTCAGCACCACTTTCTCTTCCGGCATCATCTCTTCCAGCGCAGGCAGGCCCTCCTCACGCGGCGAGCCTTTACCAAGCAGCAGTACAATCAGGGCGAAAACCACCGCCACGCAGGCCGGAACAATGTAGCTGGCGCTCTGCCAGTGTTCACTGCCGAGGATTGCAAACGCGGCACCTACGATCGGGGCGACAATCCCGCCGCCAACGTTATGCGAAATGTTCCAGAACGCCCCCACACGTCCACGCTCCCGACGCGGGAACCAGTTAGCGATAGTGATAAAAGAGGGGCCGACGCCCATCCCCTGAAACAGGCCGTTCAGGACAACCAGCGCAGCGAAGATCCAGAATGCGGTACTGAACCCCAATCCGACGTTTACGATAGCGCACAGCACCAGGCCGCAGGCCATAAAGACTTTCGGGCTGGCTTTATCTGCGAGGCTGCTCATGACGCCTTTGCTGATTCCGTACGCAATGAGCATACAGCTGCTGAGCAAACCGATCTGCGTGGCGCTCAGGTCTAACTGTTCTTTCAGGTAAGGCGTGGATAATGTGAAGTTATTGCGCACAATATAGTACGCCAGATAGCCCAGAAATACGCTAAGCAGCGCCTGCATACGGTATCGACCATAAGTTGCCTGAATTTTCTCAGCAGGAACTTTATTCGCCGATGGCCCTGTTTTAAATATTGATAACATGTCGTCACCTGTATTTTATATTGGTATGAACATCAGGAGTATTCGGCATGAAGAGTGAAATAAGCGGCCATGAAACTCAAGTCGATGAAATGTGTCAAAATTGACTCAAAATGATGAATTGAAAGGTTATTTTTGACACGTTTTGAATGATTGAAATGCGGCGTAATTAATCAGACGCTGAATTTATGTCTGGCTTGTGCGGATATTAACAAATTCCACATTCATTATCTGGTAATCTTTGCTGGTATTTTCGGATGCCAGCACGAATATTTTTACGATAGTGGTTATTCATCCGCTAATCGTCACAAACGGGTAAGTTTTGTCTCAACGCTATTTTTTCGATATCTCAATATTTATGAACGGGATCACAAACATGTTTCTTCGTCGGGGCGGGATGGTTAGCAAAACGTTCGCGTTGCTGCTGCTGACCGCGTTGTTCAGACCCTGTGCGGCGCAAAGCAATGAACTGGTGATGGCGACAACATTTTCCCCCAGCGCCACCGCGTGGATTATCCAGCGCTGGCAGACGGAGCCGGGGTCGGTGATGATTCGCACGCTCAATCGCACCAGCGCCTCGCTGGAACAGTTGCTTGATACGGCAAATGCGGAAAACGTTGATCTGATTCTGACCTCGTCGCCGATGTTGCTTCAGCATCTTCAGGAACATCAAAAACTGGCGCCGTTCAACGGTGCGCCGTCAGTCAGTCAACATCTGGTGCCGGAATCGATCCGTTCAACCTCCGTTGCCGTGGCTATCTCGGGATTCGGTTTGCTGATTAATCGCTCGGCGCTGACTGCACGGCATCTGCCTTCGCCAACGGGCTGGGACGACCTGACCGACCCCAGATATCAGGGGGCGCTGTTGATGAGCAGCCCATCGCGCTCGGATACCAACCACCTGATGGTGGAGGCGCTGTTGCAACAAAAAGGCTGGGCGCAGGGATGGGAAACGTTGTTGGCGAGTGCGGGAAACCTCGTGACGATTTCATCACGCAGCTTTGGCGTGGCGGATAAAATAAAAAGCGGGCTGGGCGTGGCCGGCCCGGTGATTGATAACTATGCCAATCTGTTGCTGAACGATCCTCATCTGGCCTTTACCTACTTTCCGCAGTCGGCCGTTTCGCCTACCTATGTTGCGGTACTCAAAAACAGCCAGCATGCCAGCGAAGCGCGGCGTTTTATTCGCTATCTGTTAAGCCCGGAAGGGCAGCGGATCCTCGCTGACGCCAATACGGGGAAATATCCGGTTACGCCGCTGGCGGCAGGAAACCCACGGGCAGCGCAACAGGCGGTGCTGATGAATCAACCGCCGTTAAATTATCGGCTGATCCTGAAACGTCAGCGTCTGGTTCAGCGTATGTTTGATACGGCAATCAGCTTTCGTCTCGCCCAGTTGAAAGATGCCTGGCGAGCGCTGCACAGCGCGGAAGCCCGTCTTAAGCGTCCGTTGCCTGAAATACGCGCGCTGTTAACCCGTGTGCCGGTCGATCCGGCAAGCAGTGAAGATGAAGCCTGGCTGGCGCAGTTCGACAATAAGAGCTTTGCGGAGCAGCAAATGATGGAGTGGCAGATCTGGTTTCTCAACAACCAGCGTCAGGCGATCAATAAACTGGAAGAACTGAAATGAAGGGCGGGTCAATGCTGCAACGTCTGCGGCAAATCAGCATCAGCAGCAGTTTACGGGGCGCTTTCCTGATGGGGGCGCTGCTGACGCTGATAGTCAGCAGCGTCAGCCTCTATTCATGGCATGAGCAAAGCTCGCAAATACGCTATTCGCTGGATGAATATTTTCCCCGCATCCATTCTGCTTTTCTGATTGAAGGGAATCTCAATCTGGTGGTGGATCAATTGAATGAGTTTTTGCTGGCGCCCAACACTACGGTGCGCCTGCAACTGCGCAACCAGATTATTCAGCATCTGGATAAAATCGAGCGGCTGAGCCAGGGGCTGTCACCCGCAGAACGCCAGCAGCTGGCGGTGATTTTGCAGGACAGCCGCGCGCTGCTGGCGGAACTGGATCGCGTGCTCTACAACATGTTTCTGGTACGTGAAAAGGTGGGGGAACTGTCTGCGCGTATTGACTGGCTGCACGATGATTTCACCACCGAACTGAATTCTCTGGTGCAGGATTTCACCTGGCAACAGGGAACGCTGCTGGATCAGATTGAAGCCCGGCAAGGCGATGCGGCGCAGTATCTGAAACGCTCCCGTGAAGTACAGAACGAGCAGCAGCAGGTCTATACGCTGGCGCGCATCGAGAATCAAATTGTTGACGACCTGCGCGACAGGCTCAATGAACTGAAGTCTGGAAATGATGATGGCATGCTGGTTGAGACGCATATCCGCTATCTCGAAAACCTGAAAAAAACGGCGGATGAAAATATTCGTGCGCTGAATGACTGGCCGAGCACGATCACCCTGCGACAAACCATTGATGAGCTGCTGGAAATCGGCATGGTGAAAAATAAAATGCCGGACACCATGCGCGACTATGTCGCCGCGCAAAAAGCGTTAGTGGATGCCAGCCGCGCCAGAGAAGCGACGCTGGGGCGCTTCAGGACGCTGCTTGAGGCCCAGCTTGGCAGCAGTCACCAGCAAATGCAGATGTTTAATCAGCGTATGGAGCAGATTGTCCGCGTTAGCGGCGGGTTGATTCTGGTGGCGACGCTGCTGGCGCTGTTGCTGGCGTGGGTGTTGAACCATTATTTTATCCGTTCGCGGCTGGTGAAACGCTTTACCGCGCTGAATCAGGCGGTGGTGCAGATTGGTTTAGGGCGGACGGATGCCACGATTCCGGTGTATGGGCGGGATGAGCTGGGGCGGATTGCGGGTTTGCTTCGCCACACGCTGGGTCAGCTTAACGCGCAAAAACAGCAACTTGAGCAGGAGATCGCCGAGCGAAAAGCGATTGAGGCCGATCTGCGCGCCACCCAGGACGAGCTGATCCAGACGGCAAAACTGGCGGTGGTCGGGCAGACGATGACCACGCTGGCGCATGAGATCAACCAGCCGCTGAATGCGCTGTCGATGTATCTGTTTACGGCGGGGCGGGCGATTGAACAGGGGCAGACAGAACAGGCGCGAACGACGTTAAGCAAAGCGGAAGGGCTGATTAACCGCATTGACGCGATTATCCGCTCGCTGCGTCAGTTTACCCGTCGCGCTGAACTGGAAACGCCGCTGCATCCGGTTGATTTGCGTCAGACGTTTACGGCGGCGTGGGAACTGCTGGCGATGCGCCACAAGCCTCAGCAGGGGGCGCTCGCGATACCGGATGAAACCGTTTGGGTCAGCGGTGATGAAGTACGCATCCAGCAGGTGCTGGTGAACGTGCTGGCGAATGCGCTCGACGCCTGCCCGAACGCGGCGGCAATTACGGTGAGCTGGCAAATTCAGGGCGACACGCTGTGCGTGTTGATTGCCGACAATGGCCCCGGCTGGCCTGCGGCCTTGCTACCCTCATTACTGAAGCCGTTTACGACCAGTAAAGATGTGGGGCTGGGCATTGGGCTTTCGATTTGTGTTTCGCTGATGACGCAAATGGAAGGCGCGTTGCGCCTGGCGTCCACGTTGACGCGAAATGCCTGCGTGGTGCTGCAATTCAATGTGACGGATGTAAAAGATGTTGAGTAATGAATGTTCGATTCTGCTGATTGATGATGATGCCGATGTGCTTGATGCCTATACACAGCTGCTTGAGCAGGCGGGCTATCGCGTCTGTGTCTGCAATAATCCCTTTGATGCGCGGGAGTGGGTGCAGAAGGACTGGCCCGGTATCGTATTGAGTGATGTCTGCATGCCTGGCTGCTCCGGTATCGATTTGATGACGCTGTTTCATCAGGATGACGAGCAACTGCCGATTCTGCTTATCACCGGACATGGCGACGTGCCTATGGCGGTGGATGCGGTGAAAAAAGGGGCCTGGGATTTCCTGCAAAAGCCGGTAGACCCGGGCAAGTTACTCTCGCTGGTTGAGGCGGCGTTACGCCATAGGCAATCGGTGATAGCGCGTCGCCAGTACTGCCAGCAGAAATTGCAGGTTGAGCTAATTGGGCGCAGCCAATGGACGCATCAGTATCGTCAGCGCTTACAGCAACTGGCAGAAACGGATATTGCGGTCTGGCTTTACGGCGAACCGGGAACCGGCCGCATGACCGGCGCGCGCTATTTGCACCAACTGGGGCGTAACGCCGGGGGCCCTTTTATTTACTGCGAACTGACCCCTGACAGTGCCCAAAAACTTAATGAGCTTATCGCGCAGGTTCAGGGCGGGACGCTGGTATTAAGTCACCCGGAGAATCTGACCCGCGAACAGCAGCATCAACTGGTGCAGTTGCAGAGTCTGGAGCGGCGGCCTTTTCGCCTGATCGGTATCGGCAACGCTTCGCTGGTGGAACTGGCGGCCAGCAACCAGATTGTAGCGGAGCTTTATTACTGTTTCGCTATGACGCAAATCGCCTGTCAGCCCCTGTCACAGCGACCTGATGATATCGGGCCGTTGTTCCATCACTATTTGCAGAAAGCCTGTCAGCGGCTGAATCATCCGGTGCCGGAGGTGGATAACGACCTGCTGAAGGGGATGATGCGCCGGGTGTGGCCGAACAACGTCCGTGAACTGGCGAACGCCGCCGAACTGTTTGCCGTGGGGGTATTGCCGCTCGCGGAAACGGCGAATCCACAGATGCACGTCGGTGAGCCGACGCCGCTTGACCAGCGGGTTGAAGACGTTGAACGGCAGATCATCACCGAAGCGCTGAATATCCATCAGGGGCGCATTAACGAAGTGGCAGAGTACCTGCAAATTCCCCGTAAAAAGCTCTATCTCAGAATGAAGAAATATGGCCTGAGTAAAGAGCACTATAAGTTTTAGCGCAAGTCAGGGAAGCGAGATGTGATGTGTGGGGCTATGAATCACCTGTTCCCCTGTAATTAGTTGTGATATTGCGAATGTAAATCAGTTACAATCTGACAAACACCTCAACTCCGGGTAACGTTTTGCACGGGCGAACGCGAATCAACCGAATAACAGCATGGCTGGCATTATTTGCCGTCGCCATGTTGTTTATTGCGCCCGTTATTTCAAAATCAATTGCCCGCCAGGACGACTGTGAGCACTCGTCGCACTCAATGGTGATGATGTCGTCAGGCTTGCACCATGACATGGCGGCTTCTGCGCCGTGTCAGACTTCTCTTTCGGTCGCTCACCAGATGATGTCCAGCAAAGCGATGTCGCCCGTGGAAGAGATCGTCTGCGGGTACTGCCAGTTGCTGGTACATCTGCCGTTTGTCCAGTTTGCGCTGGTGTTCTTGCTCTGGCTGTTGCTGCTGTTTGTTATCTGTTGTTCGGTACGGCCATTACACCTTTCCGTTATCTTCCGCCCGTGGGCGCCTCAGCGCGCTCGCGCGCCGCCTGCTGTATTTCCGTTTTCGTTTTAAACAATAAAAAAAACAGACATTGCGTAGCGTTTTGCCCTTTTGACGGGCAATGCGTCGTTGCGCCTGAAAAACAGTAAGGAATGTTATGAAACGGCAATACTTCGGGCTTACTCCTCTGGCCTCTCTGGTTCTGATCGCGCTGACCGCAAAGGCGGCGTGGGCAAGCGAACAGCACGATCATGCAAAAATGGCGGATGATTCGGTAATGATTGTGACCGCGCCGGTCGCTTCTCCGCTGGAAATCGTCACGTCGCCAAAAACGCCTCGTCAGCCCGTTCCCGCCAGCGATGGCTCTGATTATCTGAAAACGATCCCTGGGTTCTCGCAAATTCGCAATGGCGGGACAAACGGCGATCCGGTCTTTCGCGGGATGTTTGGCTCTCGTCTGCGAATTTTGACCGATAACGGCGAAATGCCGGGAGCCTGCCCGGCACGTATGGATGCGCCGAGTTCTTATATCTCCCCGGAAAGTTTTGATGTGCTGACCCTGATAAAGGGGCCGGAAACCGTGCTCTGGGGGCCGGGTAACTCTGCGGGAACCCTCCGCTTTGACCGGGAACAGCCGCGTTTTGATAAACCCGGTATTCAGGGAACGGCCAGCGTCCTTGCCGCCTCGAATAACCGCTGGGATGAAAATGCGGACATCAGTCTGGGAAGTGAGGACGGCTATTTGCGGCTTATCGGCAACAAATCCCGGGCGGGTGACTACAAAGATGGCAATGGCGACCGCGTGCCGTCGAAATGGGATAAATGGAACGGCGATATGGCGCTGGGCTGGACGCCAGACAAAGACACGCTGCTGGAAATGACGGCGGGTAAAGGCGACGGTGAAGCCCGCTATGCCGGGCGCAGTATGGACGGCTCCCGCTTCAGGCGTGAAAGCCTGGGGATGCGGTTTGAGAAATCCGGCATCGGCGAGGTATTTGATAAGTTAGAAGCGAATATCTACTACAACTATGCGAATCACGTTATGGATAACTATTCGCTGCGCGCTCCCGGCATGAATATGTCAGGAAGCATGGGTTCGGCGATGGGTTCGGCAATGGAACACGGTTCTGCCATGCATTCGATGAGTATGCCAATGGCAATGCAGCTGGATCGCCGTACCGTTGGCGGACGGATGATGGGAACGTGGTTGTGGTCAGACTATGAGTTACGCAGCGGCGTTGATACGCAACTGAGCACGCATCGCAGTAAAGACGATGACCGCTGGGACAAAGACGCCCGTTTTCACGACTATGGTTTATTCAGTGAATTGACCTGGCTTGCGACGGAGCAAAGCAAAGTGACAGGCGGCGCGCGTCTTGATCGCGTGCTGGTGGACAATTTCACTGACACCGGCTCCTCGCAGCGCACGGATCTACTACCGGCCGGGTTTGTGCGCGTTGAGCATAATCTGGCGGAGATGCCCGTGATGTTTTACGCGGGGATCGGCTATACCGAGCGTTTCCCCGACTACTGGGAGCTTTTTTCTCCCACTTATGGCCCTGGCGGGTCGGCAGATGTTTTCGATAACGTCAAAACGGAAAAGACGACTCAGCTTGATATTGGCGCGCAGTATACCGGTAAGCGTCTTAACGGCTGGGTTTCTGCCTATATTGGCCGGGTTAATGATTTTATTCTGTTCCGTTACGACCCTCATCATCCCCGTATAAGTCAGGTTGATAACGTCAATGCGACCATCATGGGGGGAGAAGCGGGCATCGGCTATCAATTGACCGAAACATGGAAAACCGATGCCAGCCTTGCTTATTCCTGGGGGCGAAATACCGACGACCATCAGCCATTGCCGCAGATACCGCCGCTTGAAGCGCGCCTGGGTCTGACATGGGAACGCGGCGACTGGAGCAGCACCGGTCTGCTGCGTCTGGTCAGCAGCCAGCATCGCGTCGCGATTAACGAAGGGAACGTCGTGGGTAAAGATTTTGATAGCAGCGCGGGGTTCGCCATCTTCTCCGCGAATGCGGCCTACCGGCTGAACAAGTCTGTGAAACTCAGCGCGGGCGTTGATAACCTGTTTGATAAAGCCTACAGCGAACATCTGAACCTTGCCGGTAACAGCAGCTTTGGTTACTCCGCGAATACGTCAGTGAATGAACCGGGAAGAACATTCTGGGGAAAAGTGAACGTGACGTTTTGATAGCCTTCCGGCGGACGTGAACCGTCCGCCGACTTCATGACTCATTGACCTGCCGTTTAGGTTATTAACATTAAACTGTCTCGGCTGTAACCAGGATATGACGTAACGCCATCTCTTCGTTTGCATGGGCCAGTCTGTTTTTTTCTTTTATGAGTCAACACTGTATGAAAAAGCTTACCTTGACCGAAAATGATTTACTGGCCAGAGGGAACGATCGTTACGTCTTTCAGCATCCGCACAATCATCAACTACTGATCAAAGTCGTCATCCCGAGCATTCCCAAATATAAAAGTAAGCTTCGTGAAGTCTATCGGGACGTCAAAGAGTGCAAGCCGCGCGACGAAACTGACTCGCTCTTCATCCAGAAAATTGAAGGGCTAGTGGAGACAGATAAAGGGATTGGGCAGGTTATCGTCAAAGAGCATGACCAACAGGGCAACATTGCCAGAACATTGTATGACCTTGCAAAGCACAACGAACTGGACGCGGAGAAATTCAGTAAGCTCAACGCTTTTTTAGCGTGGTTTATTCATACAGACGTCATTATCAACTCGCTGCATTGCAAAAATATTGTTTATGCCTGGGACGATGCTCGTCAGGAGTACCGCTTCAAAGTTATTGACGGCTTTGGAGATAAGACACTCTTTCAACTGAGCAAGTTCTGGAGCGTTATACGGGATAAAAACAAACTTAAGTGCCTCAGAAGGATGCTGAGGGATCTGCAAAGTATCACGCAAGCGTAATCTACACGTTATCCTTGAACAGGCCTGGTCATTTTCCCAGTATGCAACCGGACCTTTGTCATGTTGTCTGCTGGCTTGTTAACAAGAAAGAGTATGCAAACAACACGTAATTATTTTTTTGATATTCTCCGCATTCTGGCTGTACTGCTGGTTGTCACCTCGCATTACAGCTACATGTTCGATACCAGTACCGTGTTGACGTTCCCGCGCGAATACCTGACCGGAGGAATAGGGCGGCTGGGCGTCTCTTTCTTCTTCATGATATCCGGCGCGCTGGCTTACCTGTCGCTGCGTAAATACTCTGTGCAGGAGTATTACCTGAAACGCGTCTATTCGATCCTGCTTCCCTACAACATCGCTTATTTCTCAATGGCGATCCTGTTCCTCATCCTGAGCGTGTTTTTCCTCTATCCCGGCAATCCGCTGGCTGACGTGCTCGCCGGGAAGCGTGCATTTCACTCGCTGCTGCCTTCCGTTCTCGGGTTTGACCATTATCTGCACGGTGTCTACGACATCAATACCGCGTACTTCACCGGAGAGTGGTTTATTGGCTGTATTATCCTGCTGTACGCCGTTTCTCCGGTGATTTACTGGGCCATTGTCCGTTTTCCTGTCTGTACGATGCTGGCGGCGGTCGTCGTTACGCTACTGGCATATGATAAAAGCATCGTGAACCCTTACTGGTCAGCACAGGTTCGGGTAAGTGATTTTACCTTCGGGATGCTGTTCATACACTTTCAGCCGTGGTTCACGCGCTACCGTCTTCAGGCGGCGTCAGTCAGCCTGCTGCTGGTGGTGACCGGGGTGATTGTGGCGCATATTGATCAGCTACCGGTTCGGGAAGTGCTGTTTCCTCTGAAACCCTCAAGCCTGTTGTTTGCTGCGGCATTCCTCTTCATTCTGCTGGCGGGATACCCGCTGATTCATCCCCTGTTTAATCTGGATCGCTTCCGGCAGGGGTTATCCAGCCTGGCGTCGCGGGCCTACATTATTATGCTGTTGCAGCATGTGGTGGTGATATTTGTCAGCGCCAATATCGATATGTCGGTACTGAATGCGACCCAGGCGGTGATGCTGTATTTTGGGATTCTGATTTGCATCGAAAGGCTGTCGTCTTTCATGAAACCGCTATCGGTAAAGTGTGAGCAGGTCTTGATCGCCAGAACGCCGTGGCTACGTGAAAAGCAAAAAGGGAACTAAGACCATTTCGCGCTAAGCCGGACAACGTCCGGCTGCAAAGAACGCGGGGGAGGGGTTAACGCTGCATCCCCCAGCGTTTCACCGTGATCTTTTCCAGACTGGCGAATACTACGCCTTCCACCAGCAGGCCAATCGCGATTACCGTTAACAGTCCTGCAAATACCCGGTCGGTGAACAGCTCATTGCGATTCTGGAAGATATACCAGCCCAGGCCTCCTTCGCCGCTGGACGCGCCAAATACCAGTTCGGCGGCAATCAACGTGCGCCAGGCGAACGCCCAGCCGATCTTGAGCCCGGACAGGATAGCGGGCAACGATGCCGGAATAAGAATCGTGATCACATAGCGTGGCCCGCTGAGGCCGTAGTTGCGCCCCGCCATGCGTAGCGTTTCCGGTACGCTGCTAAAGCCGGACCAGGTATTCAGCGCGATTGGCCACATCACTGAATGTATCAGCACAAATATCAGGCTGGCATTCCCCAGACCAAACCACAGCAAAGCCAGCGGCAGCAGTGCAATTGCCGGCAGCGGATTTAGCATCGCGGTTAATGTGCTGAGCAGATCGCGGCCAAACTGGGTGGTCACGGCCAGCGCGCTGGCAATCAGCGCCAGCGCACTGCCTGCCAGATACCCTTTCAACAGGGTACTGAGTGAGTTGACGATTTTTTCCGGCAGTTCGCCATTGCGCATGTCTTCGCTAAACGCCTGCAACGTCTGAAGTACTCCGGGCAACATCAGATCGTTTTGCTGGATGCGCGCGGCGATCTCCCATAGCGCCAGCACCAGGGCGACAATCAGACACTTGCGCAACCACGTCTGATTCCACAGGCGCTGGTTTAAAGGCAGCGGCGTTTCTACCGGCAGATTGCGCAGCGGCGGTAATTCGCGTTCGAATTCAGGACGAATGTACGGTGGCTGGGACATACTCTGGCTCCTCGCCGGATGAGTGAGACGGACTGTTCCCGATTGTCGGGAATAACAGATGGTGAATATGACGCGCAGCGTGCTGAAACGCCTCGCTGCCGAAATCATTAAGCGTGAACTGATGACAGTTAAGCTCCGCCCTGACGCGCCCTGGATGCGGCGAAAGCACCAGGATACGGCTGCCCACCACCAGAGCTTCTTCAATCGAATGGGTGACGAACAGCAGGGTAAAGCGCTCTTCTTCCCAGAGCGCAAGCAGTTCTTCCTGCATTGTGCGTCGGGTCAGCGCATCCAGCGCGGCAAAGGGCTCGTCCATCAGCAGGATGCGTGGTTTCATCGCCAGCGCCCGCGCAATGGCGACGCGCTGCTTCATCCCGCCGGAGAGCATATGGGGCATGGCGTCGGCAAATTCTGCCAGCCCGACTTTGTGGAGGAAATGCAGCGCCGTCTCTTTTGCTTGTGAACGACTGGCTTTCCGGCTGGCCAGCAGAGGAAACATGACGTTTTCCAGCACGGTTTTCCACGGCGGCAGTTGGTCAAACTCCTGGAATACCATCATGCGTTCCGGGCCGGGAGCGCTAACCGGCGTTCCCGAAAGTGAAATGTGGCCGCTGCGCGGGGCGAGAAAACCGCCTGTGGCTTTCAACAGGCTTGATTTCCCGCAGCCTGACGGCCCAAGCAAAATAAAGCGGTCGCCAGGCCAGACATCAAAACTGACATCATGCGTCGCGCGCACTTGCCGTTCACGGGTACGGTATTCAATATCAACATTGCTGACCTGTAGCAGCGGGCCGTCGATTTGCTGAGTGACCATCAGAGCCTCCGGTGTCGCGGTTTAACTGCCTGGGTTTTCCCATGCTTCGTTAAAGAAATAGTCTTTCCAGGAGTCGGCCTTATTTTTCAGTACGCCAAGCTCATGGAGTTTTTCGGCATATACGCCAGTACGCTCAGGGAAAACCGTAAAGCTGATTTCTGGATCGTTAACAATTTTTTGTACCAGCGGTAAGGGCAGCCGTGATTTCTCGACGCGAATATACGTTTCGGCAGCCGCATTTTTGTCACGGTTAATGATATTTGCGGCTTCACTGAGGGCGCGATAAAACGCTTTATAGGTTTTTGGATTTTCATCATGGAATTTCTGGGTGGTATAGAGAACATTAAATGTCGCCTGCCCACCCAGCACATCATAGGAACTGAGCACTTTATGCACGTTGCTGTGCTCCAGCGCCTGATACTGAAACGGCGGGCTGGAAAAATGCGTGGTAATTTCCGAGCCACCAGCAATTAAGGCCGCGCTGGCGTCCGGGTGCGGTAAACTGACGCTAATCTTATCGAAGCGTTTGAAGTCCTGGTCGCCATATAATTTCGCCGTCTCGATTTGTAATGTACGAGACTGAAAACCGACCCCAGCCGCCGGAACGGCAATACGGTCTTTTTCGGTCAGATCTTTAATGCTTTTTACCGCCGGGTTATTACTCAATAAATAATTGGGCATCGATCCCAGCGAGGCTATCGCTTTCACATTTTGCTTACCTTTGGTGCGATCCCATAGGGTGAGTACCGGGGGAACTCCTGCTGACGCAACGTCCAGAGCGCCAGAGAGCAACGCTTCATTCATCCCGGTTGCGCCTGAAATCGTGCGCCACTCTACCTTGATATCCAGCCCCTCTTTTTGCCCCTCTTTTTCGATAAGCTGCTGGTCTCGCACCACATCAAGAATTAAATAACCGATGCCAAATTGCTGCGCGATACTAATGTTCCCTTCCGCAAATGCCGACTGGCTGACTCCGCCAAGGGCGGAAAACGCCAGCGTCCAGGCAAATACCCTGTTTCTTTTATTCATATCTGTTCCCCAGAAAGGTGTTTCTCAGCAAAAAATCATGGGCAGAGGCGAGAGGGAAAGGAAATGATTTAAATGGCAATGAATATCAGGAAAATGAATAACGATATTCATGGCGTGTTAGTTAATAAGCGGAAAAGCTTAGTCATTATTCATGGTTATGTAACAAATACATCCTCGCTATAGTCGGACTCACCTCTTTAATAGCCCTTACCATTGCAGGGGCAATGTCCGTGAGTAGAATCATGCCATTATTTTCACATCATCACTTACGTTCGCTTTTACAACGCTATCTGGTACGGGTGGGTACGGGATCTGGTATCGCGCAAAAAGTAGCGGATAACCTGGTCGAATCCTCATTAAAAGGCCACGACTCGCATGGCGTGACCCTGTTGCCTCGCTATATTCGGGCCATTCTGGCGGGAGATTTGAACCCTGGCGCCACGCTGACCACCTTGTCTGATGCCGGGCCGATTGTCTCTTTTGATGGGGGACATGGCTTCGGCCAGGCGTTGGGCGAACAGGCCATGAGCGTGGGTATTGAGCGTGTGCGCCAGTTTGGGGTGGCAATAATTGGCTTGTCTAATACCCACCATCTCGGGCGGATCGGCGCATGGGCTGAGCAGGTGGCGAGCGCCGGGCTGGTCTCGATCCATTTTGCTAACGTGGCGGCGCCGTCGGCCGTGTTGCCGTTCGATGGGCTGCGCGCCAGGCTTGGTACAAACCCCTTTTGCGTGGGCGTACCGCTACAGAACCGTCCTCCGGTTATCCTTGATTTCGCGACCAGCGCCATTGCGGGCAATAAAGCGCGCATCGCCTGGAATGAAGGGCGCGCCATCCCGGCAGGATGCGCGGTCGATGTGAACGGGCAACCCACGACCGACCCTGCCGTATTAATGACTGAGCCGCTCGGCGCTTTGCTGCCTTTTGGCGGCCATAAAGGCGCGGGATTGTCGCTAATATGTAGCTTACTCGGCGCTGCGCTGACCGGCGGCGAGACCGAAAGCCAGCAGATTCCGCCGCGTGCCGGAATCATCAACAATATGCTGTCGATTCTATTTGACCCCGCGCGGTTGGGTGCGGAGGAACGTTACTCACAGGCGCTGTTAGCGCAGGTTGACTGGGTTTGTAACGGGCAGGAAGGGCACGATGTGCAGCTCCCCGGAGAACCGGAATTGCGCGCGTATGCCCGGCGCCAGGAAGAGGGCATCTGGATTGATGACGTCAACTGGCAGGCGTTTGTCGCCCTGGAAGCATTAAATACCTGAGCGTGCCTGCGCACCAAAAGACATATTTGGTTATTTGTTTAAACGGATCGGCAGGATGGTCAGTTAATGAATGCTGGCGAATAAATAACGCGATCGTTTTTTGTTTTATCTTTTTTCCTCATATCCATAGCTGAAAAACTTGGTAAGCCGCGAGTGAGAAAATCAATATAGTCATTCTTATATTCCATGAACCTTTCTTACTCTCGCTGCCGAATTTTAATGTGCGGCGTCGTTATTCTTTACAGGAGTTATTATGCATCTGGCGCGTTTTCCCCGGCTTCATTTTGGCCATTTCCCGACTCCACTGGAGCCCCTCACTCAACTTTCACGCTTGCTGGGGGGGCCAAATATCTGGATAAAACGAGACGATTGCACCGGCCTTGCCACTGGCGGCAATAAAACCCGCAAACTTGAGTTTTTGCTTGGCGACGCCCAGGCGAAACAGGCGGATATTATCATTACCCAGGGCGCCACGCAGTCTAACCATGTGCGTCAGACCGTCGCGGCGGCGGCCAGACTGGGTCTGGAAGCGCATATTTTTCTCGAACAACGCGTCACGACGCTGGGTGATGAGTATCAGCAATCCGGCAATGTGCTGCTGGACGGTTTGCTCGGCGGCAAAATTATTGCCCATTTGCCCGGCGGTACGGATATGCAGCAGGCAATGGAGCACCATGCGGAAAGCCTGCGTGCGCAGGGCCATACCCCTTATGTCATCCCCGGTGGCGGTTCGAACGCAATCGGGGCGCTGGGTTACGTATCCTGCGCGGAAGAGTTGCTTTGGCAGTCCAGCCAGTTACGGCTGCGTATCGATCATATCGTCCATGCCACCGGCAGCGCAGGCACGCAGGCTGGCCTGATTGCGGGTTTAACCGCCACGCACAGCGGCATTCCTCTCCTCGGGATTAGCGTACGCGCCCCGCGCGATAAACAGGAACACAACGTCTGGCGTCTGGCGCAGCAGACCCGGGAACTGCTCGGCGTGCCGGGTGAATTGCCGCGTGAGGCGGTGGTCGCCAACAGTGATTATGTGGGCGAAGGCTATGGTCTGCCCACCGAGGGGATGCTTGAAGCGCTGCAACTGCTGGCGCAGCACGAGGGGATTCTGCTCGACCCTGTCTATTCCGGTAAAGGCATGGCCGGATTGATTGATCTGATCCGTCAAGGCCATTTCCGCAAGGATGAGAATGTGGTGTTTATCCATACGGGAGGAAGCGCAGGTCTGTTTGGCTATCGTCAGGTCATCGCAGATTCTTTGTCATCATGAGCACGCCTTTTCTGCTGGGGATTCTTGGCGGCATGGGGCCGCTGGCGACGCTTGATTTGATGCATAAATTGCTGCGCGCAACGCCCGCCAGCAGCGATCAACAGCAAATCCCCCATGTGGTGTGGAATGTGCCGCAAATTGCGGATCGCCAACAGGCGCTGGCGGGAACGGGGCCTTCGCCGTTGCCGCAGCTCTTGCTCGGTGTGGAACAGCTGAACCGTGCGGGCGCCAGCCACATTGTGATCGCCTGTAATACGGCGCACCACTGGTATGAGGCGCTGGCGCAGCACAGCGACGCGCCGTTGCTGCATATTGTGGATGCCACGCTGGCGGTATTTGAAGGGAAAGAGAAGCCCCGCCGGGTCGGGCTTATCGCTACGCAGGGCACGCTGGATGCCGGTTGGTTCCAGCACGGTTTCGCCTCTATGGGGATTGAAAGCGTGCAGCCGACGCCAGAGGAGCTGCGGCAGTGGTTTGTGCCGGGGTGCTATGCGGTAAAACGCGGCGAACTGCGTACCGGTGGTGAGCTGCTGAGTTTACAGGCTCAGGCATTGCGCGATCGCGGCGCAGAGAGGCTGGTGCTGGCCTGCACGGAAGTGCCAGTTGCGCTGGCGGAGGTGACATCCCCGCATTTAGCCGTGTCGATTGATCCCGCAGAAGCGCTGGCGCAACAGTGTGCCCGGTTATGGCTAACGCAGCGCGAAGCATGGCATTAATAACGTTATTATTTAAAGGATAAATTAAATGAAAAAAAGTCTCTGCGTATTACTTGCAGCGGGTGGCCTGTGGGTCAATACCAGCGTTGCCGAAACACCCGCAGAAGTCCGCGTGGCATACAGCGGCGGTTCTCAGGTGCTGATGCTGGCAAAAGCCGATGGTTCTCTGGATAACGCTTTACACAGCAAGGTCAAATGGGTGCAATTTGCGTCCGGTGCGGATGCGTTAAATTATTTTGCCAGTAACGCGATTGATATTGCCAATTTCGGCTCCAGCCCGGCAACGGCAGGCATTGTCAGAAAACTGCCGGTGGAGATTGTCGGCGTCTCCGGGGTGATTGCCAGCTACGAGCGTTTAATTGGTAAAGACGGCATTACCCGTATTAACGATATTGAAGGCAAACGCGTAGCCTATCCGCCAAACTCGACGGCGCAATATGCGCTTGAAGCCGCCATCAGCGTTAACCATCTCGATCGCAGCAAAATAACCTTATTGCCGCTGCGTCCGGCGGAAATGGTCGCGGCCTGGAAACGCGGCGATATCGACGCGGGCTATGTCTGGGCGCCGTTTGCTCAGGAACTTGAAGCCTCCGGCGGGCATCAGGTATTCGCGACCAAAGATCTGCAAAAGGACGGCTACCTGATTTACAACAACTACGTCGTGCGTAAAGCCTTTGCCGAACAGTATCCGCAAACCGTCAGCGCGTTCCTGCGCGTTCATCAGGAAAAAGTTGATGAGTTTAAGAAAGACCCGGAACGCGCGGCGGCGATTGTGGCGAAAGAGGTGGGCGCGCCGGTGACGACTGCCGTGAATACGTTGGGTGGGCTGGAATACCCAACCCTGACGCAGCAGGGTACGGCGGACTGGCTTGGCAATGGAACCCAGACGACTGACAGCGGTATTGGTAAAGCGCTGACCAAAACCTCTGACTTCCTGGCGGGGATTGGCGAGATCCGCAAACGTGATATCCCGGCGAACTGGGACAGCGCCATTAACTCCCGCTACATCCGTGACGCGGCGGTAGCAGCGCAATGAGATTGAGTTATCACATCGCCATCAGCGTCGTTTCGGTGGCTATTTTCTTTATCGTCTGGCAAGTGGCGACGATGCGGCAATGGGTGGACCCGCTGCTGCTGCCGTCGCTACAGGATATCGGTCTGACAACCGAAGAGCTGTTGGCTGATGGTTATCGTCAGGTGCCGTTGTGGGAGCATGTCGCAGTCAGCCTGGCCCGGGCCCTAAGCGCTTTTTCTGTGGCAATTCTCATCGGCATCCCCCTGGGGTTGCTGATGGGGTTGTCGGAAGGTCTGGCGGCGGTACTGAATCCGTTCGTGCAGTTTTTGCGCCCGCTACCCAAGATTGCGCTTATTCCGCTGGCGGTCGTCTGGCTGGGGATCGGTGAGGCGTCGAAGTTCTTTCTGATCTTCATCGCCACCTTCCTGAGCGTGGTCGTGGGGGCATCTGCTGCGGTCGATCGTATTGGTCGCTCGCGTATTCGTGTGGCGCAAACGCTCGGCGCGTCGCGCAAACAGATTTTTCTGCGCGTGGTGTTGCCGGATGCGCTGCCGGAACTGTTTACCACCGTCAGGCTGTCGATAGGGATCGGCTGGACATCGCTCATCGCGGCGGAAATGGTGGCGGCCAGTTCGGGTCTCGGCTGGATGGTGGTTAACGCCAGCTCGTATCTGCGAACCGATATCGTGATGCTGGGGATTCTGCTGCTCGGCGGTATCGGCTATTTACTGGATTTATTGCTGCTGGGGCTGCAACGCTTTTTTGTGCCCTGGGCGGGGAAAGAGTAATGAGTGCCATCACACTGGAAAACGTATCGCTCTCTTTTGCGGCAAAACCGCAGCCGTTCACGGTGCTGGACGATATCAGCCTGTCTCTGGAGAAAGGGGAGTTTGTTGTTCTGTTGGGGCCGTCCGGCTGCGGGAAGTCCACGATCCTGAATCTGGTCGCCGGATTCAACAAGCCGGATCGCGGGCGCGTAGCGGCAGGCGGAAAGACAGTGAAGCTGCCAGGGCCAGACCGGGGAATGATCTTCCAGCAGCCAAATTTGTTTCCCTGGCTGTCGGTTCTGGAAAACGTCACCTTTGGCCCACGGCTGGGGAAATACCACAAAGATGAGGTCAACGCCCAGGCGCTGGACTGGCTGACGCGGGTAGGGCTGAAAGGCTTTGAACATCATGCGCCCTGGCAACTCTCCGGCGGGATGAAACAGCGCGTGGCGCTGGCCCGCGCCTGGCTGCCGGAGCCGGAAGTGTTGCTACTCGATGAACCGTTCGGCGCGCTGGATGCGCAAACGCGTCTGATGATGCAGGAACTCCTGCGCGATGCCTGGCTTGCCACCGGCACCACGCTGCTGTTTGTGACTCACGACGTAGAAGAGGCGCTGTTTCTGGCCGATCGTATTCTGATTATGTCGGCGAAGCCTGGAAAAATTGTTGAGGAGGTCATCCTGCCTTTTGGCCGCGAACGCGATATCGAAACCCTGGCTGAACACCCGGCTTACAGTGGGATCAAACATCACGTACTGCACCGGGTGCGCCAGGAGGCGAAGCGCCATTTAGGATGAAAACACCGCCAGCGTAGGCGCGTTATTTCTTAACTAATGCCCAATCATCCTCGCCTGGGGAATTAAGCGGAAGTAAAGATGCTCCGGCACCGGGCTATCCCAGGCGCCGGCATACATCGCAATCGCGATAGCGGCAAAAAGTATCCCGAGTATCAATATTGTCATGGCGACGCCCGAGAGCGCGGCCTGTCGCCATAACGGTTTTATCGCCTCGCGTTTTCCTTCCGGCGCGCCAGAAGGCGTGCGTAGTGAAAAGTTGAGCGTTGAGGCAACCGGGCAGGACTCCACGCAGGTCATGCAGCCTGTGCATTCAACGGTTCTGACCTGAATCAGCGTGTCTACCGGGATACGGGAGGGACAATTTTGAGCGCACTTTCCACAATCAATACAGCTGTCGGCATTGCGGCGGATTTTAAAGGGAGAAAAAAACGAAAACAGACCAAGCAGAGCGCCGTAAGGGCACAGATAACGACACCAGAAATGACGAATAAATAAGCTGGCGACGGCGAAAAATATGACGCAGATAAGCGTGGTTGTTCCAATATTGCGGAAAAAATCGAGCATTTTAACGTCGATAATAATGCCATAAGCTGACATCAGGAACATCTGAATACCCTGTGCAGGCATGGATAACGCGATATAAAGAAAAAAGCTCAATAACAGATATTTCAGACCGCGCAGGGGAATATCCAGCCAGCGGGGCAGGGCAATCGCCGGGCCAAAGAGCGTTCCTCCGAGTTTACCGATCAGCTCTGACAACGCGCCAACAGGGCACAGCCATGAGCAAAAAGATTTTTTTAGCAGCAGGCTGATGACGATAAATGCAACCAGAAGCAGCATGGAGGCGGCGTGAACAGGAGGGAGCAGACCGGTTTCCCAGGTGTATCGGATGTTCATCAAACCGGCGACAGGAAGCCAGCCTTCAATACCACCGGGTCTGGGGACATAAACGCTGGCGGCGGCAGTTTCGTAATACCGGACCCAAAAATAGAATGTGATGCCAATATAAATATTGATCAGCAGGAGCAGAAATTGTGTCGCCCTGCGCCAGGTCGATGCATTTCGCCAGTCATTCCACGGCAATTTACCGCCGATGGTGCCTGGTCGACGCTGCCAGCGCGTTCTTTTCATCCCACCCATGATCTTTATTTCCCTGTGAACATGTATTCAGAATGCCACTATGCTACGGCGGTTCCCGGGGGCAGGATTTGATTTATATCGGATTAACGGCTTTTGCCACGGAATAATGACGATGGAGCAGTTTTGCGAGCGTCTGCTTTTGGAGTTGAGTTAAAATGGATGCACTTGTGCACAGTGCATATGTGCGTTACAATGTTCCTGTCCTGAGGAAACGGAAGGCAACCTGGAATGCCAAAGAAACTTGTCAGTATTGAAGACTTCCGTGACCAGTGGCTGGATGATTTTTTTATGTACTCTGCACCACATAAGAAAATTCCCCCGGATATACATTCAGCATTGGCCCGTAAGCTCGATATCATAAACGCGGCAGTTAGCTACAAGGATTTGAAGTCACCGCCGGGTAACAGATACGAAGAACTGGAAGGTAAATTGCAGGAATATTCTTCGATAAGAGTTAACAAGCAATATCGTTTGATATTCAAATGGGTGAACGGCAAGGCACAAGACCTCTACCTTGATCCACATGAGTATTAAACAAGCGTGAAACTATCGGCTTAGCCATTTGTACAAGGTTAAGCCGAGTCAGCGGCTTAATTGCCCTCAAAATGGATGGACTAACTCATGAACCAGGCAACCAGAAAACCCACGACAGTTGGTGATATCCTTCTGTATGAATACCTGGAACCGCTTGACCTCAAAATTAATGATCTCGCGGAAATGTTGCAGGTGCATCGTAATACCGCCAGCGCATTGGTTAACAACAATCGTAAACTCACGACTGACATGGCTTTTCGCCTGTCTAAAGTTTTCGATACCTCTGTAGAGTTCTGGATGAACCTGCAAACTGCTGTAGATGTATGGGAAACTGAAAACAATGCCCGCCTTCAGGTAGAGATGAGCAGGGTGATTACGGCGAGCGATTTTCTTGCGGAACGTCAGAAACAAGAAAAGAAAGTCGCGTGACCAGCCGAAAGAATGGAAAAGGCTGCAAGGTTTAACCGTTGCGGCCAGCAGCTTCCCTGTGACGTTAATGTGAGTTTTTTACCGTATCGCGGTGATAAAAATAAGGGGGTGGGCAGTGTGCCAACCCCCGTTTATTATTTTATGGGTGTTTGATAAAGCGGGAAAGACGCTGTATCAGCAAGCGGTTTTCCTGGCGTAGCCGGTCATTTTCTTCCAGCAAGGTCAGCGTCATTGCGATGCCCGGCCAGTCCAGCGCCAGCTCCTGGCGCAAGCGTAAAGCACGCTGCACGACGATCGCCGCATGATCGTCAAATAACCAGGATGCGGTTTCGTTCTCGCAGGGCTCGATCACCCCAAGCCCGACAATTTCGTTAAGCTCTTCCTCCGAAACCCCGGTATGCAGGCAAAATTCGGTAATTGTAAAGGTGACGGTTACGTTAACCATTATGCTTTCCCCCACTCTTTGCGTGGATCAAAGGAGGACTGCGCGTCCGCCAGTTGCTGCCACAGGGCTGTGGCACTGTCGTCGGGTTTCGGCGGCATCACGATTTTGATCACAGCGTACAGATCGCCCGTGTGTTTTTTGCTGACCAGGCCTTTGCCTCTGATGCGCAGGCGCTGTCCGGCCTGACTGCCTGGCGGGATGGTCAGCAGAATCTTCTCTTTTAGCGTTGGTACGGCGACCTTCGCGCCCAGCGCGGCCTCCCATGGGGCGAGAGGAACCACAATCTCCAGATCCTGATTGACGATATCAAACAGAGGATGTGGCGCGATATGAATCACTAACCACAGATCGCCATTCGGCCCGCCGTTTTCCCCCGGCGTTCCCTGGCCTTTCAGACGAATGCGCTGGCCGTTGCCAACGCCTGCGGGAATCTTCACATTCAGCGTTTTAGGGATCTCACGCTCCACAAGACCGAACGCGTTATACACCGGCAAGTTATAGCTGATCGTCCGGCTGT
This sequence comes from Citrobacter koseri ATCC BAA-895, assembly GCF_000018045.1. NCBI lineage: Bacteria > Pseudomonadati > Pseudomonadota > Gammaproteobacteria > Enterobacterales > Enterobacteriaceae > Citrobacter > Citrobacter koseri. Next base: position 1,914,562 of record NC_009792.1, on the reverse strand, counting down.
GTTCGGCAAGGGTTTCCTCCAGGAATACCGCCACTTCAATCTCAATATCGTGGCCGCGCGTCGCCTGACGCTGGCGGGATTGTTGGCCGTGTTGCCCAAAGATGGACGAGAAAATGTCGTCAAAATCTTCGGCGTTATAACTCTGGCCTTCGCCCTGCTGGAACTGTCGGTTGAACTGCGGATCGTTGCGATGTTGCCACAACTGGTCGTATTCGGCGCGGCGCTGTTCATCACTCAGCACTTCCCATGCTTCCGCCACTTCTTTAAAGCGGGCTTCGGCATCAGGCTCTTTGCTGACATCAGGATGGTATTTGCGGGCCAGTCGGCGGTAGGCGGTCTTGATAGTCTTGAGATCGTCCGTCGGTTTCACGCCCATAATGGCGTAATAATCCTTTAATTCCATAGCGTTATCTCGCGTAAATCAATACATACGGCAGGGAATCCCCGGAAAAGTCATCGTTGTTAAGTGTAGGGTAAACCCGAAAGATGCGTATGAAAACAGCAAAATCATTATTAAAACTAATGCGTTTCGCCTGTAATGAGCGGGGCGACGCCGACATAACTTTACAGCGCAAAGGTTGCTAAAACCTTGTCAGTGGCTAAGATAGCTCGCGTCAATCAGTGAGGATGTCATGGCGAAACGTCAACAACTGGGATGGTGGTTCCTCTGCCTGGCATGTGTTGTGGTGATAGTGTGCACCGCGCAGCGCATGGCGGGTCTGCACGCCTTGCAGATGGCGCCAGCCGCGACGGTGGTCGTCACTCAGGCGGATAGCTCGTCTGCTGATGATGCCTCGCCCGTGACGCCATGCGAACTCAGCGCGAAATCATTGCTTGCCGCGCCGCCCGTGCTGTTTGAAGGGGCGATTCTCGCGCTGTGTCTGTTGTTGTCCCTGCTGGCGCCCGTACGCGCCGTACGCCTGCCATTCTTTCCACCGCGAGCAATCTCGCCTCCCACACTCAGAGTCCATCTACGCTTCTGCGTATTCCGTGAATGACAGTCTGGCCGTTGCTGACTGTTAATTACCTGTTCACGGAGAAAAAATATGATCACTGTTTTCAGGCAGACTTTGTGCTGTCTGTTATTGCTATGGCTGCCCGTCTCGTGGGCGGCAGAAAGCGGCTGGCTGCGCTCGCCGGATAACGACCATGCCAGCGTCCGCCTGCGCGCGGACACGTCCCCGGAAGGCGAAACCCGGTTACTGTTGGATGTAAAACTGGAAAACGGCTGGAAAACCTACTGGCGTTCGCCGGGGGAGGGGGGCGTGGCGCCCGCCGTTGCCTGGAAAGAAAATATGCCTGCGGTTGACTGGTTCTGGCCGACGCCGTCGCGCTTTGACGTCGCCGGTATGACCACTCAGGGTTATCACCACCGCGTGACCTTCCCGATGACGGTTCGCGGTCCGTCACCCGCGATGCTCAGCGGTGTGCTGACCTTGTCTACTTGCAGCAATGTCTGCCTGTTGACCGATTACCCCTTTACCCTCAAACCTTCGGCGCATGACCCGGCGTTCGCGCATGACTATGCCCAGGCGATGGGGCAGATCCCGCTCTCCCGGGGGCTGACGCAGACGCTCAGCGTGGGCGCTCGTCCTGGTGCGCTGGTGGTTGAAGCTACGCGTGCCGGAGGCTGGTCATCGCCAGCATTGTTTCTCGACGCCGTTGATAACGCTGATTTTGGCAAGCCGCAACTGCGTGTTGAGGGCGAAAAACTGCTGGCGACGGTTCCTGTCAGCGATGGCTGGGGAGAAGGGGCGCCCGATTTGCGTGGTCAAACGGTCACGCTGGTACTGGCGAATGACGGCGTGGCTCAGGAAAGCACCCTGGCGATCGGCAGTACGACGGCAAAAATGGCCGATAGCGCCGAACTGCCGCTCTGGCAGGTGATGTTGATGGCGCTGGCGGGTGGGTTAATTCTCAACCTGATGCCCTGCGTGCTGCCCGTGCTGGGGATGAAGCTCGGCTCGATTCTGCTCGTCGAAGAGAAAAGTCGTCAGCGGATACGGCGGCAGTTTCTGGCGTCGGTTGCCGGGATTATTGCCTCTTTTATGGCGCTGGCGATGCTAATGACCGTTCTGCGGCTGACCCATCAGGCGCTCGGGTGGGGCATTCAGTTCCAGAGTCCGTGGTTTATCGGGTTTATGGTGCTGGTGATGTTGATCTTCAGCGCCAGCCTGTTCGGGCTGTTTGAATTCCGTCTGCCTTCCGCGATGACGACCCGACTTGCCACCCACGGCGGCAACGGGATGGCCGGTCATTTCTGGCAGGGCGCGTTTGCCACGCTGCTGGCGACGCCGTGCAGCGCGCCGTTTCTCGGGACGGCCGTTGCGGTGGCGTTGACGGCCTCCTTCCCGGTGTTATGGGGGCTGTTTCTGGCGCTCGGGGTGGGGATGAGCCTGCCGTGGCTGTTTGTCGCGCTACGCCCTGGTCTGGCGCTGCGCCTGCCGCGCCCCGGACGCTGGATGAACGGATTGCGGCGCGTACTGGGCGTTATGATGCTCGGTTCGGCAATCTGGCTGGCGACGCTCCTGCTGCCGCATCTGGGATACGCGACAAGCAGCCCGGCGAAAGAGCGCGTCGTCTGGCAGCCGTTGAGCGAACAGGCGATCCAGGACGCGCTTGCGCAGCACAAACGCGTATTCATTGACGTTACCGCTGAGTGGTGCATTACCTGCAAGGTCAATAAGTACAACGTGTTACAGCGAGAAGAGATACAGGATGCGCTGCAACAGCCGGATGTTGTCGCATTGCGCGGCGACTGGACGCTGCCTGCGGATGACATCACCGACTTTTTGAAAAAACGCGGCCAGGTGGCTGTGCCGTTTAACCAGATTTATGGCCCCGGTTTACCGCAGGGTCAGTCATTGCCCACGCTGCTGACGCGCGATGCGGTGCTGCAAACGTTGCGCGATGCGAAAGGAGTTACGCCATGAAATATCTGATGATTATGCTGTTAGCGTTGTTTACCGGTCTGAGCGTGGCGAAAGAACCCGCGCCGTTTACGCCGGAGCAGGAAAAGCAAATTGAAGCGCTGATCCAGGAAGCGCTGTTTAACGATCCTGCCAGCCCACGGATAGGCGCGGAGAAGGCGACGCTGACGCTCGTCAACTTTACGGACTACAACTGCCCGTACTGCAAGCAGCTTGATCCGTTGCTGGAGAAGATCGTGCAAAAGTATCCGCAGGTCGCGGTAGTGATTAAGCCGCTGCCGTTTAAGGGCGAAAGCTCGGTACTGTCGGCGCGTACCGCGTTAACCACCTGGCGTGAGCACCCGCAGCAGTTTTTAGCGCTGCATGAGAAACTGATGCAGAAAAAGGGCTACCACACCACAGCCAGTATTAAACAGGCGCAGGAAAAGTCCGCCGCCACGCCGGTTACGCTGGATGAGAAAAGCATGGAGACGTTGAGCACCAATCTGCAACTCGCCCGGCTGGTTGGCGTTCAGGGGACGCCGGCAACCATCATTGGCGACGAGATGATCCCCGGCGCGGTATCGTGGGAGACCCTTGAGGCGGTGGTGAAAGAAAAACTGGCGGTGGCTCATGCTCAGTAAACTGCGCCGCTGGCTGCGTGAAGGCGCGATCTTACTGGTTCTGCTGGCAGGCGTGATAATCCTGCTGGATGTCTGGCGTTCTCCGCAGATGCCGGCCATGTTTGACAGCACGCCGCTGCATACGCTGGACGGGGAAACTGTAACGCTGGCGTCGATCAGTGAAGAACGCCCGGTGCTGCTCTACTTCTGGGCGAGCTGGTGCGGTATCTGCCGTTTCACTACGCCGGATGTCGCCCGTTTGCAGTCGGAAGGGGAGAACGTCATGACCATCGCGCTGCGTTCCGGTAATGACGGGGAGGTTTCCCGCTGGTTATCGCGTAAAGGGGTGACGTTCCCCGTCGTGAATGATAGCGGCGGTGAGATATCACGAAACTGGGAAATCAGCGTCACGCCAACGCTGGTGGTGGTGTCGAAGGGGCAGGTGGTAACCACGACCAGCGGCTGGACCAGCTACTGGGGCATGAAGTTACGTCTGTGGCGGGCAGCCATGTTTTGATAGCGTGCCGGGGAAACCCGGCATTTTTTAACCCATTGTAAGGATGTGTAAAACGAGCGGAGAGCGTGTTTTCTGTTATTTTTGCTGCTTTTTTACCGACGCCAGTTATTATTTTTTACCGCTGCCTGACGTTGCAAACCTGAATTGATAATGGCATATCTGTTTTAATTGAATGAAAGTCTGTGATACGTTCAGGCGATTTTTTTGATTTCCATTTTGACAGGGATAACAATTCAATGCGCAAGGGTAAAATTATTGTTGCATCAATGATGGTGCTTTGTGTCCTTATTTTTGTTGCGGCGGCAGCATGGTTTATGCTGTTCCAGGGAGAAATGACGGAGCCGACAGGGGAGGAAAAACAGGCGGCGATTTTACACGCTGCGGGCCTGATGAAATCAGAGGCCCAGGATAAAAAATCAGTCGAAACGCTCTATCATCGTTATATTATTCAACGCCATGTTAATTTAGATTCCGGCGAGCTGGTGGCTGAAAGCAGCACGGACGCCGCGCGCCAGAAGTGTGAAAAACTTGCCCCTGAACGCGACCCAGCGCAGGTTCGTCAGCGCTGTACGGTGGCGGATGTGTTCTTTGTGAAAGATAAAAATAATGAAATTCAGCAGGTTATCATTCCGGTTACCGGTAAGGGCGCGAAATCCATGATGCATGCGTTTCTTGCTCTGGGGCTGGACGGTCGTACGGTGAGAAATCTGTATTATTATCAGCAACGGGAAACGCCGTTTCTGGGGGCCCGGGTGGAAGACGCCAGCTGGCGCAAACAGTGGCCAGGGAAACGATTATTAGATAACAGCGGACATCCTGCATTGAAAATAGTACAGGATAAACCTGAACATGCCGATGAATATACCGTTGACGGTATTTCCGGCGCGACGTTGACATCAACCGGCGTTGAGAAAAGTATTAACTACTGGATGGGGCCGCAGGGATATGGTCAATTCTTACAGCGTCTTGCCAGCGATCGAAATAACCTTAATCTTTGAATATTGCTGTACGCAATAACGCGTTTTATTTCTGCCTGCCGACAATGAATAACATCACTGTCGGCAGGGGGATTTATTCCTCTGTTACCGCGCCTGCTTTGCCGTTAATTCCATGAGAAAAACAGGGAGATAACGTCCCTTTTATCAACGCATAATGTGTGTGTTCATCACGATTTGATGAAATAAGTTTACATAACTTGTCGTCTGCTGACATTTTTATGATCCAGGTCATGTACAACGCGACAAAAAGATATAATGATAATAATTATCATTTGTATTCTTTGGCGGTGTGCACGTGCGTAACTTCCGTAACTCTTTGTTGGTTACTCTCTTTGGCTTGTTTATAAGCATGAGTGTCTGGGCGTCGACGAATTATGCGCCTTTGATTGAAGATATCGAGCAACGTCTTGATAAAACAGCGGAACTTTATCAGCAACAGCATACCGACGAGGCGCGCCGCACGGTACAAATGGCCTATTTTGAGGTGTTCGAGAACCTGGAAGGGCCGATCCGCATCAACATTTCTGCGCGCAAAAGTTACGAGATGGAGAGCGCATTCGGCGAGATCCGTCGAATGATTGGCGAGAAAAAACCGCTCGCTGACGTTCAGGCGCGCATTGACTGGCTGAAAGCCGCACTGCGCGAAGTGGAACCGGTGCTGGATGGCGGACATCGTCTGGTGGCCGAAGAGCAGCACAACGCGCTGTCCAGAGACGACATTGCCGTTCACTGGCAGGAGAGTTTCAGGACGATCGACGATCTGCTGGCGCAGGCGGTCACTGAATATCAGGCCGGGAACTACAGCGTTGCCAGTCAGCACGTTCAACAGGCGCACTATCAGGGCTTTAAAAACTCTGAGATGGAGATGTCCCTCAGACAAAACCGTTCTGCAAAAGATGCCGCCGCCATTAACCAACAATTCTCATCCCTGATTGCGCTGACCGCGCAACCTGACCATCTCAACGATGTCTCTTATCAGGTCACTACGCTGCTACAGGATATCGAGGATATCTTACCCGGCTTGCCAACCACCCGTGACGATCAGCAGGTTGCCGCAGCGCAAAGCGCAGACAACATTCCGGCGGCGGACGAGGGAAATAACCGTACCGACTGGGCTGAGGTGACGACGGGAATTAACCAGAGCATTCAGGACGCGATAGCGCGCTATCAGGGCGGCGATGCGAAGAATGCGATTCTGGATATCCAGGATACCTACTTCGACCGCTTCGAAGCCAGCGGCATGGAAAACAAAATCGGCTCTCGCGATTCGGCATTTAAAACCACGCTGGAGGCGTATTTTACCCGCCTGGTCAGTCTGATGAAGGCCGGTCAGCCGGTTGAGCGCCTGAATGCGGAGGCCAGCGCGCTGGCGCAGGATCTGCAAAAAGCCGTGACGATGCTGGGCGAAGGCGAAGAAACCCAGTGGAGTCTGCTGCTCTATAGTCTGATGATCATCGTGCGCGAGGGGCTGGAAGCGCTGCTGATTGTGGCGGCAATCGTGGCCTACATGGTGAAAAACAACCATCAGGATAAGCTGCCGCTTATTCGTCAGTCGGTAATTGTGGCGCTGATCGCCAGCGTCATCACCGCCGCTATCTTCCAGATGCTGTTTACTAACTCCGGCGCCAGCCGTGAACTGCTGGAAGGCATAACGATGCTGATTGCCGTTGTGATGCTGTTCTTTATGAGTTACTGGCTGCTGTCCAAAGTGGAAGCGCGCCACTGGAAAGCCTGGCTGGAAGGCAAACTGTCTCATTCCCTGTCGCGAGGCTCCCTGGTCGGACTATGGCTGACCAGCTTCCTGGCGGTGTACCGCGAAGGGGCGGAAACGGTGCTGTTCTATTACGCTCTGATTGGCGATGCAAACACGGTATCCGGCCATATGGCGATTGGCGCCGGTTTTGTGATTGGCTGCGTGGTGCTGCTGCTCGCCTGGCTGGTGATGCGTTACTCAGTGGTGCGCCTGCCGCTGAAACCCTTCTTTATGTTTACCGGCAGTTTCATGTATCTGATGGCCTTCGTCTTTGCGGGCAAAGGCGTTCTGGAACTGGTGGAAGGCAAACTGTTCCAGCCTACGTTGATTAACGGCTTCCCTGAAATCAGCTGGCTGGGGATTTATCCCTACGTGGAAACGTTGTTACCGCAGGTCGTATTGCTGCTCGCGGCGCTGGTGGCGCTGTGGGTGATGCGGCGCAAAAGCGCGGTTCCCGGGGAGACGATAAAAAATAACCCATAATCGTTGTATAGCCGTTGTTTTAGACGAGAGGATACGTTTGATGACCATGAAGAAAACCCTGATTGCCAGCGCAGTGATGGCCAGCATTTTCACTGCGCCAGCCGCGTTTGCTTTTAAAGAGTACCCGGCAGGCGAGCCTGTCACCATGAATGAAATGGAGCTGGCGGCCGTTTACCTGCAACCGATTGATATGGAACCGCGCGGCATGGGCTTACCGGCAGCAAAAGCCGATGTTCACCTTGAAGCGGATATCCACGCTGTAGAAGGCAATAAAAACGGCTTTGGCGCAGGGGAATGGATCCCGTACCTGACCATCAGCTACACCCTGGTCAACAACGACACGGGCGAAAAACAGGAAGGCACCTTCATGCCGATGGTTGCCAGCGATGGCCCGCACTATGGCGCGAACATCAAAATGATGGGCGTGGGCAACTATAAAGTGACCTACCACATTGAACCGCCGTCAAAAGCCGGGATGCATCGCCATACTGACAGCGAAACAGGCGTAGGCCGCTGGTGGAAACCGTTTGATGTGAGCTACGAGTTTAAATATGTCGGTCTGAACTAAAACCGACTAACCAACGCGCCAGGAGGATTCCCCCTTCTGGCGCGTTGGTCAGACCGATCATATGCCCGTCGCTTAATTCAACCCGCCGTACAGAGTCGAAGTTATGAGTTACTTTTTCGTCACGACGCTACAGGTCTTTTTCTGCATTGCGCTTCTTTCCGGTGTTCTCTGGAGTCGAAACGATCCTCCCTCTTTACGTCCACTGACCTGGACGCTGCTGACCGGGCTGATTGCCGGCGTGCTGGCGGGACTGTTTATTCACGGCAGCCAACCGGTACAACTGCTGCTGGTTGGGGCGGAGGTCATGGTATCGCTGCTGTTTGTCCTCAGTTTCTGGTGGGCTTCAACGCGTATCCGCTATCTGTGGCAGGGGATTCTGATTTTCGGCGCTGCCCGCCATTGGGCGCTGGACCCTAATCTGGGCGGGCTGACCAGTACGCATGTGCTGAATACTGACCTGCTGTTAAATCTGACGGCCGTCGTTCTCGCTTTTGCGATCCTCTGTCTGGCGGGCGTACTCTGCGCGATGCTGCTGCGGCGTATTCGCGGCCTGTACTGGCCGTTAACGCTGATTTTACTGGTGATGATCTGGCTGCCGTTGAGCGGCAACCTGCTGTTGTTGCTGATGAAATTACAGGTTGTCCCGCTGGGTAAATCACTGCTGAGCTTCGTGGCGAAAGTCACAAATAACACGGCGCTGTATAACTGGGCGGGAGCCGCGCTGCTGCTGGCCCTGGCGCTGTGCTGGCTTCCGGCGCTGTTGCGGGCTTTTCGACAGACGCGGGAAACAGAAGAACCGATCGCTCATCGTCTGGCGCTGGCGCAGCGTCGCAACGCTTTGCGGCTGTGGCTGGTCACAATCGGCTGCGCAGTGGTCGTTATCGCAGGCCAGCTGTGGTGGGATAAAGTGGCCTCGCAGCCGCCGCAACTCTCTGAAGCCGTGCCCGTAACGCTGGGGAGCGATGGCATGGTGCGCCTGCCGGTTGAACAGCTTCGTGACGGTAAACTGCATCGTTTCGTCTGGGTGGCGGACGATGGCAAAGCGGTGCGCTTCTTCGTGATTAACCGCTATCCCGACAAGCTGCGTTTTGGCGTGGTGTTCGACGCCTGCCTGCTGTGCGGCGATCAGGGTTATGTCATGGAGGGCAATCAGGTTATCTGCGTCGCCTGCGGAGTGCATATTTTTATTCCGTCTATCGGCAAGGCCGGTGGCTGTAACCCGGTGCCGATTGAAAACTGGCACAATGATGAAAAAGAGCTGGTGATCCCCGGTAAAGAACTGGCGACAGGGGTGAACTACTTCTCGACGGTCATGACTATTAAAGTGACCGATCCGGTCGATGGTTCAACGTTGACCAATACCTCAGCCGATTACAAATACAGCTATGGCGGCAAGACCTGGTTCTTCTCGTCAGAGGCTAACTATGAACGCTTCCGTGAAACGCCGGAGCAGTTTGTTCCTGCCGACATGAGGGAGGAATAATCATGCTGTGGCGGATGTTACGACAATCCTGGGGGCGCAATTTACGCCGCAAAGTGCTGGCGATAATCACCGTTTTTCTGGCCTCCAGCCTGATTTCGGCGCTGCTGGCGGTGTCCATTGATATCGGCGACAAAATGTCCAGAGAGCTGAAGTCTTATGGTGCGAACATTTTGATTGAACCCGCCGGACAGGCTGCGCTGCCCGCGCTGTTTAGTGAGAGCAGTAATCCGCTTTCCGGTCAGGATTTTCTTGATGAAGCCGAGCTGCCGAACATCAAAGATATCTTCTGGCGAAACAACATTGTCGGGTTTGCGCCGATGCTCGGCGGCGAAGCCAGCGTGGAGGGAGAACCGGTGCGGATTCTGGGCACCTTCTTCAGTCAGCCAGTGGATATTCCTGATGAAGAGGGATATGAGACGGGGCAGAAAACGGTCAGCCCTTACTGGCAGGTGACTGGCGACTGGCCGCAGGAACCCGCAGGTGCAGAGCCGCAGACCTTAGTCGGGCACGCGCTGGCGCGGCAAATGGGCTGGAAACCCGGTGATAAGCTGACATTACGTACCGAAGGTGAAGCGGTGCAGGTCACTGTCAGCGGTATCCTCTCCAGCGGCGGTGATGAAGATAACCAACTGGTGATGCCGCTAAGTACGGTACAGCACCTGCTGGGGCTCCCCGGAAAAGTGCAGGCGATTCGCGTCTCGGCGCTGACGGTGCCGGAAAACGAACTGTCCCGCCGCGCGCGGGAAAACCTGGACGCGCTCAATGCCGAAGAGTACGACCTCTGGTATTGCACGGCCTATGTGTCGTCGATCGCGCATCAGCTGGAAGAGGCGATTTCCGGTGCGGAAGTGCGCCCGGTATGGCAGGTCGCGGCGTCCGAAGGGGTGGTGATCGATAAAATTCAGTTGCTGATGGCGGTCGTTACCGTCGCGGCGCTGGCGGCTTCCGCAATGGGGATCGCCTCGCTGATGACCAGCACCATTATGGAACGCGCCAAAGAGATCGGTTTGATGAAGGCGTTGGGTGCGCGACAGTGGCAAATCATGCTGCTGTTCTACCTGGAAGCGGCGTCCAGCGGGCTGGCGGGCGGCGCGCTGGGATGTATTGCCGGGTGGGGGCTGGCGAAAGCGATTGGCGTCATGCTCTTCGACGCGCCGCTTAATTTTGCCTGGATTGTGGTGCCGTGCGTACTGGTGATTGCGGTATTGATTGCGTTGATCGGCACCTGGTTCCCGGCCCGGCGGATCGCCCGACTGTATCCTGTGGAGGTGCTGTATGGCCGCTAAACGTACCATGCTCTGGCTGCTGGTGTGGCGGGCGCTGCGTCTGCGTTTTCAGCGGGTCAGCGTGGTGTTTGCCGCGCTGATGGTGGGGGCGACCATCGTGACGGCGCTTTCTGCCGTCTGGTTCGACATTAACACCAAAATGAGCGAAGAACTGCGCACCTTCGGCGCGAATTTTTACATTGGGCCGGGGCACGGTTCCAGTATGCCGCAGCAGGAGTTGCAGAGCATTCTCGATCAGGCGCCGCAGGGGCTGGTGCATGGCGCCAGTCCGTGGTTGTACGGCATGGCGCGCACCGAGCTGGAAAAAGTGGTGATGGTTGGCGTGTGGTTCGAGTCGCTGCAAAAACTGGTGCCGTACTGGCAGGTCACCGGTAGCTGGATTGGCGTCAGTTTTGACGACCGTAACGCGATGATCGGCGTCAAACTGGCGGAACGCCTCAACGTGCAGCCGGGCGACAGCATCACGCTGGTGGATCACAATCAGCGTAAGAATTTGCAGATTAAAGGCATTGTGGAGTCTGGCGATGCGACGGACAACATGCTGATCGTCAGCCTCGACGTGGCGCAGGCCTGGCTGCATCAGCCGGGCAAAATCAGCCACGGCTTGCTTAGCGTCAGTAACGATGTCGGCCAGGTGGAGAGCTACGCCAGCCGGTTGCAGGCGCAGTATCCTGACCTGGAGATTCGTCCGGTGCGTAAGGTCTCTGCTTCCGAAGGGCAGGTGCTGGATAAAATTAAAGGTCTGATGGGGCTGGTCTCGATCGTGATTCTGGCGCTCTCTTCGCTGTGCGTGAATACCACGCTGATGGCGATTGTCGGCGAGCGGGCGCGCGAGTTTGCGCTGCAAAAAGCGCTTGGTTCCAGCAACGGCGATATTGTGCGGCAAATTCTGCTGGAAACCAGCATCATCGCGCTGGCGGCGGTGGCGTGCGGCTGGGTACTGGGATATTTGCTGGCGCAACTGTTGGGATTAACGGTGTTTAATGCCGCCATTTCGCTGCGTCTGCCGGTGTTGCCCATTACTCTGGTGTTGTCTTTACTGGTCGCCATTCTGGCGGCGATTGTTCCGGTGCGACGCGCGGTAAGCGTCGAGCCTGCTAAAGTGCTGAAAGGAGAGTAGCGCCATGTCCGTTACGCATATCCCTCAGGTGGCGATCGAAACCCGCCACTTATACAAACGGTTCGGTGACGTTACCGCCCTGGATGACATTAATCTGCGCATTGCGCAGGGTGAATTTGTCGCCATTATGGGCGCTTCTGGTTCTGGTAAAACCACGCTGATGAATATTCTGACGTGCCTTGATACGGCGACGGAAGGGCAGGTGTTTCTTGACGGCACCGATGCCGCCGCGCTGGATGAAGAGGGGCGTCGTCGCTTTCGCGCCGAGAAAATCGGCCTGGTATTTCAGCAGTTCCATTTGATCCCGTTCTTAACTGCGCTGGAAAACATCATGCTCGCCCAGCATTACCACAGCGTGGTGGATGAAGCGGCGGCGAGGAAGGTGCTGGAGCAGGTAGGGCTTGGGCATCGTGTGACGCACCTGCCGAGCCAGCTTTCCGGTGGTGAGCAGCAGCGTGTGTGTATCGCCCGGGCGCTGGTCAACGAACCGCCGGTTATTTTCGCGGATGAACCGACGGGCAACCTGGATGAAGAGAATGAGCAGCGGGTGCTGGATCTGCTCACCGATCTGCATCGTCAGGGGCGCACGATTGTGATGGTGACGCACAACCCTGCGCTTGGGCAGTTTGCCGACCGTATTCTGCGGCTGCAACACGGTAAATATCTGGGTGAGGAGGCCAATCAACATGCGCTGGCATAATGTGCTGCTACTCGCGGCGGCGATCCTGATAAGCGGGTGTAAAGAAGAAAAGCTGGCGGTCGGGGCACCGGCCCCGGCGCTGGCGGCGTTTGATCTGCAAGGCCAGGAGTCAGGCCTTGAACGCTGGCAAGGAAAGGCGGTGTACCTGAATTTTTGGTCTGCGGGATGCGGGGGGTGTCTGGCGGAAATGGACACGCTGGAAGCGCTGAGCAAAAAATGGGGCGATAAAGTGGTGGTTGTGGCGGTCAATACCGACCCTGAAACGGTCAGGATCAACGATCTGCTGGCAAAGCATCAGATAACCTATCCGGTGGTGCGCGATCAGCTCAACATTACCCAGGAACGTTATCAGGTGATCGGCACGCCGACCTCCGTACTGATTGACCCCGAAGGACGCGTTCTGGAGCTACACCAGGGTATGCGTAAGCCGCCAGAGTTAGAGGCCACGTTTGCGCGCCTGGCGGCGCGATGAACGACGCGTACGGAGAGATACCCAATGGCATTTATCTGGAACGACGAAAGCCTTGCGATTCTGCGGGAAAACGCGGGCATCCTCACAACCGAGCAGATAGCGCAACTGCTTCACACCAATATTACCGCCGTGCGGAATATGGCCTATCGGCTGAAACTGAGCCTTCGGGTGACGGCGTATAATCACCGACGCATAGCGCAGGTTCAGGCGCTTTATGCCTCTGAGACGTTGAGTCTCAAAGAGATCGCGGCGAAAACGGGGCTGACGGCCAGTACCGTGCAATATATCGTGTACGTGAAATCAAAAAATAAGCCCTACGCCACCACGGAATATGTCTCTTTTGAAACGGAGAACGCCGTTCATTACCGCGTGCAAAAAGAATTTGTCGATACGGAGCGTTCCCTGCTGGACAACATCTCTGATAACACGCGATTTCGTGAACTGTATCTGACGGACGGCACTTTTTATTGCGCCCGCAATATTAAGTATGAGGTTTTTATCTCGGAATAACCGGAACACGCTGACCTGCCGGTTATCTTCTGGAATCTCCCGTTTTGCGAAACCGTTCCCGGAAAAATGTCATATTTCTGTCACACTCTATGAGGATTGATAACAACAAGAGGTTGTAGGGATGAAAAAATTGATACTCGCCGCCGCTGTGGCAGGGGCTGTTTTATTGTCGTCCGCCGCGCAAGCGCAGACAACGCCGGAAGGTTATCAACTGCAACAAGTGTTGATGATGAGCCGACACAACTTGCGCGCGCCGTTGGCCAATAATGGCAGCGTGCTGGAGCAGTCCACGCCGAATCAGTGGCCGGAGTGGGATGTGCCCGGCGGGCAGCTCACCACGAAAGGCGGTGTGCTGGAAATTTATATGGGCCACTACATGCGAGAATGGCTGGCGGAGCAGGGGATGGTCACGTCAGGTGAATGCCCGACGACGGACACGGTATATACCTATGCCAACAGTCTGCAACGCACCGTTGCGACGGCACAATTCTTTATCACCGGCGCTTTCCCTGGGTGCGACATTCCGGTACATCATCAGGAAAAAATGGGCACGATGGACCCAACGTTTAATCCGGTGATCACCGATGACTCTGCGGCGTTTAGCCAGAAAGCGGTGCAGGCGATGGAAAAAGAGCGCAGCCAGATGCAGCTTGACGACAGCTATCAACTGCTGGCGCAGATGACGGACTACAAAGATTCACCGTCCTGCAAAGAAAAACAGCAGTGTTCGCTGACCGAAGCCAAAGACGCCTTTAGCGCGAAGTATCAGGAGGAGCCTGGCGTTTCGGGGCCGCTGAAAGTTGGCAATTCGCTGGTGGATGCGTTTACGCTGCAATACTACGAAGGCTTCCCGATGGATCAGGTCGCCTGGGGCGAGATTAAATCCGATCAGCAGTGGAAAGTCCTGTCAAAGCTGAAGAACGGGTATCAGGACAGCCTGTTTACCTCGGGTGAAGTGGCGCGCAACGTCGCCAAACCGCTGGTCAAATATATTGATAAAGCGCTGGTGACTGACCGTAGCAGCGCGCCGAAAATTACCGTTCTGGTGGGGCATGACTCGAATATTGCTTCGCTGCTGACGGCGCTGGATTTCAAACCCTACCAGCTGCACGATCAGTACGAACGCACCCCGATTGGCGGCAAGATTGTGTTCCAGCGCTGGCATGACAGCAAAGGCAATCGCGACCTGATGAAAATCGAATATGTGTATCAGAGCTCGCAGCAGTTGCGTAACGCGGACGTCCTGACGCTGAAATCACCGGCGCAGCGCGTCACGCTGGAACTGGCGGGATGCCCGATAGACGCAAACGGCTTCTGTCCTCTTGATAAGTTCGATAACGTGTTGAACAGCGCGGCAAAATAGCAGAGGTTCTCCCCCGCGCAGGCGGGGGAGAAAAGGTCAGGCATTTTTACGTTCGATGGTTTGTTCGCCCCAAAATAGCGAATCTTTATCCGTCTTCTCAAAGGCTTTAAGCAACACTTCGTCGCTGCCTTCCTCCCAAATTTTTTCAGCCAGTTTCTCGTCATACTTCGCGACTTCAAAAATGGCTTCGGCTATTTCTGGTGATGTATTACGCAGACTTGCCCATTCGCCGACGTGATGAGCCTTCGCTTCTTGAGTTGGCATTCGAATCCTCCTGTTGAAGATTAGCCGTTGAGTTTTACTGCCAGACCTGCAACATATTCACCCTGATAGCGAGCGATAGAAAGTTCTTCCTGGCTTGGCTGGCGTGAACCATCGCCCCCGGCAATCGTGGTGGCGCCGTATGGCGTACCGCCGCGAACCTGCGAGACGTCAAACAGTTCCTGCGCGGCGTAACCGATAGGGACAATCACCATGCCGTGGTGAGCCAGCGTGGTCCAGGTTGAGGTAATGGTTTGTTCCTGACCGCCGCCGGTGCCTGTCGAGCTGAATACGCTGGCGAGTTTTCCATACAGCGCGCCGGATGCCCACAAACCGCCCGTCTGGTCCAGGAAGGTGCGCATCTGGCCTGACATATTGCCAAAGCGCGTCGGCGTACCAAAAATGATGGCGTCGTAATCAGGCAGTTCCTGCGGGGTTGCGACTGGTGCGTTTTGTGTTTTACCTCCGGCCTTTGCGAAGATTTCAGGCTGCATCGTTTCCGGTACGCGTTTGATAACGACTTCTGCGCCGTCCACTTTGTTTGCCCCTTCCGCCACCGCATGCGCCATGGTTTCGATGTGTCCGTACATGGAATAATAAAGCACCAGAATTTTTGCCATTTTGCACTACTCCTCGAGTTAACCGTGTCCGTAGCGATTCGCTACCTCTATTTAAAGATATGACGTCCTGGAGAGAGTGCAAATATCACAACCATTTCTTTGATTTATAACAAGATTTATCAGCGTCGTTTTTGTTGCAAAATGATACATTTTTCGCCGTTCGGATTTCTTTAACCATAAGAGAGGCTTATTGATTTCCTGGGGGGATTATTCCTGTCCCCCTGACGAACCTGTTGCAGAATATTACGATTTACTGGTCAGCCGGGGTAACTTCGCTAAGCTTAGTTCCGCGTGGCAATAATTGTGGCGTCTGCCATATGCCGCGTGAGGAGATCTTCCTCAACACCGATGCAATATGATGTCTAATCTATGACGGAGGTCAGTAATGGCAAACCATCGGGGCGGTTCCGGTAATTTTGCGGAAGACCGCGAAAGAGCATCAGAAGCAGGTCGTAAAGGTGGCCAGCACAGCGGGGGCAACTTTAAGAATGACCCGCAGCGTGCATCAGAAGCAGGCAAAAAAGGGGGCAAAAGCAGTCACGGTAACCGTAACAGCTAGCCTGTAAGTTAACGCCATAATGTTTAGCGCATGCCGCTGGTAAACGTTATGATGCCACCGCCGCCGGTTCCTCCGGCGGTTTTTTTGTCCGTAAGATTGAAGTGTCGCCGCAGGCGACGCAAACTAAGCGTCCTGACGTTCAAAAAGAAAAAAGCGCCGTTGCCACGGTATCCTGGCGGCAATAAAACAAGGAGAGGGCGCATGGTTCAACGCGCAGAGAAAAAAACAGGTAAACGTTCACAGGCCGTCAGCGCCAAGCGCCAGGCGATTTTAACCGCTGCATTAAACACGTTTTCCCAGTACGGTATTCATGGTTCACGTCTGGAGCAGGTGGCTGAGCAGGCGGGAGTGTCCAAAACCAATTTGCTCTATTATTACCCGTCGAAAGAGGCGCTTTATGTCGCCGTACTGCGGCAAATCCTTGATATCTGGCTGGCGCCGTTAAAGGCCTTTCGTGAAGACTTCGCGCCACTGGTGGCGATCAAAGAGTACATCCGTCTTAAACTGGAGGTCTCCCGTGATTATCCGCAGGCTTCCCGGCTTTTTTGCATGGAGATGCTGGCGGGCGCGCCGTTGCTGATGGAAGAACTGACCGGGGATTTGAAGGCGCTGATTGACGAAAAATCAGCATTGATTGCCGGATGGGTAAACAGTGGAAAACTGGCGCCCGTCGATCCGCATCACCTGATCTTTATGATTTGGGCTTCAACGCAGCATTACGCCGATTTTGCGCCTCAGGTCGAAGCGGTAACGGGCGCAACGCTGCGTGATGAAGCCTTTTTCAATCAAACGGTCGAAAGCGTACAGCGGATGATTATTGAAGGCATTCGCGTACGTTAACCGGCAGGCGGCAACGGACAGCTCAAATCGCCTTCCTCACATTGCAGCAGCGAAGCTAAAAACGCTTCGCGTTCGTCCGTTTTGTCCGTCATGCACTGGCTGGCGATCATCGGCTGTATACTGCCGCCTTCCGTGCCGGAACTGACCAGCGCGCAGTCGGCGTCCCGCAGGGCAATCCAGGCGATTTGCGCTTTTTTCAGCAAGTCACGCTGCGGCGGTTCGGCGCGTTTTAGCGCATTCTGGTACGTCTCATTGAGTTTTTTATCGGCGGTTTGAAATTGCGCGGCGGCGCAGGTGTTCATCTCCATTTGCGTGCTGGCGTTGGCGCAGTCATCGGCCAGTGCCTGAGCGCTGAGTAGCAGCGCAGCGCATGTGAATATAATTCGCTTCATACTTCCCTCTGGCTCTAAAACATTGCCGGATGGCGGCTTTGCCTGATCCGGCCTACAAATGTGTTTTGTAGGCCCGGTGAGCCGTAGCGCCACCGGGCATTTTCCAAAGCCTTAATTAACCACAGCCTTAACCAATTGTCATCAGGCTGGCGTTACCACCTGCCGCAGCGGTGTTAACGCTGAGCGAGCGCTCAATATACAGACGCTCCAGCAGGATATTGGTTTCACCACGGGCAAAGCCCTGTACCGACACGATCGCGCCGTCACGGGCGGCTACCGCCTCGCACAGCGCCCGTAGCTGATCGGAATCGCCGTGGAAGATCACCGCATCGAACGGCTGCGAAGTCAGCGTGTCCGCTTTCGCAAACTGAATACGTTCACAAACCGCAGCGGGCAGGCGCTTCGCCAGTTCGCGGTGGAAGGCATCGTCCGGCCACAAAATCAGACTCCCGACCGCTGTCACGGCGGCGACCTGCACCAGAGCGTCCTGCTCGTCATCAGCCAGACACAATACGCGTTCACGCGGCAGTAACGTCCAGGTATTGCGCTCACCGGTAGGGCCAGGCAGCAGACGCTGGGTTCCGGTCTGCGCCAGCTCGCTAAACTGCTGACAGAGCGTATGCAAGGCCGGGCGATCCGCCGCCCACCCGATCAGCGCGTCAAGCGGCTGAGTCAGCGCGGCTTTAAGCTGGGCATCCACCGGGTAGTCCGCATCCTGACGGGCAAGCGTAATGCCCAGCGCGTTTTCCGGGCGATTTGCCAACAGACGGTAGAGATAGAGCGGACCGCCCGCTTTCGGCCCGGTGCCGGACAAGCCTTCGCCGCCGAATGGCTGGACGCCCACGACCGCGCCGACCATATTACGGTTGACGTACAGGTTGCCTGCGTGCGCTGAACCGGTGACCTGCGCAATGGTCTCGTCAATTCGGGTATGTACGCCCAGCGTCAGACCGTAGCCGGAGGCGTTGATCTGCGCAATCAGTTCGGGAAGGTGGTTTCGCGTGTAACGCACCACATGCAGCACCGGCCCGAAGATCTCTTTTTGCAGCTCATCAAAACTTTCCAGTTCAATCAGCGTTGGCGGAACGAAGGTGCCGGTTTGCCATTCGCGCGCATCATCGCTGTTTTCACGTACGGCCTGGAATACCGGACGACCTTTCGTACGCATCGCCTGAATATGGCGCTCAATATTGGTTTTGGCTTCGTTATCGATAACCGGGCCAATGTCGGTGGTCAGACGGCCCGGATTGCCCATGCGGCATTCCGCCATTGCCCCGCGCAGCATTTTCAGGGTGTGGTCGGCGATATCATCCTGCAAGCACAGTATGCGCAGCGCCGAGCAGCGCTGCCCGGCACTGTCAAACGCAGATGCCAGCACATCCACAACCACTTGTTCGGTAAGGGCGGAGGAGTCCACGATCATGGCGTTCATCCCGCCGGTTTCCGCAATCAGCGGAATCGGGCGACCCTGCGCATCCAGACGGGTGGCGATATTACGCTGCAATAAGCTGGCGACTTCGGTCGAGCCGGTAAACATCACGCCGCGTACGCGCTCGTCGGAGGTTAACTGCGCCCCAACGGTTTCACCCTGGCCGGGCAGCAACTGCACTACGCCCGGCGGAACACCGGCTTCCAGTAAGATGGCGATGCCCTGGGCGGCAATCAGCGGCGTTTGTTCCGCCGGTTTCGCCAGGACGCTGTTGCCCGCCGCCAGCGCAGCGGCAATTTGTCCGGTGAAGATGGCCAGCGGGAAGTTCCACGGGCTGATACAGACGACCGGGCCTAAAGGACGATGCGTTTCGTTATCAAAGTCATCGCGTACCTGCCCGGCGTAGTAGTGGAGGAAATCCACCGCTTCGCGTACTTCTGCAATAGCATTACTGAAGGTTTTCCCGGCTTCACGAACCAGAATGCCAATCAGCTGCTGCATTTGGCCTTCCATTAATACCGCTGCGCGTTGCAGGATGGCGGCGCGTTCCTGCGGTGGCGTGGCAAACCAGATAGGGGCGTTGTTAACCGCGTTTTGCAGCGCTTGTTCAACGTCCGCAGCGCTGGCTTCGCGCACGTAGCCGACGATGTCTTTCGGCTCTGCCGGGTTGATCACCGGCGTCATCTCTCCGTCAGCGACCGGCTGTTCCAGCATCGGTTTGGCCTGCCATTTTTGCAGCGCATTGTTCAACAGGGCGGAGGAGAGGGAAGCCAGACGGTGTTCGTTAGCCAGATCCAACCCGCCGGAGTTTTCCCGGCCTTGTCCGTAGAGGTCGCGAGGCAGCGGGATTTTCGGATGCGGCAAGCCGGTTTGCCCTTCTTGCTGCGCCAGTTTTTCCACGGCCTCCACCGGGTCGGCGACCAGTTCATCCAGCGGCAGCGTGGCGTCGGCAATACGGTTAACGAAGGAGGTGTTGGCGCCGTTTTCCAGCAGGCGGCGCACCAGATACGCCAGCAGCGTTTCATGCGTGCCGACCGGGGCATAAATACGACACGGACGGTTGAGTTTGCCATCCGCCACTTTACCGGTGACCTGCTCGTACAGCGGTTCGCCCATGCCGTGCAGACACTGGAATTCATACTGGCCCGGATAGTAGTTCTGCCCCGCCAGTTGATAAATCGCCGCCAGAGTATGGGCGTTATGGGTCGCAAACTGCGGGTAAATCAGATTCGGTACGGCGAGCAGTTTTTTCGCGCAGGCCAGATAAGAAACGTCGGTATAGACCTTGCGGGTGTAAACCGGGTATCCCTCCAGTCCGTCCATTTGGGCGCGTTTGATTTCACTGTCCCAGTACGCGCCTTTCACCAGGCGGATCATCAGGCGGCGACGGCTGCGCGTGGCGAGATCGATCAGATAATCAATCACAAACGGGCAGCGTTTCTGATAAGCCTGAATCACGAAACCGATGCCGTTCCAGCCAGCCAGTTCCGGCTCAAAACAAAGTTTTTCCAGCAGGTCGAGGGAGATTTCCAGACGGTCGGCTTCTTCGGCGTCGATGTTGATGCCGATATCATACTGACGCGCCAGCAGCGTCAGGGATTTCAGGCGCGGATACAGCTCCTCCATCACACGGTCATACTGCGCGCGGCTGTAGCGCGGGTGCAGGGCGGAAAGCTTGATGGAGATCCCCGGCCCTTCATAAATTCCGCGTCCGTTAGACGCTTTGCCAATGGCGTGAATAGCCTGCTGATACGAAACCATATAAGCCTGCGCATCGGCGGCGGTCAGCGCCGCTTCGCCTAACATATCGTAGGAGTAGCGAAAGCCCTTGTCTTCCAGCTTACGTGCATTCGCCAGCGCTTCGGCGATGGTTTCGCCAGTGACGAACTGCTCGCCCATCAGGCGCATTGCCATGTCCACACCTTTGCGGATCAGCGGCTCGCCGCTCTTACCGATAATCCGGTTCAGCGAGCGAGAGAGACTGGCTTCGTTGTGAGTAGAAACCAGCTTGCCGGTAAACAACAGACCCCAGGTGGCGGCATTAACAAACAGCGACGGGCTGCGGCCAATATGCGACTGCCAGTTGCCGTTGCTGATTTTGTCGCGGATGAGCGCGTCACGCGTCGCTTTATCCGGGATACGCAGCAGCGCTTCTGCAAGGCACATCAGCGCGACGCCTTCCTGTGAGGAGAGGGAGAACTCCTGCAACAGCCCCTGCACCATCCCGGCGCGGCCGCTGGCCGTTTTCTGGTTACGCAGTTTCTCCGCCAGTTGATAGGCCAGCTTGTGGGCTTGTTCGGCCACCGGCTGCGGCAGACGCGCCTGCTCCATTAACATCGGCACCGCATCGGTTTCGGCGCGACGGTAAGCTGCGGTAATCGCGGCGCGGGAGACCGACTGAGGCAGGATCTGCTCGGCAAACTCAAGGAAAGGCTGGTGGTTTTCTTCCTGCTGTGCGGTTGACTCATCGCCTTCATTGGCGGCGCCAGCCAGCAGGGCGGGCAACTCCGGTAACGCCTCGTCGCTTTCCAGTTTTTCCAGATAATTAAATATTGCCTGTTTGATCAGCCAGTGTGGGGTGCGATCAATTCGTGTTGCTGCTGTTTTAATACGTTCGCGCGTCGCGTCGTCCAGCTTAACCCCCATCGTGGTGGTTCCCATGCCGTCTACTCCTGTTGTTCTGATATGTGCTGCTGATAGTTATCGAGAAATATCCACCATGTTGCAACTTTGTGCAACCTCGTTAAATGTGACCAGCCTTGCAAGCTTAAAAATGAATGAAATGTTAAAAGAAGAGACGCTTCTGGATGGGATAAAAACAATAACCAAATCTTTTTCTCTGCGGCAGTTAACACTTTTGAAAGGTGCAACCTTAAAAAATGTGAGAGAGTGCAACCTGGAGAAAAATAGTATCCCACCCGAATAAAATTTGATGTAAATGATGTGTTAAATCGATTGTGAATGACCACCGCTTCCGGCAGGATACGGTCGCCCTGGTAAACATAAACACCATTGCCACGTTCCGGCAGGGTATAAAACGGCAGCTCTTATTATTGCCGGCACATAAAATCTGGAGACTTTTGATGGCTATTAGCACACCGATGTTGGTGACGTTTTGTGTCTATATCTTTGGCATGATATTGATAGGGTTTATTGCATGGCGTTCGACCAAAAACTTTGATGACTATATTCTCGGCGGCCGCAGCCTTGGGCCGTTTGTGACGGCATTATCCGCTGGCGCATCTGATATGAGCGGCTGGCTGCTGATGGGTCTGCCGGGGGCGATTTTCCTGTCGGGGATTTCTGAAAGCTGGATCGCGATTGGTCTGACGTTAGGGGCATGGATTAACTGGAAACTGGTGGCGGGACGTTTACGCGTCCACACTGAATTTAATGATAACGCCCTGACTCTGCCGGATTATTTTACCGGGCGTTTTGAAGATAAAAGTCGCGTTCTGCGCATTATCTCTGCCCTGGTTATCCTGCTGTTTTTCACCATTTATTGCGCATCGGGGATTGTGGCAGGGGCGCGTCTGTTTGAAAGCACCTTTGGCATGAGCTATGAAACTGCGCTGTGGGCGGGGGCGGCAGCCACCATTATCTATACCTTTATTGGCGGCTTCCTGGCCGTGAGCTGGACAGACACCGTCCAGGCCAGCCTGATGATTTTCGCCCTGATTCTGACGCCTGTTATGGTGATCATCAGCGTCGGCGGTTTTGGTGACTCCCTGGAAGTGATTAAACAAAAGAGCATTGAGAATGTGGATATGCTCAAGGGACTGAACTTTGTCGCCATTATCTCCCTGATGGGCTGGGGGCTGGGTTACTTTGGTCAACCGCATATTCTGGCGCGCTTTATGGCGGCGGATTCTCACCACAGCATCGTGCACGCGCGTCGCATCAGTATGAGCTGGATGATCCTGTGTCTGGCGGGGGCGGTGGCTGTCGGCTTCTTCGGCATTGCTTACTTTAACAATAACCCGGCACTGGCCGGAGCGGTGAACCAGAACTCGGAGCGCGTGTTCATTGAACTGGCGCAAATCCTGTTCAACCCGTGGATTGCCGGTATTCTGCTGTCCGCTATTCTCGCGGCGGTGATGTCGACGTTAAGCTGCCAGCTGCTGGTGTGCTCCAGCGCGATTACCGAAGATTTGTACAAAGCCTTCTTGCGTAAAGGCGCGAGCCAGAAAGAGCTGGTATGGGTAGGGCGCATTATGGTGCTGGTGGTTGCGCTGGTGTCTATCGCGCTGGCTGCTAACCCTGAAAACCGCGTGCTCGGTCTGGTGAGCTATGCGTGGGCGGGCTTCGGCGCGGCGTTTGGCCCGGTCGTGCTGTTCTCGGTGATGTGGTCGCGTATGACCCGTAACGGCGCGCTGGCCGGAATGGTTATCGGGGCGCTGACGGTTATTGTCTGGAAACAGTTTGGCTGGCTGGATCTGTACGAAATCATCCCTGGCTTCATCTTCGGCAGCATCGGGATTGTGGTCTTTAGCCTGCTGGGTAAAGCGCCGTCGTCGGCTATGCAAGAACGTTTTGCAAAAGCGGATGCGTATTACCACTCCGCACCGCCGTCGCGTTTACAGGCAGAGTAATCTGACCGCTGCCCGTTTACTTTCATCGCCCGCCATGCGCGGGCTTTTTATTCAGAATTGTGGCGTGTTTCTCTGTATGTCGATGAATGAAAGTATTAATTTTTACTATGAGCGTTCAGGTGAAATAATTTTGTAATATCTCTGTAAGAGACTATTGCCAGTGCAAAGGGGAACTTTAGTTAATGCATGGTAAATATGTTGTTGCATTAATGATAAATTATGTTGTACTAATACGTAATAGCGGTAGTTCCCGGCAGTGATGACACTTTTCACTATGGAGATCGCGAATGGTAAGGTCCTGTACTGGACACGTTTTTCGCAGTAACAGCAATAACTTATGCGGATGCCTCTCCTCCGGTAGCCCTGTCGTCACCGCTAAATTCCTCTCACTTCCTCTTTTTATCCCTGTTACTGACGCCGTATTCGGTGCGCGTAGCCGTGTAGGGCGTCTTTTCAAAAAGCAAGCTATGGCTTACAAGGAAGCCAACCCTCAGATGTTTGTGCGCATAATCGTGCCGCCAACGGCGCGTGTGATGTATACCAACAACTCAAGGTGCTATCCATGGGAAGACAAAAAGCAGTGATCAAAGCTCGTCGTGAAGCAAAACGTGTGCTGAGACGGGATTCGCGTAGCCACAAACAACGTGAAGAAGAATCGGTCACCTCGCTTGTGCAGATGAGCGGCGTAGAAGCGATAGGCATGGCGCGTGATAGCCGTGACGCCACACCAATCGTAGCGCGAAATGAGGCTCAGGAGCACTACCTGAATGCTATCGAGAGTAAACAACTGATCTTCGCCACTGGCGAAGCCGGGTGTGGAAAAACCTGGATCAGTGCGGCAAAAGCAGCAGAGGCCCTGATACATAAAGATGTAGACAGGATTATTGTTACCCGTCCGGTTTTGCAGGCCGATGAAGATCTCGGCTTCTTACCAGGCGATATATCCGAGAAGTTCGCGCCTTATTTCCGGCCCGTCTATGACGTACTGGTGAAACGCCTGGGCGCGTCTTTTATGCAATACTGCCTGCGGCCTGAGATTGGTAAGGTGGAAATCGCGCCGTTCGCCTATATGCGCGGACGTACATTTGAAAATGCAGTCGTCATTCTTGACGAGGCTCAGAATGTGACTGCTGCGCAAATGAAGATGTTCTTAACGCGCCTCGGGGAGAACGTGACGGTTATCGTAAATGGCGACATTACCCAGTGCGATTTACCGGCTCATGTTCAATCAGGGTTAAGTGATGCGTTAGCTCGCTTTGAAGAAGATGAGATGATAGGTATTGTCCGTTTCCATAAAGACGACTGCGTGCGTTCGGCATTGTGCCAACGAACCCTTCATGCCTACAACTGAAGCGTCGTCAGATCTCATAGCCCGGGAAACCGGGCTTTGTTTTTTGTAGGCCGGATAAGGCGCTTGCGCTGCCATCCGGCGATGTGCGAGCGCCCGGTGGCGCTAACGCTTACCGGTCCTGGGATGTTCTTGTAGGCCGGATAAGGCGTTTGCGCTGCTATCCGGGGATGTGTGAGCGCCCGGTGGTGCTAACGCTTACCGGTCCTGGGGTGTTCTTGTAGGCCGGATAGCGCGTGCAATAGGCGAAAAAAAAGCCCGTACTTTCGTACGAGCTCTTTCTTGAATATGGCGGTGAGGGGGGGATTGACTCGCTTCGCTCGCCCTGCGGGCAGCCCGCTCTCTGCGTTCGCGGTCTGTCCAACTGGCTGCCGCCAGTTGTCGAACCCCGGTCGTGGGTTCTCATCCCCCCACAGTACGTGCAATATGCGAAAAAAAAGCCCGTACTTTCGTACGAGCTCTTTTTCTGAATATGGCGGTGAGGGGGGGATTCGAACCCCCGATACGTTGCCGTATACACACTTTCCAGGCGTGCTCCTTCAGCCACTCGGACACCTCACCATATTGTCGTTCCAGTGTTGCTGGAACGGGCGCTAATTTAGGGAAATACGCCCCCGGCGTCAATCACCTTTTCTAAAAAATCGTGCAATTACACAAACTTCAATCAACATGCAGTTTAAATAAGCGGAAACTGCTTTTTTTGCCAGCATCTCTAAATTTGTTATGCTGATGATCCCTATGAAAATGATGATAATAAGTGCGAGTAAATTCCGCACAACAACACTCAGGAGTCAACATGGAGATAATGTTCTATCACCCGACCTTCGATACGGCCTGGTGGCTTAACGCTTTGGCAAAGGCGATTCCCGGCGCGAATATTCGTGAATGGAAACCCGGTGATAACGAACCTGCGGATTATGCGCTCGTGTGGCATCCGCCGGTGGAGATGCTTGAAGGACGGAAGCTAAAAGCCGTATTTGCGCTTGGCGCAGGTGTGGATTCCATTCTGAGTAAGCTCAAAGCGCACCCGGAAATGCTGGATGCCTCTATCCCGCTGTTCCGCCTGGAAGATACCGGCATGGGCCTGCAAATGCAGGAGTATGCCGTGAGCCAGGTGCTGCATTGGTTCCGCCGTTTCGATGATTATCAGGCGCTGAAAAACCAGTCAACATGGCAGCCGCTGCCGGAATATGATCGCGATGAGTTCACCGTCGGTATTATGGGGGCAGGGGTGCTGGGCGCCAAAGTCGCTGAAGCGCTCCAGGCATGGGGATTCCCGCTTCGCTGCTGGAGCCGTAGCCGTAAATCCTGGCCTGGCGTAGAGAGTTTTGCGGGAGCTGAGGAGTTAGGCGCATTCCTGAATCAAACAAGGGTGCTGATCAACCTGCTGCCAAATACGGCGGAGACGGTGGGCATTATTAATTCCGGCTTGCTCAATCAGTTACGGGATGGCGCTTACCTGCTTAACCTGGCGCGTGGCGTGCATGTTAATGAGGACGATCTGCTTGCCGCGTTGAATAGCGAAAAACTCAAAGGGGCGATGCTGGATGTTTTCAGCCGCGAGCCGCTGCCAAAAGAGAGTCCGCTCTGGCAACACCCTCGCGTGGCGATGACGCCGCACATTGCCGCCGTCACCCGCCCGGCGGAAGCCGTGGACTATATTTCGCGCACCATTACGCATCTGGAACGCGGCGAATCCGTGACGGGTCAGGTCGATCGCGTTCGCGGCTACTGATGACAACCCGGTTAGCGCCGGGTTTCGACTAATAAATGGCGACGATACCTGCTATCCTTGTCGGAAAACGACTACAGGAGTGAGTTATGTATCCCGTTGACTTGCATATGCATACCGTCGCCAGCACCCACGCATACAGTACCTTGCACGATTATATTGCCGAAGCGAAACGCAAAGGTATTAAGCTCTTTGCCATTACCGATCACGGCCCGGATATGGCCGATGCTCCGCATCACTGGCACTTTATCAACATGCGTATCTGGCCGCGTCTGGTTGACGGGGTGGGCATTCTTCGCGGTATTGAAGCCAACATCAAGAATATCGATGGCGAGATTGACTGCACGGGCCCGATGCTGAACTCGCTGGATGTGATTATCGCCGGTTTCCATGAACCGGTTTTCGCGCCGCACGATAAAGAGACCAATACCCAGGCGATGATTGCCGCGATGGCCAGTGGAAATGTGCATATTATCAGCCATCCGGGTAACCCAAAGTATCCTGTCGATATCACCGCGATTGCACAGGCGGCGGCTAAATACCAGGTGGCGCTGGAAATCAATAACTCGTCATTCCTGCATTCGCGCAAAGGCAGTGAAGATAATTGCCGCGCGGTGGCCGCAGCCGTGCGTGACGCTGGCGGATGGGTAGCGTTAGGGTCAGATTCCCATACTGCGTTTACACTCGGTGAATTTGCCGAATGCCGGAAGATCCTGGATGAAGTGGATTTCCCGGAAGAACGCGTTTTAAACGTTTCGCCAGGACGCTTACTGAGATTTCTGGAATCGCGCGGTATGGCGCCGATCCCGGAGTTTGCTGAACTTTAATTGCTGATAACTGGAATATATCAATGAATGAGTTTTCTATCCTGTGTCGTGTGCTGGGATCGCTGTATTACCGCCAACCGCAGGACCCTCTGCTGGTTCCTCTGTTTACGCTGATCCGCGAGGGTAAATTGTCGGCAAGCTGGCCGCTGGAGCAGGATGAGCTTCTGGCGCGGTTGCAGAAAAGTTGCGACATGACCCAACTGGCGGCGGACTACAATGCGCTGTTTGTCGGCGACGAGTGCGCCGTGTCGCCTTATCGCAGCGCCTGGGTGGAAGGGGCGAAGGAGTCCGATGTTCGCGCGTTTCTTTCCGCTCGCGGTATGCCGTTGGCGGATACCCCTGCCGACCATATCGGTACGCTGCTGCTGGCCGCCTCCTGGCTGGAGGATCAGTCTGCTGAAGATGAGAGCGAAGCGCTGGAAACGCTGTTTATTGAATACCTGCTTCCCTGGTGCGGTACTTTCCTTGGCAAAGTGGAAGCCCATGCCGCGACGCCATTCTGGCGTACGATGGCGCCGTTGACGCGCGATGCGATCGGCGCAATGTGGGATGAGTTACAGGAAGGCGCTGAAGAGTAAATGTGACCGTTGTCACTTTGTTGTGCAACGTGATTAATTGTCTTGCATAAAATGTGTGCGTGATCTCATTCGTATGCCGCTTTTCTGCTATGATGCGCGGCATGAACATACTTATCTCCATTGCAATCACAACGGGCATTCTCTCCGGTATCTGGGGATGGGTGGCCGTTTCCCTTGGCCTGCTCAGTTGGGCGGGTTTTCTGGGCTGTACGGCCTATTTCGCCTGTCCGCAGGGCGGCCTGAAAGGGTTATTGATTTCTGCATGTACGCTCCTGAGCGGCGTGGTGTGGGCGCTGGTGATTATTCACGGCAGCGCGCTGGCTCCGCATCTGGAGATCGTCAGTTACGTCATGACGGGAATCGTCGCGTTTTTGATGTGCGTTCAGGCGAAGCAACTGTTGCTTTCTTTTGTGCCTGGCACCTTTATCGGCGCATGCGCGACGTTTGCAGGGCAGGGGGACTGGCGACTGGTTCTGCCTTCGCTGGCGCTGGGACTCGTGTTTGGCTATGCGATGAAAAATAGCGGGCTGTGGCTGGCGTCTCGTCGGGTAAGAGATTCTTCGCCGACGGCGGTCAGCAAATAAAAAAGCGTGAGGTTTCCCCCACGCTCATATGATGTCAATCCTGATGGCGCAAACTTATCCTGCCTGTTGTAGGCCCGATAAGTCTGCGCCATCGGGCATTCTACGGTTGGCGAAATATCAGGATTCCGGCGGTACGGACATGTGGCGGTATTTCACCAGAATGTCGTTCTGACGCTCCGCTTTGTTCTGCAAATCCCACAGGCCGCGATCGATCCCGTCGTTAATCAGGAAGATAACGCCCGTTTCAATCGCTGACATCAGACACAGCATCACCGGTTCATTAGAGGTGTAGCCGATTTCACCTTCCAGCAGTCGCTGGTAATCAATAAAGCGGAACACCCCGGCCTGCACTTCATAGGAAAGGATAGTCTTGCTGGTATTGACCGAAGAGAGGATCTCGCCGGTGCTGACGTTAACCACGCGCAGGTTTACCGCAATCTGGTCAAGCTGATACTGCGTATCCGCACCGATACCGAAGTACCGCGCACCGACCCCGCCTGACTTCACGTTGCTTTCGTAACCGATAATCGACCCTTCCACCATGATATTCGCGGCGGTGAGGGACTGAAGCGGGATTCGGTTATTGATAGCCACCGTGCCGTTTTCCTGCGCTGCACGAATAATTTTGCGTTCGTTCAGCAGGTTTTGCAGTCCCTGACGCTCCAGTGGGATAAACCAGCGGGAGTCTTTCAGCGCGGTTACCAGCATCGCGGTGGCGCTCTGCGGAACGGCAGTCGAGAAGTTACTCGCCGGATAAGGTTTAAACTGGCCCGTTTCATCCTGAATATTATAAACCGAGACAAAAATCTTACCCGTTGGCATCGGCAGGTGCGTCAAATCTTTATAGCTTTGCGCACGAGGCATTAATGTCGGTTTCGCGGCTTCTTTAGGCGGGGCGGTTAAGCATCCGCTCAGTAAACATACTGCAACCAAAATAAGTAAGCGCTGCATGATTATTGTCCTTTGGTAGCTGGGGCTTAGAAATCGGTTGACTGTGTTTGCAAACCTGACACTTCAATCGTCGAGGTTTTCCCGGTTTTCCTGTCCGTGACATTAAGTCGCAGTTGCCCATCCCGGTTGGCGATATCAATGATAAAATCATTGGTCACCATTCTGCCTGGTTTGCCGGTGTTAATATTCGTCAGCAATCCGCCAAGGATTTGCGATTGAATAGCCTGCGTAAAGTTATCCAGGGCAGACGGGGTTTCAATCCCGAAGTCGTCGTAATAACTTGGGTCCTTATAAGAGTTTTGTGCCTGAGCGCTATTTAATAAAAATGCGCCGTTATTTGGGTTTCCACCAAAATTAGGATTTCGGAACTGGAATGTCATATTTCCGGCCCAACTTAATGGTGAAATAAGCATGAGCATAACTACTGCATGTTTGACACGCATGGCAGCCTCCAGACTAAATCATATTTTAGAATTCATCGCGCGCTAAATCACTCGTGCTTAATAGCGTTTGATCTATTTGCCGACGATTTAATGCTTCTTCAGTTTGCGCCAGCGCGAAGTCAACGGTTCGCTCGAAGTCTCTTTTCGTTGGGAATAAAAAAGTCTGGAATATAACGTCCTGATTTACCGTTATCGTGATCCAACTTCCCCAACGCGCACTGGGTCTTTCATTGATGGTCAAATTGCCTGTGTACTCACTTTCCCATTTGTCGCTGAAGGCGCGATAAAAATTGTGGCCGACTGATGAGACGGTATGGTCAGTTAAGAGTCCGGGAACTTCCACTTCAACTTCCGCAGCGTGAAGATTCCCTGCGGCAAGCAGTAATTCTGCTGCCACAATCCAGGTCAGATAGCGTTTCATGGCTTTATCGCCTGAGGTTATCGTTTGCCCACGAGACCGCCTGAGTACGGTTTTTAACAGCTATCTTTTTGAAAAGATTATAAAGATGTGTTTTTACCGTATTCTCGCTGATAAAAAGCGAGCGGGCGATTTCAATGTTTGAGGCGCCGATTCGCAGTTTATTGAGGATCTCTTTTTCACGATGAGTGAGAAGCGCTGATTCCGTGCTGTTGTAACGGTAGTTCCCTGAATGAGTGATCAGGTAACTGGCCAGCTTTTGCGAAAAATAGCATTCGCCTCGCAGGATCCCCTGCAAGCCGTTAACGACACGTTCTTCATCCTCCGTTGCGTAAAACACGCCATTGATATGTGGCCAGTTTTCAATATCACGGAAGGGATAGTCGTCGGGAGTATTCAACAATAACGTCTTGATATTGTTGTTTTTCCGACTCAAATTGTCTTGCCAGTAATGGATAATTTTTTTATCCGCTTCCATCATATCCAGTAAAACAATGCAGCTGGCGGATATATCATCCAGAGAACGTTGAATATTATGTAGTTTTCCGGTAACAGCCAGTGATTGCTTTAAATGCTGCAATAATGCAGTGGCCTGTAAAGATGGTTTTGTGATCAACAATAATGTATGACCATGAATACTATGGACTTCATTAAACATGATGAAACCCCACTTTTTTTAGTCGCACATCTGACAGCTGCCTCAGCTAAAATACGAGGCACCAGAAGTACTGACAGATGTTGCACTGCTGTGTGTAGAAATAAAACATCAACCCAAAAAGGGTAAAAATATTAAAACAGATGGACTACAACTGATTTCAATCTAGTCATTACAAACCTTAAAGCAAGTGTTAAACTTGTAACAAAATGTAAAATTATATATTCATATGTTAATGTGTGGATTTTTTAGAGATTAGATTTGATAGAAAAGTTGTACATGTTGCTGTTATTGCATAGATTTAAAAAATCATACAAATTATAATAACTGATTGATTTTAAATCATAATTTAAAATTATTTTTGAGTTTGTCTGACAAGTTAATTTTAAAACGTTCGACTCAGGGCCGCCTGGACATTTTTAGTGAGAAAAAAATGATGTTTGTCACGAGTTGTGACGGCGATGCAGTGTGATGCCCGGAGAAACGCATAATGATATGCAGAAAACGGTTTTTCCCTCTCACTGGCAGAAATGTTTAGCCCGCTACAGATAAGAAAATAAATTTTTCGTAAATAACAGTGGAGTCAACAGTGAATTAGCACTTTGGTGTGACGCTGAATATCAAAATACCACTCGCGGGTGAGTTATTTAAAATGTTTCCACGGACATACTCTTCATCGTAACGCGGCGTTAACAAAAAACGAATCGCGTTAACAGTCAAATTGAAATGCTTTTAAATTAACGTAATGTACGACCAGGTCCAGGGTGACAACATGAAAAACAAATTGTTATTTATGATGTTAACAATACTGGGTGCGCCTGGGATTGCAGCCGCGACAAGTTATGATCTGGCAAATGCGGAATATAATTTTGCGGTAAATGAATTAAGCAAGTCTTCATTTAATCAGGCAGCCATTATTGGTCAAAAGGGCACTCATAATAGTGCAAAAACACGCCAGGACGGCTCAAAACTTTTATCTGTTATTTCACAAGAAGGCGGAAATAACCGGGCGAAGATTGACCAGTCAGGAGCTTATAACCTTGCATATATTGATCAGGCGGGTTACGCCAATGATGCAAGTATATCGCAAGGCTCTTATGGTAATACTGCAATGATTATTCAGAAAGGTTCTGGTAATAAAGCAGATATTACGCAGTACGGTACGCAAAAAACAGCAGTTGTAGTGCAGAGACAGTCGCGCATGGCTATTCGCGTTACGCAACGTTAATACCATGACGACTTTTAAATCAATCCGATGGGGGTTTACCATGAAACTTTTAAAAGTGGCAGCATTCGCAGCAATCGTAGTTTCTGGCAGTGCTCTGGCAGGTGTTGTTCCGCAGTGGGGCGGTGGCGGCGGTCATAATAATGGCGGTAATAATTCCGGCCCTGAATCTACCCTGAGTATTTTCCAGTACGGTAGCGCAAACTCTGCTCTTGCTCTGCAAAGCGATGCTCGTAAATCAGATCTGTCCATCAAACAATATGGTCATGGTAACGGCGCAGACGTAGGCCAGGGCGCTGACAACAGCGGCATTGACCTGACCCAGAATGGGTACAGAAACAGCGCGACTATCGATCAGTGGAATGCCAAAAACTCTGATATCGTTGTGAGCCAGTTTGGTGGCCGCAACGGCGCGCTGGTTAACCAGACTGCGTCCGACTCCCAGGTATCGGTTACTCAGGTCGGCTTCGGCAACAACGCCACGGCTAACCAGTACTGATTCAGGTCGGGTACTCATAATAAACAGGGCGAAAGCCCTGTTTTTTTTCGTGAGGATATGATGAATACGCTATTACTCCTTGCCGCGCTCTCCAGCCAGATTACATTTAATACCACGCAACAAGGTGAAATTTACACCATTGTCCCCCAGGTTACGCTCAGCAAACCCTGCGTGTGCGAAGTCCAAATTTTTGCCGTTCGTGATGGGAAAGGAGGGCAAAGCCGTACACAGCAGAAAACAACCCTTTCTTTGCCCGCTAATCAACCCATTGATTTAACGAAACTCAGTTTAAATATTTCCCCGGAGGACTCGGTAAAAATTATCGTTACCGTTTCCGACGGGCAGTCGTTGCATTTGTCGCAGCAATGGCCATCTCCTGAGAAATCATCTTAATCATTTGATTTATTTGGTGATTGTTTGTGGCAGGGGATGGATTACTGTTCTATGAATTATAGAGAGGCAACAACGTCGTTTCCGTTCACCGCGAGCGTCGCAGTGGAAGGAAAACTCCGATCCTTCAAGTATGATTGATCATTGAGGAGCTATTGTATGTTTGCGTTGTGTTCGAAAAATATCCTCGGAGCAGGCCTTGGCGTCTGCATTCTCTTTTCTTCCTCTGTTACAGCTCAACAAATCACTACCGGCGGCGTTATTCATTTTCGTGGTCAGATTGTCGAACCTCCTTGTGAGGTCAGTGCCCGGCAGCAAAATATTGACATGACATGCGTGAATAATGGCCAGATGAAAACTAACCGTTTTACCCTGCAACAGGTTACAACTGCCCCGCAAAGACTTCGACAAATTGCATCCGTGAGAGTCAACTATCTCGATCCGCAACAACGTCTGGCAATTATGAGTATTGAATACCAATAAACGCATCTGTCAGAGATAAAATCGTTCGATTAAAAAACGCGATTTCATTGAAAGCCCTGCTGTACACTTAGGCTATAGGTTAAGGTAAGGGGGATCTATGAAATCGCGTATTCATGTACAACATGGCGACATAACCCAACTCACGGTAGATGTGATTGTTAATGCCGCCAACGCTTCATTACTGGGGGGCGGTGGCGTTGACGGCGCGATTCATCGTGCAGCGGGTCCGACGCTACTGGAAGCCTGCAAAAAAGTCAGGCAGCAGCAGGGCGAGTGCCCGGCAGGACATGCGGTCATTACTCTGGCAGGCAATCTGCCGGCGAAAGCGGTGATCCATACGGTGGGGCCCGTCTGGCGTGGCGGCGATCACAACGAATCCCAGCTCCTGGAAGATGCCTATTTCAACAGTTTGCAACTGGTGCTGGCCAATGGCTACCGGTCTGTCGCGTTTCCGGCGATCAGCACCGGTGCTTACGGCTACCCACGCCCCGCCGCAGCAGAGATCGCGGTCAATACGGTTGCGGATTTTCTTGCCCGCCACGCGCTACCTGAGCAGGTATACTTTGTCTGTTATGATGAAGAAACTGCCCGACTTTACGAGCGATTACTGACCCAACAAGGTGATGAGTGAGTTGACCCGACTTGAGCGCGCTGTTACCCCGCTGTGTGAACGTCATCCCGGCGAATGCGGCATTCTCGCCCTGGATGACAGCCAGGATGCCTTTGCCGCACGCTATCGATTAACAGAAATGGCTGAACGCACCCTGGATGTGCAGTATTACATCTGGGAGGACGACATGTCCGGGCGCCTGCTGTTTTCGATATTATTGGCGGCGGCAAAGCGCGGCGTTCATGTTCGCCTGCTGCTGGATGATAACAACACGCCGGGGCTTGATGATACGCTGCAACTGCTGGATAGCCACCCCAATATCGAAGTGCGCCTGTTTAATCCTTTCTCTTTTCGTATGCTGCGCGCGCTGGGGTATTTAACCGACTTTGCCCGGCTTAATCGGCGTATGCATAATAAAAGCTATACGGCAGATGGCGCAGTCACCATTGTCGGCGGGCGGAATATTGGCGATGCCTATTTTGGCGCAGGTGAAGAGCCGCTGTTTTCCGATCTCGACGTGATGGCGATTGGCCCTGTCGTAAAAGACGTGGCGGATGATTTTGAACGTTACTGGCATTGCAAATCGGTTTCAACGCTGCAAAAAGTGTTGTCGCTGTCTGAGCAGGAAATCACCCGACGCATTGACTTACCGGATTCCTGGTACAACGACGACATTACGCGCCGCTATTTGCATAAGCTGAAAACCAGCCACTTTATGTCCCATCTTGATCGCGGCGCTTTACCGCTGATATGGGCGAAAACCCGTTTGCTCAGCGACGATCCTTTAAAAGGCGAGGGGAAAGCGCAGCGTCATTCGCTTCTGCCGCAACGCCTGTTCGATGTGATGGGGTCGCCAACGGAACGTATCGACATTATTTCCGCCTATTTTGTTCCCACCCGGGCGGGCGTCGCGCAACTGCTGCAACTGGTGAGAAAAGGGGTCAGGATCGCGATTCTTACCAATTCACTGGCGGCGAACGATGTGGCGGTCGTCCATGCGGGCTATGCGCGGTGGCGTAAAAAACTTCTGCGCTACGGCATTGAGCTCTATGAGCTTAAACCCACTAACGGGCATGCGGCTGAACTTCACGATCGTGGTTTAACCGGTAACTCAGGCTCCAGCCTGCATGCGAAGACCTTCAGCATTGACGGGAATAAGGTTTTTATCGGTTCGCTCAATTTCGATCCCCGATCGACGTTACTCAATACCGAAATGGGGTTTGTGATTGAAAGCGAAACGCTGGCAACGCTGATTCATAACCGTTTTATGCAGAGCCAGCGTGATGACGCCTGGCAACTGCGGCTGGATCGTTGGGGAAGAATTAACTGGGTTGATCGCCACCTGCGTGACGAGGTGGTACTGAAAAAAGAACCCGCCACAGGATTCTGGAAGCGGGTTCTGGTGCGACTGGCGTCTGTCTTGCCCGTCGAATGGCTGCTTTAACGCCCTTCAGCGGGCAGCTTAACTGGCGACAGCCTTGCTGTTATCACGTTTAACCGCGGGTTTGCCCGAAAATAAAAATTTCAGTACGGGAACCCGTAAATGCAGTTCATACAGAACCAGCGCAATACCGATAACAAAGACCAGCCCGCATAAAAAGCCCAGCAGATTCGACGTAATATGCGGCGTAATATACGCGCCGAAAAACAGCGTTAGTGGATGATGCACCAGATAGATGAAAAGCGATGCATTCACAAAATAGGTGACGCGAGCGGACTGGAAATTAAGTAAACGGTGGCCCAGCGAAAAGACCACGTTAACCATCCACAATCCCATCAGCATGGTAATGACGTATTCTGTCTCATACATCCAGGCATCGCCGCTGCCATAACGCTGGTTCAGCAGGTAGGCAACGAAGGCGAGCGCCGCAGCCAGCGTGCATCCGCGTGACGGTACGGTAAACAGCGCTTTCAGCGCCGGGTTGATGAATGCCAGCGCGCCCAGGATAAAGAAAGGGAGATAAAACAGCGTTTGCATGACGACGAAATTGAACATGCCATCGCTAAGAATAGAGGGATAAATGATAAAAATGGCGCGTCTCAGCGCGGCGTAACCGACGCCAAGGATAAAGAAGATAAGCGTCAATTTGGTCATCGAAACGGCGGCGAATAATGGCTTCGTTGTGCGTTCCGCGCTTTTTTTGATTTGGCTGAATGCCCACATGCTCAGGGTTGTTAATACAACAAGCACTAATAAAAACCACAGATGAGAAATTAATTCCCAGGCCAGCGTATTGTATTTCTCATACAAAGAAAGCGTGTGCCAGTTCTCGGTTTTTCCTTTGACAAATTGCAGCATGATAAATTGCGGCAAGGTGAGTAAAGGAATGGCCGTCAGCATAGGAATACCTACGCGTTCAACACGCACTTTCCACCAGCGTTTTAATGGATAACGCAGGAATAACATGTACGAAAAATAACCGGAAATAACAAAAAAGACCTGCATGCGAAATGCGTGGACAAAATCGTTAAACAGGGTCAGCCACCATGAGGGCTCTGCGCTGTTGATATGCCAGGTATGGCTTGAATAGATCAACGAGATATGAAAGGGGATCCCCAACAACATCAGCCAGGCGCGGATGGAGTCAAGAAAATATTCACGCTGTGGAGGTACTGGATTCATAGATAGATACATATTCTCAGACTTTTCGTCTTATCCCTGGGACGAATAATGTTTACATTCGGGGGCAACCCTACACGAAGTCCAACAACCTGTCTCCAGGATAAGCACGCAAAGTGAAAACAGGAGCAAAACCTGCTTAATCCATGAGCCAGCGCGCTGAACAAAGCCGGGATTCAGTTGTCGGATTGCCTGATTATCCATTAAAATGGATCGGATCGATATAAGCACACAAAGGGGGAAGTGCTTACTTATTATGAAACATAAACGACAAATGATGAAAATGCGTTGGTTGGGCGCGGCGGTAATGTTAACGCTGTACACATCGTCGAGTTGGGCGTTCACCATCGATGATGTTGCAAAACAAGCTCAATCCTTAGCCGGTAAAGGCTATGAGGCGCCGAAAAGTAACTTGCCCTCCGTTTTCCGCGACATGAAATATGCGGACTATCAGCAGATCCAGTTTAACCGTGATAAAGCGTACTGGAGCAATATCAAGACCCCATTCAAGCTCGAGTTCTACCACCAGGGTATGTACTTCGACACACCGGTCAGGATCAACGAAGTTACCGCGACGACGGTAAAAAGAATCAAATACAACCCGGACTATTTCAATTTTGGCGATGTTCAGCATGATAAAGACACCGTCAAAGACCTCGGCTTCGCCGGGTTCAAAGTGCTGTACCCGATCAACAGCAAAGACAAAAATGATGAAATCGTCAGCATGCTCGGTGCCAGCTATTTCCGCGTCATTGGCGCAGGCCAGGTCTATGGTCTTTCCGCGCGTGGTCTGGCGATTGATACCGCGCTGCCTTCCGGTGAGGAATTTCCCCGCTTTCGCGAGTTCTGGATTGAGCGTCCAAAACCGACTGACAAACGTTTGACCATCTATGCGTTGCTCGATTCCCCGCGTGCGACCGGGGCATACCGCTTCGTCATCATCCCTGGGCGTGACACTGTGGTGGACGTTCAGTCGAAAGTCTACCTGCGTGATAAAGTCGGTAAACTGGGCGTTGCGCCGTTAACCAGCATGTTCCTGTTTGGGCCGAACCAGCCGTCTCCGGCAACCAACTATCGCCCGGAATTGCACGACTCTAACGGGTTGTCTATCCATGCGGGCAACGGTGAATGGATCTGGCGCCCGCTGAATAACCCGAAACATCTTGCGGTGAGCAGCTATGCGATGGAAAACCCGCAAGGGTTCGGCTTGCTGCAACGCGGCCGCCAGTTCTCGCGCTTTGAAGATTTAGACGATCGCTATGACCTGCGCCCAAGCGCCTGGATCACGCCGAAAGGCGAGTGGGGCAAAGGGAAAATCGAACTGGTGGAAATTCCGACCAACGATGAAACTAACGATAACATCGTGGCCTACTGGACGCCGGATCAACTGCCTGAAGCAGGCAAAGAGATGAACTTCAAGTACACCATGACGTTTACCCGCGATGAAGAGAAACTTCATGCGCCGGAGAATGCCTGGGTTCAGCAGACGCGTCGCTCTACGGGCGATGTCAAACAGTCTAACCTGATTCGCCAGCCTGACGGCACCATCGCCTTCGTCGTGGATTTTGTCGGCACAGATATGAAAAAGCTGCCGCAGGATACCCCTGTCACGGCGCAAACCAGTATTGGCGATAACGGCGAAATCGTTGAGAACTCAGTGCGTTATAACCCGGTGACGAAAGGCTGGCGTTTGACGCTGCGCGTAAAAGTGAAAGACGCGAAGAAAACCACTGAAATGCGTGCTGCGTTGGTGAATGCCGATCAGCCGTTGAGTGAAACCTGGAGCTACCAGTTACCTGCCAATGAATAAGACAACTGAGTATATTGACGCAATGCCGCTTTCAGACATTGAGAAAGCGGCGCTGCCGAAAACGGACATCCGCGCCGTCCATGAGGCGCTGGATGTTGAGCATCGAGCTTACTCGCGAGAAGACGATTCACCGCAGGGATCTGTTAAAGCGCGCCTTGAGCAGGCCTGGCCGGATTCGCTGGCCGAAGGGCAACTGATTAAGGATAATGAGGGACGCGATCAGTTGCAGGCAATGCCGAAAGCGACGCGTTCTTCTATGTTCCCCGATCCCTGGCGCACCAACCCGCTGGGTCGTTTCTGGGATCGCTTGCGCGGCCGGGACGTGACGCCGCGTTATCTCTCCCGCCTGACGAAAGAAGAGCAGGAGAACGAGCAAAAATGGCGTACCGTCGGGACAATCCGCCGCTACATCCTGTTGCTGCTGACGCTGGCGCAGACGGTGGTTGCGACCTGGTATATGAAGACCATTCTTCCTTACCAGGGCTGGGCGCTCATTAATCCCGCCGACATGATCGGGCAGGATCTGTGGGTCTCCTTTATGCAACTGCTGCCGTATGTGCTGCAAACCGGCATCCTGATCCTGTTCGCCGTGCTGTTCTGCTGGGTGTCTGCGGGGTTCTGGACCGCGCTTATGGGCTTCCTGCAACTGCTGATTGGCCGCGATAAATACAGTATTTCAGCGTCAACGGTGGGAAATGAGCCGCTGAATCCAGAGCACCGTACCGCGTTGATTATGCCTATCTGCAACGAGGACGTTGACCGCGTGTTCGCAGGGCTACGCGCTACGTGGGAATCGGTTAAAGCCACCGGCAACGCAGCGCATTTCGACGTCTATATCCTGAGCGATAGCTACAACCCCGATATCTGCGTGGCGGAACAAAAAGCGTGGATGGAGCTGATTGCTGAAGTGCAGGGCGAAGGACAGATTTTCTATCGCCGTCGCCGCCGTCGTGTGAAGCGCAAAAGCGGCAATATCGATGACTTCTGCCGTCGCTGGGGCAACCAGTACAGCTACATGGTGGTGCTGGACGCTGACTCGGTGATGACCGGCGAGTGTCTGAGCGGCCTGGTGCGTCTGATGGAAGCGAACCCGAATGCCGGGATCATCCAGTCGTCGCCGAAAGCGTCCGGTATGGATACGCTGTATGCGCGTTGCCAGCAGTTTGCTACCCGCGTGTACGGCCCGCTGTTTACCGCCGGGCTGCACTTCTGGCAGTTAGGCGAGTCGCATTACTGGGGCCACAACGCGATTATTCGCGTGAAGCCATTCATCGAACACTGTGCGCTTGCGCCGCTGCCGGGCGAAGGATCGTTCGCGGGTTCCATCCTCTCGCACGACTTCGTGGAAGCGGCGTTAATGCGTCGTGCAGGGTGGGGCGTCTGGATTGCCTACGATCTGCCGGGTTCGTATGAAGAACTGCCGCCGAACCTGCTGGATGAACTTAAGCGTGACCGCCGCTGGTGTCATGGCAACCTGATGAACTTCCGCCTGTTCCTGGTGAAAGGGATGCACCCGGTTCACCGTGCGGTGTTCCTGACGGGGGTTATGTCTTACCTGTCGGCGCCGCTGTGGTTTATGTTCCTGGCGCTTTCCACCGCTTTGCAGGTGGTTCATGCGTTGACCGAACCGCAATACTTCCTGCAACCGCGCCAGCTGTTCCCGGTCTGGCCGCAGTGGCGCCCCGAACTGGCGATTGCGCTGTTTGCATCCACGATGGTGCTGCTGTTCCTGCCGAAGCTGCTGAGTATTATGCTCATCTGGTGTAAGGGCACAAAAGAGTATGGAGGATTTGTGCGCGTAACGCTGTCGCTGCTGCTGGAAGTGCTGTTCTCTGTGCTGCTGGCGCCGGTACGCATGTTGTTCCACACGGTGTTTGTGGTGAGCGCATTCCTCGGCTGGGAAGTGGTCTGGAATTCACCGCAGCGTGACGATGACTCTACCCCGTGGGGTGAAGCCTTCATGCGTCACGGTTCCCAGCTGCTGCTCGGCCTGGTATGGGCGGTTGGCATGGCCTGGCTGGATTTACGTTTCCTGTTCTGGCTGGCGCCGATTGTCTTCTCGCTGATCCTGTCGCCGTTTGTGTCCGTGGTTTCCAGCCGTTCAACGGTAGGCTTGCGCACCAAACGCTGGAAGCTGTTCCTCATCCCGGAAGAGTATTCCCCGCCGCAGGTGCTGGTGGATACTGACAAATACCTGGCGATGAACCGCAATCGCACGCTGGATGACGGCTTTATGCACGCGGTGTTTAATCCGTCGTTTAACGCGCTGGCTACGGCGATGGCTACGGCCCGTCACCGCGCCAGTAAGGTGCTGGAGATTGCGCGCGACCGCCATGTGGAGCAGGCGCTGAATGAAACGCCGGAAAAACTGAATCGCGATCGCCGTCTGGTGTTGTTGAGCGATCCGGTGACGATGGCGCGTTTACACTATCGCGTCTGGAATTCACCGGAAAGATACTCATCGTGGGTTAACTACTATCAGGGTATCAACCTGAACCCACTGGCGTTGCAGAAGAAGTAAGCCGTAGCGGTCTGATAAACGTGGCGTTTATCAGGCCGACAAATATGCGCTGACAATTATCTGAAAATACCGGCCTGCTGCCGGTATTTTTTTATACTGAACAAAACGACGAATGAGGTATCCGGTGCGAATAATCGTGGTTGGCGTAATGGCGCTACTTCTGAGCGGGTGCGGCAGCATCATTAGCAGGACGATCCCCGGACAAGGGCACGGCAATCAATACTATCCCGGCGTGCAGTGGGATGTCCGGGATTCCGCGTGGCGCTATGTCACGGTTCTCGATCTGCCGTTTTCACTGGTTTTTGATACGCTGCTGCTGCCGCTGGATATACACCACGGCCCTTATGAGTAGTTAACGCTCATCCCACTCATCCGCCGCAGTCTGGCCTTCTTCGGTATCCAGAGGCGGCTCGAGCTGAAATTCACCGTCATCCCACTCATGCAGAGTGTTCTCTTCCAGCCACTCTTGACGAATCTCTATCTCATCATAATCGCCGTCAAAGACGCTTTGCGCCGCTTCGCCACTCAGCATTGGCAGACATTCGCCTTCTTCGCCCTCATCGGCAAAAAACTCGGCTTGCCACATGATGTCGCCATCCTGTAGCACGTATTTCTGGATATTGAGTTGTTGAACATTGGCTTCATCTTGTTCGAGTTCCGGGTTGTCAGCCAGAAACTCTTCACGGGCTGCATCAATGGCTTCTTCCAGCGTAGCGTACATAGTCATCACTGTCTCCCTTTGATTTGATGAGGTATTCAGGGAAAGAATAGCTGATTCTCCGGTTTTGCAAGTATGAAAGCGCAAAAATCATTTTGCCGCGAGGGTCTCTCTGCGCCGCCGCAGGCTGTTCCACGAATAAATTGCGTTGAACAACACGACGCCTGCGGTGACGCAAAACACGGCGCGAAAACCGTAGCTGGCAGAAATAGCCGCCCCCATTAACGGGCCTGTGACGTTGCCAATATCGCGAAATGACTGGTTGTAACTGAAGATGCGCCCGGCGATCTGATTGCTGGCGTTATAGACCAGCAGAGTCTGTACGGCAGGGAGCAGGGCGCCGTCCGCCGCGCCAAGTAAAAAGCGCAGCACGCCAAGCTGCCAGGGCGTTTGTACGAATGACATCGGGATCAGCAACAGGACAGAGATAATCAGGGCGGTAATCAGGATCTTTTCGGGGCCAATGCGATCGCCCAGTTTGCCGAGCCGGGGCGCGCTGAGCAACGCCGCCACGCCGGGCACCGAGGCGATCATTCCGCTGATAAATGCGATATTGCTGACGTTACCGGCTAGCTCTCTCACATATAACGTCAGAATAGGCGCGATCGATCCGGTTGCAACCTGAATGATCAGCGTGGTGACGAACAGACTCAAAACCAGCTTTGGGTTTTTTAGTGAGCCAACGACTTCCCGGACGTGCAACATCTCCTTTTTGCTGACAGGCTGAAAACGCTCGCGAGTAAAAAAGAGCGTCAGTAAGAAACAGACCAACAGCACGCTGGCGGTGATGAAGAAGACAGGGCGTAATCCGTACTGGTCGGCAAGTAATCCGCCCGCCAGAGGGCCGAGCAACGCGCCGCTGACGCCGCCAGTAGAAAGCGTTCCTAACGCCCAGCCGCTCTTATTACGCGGCACCTGAGTGGCGATAAGCGCATTTGCGTTTGGCACAAATCCGCCGAGCAGACCTAACAATGCGCGCAGGAGCAGAAACTGCCAGATGTTCTGCGCCAGCCCCATCAGCAGCATAACTATCGCCATGCCGAGGGCTGAGCGCAGCAGCATGATCTTTCGTCCTTTGCGATCGGCCAGCCCGCCCCAAAAAGGCGAGGCAATAGCGGAAAACAGGAAGGTGATACTGAAAACCAGCCCCGACCACATATTCAGCGCGCTGTGGCCCGTTACGCCGAGCTGCTCAACGTAGAGAGGTAAAAATGGCATCACCAGGCTAAACGCCGCGCCGGTCAAAAAACAGCCCAGCCAGGCTACGGTGAGATTGCGTTTCCAGTTTATGGGGACATCAGAGGGTGACATAGCGATCCGCAGTGTGATGCGCTGTTTGCGCTATCATCAGAATAAAAATAAGGCAATACTCTCTTATTATGCGCCTGCCTGCTGAGGGCGGCAATGTGAGTAGCTTTTAAAGCTAAAAGAGGCGATGAGAAGGTGCAACCGTCGCCCGGCTGCACCTGATGAATCAGTAACGGGAAGGCATACCTTCAGGACGCGTTTTGAAACGGCGGTGCAACCACATGTATTGCTCGGGCGCCATCATGATGCATTTCTCTACGATCGTGTTCATCCAGGCCGCGGTGGTTTCGGCGTCATCCAGCGGTGGTGAGCATTCCGGCGGCAGGAGAATCAGCTC
Source organism: Citrobacter koseri ATCC BAA-895 (assembly GCF_000018045.1). NCBI lineage: Bacteria > Pseudomonadati > Pseudomonadota > Gammaproteobacteria > Enterobacterales > Enterobacteriaceae > Citrobacter > Citrobacter koseri. The sequence goes on along the minus strand of NC_009792.1, from coordinate 1,871,027 downwards.
ATAGCCTTTGCCATCGGGTTTACGACGCGGAACAAACGGCACCAGACAGGCGTTGGACATCCGGGAGAGCATCCAGGTTCCTGACGTGGTGGCGGCCTGTTCCACGGCAAACAGCGGGACAAACACGCTGGCGCGCGGGCCATAGTCATGGTCCGGCGCATACCAGACCACTTCACCTTTTTTTAGCGCTTTGATCATGCCTTTCAGGTCTTTGCGATCGAGCATCGACTTGTTGGAGCGCATACGTCCCCAGGTCTGTAGCCAGTCGAGCAACGGATTGTCATTCGGACGATAAACGCCAATGCCAGGCTGTTGCAAACCAAACTGGCGCGCGCCCAGCTCCAGCGTCAGAAAGTGCAGGCCAACCAGCAGAATCCCTCGCTCCCGGGCCTGAACGTCGCGGATATGCTCAACGCCGCTGACATCTGTCCAGCGTGAAATACGGCGGTCGGACCAGAACCAGGCCATGCCGGTTTCCATCACGCCCATCCCGACAGACTCGAAGTTCTTCACCACCATCTGGTGGCGTTCTTGCTCGCTCATCTGCGGAAAGCACAATTCAAGATTACGATGGGCGATGCGGGCGCGGCGCTTCATAAAACGCAACGCCAGACGTCCCATTGCACAACCCAGTTTGTAAATCACCGGGTAGGGCAATTGCACGACCAACCAAAGAGCACCAATACCCAGCCAGGTTAACCAATAACGTGGATGCAGTAGCGCAACGGAGAACTTAGGTAAATTCGTCATCTCTATCCTGTCTGTAAACGAGCAATTCCCTGTATTGTCGCATTTTTTCGTGTACAGCAAAAATTTGTGGTTGGAGAACGACGATAAAAGCGGCAATTGTTGTTAATTTCTTAGTATGAAGAATGAAATGTAGCGCAAAATGTGTGGATGTAAATTGGCGATGTTTGCTTTATGATGCCGCCCGATTTCATTTTTACTGATTGCAGGATACGTACACCATGCCAGTGTTACACAACCGCATTTCGAACGATGCGCTTAAAGCCCGGATGTTAGCTGAAACGGAGCCGCGCACGACCATCTCTTTTTATAAATATTTCACGATCGTCGATCCGCAGAGCACGCGCGACGCGTTGTACCAGATGTTTACCTCGCTGAATGTTTTTGGTCGCGTTTATCTGGCGCGTGAAGGTATTAACGCGCAGATCAGCGTGCCGCAAAGTCAGGTCGCGGCGTTTCGTGAGCAGCTGTATGCGTTTGATCCCGCATTAAACGGCTTGCGTCTGAATATTGCGCTGGACGATGACGGTAAGTCCTTCTGGGTGCTGCGTATGAAAGTACGCGAGCGGATTGTGGCCGATGGTATCGACGATCCGAATTTTGATGCCAGCGACGTTGGCGAGTACCTGAAAGCGGCGGAAGTGAACGCCATGCTGGACGATCCTGATGCCGTGTTTATCGACATGCGTAACCACTACGAATATGAAGTGGGGCATTTCGAAAATGCGCTGGAAATTCCGGCTGACACGTTCCGCGAGCAGTTGCCGAAAGCTGTTGAAATGATGCAGGAGCATAGAGACAAGAAAATCGTCATGTACTGTACGGGCGGTATTCGTTGTGAAAAAGCCAGCGCCTGGATGAAGCATAACGGTTTTAACAAAGTGTGGCACATTGAGGGCGGCATCATTGAGTACGCGCGTAAGGCGCGCGAGCAGGGACTGCCGGTGCGTTTCATTGGTAAGAACTTTGTGTTTGATGAGCGCATGGGAGAGCGGATCTCTGATGAGGTTATCGCGCATTGTCACCAGTGCGGCGCACCGTGCGACAGCCATACCAACTGTAAAAATGATGGCTGCCATCTGCTGTTTATTCAGTGCCCGGCTTGCGCCGAGAAGTTTAAAGGCTGCTGTAGCGAACTGTGCTGTGAAGAGAGCAGTTTGCCGGAAGAGGAACAGCGCCGTCGCCGCGCTGGCCGTGAGAATGGCAATAAAATCTTCAATAAATCGCGTGGCCGCCTGAATACCCAACTGGGCATTCCCGACCCGGCGGAATAACGTAGCGCCATCCGGCATTACGCCCGGTGGCGCTTCGCTTACCGGGCCTACAATATGTGCTGAAGGCGACGCTGTCATCCGGCATTGCGCCCGGCGGCGCTCTGCTTACCGGGCCTACAATATGTGCTGAAGGCAATGCCGTCATCCGGCATTGCGCCCGGTGGCGCTCCGCTTACCGGGCCTACAATATGTGCTGCTGTAGGCCGGATAAGGCGAAGCCGCCATCCGGCATTCGTTACTTCTGCTGTACGCCTTCCACCGAGATAATCAGATCGACTTCCTGCGATGCAGGGCCGAGGTCGGTGGTGATGTTGAAGTCTTTCAGCTTAATTTTACCTTCCGCTTCAAAGCCCGCGCGCTTCCCGCCCCACGGATCGTCACCCTGGCCGATCAGCTTCGCTTCCAGCGTGACCGGTTTGGTGACGCCATTGAGCGTCAGGTCGCCGGTGATATCCAGCTCGTCGCCATCTTTTTTCACGCTGGTCGAGGTAAACGTCGCCTGCGGGAATTTCGCCACGTTCAGGAAATCAGCGCTACGCAGGTGCTTATCACGCTCCGCATGGTTGGTATCAACGCTGTTGGTGTTAATGGTGACGTTCACTTTATCCGCAGCCGGATTTTTTTCATCGAAGGTAAATGTCCCGTCGAAATCTTTGAACGTCCCGTACAGCCAGCTGTAACCCAGGTGCTGGATACGGAAGTTAACGAAGGCGTGTTGTCCCTCTTTATCAATTTTATAGTCTGCCGCGATTGCAGAACCAGTGGTGAATAACAGGGAAGCAAAAGTCAGTCCCAGCAGGCTTTTTTTCATTTTTCAACTCCATAGTCAGGCGACGATCTCCCCAGCATACGCTTCAGGGTGTCGTCTTTATCGATGAAATGGTGCTTCAGGGCCATTAGCCCATGCAGAACGGACAAAATCACAACGCTCCAGGCCAGCCACAGGTGCAGACTACCGGCAAGATCGGCCTGAGCGCCCGCGTCGGCCAGCGTGGCGGGCACGTCAAACCACCCAAACACGCTGATCGGTTTGCCGTCGGCGGTTGAGATCAGATAGCCGCTGATCACAATGGCGAAGAGCAGAAGATACAGCGCAAGGTGGCCCACCGCCGCACCCAGACGGGTCAGGCGTGAATAGCTTTTCAGCGCCTTTGGCGGTGGTGAGACGAAACGCCAGAAAACACGTATAACCAGCCCCATCATTAGCAGGATGCCGATACTTTTATGCAATTCCGGCGCCTGGTGATACCAGCCATCGTAATAGCTGAGCGTCACCATCCATAAACCCAGGGCAAACATGCCGTATACAACAATGGCGACCAGCCAGTGAAGCAATACAGAAATGGCGCCATAGCGCTGAGGAGTATTTTTGAATTGCATAAACACACCAATGGATATTTCAGGAGAGAATGAAAATGACCTGTTAGAGACATTAATGCAACTAATAAATAACAATCATGGCGATATTTGTTTTTATTTCAATAAAATTGATTGAATTTGTCATTGTGCGTCAGAAGATTCGAGGTGATTAGCGGTTTTATCTATATAGGGCAGGAGGGCGGGAGGTTTCTTATTGGTCAAATTATTACAATGAAAGTTAGAGTAATCTCAGGTTTTGTCAATTTTTGTCAGCTGAAATAAATTAAAAGAACATGATATAAATAATGTCCATGATGGCCAGCAGCGACCATAAAATAACGTAGAGCATAAAATGCTCACGAATATTATTGATCAGATAGTGAAAAATACGACGCACAGCCTGACTCCTCAAAAAGAAACGGCCCCGTTTGCGAGGCCATTGGGTCATTATTGCGTAAAGCGGTTCAGTTTGAATGGCGTCAGGTCAAAAGCCGGCGATTTACCCTGCGCGAAATCGGCGGCAATCTCGCCCAATACCGAGGCGAACTTAAAGCCGTGGCCGCTCAGACCGGTGACGATCAGCGTATTATCATGTCCCGGTAATGTATCGATAATAAAATCTTCATCCGGGGAATTATCATAGGTACAGGCGGCGCCGTTCAGGCAGCAGCCAATGCCGGGCAGGATAGTGCGCAGGAAGGGGAACGCTTCGGAACCATCGCTGGCGACGGCGGCAAACGGCTTGCGCTCTTCCGGTGAGTGAATCAACTGACCACCGTTGTGTTTTCCTATTTTTAATGCGTCGTTTTCGGCGGGAAAACCGTAATACTGATCGCCGTTCGGGAGTTCTCCAGTGAACGCCGGGAAGTTATTTTTCATGCTGTAGCGCCCGTCAGCCTGATACCAGGCAAAAACTTTACGAACGGGTTGGATGGGGAGTTCCGGCACCAGCGCCTGTACCCATGTACCGGCACTGATCAGCACTTTCTTCGCGCGGTATTCGCCGTCAGCGGTTTCAACGGTAACGCCGTCGTTATCGTGGTGAAGGGCGGTGACGGGGCAGTTAAAGAGTTGCGCGCAGCCAGCCTCTTCGGCAAGGCGAACCCAGGTTTTGATCGCCAGTTCACTGCGCAGAAAACCGGAGTCCATTTCGAACAGGCCAATGTAGTTGTCAGGGACGCGAATTTCAGGCCAGCGCGCCATGATGGCGGCGGCATCCAGTTGCTCAACGTTTAACTGCCATTGCTGTGCGCTATGCGCCACGTTCGCCAGAAATGGCGAGTCCGCCGGGCCGAGGTTTATGACGCCGGAGCGGACGAAGATGGGATCTTCATTATGCGTTGAAAGCTCTTCCCATAACGTTTGCGCACGCAGCACCAGAGGAACGTATTTCTCACCCTCGCCATAAGCGTGGCGGATTAACCGGGTATCGCCGTGATGGCTGCCCTGTTGATGTGGTGGCATATGGGCATCTGTCATCAGAACCTTCAGTCCGGCGCGAGTGGCATAATATCCGGCTGCGGCGCCGACGGAACCGCTGCCAATAATGATTAAGTCGTATTTCATCAGCTTCTCTCTGCTATCGCGATTATTGCAGGGTAAATAAGTGAATTGAGATATACAAGTTATACTCGTCATGCTTTCGGATTGCCGTCGCGGCGGCGCGTTTGTCGGCCGACTTTCTGTCAGTGGAATTATTGAGAGTATGAAACGATAAAGGCACCTTTTAAGGTGCCTTTGGGTGGAGGGGTCGCGTCACGTTAATGACGGCGATACTCATTTTCCTGGTAATCGCCAGATTCAATTTTGGCGATGCCTGCTTCTAATATCGAAATAAATTGTCTGGCAACATCGGTGGTTAACCAGAGCGTCTGACCAACTTCAGTCCCATCAGGGTCAGGGCGATTCGGGGTCTGGTAGTGCAAACGCAACATCAGCGCATCATAGCTGTCAACGGTGCTGATGTCCCATCCTACAAGCGGATGAGTCTGAATGACTTCATTATTCTTTTCCATTATGCCCCCTAATACGTGTTACAAGACAACGGTTTTCGAGGTTCAATGCGTGTTTTTTTTCTGAAGCAACTTCAGTATATCAATAAATAAGGCTATTCACTGGAAATTTAAAGGGTGACAGAATAAATTTCTTCTTTTTAAGAATTATGTGCACAATAAAACAGCATGTTATTCATATTTTTTTGGCATGTTGTGCAGTTATTTTGAGTAATGGATTAAAAAGCGACCAGTTGCGCAAATAAAAAAGCCGGGGCGACCCGGCAAAAACGAACATTACTGCATATCATTTTTTATTCATTGACGAACCAGTCATCCGCGCTTTCCCAGGTTTCCTGTAGGATTTCGCTGATGCGTTCTTTATCCTCTTTTGTCGCGCCAATGACCGACAAATTGTTGGCTGCGGCATAACGGACGACAACATTGCCCGCGTTATCTGGAAAAGAGTGATGGATACGGCGGGAGAGTTCACCGGCCAGCGCGTCAATCGCGCCAGCAGGCAAAGGTGACGTTTTCGCTATAGTGACTTCAATACGCATAATGGCCCCCTGTTGAATATACTGTGTATTTATACAGTTAACCTTTCCGGCTTACAACAGTTGGCCACATTTTTTTTATTATTTTACTGACCAGCGTACGCGCTCGCCGCCCAGGAAGGGCACCAGTGAGTCATCGGCAAGCGTGATGCTTTCCGGGACGAGCTGCTCTTCGCGTACCAGTTCAACGTAGGTTTCATTGACCGACAGGCCGTAGAACCGTGGCCCATTGAGTGAGCAGAACGCTTCAAAATGCGCGAGGGCGTTCATCTCTTCAAAGACCGTAGCGTAGCTGCCAAGCGCCGTCGGGGCATTAAAGCAGCCTGCGCAGCCGCAGCTGGTTTCTTTCCGATGACGGGCGTGCGGCGCGGAGTCGGTACCGAGGAAGGCACGGCTAAATCCGCTGGCGACCAGTTCACGCAAGGCCTGCTGGTGGACGTTACGTTTGAGGATCGGCAGGCAATACAGATGCGGGCGAATGCCGCCGACCAGCATATGGTTGCGATTAAACATCAGATGCTGTGGCGTGATGGTGGCGGCTAACAGCTCGTTGCCGTCGCGAACGTACTCTGCGGCATCTTTGGTGGTAATGTGCTCAAATACAACCTTCAACGCCGTCAGACGCTGGCGCAGCGGCTCCATCACCGTTTCAATAAACCGTGCTTCGCGGTCAAAAATATCGATATCAGCATGGGTAACTTCGCCGTGTACCAGCAACGGCATGCCGAGTTTTTCCATGCGCTCCAGTACCGGCATGATCGTATCGACAGAGGTGACGCCGTGGCTGGAGTTGGTGGTCGCGTTGGCCGGATAGAGTTTTGCTGCGGTAAAGACACCTTCGCGGAATCCGCGCTCAAGCTCATCAGGATCAAGCGTATCCGTTAAGTAGCAGGTCATCAGTGGGGTAAAGTCATGCCCGGCAGGAACGGCATCAAGAATGCGCTGGCGGTATGCGATGGCCGCATCGACCGTCGTAACAGGCGGCGCCAGGTTCGGCATCACTATCGCGCGGCCATAAATTTCACTGGTGTAAGGCACGACAGTTTTTAACATGTCGCCATCGCGAAGGTGAACGTGCCAGTCGTCTGGGCGGCGGATCTTTAAAACCTGGGATGGTGCAGTCATTAATATGCTCCGGCTGGGGGATAGTCATTTTTGCCGGAAACCAAGGATAAGCGGAAACGTTTTCGTTTGCACGAAAAAAAAGGGCGCAAATGCGCCCTGGTGCGTTAGTCGGTGAACGGGATGATGATTTCGCCCGGTTTAACCTCTATGCCTTTGGCATATTTTTTCGCCAGCGCTTCGCCTTTGCTGCTGTCTTCACGCAAAACGTAGGCCGGTTGCTGATTAAAATAATTACGCAACGACTGATTCAGGTAAGGCATCAGCGTTTGCAGCACCGATTGCATTTTTTCCGGCGTTACGGTTGCATCCACCACTTCCATTTCTTGCAGATAAATCGCGCCTTTTTCTTTGTTAAAGACCGGTAGCGCTTTCAGCTTCAGTTTCATGGTGGCTTTCTGGCTGCCAAACAGGGAGCTCATATCCAGGTTCGCATCACCGGTTAGCGTGACTTTGTTGGGCTCTTCCCGGCCAATCTGGCTGCTGAGATTCGTCAGTACAATATGCGCATCCGCGATGCCCGGTAAGCCAATGTCTTTGGAAAAATTATTCCGTTTTTCAAGCGCCTGATTAATTTCTTGCTCGCTTACCGTGTACTGCGTGAGTTGGTTGCAGCCAACCAACAGGCCGCTAACCAACAATGCAGCGGCAAAGACAATCTTTTTCATGGGGTTCCTCAACATGATGCCCGTGTCGTAATCCTGACACAAAGCAGCATGTGGCACCAGCACGCCGCGCACCAGCAGAAAAAACTGAAAGGGTGGCGGCATGGCGCCTCCACCCACAAGCATTAGAGGGCCATAGACGATAACAGATTGATTTGCGTCTGTTTTGCCATGTTATCACGGTAATCAGCGACCCGGGTTGGCCAGTTTATGCCAGCGACCAGCGTCAGGTTACGTAATAACGGGAACAGATGAATATCGTCTTCAGACAGTTCACCGTTCACGGCATTAGGCTGCACAATCAATTTATCCAGCGCGCGCAGATCGTCGCTGATGTTTTTGATGAGCCCACTGGAATGCGCCAGATTTTCGCCAAAGTCGCCAATCATGGCCTCTTTTTTCTCGGTGAAGTATTTCCGCGCCGACGGCGTGGAAAACTCATCAAATGCCGATTTTGCGAAACGCGGAAGGAGCAGGCGATTGGCGTAACCGTTAACTTTGCGTAACCACTCATCAATCGCGGGGTTCTGTTTTCCGATCAGCAAGGGTTTGCCGTCAAGGTTGTCCACATAATGGACGATATCCATACTTTCGGGCAGATAACGGCTGTCGTCCTTTTGCAGAATGGGCGCCATTTTTTTGCCGATCATGCGGGTGGGCGTTGCGTCGTCGTCGTTTGCCAGGACGTTTAGCTCAACGGGAATATTTTTCAGGCCGAAAATCATGCGGGCTTTGATGCAGAAAGGGCAGTGATCGTAAATATAAAGCTTCACGTTTCTCCTCCATTTAACTGTCGGTTCTCTTTCAGTATGGAGGAGATGAAAGCAGGTATCAAATCAGGCGCCTGGCTCCAGCATGCCGCGTGGCGTCCGTTTGTGGCTGAATTGCCAACCGAGCGCAAGAAAGGTCATGATTCCGATTACCCCAAGCATCATCCAGGGCAGTTCAGGCTGTTGCAGCGCTTTCCCCATATCGAACAACCATCCTCCGCCGATATACCCTATCGCGCCGCCAATGGCTAAACCCAGTCGACTGAAGCCCATATAGCTGCCGCGCGCCCGCGCATCGGCCAGTGAGGCGCTGAGCGTTTCACGCGCCGGTTCCGCAATGACCGAGCCGATATAGAACGTGCAAATGAGCGTGAAGAGCTGCTGTAAATTACCGACCAGCCCGACAGGCAACATACTGAGCGACATCAGCAGCAGTCCGGCCATCAGGCGGTGCTCCAGGCGAAAACGTTTCTCGCTCCAGCGGGCGATTGGGTAGAGCAGCGTCAGCGAGAGGCAGGCTTCGATCGCATACATCCACTTGACGGCGGACGGTGATCCCGCGATGTCATTGACCATGATGGGCAGCATCAGCATTACCTGTACGGCCAGCATGTAGTATCCCGCCAGGGTCAGTACGTAAGTCACGAACCGTTTGTCCGCCATGACGCGCCCCATGCCCTCGCGTACCGGGATTTTCACCGTTGACAGCTTCCATGCCGGAAGCAACCAGGCGTTAAACGCGGCGCACAAAACGAACAGTACCGCCCCCGTCGCGCATACCAGACGAAAATCGTACTGTAACAACCAGCTACCCAATAGCGCGCCAGTCACGGCGCCCGCGCTGTCCTGCATCATCAACAGCGAAAAGAAACGACCGCGTTGTTCAGGGCGAATCAGCTTGACGACCAGCGCAGAGCGCGGCGGATCGAAAAGGGTGCCGCCAAGCCCGGAAAGAAAGCAGGAAAACCAGAGCAGCCAGGGCTCATGGGCGATCCCCATCGTCGCGAATCCGGCTGCGCGCATAAGCATCCCGGTAACAATCATTGGCTTCGCGCCAAAACGGTCGGCAATCGCGCCGCCAAAAATGCCCAGCCCTTGCTGGATGAACTGGCGCAGTCCGAGCGCAATGCCGACCATCAATGCCGCCCAGCCCATCTGGTCGACAAAGCGAATGGAGATCAGTGGAAACACCACGAAAAAGCCTAATACGACCAGCATATTATCGATGAGCAGGAAATATTTACCCAGGTTCCTGGCCTGCGAGACACGCGACATTTCCCCTCCCGGGAAAGACACTCGTCATCCTTCACGTCGCAGGCGCGTCGGCGGCGTTCGCGCTCCCCGGCCACGTATTTCTGTGCGCTTTCAGGGAGTGACTCGCTTGCCGCCGTCCTGCAACTCGAATTCTGTTGAGTTTAAAAGGTGAGCACCTTCTATTCTGCGGTGTCGGCGCGTTTTTTCCCACCTTTGCCGGGACAATATTTTTTTATCAAAAGTCCATCTTGATAGAGAGTTTTCATCAAAATGTGTGAATAAGCCAAAAAATGACGATTTGCACTTTTCACAGAGCGTACAGGCGCAGGTATAGTAACGTTATCAGGGTGTGAAGACGTTACGGGAAGGAGTAGGTATAGAATGTTTGGCTATCGCAGTAACGTGCCAAAAGTACGCTTAACAACCGACCGTCTGGTTGTGCGTTTAGTACATGAGCGTGATGCCTGGCGTCTGGCCGATTATTACGCGGAAAATCGTCATTTTTTAAAACCCTGGGAACCCGTTCGTGATGAAAGCCACTGCTATCCTTCGGGCTGGCAGGCGCGTCTGAGCATGATCGCCGAGTTTCATAAACAGGGTTCAGCGTTCTATTTCGCGCTGCTCGACCCGGAAGAGAAAGAGATCATCGGCGTGGCCAATTTTTCTAACGTAGTGCGTGGCTCATTCCACGCCTGTTATCTGGGATACTCCATCGCACAAAAGTGGCAGGGGCAGGGGCTGATGTATGAGGCCTTAACCTCGGCGATTCGTTATATGCAGCGTACGCAACATATTCACCGTATTATGGCGAACTATATGCCGCATAATAAGCGCAGCGGCGACTTGCTGGCGCGACTCGGCTTTGAAAAAGAAGGGTATGCGAAAGATTACCTGTTGATTGACGGACAGTGGCGCGATCATGTGCTGACGGCGTTGACGACGACTGAATGGACCCCCGGTCGCTAAGGAGAGGACGATGAAATACGAACTAACCGCCACTGAAGCGCGAGTGATTGGCTGCCTGCTGGAAAAACAGGTGACAACGCCGGAGCAGTACCCGCTCTCGGTTAACGGCGTGGTTACCGCCAGTAATCAAAAAACCAACCGTGAACCGGTAATGAACTTATCGGAACATGAGGTGCAGGAACAGCTTGATAACTTAGTGAAACGCCATTTTCTGCGAACGGTGAGCGGCTTCGGCAATCGCGTCACCAAATATGAACAGCGCTTCTGCAACTCCGAGTTTGGCAATCTTAAACTGAGTCCGGCGGAGGTGGCGCTGATTGCCACGCTGCTGCTGCGCGGCGCCCAGACGCCAGGTGAACTGCGCAGCCGTGCATCCCGCATGTATGAATTCAGCGATATGGCAGAAGTGGAATCGACGCTGGAACAGCTTGCCGCCCGTGACGATGGCCCTTACGTAGTGCGCCTGGCGCGCGAACCGGGTAAGCGTGAAAGCCGGTATATGCACCTGTTTTGCGGCGAAGTCGATGAACCGGTGAGTTCAGATGACGCGCCGCAGGCGGCGTCGGGCGATCTGCATGCGCGCGTTGAGGCGCTGGAAGGCGAAGTCGCGGAACTGAAACAGCGCCTTGATTCGCTCCTGGCGCACCTGGGAGACTAACGTGAAAAAATTACGTATCGGTGTTGTTGGGTTAGGGGGGATCGCCCAAAAAGCCTGGTTGCCCGTACTGGGCGCATCCGGCGACTGGACGCTACAGGGGGCCTGGTCTCCTTCGCGGGATAAGGCGCTGCGCATTTGTGAAAGCTGGCGGATGCCGTACGTTGAGTCGTTGCCAGCGCTGGCGTCAACCTGCGACGCCATTTTCGTCCACTCCAGCACGGCGACGCATTATGAGGTGGTGAGCGAACTGCTCAATGCCGGGGTTCATGTCTGCGTCGATAAACCACTGGCGGAAAACCTGCGCGATGCGGAACGGCTGGTGGCGTTGGCCGCGCGCAAAAATTTGACGCTAATGGTCGGGTTTAACCGACGCTTCGCTCCGCTCTACCGCGATCTGAAAGCGCAACTGGGCGCCGCCGCTTCTGTCCGTATGGATAAACACCGGACGGACAGCGTCGGGCCGCATGATTTGCGTTTCACGCTGCTGGATGACTACCTGCACGTTGTGGACACCGCGCTGTGGCTGACGGACGGCAAGGCGCAACTGAACAGCGGCACGTTGCAGACCAACGATCTTGGCGAGATGCTGTATGCCGAACACCATTTTTCGACGGATCAGTTGCAAATCACCACCAGTATGCACCGTCGCGCCGGGAGTCAGCGTGAATGTGTGCAGGCGGTGACGGACGGCGGCCTGTTTGATGTAACGGATATGCGCGAATGGCGCGAGGAACGCGGCCAGGGCGTGGTGCATAAACCCATTCCGGGCTGGCAGACAACCCAGGAACAACGTGGATTTGCCGGATGCGCCCGTCATTTTATTGAATGCGTGCAAAATCAGACGGTTCCTGAAACGGCGGGCGAACAGGCGATTCTGGCGCAGCGCGTCGTAGAGAAACTCTGGCGCGAGGCAATGAGCGAATAACGCCCTGTAACATCTGGCTGTAGTAATTCATCATAATCCAGGTACTATATGCCAACTCAAAATAACACCTCTTTCTGACAGAGAATGATGGCAAACCGTGGATCGTTCTGTCGGCCTGATAAGACGTTTTTACGTGGTTATCAGGCACAACGATATTGCCGGATGGCGGCGTAAACGCCTTTATCCGGCCTGCGGTCGGCCATGCAAGGGTTTTGCTCCAGGGTCTGGAATACAACACTGATGAATTTATTAAAATCGCTGGCTGCCGTCAGCTCGATGACCATGTTTTCGCGCGTGCTTGGTTTTGCGCGTGACGCGATTGTCGCCAGAATTTTTGGCGCAGGGATGGCGACCGACGCCTTTTTCGTGGCATTCAAGTTACCGAATCTGTTGCGGCGCATTTTTGCCGAAGGGGCATTTTCCCAGGCGTTTGTGCCGATCCTTGCAGAATACAAGAGCAAGCAGGGCGAAGAGGCGACCCGGGTTTTTGTCGCCTATGTCTCCGGCCTGCTGACCCTGGCGTTAGCCGTGGTGACGGTGGCCGGTATGCTCGCCGCGCCGTGGGTGATCATGGTAACCGCGCCGGGTTTTGCCGATACCGCCGATAAATTCGCCCTGACCACCAAACTGCTGCAAATTACCTTTCCGTATATTCTGCTGATTTCGCTGGCCTCGCTGGCGGGCGCGATCCTCAACACCTGGAACCGTTTCTCGATTCCTGCGTTTGCGCCCACATTTCTGAACATCAGTATGATCGGCTTTGCGCTGTTTGCCGCGCCGTATTTTAATCCTCCCGTACTGGCGCTGGCCTGGGCGGTGACGGTGGGCGGCGTGCTGCAACTGGTTTACCAGCTTCCTCATCTGAAGAAAATTGGGATGCTGGTATTGCCGCGCATCAATTTTCGTGACGCAGGCGCGATGCGCGTTGTGAAGCAAATGGGCCCGGCGATCCTCGGCGTTTCGGTAAGCCAGATATCTCTGATCATCAACACCATTTTCGCCTCGTTTCTGGCTTCCGGTTCGGTCTCCTGGATGTATTATGCTGACCGACTGATGGAGTTTCCGTCAGGGGTTCTGGGCGTGGCGCTGGGCACCATTTTGCTGCCTTCACTGTCTAAAAGTTTTGCCAGCGGCAATCATGATGAATATTGCCGTCTGATGGACTGGGGGCTGCGTCTGTGTTTTCTGCTGGCGTTGCCGAGCGCCGTCGCGTTGGGCATTCTGGCCAAACCGCTGACGGTATCGCTGTTCCAGTACGGCAAGTTCACCGCCTTTGATGCGTCGATGACCCAGCGCGCGCTGGTGGCCTATTCCGTTGGTCTGATCGGCTTAATTGTGGTGAAAGTTTTGGCTCCGGGGTTTTACTCGCGCCAGGATATCAAAACGCCAGTCAGAATCGCCATTGTGACGCTGATCATGACTCAGTTGATGAACCTGGCGTTTATCGGGCCGTTGAAACATGCCGGTCTGTCGCTGTCTATTGGTCTGGCGGCGTGTCTGAATGCGTCGCTGCTGTACTGGCAACTGCGCAAACAGAAAATCTTTACTCCACAGCCGGGCTGGACGTGGTTCCTGACCCGCCTGGTGATTTCCGTGCTGGTGATGTCCGCCGCGCTGGTTGGCATGTTGCATATTATGCCTGAGTGGTCAGAAGGGACGATGCTGTGGCGTCTGGCCCGACTGATGGCGGTTGTGGTTGTGGGGATTGCCGCCTATTTCGCCGCGCTGGCAGTGTTGGGCTTTAAAGTGAAGGAATTTACTCGCCGGACGGCATAGAGCCTCTATCCGGTCAATCGCCCGGTGGCGCTGCCGCTTACCGGGCATACGAGTTGTTCTGTGATCGTGTAGGCCGGATAAGGCGTAGCCGCCATCCGGCAATCAGATAGAGATTTTTTTCCCGCCACGGTGGGGAGAGGCGGTTTGACCGTTCGCGCCATACAGCGTCGGTTCCTGATGCGGTTTCAGCATGTCGAGCGCCTGATGATTCCGTTCAATCTGCCCTTCCAGCAGCCAACCATTATGTTGGTTGAGATCGCGTAAATGCTGCGTTTTTTCCGTAATCGCCTGCCAGCGTCTGGCGACATCATCATTAACGTTACGCTGCGCATCTTGTTCAAGACGGCGCTGCTGCTCCAGATAATCCAGCGTCGCCAGTAAAGAGCTTTTTTCTTCTGTAATACGCTGTAACTGGCTACCGTTAATGTGACCTACGGAGAGCTGCTGCTGCTCGGCATCCATCACCTTTTTCAGGTCATTGAGGACAGCCGTCATATGATCCAGAATTTCTGACAGACGAGTCATACGCTTATTTACTCTGTAAGTAGCTCTGCGCCTCGCGGATCAGCGAGTCTGCAATTTTACCGGTGTCCATCTTCAACTCACCGTTACGAATCGCCGTTTTCAGGGTTTCCACGCGCTCCATATTGATGTCGCTGGTGCCGGGTTGCATCAGTTTCGCCTGAGCATCGCTTAACTTCACACTGGTACTGGTCGTGGTTGACGCTTTTTCCTGACGCGCTTTTTGTACCGGCGCATCGCTGGTTTCGCGCGATTGGACAGTGCTAACGGGCTTCAAAGGTGAGGTACGGTCAATGCTCATTTATTTATCCTCATCGAGGGGTTACGCTGTAGCAGCCAGCTATCATCATTGGTTGATTATTTATCGGCAGCCACTACAAAATCTTTAACTCATTATAGATTAATAAGAATATTCCCATCAGGATCGACGGTTCCACTCACGACCTGGCCTGACAACATGCGTACGCGCGCGTTTTGCGCGACGGCGGCATTGTTCAGTGCCTGGCCTTCCGCATTGACGCTAAATCCGTCGCCGTTCGCCACCACCAGAACGCGCTGACCAGCTTTTATCCGCCATGCCTGGCGCAACATACTGAGCTGTATTGGCTGCCCGGGAACGAGGTCGCGCAAGCTGACGGCGTCCTGAATCTGGTTAATGTCCAGGACGGTTCGCGGGGGAAGCTGATCCAGCCGTCCGCGTTTTAGCGTGATGTTAGCCGGGCCAAGCGCACCGCCACGGGCGACGGGGGCCGCGGCAACAACGTAATTCCCCGTTGCCTGTACATTTACCTGTAGGTAGCGCTTTTCGTTCGCGCAGCGCGCCAGTACGTTCACATGCCCCCATAACTTCGCGCTTCCGGTTACGCTCAGCGCGGGCTGTTCGCAATTCGGCAACAGATTGGGCGACGTGCGGATCGTGACGACGACGTCATCGCTGAACCCTGCCAGACGCTGAGAAAACCAGTCCGTTAACTGGGCATTCAGATCCTGAGCCATCGTCAGGGGGCTGAACAGCAGCGCCAGCAGCGCTATTCCACGTTTTAACGTTTGCATCGTCACTTCCCGCCAGTTTAAGCAATGACAGGATTCTACCTGCGTACCACAAGCATCAACGCAACAAATAGCGACGCATTTTGCGTTTATTCCGGCGATAACGCGCGCGTGATGGGATTTAAGCTGTCGGCTGAATTTTGTCATTTGCGGAGGAGATATGCTCGATAAGCTCGATGCCGCCTTACGTTTTCAACAGGAAGCGCTGAATCTGCGCGCTCAACGCCAGGAGGTGTTGGCCGCCAATATCGCTAACGCCGACACCCCTGGGTATCAGGCGCGTGATATGGATTTCGCCAGCGAACTCAAAAAAGTCATGGTGCGTGGCCGGGAAGAAACCGGCGGAATCGCGTTGAAGCTCACCTCTGCACAACACATTCCGGCCCAGACCGTCGCGTCTCCTTCGGTGGATCTGCTCTACCGTATTCCTGACCAGCCGTCCCTTGATGGCAATACCGTCGATATGGACCGCGAGCGTACGCAGTTTGCGGATAACAGTCTGAAATACCAGACGGGCCTCACCGTGTTGGGTGGACAAATCAAAGGCATGATGAATGTGCTACAGGGAGGAAACTAATTCGTGGCGCTGTTAAACATTTTTGATATTGCCGGGTCGGCGCTCACCGCGCAGTCCAAACGTCTTAACGTGGCGGCCAGTAACCTGGCGAACGCCGATAGCGTCACCGGGCCGGACGGTCAACCGTATCGCGCTAAACAGGTGGTCTTTCAGGTAGACGCGGCGCCAGGGGCGGCAACCGGTGGGGTAAAAGTGGCGGACGTCATTGAAAGTCAGGCGCCGGATAAACTGGTGTATGAGCCTGGCAACCCGCTGGCGGACGCCAATGGGTACGTAAAAATGCCTAATGTGGACGTGGTCGGTGAAATGGTCAACACCATGTCAGCCTCGCGCAGCTATCAGGCAAACGTCGAAGTTCTTAATACCGTGAAAAGCATGATGCTTAAAACGCTGACATTAGGCCAGTAAAGGAGGCGCGTATGTCTATTGCCGTAAATATGAATGACTCGACCAACTCGGGAGTCGCATCCACCAGCAGTGGCAGTTCGCTGACGGGAAGCAGCGCGAGTGATTTACAAAGCAGCTTCCTGACATTGCTGGTCGCGCAGTTGAAGAATCAGGACCCGACCAACCCACTGCAAAACAACGAGCTGACCACGCAACTGGCGCAGATCAGCACCGTTAGCGGAATTGAAAAACTGAACACCACGCTGGGCGCGATTTCCGGGCAGATCGACAACAGCCAGTCGCTACAGGCCAGCACCCTGATTGGTCATGGCGTCATGATCCCCGGCACCACCATTCTGGCCGGTACGGGCACCGAAGAGGGCGCGACCATCACCACGACGCCGTTTGGCGTGGAGTTGCAGCAGGCAGCGGATAAAGTCACCGCCACCATTACCGACAAAGACGGCAAGGTGGTGCGCACGATCAATATCGGCGAGCTGAAGGCTGGCGTTCATACCTTTACCTGGGACGGTACGTTGGAGGATGGCACAAGCGCGCCAAACGGTTCCTATAACGTCGCGATCGCCGCCAGCAACGGCAGTACGCAGCTTGTGGCGCAACCGCTTCAGTTTGCGCTGGTTCAGGGGGTTATCCGCAACAGTAGCGGTAATACCCTGGATTTAGGGACCTACGGAACCACCACACTCGACGAAGTACGGCAGATCATTTAAGCCTTTACACTTATCAGGAGTAAGTCATGGCCTTTTCTCAAGCGGTCAGCGGTCTGAACGCAGCAGCGACCAACCTCGATGTTATTGGTAATAACATCGCCAACTCCGCCACCTACGGGTTTAAATCCGGTACGGCGTCTTTTGCTGATATGTTCGCGGGCTCCAAAGTGGGCCTGGGCGTTAAAGTCGCCGGGATTACCCAGGACTTTACCGACGGCACTACCACCAACACCGGGCGTGGTCTGGATGTTGCGATTAGCCAGAACGGTTTCTTCCGTCTGGTTGACAGCAACGGCTCCGTTTTCTACAGCCGTAACGGCCAGTTCAAACTGGATGAGAACCGCAATCTGGTTAACATGCAGGGGCTGCAACTGACCGGCTATCCGGCAACCGGAACGCCGCCGACGATCCAGCAGGGGGCGAACCCAGGCCCGATCACCATCCCGAACACCCTGATGGCCGCGAAGGCAACCACCACGGCGTCTATGCAGATCAACCTTAACTCCAGCGATGAACTGCCGTCGAAAACGCCGTTTGATCCGAGCGATGCGGATTCCTACAACAAAAAGGGTACCGTTACCGTTTTTGACAGTCAGGGTAACGCCCATGATGTGAATGTGTTCTTTGTTAAGACGCAGGACAACACCTGGGAAGTTCACACCATGGACAGCAGCGATCCAACCGCGACGCCGACGTTGTCTACCACGATGGAATTCAATGAAAACGGGATGCTGGTTTCTGGCGGTTCCGCCAATATCGTCACTGGCGCAATTAATGGTGCGGACCCAGCCTCTTTCTCCCTGAGCTTCCTGAATTCCATGCAGCAGAACACCGGTGCGAACAACATCGTCGCGACCAACCAGAACGGCTATAAGCCGGGCGATCTGGTGAGCTATCAGATCAACGATGACGGCACCGTAGTGGGTAACTATTCCAACGAACAAACGCAGGTTCTGGGGCAGATCGTGCTGGCTAACTTCGCCAACAATGAAGGTCTGGCTTCTCAGGGCGATAACGTCTGGGCGGCGACGCAGGCTTCAGGCGTTGCGCTGCTTGGTACGGCGGGTACGGGTAACTTCGGTAAGTTGACCAACGGCGCGCTGGAATCCTCAAACGTGGATTTGAGTAAAGAGCTGGTGAATATGATCGTCGCGCAGCGTAACTATCAGTCAAACGCGCAGACCATCAAAACCCAGGATCAGATCCTCAACACCCTGGTTAACCTGCGCTAAGCGCCTGACGGGATGGCTTAATGGATCACGCAATATATACCGCCATGGGCGCGGCCAGTCAGACGCTTAATCAACAAGCGGTGACGGCCAGCAACCTGGCGAACGCCTCCACGCCGGGTTTTCGTGCGCAACTCAATGCGTTGCGCGCAGTGCCGGTGGAAGGTCTCTCTTTACCGACGCGTACGCTGGTGGCTGCGTCCACGCCGGGAGCCGATATGACGCCCGGGCAGATGGATTACACCTCGCGCCCGCTGGATGTGGCGCTGCAACAGGATGGCTGGCTGGTTGTTCAGACCGCTGATGGTAACGAGGGATACACCCGTAACGGCAGCATTCAGGTGGACCCGACCGGGCAACTGACTATTCAGGGGCATCCGGTTATCGGTGAAGCCGGGCCGATTGCCGTTCCTGAAGGTTCAGAAATCACCATCGCGGCAGACGGGACTATCTCTGCGCTTAACCCTGGCGATCCGGCCAATACCGTCGCACCGGTAGGACGTCTGAAGCTGGTGAAGGCGCTTGGCAGCGAAGTGCAACGCGGCGATGACGGTATGTTCCGTTTAAGCGCGGCGACACAGGCTGCGCGTGGCCCGGTGTTACAGGCTGACCCGTCCATTCGCGTGATGTCTGGCGTACTGGAGGGCAGTAACGTGAATGCGGTGTCCGCCATGAGCGATATGATCGCTAACGCCCGCCGTTTTGAAATGCAGATGAAGGTTATCAGCAGCGTGGATGACAATGCCGGGCGCGCTAACCAACTGCTGTCGATGAGTTAATACAGGACATTTTATGATCAGTTCATTATGGATCGCCAAAACCGGCCTGGACGCGCAGCAAACCAACATGGATGTGATTGCCAACAACCTGGCAAACGTCAGCACCAATGGTTTTAAGCGTCAACGCGCGGTGTTTGAAGACCTGCTGTACCAGACGATTCGTCAGCCTGGCGCGCAGTCGTCAGAACAGACGACCTTACCTTCTGGTCTGCAAATCGGTACGGGCGTTCGCCCGGTCGCCACCGAGCGTCTGCATAGTCAGGGCAACCTGTCTCAGACCAACAACAGTAAAGATGTCGCCATCAAAGGGCAGGGCTTCTTCCAGGTGATGTTGCCGGATGGCACTTCTGCTTATACCCGTGACGGTTCTTTCCAGGTGGATCAGAACGGTCAACTGGTCACGGCGGGCGGCTTCCAGGTACAGCCAGCGATCACCATTCCGGCGAACTCGCTGAGCATCACCGTGGGTCGCGATGGCGTGGTAAGCGTAACTCAACAGGGGCAGGCCGCGCCGGTACAGGTGGGGCAGCTTAACCTGACCACGTTCATGAACGATACGGGTCTGGAAAGCATTGGTGAAAACCTGTACACCGAAACGCAATCCTCGGGTGCGCCGAATGAGAGTACGCCAGGGCTTAACGGTGCGGGTCTGCTGTATCAGGGCTATGTCGAAACCTCTAACGTAAACGTGGCGGAAGAACTGGTGAATATGATCCAGGTTCAGCGCGCTTACGAAATTAACAGCAAAGCGGTATCGACTACCGATCAGATGCTGCAAAAACTGACGCAACTCTAAGTGTCGTCCGGTGAGGGAAACCTCACCGGCACACTGATTTTGAAGATGAAGGCAATGCAAAAATACGCTGCGCACCATTACCCGATTATGGCCCTGCTGGTGGTTTCACTGACAGGATGTGCCTGGATACCTTCCACACCGCTCGTGCAGGGCGCGACCACTGCACAGCCCATACCGGGCCCGACTCCGGTGGCGAATGGTTCCATTTTTCAGTCTGCGCAGCCGATCAACTATGGCTATCAGCCGCTGTTTGAAGACCGACGTCCACGCAATATCGGCGATACGCTGACGATTGTATTGCAGGAAAACGTCAGCGCCAGTAAGAGCTCCTCCGCCAATGCCAGCCGTGACGGTAAAACCAACTTCGGCTTTGATACGGTTCCTCGTTATTTGCAGGGATTGTTCGGCAACGCGCGTGCAGATATGGAAGCCTCTGGCGGGAACTCCTTCAATGGTAAAGGCGGCGCGAACGCCAGCAATACCTTTAGCGGCACGCTGACCGTGACCGTCGATCAGGTACTGGCAAATGGCAATTTACACGTCGTGGGTGAAAAACAGATCGCCATTAATCAGGGCACTGAGTTCATCCGCTTCTCCGGGGTCGTGAACCCACGCACCATCAGCGGCAGCAACTCCGTTCCGTCAACACAGGTTGCGGATGCGCGCATTGAATATGTCGGCAACGGCTATATCAACGAGGCGCAAAATATGGGTTGGCTGCAACGTTTCTTCCTTAACTTGTCGCCGATGTAAGCGAGGTCTCCAGTGTTTAAATCTCTTGTTGGAATTGTACTGATACTGGCAACCACCCTGGCGCATGCCGATCGTATTCGGGATCTGACCAGCGTGCAGGGGGTGCGGGAAAACTCGCTGATTGGTTATGGGCTGGTGGTCGGCCTGGACGGGACGGGCGACCAGACGACCCAGACGCCCTTTACCACCCAGACGCTGAATAACATGCTGTCTCAGTTGGGGATCACCGTCCCGACGGGCACCAATATGCAGTTGAAAAACGTTGCGGCGGTAATGGTCACGGCGCAATTTCCGGCATTCGGTCGCCAGGGGCAAACGATCGACGTGGTGGTGTCCTCAATGGGGAACGCGAAAAGTCTGCGCGGCGGTACATTGCTGATGACGCCGCTGAAAGGGGTCGATAGCCAGGTGTATGCCCTGGCGCAGGGAAATATTTTAGTCGGCGGCGCAGGGGCGTCTGCGGGCGGCAGCAGCGTGCAGGTTAACCAGCTCAATGGCGGGCGTATCACCAATGGCGCAATTATTGAACGCGAGCTGCCCAGCCAGTTTGGCGGCGGAAATACCCTCAATCTGCAACTGAACAACGAAGACTTCGCAATGGCGCAGCAGATCACTGACACCATCAACCGTGCCCGTGGATATGGCAGTGCGACCGCGCTGGATGCGCGCACGATTCAGGTTCGCGTACCCAGCGGCAACAGCTCGCAGGTCCGTTTCCTGGCGGATATCCAGAATCTGGAGGTGAACGTCACACCACAGGACGCGAAGGTGGTGATTAACTCCCGTACTGGTTCCGTGGTGATGAACCGTGAGGTGACGCTGGACAGCTGCGCCGTCGCGCAAGGCAATTTGTCCGTAACGGTGAATCGCCAGGCGAACGTCAGCCAGCCGGACACGCCGTTTGGCGGGGGGCAGACGGTCGTCACGCCACAAACGCAGATTGATTTACGTCAGAGCGGCGGTTCGCTGCAAAGCGTCCGTTCCAGCGCCAACCTGAACAACGTCGTCCGCGCGCTGAATGCGCTGGGCGCCACGCCGATGGATCTGATGTCCATCCTGCAATCCATGCAGAGCGCGGGTTGTCTGCGCGCCAAACTGGAAATTATCTGATGATTGGTGACAGCAAACTGTTGGCCAGCGCGGCCTGGGATGCGCAATCGCTCAATGAGCTGAAAGCCAAAGCGGGGCAAGATCCGGCGGCGAATATCCGCCCGGTCGCTCGTCAGGTTGAAGGGATGTTTGTGCAGATGATGCTGAAAAGCATGCGTGAAGCGCTGCCGAAAGACGGCATATTCAGCAGCGATCAAACGCGACTGTACACCAGCATGTATGACCAGCAGATTGCGCAGCAGATGACCGCCGGTAAAGGGTTGGGACTGGCGGAGATGATGGTCAGGCAGATGACCGAGGGGCAGACGCAGCCTGCGGAAGAAGCGCCGCAGGTACCAATGAAGTTCCCTCTGGAAACGGTGACCAGCTATCAAAATCAGGCGCTGACGCAGCTGGTGCGTAAGGCGATGCCAAAAGCGCCGGAAAATAATGATGAGCCGCTGTCCGGCGACAGCAAAGACTTCCTGGCCCAGCTTTCGCTTCCGGCACGCCTGGCGAGTGAACAAAGCGGCGTGCCGCATCATCTGATTCTGGCGCAGGCGGCGCTGGAGTCGGGATGGGGTCAGCGACAGATCCGCCGTGAAAATGGTGAGCCGAGCTTTAACCTGTTTGGCATTAAGGCCTCGTCCAACTGGAAGGGGCCGGTAACAGAGATCACCACCACCGAATATGAGAACGGCGAAGCGAAGAAGGTAAAAGCGAGATTCCGTGTTTACAGCTCCTATCTGGAGGCGCTATCGGATTATGTGGGGCTGCTGACCCGTAACCCGCGCTATGCCGCGGTGACCGCCGCGTCTACCGCTGAACAGGGCGCACAGGCGTTACAAAATGCCGGTTATGCGACCGATCCTGACTATGCGCGTAAATTAACCAGCATGATTCAACAGCTGAAATCCATGAGCGACAAGGTGAGCAAAACGTACAGCGCGAATCTCGACAATCTCTTTTAAATAGCTCAAGTCCAGGAACCCGCTGCCGATAATAACCAGTATTGAAGGATTACAAGGAACCTCCATGTCCAGCTTAATTAACAACGCCATGAGCGGACTTAGCGCAGCCCAGGCTGCGTTAAATACTGCCAGTAATAACATCTCCAGCTATAACGTTGCCGGGTATACCCGACAGACGACGATTATGGCGCAGGCCAACAGTACGCTGGGAGCGGGCGGTTGGGTCGGTAATGGCGTCTACGTTTCTGGCGTACAGCGTGAGTATGATTCTTTTATTACCAATCAGTTACGCGCGGCGCAGAATCAGAGCAGTGGTTTGACCGTGCGGTATGAGCAAATGTCGAAAATTGATAACCTGCTCTCCAGTACCACCAGCTCGATTTCGACCTCTCTGCAAGGTTTCTTCACCAGCCTGCAAACGCTGGTCAGCAACGCGGAAGACCCGGCAGCGCGTCAGGCGCTTATCGGTAAAGCCGACGGCCTGGTAAACCAGTTTAAAACGACCGATCAGTACCTGCGCGATCAGGATAAGCAGGTCAATATTGCCATTGGCTCCAGCGTTGAGCAGATCAACAATTACGCGAAGCAAATCGCCAGCCTGAACGATCAGATTTCCCGTCTGACCGGGGTGGGCGCGGGCGCTTCACCGAACGATCTTCTCGACCAACGCGACCAACTGGTGAGTGAGCTGAACCAGATTGTCGGTGTGGAAGTTAGCGTCCAGGACGGCGGCACCTATAACCTGACGATGGCGAATGGCTATACCCTCGTGCAGGGCAGCAGCGCCCGTCAACTGGCCGCGGTGCCGTCCAGCGCCGATCCGTCACGCACCACGGTCGCCTATGTTGATGCGACTGCCGGAAACATTGAAATCCCGGAAAAATTGCTCAATAGCGGCTCGCTTGGCGGGTTGCTGACGTTCCGCTCTCAGGATCTGGATCAGACTCGCAATACCCTCAACCAGCTGGCGCTGGCCTTTGCCGAAGCGTTTAATGCCCAGCATAAACAGGGATATGATGCCAATGGCGATCAGGGCGAGGACTTCTTTTCCATCGGTAAACCGTCCGTATTGAGTAATGCGAAAAATACGGGTAGCGGAACCTTGTCTGCGGAAGTCACCGACAGTTCCGCGGTACAGGCTACCAATTATAAGCTGGTATTTGATGGTCAGGACTGGCAGGTCACCCGCTTGTCAGACAACACCAGCTTTAAGGCGGTTGAAACCAACGGGAAACTGACGTTTGACGGACTGGAAGTGACGGTCGGGGCAGGGGCAAATGCGAATGACAGCTTTACCCTGAAACCGGTCAGCGATGCCATTGTGAACATGAACGTGCTGGTGACCGATGAATCCAAAATTGCGATGGCTTCCGATCCCGATGCGGGTGGGAGCGATAACCGTAACGGTCAGGCGCTGCTGGATTTGCAAACCCAGAAAACGGTAGGCAATAAGTCCTTTAATGATGCTTATGCGACGATGGTCAGCGATGTGGGGAACAAAACCGCCACGTTGAAAACCAGCAGCACGGCGCAGGGCAATGTCGTGACGCAGTTGTACAACCAGCAGCAATCGATTTCCGGCGTTAACCTTGATGAAGAATACGGCAACCTGCAACGCTATCAGCAGTACTACCTGGCGAACGCCCAGGTGCTGCAAACCGCGAATACGCTGTTTGATGCGCTGTTGGGCATTCGCTAAGGGAGAGGAGGATAAATGCGTATCAGTACCCAGATGATGTACCAGCAGAATATGCGTGGTATCACCAATTCCCAGGCTGAATGGATGAAGTACGGTGAGCAGATGTCCACCGGTAAGCGCGTGATTAATCCGTCTGACGATCCTATTGCCGCTTCTCAGGCTATCGTACTCGCTCAGGCCCAGGCTCAGAACAGTCAGTATGCGCTGGCACGTACCTTTGCCACTCAGAAAGTGTCGCTGGAAGAAAACGTGCTAAGTCAGGTGACAGCTGCAATTCAAACTGCGCAGGAAAAAATCGTTTACGCCGCTAACGGCACCTTAAGCGATGATGACCGCGCCTCGCTGGCGAGCGATCTACAGGGGATTCGCGATCAGTTAATGAACCTGGCCAACAGTACCGACGGCAACGGTCGTTACATTTTCGCAGGCTATAAAACTGAAAAAGCGCCGTTTGATCAGGCAAATGGCGACTATAGCGGCGGCACTGAAAACATCACCCAGCAGGTTGATGCTTCGCGTACGATGGTGATTGGTCATACGGGCGATCAGATTTTTAATCGTATTACCAGTAATGCCGTACCGGAGCCTGATAACAGCGCTTCAGAAACCAGCCTGTTTGCGATGCTGGATACAGCCATTGCAGCGCTGAAAACGCCGGTTGCTGACGATGATGTGAAGAAGGCGGAAGCTGCTGCGGCGATTGATAAAACAAACCGTGGCCTGAAAAACTCCCTTAATAACGTCCTGACCGTTCGTGCGGAACTGGGAACGCAATTGAGTGAGCTGGATTCCCTGGATTCATTGGGAAGTGAGCGCGCGCTGGGTCAGGCACAGCAGATGAGCGATCTGGTCGATGTGGACTGGAACGCGGCCATCTCGTCGTATGTAATGCAACAGGCTGCGTTACAGGCGTCCTATAAAGCGTTTAGCGATATGCAAGGAATGTCTCTGTTTCAGTTGAACAGATAGCACATGTTTTGAAACATATCATGAAACTGGGTATGTTTTGTCTGCCCGCTCCCTTCACCCCGGAGCGGGCATTTTTTTGCCCGGAAAACAGATAACGGGCACCGATTGCAGGTACAAAAAAGCCGACCCGCAGGTCGGCTTTATCTTTAACATCGCGTTCAGCTTATTCTACAGGCTGCGGGCGCGTGGCTGGTGCGGCGGCCTGATGCGTTGCGCTATGACCACCTGCCGCACCTTTACCTTCAAAGATGAAGGCAGGGCGCTGCCAGTCGCTTTGATGTGGCGCTTCCGGGACATATTCCGGCGCAGGCGCGCGGGTCATCGGCGCACTGGCGTGGCTGACGGATTTCTCCCCGGTTGTTACCGCGCTTTCTGACACGGTTTCAGCAACGGCGACGGCGACAGGCGCAGCGACAATCTCTTCCGGTTCAGCGGCAACAACGACAGGTTCAACCGTTTCTGTAACGATCTCTTCCGGTTCGGCGATGACAACGTCAGCGGATTCTTCAGCCGTCGTGGTTTCCTGAACGTCAGCGACAGGTTCCGCTTGCGCAGCGACTTCCTGCGCAACAGGGACGTCAGCCTCTGCAATCACCTGAGGTTGTTCTTCAACCGGGGTGGCAATCACTTCAGGATGCGTTGTTTCCACAGTAGCGGGCTGAGGTTCAGCGACAACGGTTTCAGTTTGAGCCGGTGCGTCTACAACCTGTTCGGCTGCGGCAGCGACGACCTGCGGCTCTACTGCAACCGGCTGAGCTTGTACGGTCTCTTCTTCGCGCTGTGCTTCAACCTGCGTATCCTGAGGACGGGCGACAGGGTAGCGAATCCACACTTTGCCAGACGCCATTTCCGGTGAAGCGCAAGCGACGGTTAACGGCATTGGCGATTGAAGCGGGTAACGCTCATCGCGGTAGCGACGACGACGCTGGCCGCTGACGCGCAGGTGGCGAGGAGAACGACGGGAGCGACGCGGCATTCCTGCGTTATCACGCGCTTCGCCGTTTTCTTCCTGCTCTGCTGGCGCAACGTCTGCGATCGCTGGCAGGTCGACTTTCGCCAGTTCAGTACGCTGAGCAGGCGCGCTTTGCGTAGCAGGCTGGGCGGCGACAGCGTCTTCGACGACTGGCGTTGCGACAGCTTCTGCTTCAGAGGTTGCAGAGTCTGTGTAACGAACTTTCTGGCTCAGCTGACGCTGTTTGCGGCGAGGCTGCGCCTGACGAACGCGTTCTTCCTGTTCCGTCTCCTGAGCCGGTTGCTCATCCAGATTCAGCGCCTTGACTTCTTGCTGTGCCTGACGTTTTTCATCGTTGCGACGACGGTTGCGTTCACGACGCGGCGTCTGCTGCTCGTCACCGGACTTCGCCTTATCGGCAACGTCGTTAGACTGCTGGCGGTTGTCACGCGCTTCTGCGTTCTGCTGCTGCGCCTGACGACGGTTACGACGGTTGTCATCACGGTTTTCACCGCCTTCAGCGCGGTTGTCGCGATTATCACGGTTGTCACGGCGATCGTTACGGTCGCGGCGATTATTCTGGCGAGACTTACGACGATCCTGCTGACGCTCCGGTTTTTCCTCTGCTTTCGGTGCAGGTTGTTCAACCGGCTTAGCGACTTCGCTGCCGCTGAACATGTTTTTCAGCGCGCCGAAGAAGCGAGTAAGCAGACCTGGTTGTGCAGGCGCAGTGGCAACGGCTTTCGGTGCTGCCGTCGCTGCTTTCACCGCAGGTTCTGCTGGCGTCGGCGCAGGCGGCACTTCCGGCATCGCGAAGGTCGCCAGTGCTGGCTGTTCAGGGCGTTTACGCTCGGCGTACTCTTCTTCAGAAGGCAACGCCATCGCTTCTTCATGCAGTTTCGGCAGCATGTAGCTCAGGGTTGGCGTTTCTTCCCCTTTACGTACGCGCAAAACGGAGTAGTGCGGCGTTTCCATCTGATCGTTTGGTACGATCACGCAGCGCACGCCATCCTGGCGAGTCTCAATAGCATTAACCGCGGTGCGCTTTTCGTTAAGCAGGTAAGAGGCGATCGGAACCGGAACAATGGCGTGAACTTCCTGGGTATTCTCTTTCAGCGCTTCTTCTTCAATCAGACGCAGAATAGACAGGGAGAGCGATTCGTTGTCGCGGACGGTGCCGGTGCCGCTACAGCGTGGGCAGACGTGATGGCTGGACTCGCCCAGAGACGGGCTGAGACGCTGGCGGGACATCTCCAGCAGGCCAAAACGAGAAATATGGCTAATCTGGATACGCGCACGATCCTGACGTACCGCTTCGCGCAGACGGTTTTCCACCGCGCGCTGGTGGCGTACTGGCGTCATGTCGATGAAGTCGATAACGATCAGGCCGCCGAGGTCGCGCAAGCGCAACTGGCGAGCAATTTCATCGGCCGCTTCCAGGTTTGTGTTAAACGCGGTTTCTTCGATATCGCCGCCGCGTGTGGCACGCGCGGAGTTAATATCAATCGCGGTTAACGCTTCGGTTGTGTCGATAACGATAGAGCCGCCGGAAGGCAGACGCACTTCACGCTGGAAGGCGGATTCAATTTGCGACTCGATCTGGTAGTGGCTGAACAGCGGAATCTCGCCGGTATAAAGCTTAATCTTGCTGCTGAAATCCGGGCGACCCAACGCCGCGATGTGCTGGCGCGCCAGCTCAAGCACTTTCGGATTATCGATAAGAATTTCGCCGATATCCTGACGTAAGTAGTCACGGAATGCGCGGACGATAACGTTGCTTTCCTGATGGATCAGGAATGGAGCAGGGCGGCTTTCAGCGGCTTTCTGAATCGCTTCCCAGTGTTTCAGACGGAAGCTCAGGTCCCACTGCAACGCTTCGGCGGATTTGCCGACGCCTGCGGTACGCACGATAAGCCCCATGCCGTCAGGCAGTTCGAGGCTTGCCAGCGCTTCTTTTAATTCGGTGCGATCGTCGCCTTCAATGCGACGGGAGATGCCGCCCGCGCGCGGGTTGTTCGGCATTAAAACCAGATAGCTCCCTGCCAGACTGATAAACGTCGTCAGCGCAGCGCCTTTGTTGCCGCGTTCTTCTTTATCAATCTGAACAATCACTTCCTGACCTTCGCGCAACACATCTTTAATGTTTGGACGGCCGTGGGCGTTGTAGTTGGCGGGGAAATATTCGCGGGCAATTTCTTTTAACGGGAGGAAACCGTGACGTTCAGCGCCGTAATCAACAAAAGCCGCTTCCAGACTCGGTTCGATACGGGTAATTTTGCCTTTATAGATGTTCGCTTTTTTCTGCTCGTGTCCTGGACTCTCAATGTCCAGGTCGTACAGGCGCTGCCCATCTACAAGGGCAACACGCAACTCTTCCTGCTGAGTTGCGTTGATTAACATTCTTTTCATCGTAACTTACTCATTATTCTTACATTGACGACTAAGCTGCGGGCATAGTAATGCCTTTCCGGGTGTGAACCGATGGCCTCGTGTCTATTCGCGTCGCCAACCTCACGGTTATCGTCTGCTCAAAGAGGCGCAGAGTGTCGGTTGCCTGTATTTCATACGGAAATACAGCGCAATTATCAGGGGAACAGCCTGGGAGTTACTCTCCAGAGAAGATTCCATTATGTTCATCGTCTTTCACGCCGCAGATGCGTTGGCTTCATCTGCTCACCCGGGCATAAGCTCCTGGGGATTCCCAGATTTGCCGCCTTTCTGCAACGCGTAGTACATAGAACATATACCGGTAAGGACTGCAACCCGCAGCCCGCTAACTGCCTGAAAAATCAATACGTCTTACGCCATTGCTGCGTTGATGATCTGTCTGGCAAAATGGGTCATTCCGTAAAATTTCTTGTTTTAACAAGGTTCGACACGGAAACGGTTACATTATTCCACTGCTAACCTTGTTATAGCAAGATGACTTTTACCATTTATCACCCGGTTACTCACAGTTTTTTCACTTCCTCATGGTGATTGGTTTAATAACCAGCAAATTGGTCATGTTGAACGTGAGTAACAGGATATAGAAGTAAATATAAGCATAGAAAAATGAGTGGCGCTAATCCTTATGGCTATTTAGAATCGGCCCCCATGAAAACTGAGACTCCATCCGTAAAAATAGTTGCCATTACTGCCGACGAAGCGGGGCAACGCATCGATAACTTTTTGCGCACGCAACTCAAAGGCGTACCGAAAAGCATGATTTACCGCATTTTGCGTAAAGGCGAAGTGCGGGTGAACAAAAAACGCATCAAACCGGAATATAAGCTCGAAGCCGGGGATGAAGTGCGTATTCCGCCGGTGCGCGTCGCCGAACGCGAAGAAGAGGCCGTTTCGCCGCATTTGCAAAAAGTGGCGGCGCTGGCCGATGTCATTTTGTATGAAGATGACCATATCCTTGTGCTGAACAAACCTTCCGGTACGGCGGTGCATGGCGGAAGCGGGTTGAGCTTCGGCGTTATCGAGGGGCTGCGCGCGTTGCGGCCAGAAGCGCGTTTCCTGGAACTGGTGCATCGTCTGGACCGCGATACTTCTGGCGTACTGCTGGTTGCGAAAAAACGCTCAGCGCTGCGTTCTTTGCATGAGCAACTGCGTGAGAAGGGGATGCAGAAAGATTATCTGGCGCTGGTTCGCGGCCAGTGGCAGTCGCATGTTAAATCGGTACAGGCGCCTTTATTAAAGAATATTCTGCAAAGCGGCGAACGTATTGTACGTGTGAGTCAGGAAGGAAAACCCTCCGAAACGCGCTTTAAGGTTGAAGAGCGCTATGCGTTTGCGACGCTGGTGCGCTGTAGCCCGGTGACGGGACGTACGCATCAGATTCGTGTGCATACGCTGCATGCGGGCCATCCGATCGCGTTTGACGATCGTTACGGCGATCGCGAATTTGATAAGCAGCTTGCGGGAACGGGGCTGTCACGGCTTTTTCTGCACGCGGCAGCGCTGAAGTTTACCCATCCGGGGACTGGCGAGGTGATGCGTATCGAAGCGCCGATGGATAACCAACTCAAGCATTGCCTTCAGGTGTTACGTAACAAAGCCTGATGCGCGTTGCGATATTATCGCGCTAAACCTGTAGGCCGGATAAGACGTTTACGTCGCCATCCGGCATCTTTACTGATGGCGCTGTGCTTATCAGGCCTACGGGCATTGCTCCGCTGTGGGCCTGATAAGATGTTTTAGCGTCGCCATCAGACGCATCCACTATGCCATCAGCGGGTTCATCTCTTCCCGGCGCAGCATCTGGCACAGCGCAATCAGCGGTAGCCCAATAAGGGTATTGGGATCTCGCCCCTCCAGGCGCTCGAAAAGGGCAATGCCAAGACCTTCGCTTTTAAAACTTCCGGCACAATGCAATGGACGCTCTTTGCGGACATAGTCCTCTATTTCCGTTTCGCTTAAATGGCGGAAATGTACATCAAACGGTTCGACTTCCGTTTGTAAATGTCCGGTTGCAGAATTATAAAGCGCCAGTCCGGTATAAAACGTCACAATATTACCGCTGGCTTTGGTTAATTGCTGGCGCGCTTTTTCTTCGGTTAACGGTTTGCCGGTAATTTCGCCATCCAGAACGCAAATTTGATCGGAGCCAATAATCAGATGATCGGGGAAACGGTGGGCGAGCGATTGTGCTTTCGCCTGTGCGAGGCGAGAGACTAAATGGCGCGGCGCTTCGCCAGACATGGGCGTTTCGTCAACCTCGGGAGCCGCGCACTCGAAAGGGATCGCCAGTTTTTCGAGCAGCGCGCGACGCCAGGGAGAGGTAGAAGCAAGGATGAGACGGGGCATATTTTTTCCCTCAGATATAGCGTATTAATGAGAGCCATCTTAAACTATGCTCTTCGTCCTTCAAGCATGACATACAGTCACGGTTTGAGCGAAAATAAGTCTGTAACCCGCAATGTGTGCGAATTATTGGCAAAAGGCAACCGCAGGCTGCCTTTTTCTTTGACTCTATGACGTTACAAAGTTAATATGCGCGCCCTATGCAAAAGGTAAAATTACCCCTGACTCTTGATCCGGTTCGTACGGCTCAAAAACGCCTCGATTATGAAGGTATCTATACTTCTGATCTGGTAGAGCGCGTCGCCGATTCTGTAGTCAGTGTGGACAGTGATGTGGAATGCTCCATGTCGTTCGCTATCGATAACCAACGTCTCGCCGTTATTACGGGTGATGCGAAGGTGACGGTATCGCTCGAATGCCAGCGTTGCGGGAAGCCGTTTACCCATCAGGTTCACACAACGTATTGTTTTAGTCCGGTTCGTTCTGACGAACAGGCTGAAGCACTCCCGG
This sequence comes from Citrobacter koseri ATCC BAA-895, assembly GCF_000018045.1. Taxonomy (NCBI): domain Bacteria; kingdom Pseudomonadati; phylum Pseudomonadota; class Gammaproteobacteria; order Enterobacterales; family Enterobacteriaceae; genus Citrobacter; species Citrobacter koseri. The sequence goes on along the minus strand of NC_009792.1, from coordinate 1,839,158 downwards.
AAGCGTATGAGCCGATTGAGGTTAACGAATTCGGTGAAATCGATCTGCTTGCAATGGTTGAAGATGAAATCATCCTCTCCTTGCCGGTAGTTCCGGTGCATGATTCTGAACACTGTGAAGTGTCCGAGGCGGACATGGTCTTTGGTGAACTGCCTGATGAAGCGCAAAAACCAAACCCATTTGCCGTATTAGCCAGCTTAAAGCGTAAGTAATTGAGGAGTAAGGTCCATGGCCGTACAACAGAATAAACCAACCCGTTCCAAACGTGGCATGCGTCGTTCTCATGACGCTCTGACCGCAGTCACCAGCCTGTCTGTAGACAAAACTTCTGGTGAAAAACACCTGCGTCACCACATCACTGCCGACGGTTACTACCGCGGCCGTAAGGTCATCGCTAAGTAATCACGCGCAAGCGTGATGAAGCTTAGTGAGGATTTCCCCGCGTAAGCGGGGAAACACCAAACCAGGCAGCGACGATACCTTGACACGTCTAACCCTGGCGTTAGATGTCATGGGGGGAGATTTCGGCCCTTCCGTGACAGTGCCTGCAGCACTGCAGGCACTGAATTCTAATTCGCAACTCACACTTCTTTTAGTCGGGGATCCCGATACCATCACGCCATTACTTGCCAAAGCTGACTTTGAACAACGTTCGCGTCTGCAGATTATCCCTGCACAGTCAGTTATTGCCAGTGATGCCCGGCCTTCGCAGGCTATCCGCGCCAGTCGCGGCAGCTCAATGCGTGTGGCCCTGGAGCTCGTGAAAGAAGGTCGAGCCGAAGCCTGTGTGAGCGCCGGTAATACGGGCGCGCTCATGGGACTTGCGAAATTATTGCTCAAACCCCTTGAGGGCATCGAGCGTCCTGCGTTGATGACGGTTTTACCGCATCAGCAGAAAGGAAAAACGGTGGTGCTGGATTTAGGCGCCAACGTCGATTGTGACAGTACCATGTTGGTGCAGTTTGCCGTGATGGGGTCCGTGATGGCGGAAGAGGTGATTGGGATAACCAATCCCCGCGTGGCGTTGCTCAATATTGGTGAAGAAGAAACCAAAGGTCTCGACAGTATTCGTGATGCCTCTGCGTTGCTCAAAACAGTCCCTTCCATCAATTACATTGGTTATCTTGAAGCCAATGAATTATTGACGGGAAAAACTGATGTGCTGGTATGTGACGGATTTACAGGTAATGTCACATTAAAGACAATGGAAGGGGTTGTCAGGATGTTCCTTTCACTGCTGAAATCTCAGGGTGAGAGTAAAAAACGGTCGTGGTGGCTGCTGTTATTAAAACGTTGGTTACAAAAAAGCCTGACGAGGCGATTCAGTCACCTCAACCCCGACCAGTATAATGGCGCCTGTCTGTTAGGATTGCGTGGCACGGTGATTAAAAGTCATGGTGCGGCCAATCAGCGAGCATTTGCCGTCGCGATTGAACAGGCAGTGCAGGCGGTGCAGCGACAAGTTCCTCAGCGAATTGCCGCTCGCCTGGAATCTGTATACCCAGCCGGATTCGAACTGTTGGAAGGTGGCAAAAACGGACACTCACGGGTGCACAATTAACGGTGTAACCTGAGCGCAACCAACATACCAGCAGTTTGCACGCGGTGGTATATAACCGAAAAGTGACTGAGCGTACATGTATACAAAGATTATTGGTACTGGCAGCTATCTGCCTGAACAAGTGCGTACTAACGCCGATTTGGAAAAGATGGTAGAGACGTCTGACGAGTGGATTGTCACGCGTACAGGCATCCGTGAACGCCATATTGCAGCGCCAAACGAAACAGTCGCGACGATGGGCTATACAGCCGCAAACCGCGCGCTTGAAATGGCGGGCATCGATAAAGACCAGATTGGCTTGATTGTGGTGGCGACCACGTCAGCAACACATGCTTTCCCAAGCGCAGCATGCCAGATTCAGAGTATGCTGGGCATTAAAGGCTGCCCGGCGTTTGACGTTGCAGCGGCCTGCGCCGGTTTTACCTACGCGTTAAGCGTTGCCGATCAGTATGTAAAATCAGGCGCCGTTAAATATGCGCTGGTCATCGGTTCCGATGTCCTGGCGCGCACCTGCGATCCCACCGATCGTGGGACGATCATTATCTTTGGTGACGGCGCGGGCGCAGCGGTTCTGAGCGCATCCGAAGAGCCAGGCATTATTTCGACGCATCTTCATGCAGACGGCAGCTACGGTGAGTTGCTGACGCTGCCAAACGCCGATCGCGTCAATCCAGAAAATCCGATTTATCTGACGATGGCGGGCAACGAGGTGTTTAAAGTGGCGGTAACTGAACTGGCACACATCGTTGACGAGACGCTGGCGGCGAATAATCTGGATCGTTCCGCTCTGGACTGGCTGGTTCCGCACCAGGCTAACCTGCGCATCATCAGCGCGACAGCGAAAAAGCTGGGTATGTCGATGGATAATGTGGTGGTTACGCTGGACAGACACGGCAATACCTCTGCGGCCTCTGTGCCGTGCGCACTGGACGAAGCCGTGCGCGACGGGCGGATTAAAGCCGGGCAGTTGGTATTGCTTGAGGCCTTCGGGGGTGGATTCACCTGGGGCTCCGCGCTGGTTCGTTTCTAGTATAAGGATTTAAACATGACGCAATTTGCTTTTGTGTTCCCGGGGCAGGGTTCCCAGACGGTTGGGATGTTGTCTGAAATGGCAGCCAGCTACTCGATCGTAGAAGAAACCTTTGCTGAAGCTTCTGCGGCGCTGGGTTATGATCTGTGGGCGCTGACGCAGCAAGGGCCTGCGGAAGAACTGAATAAGACCTGGCAGACTCAACCCGCATTGCTGGCCGCTTCCGTTGCGCTGTATCGCGTATGGCAGCAGCAGGGCGGTAAAGCGCCTGCGCTGATGGCGGGACACAGCCTGGGAGAATACTCCGCGCTGGTATGCGCTGGCGTCATCGATTTCGCCGACGCGGTTCGTCTGGTTGAACTGCGCGGCAAATTCATGCAGGAAGCAGTGCCGGAAGGCACCGGCGCAATGGCGGCGATCATCGGTCTGGATGATGCGTCCATCGCCAAAGCGTGTGAAGAGGCGGCTGAAGGCCAGGTGGTTTCTCCGGTGAACTTTAACTCTCCGGGCCAGGTGGTTATCGCCGGGCATAAAGATGCGGTTGAACGTGCGGGCGCAGCCTGTAAAGCCGCTGGCGCAAAACGTGCGCTGCCGCTGCCGGTAAGCGTGCCGTCACACTGTGCGCTGATGAAACCTGCGGCAGATAAGCTGGCGGTTGAATTAGCGAAAATCACCTTCAATGCCCCGACCGTACCGGTTGTGAATAACGTTGACGTGAAGTGTGAAACCGACGCTAACGCTATCCGTGATGCGCTGGTACGCCAGCTGTACAACCCGGTGCAGTGGACGAAGAGTGTAGAATTTATCGCAGCACAAGGTGTTGAACACCTTTATGAAGTGGGTCCAGGTAAAGTCCTCACTGGTCTGACTAAACGTATTGTTGACACCCTGACGGCCTCGGCGCTAAACGAACCGGCGGCACTGTCAGCGGCGCTTGAGCAATAAAAGAGGAAAACCATGAGTTTTGAAGGAAAAGTCGCGCTGGTTACCGGTGCAAGCCGTGGCATTGGCCGCGCAATTGCTGAGACGCTCGTTGCCCGTGGCGCGAAAGTCATCGGTACTGCTACCAGCGAAAATGGCGCTCAGGCCATTAGCGAATACTTAGGTGCGAACGGTAAAGGTCTGATGTTGAATGTGACCGATCCGGCATCTATTGAATCTGTTCTGGAAAATATTCGCGCAGAATTTGGTGAAGTTGATATCCTGGTCAATAATGCCGGTATCACTCGCGATAATCTGCTGATGCGAATGAAAGATGATGAGTGGAACGATATTCTCGAAACCAATCTGTCATCTGTTTTCCGTCTGTCAAAAGCGGTAATGCGCGCTATGATGAAAAAACGTCATGGACGTATTATCACTATCGGTTCTGTGGTTGGTACCATGGGAAATGCGGGTCAGGCCAACTACGCTGCGGCGAAAGCGGGTCTGATTGGCTTCAGTAAATCACTGGCGCGTGAAGTTGCGTCGCGTGGGATTACTGTCAATGTTGTGGCTCCGGGCTTTATTGAAACGGACATGACGCGTGCGCTGTCTGATGATCAGCGTGCGGGTATTCTGGCGCAGGTTCCTGCGGGTCGCCTCGGCGGCGCTCAGGAAATCGCCAGTGCGGTTGCATTTTTAGCCTCTGACGAAGCAAGTTACATCACTGGTGAGACTCTGCACGTCAACGGCGGAATGTATATGGTTTAACCACGAAAAATATTTGCGTTATTGTAGGTCTTGGCCTCAAAATAACGTAAAATCGTGGTAAGAACTGCCGGGATTTAGTTGCAAATTTTTCAACATTTTATACACTACGAAAACCATCGCGAAAGCGAGTTTTGATAGGAAATTTAAGAGTATGAGCACTATCGAAGAACGCGTTAAGAAAATTATCGGCGAGCAGCTGGGCGTTAAGCAGGAAGAAGTTACCAACAATGCTTCTTTCGTTGAAGACCTGGGCGCAGATTCTCTTGACACCGTTGAGCTGGTAATGGCTCTGGAAGAAGAGTTTGATACTGAGATTCCGGACGAAGAAGCTGAGAAAATCACCACCGTTCAGGCTGCCATTGATTATATCAACGGCCACCAGGCGTAAGTGAACATCTCCAGGCGGTCATTCGACCGCCTGAGTTTTATCTTTTTGTCCCACTAGAATCATTTTCCCTCCCTGGAGGACAAACGTGTCTAAGCGTCGTGTAGTTGTGACCGGACTGGGCATGTTGTCTCCTGTCGGCAATACCGTAGAGTCTACCTGGAAAGCTCTCCTTGCCGGTCAGAGTGGCATCAGCCTGATCGACCATTTCGATACTAGCGCCTATGCAACGAAATTTGCTGGCTTAGTAAAGGATTTTAACTGTGACGACATCATCTCGCGCAAAGAACAGCGCAAGATGGATGCCTTCATTCAATATGGAATTGTCGCTGGCGTTCAGGCCATGCAGGATTCTGGCCTTGAAGTAACGGAAGAGAACGCAGACCGTATTGGCGCCGCTATCGGCTCTGGTATCGGCGGTCTCGGACTGATCGAAGAAAACCACAGTTCCCTGGTGAACGGTGGGCCGCGTAAGATCAGCCCGTTCTTTGTTCCGTCGACGATTGTTAACATGGTGGCAGGTCACCTGACCATCATGTACGGCCTGCGTGGGCCAAGCATCTCTATCGCTACCGCCTGCACCTCAGGCGTACATAACATCGGTCATGCCGCGCGTATCATTGCATACGGCGATGCGGACGCGATGGTAGCGGGTGGTGCGGAAAAAGCCAGTACGCCGCTGGGTGTCGGTGGCTTTGGCGCAGCGCGTGCGCTGTCTACACGTAATGATAACCCGCAAGCGGCCAGCCGCCCGTGGGATAAAGAGCGTGACGGCTTTGTTCTCGGCGATGGCGCGGGCATGGTGGTACTGGAAGAGTACGAACATGCAAAAGCGCGCGGCGCGAAAATTTATGCCGAAATCGTTGGCTTCGGGATGAGCAGCGATGCTTATCACATGACGTCACCGCCGGAAAACGGCGCGGGCGCCGCGCTGGCGATGGTCAATGCGCTGCGTGATGCGGCCATTGAGCCGGGTCAGATTGGTTACGTCAACGCCCACGGTACGTCTACGCCGGCAGGCGATAAAGCGGAAACTCAGGCGGTAAAATCTGTCTTTGGCGATGCGGCAAGCCGTGTGCTGGTCAGCTCGACGAAATCCATGACGGGTCACCTGCTGGGTGCTGCGGGCGCGGTAGAGTCCATTTTCTCTATTCTGGCGCTGCGCGACCAGGCTGTTCCGCCAACCATCAACCTGGATAACCCGGATGAAGGTTGCGACCTGGACTTTGTGCCTCACGAAGCTCGTCAGGTTAACGGAATGGAGTATACGCTGTGTAACTCCTTCGGCTTTGGCGGTACTAACGGCTCGTTGATCTTCAAAAAGGTCTAAGTCGTTCCACCAGAGAGTAAAAAGGTCCGCTTGTCGGGCCTTTTTTATTCAGCTTTCTTCCCTTGTCCTGTGTTAACCATCCTGCCACACTAATCGACCACGAATAAGGAGCCACTATGTTCTTAATTAATGGCCGTGAACAGGATTCTCTTGCCGCAAGCGATCGCGCGACGCAGTTTGGTGATGGCTGTTTCACTACTGCGCGAATCCGTGACGGTAAAATTTGCCTCCTGCCCGCACACCTTCGCCGTTTGCAGGATGCCTGCGAAAAACTGCTGCTTCCCTTCAGTCAATGGACGGAGCTGCAACACGAAATGACGGCGATGGCAGCAGGCCAGAACAGTGGCGTACTGAAAGTTATCCTGAGTCGTGGCAGCGGCGGCAGGGGCTACAGCCCGTCAAACTGCCGTGAGGCCACGCGAATTTTATCCGTTTCTCCTTATCCCACCCATTATGAACGCTGGCGTACGGAAGGTATTACGCTGGCGCTAAGCCCCGTAAGGCTGGGGCGTAACCCTATGCTTGCGGGTATAAAACACCTTAACCGGCTGGAACAGGTACTGATCCGGTCTCATCTTGAGCAGACAAACGCCGATGAAGCGCTGGTTCTTGACAGCGAGGGATGGGTTACGGAATGCTGTGCGGCTAATTTGTTCTGGCGTAAAGAGAATGTGGTGTACACGCCGCGCCTGGATCAGGCGGGGGTAAACGGCATTATGCGACAATTTTGTTTACAGTCGCTGGCACAATCGCCTTTCCAGGTTGTCGAAGTGTATGCCAGGGAGGACGCGCTTATGCAGGCCGATGAGATGGTTATCTGCAATGCGTTGATGCCCGTGATTCCCGTGCGCGCCTGTGGCGATAAACTGATGTTTGCACGTTCATTGTTCGATTTTTTAGCCCCACTTTGTGAGCACCCGAATTAGTCATGAAAAGAATGTTACGCTTTTTCCTTCTGCTGGTCGTTGTGTTGGGCATTGCCGCTGGCGCAGGAATGTGGAAAGTGCGCCAACTGGCCGACAGCCCCTTGTTAATAAAAGAAGAGACGATCTTTACCCTGAAGGCCGGAACCGGGCGTCTGGCATTAGGCGATCAACTCTACGCCGACAAAATTATCAATCGGCCGCGTGTGTTTCAGTGGTTGCTGCGCGTTGAACCTGAATTATCAAACTTTAAAGCGGGCACCTATCGTTTAACGCCTGACATGACCGTACGGGAGATGCTGAAACTGCTGGAAAGCGGTAAAGAAGCACAGTTCCCGCTACGTCTGGTCGAAGGGATGCGCCTGAGCGATTACCTGAATCAGTTGCGGAATGCGCCTTATATTCAGCATACGCTTAGCGATGACCGCTACGAAACCGTCGCGCAGGCGCTGAAGCTGGAGACCCCGGAGTGGCTTGAAGGCTGGTTCTGGCCGGACACCTGGATGTATACCGCCAACACCACCGATGTCGCGCTTCTGAAGCGTGCGCATCAAAAGATGGTTAAAGCGGTAGATGACTTCTGGGAAGGGCGCGCGGAAGGGCTGCCTTATAAAGATAAGAATCAACTGGTGACGATGGCGTCTATTATCGAGAAAGAGACGGCCGTCGCCAGCGAACGCGATCAGGTGGCATCGGTCTTTATTAACCGTCTGCGTATTGGTATGCGTTTGCAGACCGATCCGACCGTGATTTACGGCATGGGGGCGAGTTATAATGGTAAGCTGTCGCGCGCGGCGCTGGAAACGCCGACGGCGTATAACACCTATACCATCACCGGGTTGCCGCCAGGTCCTATCGCCATGCCTGGCGAAGCCTCTTTGAAAGCCGCCGCGCATCCGGCGAAAACGCCGTACCTCTATTTTGTGGCTGACGGAAAGGGCGGTCACACGTTTAACACCAATCTTGCCAGCCATAACCGGTCAGTGCAGGACTACCTGAAAGTGCTTAAGGAAAAAAATGGGCAGTAACTATATCGTCATCGAAGGCCTGGAAGGCGCCGGAAAAACCACCGCGCGTAACGTGGTGGTGGAGACACTTGAGCAACTGGGTATTCACGACATGATTTTTACGCGTGAGCCGGGCGGCACCCAGCTTGCAGAGAAATTAAGAAGTCTGGTGCTGGACATCAAATCGGTGGGTGATGAAACGATCACGGATAAAGCTGAAGTGCTGATGTTTTATGCCGCGCGAGTGCAACTGGTGGAAACCGTTATCAAGCCTGCGCTGGCGAAAGGAACGTGGGTCATTGGCGATCGCCATGACCTGTCCACCCAGGCCTACCAGGGCGGCGGCCGAGGGATCGACCAGACGATGCTGGCGACGCTGCGTGATGCTGTATTGGGCGACTTCCGTCCTGACCTGACCCTGTATCTGGATGTGACGCCGGAGGTTGGCTTAAAACGCGCGCGCGCGCGCGGCGAACTTGACCGCATTGAGCAGGAGTCTCTGGATTTCTTCAATCGCACGCGTGCCCGCTACCTTGAGCTGGCCGCCAGCGATGCCAGCATTCGCACCATTGATGCGACTCAGCCGCTGGAGGCTGTGATGAACGATATTCGCACAACCGTAACGGCCTGGATCAAGGAGCAGGGTGCATGAAATGGTATCCGTGGTTACGGCCAGACTTTGAAAAACTGGTAGCAAGCTATCAGGCGGGTCGAGGCCACCATGCGTTACTGATTCAGGCGTTGCCCGGAATGGGGGATGATGCGCTGATTTATGCCCTCAGTCGTTATTTGCTGTGCCAGCAACCGGAAGGGCATAAAAGCTGCGGGCGCTGTCGTGGCTGCCAGTTAATGCAGGCGGGTACGCATCCTGACTATTATTCGCTGTTGCCGGAAAAGGGGAAAAGCACCCTTGGCGTGGACGCGGTACGCGATGTGGGCGAGAAGCTGTACGAACATTCTCGACTTGGCGGCGCGAAAGTCGTGTGGATCCCGGATGCGGCCCTGCTGACTGATGCCGCGGCGAATGCCTTATTAAAGACGCTCGAAGAGCCGCCGGAGCAAACCTGGTTCTTCCTTGCCAGCCGTGAACCGGCACGCCTGCTGGCGACTTTACGCAGCCGCTGCCGTCTGCATCATCTTGCGCCGCCATCTGAACAATACGCTGTTTCATGGCTTTCTCGTGAAGTGACAATGTCACAAGAGACGTTGCTGGCGGCGCTGCGCCTGAGCGCAGGGGCTCCCGGCGCCGCTCTGGCGTTGTTGCAGGCCGACAGCTGGGCGCATCGTAACGCGCTTTGCGAAGCGCTGGCGAATACGCTGCAATCTGGCGACTGGTATATCCTTCTGTCGGTGTTGAATCACGAACAGGCCGCCGTACGTTTACACTGGCTGGCAACGCTGCTTATGGATGCCCTTAAATACCGGTATGGCGCTTCCAGCCTGACAAATCAGGATGCCGGAACGCTGGTGGCGTCGATAGCTGAACGGTTATCCGTCGCACGCATCCAGGCCATACTCAGTGATGTCTGCCATTGTCGCGAACAGCTGATTAACGTGACCGGATTAAACCGCGAACTGGTATTAACCGATCTTATTCTCCGCATAGAGCATTACCTGCAACCAGGCGCCGTGTTGCCTGTTTCCCATCTTTGAGAGAGACATTATGTTTTTAGTCGACTCACACTGCCATCTTGATGGCCTGGATTATCAATCTCTGCATAAGGACGTGGATGACGTGCTGGCAAAAGCCGCCGCGCGCGAGGTGAAGTTCTGCCTGGCGGTGGCGACAACCCTGCCCGGATACCGGAGTATGCGCGAACTGGTTGGCGAGCGGGATAACGTTGTGTTTTCCTGCGGCGTACACCCGTTAAACCAGGATGAAACATACGATGTGGAAGACCTGCGTCGCTTTGCCGCTGAAGAAGGCGTGGTGGCCATGGGGGAGACCGGGCTGGATTATTTTTATACGCCGGAAACAAAAGTTCGCCAGCAAGAATCCTTCATTAACCATATTCAGATTGGCCGTGAATTAAATAAACCCGTGATTGTGCATACCCGTGACGCACGCGCCGATACGCTGGCGATTTTGCGCGAAGAAAAAGTGACGGATTGCGGTGGCGTACTACACTGTTTTACAGAGGACAGGGAGACGGCGGGTAAATTATTGGATCTTGGGTTTTATATCTCTTTTTCCGGGATCGTGACCTTCCGCAACGCCGAGCAGTTACGTGATGCCGCCCGCTATGTTCCTCTGGATCGTCTGCTGGTTGAGACGGACTCTCCTTATCTTGCTCCGGTGCCGCATCGTGGTAAAGAGAACCAGCCTGCAATGGTTCGCGATGTCGCAGAGTATATGGCCGTATTGAAGGGTGTTGCCGTTGAAGAACTGGCGCAGGCAACCACTGAAAACTTTGCCCGCCTGTTCCACATCGACGCTTCTCGCCTGCAATCAACCCGTTAACTGAGTTTTTTTAAAGCTCGTAATTAATATTCAAAGCGAGTAAAGTTCACCGCCACAAAATGGGCGGTGAATGAGCGAATTGTAACATTCAGACACTCATTTTGTCAGAATGTGATGGTTTTATGGCTGTCAGGAGCTGAAACGTGATAGCCGTCAAACAAAACCGAGCTTATTTATTTTACTCTGTGTAATAAATAAAGGGCGCTTAGATGCCCTGTCCACGGCGAGGTTCTCCCCCCTCGCCAATGCGTGAAAACGTAGAATACACAAAATCATTCAGGCTGCATCAAGGCGGCAAGTGAGTGAATTGCAGGAGCTTACTTGAGTAAGTGACTGGGATGAACGAACGCAGCCAACGCTGAGGCGGTTTGAAGGATGAAGTGTATAAGCACAAATACTCAGGAGCACTCCTAATTATGTTTAAGAATGCATTTGCTAACCTGCAAAAGGTCGGTAAATCGCTGATGCTACCGGTATCCGTACTGCCTATCGCAGGTATCCTGCTGGGCGTCGGTTCCGCTAACTTCAGCTGGCTGCCAGCCGTTGTGTCGCACGTTATGGCAGAAGCAGGCGGTTCTGTTTTTGCAAATATGCCGCTGATTTTCGCCATTGGTGTCGCACTGGGCTTCACCAACAACGACGGCGTTTCGGCTCTGGCCTCGGTTGTCGCTTACGGCATCATGGTCAAAACCATGGCCGTGGTTGCGCCGCTGGTTCTGCATTTACCTGCTGAAGAAATCGCAGCAAAACACCTGGCGGATACCGGTGTTCTCGGGGGGATTATCTCCGGTGCGATTGCAGCGTACATGTTCAACCGCTTCTACCGTATCAAATTGCCTGAGTATCTGGGCTTCTTTGCGGGTAAACGCTTTGTGCCGATCATTTCTGGCCTGGCTGCCATCTTCACCGGCGTGATCCTGTCCTTCATTTGGCCGCCGATCGGGACGGCTATCCAGACGTTCTCTCAGTGGGCTGCTTACCAGAACCCGGTTGTGGCGTTTGGTATCTATGGCTTCATTGAGCGCTGCCTGGTGCCGTTTGGTCTGCACCATATCTGGAACGTTCCTTTCCAGATGCAGATTGGTGAATACACCAACGCAGCAGGTCAGGTGTTCCACGGCGACATTCCTCGCTATATGGCGGGCGACCCGACTGCGGGCAAACTGTCCGGCGGCTTCCTGTTCAAAATGTACGGTCTGCCTGCTGCGGCTATCGCGATCTGGCACTCTGCTAAACCGGAAAACCGCGCGAAAGTGGGCGGTATCATGATCTCCGCAGCGTTGACCTCGTTCCTGACCGGTATCACCGAGCCGATCGAGTTCTCCTTCATGTTCGTTGCGCCGATCCTGTACGTTATCCACGCGATTCTGGCAGGTCTGGCATTCCCGATCTGTATCCTGCTGGGTATGCGTGACGGTACATCGTTCTCGCACGGTCTGATCGACTTCATCGTTCTGTCTGGCAACAGCAGCAAATTGTGGCTGTTCCCGATCGTTGGTGCAGGTTATGCGATTATTTACTACACCGTCTTCCGTGTGCTGATTAAAGCGCTGGATCTGAAAACGCCGGGTCGTGAAGACGCGAGCGAAGACAGCAAAGTGGGCGCAACCAGTGAAATGGCTCCGGCCCTGATCGCCGCGTTTGGTGGTAAAGAGAACATCACTAACCTCGACGCATGTATCACCCGTCTGCGCGTTAGCGTCGCTGACGTTGCTAAAGTGGATCAGGCTGGCCTGAAGACGCTTGGCGCAGCTGGTGTCGTCGTCGCAGGTTCCGGCGTTCAGGCCATTTTCGGTACGAAATCCGATAACCTGAAAACGGAAATGGATGAATACATCCGCAATAGCTAAGCAGTAAGACGTTGGGGAGAACTAAGGCAGCCAAATGGCTGCCTTTTTTACGCTGTGTTGCCGGATGGCGCGTGGCTTATCCGGCCTACGGTTATAGCACAGTTGTAGGCCTGATAAGGCGTTAGCCGCCATCAGGCTTGCGAGAACGTAAAAAAGGGAGCCAGATGGCTCCCTTCTCGTCAGTGACGTTTATCAGAACTGATAGCTTGCAGTAATGCTGACGTTACGTGGTTCGCCGTAGACAATAGAACCATCGATATTGGTGTCGTAGGTTTTGTCTAACAGGTTGTTGATGTTGCCCTGTACAGCGAAGTTTTTGGTTACCTGGTAGCGAGTGAACAGATCCACTAACGCATAGCTGCCTTGTTCCGCACGCCATGTGCCGTATGGTGTGACCGTATCGCTGCCGTGAACACGGTTCTGCCAGTTAACGCCACCGCCGACAGTCAACTCAGGCATGACTGGCAGACGGTAGCTGGTAAACAGCTTCACGGTTGTACGTGGTAAGTTCGGATTCACCGCATTTCCCTCGTTATCTTCCGCGATAAAGCGCGTTGCGCCGAAGGTCATCTGCCAGTTGTCGGTGATAGCGCCGTTAATTTCGAATTCAACGCCTTTGCTGACGGTTCCATCTACCGCTTTATAAGCGGTGTCGCCGTTACTACCTGAAATCGGTCTACCGGTCGACTGAGCGACGTTATCCTGCTCAATACGGAAGACCGACAATGTGGTGGTCAGGCGGCTGTTCATCCAGTCGGATTTCAAGCCCACTTCATAGTTGTTACCCGTAATAGGGGCGAGGTATTTACCCGAGCTATCACGATAGTTCTGTGGCTGGAAGATGGAAGTATAGCTGGCGTAGGCAGACCAGTTATCATCAATGTCATATACCAGTCCGGCATATGGCGTGGTATGGTTTTTCTCCATCCGGTAGGTCAGCGTGTCGATACTCCAGTTGGTGTAGCGAGCGCCGATGATCAGATGCAGCGGATCGGCCAGCGAAATGCGGGTCGCTGCATAGAGCGATTTCATGTGCGTGGTATCATCCTGGGCAACGGTTTGTTGACCCCAGTTTGTTTCCGGGAAGTTACCGTCGTAGTTGTAGAAATTGCCCAGTTCATCCGGGAATACGTTCGCCCAGGTATTCATATAGCGGTTATTCTGTTTGCTGTAGCTTCCGCCGACCATCAGGTTATGCTGACGGCCAAACAGGTCGTAGCCCCCATCGGCGAAAAGATCGACAGCATCGACTTTACGTTTGCCGCTGTTCCAGCCCGTACCGCCAATGTAACCGTACTCTGGCCCATAGTTGGCGTAAGGGCCAACCAGCATACCGGTGTCTTTATTGACATAGGCATCCAGGTACATCATTTTACTGTCGAATTTGATTTCAGAATGCGTGGCGTTGAGCGTTGCCTGCCAGGTATCCGCAAAACGCTGCTTCAGCGTGACAAAGACTTTATTAAACTCTTTATCGTTGTAAGCCCAGTCTGGAGCGGTACTGCGCGAGCGGTCATATTTGTTGGTGCTGCCATCCGTATTCCAGCGAGGTAAACCGCCCCAGGTCGGGCTGTTAACGTCGATGCGTTGATATTCATACCCGGCGGAAAGGCTGGTTGTGCTCCCCAGATCGGCATCGATAATGCCGGAGAAGAATGTTTTCTCGCTGTTATAACGATCCAGCCATGAGTCATTGTTCTGATAACCCGCAACAATCCGCGCACGTACGTTACCGTCTTCTGTCAGCGGGCTTTGTAAATCGGTTACGTAACGCTGTTTGTTCCAGCTTCCATATTCCGCAGACACATTACCTTTGAATTCACGGCTGGTGGCATGTTTGCGGATCATATTGATAGACGCGGAAGGGTTGCCGGTTCCGGTCATTAATCCATTTGCGCCGCGTACGACTTCCACACGTTCAAACAGGGCCGTGTCAGAAAGGGCATCGCCAAGATTCCAGCGTGATTCAAAATAGGTGGGGATGCCATCGACCATGTAGTTGTCGATGAGGAAACCGCGTGAGTAGTAGAGGTTGCGGTCGGAGTCTGACTGGCTTCTGCTGATACCCAGCGTGCTGTCCATTACATCGCCAAGGGTTTGTAATTGCTGATCAGCCATGCGTTGCTGGCTGATGATACTGACAGACTGAGGAATATCGCGCTGCGCCATCTGCATTTTAGTGCCAGCGGTTGTCGTTTTAACGTTGTAGTCCTGTTCTTCATCGCTGGACGTGTCGGCTTGTGATGCGCTATCAACAACGATTGTTTCTTCTGTTGTGGTAGCGGCGAAGCTGGTGGAAGGCATCAATGCCATAGCGATGCAGGCTGCCAGCAGTGTGGGAACTGCGGCAGGCTGACGCTGCTCATCCTGGGTGTGTGTTGTGAAAGACATCGAAAAACCCCTAATAATGATGAACGTTAAGTTCAAACCATGAAATGGCATGGTGAACCCTTTTAATTTTCTAACCGTCAAATGCGCATGAAAATGCAAATGCGAAATATACGCACTTGCATTAATGCTGTAAACAGATGTTACGGGTGAAAATGAAATCTTGTTTCAGTGCTATGAGGTGCAAAGAGAAGAGGGAAATGAGTATAAGCGCAGCAACTGACAGATTTTTTGCTTAATAAATCGTGGGTTAAAGTTGAAAGAGCGTGAGTAACTCGCTCATACTCTATACTCGCAGTGTGGCTCGGCGTAGCATGGCGCAACGTTATGGCTAATTTTGAAAAAAGGAAAAATGTCGTGGCAGAAGAAACTATATTCAGCAAAATTATCCGTCGTGAAATCCCCTCGGATATCGTTTACCAGGATGAACTGGTTACCGCATTTCGCGATATTTCGCCGCAGGCGCCCACGCACATTCTGATCATCCCGAATACCCTGATCCCAACGGTTAATGATGTCACGGCGGAGCACGAACAGGCGCTGGGCCGTATGATCACCGTCGCGGCAAAAATTGCCGGGCAGGAAGGCATTGCCGAAGACGGCTACCGCCTGATCATGAATACTAACCGTCATGGCGGGCAGGAGGTTTATCACATTCATATGCACCTGCTGGGCGGGCGTGCGCTGGGGCCGATGCTGGCGCATAAAGGCTTCTGACAATGACCAGAGGATGCCTTGCGATGTCACTGGCCTTACTGTTGCTTGCGGGTTGTCGCTCACACCCTGAAATTCCGGTCAGTGATGAACAGACACTGGTGATGGAGTCAACGCTGCTGGCGGCCGGTATCACGGCGGAAGCGCCTGCGTTGACGACGTTCGATATTCAGCCTTCTGCATCCTCACGCCTCTATAACGAAAGGCAAGAACCCGTTACCGTGCATTATCGGTTTTACTGGTATGACGCCAGAGGGCTGGAAATGCATCCTCTGGAAGCGCCACGCAGTGTGACTATCCCGGCGCGTTCGTCGGTCACGCTGTATGGCAGCGCCAATTATCTGGGGGCGCATAAGGTTAGACTTTATCTTTATTTGTAAGGGGTGAATTTTGATGATGAAAATGAATCGCTACGCACTGGTGGCCGCGCTGGCGATATTTCTCTCCGGTTGTGTGGGGCAACGTGAACCCGCACCGGTTGATGAAGTCAAACCGGCGCCGGAACAGCCAGCCGAACCGCAGCAGCCTGTGCCGGTCGTGCCATCGGTGCCGACGATCCCGCAACAGCCGGGCCCGATTGAACACGAAGACCAGACCGCACAGCCTGCGCCGCGCGTGCGCCATTATGACTGGAACAGCGCGATGCAGCCGATGGTCGGAAAAATGCTTCAGGCTGATGGCGTAACGGCGGGTAACGTACTGCTGGTCGATAGCGTAAATAATCGCACCAACGGTTCGCTCAACGCGGGCGAGGCCACAGAAACTTTACGTAATGCGCTGGCGAATAACGGTAAATTTACGCTGGTTTCCGCGCAGCAACTGGCGATGGCGAAGCAGCAACTGGGTTTATCACCGCAGGACAGCCTCGGTACGCGCAGTAAAGCGATTGGCATCGCCCGTAACGTAGGGGCGCAATATGTGCTCTATTCCAGCGCGGCGGGTAACGTCAATGCGCCATCGCTGCAAATGCAGTTAATGCTGGTACAAACTGGCGAGATAATCTGGTCAGGTAAAGGTGCAGTCCAGCAACAATAATCTACTGACGCGCGACGACGTTTTGTCGCGCTACTTCCCGCAATATCATCCCGTCGCCGCCTGCCACAACGGATTAAGCGGCGGGAGTTGCATCATTGAACATGACGCCCGCCGTCTGGTGCTCCGTTGCCATCATGATCCCTTCGCGCCTGAATCTGATTTTTTGCGTCAGTATCACGCGTTGTCACGTTTACCGGAAACCCTTGCTCCCAGACCGCGTTTTTATATTCCCGGCTGGATGGCGGTGGACTATTTGCAGGGAGAGGTAAAATCTGGATTACCGGATACCGACGAACTGGCGGGCTTACTGTATCATCTGCACCAACAACCGCGTTTTGGCTGGCGTATTTCGCTGTTACCGCTGCTTATGCGCTACTGGCAGGGGAGCGATCCGGCACGCAGGACGCCGTACTGGCTACGGATGCTAAAACGGCTGCGAGCGGTGCGGGAACCTCGTCCGCTGCGTCTGGCGCCTTTGCATATGGATGTCCACGGCGATAACCTGGTACAGACGGCATCGGGGCTACGGTTGATTGACTGGGAATACGCCGGGGACGGCGATATCGCTCTGGAGCTGGCCGCTGTATGGGTAGAGGATGAGCGGCAGCATCAACGGCTGGTGAGATCCTATGCCGCCGTTGCGCATATCTGTCCGCAAACGCTATGGCGGCAGGTCAGGTTATGGCGCCCCTGGGTAATGATGCTGAAAGCCGGATGGTTTGAATACCGCTGGCAGCAAACCGGCGAACAACAATTTATCAGGCTGGCCGACGACGACTGGCGGCAGCTGAAAAAGAAAGGATAAGGAGAGCAGTGTGGGTCCAGTAATGTTGGATGTCGAAGGGTTTGAGCTGGACGCAGAAGAGCGCGAGATTCTGGCCCATCCGCTGGTGGGGGGGCTGATCCTCTTTACGCGTAATTATCATGACCCGGAGCAGTTGCGCGAGTTAGTCCGCCAGATTCGGGCGGCTTCGCGCAATCATCTGGTGGTGGCGGTTGACCAGGAAGGCGGACGCGTACAGCGTTTTCGTGAAGGTTTTACCCGCCTGCCAGCCGCACAATCTTTTGCTGCGCTGCACGGGCTGGAAGAAGGGGGCAAACTGGCGCAGGATGCCGGGTGGCTAATGGCCAGCGAGATGATCGCGATGGACATTGATATCAGTTTCGCGCCGGTGCTGGATGTCGGGCATATCAGCGCAGCAATTGGCGAGCGTTCTTACCATGCCGACCCGCTTAAAGCTCTGGCAATGGCGACGCGTTTTATCGACGGGATGCATGCTGCCGGAATGAAAACCACCGGTAAGCACTTCCCCGGACACGGGGCAGTCACTGCCGACTCGCACAAAGAAACGCCAACCGATCCGCGTCCTGAGGCGGAAATTCGCGCCAGGGATATGTCGGTGTTCCGTTCGCTAATCACCGGGAACAAACTTGATGCGATTATGCCGGCGCACGTCATATACAGCGATGTCGATCCGCGTCCGGCGAGTGGTTCACCGCACTGGCTGAAAACGGTGCTGCGTGAGGAACTTGGTTTTGATGGCGTGATTTTCTCCGATGACCTGTCGATGGAAGGGGCGGCGATTATGGGGAGCTACGCGGAGCGCGGGCAGGCGTCGCTGGATGCGGGTTGCGATATGATCCTGGTCTGTAATAATCGTAAAGGAGCGGTCAGCGTGTTAGATAATCTGTCGCCGATCAATGCAGAACGTGTTACGCGTTTGTATCATAAAGGTTCATTTTCGCGTCAGGAGTTGATGGACTCCGCACGCTGGAAAACGGTCAGCGCCCAGCTTAACCAGTTGCATGAACGCTGGCAGGAAGAAAAAGCAGGTCATTAACCCGAGTTTTGTGTGAGGATGCGATGATTATCTATTTACACGGTTTTGACTCCAACAGTCCGGGTAACCACGAGAAAGTGTTGCAGCTACAGTTTATTGATTCGGATGTCAGACTGATCAGCTATAGCACACGGCATCCCAAACATGACATGCAGCATCTGCTGAAAGAAGTAGACAAAATGTTGCAACTGAATGTGGACGATCGGCCATTAATTTGTGGCGTAGGACTGGGTGGGTATTGGGCGGAGCGGATTGGCTTCCTGTGCGACATACGCCAGGTGGTATTCAACCCTAATCTGTTCCCCTATGAGAACATGGAAGGCAAAATCGACCGCCCGGAAGAGTATGCCGATATCGCAACGAAATGCGTCACCAATTTCCGCGAAAAAAACCGCGATCGCTGCCTGGTGATCCTGTCCCGGCATGATGAAGCGCTAGACAGCCATCGTTCGGCAAAAGAGCTGCATCATTTCTATGAAATTGTCTGGGACGAAGAGCAGACCCATAAATTTAAGAATATCTCTCCTCATTTACAGCGGATAAAAGCGTTTAAAACGTTAGGTTAAGCCGTTGTAACCCGATCACCCCCCTCAGAAACCAGCCTTCGGGCTGGTTTTTTTATGAGCATTCAGGCAGGGTTGTCTATCTTTTCAGCGAGAAAACTTGATGTACATCAATTTTGGTATGACCAATGCACCGTTCGTGTTATTCTCACTAGCGAAGTCACTTTGCATTACCGTAACTTGTTGTTAATTAAAGGCTATATTTATAACTTTTACTTAACAATTGGTTAATAAATTTAAGGGGGGTCACGTTGACTACACCATTGAAAAAGATCGTGATTGTCGGCGGCGGTGCTGGCGGGCTTGAAATGGCGACTCAGTTGGGTAAAAAACTGGGTCGTAAGAAAAAGGCAAAAATCACGCTGGTGGACAGAAACCACAGCCATCTGTGGAAGCCGTTGTTGCATGAAGTGGCGACCGGTTCACTGGACGAAGGCGTGGACGCTCTGAGCTACCTGGCGCATGCGCGTAATCATGGTTTCCAGTTCCAGTTGGGTTCGGTTATGGATATCGATCGTGAAGCGAAAACGATCACCATTGCGGAACTGCGTGACGAGAAAGGGGAACTGCTGGTTCCTGAGCGTAAAATCGCGTACGACACCCTGGTGATGGCGCTGGGCAGCACTTCTAACGACTTCAACACCCCTGGCGTTAAAGAACACTGTATTTTCCTGGACAACCCGCATCAGGCGCGTCGCTTCCATCAGGAAATGCTGAACCTGTTCCTGAAATACTCTTCCAGCATGGGTGTTAGCGGTAAGGTCAACATTGCGATTGTCGGTGGCGGCGCAACGGGCGTGGAGCTTTCTGCGGAACTGCATAACGCTGTGAAACAGCTGCACAGCTACGGCTACAAAGGCCTGACTAACGAAGCGCTGAACGTGACGCTGGTTGAAGCCGGTGAGCGCATTCTGCCTGCGCTGCCGCCGCGTATTTCCGCTGCGGCGCATAGCGAACTGACCAAACTGGGCGTACGCGTACTGACTCAGACGATGGTGACCAGCGCAGACGAAGGCGGTCTGCACACGAAAGATGGCGAACACATCAAAGCTGACCTGATGGTGTGGGCGGCAGGGATTAAAGCGCCTGATTTCCTGAAAGACATTGGCGGGTTGGAAACTAACCGCATCAACCAGTTAGTGGTTGAACCAACGCTGCAAACCACTCGTGACCCGGATGTTTATGCCATCGGCGACTGTGCTTCCTGCGCACGTCCTGAAGGGGGCTTTGTGCCGCCGCGCGCACAGGCCGCGCATCAGATGGCAAGCTGCGCACTGAATAATATTCTGGCGCAGATGAAAGGCAAACCGATGAAAGACTATGTTTATAAAGATCACGGTTCGCTGGTATCGCTCTCTAATTTCTCGACTGTCGGCAGCCTGATGGGGAACCTGATGCGCGGTTCAATGATGGTGGAAGGGCGTATCGCGCGTTTTGTTTACATTTCGCTTTACCGTATGCACCAGATTGCGCTGCACGGTTACTTTAAAACCGGGTTAATGATGTTAGTAGGCAGCATTAACCGTGTGATTCGCCCGCGTCTGAAACTGCATTAATCCTTACCGTATCGCCTGATGGCGCTTCGCTTATCAGGCCTACGGCTCGCACAGCATGTAGGCCGGATAAGGCCATCGGCCGCCATCCGGCAATTTAATCGCGCCATCTGCTTCAGAGTTCTCTGAATCGTGTCTGTTTGCCGCATAACCCCGCACTTTTCATCCTCTTTCTGATTTGCTTAACCCCACTGCTGGTTGCAAAATTGTTACTAATAGCAAAAAAGGAGGAATTCCCGTGAATAAATCAATGTTGGCGGGTATAGGGATTGGCGTAGCTGCTGCGCTGGGTGTGGCGGCGGTGGCCAGTCTGAACGTTTTTGACCGTAGCCCGAAATATGCGCAAGTCGTATCAGCCACACCCATAAAAGAAACCGTCAAAACACCGCGTCAGGAATGCCGCAACGTGACGGTCACGCACCGCAAACCTGTTCAGGACGAAAACCGCATTGCCGGTTCGGTGCTTGGCGCGGTTGCTGGCGGCGTGATTGGTCATCAGTTCGGCGGTGGCCGTGGTAAAGATGTGGCGACCGTCGTCGGGGCGCTGGGCGGAGGGTACGCCGGTAACCAAATCCAGGGATCAATGCAGGAAAATGACACCTACACCTCTACGCAGCAGCGTTGTAAAACGGTGTATGACAAGTCAGAGAAAATGCTGGGCTATGACGTCACTTACAAGATTGGCGATCAGCAGGGGAAAATCCGCATGGATAAAGATCCCGGAACGCAAATCCCGCTGGATAATAACGGTCAATTGATTCTGAATAACGACGCGTAAAAAAAGCTGTACTCTGCACGTTAGCCCCTCATTCGCTCAGGCTGAGGGGCTTTTTTTATCAGACGGTCAGGCGCTAAGCCTTCAGCATCTCCGGCCACAGCCGTAGGGTGGTGCGGGTTATCTGCATCAGCTTGTCAAACGTCGCGCCTTCACGCGCGCTGATCGACATTCCTTGTAAAATACAGTTCAGATATTCCGCCAGCGTTTGTGGATTGCAGTGCGCCGGAATTTCCCCGCGTTCCTGCCGCTGGCGCAAAAACTGGGTCAGCGTCTGCTCCTGCATCGCGTGGCGGGATTTCACCGTATGGGCGATTTCACGGGAGGAGGCGGCCAGTGTGGCGGACGTGTTGATCATAAAGCACCCGGCAGGGGTGTCTTTACTGGTGAAGCATGTCGCGACGGCGGTGAAATAGTCTTCCAGCGCGGACTCAACGCTTTTTTCTTCACAAAAGAGCTGGGCCTCATGCTTTGCCGCAAAGCGGCTGATATAGCGATCCAGCACTGCGCGGAACAACCCTTCCTTGTTCGTAAATTCTGCGTACAGCGTGGGCGCTTTTGCGCCGGTCGCTTCCACGAGGTCGGCGAGCGATGTTGCTTCATAGCCGTGCTGCCAGAAGAGTGTCATGGCCTTATCAAGCGCGGCTTCCCTGTCGAACACTTTTGGTCGGCCACGGCTTTTTTTTACGCAACCTGTCGAGTCAGTTGTCATGATGCCGTTGTACCTTGTTGGGTTTGTTGAACAACCATTATAAAAATAATCCCGCTCAGTCTCCAGCGCATTCAGAAGAAAAATAATTCACCTGTATTGATATGAAAAATAAGTCATTTTTAATTTATATAATGATCGTTATAAAAAAATGTTGACGTGTGACCTGGATCACATCTATGATTTACCTATCGATCGTTAAGTAAATATTTCGACACCGTTCATCTGCTAAAGGTCACTATCATGAAAAACGTAAAAACCCTCATTGCTGCCGCTGTACTGAGTTCACTCTCTTTCGCAAGTTTCGCTGCTGTTGAAGTTCAGGCGACGCCTGCGGATCAACAGAAAGTAGGCACCATTTCCGCAACCGCCGGGACTAACCTGGGATCTCTGGAAGATCAACTGGCGCAAAAAGCGGATGAAATGGGCGCGAAATCTTTCCGCATTACTTCGGTAACCGGTCCTAACACCCTCCACGGGACTGCGGTTATCTACAAATAAGCATTAACCCTCATTAATGCCACTGCTACTGCCACAAAAAAGCCCCGCTGTCTGAGCGGGGCTTTTTTATTATCCGACGTTACATCGACTGCTGTGTTATCCCGGGATGGCGGGTGACATCGACCGGCATTCCTGAACGCACTTCCATAACATGCTCCATAACGGCGGCATCGGTCTGTGCGGCATCTTTGAAAGCCTGCATTTGACCGTTCAATACGATCGGCAATATCTGCGGATCGTCATCAATATTCTTCGATAACGGCTGGTGGACTTCTACCAGGCGCATGCCGCCAGGTTCAACGGACGCTTTGATCGGCGTATTAATAATGTTGACCTTCGTACCCGGCGTGACCTGACGGAACAGCGTCTCAATATCACCGTCACGCAGGCGAATACAGCCGGAACTGACGCGCATCCCGATACCGAAATCAGCATTCGTGCCGTGCAGCAAGTAGACGCCGCCATAAGCCGCTAAGCGGATCGCATGATGGCCCATTGGGTTATCCGGCCCGGCGGGAACCACGGCAGGGAGGTCTATCCCCTGAGCTTTGTAACGGGCGCGGATATTCGCCGTAGGCGTCCAGGTTGGGTTCGCGCGCTTATCCGAGACGGTAGTGACCATCGTTGGCGTCAACGTATCGCCACCCAGTTGACCGATACCGATTGGATACACGGTCACCGAATTTTTTCCGGGAGGATAGTAATACAGACGCAATTCGGCGAGGTTAATCACAATACCTTCGCGCGGCGCATCCGGTAGTAAGGTTTGCAGAGGGATGGTCAGAACGCTGCCCGCGCGGGGAACGTAAGGATCAACGCCCGGATTTGCCTGTAGCAACGCTAAAAAACCGACATTGTATTTTTTAGCAATCGCCTCCAGCGAGCCGCCGTTGTTTTCGACAACGTGAAATGTATTTTCGCCCACCAGTTTGCTGCCGGGAGGAGGAAGCGGCCAGGTGTTTGCCTGCGCCGGTATCGCCAGCGCTACGGACGCGGCGAGCGTAAAAAACGCCAGCCAGCGGGAAAGTCGCATGTTATTCATTATCATCACAAATCAAAGGGTTATTGTAATAAATTGAGTCAATGATCATTATGGCGGGTTGTCATGTCTTGAAGTGCAAGAGAAGTGCAAAGTGTTGTAAATGTGGGCGAAAACGCGGGGGATGGCAGAGGGCATTACGCCCGGTGGCGCTGTGCTTACCGGGCCTACAGGATATGCTTCCCGTAGGCCGGATAAGGCGATGTGCCCGGTGGCGCTGCGCTTACCGGGCCTACAGGGTATGCTTCCCGTAGGCCGGATAAGGCGCTTGCGCCGCCATCCGGCGTCGTAGATGTTACGCCGCCGCGTTTTCTTCCAGTTGCGCCATAAACTGGCGCACCCAGTCCATACGCGTTTTACGCTCCGCCAGATCCTGAATAAACTTCAGGCGTGTCGGGCCGTCGAGGCGGAAGTGCTGCGGTTGTTTTTGCAACAGACCAATCAGCCAGGTTGGGTTAACGTGATTTTTCTCGGCAAACTCAATCGTACCGCCTTTCTCGTTGCCTTCCAGTTTTCGAATGCCCAGCTTCTGTGCCTGTTGGCGCAGACGCGCGATATCCAGCAGATTGCGCGCCGGGTCAGGCAGCAGGCCGAAACGGTCGATCAGCTCTACCTTGAGCTCCTCCAGCTCGTTTTCGTTTTTCGCACTGGCAATGCGTTTATAGAACGACAGACGCGTATTCACATCCGGGATAAAATCATCCGGCAGCAGCGACGGCATACGCAGTTCGACTTCCGTCTGCTGGCTGGTGAGGTCTTCCAGCGACGGCTCACGTCCGGCTTTCAGCGCATCCACGGCGTTCTCCAGCAGCTCCATATACAGCGAGAAGCCGATGGTCTCCATCTGCCCGCTCTGATCTTCGCCAAGCAGCTCGCCAGCGCCGCGAATTTCGAGGTCGTGGGTCGCCAGCGCAAAACCGGCGCCCAAATCTTCCAGCGAGGCAATGGCTTCCAGACGTTTTTGCGCGTCGGTCGTCATCGCTTTTGGATGCGGCGTCAGCAGCCAGGCATACGCCTGATGGTGCGAACGTCCAACGCGGCCACGTAGCTGGTGTAGCTGCGCCAGGCCGAAATGGTCGGCGCGCTCAATGATGATCGTGTTCGCGGTCGGAATATCAATACCGGTTTCGATAATGGTGGTACACACCAGAACGTTAAAGCGCTGGTGGTGGAAGTCGTTCATAACGCGCTCAAGTTCGCGCTCGCGCATCTGCCCGTGACCAATCGCGATGCGGGCTTCCGGCACCAGTTCCGCCAGTCGGTCCGCGGCTTTCTGGATATTCTCCACGTCGTTATACAGATAATACACTTGGCCGCCGCGCAGAACTTCACGCAGGATAGCCTCGCGCACCACCAGGTTGTCATATTCGCGGACGAAGGTTTTTACCGCCAGACGACGGGCGGGCGGTGTGGCAATGATCGACAGATCGCGCATACCGCTCATCGCCATGTTGAGCGTACGAGGGATTGGCGTTGCCGTCAGCGTCAGAATATCGACGTCGGCGCGCATTGCCTTGATGCGCTCTTTATGCCGTACGCCGAAACGGTGCTCTTCATCGACAATCAGCAAGCCCAAATCTTTTAATTTCACATCGCTTTGCAGCAGCTTATGAGTGCCGATCAGAATGTCGATTTTCCCCTCAGCGACCTGCTCAAGGATCTGCGCTTGCTCTTTGGCGCTACGGAAACGGGAGAGCATTTCGATGCGCACCGGCCAGTTGGCGAAGCGGTCGCGGAAGTTATCGAAATGCTGTTGCGCCAGCAGGGTGGTAGGCACCAGCACCGCGACCTGTTTGTGGTTTTCCACCGCCAGGAACGCGGCGCGCATCGCCACTTCGGTTTTCCCGAAGCCGACGTCGCCGCACACCAGACGATCCATTGCCAGCGGTTGGCACATGTCGCTCAGGACGGCGTTAATGGCCTGCGCCTGGTCTGGCGTGGTTTCGAACGGGAAGCTGTCGCAGAACAGCTGATACTGCTCGCGATCGTGCTTAAAGGCGAAACCTTCTTTCGCCGCGCGCTGGGCGTAAATATCCAGTAGCTCTGCCGCCACGTCGCGCACTTTCTCCGCGGCTTTCTGTCGGGCGCGAGACCAGGCGTCGCCGCCCAGTTTATGCAGCGGCGCGTTCTCTTCGGCGCCTCCGGCATAGCGGCTGATGAGATGCAAAGATGACACCGGTACGTACAGTCTGGCGTCGTTGGCGTAGGTGAGCATCAGGTACTCGCCCTTGATGCCGCCGGCTTCCAGCGTCGTCATACCCGCATAACGCCCCACACCATGCTCAAGGTGTACCACCGGCTGGCCAGGATGCAGCTCCGCCAGGTTGCGGATCAGCGTGTCGGGGTTAATCGTGCGGCGTGAGTCCTGACGGCGACGCGCAACGCGTTCACCCAGCAAATCGCTCTCGCAAATAAGCGCCAGATTACGCTGCGTATCGATGAAACCATGCTCCGCAGCGCCAATCATCAGGTAACGTCCGGCGTCGAGCGCCTCATCCAGGCGCAAAATTCGTTTGGGTGAAATTTTAATACGGGCGAGCAGTTCCCCGAGCGCTTCGCGGCGGCCTTCGCTTTCTACGGAGAAAATGACCGGCCCGTTGAAGGATTCAAGAAACCTACGCAGCGCGTCCAGCGGCGCTTTTTGCTGCGCCTGTACCGCCAGATCCGGCAGTTTCTGGAAACCCAGATTGGTATTCGCCGCCTTACCTGGCAGATGTTCGGTTTTTAACTGTATGCGGGGCCAGCGTTTGAGTTCGGAGAACAGCTCATCGACCCGCAGCCACAGGGATTCCGGCGGCAAAAGCGGGCGCATAGGATCGACGCCACGGTTTTCAAAACGCGCCAGGGTATCGGCCTGGAAGCGTTCAGCGCTGTTTTCCAGCGCGCCGGTATTCACCAGCAGCGTGTTCGCCGGGAAGTAGCTGAACAGAGGCGGCAGCGGCTCGTTGAAGAACAGCGGCTGCCAGTATTCGATCCCGGCAGGCAGCGTGCCTTTACTGACCTGCTGGTAAATATGCTCGGCGTCGCGTTTAACTTCAAATGTGTCACGCCACTGGCTGCGGAACAGCTCGATGGCCGTTTTATCGGTCGGAAATTCATGCGCGGGCAGCAAATTGATGGCGTCGACTTCTTCCAGCGTACGCTGGGTATCGGCATCAAACAGGCGCAAACTGTCGATTTCATCATCAAAAAAATCAAGACGATAGGGCTGTTCGCTGCCCATCGGAAACAGATCCAGCAGCGCGCCGCGAGTGGCGTATTCACCATGTTCCATGACCTGATCAACATGACGATAGCCCGCGCTATCCAGCTGTGCGCGCAGGGCGTCGCGCGACAAACGCTGACCCTTTTTCATCACCAGGGCGTGGCCGTGCAAATAACTGTGCGGGCAAACGCGCTGCATCAGCGTATTTACCGGAACAATCAATACGCCGCGCTGCATTGACGGCAACTGGTAAAGCGTGGACAGGCGTGAAGAGATGATTTCCTGGTGTGGGGAAAAGCTGTCGTAAGGGAGCGTTTCCCAGTCCGCCAGATTCATCACCAGTTGGTCGGTGAACTGGCGAACTTCGTCATGCAGGCGCAGGGCGTTTTGCATGTCAGGTGCAATAAGCACGATTGGGCCAGCATGGCGCTCGGCAATCTCCGCCACCAGCGTGGCGCAGGCGGCGCCGGTAAGCTCACCCAACTGGCGCTGATCGCCGGGTTTGGTTGGCAGAGTATAACGTTGTTGTTCAGGCATAGTGGTTGCAGGATCTCTATTGGGTATACACCACACTATGGGGGCATATCACTGATAAGCAATGCTCTTTATTATCCGTGATCGTTTCTCTTTAGCAAATTGATTCGCCCCCGGGAGGGGGCGAAAAGATTAACGCGAATAGCTGGTAACGGCGGGGAGTGAAGGCGGAGAGAAGAAGAGATCGGCAAACAGGCGTTGCGAAATTTTTCGGACGGTAAGGCCCGTCAGCGTGCAAATCAGCAGACTGGCAAAGGGGTAAACCAACAGCAGAGCAAACTCAAGCTGCGGCGACCATGCCGCGCCGTTGATTTTCGGAATCAACGTTAAGCTGAACGCTTCGACCAGGATACGGTGGGTTGTATAGATAGCAATAGTGTTTGAGCCGATGACATTCAGCAGGCTGGAAGAACGCATGCCGAAGCGCTGCTCATACTGATAGAAAAGCTTCATGATCAGCACAATCGACACCAGTGAGAGCAGCAGGGATACATTAGCCAGCCAGGCGATGACGGCGAGCAGCGCAATGCCCGCAAACGCGATAGCATAACGACGCAGTGGGACATGCTTAATCCACTCCATCAGCGTGGCGCCAAACCAGGCGCCGAGGCTGTAGTAAGGCAGGTTGCGGATCACGCTGTTCATTCCCCACCACGGCGTCGGCACGAAGTTTATCGTCACGCTCAGCAGTACAAACAGTACGAACAGTGGTTTTGCCCATTGGCTGAAAACTTTACACAGCACAAAATAGACAACCAGCGCATACAGATACCAGAGGCTGGTGCTGGCTGTCAGCATTCCGTGAATAAACTCGCCGACGGACCCGGCATAAGCGGCGTTGGAGGCGTTGTTGATGTCGCGTTCGGGCGCCAGCCAGTGGTTGAGCCAGCTAAGCGCCAGCCATTGCGCCACTCCCCAGAGCGCCAGTACCCAGACAATGCTCCAGATCCGTTTATCAATACAGGTTCCCCAGGGCACGCTGTCAATATAGCGGCGGATCAGATACCCGGAAATAAAGAAAAACACCGGCATGCGAAACGGCGCCAGATAGAGGTTAAAGTAGATCCAGCATTTCGTCAGGATCTCCGATAACGGATACTGGAAAGCGGTCAGGTGGGGATAGAACGTAATCACAGAGTGATAAATGACCACCAGGCAGATGCATAACCCTTTGATTTGGTTGATCCACAATTCTTTTTGTTTCATCAGGACGGCGTACTCGTGTTATTCAACATAGCCTGTGATCCTGCGGGCGGGGATCGGTGTTGTAATGCGTAACATTCTGTATTTTATTTTTTTAAGATAAAGATCAGGGTCAAGGGTGAGTATCAAAGCAGGTATCTTCAGGAAGTTGATTTCTTGATACTTTTCAGAATTACGCTGACGAACACTTACGGTTCAGTCATTTACCCATTCCGCTTTCGCTTATATACTCAGGGCTTTGCTAACAGCAACCAGACGGATTTCATGTACCAACCTGTCGCTCTATTTATTGGCCTGCGTTATATGCGTGGGCGTGCAGCAGATCGTTTCGGTCGTTTCGTCTCCTGGCTTTCCACCATTGGCATTACTCTCGGGGTGATGGCGCTGGTCACGGTATTGTCGGTGATGAATGGTTTTGAGCGTGAACTGCAAAACAACATCCTTGGCCTGATGCCGCAGGCAATTCTCTCGTCTGAGCAGGGCTCCCTTAATCCACAGCAGATACCCGAAAAAGCGGTTACGTTGAATGGCGTCAACCGTATCGCGCCGCTTACCACGGGAGATGTCGTGCTGCAAAGCGCGCGTAGCGTCGCCGTGGGCGTGATGCTGGGTATCGACCCGGCGCAAAAAGATCCCTTAACGCCGTATCTGGTCAATGTGAAGCAAACCTCTCTTGAACCGGGCAAGTATAATGTCATCCTCGGCGAGCAGCTTGCCGGGCAGTTGGGCGTCAATCGCGGCGATCAAATTCGCGTGATGGTGCCTTCCGCCAGCCAGTTCACACCAATGGGACGGCTGCCGAGCCAGCGCCTGTTTACGGTGATTGGCACCTTCGCGGCGAACAGCGAAGTGGATGGCTACCAGATGCTGACCAATATTCAGGACGCGTCGCGTCTGATGCGCTACCCGGCAGGCAATATCACCGGCTGGCGCTTGTGGCTCAATGAGCCGCTGAAGGTGGATACCCTCAGCCAGCAGACGCTGCCGGAGGGGACGAAATGGCAGGACTGGCGTGAGCGAAAAGGCGAACTGTTCCAGGCCGTGCGCATGGAAAAAAACATGATGGGTTTGCTGTTAAGCCTGATCGTCGCCGTGGCGGCGTTTAATATTATTACTTCGTTAGGTTTGATGGTGATGGAGAAGCAGGGCGAAGTGGCTATTTTACAAACCCAGGGGCTGACGCCGCGCCAGATCATGATGGTGTTTATGGTTCAGGGCGCCAGCGCCGGGATTATCGGCGCGCTGTTGGGGGCGGTGCTGGGCGCATTGCTGGCCAGCCAACTGAATAACCTGATGCCGATCATTGGCGCATTCCTGGATGGCGCTGCGCTGCCGGTGGCGATTGAACCGCTACAGGTTGTTGTTATTGCGCTGGTGGCGATGGCCATCGCGTTATTGTCCACGCTGTATCCTTCCTGGCGCGCTGCCGCCACCCAACCCGCTGAGGCTTTACGTTATGAATAAGATCCTGTTGCAATGCGACAACCTGTGCAAACGCTATCAGGAAGGCTCCGTGCAAACCGACGTGCTGCACGATGTCAGCTTCAGCATTGGCGAAGGCGAAATGATGGCGATTGTCGGCAGCTCCGGCTCCGGGAAAAGTACGCTCCTGCACCTGCTGGGCGGCCTGGATACGCCGACGTCGGGCGATGTCATTTTTAGCGGCCAGCCGATGAGCAAACTCTCGTCGGCGGCGAAAGCGGAACTGCGCAACCAGAAGCTTGGCTTTATTTATCAGTTCCATCACCTGCTGCCGGATTTCACCGCGCTGGAAAACGTCGCGATGCCGCTGCTGATCGGCAAGAAAAAACCGGCTGAAATTACCGAGCGGGCGCGTGAAATGTTGCAGGCGGTGGGGCTGGATCACCGAGCTAACCATCGTCCATCCGAACTTTCCGGCGGCGAGCGTCAGCGTGTCGCCATCGCCCGAGCGCTGGTCAACAATCCGCGCCTGGTGCTGGCGGATGAACCGACCGGCAACCTGGATGCGCGCAATGCCGACAGTATTTTCCAGCTTCTGGGTGAACTCAATCGCGCTCAGGGAACGGCGTTTCTGGTAGTGACTCACGATTTGCAGCTGGCGAAGCGAATGAGCCGTCAGCTTGAAATGCGCGACGGTCTGCTGACGGCAGAACTGAGCCTGATGGGAGCTGAGTAATGGCTTCGCCTTTATCGTTATTGATCGGCTTGCGCTTTAGTCGTGGTCGTCGACGCGGCGGTATGGTGTCGCTGATTTCCGTTATCTCGACTATCGGCATCGCGCTGGGTGTGGCGGTACTGATTGTCGGTTTAAGCGCGATGAACGGTTTTGAGCGCGAGCTGAACAACCGTATTCTGGCCGTGGTGCCGCATGGTGAAATTGAAGCGGTGAATCAGCCGTGGACTCACTGGCGCGAAGCGCTGGAAAAAGTGCAGCACGTACAGGGGATTGCAGCGGCAGCGCCCTATATCAACTTTACCGGGCTGGTGGAGAGCGGGGCGAATCTGCGCGCAATCCAGGTGAAGGGCGTGGACCCGAAACAGGAACAGCGCTTGAGCGCGCTGCCGTCGTTTGTGCAAAACCATGCCTGGGATAACTTCAGGGCGGGCGAGCAGCAGATCATCATTGGCAAGGGCGTTGCTGATGCGCTGAAAGTGAAGCAGGGCGACTGGGTGTCGATCATGATCCCCAATGCCAGCGCCGATCATAAATTGCAGCAGCCTAAGCGAGTGCGTCTGCATGTGACGGGGATTCTGCAACTGAGCGGTCAGCTCGATCACAGCTTTGCCATGATCCCTATGGAAGACGCGCAGCAGTACCTGGATATGGGGGCCAGCGTGTCCGGCATCGCGATTAAGGTCAACGATGTCTTTAACGCCAATAAATTGGTACGGGACGCTGGCGAAGTGACCGACAGTTACGTTTACATTAAGAGCTGGATCGGTACTTACGGCTATATGTACCATGATATTCAGATGATCCGCGCCATCATGTATCTGGCGATGGTGCTGGTGATCGGCGTGGCCTGCTTCAATATCGTTTCGACGCTGGTGATGGCGGTAAAAGATAAGAGCGGCGATATCGCGGTATTAAGAACCTTAGGGGCGAAAGATGGCCTAATCCGCGCCATTTTCGTCTGGTATGGGCTGCTGGCGGGTCTGCTCGGCAGTCTGTGCGGCGTGGCGATTGGCGTGGTCGTCTCGTTGCAACTGACCCCTATCATCGAAGGCATCGAAAAGCTGATAGGGCATCAGTTCCTTTCTGGAGACATCTATTTTATCGACTTCCTGCCATCCGAATTACACTGGCTGGACGTTATTTACGTACTGGTTACGGCATTGTTGCTGAGCTTGTTGGCGAGCTGGTATCCGGCGCGACGCGCCAGCAATATTGACCCCGCGAGAGTGTTAAGCGGCCAGTAGTCGCAGTACATAAGAACAAGGAGCGGTGCGTGATGTATTACGGGTTTGACATTGGCGGGACAAAAATTGCCTTAGGCGTGTTTGATAACGAGCGACGTTTGCGCTGGGAAAAACGCGTACCGACGCCACGCGAAGGCTATGAGGCTTTTTTAACGGCGGTCTGCGATCTGGTGGCGGAAGCCGACCAGCGGTTTGACGTAAAAGGTTCCGTGGGCATTGGTATTCCCGGGATGCCGGAAACGGAAGACGGAACGCTGTATGCCGCCAATGTTCCGGCCGCCAGCGGTAAACCGCTCCGCGCCGATCTCAGCGCCCGGCTGGATCGTGATGTTCGCCTGGATAACGACGCGAACTGCTTTGCACTGTCGGAAGCCTGGGATGATGAGTTCACGCAGTATCCGCTGGTCATGGGGCTTATCCTCGGGACGGGCGTAGGCGGCGGACTGGTGCTCAACGGTAAGCCGATCACCGGTTGCAGCTATATTACCGGCGAGTTTGGTCATATGCGTCTGCCTGTCGATGCCCTCACCCTGATGGGGTTCGATTTTCCTCTGCGTCGCTGCGGCTGCGGTCAACTGGGCTGCATCGAAAATTATCTTTCCGGCCGCGGGTTTGCGTGGCTGTATCAGCATTACTATCATCAACCTCTACAGGCGCCGGAGATTATTGCTTTGTGGGAGCAAGGTGATGAACGCGCGCGTGCGCATGTTGAACGTTACCTGGATTTACTGGCGGTCTGCCTGGGGAATATCCTCACGATCGTCGATCCCGATCTGGTGGTGATTGGGGGAGGATTATCAAACTTCACTGCTATAACAACGCAACTGGCAGACAGGTTGCCACGTCATCTCCTTCCTGTTGCTCGTGTACCGCGTATTGAGCGGGCGCGACACGGTGATGCGGGCGGGATGCGCGGCGCTGCCTTCTTACATCTTACCGATTAATCAAAAGAGGTTGTTATGCAGTCGCGTCGGGCTCATCGATTAAGCCGTTTTCGTAAAAACAAACGCCATTTGCGTGAACGCCTGCGTCAGCGAATCTTTTTCAGAGACAGAGTGGTGCCGGAAATGATGGAAAAACCAAGAGTATTAGTTCTTACTGGAGCGGGAATCTCTGCCGAATCCGGCATTCGTACATTTCGCGCCGCTGATGGTCTCTGGGAAGAGCATCGGGTAGAGGATGTGGCGACCCCGGAAGGGTTTGACCGCGATCCAGAACTGGTTCAGTCATTTTACAACGCCCGCCGTCAGCAGTTGCAGCGGCCTGAGATTCAGCCCAACCCGGCGCATGTCGCGCTGGCAAAACTGGAAGAGGCGCTGGGCGATCGTTTCCTGCTGGTGACGCAAAATATCGATAATCTGCATGAACGCGCGGGCAACAAGAATATCATTCACATGCACGGCGAGCTGTTGAAAGTGCGCTGCTCCCAGAGCGGACAAATTCTGGACTGGACGGGCGATGTGACTTCAGACGATAAGTGCCACTGCTGCCAGTTCCCGGCTTCGCTTCGCCCGCACGTCGTGTGGTTTGGTGAAATGCCGCTTGGCATGGATGAGATCTATATGGCGCTGGCGATGGCGGATGTGTTTATCGCTATCGGAACATCCGGGCATGTTTATCCGGCTGCCGGGTTTGTGCATGAGGCCCGCCTGCATGGCGCGCATACGGTCGAGCTAAATCTTGAACCAAGCCAGGTCGGCAGCGAGTTTGAAGAGAAATATTATGGCCCGGCAAGCCAGGTTGTACCGGCGTTTATTGAGAAATTATTGAAAGGACTGTGATTTTTTTGCCGGATGGCGGCGAATGCCTTATCCGGCCTACGGTTTGCATTTATCCAGGCCCGATAAGCGCAGCGCCATCGGGCATTCTTTACAACGCTGAATTAGCGTCCCGCTTTCAGCTTCTGATAATACTCTTCATAGATAGCACTGGCGGAACCCACGTCGTTCTGCCATTCCCCTTTATTGATGGTGTCGGCATCAGGGTAGAGTGATTTATCATTTGCCACTTCAGGACTTAACAGCTTACGTGCGGCCAGGTTCGGCGTCGGATAACCGATGGTTTCCGCCACTTCTTTCGCCACATCCGGGCGCAACAGGAAGTTGATCAGCTTCAGCGCGCCTTCTTTGTTTTTGGCGTTCGCCGGAATAGAAAGGCTGTCCATCCAGAAAATACCGCCTTCTTTCGGCCAGATAACCTCAAGCGGCGTCCCCGCCTGACGTGCAACGTACGCAGAACCGTTCCACACCATCCCCAGGTTGACTTCGCCTTCCATATACGGGTTAGCCGGGTTGTCTGAGTTGAACGCCGCCACGTTTGGCATCAGTTTTTTCAGTTCGTTATACGCCGCTTCAATCTCTTTAGGATCGGTGGTGTTGCCGGAGTAACCCAGCTTACGCAGCGCCATCTGGAACACTTCACGCGCATCGTCAGTCAGCAGCAGACTGCCTTTATACTCAGGCTTCCACAGGTCCGCCCAACTGGTGACGGTTTTCGGGTCAATTTCGTCGCTGTTAACGCCAATTGCCGTTGCGCCCCAGATATACGGGATGGAGTAGTCGTTATTCGGGTCAAACGGTTTGTTGAGCATTTCAGGATCGAGGTTGTGGAAGTTGGTTAACTTCGTTTTGTCGATCTTCTGGATCATGCCCTCTTTACGCATTTTATCGACGTAATAGGTGGAAGGCACCACCAGGTCGTAGGCGCCGTCTTTATACGTTTTCAGCTTGGCATACATGGTTTCATTCGACTCGTAGGTCGAATAGATAACCTTAATGCCCGTCTCTTTAGTGAACTGTTCCAGCAGTCCTGGTGGAACATACTCGGTCCAGTTGTAGAAATAGAGCGTGTTGTTGTCATCAGCGTGAGCGGCGCTCATGCCCAGTGCCAGAGCACCCGCCGCGAGCAGGTGGCGTGACCATTTTTTCATTTAACGTCCCCTGAATAGTGGGCCTCAACGGCCCTTGGTTTTATCACGAGCAATAAGCTGGCTGGCGATGACCATAACCAGCGACAGAACCAACAAAATCGTTGCCAGCGCATTAACTTCCGGTGAAACGCCGACTTTTACCATTGAGTAAATTTTCAATGGCAGAATCTCATAGCCAGGCCCGGTGACGAATGACGAAACCACCACGTCATCCATCGACAGGGTGAAACTGAGCAACCAGCCAGCCGCGACCGCAGGCATTGCCAGCGGCAGAATGATCTTACGCAAAATCGTGACTTCACTGGCCCCCAGGTCTTTTGCCGCTTCCAGCATCCGCACGTCAAACCCTTTCAGGCGCGAGTAAACGGTAACGACCACGAAGGGCAGGCAAAAGGTGATATGCGAAAACAGCAACGACCAGAAGCCCAACTGGATGCCGAGCAGCATAAACAGCACCAGCAGTGAAATCGCCATTACAATATCCGGCGACATCATGACGACGAACAGCATGCCGCTGACAAACGGTTTACCGCGAAAACGATAGCGATACAGCGCCACTGCCGTTAGCGAGCCGATGATTGTGGCAAAGGTGGCCGAGAACACCGCCATCGTCAGCGAGTGCTGTGCCGCCTGCAACAGGCTGTCGTTATTCATCAGCAGGCTGTACCAGTTGGTGGTAAAACCCTGCCAGTTGATGCCAAAGCGCGAACTGTTAAAGGAGTTCACAATCAAGATGATGATTGGAATATACAGGTACGCGTAGATAGCGGTCATAAAACCGCCACGAAGCAGTCGACCGATCATTCGAGTTCCACCTTCTTATTCAGCAGCCGCGATGCGCGCCAGTAAACCAGCAGCATCAGGCCCATCACAATCGTCAGCGTAATGCTGGTGGCTGCGCCAAACGGCCAGTCGCGAATGTTCAGGAACTGAACCTTAATAACGTTACCAATCAGCAGGTTCTTTGCTCCACCCATCAGGTCAGAGACATAGAACAGCCCCATCGCCGGCAGCATCACCAGCAGACACCCGGCGATGATCCCCGGCATGGTCAGCGGAATAATAATGCGAATAAAGGTCTGCAATTTACCGGCGCCCAGATCGCGGGCGGCCTCCAGCAGCGGCTTATCCAGTTTTTCAATGCTGGAGTAGAGTGGCATCACCATAAACGGCAGCAGGATATAGACCAGACCGATAATGACCGCGCCCGGCGTGAACATGATGCGGATCGGGGTGTCAATCACACCCAGCCACAGCAGGAACTCGTTGAGATAGCCCTTGGTGCTGAGAAAAATTTTCAGGCCGTAAATACGGATCAGCGAGTTGGTCCAGAACGGTACGATCAGCAAAAACAGCAGCAGCGGACGCACTTTTTCCGGCAGTTTCGCCAGAAACCAGGCAAAGGGATAGCCGAGCACCAGGCTGGCGAAGGTGGCGATGAGCGCCATATTGAGGGAATGCAGCAAGACCTCAAAATAGAGCGGATCGAGCAAACGAGCGTAGTTATCCAGCGTAAAGACCATTTTGACGAAGTTCGCGTCATCACGGGTCAAAAAGCTGGTACCAATAATCATCAGGTTGGGCAGAAAGACAAATAACACAAGCCAACCAACGACAGTGACAATCACCACATTCTGGAATTTACTTGTGTTCTTCATCAGCCAGTACGACCTCCCAGCTTTCTACCCAGTTAATGGCCATTTTTTGGTCGAGAGAGTGGTCGAAGTCAGGATCGTCTTCATTGAAGAATTCGCTGACCATCACCATTTTGCCATTTTCCAGTTCGACGACGGATTCCAGCGTCATACCTTTGTAGTTGCGCTCGCGCACGTAGCCAATGAGACCTTCAATGTGGTTATCATCGTTAATTTCATCAACGCGCAGATCTTCCGGGCGTAACAGTACGTTCAGTTTCTGACCAGGAACGACGGCAAAGTTAACATAAATATTGCACTCGCGTCCTTCTACATTGGCGCGTACGCGTTGTTCGTCGAGACGTTCAATTACCGTGGCGTTAAACATGTTGATTTCGCCAATGAATCCGGCGACGAACAGGTTTTTCGGCTCCTCATAGATTTCTCGCGGCGTGCCGTCCTGCTCAATAATGCCGTCGCGCATCACCACGATACGGTCAGACATGGTCAGCGCTTCTTCCTGATCGTGCGTAACGAACACAAAAGTGATGCCCAGCTTACGCTGCAACGCTTTCAGTTCGTTCTGCATCTGCTTTCGCAGCTTGTAATCCAGCGCGGAGAGGGATTCATCCAGCAGCAATAAACGCGGTTTATTGACGACGGCGCGGGCGATGGCCACACGCTGCTGCTGCCCGCCGGAAAGCTGATGCGGCTTTCGCTGCGCAAACTCTTCCAGTTGCACCATGCGCAGAGCGTCGGTGACGCGAGGGGTAATCTCGGCGGCGGGGGTTTTCTGCATGCGTAAACCGAAAGCCACATTTTCAAATACGGTCATGTGGGGGAATAACGCATAGCTTTGAAAGACGGTGTTCACATAGCGGTGTTCCGCTGGAACGTCGGTGATGTCCTGGTTATCCAACATGATATGACCGGCATCAACATTTTCCAGACCGGCAATCAGGCGCAGAACGGTTGTTTTACCGCAGCCAGAGGGGCCAAGCAGCGTGAGGAATTCGCCGTTATTGATGGTCAGATTCAGATTAGAAATGACCTCTTTTCCGTCGAAGCTTTTGCGAATTCCCGCCAGTTGTACCAGCGGTGAAAGCGAACGCGGTTGTTTATTCAATTTTTTACTCTGTCCCATGTAGACGCAACGGATGGCTGACCGATGCGGGGTTTGTGGTTAACCACCTTGGTGACTCTTAATGAGGGCGGCCATTCTACGGCAAACCGCTAAAATCGCCAATCCTTGTTGCGAATTACTGGCTTAGCTTTATAGTCAGAAAAAGTGTCTACGCGAAATATTCTCGTTTGCAGGGATAAAAGTGACCTGACGCAATATTTGTCTTTTCTTGCTTATTAATAATGTTGTCACGAAAAGTGAGGGTGACTGCATGGATAAACTACTTGAGCGTTTTTTACACTACGTGTCGCTGGATACCCAATCAAAGGCGGGCGTACGGCAAGTGCCCAGCACTGAGGGCCAGTGGAAATTATTACATTTGCTCAAACAACAGCTCGAAGAAATGGGGCTGGTGAACGTCACGTTAAGTGACAAAGGGACCGTCATGGTGACGCTGCCAGCCAACGTTGCTGGTGATATTCCCGCGATTGGTTTTATCTCTCATGTGGATACCTCACCTGATTTCAGCGGTAAAAATGTGAATCCGCAGATTGTGGAAAACTACCGTGGTGGCGATATTGCGCTAGGGATCGGTGATGAGGTGCTGTCGCCGGTGATGTTCCCGGTTCTGCATCAACTGCTGGGGCAGACGCTGATCACCACTGACGGGAAAACGCTGCTGGGCGCTGACGACAAAGCGGGCGTGGCGGAAATCATGACCGCGCTGGCGGTACTGAAACAGAAAGACATTCCGCACGGTGATATTCGCGTGGCCTTTACGCCGGATGAAGAGGTCGGGAAAGGGGCGAAACATTTTGACGTTGAGGCTTTCGGCGCGCAGTGGGCTTATACCGTTGATGGCGGCGGCGTAGGGGAACTGGAGTTTGAAAACTTCAATGCGGCCTCCGTGAATATCAAAATCGTGGGCAATAACGTACACCCCGGTACGGCGAAGGGCGTGATGGTGAATGCGCTGTCGCTGGCGGCGCGTATTCATGCCGAGGTTCCGGCGGATGAGAGCCCGGAGACGACCGAAGGCTATGAAGGCTTCTACCATCTGGCGAGTATGAAAGGCACCGTTGATCGTGCGGATATGCACTACATCATTCGCGATTTCGACCGCAAACAGTTTGAAGCCCGCAAGCGCAAAATGATGGAGATCGCTAAAAAGGTCGGGAAGGGGCTGCACCCGGACTGCTACATTGAGCTGGTGATCGAAGACAGCTATTACAATATGCGTGAGAAAGTGGTCGAACACCCACATATTCTCGATATTGCACAGCAGGCAATGCGTGACTGCGATATTGTGCCGGATATGAAGCCGATTCGTGGCGGCACTGACGGCGCCCAGCTTTCGTTTATGGGCTTACCGTGCCCGAACCTCTTTACCGGCGGCTATAACTATCATGGCAAGCATGAGTTTGTGACGCTGGAAGGGATGGAGAAAGCGGTGCAGGTGATTGTGCGTATTGCGGAGCTAACTGCGAAGCAGCAGTAATGGTGTCGTGGTGTAATGGCGCTTCACTTATCAGGCCTACCGTGCGTAGGCCTGATAAAACGCGTTCGCGTTGCCATCAGGCTCAATCGCAATAACTTATTACCCTTCGAAGAACCAGTACCCGCTGTTGACCAGTGCGGCCAGCATTGCGAGGAACGACGGGTCTTCCAGCGCATCGCCAAAATTCTCGGCGGTCAGCACGATGTGACTGGAGAGCGCCTCCAGCGCCGGGCGGTGCGGAGAATCAATCTTCTCACCGTTGGCGTAGACCTCATCGCCAATGCGCAGGACGCGTAATCCGCCCAGACGCACCAGCACATCGCCTTGTTTCAGCGCATCATAGATCTCATCCGGCTGATACGGAGGTTCCGGCGGCGCGATGTC
Organism: Citrobacter koseri ATCC BAA-895; assembly: GCF_000018045.1. Taxonomy (NCBI): domain Bacteria; kingdom Pseudomonadati; phylum Pseudomonadota; class Gammaproteobacteria; order Enterobacterales; family Enterobacteriaceae; genus Citrobacter; species Citrobacter koseri. The sequence continues at coordinate 1,799,889 of NC_009792.1, read as the reverse complement.
CAGTTCGTGACGAGACTGGGAGATAAATTCGCCAAACCACTGTTTAAAGTGTTCAGGCTGATTGATCAGGTCGAGCATCATTTCACGCAGCTTGTCCATCTCCTGCGGCAGAACGTCGGCAGGATGCTCGCGCGACGGGATATCCGGGTCGCTGTAATAGGTGCTGCCCAGCTCGCGTTGCAGAACGTAGTCGGCAAAACCGCTGATCAGTTCACGCGTATTCGGCGCGCGGAAACCAACCGAGTAGTTCATCGCGTTTTCCAGCGCGTAGCCTTCGTGCGGGAATCCGGGTGGGATATACAGAATATCGCCGGGCTCCAGCTCTTCATCAATGATGGCTTCAAAAGGATCGACCTGGAGCAGATCCGGGTGAGGGCAATGCTGCTTCAGTTGCAGCTTCTCGCCTACGCGCCAGCGGCGGCGACCGGTTCCCTGAATGATAAAGACATCGTACTGATCCAGATGCGGACCCACGCCGCCGCCAGGGACGGAAAAGGAGATCATCAGATCGTCAATACGCCAGTCTGGCAACGCGCGGAAAGGACGCATCAGCGCAGCGGTAGGTTCATGCCAGTGGTTTACGGCCTGAACCAGCAGCGACCAGTTGTTCTCGCCGAGGTGGTCGTAACTCTCGAACGGGCCGTGGCTGACCTGCCATTTACCATCCTGATGACTGACCAGACGGCTATCGACTTCGCTTTCCATCGCCAGTCCCGCCAGTTCGTCAGGGGAGAGCGGATCAATGAAGTTGTTGAACCCGCGTTTTAACACCACCGGGCGTTTTTGCCAGTGGCGTTCAAGAAATTCGGGCCAGTTAAGTGTTAATTGATATTCCATGTTGATTATCCGCAGGCTGGTATCTGACACCGATTATAACGGATGCTTAACGACATGCGGTGAAGAACATACATAAATATTACACGCCAGCGTCATTCATCGCGCTGAATCGGGTGCTGGCGACCAAAAATCACCTCCATCCGCGCTCCGCCGAGCAAACTGTCACCGGCGACGATCTTCCCTTCATATTGCTCAGTGATCTCACGGGCGACCGCCAGCCCCACGCCTTGCCCTGGTCGCAGGGTGTCAATGCGCTGACCGCGATCGAAAACCACATCACGCTTGCTTTGCGGAATGCCCGGGCCGTCGTCTTCTACCAGAATATGCAGATGCTCATCGGTCTGCCGGGCTGAAATTTCAACAAACTCCAGGCAGTATTTACAGGCGTTATCCAGCACGTTGCCCATCACTTCAACAAAGTCATTCTGCTCGCCGACAAAGCTGATTTCCGGCGAAATATCGAGGCTAATGTTGACCCCTTTACGCTGATACACCTTATTGAGCGCGCAGGTGAGATTGTCCAGTAACGGCGCTACGGGGTGCAGCTCACGGCTGAGTAACACGCCGCTTCCGCGCATGCTGGCTCGATGCAGGTAATAACCGATCTGCTGGGAGATACGGCTGATCTGTTCCAGCATGACCGGTTCGGCGTCGCTGACGCTCATTTTTTCGCTGCGCATTGAACGCAGGGTGCTCTGCAATACCGCCAGCGGCGTTTTCAGACTATGGGTGAGGTCGGTTAACGTGGTGCGGTATTTATCATAACGTTCACGTTCGCTCTTCAGCAGCCGGTTGAGGTTGCGCACCAGGCTGGTCAGTTCCCGCGTGGTTTCCGGGTTGAGCATTTCGCGGTGGTGTTCTTCCAGCTCGCGCACTTCACGCGCCAGCGCTTCGATAGGGCGTAAACTCCACCACGCGGCGACCCAGAGCAACGGGATGACTAACAGCAGGTTTGCCGCCAGCACATAAATAAACCAGCTCCAGACCATATACGAGCGTTTCAGCTCAATGGGGATGGTATCGACAACCACTATCGTCAGTTGCGGCATCCGCGCGGTAGCCGGATAGACATTCACCGCCACGGAGTGGGTCATTTCCGCATCGTCGTCATCTTCCCGCACCTCTTTGAGCTGCTGTTGGGCGGAATGATCTTCACTCAGCAATGTGCTGGTGGCATCGACATCGGCTTCAATTTCATGAAAACCGTTGGCTTTCAGCCATTCCGGCTGGATACGTTTCTCCAGCCAGGGAACGTTGCGCTGCGCCCATAACAACTTGCCGTTCTCATCATAGATCAGTGTCATCGTGGGGCTTTGCATATCGAGATTTTCCGGGATCTCGATATTGATTTTATTGTTTTGCCATGACGCGAGGGTGTAGAAAAGGTTGCTTTCACCGCGTAACAGGCGAAAGGTTGTCTTATCGAAACTGACGCTATAGCCAACCAGCGCGACCATGCCGTAGGCCAGAGAGAGCACCAGCACAACGCCTGCCGTCGCCAGCAGAAAGCGCAGGCGCAGCGATAAAGGAAAAAGATGACGCAGTAATTTATTCATTAGCGCAGTTCGAACAGGTATCCCTGACCACGGACGGTGGTAATCACATCATCAGGATATCGCGCCTGAATTTTTTTGCGTAAGCGCCCCATTAATACATCAATGGTATGGCTTTCACGCAGTTCCGCATCCGGGTAGAGCTGTAGCATCAACGAATCTTTGCTGACGACTTTGCCATTATTGCGGATCAGCGTTTCCATAATGGTGTATTCAAACGCCGTCAGTTTTATCACTTCATCATTTACGGACAATTCACGGCGGGAGAGATCCACCTGAAAAGGCGGAATAGAGATAACCTGCGAGGCCAGGCCGCTGTTGCGGCGCATTAACGCCTGCATACGCGCGACCACTTCTTCAATATGAAATGGTTTTGTCACGTAGTCGTCGGCGCCGGCGCTCAGCACTTCCACTTTATCCTGCCAGCCCTCACGGGCGGTTAATACCAGAACAGGAAGGGAAACGTCATTGCTGCGCCAGCGGCGGATCAGCGAAAGCCCGTCTTCATCCGGGAGGCCTAAATCGACGATGGCGATGTCCGGCAGATGCTCGTTAAGATAATAATCGGCTTCCTTTGCATCTTCTGCGTCATCAACCTGGTGCCCCAAATCCTGTAATTGAACCTTCAGGTGGTGGCGTAATAAGGCATTATCTTCGACAACCAGTACGCGCATCATCTTTTCTCCCTAAATTAACGGTATTAGTAGTTTAACGCTGATTGTGTGGATTGAAACCAGCGCTATGAAATTAAATGACTTTTTTCATACTCCCTCGCCCGTGGGGGCGTCCTGGGGGCAGTGCTGTCGGCATCTGATTGTTCAGCATGTTGACCTGATCCTGGTTCATGTCACCAATCCACTTGGAGTAAACCTCGTACACCATACGCGCATCTTCATGCCCCATCTGGCTGGCAATGAACGACGGGTTCGCTCCGGCCATCAGCGTCCAGCAGGCATATGTGTGACGCGACTGATATGGATTGCGCTCACGTATACCTGAAAGTTTAGTTCCACGCCTCCAGCCATAGGAAATCGAGTCCTTGGAAAAGTAACCGCCTTTCGTTGACGAGTATGATGTCGGTGAAAAAACGAAGCGAAGATATTGCTGCTCAGTTTTTCCGATCTCACGATGATGAAACTTAATTTCCTGTTTTGGACTGTTCCCGGTGATTTCGTATTGCTCCAGCAGAGCATCATGAGCAGGTTTCAGCAACGTTATCGTCCTTATCCCGGCATCTGTTTTAGGGGGTACAAATACTCGCTTGTTCGTCAAATTTCTGGATACGTGGATTTCACCTTTTACCAAATCAATATCTTCCCATGCCAGTGCGCATATCTCGCCCGGCCTCATCCCCGTATGCACTGCAATAATGATGATTAATGCCTGGCTACGGGGAAGGGCGGCTATCAGTGCCTGGTACTCATGAAGTAAAAGTGGATCGGGATCATTTTTAGATAACTTGAGTCTCGACACTCCTTCATAAGGAGCATGCAATATAAACTGGCTTCGGTTTGCAAGCTTCAGCATTTCTGATAAAACAGCCATCTGTTTATTGACTGTTGAGGGCGCGCGCCCATTTTTGATGCGGTTTGGCATTGAAGGGTTGAAAACCTCCCCGGTCAGGAGTTCTTTGCGGTAATTCAGAATATCTGCGTGCTGAATATCAACCAGCCGTGTGTTCTCGCCCACGACTCGTTTCAGGGTGTTAACGACTGATGTGATGGATAGCAAAGTGGCTTCAGATACCTCCAGTGACTTTGTATCTGTAAAAAAATCACTCAGTTCTTTGAATGTGGAGATCCGTTTTGTGGACGAAAATTTCTTAAGAGCCTTTGATTCCGGGAAACGATCTGCGTAGTCGAACTTACCGAGTTGTATCTCACTCACAATTGCCGCGCGCAGATTGCCCGCTTTTTTAATATTGCTACTGTTGACAACCCAACCCTGGAGAACTTCGCGGCAACGAATGCCGCGATAGATAAATGTGATCCTGATTTTTCCGTTATGCAGTTCAACACCAGTCGGGTATTTCATTAAGCATCCTGAACTAACTGATTAATCTTCGGGTAGTTGTACCAAAGCAGACCTTTAGAGTTGTCAGTCTGTCCAAGCGCAGTAAGGCGCTTGAAGTGAACACCTTCAACCCATAGTTTCTGGCGATAATTTTTAATCTGTCCTTCAGTAAGTCCTGTTCTTTCGGTAAGTCTGGACTCAACAACCCACTCTTCGTTAAAAATTACCTGTGACATGGTTCACCTCAGGTAACCGGCGCCAGTATAGATGCGCCGGTGTTGTGACATTGATAATTCGTTATCAGGCAATCTGCCCTGGCAGTGCGCGCAGTCGGCGCATACCTGTCATTGCGGTGGCGACATAGCTCTTATGTCGGTTAACAACTTCTACTGTCACCTTCACGCCGTCGACCGCCACGGTATAAGTGGTCTTTGTTTTCTGTCGGCCAAACTCCCCGTAAAGCTCAACATGCTTTGCCAGTGCTGCATCGCATGCCCGACGACCTAACGGAGATTGCTTACTGCGATTGATAAGGCGCATATAACCCCCTGTGACGGGAGGGGCCGCCCTCCCGCCTCCCTTAGCCCACGTATTCCGGTTTCATGTCGTCCAGGGTGATGCGGAACTGGTCGTACAGTTCATCGCCCAAGTGACGTTTGGCGGCATTGAGAACGCCTTCAGCTTTAGCAAACAGTTCTGCCGCTTCTGGTTCGCCCGGGTTAGGCAGGGCATTGATAGCCGCTTCCACCCGGTTGCGGTGATCGACCAGGTAATAACGACGAACGGCCTTATTTTTCAGTTCCGTGTATAGAGCTGTGCCAAGTATTGGTTTTTCGGTCTCGATTTCACCGCGGATAGCGCTTGCCTGGTCGACCGTCATTGCTTTTTCAATGCGGTCACGCAGATCGTCGGCTAACTGATCGATGTTTTTAGTTGATTCCTGCGCGCTGGCTGTCGTGCGCGCACTGCTGGCAATCTCATCAATGGTGACCCTTTCAACAGACGAGGGGTTGATTACCTTCTCCTCACGCTCGTCAATCTCATCGGCGGTATAAACCCCGAGAATCACGTCGGGGCAGTAGAGACGCGCCCAACGTTTAACGGCGAGATAGGCTAACTGCTGGCGTGGGTCGGTTGCCCACAATGTTGAATTGCGTACCTGTGCTTGCGAAAGCATCAGGACCAGCTCGCGCGGTTCAGATTCACCTTTAAGCGTTGCCCAGGCGCGAACGCCCACGCCAGCTTCGTCTTTCAAATTCCAGCCCGGCGCGATGTACTTTTTATTCTGGCTGCTTGTCTTCTCCACGAACCGTCCAACGATATTTTCCCATTCGCCGAACCATTCAAAGTGGATACGATCCTTAGTGGGGGCCATAGTGTTGATCACCGCATTAACCAGCTGCGCTTCATAACCAAGCACACCGGAATTCCCGACGATGAAAGTCTTTTGCGCTACAGCGAAAGGATCCATGCCCCAGCGCGCAGCCTGCATCACAACAGCCATGCAGGCGTCCGGTTTCCCCCGGTAATGATCTGGGACGAAGTTTCCACTGTTGGCCATTACCTCCGAAAGCGTGCGCAGGCGGTTGAACAGTTCCCCGTTCGTCAGGATAGAAACGTTGTCGATTTTCTGAGTTTGGTTTTCAGTGGTGGCGACTAAATTGGACATTGTTATTCCCCCTTATGCCTGTACGCGCAGCGCTTCAAGGCGGCGCACATCAAAATCGTTGAGTTCTTCGGCGTAATCTTCGGTAATCGGCGCTGGCCATTCGCCAGTGTCGAACCCGTTCGCTATGGCGCGCATTGCTTTGCGGTATTCCAGCATGCCGAGTTCCAGCAACTCTTCGGATACCTCGACGATGGCGATCCAGTGGTAGTTCTCGTCTTTGTTGACGAATATCCAGAAAAACTGGTCCAGCGCTGCGGTTTCGCAGTACATGGCAGCGCTCAGGTGATAATCGCGCTCGATGATTTCCCGGTGCAGTTTGGCGCGCAGGCCTTCCTGCTTGATATTCCACATGCTGATGGTTTTCAGGTCCGCACCGATGCGCAGGCCGCCCATGTCGATTTCAAGGTCTGGGCGCACGCGGATTTCCAGCCCGGTTTCCTCATCAATACCGAAATAGCTCACCTCTACGGCGCGGTTCGGATGCGTCAGCAGCTTCCCGGCGGTCGGGTGATTCAGCAGCGCTTTCTGGATGGCCTGCGCGGTGCTCAACTGCTGGCGGGTAACCAGAATTTTATCGCCGGGGTTTTCGCGCCATGCGTCAAGCAGCTCGTCGGCAAACACTGTTTCAGGTTTGACGGATTTCACTGCCTGAATCAGATCCGCTTTGGTGCCGGATACTTTCAACGGCTGTGGCTTCTGTGCTTCCTGTGCGACCAGGTCAGGGTTGATGATCGCCAGTTGCTCAAGCAGCGCGTCACGGCTTCCGCTGGTTTTCACCTGCGGCGGCAGGGTGGCGTTGTATTCTTTGATGCAGGCCTTCATTGCCGCTGCTGTATGCTTAGTCCCGTTTTCGATGCGCTGGAACTCTTCCGGGAGTTGCTCATATGACGCATACGCTTCGTCAACGGATGCCCCAAGCGGTAATGGCGCGGGCAGGGTGGCGTTGTATTCTTCCAGCAACGCTTTGATATCGTCTGCGGTGAGTAATGCCGGCAGGCTGGCGTTGTGTTCGTCGATAACCGCGCGGATCGTCGCTGTCGTCGTGAGCGCACCTTCCGGGATTTCCGGCTCGATGCTGAACTCTTTTTCCAGTTGTTCAGGCTGTAATGCCAGCGCGTGCACCAGATTCCCCATATCCAGGACTTTGGTGCGTTCTTTCTGGATGGTTTTGGATACGTGGCGCGCCTCGAAATACATCAGCGATACCCGGGCATCTTTTACCATCGTCGAACTGGTGCCATTCGCCGCGTGATATACCTCGTTCGGTACGCCTTCATAACGCCCCGGCTCGAAGTATTCCGGCCACACTGGCATTGGTTCTTCCTGTTGCGCTTCTGGCTCAGAATGGCTTGCAGAATCGTTGTTCTGGCTCACTTCCGGTTGATTGTGGTCTACATCGGCTTGTTCGCCGGTATCTGCTTCTTCACCATTCCCCAGATCGCTTTCGCTTGTACGCAGCGCATCACCAGCCTGTTCTTCATTACCGTCAGTTTCTTGAACCTGCACATCGGCGACGTCCTCATTTTCCGTTTTTTCTCCCTCATTTGAGGCGGCGTTGTAGTCTTCATGAACCCACTTCGGATCGTTAGGGTCACTGATACCTTCAACGTAATCACCGCGCGCAGCTGCGAGTTGTCGGTTTACTTCTTCAACGGATGGTTCATCCTGTCTTACTGGCGTTGGCATAGGCATGGACGAACGTCCGCAGGCAATATCAACGACAAGCGGATCGGGATTGGCATGGTCAGTTTCTGTCAGCACCTTATTCAGGTACTCGCGGTGGCGAAATGGGGATTTGTACAGTTCATCTGGTGTGGTTTTTACCGTTGCAACGATGCATGCGCGGGAATAGTCCAGACCACCAGGCATTGACACGAACAGTTCGCGCGTTGCCAGCCACTCAGGGTCGTCAACTGCGTTCATGATTGAATTAGCCTTTAGTTCGATCTGCAATGGCAGAGAATAAATATCAAATTCATACTGACGCGCCAGCAGGCCTAAGGCTATTTCAAATTCAAGACCGAGAGTGGTCTGGGGCATTTTGCGATCGGATGCAATTCCGCCGCCAGCGTTCGCGCCGCTTTCAGTACGCTGAATAGCTGATACACGATTACCTTTGCACCACTCTTTAACGAGCAGCCCGCGATCAATATGAGGGGTATCGAACCATGTTTTCAGAAACTGGATAACGCTTGCCAGCTCAGGGATTTTGCCATCGGCAGGAAACACGTTCTTAACAGCATTTACCGCTTTATGGATATCGTGTTCAATGGCCTTTTTGAATGGTTCAACATTCTCAGACGCAAGTAAAAGGTTCTGGACATATGAGTTATCAGTGTCCATTTCCAGAGCGAGAATTGCTTTTTTCTGCTCTTCATCGACATGATAGAGATACTCGCCATCGCCAATATGTTGAGCCAGAACGCGATGACGGAAGGGCATCGTTGCCACAACAGTTAACTGAGGGTGTTCAGGTCGATCGCCATTGTCTTCAGTTGACGGCTGTTCGTGCTGGGTAATTTCGCCAGTTTCGGTATCAACAACTTCTTCTGTGTGATCTTCCAGCACTTCACCTGTTTCGGTATCAACACCGTTAACGATATGCTGACGTGCTTCGGCGGCAGCATCAGAAGAGGGCAACGTAACACCGGGGATCTGCGCCCAGGTCATGTTGTCGCTTCCAAGCTGGTAGAAATCGCAGAACGTTAAGCTGAGTTCGCCTTCTGGCGGAAGCTCGTTAACGACGGGGAAATTAGTGGCAACAGCTTTAAAATAATCTTTCAGCTTTGCGCCGGATTTAATCAGGAGATAATCCAGTGTGGCATTTGCCGCTTCAAGATCATCGCTGCACCAGAGAACTGCATCTTTCTGGCCTGATGATTTCTTTGCTTTGCGGACTAAAAATACAGGATTAGTTCCACTCATTATTTTATCCTCAATTCGTGTAGAATGGAGGCGCCTTAATGGCACCTCGGTTTTACCAGGTAGAAATGTCCGGTTCGCTTTGGTCGGTGACGCCGGACGGGCAGGCCCACTTCGTGTGGGCTTTTGCTTAATGAACGGTGCTGAAAACCTTTTCTGAGTAATCGAGTTTGTAGCTGCGGTAGTTGCCAAACCCGGCGTTATCGCCATCACTTACTTTTACGGACAGCATTGAAATTGCCTCTACAGCACAAAGAGGACAGTCGAACTTGCCGAATACATAGCCACCGTCAAGAATGACCGTGACCGCGCCCGTTTCGGCTGAATGAATAACGCCTGATACTTTCTTCTCGCAGTTGAATACAGCCAATTCTTTATTCACTGCTTTCAGGTTCATTTCGATTTTTACGATTTCCATAAAACTTCTCCGGTTGTTAAATTCAGGGTGTAAGAAGCCGCGCCAAATTAATGGCGAATTTTTTGTTTCATATTTCAGGACTGCTGGTTAACTTTCGTGCGCCATCTGATCGTATTCAGCGCATTGCTTTGAGCAGTATTCTTTTTCTTTGTTGGCAAGCCGGTTGCCATTGCGATAGAAAAGGATGCTCTTTACTTCTTTGCCTTCTTCAACGGGTTTGCGGCAGTAACCGCATTCTTTCTGCATTACCCCTCCTCAGATGCTTGCTGGCAGCTCTCCGTTGCGAATAATTCCCTCAACAGGCCAGCACTCACCATTAACCTTTTGCTCGACAGCTGCGGCCTGGCATTCCTGCTGGTTGTCATATACACCGAGAATCACATCCTGAAAGTCACCGTTGGTCATTGCGACCGTTAATACCAGTGCGAATAGCGTCTCCATCAGTGAAGAGTCCTCCCGATAGCAAGTGCGTAAATACGTTTGGCTTCTTCCCATACCTGGATATTGCGATGCCGAACGGCGAACCATGCAAGGCGTTGAGCCTCCCGGACTTGCTGCTGGTTAATCATCGTTATCCTCCAGATGCCCGTTATCGCGAAGCCAGCTAATGACCTCGTCAGGAGAAAGACGATCCAGAATTTCCGGTAACTTGCTGTTGTTGTCAGCCCAGTCGATGTAATCCGGCAGGTCGATGGCAGCGAACAGTACATCGCTTTCGATTTCTTCCAGCACATCATCCACTTCAACGCCGCGAATTTCGGCGTTAACAAAATCGCGATAACCGCTGGTTGAAACGTCAACTCCCTGCGCCTTGAGATCTAAATCAATTTTCATTTTCACCCTCTGCTTGCCGTTGTCGCCCGGCTGGCGGAACGTTTGATACCTGCTGCGCGTTAACTCATCCACCTCATTCCGGTCTTCGTATGCCCCGGACGGCTACTTCGTGGGCGTCCTGCCTGGGTGGTCGTGTTGCTGTGATATTGATTAAATCACTGGTTTATAGTTGTGTCAACTTTCAATTAATGTTTGGTGTAAATTTTAGGTTTATATGTTGGGAGAGGGAGCGTGTGTTATGCTCACAAAAACATCAATTGCCGAGGGTTAGTGATGGATTACGAGGAACTGGCGCAGTTGCGCTATCAGGAAATGTGCCGGATTGTGGGTGATGTTGTGTTTGCGATGGTGGCTGAAGGGCATGAAACCAAAAGAGTGGCTATAGCTGACGTGATACGAACGGAGATATCGAAGGGGCTGGATAAGTGGGATGCTGACCAGATTCAGGCGATGGAACTGGCGGTGAAGTTGCTGGAAGAATAGGGCAAAAAAAAAGCCCGGAACGTGTCGTAATCCGGGCTGTAAGTCGGATATATGGTGCTGTTATTTCTTGTTCATGCACCATAACAGAGCTTGTCTTACCAGAGTGTGTTGTCGCGCATGTTTCAGGGAAAAGACCCCTGCAAAATTCACCAGGCCAGCATAACCAGTGAAATCGCGGCGACCATAACAACAGTTACCAGGCATACTATCAGATACTCTCTTATTATTTCCCAACTGATTATTTGCATCATATATCAACAAGGATAGCCTGATTAAGTAGATGTAGCGTGTATAGCTGCTAAACAGTCAAGGGCGCAAAGAGGGATGCTGCGGAGTTTGTGAGGAAAGGGCAATAAAAACCCGGCGCGGTGGCCGGGTTAATTTCATTCCGCGATTAATTTGCTTAAAAATATTTCTGTTGGCTTGTATGCTTCGCCTTTAGATGACGTAAGTTTATAAGTAATGGTTACATCAGCGCGGAAGGCGAATTTATGGGATAGGTCTTCTGGTTTAATCCCGGGTGCCAAAACTAGTTTTACCCTTCGATCAACTAAGCCAGGAATCACGGCAGCCCATCCCTTTGTCGGATTGTCGAGATCAAGAGCTCTTATCTCAAGGTCAACATCGTAATGGTCTCGAGTATATGTATCAGCTTCAAAACTAACCTCGGTTGGTGTTTTAGAGATTAAATCTGAAGGTATTGTTACGGAAGTGTTATCGCTACCTATCATTAATGTTGCATTTTCGTCATTTCGCGCTGGAGATAAAATTTTGACAGCACCTTTGGCAGCGGTTTTTTTATCAACTAATGTACTATTGAGCACCGACTGTATTCTTTCAGGTGAAATGTTAGTTTCGCCAGCACCTATGTTAATGATTATATTATTATTTGCTTCGAAGTGGGAGGCATTATTGGGTGCCATGTTTTTGACGGCTAAATACATACCCGTGGCGAGTACACCTGCTATAACCGTCCAAACTAAGGCGCTACGCATTTTTCCTTCTCCGATGTACCTTTCATGCGCATTTTCGAGAAATTTATCAAAATTCTCTTCGTTGCCAAAACCTAACTTGATAAGAATTTTTTCAGTTAGGCTCCCGACTTCTAACTTTTGAACCCTAACTTCAATATCCAGGATATCACTTCCAGTTAGCTCTGCAAGGACTCCTTTAGATTGTTTGATAATAGCTTCCCAGCCTTGAAGAGACTCAATGATTTCTTTAATGCTGGGGTTATTACCTATTGAATAATAAATGTTTTCAGTGAATTCTAATTGATAAGGTGCTTCCATTACCATTCCCACTATTAAATTTTATTTAAGTTTTCTACCCAGAGGTGGTTCGTATGGCCTATGTGCAATACCCAGCCTCATAAGCTCTCCGTGGGGAGTTATTCCGCATCACCCTTAATCCGCCGTCCCATGTACTTGGCGTACAGCTCGTCGAGTTCCTTAAGGCGCAGAGACACGATCCGCAACATGTTCTGCTGCTCTTCTTCCGGCAACTGGCGATAGAGTTCCAGCAGGCGCTGCTCGTCGGGCTTCATACCATCTTTCTCGCCGACATCTTCCCCGAGTAGCCAGGCGATCGAAACGCCAACAGCATCGGCTATAGCCAGTGCTGATTTTTTGCTAATAACGCCTTTTTTAAACCAGCTATTGACCGCCTGAGGCGAGACTCCGGCTATTCGCGCCATATCTGCTTTGGTAATGCCTCTGGCATAGACCTCATTGAGTCGCGCTATCAATGCTTTGTTGGGTTCTTCTTTTCTCATTCTCTCATTGTAAATGGTTAGTTTACACACTCAATAAATTGAATATTGCTTGAAATATAAATCTGTGGTTTACTTTCTTCGTTGATAGTTAGGAGAAGAAAATGACAGCACTTGATAAAGCAATTAAGGCTGCTGGTTCAGCGAGAAAGTTAAGCATGGCACTTGGTGTAACCAGTATGTCAATTAGCCATTGGAAACATCGCGACAGAGGCATTGTGCCGCCAGATTACATATTAAAAATTCACAGCATAACCGGTGTTACCCCTCACGAATTGCGCCCTGATCTGTATCCGAACCCAACGGATGGATTACCGGCGCAGGAAGCGAGGGCGTAACCGTGCATTCAATTTCATTTCAACAAAATACCGGGTTTCCTCCGGCCACGATGATAAATCGCAATCAGCCTGATCCGGCGGATAAGCATGACCAGATTCGTGCTGCCGTTCGTGCGTGGTCGGCATCGCTGGACAACCAGGACGTAGTCGCCGGGATCATCGTTGAAGAATGGGAACGGCAGGGCGGCGCCGGGTTGGATTTTCCTGATGACTTGAGCCGTAAGCGGCAGAAGCTTTTCCGCTGGCTGGACAGTGATACCGGATATGCGCGCGAAAACATCCGCCAGCTGACTCCTGCAATCCTGGCTGTTTTGCCGATGGAATTTCGTGGGCGTCTTATCGGACAGGATTGTTTCATGACGCGTTTTGCAGCGATGGAGAAGGAAATCAGCGAGGCGAAACAGGCCGTAATGCTGAATGCGCCAAAGCATCAGCTGGTGAAAGAGGTCAGGGAAGGGATTGAGCATCTGCTGAATATGTTGCCGGGTGATGCTGTCGTTCAGGTTCTGAGTGGTATCGCGGCCATAGCGCCGGGTGTCATGTGAGGTTACCAGATGAATCATTTGGAGTTCATAGAAAAGCACGTCCGGGAAGAGTTGATCCGCCAGGGCTTCACCGTAGCGGTGGCTCAGGGGGGGGCATTTCAGGCCGTCGATATGTACAAGCGAATGAGTCAGGCAAGCAGAAAGGGGAGGATTTTTGATGATGTTTTACGCCACGCGAAATTGTGGGCAGAAAAGCAAACATTACCGGCTGATCGGTTTGATTCAAAACGGGCTAAACGGGGCAGGCAACAGGGCTTGTTCTGAAAGGGTGAAGACCGCTGTGCGCCAACACAGACGGCCTTCGGTGTAATTCCAGGCGAAATCACGAGGTCATTATGACAAAGAGTTTTTCAAAACACCAGGCAAGGGAGGCATAGCTATGTCGAATGTCGCCTACGCCGATTTTGCGGCGCGTACCGCCGTCAGGAGCAACCGGATGGAAAACCAGAAGACCGGATTCATCCCGTTGTACCGGAGTGTACTCAAGCAGCCCTGGTCAGAAGATGTTTACCTGCGTACGTTGTGGGATAACCTGCTTTTGGGCGCTGCCAGCCAGCCATACACAGCGAGCTTTAAAGGTCGCCAATGGCCGCTACAAACCGGACAACTGGTGACCACGGCGGCCGATCTGGGCCTGAAACTACGTGACAGAAAAGGCAACCCAACAAGCCGTGATGCTGTTGAGAGAATGCTGACGTTTTTTGTGCGTGAAGGGATGATTTCCATTGAAGGGGAGCGGCAAAGAGGGCGTGTGATCACGATCTCAAATTATGCCGAATATGCTCAAAAAATGGACAATTTGCCCGCACAAACTTCCGCACATACCAGCGCACATATGCCCGCACATGGCGAAGCCAGTAACGGCGCGGGTTTGGCGGTAGGTAGCGCACATGAAAGCGCACATACATCCGCACAAACAAGCGCACATCATGAACAATATATATTAAATACTAACGTATTTAATGTACGTCAGAGAATTTCCAAAGTTGTTCCTGATGCAGCAGTCCAGACTCCGAAAGGTGACAAGTGGGGGACATCTGACGATCTCCGCTGCGCAGAGTGGATGCTGGCGCTGCGTGACATCACCAAACCATCCCTGAAAAAACCAAACATGGCTGGCTGGGCGAATGACATACGCCTGATGCGCCAGCTGGACGGACGCACCCACAAAGAGATTTGTGAGTTGTTCAGATGGGCCTGCAAAGACTCGTTCTGGTACAAAAATATTCTCTCCCCCGCAAAGCTCCGCGCCAAGTGGGACACGTTAACCCTTCACCGTGAAGACACTACCCGCAAGCCACGCGCAGATGTCAGCGCAAGCAAATCCGAAACCGGCCCGCACTGGAACAGTGCTGAAGCATGGGAGAAATTTTTATGACCCCGGATCTTTATCGTGCAATTCAGAATCGCGACAGCGAAATGCTATCGCGCATGGCTGGAGATTCTTACGACGGCCGTAAGGTTGTTAACAGTGACGCTGAAAAGCTGGTGGATATGCTTTTTGAAAATCTCATGCAGGTATTTCCGGCATCCACTCAGACGAACCTACGTACTGGCGATGATATTCGCGTTGCAAAGCAGCAATGGATCGCCGCTTTTGCTGAGTCAGGCATCACCTCCCGTGAGCAGCTTTCAGCCGGAATGCAGAAAGCCCGATCCAGTCAGTCACCGTTCTGGCCGTCGCCGGGTCAGTTTATTTCGTGGTGCCGTGAGGGGAGTGGCGCGCTGGGGGTCAGTGTGGACGACATCATGAGCGAATACTGGCGCTGGCGAAAGCTGGTTTTTCGCTACCCGACCAGTGAGCAATACCCGTGGAGCCAGCCCGTGCTCTATCACATTTGCCTTGAACTGCGCAGACGCGGTACTGACGGCCAGCTCAGCGAGAAAGAGCTTGTTCGCGTTGCTGGCGATTTACTCCACGACTGGGAAATGCGTGTTCTCGATGGGAAACCAGTTCCACCAGTACGTCGGGCACTTACCGCACCAGATCAGGATCGAGGCCCGACTCCGGCGCAGATGCTGATGGCGAAATACAAACAGCGAAAAGACGCTGGACTGATTTGAGAGGAAATCACATGGAAACCGTAATTCAGGTACTGGAAAAAATGGGGCGGGCGACATACCGCGAAGTTGCTGACCGTCTTGAAATCGACCCGGTTGATGCGCTCACCATGTTACGTGAGCAGCGTGATCAGGGGTTATGCGATTTTGGAGACGGCGGCTGGTTCCTCGGTACCGTGAAAGGTCAGTCTCAGCAGTCAACGCCTAATGCACCTGTTCATCCGGCGCCGCGCCTGAAAGGTGAGGAGCCGGAACCCGTAGATCCTGATGTCGTCCGACAGCAGCTGCGTGAGCAGGGGGCAATGACGACCGTTTCGCTGGCCGCGGCCGTCAATCGCAATGCCCGCGGAATGGTCTCTGTTCTTCGCGCGCTGGAGCGCCAGGGCGTTGTGGTGAAGAACGGGAAGGGCAAAGGCGTTACCTGGTCCCTTGCTGTTGTGACAGAACCCGTTAAGCAAGAACCGGTACCGGAGGCACCTGCCGCGCCGGAAGAAGCAAAACCGGTCGAACAGATCGTGAGTGAAATCCCCTCGTTCACTGAAGGGCGCGCCGCAGTCGAAGCGGTACCAGCGGTGCGGGACATTTCTCGCGAAATCCGCCGCACCAGAAACAAGCTGGAGCAACTGACCAAACTGCGTGACGCGGTTCGTGTTATTGGTCGCCACAGAAATCTCGTTCAGCAGCTGACAGGGAGGGAATAACCGATGGCCAGAAAGAAAACCGACAAAGAACGCACCCTGATCATCAACCGGATTATCGAACTTGTGAAGGAGCAGGGACGCATCACCACGAATGACGTCGTTGCGATGTTCGGCCTGCACCGGACCACAGCGGAGAAATATCTCCGCGTAGCGGTAGAGCAGGGTGGCCTGGTTCGTCACGGGCGCTGCGGAATCTTCCGTGACCTGCGGGCAACTATCGACTTTGACCTGAAACGTTTTTCACACAACAAGGCGGCTGCATGATCACCGAGAAAGACAACGTTTTTTATTGTGACTGCGGATTCTCCTTTGAGAGGGGGCGCAGCGGCGCGCATACCTGTGAAACTGGTTTGCGTAAGAAACTTGCCGAATCGGAAGCCAAGCTCGCGGCGCTGGCTGCCGAGAATGCGGGGCTTAAGGCTGCCAAAAAGATCATTCGCCACCTGAACGCGAACCGTGAAGAGGCGAATTTTTGCGGTATTGATGATTGTCATATCGATGACGCGGTGGCAGCTATGATCACCCCGGCAACCGACGCGTACCTGGCAGAAGTTCGGGCTCAGGGTGTGGAGATGTTTGCTGACAGTTTGAAAGTCCTTGATTGTCATGAACATCCATATTCAACGGTGGCTAAAGAGTTTACCGCCCAACTACGTCATGGAGTGAAGCTATGAGCAACGCAGCAATGATTATTGCACCGACCGACATCAGCGAAAAAATTCGCGAAATTGGATTGGCCTATAATCGCTACCTCACTGAATTCCGCATCCCTGATGATCACAAAATCGTCGTCAATTATTCAGCAGGAAAGGACAGCACGGCCACTCTGGCAGTTGCCCATGCATTGTTTGGCGGTAGAGTTCAGGCTGTTATGGCTGATACAGATAATGAACACGAGCTTACCGTACAGTTCGCAAAAACTATCCATGAACAGATTGGATGCGCGCCAGTTCAGGTTGTTAAGCGGATATATACCGAGGTTGATTTTGAACGCCGCCGAGGATACATCCAGAAGAACTGGGTTAAGCGTCAGGCCATTCGTATGGGGGCATATAGGGGTGTTGTTATGCCTTCACTCGGCCGCTCCGATACAGCGTTTGGGCAGGCCTGGCTGCGTACTGCTGAGCGTTGGGGAATTGAATTCGAAACTGCGCTGGATGCTGCTCTGTCTGTTATGCATCCAAGCGGAAATAGCTTTCTAGACTGCGCACTGTTGCATGGTAAATTTCCGATGCTTCGCGACCGATTCTGTACCGATGAGCTCAAAATTCAGATCGCCTTTGATAAAGCTCTGCAACCAATGCTGGATGATGGCGACGTGGTCGTCCAGTGGTCTGGTGTACGGGCAGATGAGTCATCAAAGAGAGCCAGCTATGAGCGCTTCTCCACTGACAAGCGTGACCCGGATTTTTTGTATAACTTCCTTCCCATTCACCAGTGGACGGCCACAGATGTATTCGCGCTCCACAAATACTTCGGGATATCGCCAAACCCGCTTTACACGCAGGGAGCCTCACGTGTCGGTTGTATGAATTGCGTGCTGTGTAACAAAGAAGAAATTGCTGAGACATTTTCGCGCTGGCCGGAGCATATTGAGAAGCACAAAGAGTGGGAGCTGAAGGTTCGTCTAACGTCTCGCTGGGTTCACTGGATGAGTGTTGGCGAGATAAACCAGCGCTGGATGAAGTCGTTTGACCTGCCCCTTGGTAGAAATGTGCAGCTCTATGGGTTAGAACCTGAGGTGCAGCATATTGATTGGTCTGGGTTCTATGGACCTCGCGCAAACCTGAACTCGCCAAGTGTTGATGAAGTTGTGGAGTGGGCCAAAACAGGTCGCGGGGGGAAAGTCTACGACTTGGTCAAATCAAGCCTGAATACCGAGGTCTGTTCATCACGTTATGGGCTTTGTGAGTAATGGCATCTATGAAGTGGTTTTTTTAGATAAAACCACTTTTTGCCAAGTAACGGATGGTCTATTAAAACTATCCGTATTGACAGGGCTAATATATTCAACCGTTAGCCCTAATTTTTTTGAAAGAGCAATTAAATCTTCTGTGTAAATCACACTGATTTGTCTATCGGGTTCGGCTGGCCCTAATCGCAATGTAATGATCATAACTCCATTGGCGGATAGAAGATTGAATAGAGTAAATAACGACCTCTCCTGCTGGTTTTCATTTAGGTGCATCCAGACTGCACTAACAATTATAAGGTCAAAGGTCTTTAGTGATTGAGTGATCTTTCTTAGTTCAGGCAATGAATCATTGACCCAAGTAATATCACAGTGCTTATGATTTTCGGCCGCAAGATTTCGCATGTTATCGCTTGGCTCTACAGCTGTTACATTGTAGCCCATTTTAAATAAAGCAGCAGAATCCCTTCCAGAACCAGCACCTACGTCCAGAGCATCTCCGCGGGAAGCAAGGAAGTAGGATTCAACGTCAGAAAATATATCTTTAAAATTTAGGGATTGATAGTCATTAAATAAACGTAAGGCATTGTCATCATAAAATTTCCATGTGGTCATTTTATTTCTCCATTTGTGGGTGCTGTCTTAGAAACACAGATGAGGTGAGTTGTGTTTTGTTCGGACTTATTGTTTTCGCTAGGTTTTGAAAATATCGACGGATTAAATGAGCCATGAAAATTAATAATAGCGCAGAGCAATAAGCATATGGTCCAGCATCCAACTACAATGAACTTGCTCTCTTTTTTAGGAGCTGGGGTAGGTGAGATTATTATGCCGGATTTATTACTAAGGTCTTGAAGTATGCTATTTTTCGATAGTTCTTCAATATCATTTTGTTTGGTTATTTTTTTTCCTATCAGAACCCTAAGTCGAAAAAGCGTGCAAATAGTGAGCAGGTCGAAAACTGTTAAAAAAGCAAAAATCATCCAAAGTGAGGCTTCATTAACTAGTGTAGCAGCATACCAGAGCCCACCATTAATGGCGATTACCAGACTTGGAATCTGCCACATCAGTTGGTTCAAAGCACGCATGTGTTGACCAGCTTCGATGTAGGTGATTTCCTGGAGTTTTTGATGCCAGCGGATGACCTCGATCTTGATTTCTTGATCTGGCGTTGGCTGTGAGTTAGCGTTCATTTTACTTCTCGGTTACGTTAAAATGTCGACAAACTTCTTGTTAAAAGGTTATTCTAACATACTAGGTTTGGCTTTAAAGTCTATCTTTAAATTTATATCCAGTAAGATTAGATATTCTGATTTCAGGAGCTTTTAGGCTAATTATTTTAGGGGTAAGAAAAGTGAATGAACCTGTCATTGCTGTAATTATAGCATTTTTAGCCGCAATTGGCGCGATGATTAGTCTTGTTATTACTAAGGAACTAAAAACATCTGAGTTCCGTCAGGCATGGATCTCTGAATTAAGGCAAGCTCTTTCAAACCTGCTTGGATTTTATGATGTATTGAGAAGAGACTCGGAAGTTTCAGATGAAGAACGAAAATCTGCATACAAAGGGATCACAGTAGTTCAATCAGAAATTTATCTCAGGCTCAATCATAGTAAACCTTCAAGAGAAGAAACTGTTCTAAGAGATGCCATTAAATTACTTAATGTTAAAGTATCTTCTGGAACACCTTCTTCAGATTTAAAAGAAGATATCGATGATTTCACCATGGCAAGCCATAATGTATTAAAAAAAGAGTGGAAGCGAGTGAAAAGAGGTGAGTTATTATACCTTTCAATGAAGTGGTTATGCATTATTATCTTTGTAATATGTCTCATCTCTTTGGTTGTATTCATTTTTAGTCATTGGCCCGCAATTGTAAGTGTGTTATTGGGGCGTGATATTATTATCTTGAGCATATAGTTACTGTAATGAACCTTTGTAATTAAATTGGTTTTAAGTTTTTAGATTAAGGCGGTGAATTTTGTTTGCAACTTAATAAAGTTTACTACGGGTTTCGTTTCTAGACAAAACAAACACCTAGGGTTGTATTGGGACGTATACTGAACGATTGCGAGGTAGCCAATGAGTGATTTTAACAGTGCGGCAAAGTCACAGAATGAGCGAGGCAAGGTTAACACTGGCCTTGCCGTCCAAGTATCACGTAAAACGGTTGCAAGAGCATGTTTGTCATCACTAAGAAGCAAGAGCATTTTCGAAATTACCCAGTGGAGGGTAAAGATTTCCTCCGAGCAACCGATAACCTTACTTCAAGGTAGCGATTCGGTATACTTAAAACAGGAGGAGGAGAAGTGAGCACTCATTTTTTAGCTTGCGATAAAGTCCGTAAATATAAGATTGCAACACTTGAGAACTATAACGGAGAGTCCATAATTCAGTTGCCAACTGAGCCTCTTGCTTCAGACCAGACACAAACGCCGATTATGAAAGATTATTTTGTTGTTAGACATTTTTTTGGTGGGGCAACATACTTAATCGCAACTCGAGATGGTGTTTTCCCTGAAAATCCTCAAGACGCGATCGCAAGGTACCAAATTCCTCCATATCAGTGTTGATCGATTTTTAATAATCAACCAGCAATAATTAAATCGCAGTCGGACTGAACACCCGATTGCGGCTTCTGCGCATTTAAGGGGACTTAAATGCGAGCACAATATGAACTCCTCACCTGCCACAGATGCAAATGCTCTTAATGATTAAACCCGCTTCGGCGGGTTTTTTTACGCCTGAAATTTGTGTCTATGGGTTAACAATTCGTGCTCTTAAAACGTTGATCATTTCGTTTTATAGGTATACTGTATAAAAATACAGTATACGCAATGGAGGCCACTATGAAAGTTGAGTTAACTATTGATCGAACAAAGAAACTTCCTGATGGCGCAGTGCCAGCATTAGAAGCCGAACTGTTACGCAGGCTCAGCCAGAACTATGAAGGGGTCAAACTTACAATTCGCCGCGCCGGGGCTGATGGCCTGAGTATTCTGGGGGGTGAAAAAGGGGACAAGCAGCGCATTGAGGAGATTCTTCAGGAGACCTGGGAAAGCGCCGACGACTGGTTTTACTAACATTGCGCTTGGGGCTGGCGCGCATTTTTTCAGAATACCGCAATTTGCGTATCCCTTTGATGCTGCTGCCGACAATTTTTAACCGCGTCTGTATGTCGCTCGAAGGGAGAACAGAATGTGAGTAATTCAGCTTTGCAAACGTCAGAAGATAACTGGTATGACATTGTAAGACGGTCTGACGGCTGCGTGGTGTTTAGCTTTCCTTCGTCGGGCAGGCATCTTATCTATCGCGTCAATGGCATGGTTTCTATGCGGCCTTTGCTGGATGATGAAGAAGTCTTTACTCCCAATGGCTTTATGCAATTTATTCGCCGTCTCGGCTACCGGGTAACGCCACCTTCTGATAATATGAAATCAACGGTCTGAACAGCCGTTAACCTGCTGCGCCACGGAGTGAACAACCATGGCGCAATTACAACTCATTAAGCAGTCAACAGGAATCCTGATCCCCGCGACGCCGGAGACCAGTGATTTTCTGCAATCAAAATGCAAGCTCGGCTCCGTTCTGGTTGCCGACTTTAAACTTGTACGCAATCCTGCGTTTCATCGCCGTTTCTTTGCGCTCCTGAATCTCGGGTTCGAATACTGGGAACCAACCGGCGGCGCTATTTCTTCGAATGAACGCAAACTCGTTAACGGTTATGCCAGATTCCTTGCCTCATACGGCGGCAATGAAAGCGCTCTGCTGGACGCTGCCGAGCAGTATCTGGAGCAGATCGCCAGTCGCCGTATCACGAACGGCATAAGCCTGTGCAAATCCTTTGACGCTTACCGCGCCTGGGTAACTGTCGAGGCCGGTCACTTTGACGCCATACAGTTACCAGATGGCACGCTCCGCAAACACCCTCGCAGCATCGCGTTCGCCAGTATGGACGAAACCGAATTCCAGCACCTGTATAAGGCCGCACTCGATGTCCTGTGGCGCTGGATCTTGTCCCGTACCTTCAACAGCAGGGAAGAGGCCGAGAACGCCGCCGCCCAGCTTATGAGCTTTGCGGGGTGATGGCGATGAAGTATTCATATTTTCACCACACGGAATGCACCACCGAGCAGGCAGAGCGCCTGATTGCCGATTATCAGTCTCGCGGCGTCAGAGCCAAAAAGAGCCTCAATCCTGATTTCCTGACCTGGACAGTCAGCGCGAAATTACAAGAGTGCGAACGTCCGGCGCGGACGCCGAGAACCTTCCGACAAAAAGGCTGGGGGTGAGCATGGCTATTTATCGAAATAGGAAATGGCTCGCTGCCGTTGGTCAGATTGAGCGCTGTGTCCTGTGTGGGGAGTGGGGGACGCAAGTTGCTCACCGAAACGAAGGCAAGGGCATGGGGTTGAAAGCAGATGACTGTGCAACTGCTGCAATTTGTGTGCACTGCCATACAGAAATAGACAACGGAAAAAACCTCTCTCGCGATGAGCGTCGGCAGTTAATGGACCGCGCTATCGTGCTTACTGTCATTGAGATAGTCCGCCGTGGGCTGGTGGTGCCTGTATGAAAATTTACGACATCACGCCGATCGGCAAGCCCAGAATGACCCGGGCCGACAAATGGAAAACTCGACCAGCGGTCATGCGTTACCGGGCATTCTGCGATGAAGCACGCCTGCGCAAAATTCATCTGCCGGAGTCCGGCGCCCACGTCACGTTCGTTATGCCGATGCCAGCGAGTTGGAGCAAAAAGAAGCGAGAGCAGTTCAACGGCAAGCCGCACCAGTCAAAACCAGACTGCGACAACATGCTTAAAGCACTGATGGATGCCCTGTTTGATGATGATTCCAGCGTCTGGGATTGTCGCATCACGAAGCTATGGGGCGAGAAAGGTCAGATCATCATCGAGGAGGGCGTATGACAACCGAAACGGAAAAAGAACTGAGCAATGTCGTTGCGTTCCCCGAGAGGAAAGAGGATCTGCGCGACGAACTGGCGATGCGACGGGAAGAAGGCGGCAAAATTTATTGTCATCACGATTCCGTCTGGGTGGATGAAAAGGAGCGAACATTGCGCTGTCGTCGCTGCGATGCGCTGGTGGACCCTTTCAACTACATCCTGCACCTATGTGATACCGAAAACAGATATGTCGAGAATGTGAAATATCTGCGTCGGGAAGAAAAGCAGCGCCGACAGAACATCGAAAAGCTGATCCAGATTGAGCGTAATGCTAAATCAAGGATCAGGCGAGCAGGACATAAAGGGATGTTGCCGCTATGGCAAAACGAGAGGGTGGACAAGTGAAGCCTGAAGTTATTGAGTCTCTTCGCTGGCGCTGGCTGCGTCTCCGTATTTATCGCTACCGGGGATCTTTTCCTGTGGCATACCGCATCCTTCGCAATTACATCCGTATTCAGCAGAAAGCAGGGGAAAATCAGTGAAAAATTTATCCTATATTCGTCAGCAACTGATTGCGGCCACGGTAGATCTGAGCGGAGCGACAAAGGGACAGTTAATGGCCTGGCTGGAGAACGCGCAGTTCGATACGAATACTTATCCCCGCAAGAGGTTGCGTGTACGCGATGAAGTTACGGGAAAACTGATAACGCTGAACAACCCTCCGATCCCCGGAAAACAATCACACGCCAAAGGATCGCATATCCCGCTGGTGCAGCCGGTCGAATACTCCACTGCTTCATGGCGTCGGGCGCTAATGTCACTCGACGAGCATCAAAAAGCCTGGTTGCTCTGGAATTACAGCGAAAGCACATGCTGGGATCACCAGGTAATCATTACTCGCTGGGCGTGGGAGCAGTTCAGTAAGCAAATGGGGGGGAAGCGCGTGGCGAAAAAGACAATAGAGCGTCTGCGGCAGCTTATCTGGCTGGCGGCGCAGGATATGAAATCAGCGCTGGCAGGGCGTGAGCAGTATCAATATGCCGATCTCGCGGCGCTGGTGGGGGTAGAGGATAAAAACTGGTCCAAGACCTTTACAGCGCACTGGTTGGGTATGCTCCGACTGTTTGCTGAACTGGACAGGGAATCATTACTATCATTAACCAAAACACGTTCGCAGCAAAAAGCGACAAATTGTGAGCAAAGTATTGCAAAAGTAGATTAAAACGGCTATATTTCATGTAAATCTGATATTGTCGCCATAGCTTTGATTGTCGACGAACTTAAAGCCTCGCCATCGTGCGGGGCTTTGTCGTTTCTGGAGCCAGTATGTCGCAACCAATTACCGAACAGCTTCATTTCAGACCCGCAAGTGAAAAACCAACCAAAGAATTTAATGGGCGTTGGGTTATCCTTCTTAACCCCTGTGATGGTTGGCATATTGCTCAGGTGCTGGCACTCGAAGAAGACGGCGAGGTTTACCATGTTGGTGCATACGAATTTGCTGGTGGAGAGTTTGAGCCACATGATTTCTATGTCGCCTGGGCATTGCTGCCAGATTCGATAAATTTGGCAAACCATTTTGAAGATCAGCGACTGAGCCCTGAGATTAGAGAGGCCCGCTGGCGAGAATGGGTAGCAAAAAACTGAATCCCTCTACCTTGGGACAATTATCCCGCGCATTGTGGGCGATTAAAGCCGTGCGCTTATCTTCTATTCCCGCTTCTGGCGGGTTTTTTATTTGTGCCGTTCGGAACGATTCCTCTGTGTTTTGTCGTTAATCCACCGGGCGGCCTTTCCCTTACACACAGCCTCCGAAAAACGCGAGGTAAGAGACCATGAGAATGAACGATCACTCAGGGAACATTTTCACGCAGTTTTTCGCGTGGGTTGGAACCCTCGCGGCAGCATTAGGTTTTACCACACAGGACATGGTCTACATGTTCTTTGGTGCTGTCGGCCTGCTTATTTCTCTGATCTCTTACGTAAATGGCCGAATTGATGCCCGTCGTAAACGTAAAGAAGACGAGAAGCGCACAGCCATGATCCGCGATTACCTGGATGGAATCAGTGATAAACCCATTGCTGAGCGTCCGGCGGCTGTAAGTGTTGTTGCCGACGCGCTTACTAAGGCTGGTGAATGATGGGGTGGAGAGCAAAACTTAGTGCCGCCGTTCTGGCACTGGTTCTCGCCGGTGCGCCAGCGTCGGTTATTCTCGATCAGTTCCTGAATGAGAAAGAGGGTAACAGTCTGACAGCGTACAAAGATGGTGGCGGGATCTGGACGATTTGCCGTGGCGCCACAATGGTTGATGGTAAACCGGTGGTGCAGGGCATGAAGCTGACGCAGGCGAAATGTGACCAGGTAAACGCCATTGAGCGCGATAAAGCGCTGGCCTGGGTAGAGCGAAATATCAAAGTACCACTGACAGAACCACAGAAAGCGGGGATCGCGTCGTTCTGCCCGTACAACATCGGCTCTGGTAAATGCCTGCCATCTGGATTTTTTCGTAAGCTGAACGCAGGAGACCGCAAAGGGGCCTGTGCTGAAATCAGGCGTTGGATATTCGACGGCGGAAAAGATTGCCGCATTCGCTCCAATAACTGCTTTGGGCAGGTTTCCCGTCGCGACCAGGAAAGCGCGCTTACGTGCTGGGGGATAGACCAGTGAACCCGGCGCTGTTAATTGCTGGCATAAAAGCCTGGTGGAAACCCGTTGTCGTTTTACTTCTGGTGGCTGGCGCGTTTATCACCGGAAATGTCTGGAGCGACAGGGACTGGCAAAAAAAATGGGCAGAGCGCGACAGTGCGGAGTCGTCACAGACAGTGAACGCACAGGCCGCCGCCCGCTGGATTGAACAAGGGCGCATAATTGCCCGTGATGAGGCTGTAAAAGATGCACAAGCACAAGCCGCTAAATCTGCTGCCACTGCTGCTGGCCTGTCTGCCACTGTTAACCAGCTGCGCACCGAAGCAAAAAAACTCGCTACCCGCCTGGACGCCGCAAAGCACACCGCAAATCTTGCCGCTTCCGTCAGAAGCAAAACAGCCGGAGTCGACGCCGGAATGCTCGCCGACATGCTCGGACGCCTTGCAGAAGAGGCTCGATATTATGCTGAGCGATCTGACGAAAGCTACCGAGCTGGAATGACATGCGAGAAGATTTATGAGTCAGTTAGAAGCTCAAACAACAGGAGTTCCGCAAATAGTGCAGATTAAGTCTTCTGGCGAGAGAAGCATCAAGTCGAATGTAGTATGTCTGATCTTAGTTAATAAAATTTTTTTTAGACTTGCCGATACTATTTCTTCGCTTCAATGGAGAAATAGTGAATGTCAAAAAAAGCCACAATTTCATATTATGTAATGGTTACCTTCGATATTACGGTCGGTGATAAGTCGAACATCTATAGTGAGGTTTCCGAGCTACTTGAAAAAAATGGACTTAAGAAGGATTTCGATGGTAACGAGCTTCCCGAAAATGTTTACTTAGGGAAAAGAAAAGCTGAAATTACTTACGAAGGTGAGGGGCTTACTCAAGGAGATATTAAAAACAGAGGGGCAGAGATAACTAAACGTTACTATAAGCTCTTAAAAGATTTCTTTAATGCAGAAAAAATTAAATATAAAATATTCATCACAGCCAGCCGTATGACGACTACGGCCATACGATATACAGTTACTAAAAAATAAAATAGCCGCCTCCGGGCGGTTTTTTGTTGGCATCACCAAATCACTTTCCAAGGTGCTTTGCTGATGCTTACCCGACAAGAAGCATAGATTGGCATCAACCAATGAGGTGATCCATATCTTGGCAGCCGGAACAGACGGAAGTGGCATAGCAACATCGTGAGATGGTGGCGACCGCTGCGACAAGAATGCCCATAGCGCCGATTCGTCGCAGTCTCCACGCCCGAACTAAGACCGCAGCCTCCTTGAGGAGGATTCTCCCTGCGCGAGTGAGCGTGGTTATTCAAAAACGGGTCACGCCGGGTTTTCCTCGCGATGGTAACGCGAGCTTTTACCTTCATAGCGGCCAGCCGGAGCCGTGGCGGGCGAATCTGGTTACTTACCTTTTCTTCAAACAGGATTAACTCATGGCTAACGATGACGAGCGCAGGCCACTCCCGCCGGTTAACTTTATCAATGCTGAAAACTGGCAGCCATACACCAGGCTGATCCCCGCCAATGAAGTGCATGAGTGGATAAACAGGCAAATCCTGAGCGATACAGGAAGCATCCATAACCCTGACCACGCGCACCTGATTGATGCCGATCTCTGCTTCATGTGGGCGTCCGATTCGTTCGCGAAGAAAGGGCGCTACGTTCTCGGCCAGGCCGAACAGGTAATACTCCGCGCCGGCGGCTGGCAGAAGGCCAGAATGGAACAGCAGATGTATGAATGGTTCGGGCGCATTCCGAAGTTCATCATCACGCTGGCAGCCGATTACTGCTCACAATGCAGTGACCTTGAGTTCTGCGCACTGGTAGAGCATGAGCTTTACCATATTGCCCAGTCTACCGACGACTATGGCGCGCCGAAGTTCAATAAAGAGACCGGTCAGCCGGTACTGACATTGCGCGGACATGATGTCGAAGAATTTGTCGGTGTCGTACGCCGATACGGTGCCAGTAATGAAGTGCAGGAAATGGTTGATGCGGCGAATAAGCCTGCGGAGGTTGCACATCTTAACATTGCCAGAGCGTGCGGGACGTGCATGCTGAAACTGGCTTGATTTTATGACTGATTATGACGGGCAGGTAAGCTATGGCGGCATTAAAAGGTGAGGTCAAAGCCTTCATCGTTCAATCGCTTGCGTGCTTCGACACCCCTTCTCAGGTTGTGGAGGCTGTCAAAAAAGAATTCGGCATCACGATCCCCCGTCAGCAGGTTGAATCCCACGACCCGACAAAAGCTAACGGCAAAGGCCTGGCGAAAAAATGGGTGGAGATGTTCAACGAAACCCGCGAGCGCTTCCAGACGGAAATTGCAGAAATCCCGATTGCTAATAAGGCTTATCGGCTTCGCGTACTGCAACGAATGTCTGTGACCGCCGAGAACATGAAAAACCTCGGCATGACGGCCCAGCTTCTCGAACAGGCTGCGAAAGAGGTCGGTGACGTTTATACCAACAAGCAAAAGGTTGAACAGAACGTTATATCGACTCACAACGTTATGCCCGTCCCATCCTGTGACAACGTTGACGACTGGGAAGCTGCTGCGCAGAAACAACAAAATGAGGTTCTTGGTGGATGAATTACAAGGCTGTATGGAAGCCTCTGCCCGGATCACAGTCTCTTTCGCTGAGTTGCCCATGTAATGAGATCCTCTACGAGGGAACGCGCGGACCAGGCAAAACCGCTGCGCAGTTGGCGCGTTTTCGCCGTAATGTCGGTGTCGGTTATGGTTCATTCTGGCGCGGTGTCATTTTTGACACTGAGTATAAGAACCTGGCAGACATCATCACGCAGTCTAAGCGTATGTATAACCTGTTCGGCGACGGGGCAAATTTTCTTCGGTCCGCGAGTGAATTGCGATGGGTGTGGCCTACTGGTGAAGAACTGCTGTTCCGGTTCGGAAGCGAAGCTGATGATTACTGGAACTTCCACGGGCAGGAATTTCCGTTTATCGGCTTTAACGAGCTGACCAAACAACCTAACTCAGATTTCTACGAAGCAATGTTTTCGTGTCGCCGCTCATCGTTCCGGCCTGAAGACTATCCGCGAAAAGATGGATCGTTGCTAAAACCGATCCCACTCGAAGTATTCAGCACGACAAACCCATTTGGCATCGGTCACACCTGGGTAAAAAAACGATTTATCGAACCGGCACCGCGCGGAACTGTACAGCGTCACAAACAATTAGTGTTCAACCCTCAAACCGAGCGGGAAGAAGAGATCACGTTAACCCGCGTCGCGATACACGGTTCTTTCAAAGAGAACCCGTATCTGGATCCGCAGTACATAGCAACGCTGATGTCCATCAAAGACCCGAACCGCCGCAAGGCATGGGTAGAGGGTTCGTGGGATGTTACCAGTGGCGGACGCTTTGACCATCTATGGAGTGAGGCGCTTCACGTCATTAAGCCGTTCCGCATACCGGATAGCTGGACCGTTGACCGTTCCCATGACTGGGGTGAGTCGAAGCCGTTCTCTAATCTCTGGTGGGCTCGCACGGATGGCACTGTCGCGACGCTGCCGGATGGGCGTCAATTCTGCCCGCCCGCCGGGTCTCTGATTCTGATTGGCGAGTGGTACGGTTGCCCGCCTGACGAACTGAATAAAGGGCTGAACATGTCATCTACCAACGTCGCAAAAGGCGTTGCGTGGATTGATAAGCGGCTAACAGGCCAGGAAGTTGACGAACCTGATGAGATAAAACTCGATGGCGTCACTCAGGGACAACTCAACATTATGCCGGGTATCTGCAAAAAGGTTGTTCCCGGCCCGGCCGACAGCGCGATCTACAACACTGGCGATGATGAACTTTCAATCGCTCAGAAAATGGAAGTGCAGGGCGTTAAATGGGTTGAGGCCAACAAAAAGCCCGGCTCTCGCGTTAATGGCGCCGCATTGTTTGCCGACATGCTGGAGGCGGTTGTCGAAGGTAAAAAACTGGAATCCGGGATACCAGAAAAACCTGCGTTTTATGTTTTTGATTACTGCCGTGGCTGGATAAGCCGTATTCCTGTACTCGTCCGCGACAGCAAAAACCCTGATGACGTTGACACGCAACAGGAAGATCACGACTGGGACGGAACTCGTTATGAAGTTCTGCATTCACCGCCGAAGAAAGTCGGCAAAGTCACCAAACTTCGGATGTAAACCATGCCAGATATTTCGACACCCAACCTCGACTATAACGACATGGTTGAGGCGTGGGACATTAACGATGCACTGATGGGCGGCACGCTGGAAATGCGCCGGCAGGGCGAAGCCTACCTACCTCGCTGGCCGCGCGAGGACAAAGAGGACTATAAGAAACGCCTGTCTGTTGCGACGCTGCTCCCGGCCTACGAAGAAAGCATTAAGCAAAATACCGGGCGCGTATTTGCTGAGCCAACAGTGTTAAGCGAAAAAACGCCGGAAAAAATCAAAGATTATGCCGAAAACATCGATATGGAAGGCAGTCGCCTTGATGTCTGGGCGCAGCAATTCTTTAGCCTGGCGTTTCAGTATGGTCTCGCACATGCACTGGTGGATTACCCGCGCACAAACGCCGAAGAAATCCGCACAAAAGCTGACGAGCAGGCTGCTGGTGGTCGACCGTATGTAACGATGCTTAATCCTCGGCAGGTGATCGGCTGGAAATCAAAGGTTGTCAGCGGAAAAGTTGTGCTCACTGAGTTACGCGTAAAAGAAGTCATTGTCGTGGATGGTGACGACTTCGGGCAAACCAAAGTTGAGCAGATCCGCCACATCATGCCGCGTAAAGTGGAAATCTGGCGCCGTAACAAAGGTGATGGTGGGGAATCCACCTGGACTCTTTATGAAGAGTGGGAAACCAGTCGCGACGATATTACCCTTGTAACGCTCTACACCAAGAAAACCGGGTTTATGCGCGGTTCTCCGCCGCTGTTGAATCTGGCATTGCTGAATATCAAGCACTGGCAAAGCCAGAGTGAGCAGGACAACATTCTTCATGTTGTGCGTGTGCCGCTTCTGTCAGTTTTTGGTCTGGAAGACGATCAGGAACTGGTCATTGGCTCATCCAGCGCTACTAAATTCAGCGACCGCGCAAAGCAGGGTATGGAATACACCGAGCACACCGGCGCTGCCATTGAATCCGGCAAAACATCGCTGGATGATCTGGAAAATCAGATGCGCCAGGCGGGTGCGAAACTGCTGCGCGCAGAAAACACATCAACAAAATCTGACGACCAGACGCATGAAGAGCATATGCAGGAAAACTCGCCACTGTACACCATGGCGAGTTCTCTGGAGGATGCACTTGATAACATTCTGCAAATCATGGCTCAGTGGATTGGTGAAAGTGATGGCGGCAATGTTGATGTGCGCACCGAACTGGATGTTACTGCTCAGACGTTCGATTCATCTGCTGCTATGGCCGTTCAGTCCCTGCGACAGGGGGGCGACATCCGCCAGGTTGATGCCGTTCGCGTGCTTCAGGCGCTAAAATTCATCGACCCTGACGCGAAACCGGAAGAGGTTATCGACGAGCTGAAAAACCAGCAGGTAACGTTGATGGGCGGTAACAATGGCGACGGTTAACGAACAACTGCGTGATGAGTCCATAGCGCACGCTATCTGGATTAGTCGTTACAGTACCGGCGTTGCCAACAGGATGGTGAAGCTGCTCAACGAAAGTGATGCTGAGTTGACAGCGCGCCTGCTGGTGGCGATGGATGGCATAGAGCCGAACAGCTTTACGGTCACGCGTCTTGAAGCGCTGCTGGCGAGCGTGCGGGAAATTAACCGCACTGCGATAAACGGCATGTTTTCCAGCCTGTCTACTGAACTGAATGACCTGGCGCAACATGAGGCGGGGTATCAGTTGAGTCTCTTTGACGCGCTGTTGCCGGAGTTCGTGACCGACGTTCATCCGCTGGTGGGTATCTCTCCAGACGCTGTTTATGCTGCGGCAATGGCGCAGCCATTTCAGGGGCGACTGCTCAGTGAGTGGGCCTCAAATCTCGAAGCGGATCGCCTCAACCGCATCAGTAACGCAGTTCGACAGGGTTTTTTGCTGGGAGATACGAACGAGCAGATAGCGCGCAAGGTTCGCGGTCACGCTAATCGCGGCTATCAGGATGGCGCGTTACAGATGAGTCGCGCCAATGCCGCCAGCACCGCGAAAACGGCAGTGGGGCACCTTGCGGCGACGGCGCGTAACAGCTTTGCTGACGCCAATAACGACCTGATGAAGGGTAAGCAGTGGCTTTCCACCCTGGACAACCGAACGACGCAGATGTGCAGGATTCGCGACCGCCTTAAGTACACGCTGGAAAATAAGCCAATCGGTCATAAGATTCCTTATTTGCAGGGGCCAGGGAAAATTCATTTCTGCTGCCGTTCCACTGAAACCTTCATCCTCAAATCAGCGAAAGAGTTGGGTATCGATGTTCGCGATATCCCGCCAGCGGAACGCGCCAGTATGGATGGTGTTGTGCCTGGCGATACCAACTATCAGGAATGGTTCTCGCGTCAGTCGTTCGATCGCCAGAAGCAAATCGTTGGCGAGAAGCGCGCCCGGTTGATTCGTGATGGTGGTATGTCTCCTGATGAGTTCTACACCGATAAAGGCGAATGGCTGACGCTGGCGCAGTTGCGGGAACGTGACGCACAGGCGTTTAAAGAGGCGGGGTTGTGATATCTTATTTAGACCAACAGGAGGTGATAATGATTATCCAGTTAATCACAATAGCCTTAGGTCTGGTTGCAATAGTTATATCCAGTCGTTCAATTTATGAAATGTGGAAATTCGAACGGGAATACAAAAAGAAAGGTCGCTAAGGCGGCCTTTTTTATTATCTGAAATTCACAACAGGCTGCCTCCGGGCGGCCTTTTTTATGGCCGCAATCCGGATGGTGAGCGGTGCAACGGTCGGATGACCAAATCAAAGGTAACAACATGAAACTGAAGACAGTTGAAGTAAATGGTAAGCACTACGCAGAAGTCGATGCTAATGGTCTGCCGGTTTACGTGCATGACGACGGGAAAGAAATTGGCTTCGATGCCGCTCAGGCTGTCAGCAAAATCTCGGCGCTGAATGGCGAGGCTAAATCCCATCGCGAAGCCAAAGAAGCCGTTGAAACAAAACTTGCTGCTTTCTCAGGGATTGAAGACCCTAAAAAGGCGCTCGAAGCAATCGAAATGATGACCAAAATCGACCAGAAAAAACTGATCGATGCTGGCGCAGTTGACCAGGTGAAAGCCGAAATCACCAAATCATTCCAGGCGCAACTGGATGAGGCCAACAACAAAAGTAAAACGCTGGAAGGTCAACTGTACGATTCGATGATCGGCGGTAGTTTTACCGGCTCCAAATTTATCACCGATAAAATCGCCATCCCTGCCGATCTGCTTCAGGCCCGCTTCGGGCAGTCGTTTAAAGTCGAAGAGGGTAAAGTTGTCGCCTATGACGGCACCGGCAACAAAATTTATTCCCGCTCTAAACCGGGCGAACTGGCCTCATTCGATGAAGCGCTGGAGTTCCTGGTAGAGCAGTACCCGCAAAAAGACCACATCCTGAAAGCCAGTGGCAATAACGGCGGTGGTTCACGAACGACTCAACACGATGCCGGGCAGAAAACAATGAAACGCTCAGCATTCGATTCTCTGGATCAGACCGGGAAACAGACAGCCCTCAAAGACGGTATCACCATCGTCGACTAACTGCATTTGCCAGCTTCCGGATGGTGGCTGGCGCCAGAGCTGGATAGCTCAACCAACCCAAATCTATCTCTAAGGAAAAATGAATCATGTCGAATACACTGACCGGGTTGATCCCGACTATCTATACCGCTCTGGATATCGTTTCTCGTGAGCAGGTGGGGTTTATTCCTGCCGTCGCGCGCAATACCAAAGCAGACGCAGCGGCGAAGGGGCAGACAGTAACTGCGCCGGTCGCACCGGAAGCAGTTACCGAGGATATCGTACCGGGGCCGTCTGCGCCGAATACTGGTGATCAGAACATTGGCACTGTCGATGTAAAAATTACCAAATCCAAAATGGCACCGGTCAAATGGAACGGTGAAGAACAACTGGCTCTCGGCCCGGCAGGTACTTACAACACTATCCTAGCCGACCAGTTCACCCAGGCATTCCGCGCGTTGTCTAACGAAGTTGACTCCGATCTGGGGGCACTTTATTACGGTACATCACGCGCTGTTGGTACTGCTGGCACTACCCCGTTTGGCATCAAAGATGATCTTTCCGACGCGGCAAACACCCGAAAAGTTCTGGAACAAAATGGCTCTCCGACGACTAACCTGCAGATGGTTCTTGATTCTGACGCCATTGCCAACATGCGTGGTAAGCAATCGGTTCTGTTCAAAGTCAATGAAGCCGGGACTGAACAATTGCTGCGTGAGGGTGTTCTGGGGCGTCTGCAGGGCTTCAATATCCACAGTTCTGCTGGAGTTAAGCGCGCTGCTGCCGCTACAGCTGCTGGTTACCTGGTGAATGGCGCCAAGTCCGAAGGCGATATCCTTATTGCCATTGATACCGGCACGGGTGCTATTGCTGCGGGCCAGCTTGTGACTTTCGCTGGTGACGATAACCAGTATGTCGTTGCTGCTGCGACCGCTACCACTATCACCCTGGCAGCACCGGGGCTGCGTCAGGACCTGGCAGACGGCGTTGCTATCACTGTAGTCGGTGGTTTCACTGCAAATATGGCGTTTGACCGCAACGCATTTCTGCTGGCTTCTCGTACCCCGGCGATGCCGGAAGGTGGTGACACCGCTGATGACGTGATGAATGTCACCGACCCAGTTTCCGGTATCACCTTCCAGATCGCGCTGTATCGTCAGTACCGTCAGGTGCGTTATGAAGTTGGCCTGGCGTGGGGCGTGGCTTCCATCAAACCAGCCCACGCAGTAATGCTTCTGGGCTAACACCATCACACACAAGGGGCTTCGGCCCCTTTTCCTTTGGAGGGCTTATGGCTGGATTGACGAAAGAGCAGCGCGCTCAGCGAGCGGCGGAAAAACTTGCTGCTGAACTGGCGGCGAAAAACAATTCTCAGGAGCAGGAGCAGGAGCAGGAGCAGGAGCAGGAGCAGGAGCAGGAGCAGGAGCAGGAGCAGGAGCAGGAGCAGGAGCAGGAGCAGGATGGTGCTCAGTTGGTTGCTATGTTCACTGACTTCCCGGCATTCCCCGGCGCGCCCACCACCGCAGACGTGCATCCTGACGAAGTGGACAACTGGAAGGCGGCAGGCTGGCGCATAGAGGAGTGATTCATGATCACCTACATCACGGTGGCGGACGTTGATCAGATACTCGGTGCTGACTGGACTGATGCCAGTAAAAAATCAAAATCGGTACTGATGGCTAACGCCTGGATGAATGGTCTTGGCCTGAAATTACCATGTGACAAAAATACCCACGAAATCATTATCCCTGATGACGTGAAGCAGGCTGGCGCATATGCGGCGCAGGCGGCAGCAAATGGCGGGCTGTATCAGCAGAAAACAAACTCTGGTTCTTTGCTGAGCAATTCCGTTGATGCTGACGGCGTGAGCGTATCAAAGACATTCGCTGAACTTGCGGTTAATAGCACTGCGCTTCTTGATTCCGATCTGCAACTGGCGATGGCGATGCTCAAGCCATATGGCGTCAATCAGTCACAAATCAGGCTGGTGAGGGGGTAACGTGATAAGCATCATCGAACCAATCAATCCACACATTCATTACGTCGGCGATGGCCGTGGGCGTCGCGATGTATTCGTGAACGGGCACCAAATAAACCATGTCGTTTATGCGAATGAGAGAAAGGGGATTGTCGAATTCGCTCCGCATCCACTCCGGGCAAAACGAAATGGCGACGTGTATACGCGAAAATTACGTGGTGTAGTCACTGTTGAGTTCCGGCAATGCAATGGTGTCCATCATGGGCATTCGTGACGAGCTTCAGACCGAAATCGCCGCAGCGTTCGATGACGATCTTGCCGACGCTGTTAACGACTTTACCGGCTCTTACGTCATCCAAACCGGATGGGACCCGGTAACGGAAACAGGCGGTGAAACCACAGTGACCTACACCGGGCGTGGCGTTCTGTCGAAATACAGCCTCAACCGCATTGATGGCGTCAATATCCTGCACGGCGACCTGAAATTAACAGCGCTGACGAATGAAGTTACCGACGAACCGAAAGTCGATCACATCATCACTGCACCAGACCTGATTACCGGCGAACAGCAACGCTACAAAGTCATTACGGCAGGAACCGATCCGGCGAAAGCAACATATTCCATTCAGTTGCGGAGGGTGTAATGCAATTTCTTCTGCTTTATCTAATCTGCGGACTGCCTCTCGGTCTTTTCGAGTTTGTATCCGTATTGCTCGTCAGGGATGGTGGCTCGGTATGGCTTAAGGCTACTTATGGTGTAATCGCCGTGCTTTTATGGCCGCTAATTTTTGCTGTACTGTTCGTGCCTGAACGGATTCTTTGCAAGTGGCGGAGAGTATGGGATGACTAAGGCCTGGAGTCTTGACCCTGCATTGTTCGCTGACAAAGTGGAAGAGGATGTCGGAAAACTGCAACGCGTTATAGCCATTCAGTTGCTCAATGAGATCGTTATTCGGTCACCGGTCGGTAACCCTGAAATATGGGCTGTAAACCAGACAGCAGTTCAATACAACAAAGCGGTAAGCGAGTGGAATGAGTCGCAGCTCTCTAACCCCGAAAATCTGACAAAAACAGGACGGCTTAAAAGGAAAGCCCGCGTCAATGACAGCATGGATATAAAACGTCCCGCAGAATATCGAGCAGGAACTTTTCGGGCATCGCATTTTGTTAGCATTGGCTCTCCAAGCAATTACGTGCCAAGCGAGCCAGACCCGAACGGTGCAAACACCATAAATAACGGGACGTCGACAATTCTTGCGGCGCCAAGTTATTCGGTCATCTACATCCAGTCAAACCTTCCTTATTCCGTACCGCTTGAAAACGGGCACTCAAAGCAGGCACCGGCAGGCGTTTATGCGGTTTCATTTAATGGTGTAACACAGGCCTACAAATGACCCTCACAGAAATTCGTAACGCTGTCATTGCTCGCATGACGGCGCAGACGGCTATTGCCTCTGATGCCGTGGATTATCCAAACGGACCCGTATTTGATCCAAGTGGTCGTGATATCTGGGCTCGTTTCACCAACATTTCAGGCATGGCCGGAGCAAATGAAATCGGCGGTGGTCCGGTTGTTCACCGTACCGGCGTCCTCATCATTCAGATCTTCGTCCCTGTTGGTTCTGGCTCTCTGCTTATCACTCAAACAGCAGACAAACTCCGTGAATTATTCGAATTCCAGGATGACGGAAAACTCAGTTATTTCGCCGTATCCGCTGTTCCCGCTGGCGAAACGGATGGCTGGTCTCAGTTCAATCTACAAATCCCTTACCGCGCTCTGTAGCGCTTAACTTCGATGGAGGTGACCGCATGTCGAGCGGCGCTAAGGTACTCTCGGCCTTTATCCGGGAGACGACTCCAGGAATTACGCCTGCAGGCGTCTGGAATCTTTTCAAGCGTACAAGCTGGGGCGTTGGTCCATCCCAGAATACCAATGACAACGACGAAATCGGCGGTACCCGAATGGCACAGGGCGCTACGCTGGGAACGGTCGATGTAGGTGGCGATGTCGGGGCAAAGTTCCGCTACGGCCAGCATGATGACTTCCTGGCTTCGTGCTTTGGCGCGGAGTGGGCGGGCAACGTGCTGACGATGGGGAATGACCGTATCTCTTTCTCACTCGCAACATACGCTTCGGACGTTGGCATTGCCTCTATTATTCGTGGCGCGCAGGTAAGCGTGTTCCAGTTAGAGGTCCCGAATGATGGCGACGTTACCGCGACAGTCACATTCGCCGGGCTGGGCTGGGGCTCAAAAGCAGATGATACGAGTTACATCACCGGTACTCCCGCAGATAATGCTGGAGAACTGCGTTACTCGTTCAAAGAGGTCACTGCGATAAACCTGAACGGAATCGACGGTGGTGATGGCTTCTGTATTGATACCTTCAACATCCAGTTCGACAACAACGTCCAGACCCAGCGTTGCATCGGCACCGGTTCACCCTATGCCGGGGCTAATATCCCAACCACCTTTACGCCGTCAGGTTCGATCACATTGTCATGGTCTAAAGCTGCGTGGGAGGTCTGGAGCAAAACACTTACCGGTGCAACCGTGCCATTCAGTTTCACGCTGGCGAATGACGAAGGGCAATACACATTTAACTTCCCGAAAGTGCAGGTCGCAGGCGACTGGCCGGATGGGGGCAATACCGACATTATCCAGGTTCAACTGGATATCACTGCGGCCGACGAGTCACCGACCATTACCCGCGCCGTTACCATTCCAGCAACCGGCATCACGGTAACCCCGGAAACAGCTTCCGTTGATGTGGGCGATACAACCAGCCTCACTGCAACGCTGGCTCCCGCAGGCGCAACGGATACTGTTACGTGGGAGTCATCCGATCCTGAAGTGGCAACAGTTAGTGCGTCAGGCGTCGTTACTGGTGTTGCGGCCGGAACGGCAACTATCACCGCTAAGGCGCGCACTTTTACCGATACGGCAACCATTACCGTAACTGAACCATAAAATTTCCCTTGCCCGTTCCGCTCTGCATGGCGGCGCGGGCTTTTTTCATGCAGGAGTTTCGAATGATTATCCTAAACCCACGAATTGATGTTGGCGGCGAGCGCTGGTTTACACCGCTGAAAGACCTTAAACCCATTGAAGGGCTGAAATTGCTCGTCAGCAGCATTGATAACGACCAGTACCGCTCACGTAATGCCCTTATCCGCCGCCATATTGAAAAGATGGATGCCAGTTACCAGGTTGGAACCAGTGAATTTAGCTTGTCAGCGGTTGGGGAAATTGACTCTGCTGATGACCTGCTGATCGATAACTGCGCGCGTTACCTGCTGAAAGACTGGAAGGGTGTTGGTGAGCTTGTTGATGGCGAAGAGGTGCCGATCGAATACACGCCGGAACGCGGTGCTGCACTTATGAAACAGGAACCAGCGATTTACTGGCAAATTCTGGCTGAAGCCGCCAGCATCGCCCAGGGAAAAGAGCAGCAAAAGCAGGAAACCGTAAAAAAGCCATCGAAGCGCAGAAGTGGCTGAGCGAGTTCGGCGGGGAGCAGGGCGAAAAGGCAAAGTGGCGAAGGGAGAAATTAAAACTCCCGCCAATCCCAGAGCCTGAAATTGATGGTGTGACAGGGGAAATTCTCAACGCTTACTCCGTTATTTCCCGCTCCCGGCTATATGCCGGGATGGCTGGCGCGCCGCTGCCGATATCGCTTCATGATATTGAGCGCTTTCTTTCTGCACGTCCCGTCCTCATTGATCGTGATGAATTTGACGCGGCGATATTTGCCCTCGATGACGCATGGCGTGAGCAGTGGGCGCAGGAACAGAAAAAACACGGCAAACAGAAACAATAAGCCCGGTATGTCCGGGTATTTTTATGCCCGGAGACCGCAATGGCAGAACAGACATCCCGCCTCGCCGTCATTATTGACAGCACCGGCGCAGAAAAAAATGCTGAAAGCCTGACCAGCGCCCTTCACGGGCTTACCGAGTGGGGGCAGAAAGCAGCGGCCAGTGCCGGGAAGGTGACTAAAGCCACCGAGGAAGAATCTTCCGCATTATCGGAACTGCTTGACCGCATTGATCCAGTTAACGCGGCTCTGAATAAACTGGATAAACAACAGCAACAACTCGCGAAATTCAAGTCGAAAGGCATGCTGGACGATGAGACCTTTGATGTCTATTCGAAAAAAATCGAAGAGGCTCGTAATCGTCTCACCGGGTTTTCAGAGCAACTGAAAAATACTGGCATGTCAGCAAAGCAAACCGCTTTTGCGATGCGCATACTGCCCGCTCAGATGACCGATATCGTCGTGGGTCTGTCTACCGGGCAAAGTCCGTTTATGGTGCTGATGCAGCAGGGAGGCCAGTTAAAGGACATGTTCGGCGGTATCGGCCCGGCGATTAAAGGGGTTGGCTCCTATGTGATGGGCCTGATCAATCCTTTCACGCTGGCGGCTGCCGCGGTCGGCGTGCTGGGCGTGGCGTACTACAAAGGCACGCAGGAGCAGGACGCTTTCAATAAATCACTTATCCTGACGGGTAATCAGGTAGGGAAAACATCGGGGCAACTGGCGGATATTGCTGCGCGCGCTGGTATGGCGGCGAACTCTACCACTGGCAAAGCGGCATCGACGTTAAATTTACTGGTGGAGTCTGGAAAGGTGGTCGGTGATTCGCTGGAGCGCGTGACAACTGCCGTTGTTAAAACGAGCGAAGCCACAGGTATTGCGACAGATAAACTGGTGGACGATTTCAACAAAATCGCCGCGGACCCTCTGGATGCCATCACCAAACTGAACGACCAGTATCACTTCCTTACGTTGGCAACATACAACCAGATTAAAGCTCTTCAGGATGAAGGGAATCAGCAGGAAGCCGCGCGCGTTGCCAGCGAAGCATATTCTTCGTCGATGATTCAGCGCTCCAATCAGATTAAGGAAAATCTGGGGTATCTGGAAACCGCATGGAACTCACTGGCTAAAGCTGCTGGATGGGCGTGGGATGCCATGCTTGATGTTGGTCGTGAAGCATCCGTAGAGCAAAAAATTCAGGATGCCAGCAGCGAGCTTGAACGCGCACAGAAATCGCTTGCTGATTTGGAGCGTGGACAGGCCGCTAATGCAGGTCCCTATGGTGCATGGAAATCTGATGATTTAGATCGGCAGCGAAAAGCGGTAACTTTGCTTAAACAGCGGTTATCTACACTGCAAAGTGAAAAAACGGCGCAGGACGTAATTAACAATACAATTGATGGATACAACCAACGCCAGCAAAAAAGTATTGAGGCCCAGAAAGTTATTAATTCACTTACTGAGCAGACGTTGTCTAATGAGCAGAAAAGAAAAAAGGAACAGGACAAGCTAACCAAAGCAATTAAAGATGGTGCAGTAATCAGCAAGGAAGAAGAGGCTCGTTTACGGAAAAATATCAACGATAGATACAAGGATCCCAAAACCCCAAAAACACCTAAAGGTAAAGCATATACCGAGAATGCTGGCGTGAGGATGCTGGATCAGTTAAACCAGCAGTACGTTACTTTAACCTCACAGTTCGACACAACAGAGAAAATAGGTTCTGCGCAACAAGCTCTTATTAAATGGGAGCAACAACTTTCTGATATTAAATCGAAGAAAACTTTGACTGCTGATCAGAAATCCCTACTGGCTAATCAGGAGGCTATTACTGCTCAATTGCAGAAAAACGCAGCTATCGAAAAGGAGATAGCGCTCCGTAAAGATGTTGATAAGTTGACAGCGTATAAAAATACGCTTTCTTCTGGTCTGCAAAATGATGCTACAGGGCTACAAAATAGCCTTAATAGCAACACGGTGCTTTCTCAGGAGCAGAAACGTCAGCAGGAACTGACAAAAATCGTCAGTGAGTACCAAAAAAAGCAGGTCGAATTAACCAATCAGAGAACGACCGGGCAGATCTCGCAAAACTTATACGACCAGGAAACCGCCGCTCTACAGCAGGCTCT
The DNA here is from genome assembly GCF_000018045.1 of Citrobacter koseri ATCC BAA-895. Lineage (NCBI taxonomy): Bacteria > Pseudomonadati > Pseudomonadota > Gammaproteobacteria > Enterobacterales > Enterobacteriaceae > Citrobacter > Citrobacter koseri. Next base: position 1,758,667 of record NC_009792.1, on the reverse strand, counting down.
CAATCAGCGCCTTGCCATGCAGCAATCCTATTACACTCAGTTGGATCAACTGAATGGTAACTGGCAGTTAGGTGTTCAAAATGGGTTGCAGTCATATCTGAACAGTGTCCCAACACTTTATGAATCAGTTACTACAGCAGCAACATCAATTCTAAACTCCACTGAAACCGCCATTTCATCCAATCTTTCAGCGATGGTGCATGGAACGGAAAGTTTGAGTGATGGATTTAAAAACATGGCAACAGGAATGGGTGAAGCTGTTATTGATGCGCTGACGAAGATGGCGGCGCAGTGGCTGGTGTATCAGGCTGTTCAATTGCTTGTAGGAAAAACGGCAGCGGCTGGCGCGTCTGCATCAATGATCGGACAAGCAACCGCAATGTCACAGATTGCAGCAATTAACGCATATGCTTCTGCGGCTGCGATCCCTATTACGGGATGGGCAATAGCTCCAGCTGCGATGGCCGCAGCAGAGGCCGCAACCACTCCTTTAATTGCGGCAGTTGCCGCTGCTTCATCAGCCATGACTGCTGGCGCAGGCTTCGCTAATGGTGGTTACACTGGCCCAGGAGGGAAATACCAGCCCGCCGGGATAGTGCATAAAGGCGAGTATGTTTTTGACCAGGCTGCAACCAACCGGATAGGCGTCTCGAACCTTGAGGCGCTGCGCAATGGTGGTTCTCTGGATGCAACGCTGAGCAAGCCCGGTTTCGGTACGGGGGCGCAGAACGTCAATAACAACAGTAATTCAACTGTATTCAGCCCCCAGATTCAGCAGGACTTCCATATTCAGCAGGGTGTAACGCCTGAGCAGATGGATATGTCTCTCGCCAACACCGCCAAAAAGGCGACGACGGACGCAGTTGATCAGGTGGCGAACCAGATTGTCCGGGGTAACGGGAAAGTGGGTAACGCAATGCGAGGAACGTACACCGGAAGGAGAACGACCTGATGGCTGAAAAATACTACCCTCACGATTATCTCCCTATGCCGCTTCAGGACGGTTATGCATTTCAGCCAGTCAGTCCGTTAAAGCGCACCGAAATGACCACCGGCCGCGCCCGTCAGCGCCGCGCGTTTATTTCGACACCGACACAGGCAAATGTGCAGTGGTTTTTCGAAAACGATGCTCAGGCTCAGCTTTTTGAGGGCTGGTATCACGAAACCATCACTGACGGCGCCGACTGGTTTTTTATGCGGTTGCAAACGCCGCTGGGCGTTGAACTCTACAAATGTCGGTTTACGGACATCTATCAGGGGCCGACGCTGGTCGCCCCGATTTACTGGCAGTTCTCCGCGACGCTTGAGCTGTGGACTCGACCCGTCCTCGGCGATGGCTGGGCTGAGTTCCCGGATTACATCATCAACAGCAGCATCATCGATATTGCACTTAACAGGGAGTGGCCGGAAGCATGACCAGTCCGACTTTAAAACGACTGTACGCCTCTTCCGGTGAAGAGGTCATTATCAAAACTTTGCAGATCAACATCGGTGATGATGTCATGTATCTCTGCGATGGCTACGACAATATAACAGCGACGACGGAAACTGGTGAAGAGGTCACATTCATCGCCAGCGCCATCGATGTTGCGCTACCGGCGCGGAACAGTGACGGCACGCAGGACTTGCAGTTTGCTGTCTCAAACATCAAAGGAGAAGCATCCACATCCGTGCGTAGCGCGCTGGAAAATCTACGTGGCGCCACGGTGACCTACCGACAATATACATCTGACGATTTAGCCGCGCCCGCAGACCGTCCTTATACCCTGACGGTTAAAAACGGGTACTGGACTGCAACACAGGCGCAGATTATCGCGGGATACATGAATGTGCTGGATACTGCCTGGCCACGCTATCGCTACACACTCCCGTTCTATCCTGGCCTTCGTTACATGAGCTAAGGAGTTTCAATGTTCAATCAAGATAAATACCTTTCGGTCAGATGGCTGAAGGGCGGTCGCGCTTACCCTGAACTTGACTGTTTCGGCATTGTGAATGAGGTGCGTCGCGATCTGGGGCTTCATGAGTGGCCGGATTTCGCCGGAGTGACGAAAGATAGTGGAGGGCTTAATCGAGAAGCGAGGAAACTGATGCTTTCCCTACAACGCTGCGAGCCATGTGAAGGTGCGGGTGTTGCCTGCTATTCAGGCTCAACTGTTACGCATGTCGGCGTTGTCGTGGTGCTTAATGGCCGTCTGCATGTGGCCGAATGCAACCCTAAATCCAACGTTTCTTTCACGCCGGTGGCACAGTTTGTTCGCCGCTTCGTTAAAGTGGAGTTCTGGAAGTGACCATTAGAATTTATCCTTCCCGATTACCTGGCGAACCGCTGGAAACGCATGAACATAGTGCTATCACGATCCATCAGTGGATGACGCGGAACGTTGATAATTATCGCGCTGATATGAAACATCCGATCGCCATTGAAGTGGACGGCGTGAATATCCCGGCTGCGGCATGGTTCGATTATGCGATCAGCCCGACAAGTGATGTGCGCATTTATCCGGTTCCTCATGGCGCCGTTGCGCTGGCGTGGATTGCCGTTGCTGTTTCGGTCGCATCTGTGGCTTATGCGCTGTTCTTTGCGCCTGGCGCATCAGATCCCGGTGGTTTTTCTTCGTCGACAGGCGATTCACTGGACGTTAACCCGGCAAAAGCGAATCGTGCAAAACTGGGCGATCCAATCCGCGAGCTGTTCGGACGCCGCCGAATTTACCCCGATTATGTAGTGCAGCCGGTAACCCGGTTCCGCCCGGACGATCCGACAGTGATGACCGTTGAAATGTTCGTTGCTCTGGGATTCGGACAATTTTCATTCGGCGAAGGGGATATGCGTGTTGGTGCCACACCAGTTTCATCGCTTGGTGATGGTTTCACGTACACCGTTTTTCAGCCAGGTCAGAATGTGGCTGGTGATCGCCGTAGCGAAAACTGGTTTAACTCTACCGAGGTTGGCGGGACGTCATCGGGTGCCGGGCTGGATATGGCCCAGACCGCGCCGGATACGGATGATGTTGTGGCGCAGTCGCTGACGGTGTCGGGAAGTACAATCACATTTAACGGATTAAGCGCTGACGACGATACTGCAACAAACGAGCTGCCTGATTCCTGGGTTGCTGGTGCGACGGTTGAGCTAATCGTACCCGATCAGTTTGTTGTTACCAACGATGGCGCATACAGCCGTATTACCAGTGACAATCTGGCGGAAATCGCCCCTTACGTCGGAATGCCGGTAACGCTCTGGTACAACAGCGTCGACTATAGCCTGTTTATCGCTTCGTATACGCCGCATGCAGACGCGACAGAGGAAGAAGAGGAAGTCACCGCGTCTATAACGCTGGCTTATGAGAATGAAACCGGCGCGCCTTTTACGGGTATTCCTGAGGGGTATATCAGGCTTTCTGTTTCTCACGCTGGATATCAGTTCAAAATTTTCGACGTGGACGGCACCAGTGTGACTCTTCAACGCTTGATTGACGGTGTTGTCGATAACACATGGCCGGGTTTCGTGGCGCGTACCGTACTTGATTTTGAGGCATCTGGCGTTAACCAGAATGACTCCTGGATGGGGCCATTTCTGGCATGCCCGGATAATGAAACCATCGACATGTTTGAAGTGAATTTCTTCTTCCCGAATGGCATTTGCGGGTACGACAAAAAAGGGAGAAAACAAAACAGAACGGTTCGCTGGGAAGTTCAGTACCGCGTTTATGGTTCTGGTTCGGGATGGATGAGCAAAACCGGTTCGTATAACACAAAAAATATTAATGGCCTTGGTTTCACTGAGCGCATCACGCTGAATTCTCCCGGTCTTGTTGAAGTGCGGTGTCGGCGCACTAACGAGCAGGGGCAGGATAACAGCCGAGATAATATGTACTGGCAATCATTGCGTGGCCGCCTGCTGACCAGGCCGTCATCGTACGCTGGCGTAACGACGATGGGCGTCACGGTGGAAACCGGCGGTAAGCTGGCGGCGCAGTCCGATCGCCGGGTGAACGTGGTAGCTACAAGGATTTACGACACTGGCGCGGCGCGCAGCATCTCCGGCGCGCTGTACTATGTTGGTAACTCGCTGGGGCTGGATATGGACACCGACGCCATTGATGCGCTGGAAAGTGCGTACTGGACGCCTGACAATGAGTTTTTCGACTTCGAGGCGACTGACAGCACATCTGCGCTGGAGGTTTTGCAGAAGATCGCCAACGCCGGGAAAAGCTATTTTCTGCTGGCAGACGGGCTTGCCTCGGTTGCGCGCGAAGGCGTTAAGCCCTGGTCGGGGGTTATCAGTCCACATGAGATGACAGAAGACTTGCAAACCGCGTTCGTGGCTCCGTCTTACGACGACTATGACGGCGTGGACGTTACGTATATCAACGGCACCACCTGGGCGGAGGAAACGGTACAGTGCCGGATACCGGGAAATCCAACGCCCGTAAAAATCGAAGACTATACGCTTGACGGTGTGCTCGACCGGGACCGGGCATATCAGATCGGCATGCGGCGGCTGATTAAGTACCTACAGCAACGGCTGACGCATACGACATTAACCGAACTGGACGCCCTTTGCTATAACGTCGGCGACCGCATAGTGCTGACAGACGATATTCCTGGCAATAAAACTATTTCCTGTCTGGTTGATGAAATGACAACCGAAAATGCGCTGACAACATTCACGGTAACCGAGCCACTGGATTGGAGTTATGAAAACCCGCGAGTGATCATCCGATTTCAGGACGGGACCGCATCATCTCTTCTTACGGCAATCAGGGCTGATGATTATCAGGTGACAGTGCGATACCTGAATGAATTTGCTGAAATCGTCCTCAATGATCCGGCTATTGAGCCACCACGCCTTATTTTTTGCGACTCTTCGCGCGTTGGCTATAACGCCATTATCTCTGAGATCGCGCCTCAATCTGATGGCACATGCCAGGTAACGGCGAAGCAGTATAAACCCAGCTTCTACGATTACGACAATGCCACTTATCCCGGCAATGTAGGATGATCGTGATGTAGTGTAATATCGACTGTGGATGCGGGAGGGGATATGGCGGTTCAGTTAAAGGATGTTGTGTTACACGAGGTTGGGCATTGGCTCTCATGGAAATTACAAGGTGGTATTGTCGGCCCTATAGAGATAATTAATGATTCTCTTTCAGGGCCGAAAGGGTCGACCACTATAATACCTGACTGGAACATTTATGATGTCAATGACGTAATAACATTCACCAAATCCAGAATAATTACTTTATGGTCTGGTGTGTATGCACAGGCATTTAATGGTATTGCATATAATGCAGCCACCGTGAGAAGAGAGTTTAATGCAGGTGGAGGAGGGCGTCTTGACTGGTTAAAAGCGCATGAATACTTGCTGCTATTGAAAAATCTTTACGGCAATAGTATCAGTTTTGAATCGCTGCACCATCAAGTAGATCAGGAAACCGCAACACTGATAGCTGATAATTATTCAGTAGTAAGGAAATTATCAGATGCACTTTGTCTCTCTGTTGAGGAAGAGGATAAAAAATACACTTTCCAAGAAAATGAGATCTTGTCTTTCATCAAATAATCACTCCACTAGATAACATTCAGAACCCGCGAATAATCGCGGGTTTTCTATTTTATGAGGCCAGCATGACCACCTATAACACCAATGAACCTCTTGGTTCTGCATCCGCCAAGGTTCTTTACGATAACGCACAGAACTTTGATCACCTTTCGAATGACCGGGTTAATGAAACATGGGATGACCGTTTTGGCGTGCCGCGCCTTACGTGGCATGGAATGGAAGAGCGTTATAAAACAGCGCTCGCGAACCTCGGCTTAAATCCAGTCGGGACATTTCAGGGCGGGGCGGTTATTAATTCCGCCGGTGACATCATTCAGGATGAGACAACAGGCGCATGGTATCGCTGGGATGATCTAACGACCCTACCGAAAACCGTTCCGCCAGGCTCTACTCCAGATTCATCCGGCGGTACAGGTGTCGGAAAATGGCTGGCCGTAGATGTCAGCGATGTCCTGCGCCGCGAACTGGCGCTGCCAACCGGTGCAGATCAGATCGGCTATGGTGATGTGACGGTTGCAGAACGGCTGTCTTATGACGTGTATTTCACGGGGGGAAGCGGCGCAACAAAAGAAGAAATCCAGGCGTTTTTAGATGAGAATGCTGGTAGGAACTGCCACTTCCCCCCAGGTGATTTTGATATTGAATGGGGAATGATCCCACGAAACACGACCATTACCGGTGCGCAGGCCGTCACGGTGCGTTCACATAGTATGCGTCATGAGGCGACGACACTCGCGACGCTTATCAGTGATCCGGGATTTACCCGATTTAACCTCAAAGGCACCCCCGCAACGTACGTCCTGACAGACGTTGTAGAGGGCGCTGATGACCCGGCGATCAGTGCAGGCTTATGTATTTGCGACCACGGAATCTCAATCAACAACGTTGTGCTGATGGGGTGGCGCAAACGGACAGACGGGACTCTTGAAGCGCCATCGCTGACCGGGGTGGATGACGTCGGGGCAACGGCGTGCTTCTCATATGGCCTGTTTGTTCCGGCAGTGTCAGGGTTAACCTTGTCTGGTACTGCGGTTATCGGCTACTTTGCGAATGATGCAGTTCTCCTCGACTGCTCCCGATCTGACCAGAATAACGGTTCTGGCAATACGTTCAATATCAATGGGCGCATCAACAGTCAAAGCATGTGCGATTTGTCATTCGATAATTTCTTTGCATGGCCTCTCGACCCAAAACAGCCCACTCAGTTGGTAAGCGCGATTAGCTCGTATGGGTTGAAACTAAAGGGTACTGACCGGGATATCCGGGACGGGACTAAATACCCGCAAGGGGCTAACGGCTACGCGCTTAACTGGATTTGGGGCGGCACAGGAACGTCCGACCTGTTTTTCTCAAATAGCGTCATTCGCGGGGTTTACCTCGATGCCGCGATAAACACCGCAGAGAAACCCGCGAACCGAATGAACGATTACGCTACAGACGGATCTGGGAGTGGTACAACGTCAGTCAACGGTTATCCGAAAGAATGGCAGGATGGGCGCGGCAGCAAGCTATTCTTTGTTAACACGACCATTCGTGTAGGGAATCTCTACATGAACCGGGTAGCGAACGTTAACTTGGTAAACACCTATAGTGAAGCTGGAACCCACTATATGACTAACCTTACGGGTCGAGTGAGTATTATTGGTGGGCACAACGGCTTGGGTGTCAGTGACCTGACAGTCAATAATGTTGATGGGTCTGCCCCTACAGCATATAACCGGCTATTCTCTGCCAACTGGATCTGTATCGGCACCGCCAACCCAATGCGCCTCGGCCCGGTATACGAGTCAGGTAGCCATGCGTACCTGCGGCCACACAGAGACGGCACTATTTCATTAGGCACTGATGAAGGGACTGGCGTAGGTGCGTTACGTTATCGCTACGCAGTCATCCACGTAGTATCTGGTTCTTTTGGTAACATTACTTCTCCGAACAACGTCATACAGGCTAACAAACCTGTGCGGATACCGAGCTTTACGACCGCACTACGCCCTTCATTAAACGCAGCAGATGCAGGAGCGCAGATACTGGATACAACTCTTGGTTATGCTATCACATGGACAGGAAGTGCGTGGAAAGATGGTGTGGGTAATATAGTTTAATAAGAAGGGGCCGTTTTATGCGGCCCCTTCTATCATGATTTTCTTCTTGTAAAATATAACAACAATATTATTGTGATTAACGTAATTCCGTATGATATGTAGATAATAATTGGATTATATTTTAAATTTATTTGCCCACTCCCTTTTGATACGTTAACCTGCATCAACCCCATGTTGTTTTCAGAAAAAGATTTAACTCCTTCTACCTCATATCCTCTATAAGGAATTACAGGAAGTTGAATTGTACAATCATCCATGCAAATATATTTATATGTTGGATAGCCGCCAGTTAATCTAGCGCTTACAATACTTCCATTTCCACTTAACACTATAGGTTCTTTTTTGGTTTTTTTAATTTCATTTATTTTTCTCGCCATGTTGTTAGGCATGTAATCAAGATATACTTGATACCATGGCAGTCTCGCCTTGTTATCGAATGGACTTGTTGACGCATACATAGAAAGAATAATTGATGAAAATATGACAATATAAATTAAACCTTTCTTCCCTTGGGATTCTTGGGCGATTTTGACAAGAGTTAGAGCAGCGAAAATGCACAGGATTGGCGATGATATAAGCATCATTCGCCAGGGGAACTGAATGAAATTAAGTACCGGAAGCTGTTTTGGTATGTGATTCCATGGGAACATTTGTGAGCACATTATTATGAATAATAAAGATATTGAAATAGCCACCTTATGGTGCCCATCAAGCATGGAAGATAATTTATCACCATTTTTTTTCATGGTGAACAAGGCTATTATTAGCCCCATTATAACCCATCCCGGTGTAATAAGTCTGAAAGGGTACTCCGTTGTTCTTGTCGGTATGATTAAGTTAATAACTGGTATGGTTAGCTTCCACATTGATTCATAACTTGATTTCATAGATGTAAAGGCGTAAATGTCACCTTTAGATGTGTAATAAAGCGGAAGTATAAAAAATGACGTTATACCAATAACTATAAATGAATGTAAAATTACATCTCGATATTGTTCTATGAATTTCTTATGAAAGATTACTACAAATAAAGTTATAAATATAAGAGTGACAATGGTTGCGGGTATATTTGTTAACAGTATTAACGAAAACGACAATGGTAAATAAATTTTATTTTTATTGTTGTTGATGTACCCAAATAGCCCCAAAAGTAACAAGGGTACAAAGCTCATAGCAAGAGCTTCAGGAAATGCAGAGCGAGTGTATTGATTGTATAGAAAATAGTATGATGTAACGGATAGTATCGCTGAGATAAAAGCAATTTGTGAAGAGTTGAAAATTCTCTTTACAGAAAAATACATAATAAAAAAATTTATTGCTGAGATTATTGCTATGCTTATTTTTAACTGTATAACAGCATCAATGCTATTAAAGCTTAATAGCTCTATAATTGTATACAGAAAAGCTGTCAGTGGAGGGTAAAATAAATTCCATGAATATCCATACCCTTGCATGTTATCAGTTACGAAATCGAAATACATCGGAAACTGATGTGTTTCCAACTGATGTTTTATAGATATGAGCCTATAATAATGGGCGGACAGGTCTCCTGACGTCCAGAAGTGACCAAATAAAGGCAGACTTATAACAATGAATGTCAAAGTGACAATAAAAATCTTCGTTATTCTCATTTTTTGCGTTTCCCCAAAATATATTTTGGTCTTTTCTTTGTTTCTATATAAATTCTTCCTATATACTCACCAAGAACACCGATCCCAATAAGTTGAATACCCCCCAAGAAAAGTATTGATACAAGCAGCGACGGATAGCCAGGGACGCTGTTGCCGAAAAATAACTTATCAACAATCATCCATGCCCCATACAGGAATGACAGACCTGCGACAAAAAGGCCAATGTATGTCCACATGCGTAGCGGAAACGTTGAGAAGGAGGTGATCCCTTCAAGAGCCAGATTCCATAATTTCCAGCCATTGAATTTAGAGTCACCAGCTACGCGCTCGCCGCGGGCATATTCCACAACGTCAGTCTTTCCGCCAACCCAGCTAAGAACGCCTTTCATGAACAAGTTACGTTCTGGCATTAGCTTAATGTTTTCCACAACCTCACGGGACATGAGACGGAAATCACCCACATTCTCTTCGATCTGTGGGTTGCTGATTTTGTTGTGTAACTTGTAGAACCATTCTGCGGTCTTTCGTTTTAGCCTTCCATCCGTTGAACGATCGGTGCGTTTAGCCAGAACCATATCAGCGCCAGCCTGCCATTTCTCTATCAGATGCGGGATAACTTCAATGGGGTCTTGTAAATCGACATCGATAGGGATAACAGCATCACCTGTTGCGTGATCAAGCCCGGCAAACAAAGCTGGCTCCTTGCCAAAATTACGGGTAAATGATAATGGCATGACGAGCGGATCGGATACAGCAAGCGCATTGATAATTGATTCCGTTGTGTCTTTGCTGCCATCGTTGATGAATACTATCTCAACTTCATGTTGTTTTAATTCGTCGAATTCCCGAACCGTTTTGTAGAAAATCGGTATCGTGGCCTCTTCATTGAAGACCGGAACGATCAGAGAGATTTTCATTTAGCATCCCTAAATACTATGAATTTTGAGTAGATAAATCCCGCGATCAGGCTGAAAGCCGAGAACGCCACAAGCGTTAAAATCGGTGGTGCCTTGAGTTGATCTGCGATAAACCCAGTGAGCATAGCCATAACCCCCATGAATACGACGAACGCAATGTAACGCCCGGTCGTAGCCTGAGAGTTGAAAGTAAACTTTGCATTAGCGAAGAAGCTAAAAGTTACAGCCACGCAAAATGCCGTAACATTGGAAATGGCCTGGCTGGCGCCAAAGAAGTGAAGCAAACCAGCAAAGCATAACCAATGAATCGCGGTGTTCACAACACCAACCGAAACATATCGACTAAATAGCTTTAACATGTGAAAAATCAGTGAATTCTGAAAGAGTGCAAGTGTAGCACTAACGCGGTACTTGATCGACATACATGATAGAGGGGCGTTAAAGGCGAAGGGTCGTCAAGTTTACTCACCAGAGCGTATGCAAGACACTGATGCGGCCAGTTGGCGATCGTTCGATAGTGCAGGTCGCCGATGATGTCCCACAAAACTAAATTTCACCTCACGCCAGTTACTTACCGTGTTGTACTTCTAAGAGACTTGATCGCTGCCATTGATACAATAATACTGTATATATAATCAGTATCAATTAAGGTGATTATCATGCAGTTTTTCACGCCTACAGATCTACGCCATGTGGCGCTCCCAATGTTTAGTGACCTTGTGCAATGCGGGTTTCCTTCCCCTGCTCAGGACTATGTTGAGTCGCGTATAGACCTTAACGAATTGCTGGTGAGGCACCCAAGCGCGACGTATTTCGTGAAGGCCACAGGAGATTCTATGCGTGATGCCGGAATCGGCGAAGGCGATTTGTTGGTAGTCGACAGTTCACGAAAAGCAGGGCATGGGGACATTGTCATTGCAGCGGTCGACGGTGAGTTCACAGTTAAGCGCCTGTTGCTGCATCCTGCTGTCATGCTCAAGCCTGAAAACTCTGTGTATAAACCAATCATGATTGGAAGTGAAGACAATCTGGAGGTTTTCGGCGTCGTAACTTACATCGTGAAGTCTGCTGGCTGAGTATGTTTGCACTCGTAGACGTGAACAGCTTCTATGCGAGTTGTGAAACGGTGTTCAGGCCAGACCTAAAAGGAAGGCCGGTTGTCGTTCTCTCTAACAATGATGGCTGTGTTATTGCCCGTTCAGCAGCAGCGAAGTCCTTTGTTAAAATGGGGGAGCCCTATTTCAAACAAAAAGAGACTTTTCGCCGTCACGGCATCGTCGCGTTCTCCAGTAACTATGAGCTTTACGCTGATATGTCGAATCGCGTAATGACAACGCTGGAAGAAATTAGTCCCCGCGTCGAAATTTACAGCATAGACGAGGCATTTTGTGACATGACTGGCGTGCGAAACTGCCGTGATCTTACTGAATTTGGCCGGGAGATCCGCACTACAGTATTACAGCGTACACATCTCACCGTCGGTGTCGGTATTGCGCAGACAAAAACCCTCGCGAAACTGGCTAACTATGCGGCAAAGAAGTGGCAACGACAGACTGGTGGTGTTGTTGATTTATCGAACGTGGGCCGGCAGCGTAAACTGTTAGCTGCGCTGCCAGTTGGCGAGGTGTGGGGTATAGGGCGACGCATCTCTAAAAAGCTGGAGGGGATGGGCATCGAAACTGCTCTTGACCTGGCTGACACAGATATCCGGTTTATCAAGAAGCATTTCAATGTTGTGCTCGAAAGAACGGTACGCGAGCTGCGTGGTGAGCCGTGTCTGGAACTGGAAGAGTTTGCACCAGTAAAGCAGGAAATCGTCTGCTCACGCTCCTTCAGTGGTCGTATCACTGATTACGAAGAGATGCGTCAGGCGATTTTCAGTTACGCCAGCCGGGCGGCGGAGAAGCTGCGCGGCGAGCATCAATATTGCCGGTTTATCTCCGCGTTCGTGAAGACAAGCCCGTTTGCACTGAACGAACCGTATTACGGCAACAGCGCCTCTGTGAAGCTTCTGACCCCGACGCAGGACAGCCGGGACATTATCGGCGCGGCCACGCGATGCCTGGATGCTGTCTGGAAAGATGGACGCCGTTACCAGAAGGCAGGCGTTATGCTCGGCGACTTCTTCAGCCAGGGGGTGGCACAACTCAACCTTTTTGATGATAACGCGCCGCGGCGCAATAGCGACAAACTGATGAAGGTGCTGGATCATCTCAACACCAAAGACGGCGTAGGTACGCTCTACTTCGCCGGACAGGGCATACAACAGCAGTGGCAGATGAAGCGGGAGATGCTCTCACCGCGATACACCACTCGATATGAAGACCTTTTGCGTGTGAAGTGAAAAAAGTGTCTGTCGTGAATTGTATCTGCCCGGCATAGCCCATCAATGTGTCTAATCTTTATTGGTTTTCGGTATGGATTTTGGGGGCGGATTTGGGGGCAAATAGTTGGTTAGGGGTAATTTTAGGGGCGATAAAATACCTGATATTGTCTGCTATTGTCCGATAACTACATTCCCCAACTTCTTGATATTGTTATAAATGCATGTTTCTCAAACTGTTTATTTTTTTCATTCGCAGTCTAACGCTGATTGTGTTGCGGCGGGGATAAACATTTCGTAAACCGGGGGGAGAGTTATGCCGGATAAGGCTCCGGCATTGGGGCGCTGAATATCGGCCGGATAAGATGCGTTAGCATCGCTATCCGGCAGGGGGGATTACTTCAGCTCGTCAACCATAGTGATGGCGCGACCAATATAGTTGGCCGGGGTCATCGCCTTCAGGCGCGTTTTCTCTTCTTCCGGCAGGGCCAGACTGTCGATAAACTGCTTCATGCCTTCGGCGTCAACACGTTTGCCGCGCGTTAACTCTTTCAGCTTCTCGTACGGTTTCTCAATGCCGTAGCGGCGCATTACGGTCTGGATCGGCTCTGCCAGCACTTCCCAGTTGTGATCCAGTTCATCCAGCAGACGATCGCGGTTCACTTCCAGTTTGCTTACGCCTTTCAGGGTGGACTGATACGCGATCAACGCATAGCCAATACCGACGCCCAGGTTACGCAGCACGGTGGAGTCCGTCAGGTCGCGCTGCCAGCGGGAAACCGGCAGTTTGCTTGCCAGGTGTTGCAGTACGGCGTTAGCCAGGCCCAGGTTGCCTTCGGAGTTTTCGAAGTCAATCGGGTTAACCTTGTGCGGCATGGTGGAAGAACCAATTTCACCCGCGATGGTTCTCTGTTTGAAGTGGTTGAGCGCGATATAACCCCAGACGTCGCGATCGAAGTCAATCAGGATGGTGTTAAAGCGCGCGACGCAGTCAAACAGCTCTGCGATGTAGTCATGCGGTTCAATCTGTGTGGTGTACGGGTTCCACTGAATACCCAGCGACGTCACAAACTCTTCGCTGAAATGGTGCCAGTCCACTTCCGGGTAAGCGGCAATGTGGGCGTTATAGTTACCGACCGCGCCGTTGATTTTACCAAGGATTTCCACCTGGTTTAACTGGCGGAACTGGCGTTCCATACGGTAAGCCACGTTAGCCATCTCTTTCCCCATCGTGGACGGCGTAGCCGGTTGACCGTGGGTACGGGAGAGCAGGGGAATGTCGCGATACTGAACGGACAGATCTTTTACCGCGTCGATCAGCTGACGCCAGTACGGCAGGATCACTTCGTCGCGCGCGGTTTTCAGCATCAGCGCATGAGACAGGTTGTTGATGTCTTCAGAAGTACAGGCGAAGTGGATGAACTCAGAAACCGCATGCAGTTCCGGGATATCCGCCACTTTTTCTTTCAGGAAATACTCAACTGCCTTCACGTCGTGGTTCGTCGTGCGCTCAATGGTTTTGATACGTGCGGCATCTTCTTCATTGAAGTTCGCGACGATCGTATCCAGGAAACCGTTTGCGTCGGCAGCAAAAGCAGGAACTTCCTTGATCGCTGCGTGCGCGGCCAGTTTTTGCAGCCAGCGTACTTCAACCTGTACACGGAATTTCAGCAAACCGTATTCGCTGAAAATCCCGCGCAGCGCGCTGACTTTATCGCCGTAGCGTCCATCGACAGGGGAAACGGCGGTCAGTGAGGATAATTCCATAGATCACAACTCCGGGGTTAAATGAGCAAGAATTTGTTTTGCCTGAGTGGTCAGGCGATTACGAGAAAACATTAATTGCAGGCGGCCACCGCCGACCTGGTGCCAGAGCACTGCGGCACGGATACCGGCCAGAAGCGAGGCGCGAACTTTTGCCTGCACCTGCGGGCTTTGCAGCACGGCGGGTGAGCCCGTCACCTGAATGCGTGGCCCCAGCGGGCTGATGACATCGACATAAATACCGGCCATCGCGCTCATCAGCGTTTCTGATTGCAGGTCAAAATGGTCAAGCTGACGCTGTAAGCCGTTAATGCGCTCGCCCAGCATGTCCAGCGCGCCTTTGGCGGCTGACAGTTTGCGCTCCAGCACCATCAGGCTCAGCGTATAGCGCGTCAGCTCTGCGTTCAGCCCCTGGCGGCTACTGGCATTCAGGACGCCTAGCAGGGTTTCCAGACCGAGGCGAAGGTTCGCTTCGCTGCCGCCGAATACGCCCAGCGTAGAGCTGGGGTTCATATCGATAACGCTGTTCAGTGAAACGTGTAGCGCATCGGCATCACAGTGCCCCTGGTGCGCCAGCTGTTGCACCAGGCGTGCTGACTGGCAAATACCTGCCAGTGCGAGGGTGATGTCATAATAATTCTTTGCCACGATCACTGCTTCCTTGTATCAGTTATAGAGAATAATTATACCGGCAGGGGCAGGCGCTGCTCGATAATACCGCCGCCGAGGCACACTTCTCCGTTATAAAAGACAGCCGACTGACCCGGCGTTACTGCGGCTACCGGCTCATCAAAAATCACTTCAATGCGTTCGTCATCCAGCGCTTTCACGGTGCACGGAATGTCGGTCTGGCGGTAGCGGGTTTTCACCGTGCAGCGCAGGGTGCCGCTAAACGGTTCGCGATCGACCCAGTGAAGCTGTTGGGCAATCAGGCCGACGGACATCAGACGTGGATGCTCATGACCCTGAGCGACAACCAGAATGTTATTCTCGACATCTTTATCGACCACGTACCACGGATCTTCGGTGCCTTCTTTGGTGCCGCCGATACCCAGACCTTTACGTTGGCCCAGCGTGTGGTACATCAACCCCTGGTGCTGACCGATTTCGTCGCCGTCTACGGTGATAATTTTTCCTGGCTGCGCCGGGAGATAGCGACCGAGGAACTCGCGGAATTTACGTTCGCCGATAAAGCAGATGCCGGTAGAGTCTTTTTTCTTCGCGGTGATCAGACCGAGGTCTTCGGCAATTTTGCGTACCTGCGGTTTTTCCAGTTCACCGACCGGGAACAGGCTTTGGGCGATCTGCTCATGGCCGAGTGTGTAAAGGAAGTAGCTCTGATCTTTGTTACCGTCGAGCCCGCGCAGCAGGCGGCTTTTGCCGTCCACATCCGCGCGACGGACGTAGTGACCGGTGGCGATATAATCAGCGCCCAGATCTTCAGCGGCAAATTCGAGGAAGGCTTTAAATTTGATCTCTTTATTACACAGAATATCCGGGTTCGGCGTGCGGCCCGCTTTGTACTCTTCCAGGAAGAGTTCAAAAACGTTGTCCCAGTATTCTGCGGCAAAGTTTACGGTATGCAGTTCAATGCCAAGTTTGTCGCAAACGGCCTGCGCATCAGCCAGGTCGGCTGCCGCTGTGCAATATTCCTCACCGTCGTCCTCTTCCCAGTTCTTCATGAACAGGCCTTCTACCTGGTAGCCCTGTTGTTGCAACAGCCAGGCGGAAACGGAGGAGTCGACACCGCCGGACATGCCGACGATCACTTTTTTTGGGCTTTCTGACATTGGAATACTCACGACATTGAACTTCAAGGCGGCGTATTCTATCACGCAGCCCTTTTACTTGACACCCTCTGTAAACGGCCAGTTAAATTCGCCGATGATCGCCAGCGGATAACGTTGCCCGTTCTGCCAGCAACGAATGCTCTCGGCAACCAGCGGCGAACGCAGGTTGGGGGCGTTGAGGATCGCGTCGGCGCTGACCCAGCGACAGCAGTCAATGTCGTTGTCGTGAGGTTCAGTGGCGCACATCCTGGTAAGTTCAATGGAAAACAGGAAACGCAGGAACGGCGTGTTGTCCGGCGCGATCCATTGATGCAGACGAATAAAGTGCTGGGGTTGCGCGGTAATCCCTGTCTCTTCCCAGAGTTCGCGCGCGGCGGCTTCCACCAGCGTTTCGTCGGCTTCCAGGTGTCCGGCTGGCTGATTCCAGAGCGCTTTGCCGTTAATGGTCTCTTCCACCACGAGGAATTGACCTTCTGCATGGACGATGCAGGCGACGGTGACGTGCGGTTTGAACATGGTTTTTCCTTAATCGGTAGCGTCTCGCCATTCGCCGTTGGCAAGATTATCCAGCGTGTAGTTGCCCATTGCGTAGCGGATCAGTCGCAGCGTAGGGTGGCCGACGTGCGCCGTCATACGCCGTACCTGACGGTTACGGCCTTCATATAAGGTCACTTTGAGCCAGCGGGTGGGGATACTTTTTCGTTCGCGAATCGGCGGCGTTCTCGGCCACAGCCATTCGGGTTCGTCCACTACCTCAATGCCCGCAGGCAGAGTGGGGCCATCATTGAGCGTCACGCCATTGCGCAGGGCTTCCAGCGCTTCTGCGGTTGGTTCGCCTTCAACCTGAACGTAATAAATTTTACCGGTACGTTTGCCGGGCTGCGTCAGACGAGCCTGCAATGCGCCATCGTTGGTGAGCACCAGAAGACCTTCGCTGTCCCTGTCCAGACGACCTGCTGCGTAGACGCCCTGGACAGGAATATAGTCTTTTAATGTGCTGCGCCCGGCCTCATCCGTAAATTGCGGCAAAACATCGTAAGGTTTATTGAACAAAACCACGCGTTTTGGCTGGTTTTCTTTCCGCCGCTTAGTGACTTGTCGTGAGCTGAATCGCTCAACCCGGTGATTTCTAAAAGAAGTTTTTTGCATGGTATTTTCAGGGCTTATCAATTGCCGCATTATAGCCTAATAACGAGTGTCTTTCATGGCAGCAAACAATAGGGTAGTATTGACACGCTCATTACAAATCATTAACAAAAAAGTTGCTCTAATGCATCCGTGTCGCAGGACGCAAACGCACATGCAGCGTGATGACAGACGAGCAAACCAGAAGCGCTCGAAGGAGAGGTGAATGGAAAGCAAAGTAGTTGTTCCGGCGGAAGGTAAGAAGATCACCCTGCAAAACGGCAAACTCAACGTTCCTGAAAATCCGATTATCCCGTTCATTGAAGGCGACGGTATCGGTGTTGATGTAACCCCAGCCATGCTCAAAGTGGTCGATGCCGCTGTCGAGAAAGCCTATAAAGGCGAGCGTAAAATCTCCTGGATGGAAATTTACACCGGTGAAAAATCCACTCAGGTTTATGGCCAGGATGTCTGGCTGCCTGCTGAAACCCTGGATCTGATTCGTGATTACCGCGTGGCCATCAAAGGCCCTCTGACTACCCCGGTCGGCGGCGGTATTCGTTCCCTGAACGTGGCGCTGCGTCAGGAACTCGACCTGTACGTGTGTCTGCGTCCGGTTCGTTACTATCAGGGCACCCCAAGCCCGGTTAAACACCCTGAACTGACCGACATGGTCATCTTCCGCGAAAACGCTGAAGATATTTATGCAGGTATCGAATGGAAAGCCGACTCTGCGGATGCCGAGAAAGTGATCAAATTCCTGCGCGAAGAGATGGGCGTGAAGAAAATTCGCTTCCCTGAACACTGTGGTATCGGTATTAAGCCGTGTTCCGAAGAAGGAACCAAACGTCTGGTGCGTGCGGCGATTGAATATGCCATCGCTAATGACCGTGATTCTGTGACCCTGGTTCACAAAGGCAACATCATGAAGTTCACCGAAGGCGCGTTTAAAGACTGGGGCTACCAGTTAGCGCGTGATGAATTCGGCGGCGAGCTGATCGACGGCGGCCCGTGGGTCAAAATCAAGAACCCGAACACCGGCAAAGAGATCGTGATTAAAGACGTGATCGCCGATGCGTTCCTGCAACAGATCCTGCTGCGTCCGGCTGAGTACGACGTGATTGCCTGTATGAACCTGAACGGCGACTACATCTCTGACGCCCTGGCGGCGCAGGTTGGCGGTATCGGTATCGCGCCGGGCGCGAACATCGGTGACGAGTGCGCGCTGTTCGAAGCGACTCACGGCACTGCGCCGAAGTACGCGGGCCAGGATAAAGTTAACCCGGGCTCCATCATTCTGTCTGCTGAGATGATGCTGCGCCACATGCAGTGGTTCGAAGCCGCAGATCTGATCGTCAAAGGGATGGAAGGCGCGATTGCCGCGAAGACCGTCACTTACGATTTCGAACGCCTGATGGAAGGCGCTAACCTGCTGAAATGTTCAGAGTTTGGCGACGCGATCATCGCAAACATGTAATCCAGTTTCTGGGTTAAACAAGAACGGGAGCCAAAGGGTTCCCGTTTTTTTATTATTAGCATTCGAACTTGTTTTTTGAATGTCGAACTCGCAGAGGACTAAGACGATACTTCGCAAGTCTCCAGACGGGGAAGATGTGCATCTGCCAGTGGCTCAGACGCTTAGCCCATCAGCGGATATGGCTACGGAGCATTGTGCAAAACGGGCATGAACAACCTGGAACGGGTGAAGCGTCACAGGTTCCCAAAAATGTTGTCTGCGGCTCAGTACCATGCTGACTGTAAAAACTTCCCAGAATCTTACTTTCGAGTGTGCGAACGTTATCAGGAGCCGTACCGGGTACTACGTTGGGCGGCGATTTGAATGCCAGGCAACTGAACGACGAGGCAGCCAGTGATATGGCGAATATGTTTCTGACTTTCATCTGATGATTACCCTTCTCACTAAAAGTTATGTAATAACATAACCTCAATTGTGCTTAATGAATAGACCTGAAATTGTCCGATCGGTCATGTGGCGGCGAAAAGGTAAATGACGTTTTTACGACCTCGCGGTGAGCAGGGGATAAGTCGCAAAAAATGACAAAACGACTTTTTCGTCTTTTTATAGACTTTTTGTGCTAACCGGGGCTTTAGTTTTCCCCTCTTTGTAATAGTCAGATAGCTAACACCGCAGTTATCAGTAAACCGGAACGTATTTTACTCAATGACGAGACTCCCAACATTTTCATTCGCTTTTTTTCATCCTCGCTACTGGCTGCTATGGCTGGGTATTTTCTTCTTACGATGTGCTGTTTTGCTGCCTTATCCCATTCTGCTCAGGCTTGGCGCTTGTCTGGGGAGAGTGGCCATGCGCGCATTGCCTCGCAGGGTAACAATAGCTCGTCGCAACCTGGAACTTTGCTTTAAGGCGTTACCTGCGAAGGAGCGTGAAAAATTACTGATTAAAAATTTTGAGTCGGTAGGCATGGGGGTACTTGAAACCGGTATCGCCTGGTTCTGGTCAGACAGGCGTTTACGCAAATGGTTTACGGTTACGGGTTATGAACATATGGAAAGTGCGCGAGCTGAAAATAAAGGCGTGCTTCTCATCGGTATGCACTTTCTTACTCTTGAACTTGGGGCGCGCATATTTGGGATGCTCAATCCGGGCATTGGCGTATACAGGCCGAACAATAACGCGCTGTATGACTGGTTGCAGACGCGGGGACGTCTTCGCTCAAATAAAACCATGCTCGATCGCTATGATTTAAAAGGCATGATACGAGTGCTCAAACAAGGTGAGATTGTCTGGTATGCACCTGATCATGACTATGGCGCTCGTAACAGCGTGTTTGTTCCTTTTTTTGATGTTCCCGATGCGGCGACTACCGCAGGCAGTTACATGCTCGTCAGAAGCGCACGCCCGGCGGTTGTTCCTTTTGTTCCCCGACGCCGAGCGGATGGAAGAGGGTACGAGCTGATCATCCTCCCGGATATCGGCCATGAACTGTATGATGAGGGCAAGGAAACCGTTGCGACCAGAATGAACCGGGCGATTGAACGCGCAATCAGCCTGGCTCCTGAACAATATATGTGGCTACACCGTCGCTTTAAGACCCGACCAGCAGGCAAGCCGGCCTTGTATGGGAAGAAGGAAAACGCGATTGAGAGTAACGGCGAATAGCTCGTTTCCTGGTTTCAAACCGCCTCCGGGCGGTTACTGGTCAATAATGCCGTCATAAACCTGTCATGTGTTCGTGCTATTGGGAATTTAGTCATTCATTTTCTGCGGTCAGGGGAGGTGAAAATGGGTACGGAACATGAACGCATTCGGTCAGTATTAACGGGGCTGCTTATCGCGCTGCTGATGCTGCTTGTCATGGCCGGGTGGCCTTATCTTGTGCGTATGATCTCCGGTTATATCGCCGGGTATCTGTAAATATGCACCTGAGGATAAACAAGAACGGGAACCTGTCAGTTCCCGTTTTTTTATGCCAGTAGAATGGCGTGTTGTGAGAGTGACGACTCTGCACCTGCAATTACCAGCCAGGCAGCGTACCTCCGACACTCCACTCTTCGGAGCCAAAATCGGGTTTCTCGCCCCGGATCACACGGTTTCTTTCTTCTTTTGTCGGTTTATGGGTGGCGGCGCGGCTGGGAAGTTTCCCGGGAGTTTTTACACAGCCGAATCCCTGACAAATTGAGCTGGCGGAAGAGGGCGCGGGTTGTACTTCTGAGTCGACACAAGCCGTCAACAATACGATTGAAATCGTGCCGGCAACTCTCTTTATGTTCATAAATATCCTTTTAATGTTTAACGACTCACATGCCCTTTTCCCTGAGAGCATGAATACTCTGGCAAAAAAAGCCCGCAACAGAGTGCGGGCAAAATCATACTGGAAGCAATGTGAGCAATGTCGTGCTTTCAATACCTGTATTAGGCGCTAAGGTATTTACAGCAAGAGAATGATAACCATTATCATTTAATGATTCAACCATTCGTTTTATAAGGCTGTTTTTATCGGGAGTCATTCATCAGAAAACAGGTGTGATACAAGAACGGGAGCCTGTTGGCTCCCGTTTTCGCCAGGGTTAGCGAGCGGTATTAGCGTACAACCAGAACAGGGCAGTTTGCATGGCGAACAACGGCCGCAGCAGTTGAACCCAGCAGATAGGTGCTGAAACCCGGTTGATGCGACGCAATGATAATCAGGTCGGCTTCTACCGCATCCGCCAGTTTGAGGATCTGATCTTTGGGTGGGCCGTAGACAACATGGGACTGGCTCCTGCCCTCGGGGATATTGAATTGTTTAACAATTTCCTCCAGTTTGACGGCGGCCTTTGACTGAAGACCGCTTCTATCCGGGAACTCGCTGGAGTAGGCCAGACCCAGTGAGGCATAGAACGGGACAGAAGGTATTACGGCCAAAAAATGCACCTTTGCGGTTTTAGCATGCGCCTCAACCTGCGGGATGATCTGACGGGTCAAGCTGGCTTCTGAGATATCAATCGGCACCAGAATAGAACGATACATATTCACCACCTCCTGTTTGTTTTATCTCCACCTTAAGTGTACTGGACTTATCGGTTGTATAAGAAGTAATCAGATCAAAGTTATGTGAACGAGTCCGCAAGTCGTAAGAATGTAGACACAAAACGTCCACCAGAAGGTGTTACTGACATGATGGCTGTCAGGAGAATGATTTTTACCGTGAATATCGTTATGAAGCAGTAATGGGTTCCGTTTTACTTTATTTCATTGTATATTTATTTATATAGCGACGGGATATTTTCTCTCTCTTGAATCGCCATTTTAATTATTTGAAACTTTCTCCTGACATTTAATTTAATACTGGTTTAAATATCTATATAATACAGTGTAACTCACTGTGTTTTAACGATTTTATACTCATATATTCCGTTGCTGTGTAATCTGCGATCCCCTTCAAATTTACTTGCATGCTAATTCTTATTCACATCCACGCTTGATGGATATCAATAATTAACCTGCTCAGTCTAATTATTGTCTACCTCTAAAAGGGTAGTTGTCTGATGAGAATGAAGAATGAGAAAAATAAATAAAACCATTTTATGGACGATGCTGCTTTGCATCGTTCTTGGCGCAGTAATTGTTTTAGCGGGGCAATGGACGTTACATAAAACATCGAGCACTGAATTTTGTCTGTCTTGCCATACGATGCAGGCGCCTTATGAGGAGTATACGGGCTCGGTTCACTTCCAGAATCAGAAGGGGATTCGTGCGGAATGCGCGGATTGCCATATCCCGGAGGGCGGGGTGGATTACCTGGTAGCCAAGCTCCTTGCCTCGAAAGATGTCTATCATCAGTTCATCACCAAAAAAATCGACACGCCAGAGAAGTTTGAAGAACATCGTCTGGAGATGGCGCAAACCGTTTGGGCGCAGTTGAAAGCCAGCGACTCCGCAACCTGTCGTAGCTGTCATAGCATGGATGCGATGGATATTGACGCGCAAAGCGCTGATGCCCGCAAAATGCACCAAATGGGCATTCAGGAAAAACAAACCTGTATTGATTGCCACAAAGGCGTCGCCCACTTCCCACCCGAAATAACAATGGACGACAGCGCCCTCAAAGCGCTTGAGGCCCAGTCTGCATCCACCCCCGCATCTGCAAAAACGCTCTATGCCGTAAGCAATACCGCACTTGGCGATCTGGCAACCGTCTATCCGGCCACGCAAATGCATGTCCTGAAATCGATGGAAACCTCACGGCTGGTGGAGATCCGCGGGAGCCAGATGCAGGGGAGCGAGCAGGTTATTTACTACGCGGCAGGCCAGCGGTTGATCCTTGCCAGTCTGAGTGAGAAAGGGCAGCAATCACTCCACATTCTCTCTGACTGGAAAAAAGATGATTACGGTAACGCGTGGCGGGATGTGGCGCTACAGGGCGAGTGGAGCGGCTCTGCGCTCGCCAGCCGCGAACCGATGTGGGACTACGCGCGCAAACTCGACAATGTGTACTGCGCAGGCTGCCATGCGCCGATTCCTGCGAAGCATTTTACCCTCAATGCCTGGCCCTCTGTGGCGAAAGGGATGGGGGCTCGTACCAACATCAGTGAAAACGAACTGGATATCCTGAGCCGTTACTTCCAGTACAACGCGAAAGACATGCATGAATAGTGATAATACCAGGAGAAATCATGAAACTCACAAGACGTGACTTTATCAAGACGGCTGGAGCGGCAACCGGGACTATGGCGATTTCTTCGGTGATCCCAATGCCTGCCTGGGCCGAAAACCAAAATGGCGGCGCCATCCTGACTGCCGCACGTTGGGGGGCCGTATATGTGGAGGTCAAAGACGGCAAAGTTGTCTCTTCAAAAGGCGCATTACCTAAAACCATACCGAACTCATTGCAGCAAACCGCGCCGGACCAGGTACATACCAACGTCCGTGTAAAATACCCAATGGTGCGTAAAAGCTATCTGGAAAATCCAGGTAAAGCGGACGGTAAACGGGGAAGCGATCCCTTTGTGCGGGTGAGTTGGGAACAGGCGCTGAAACTCATTCATGAGCAGCATAGCCGTATTCGTAGCAGCTATGGTCCGTCCTCCATTTTTGCGGGTTCCTATGGCTGGCGCTCCAGCGGCGTCCTGCATAAGGCGCAAACGTTGCTGCAACGCTATATGAGTATGGCCGGGGGATATGCAGGCCATACCGGGGATTATTCCACCGGGGCGGCGCAGGTTATCATGCCATATGTTGTGGGATCGGTTGAGGTATACGAACAACAGACGACATGGCCGATGGTGCTTGAGCACAGCCAGGTGGTGGTGCTGTGGGGGATGAACCCGCTCAACACGTTAAAAATTGCCTGGAGCAGTACGGATGAACAAGGGCTTGAGTATTTTAATCTGCTGAAGAAATCGGGAAAAACCGTTATCGCGATCGACCCAATGCGCTCAGAAACCATTGAGTTTTTTGGCGACAATGCAACGTGGATCGCCCCGCATATGGGAACTGACGTGGCGATGATGCTGGGGATTGCGCATACGCTGGTGAAAAAAGAGCGTCACGATAAAGCGTTCCTGGAAAAATACACCACCGGTTATCCGCAGTTTGAAGAGTACTTGCTCGGCAAGAGCGACAACGTTGAGAAAACCGCTGAATGGGCATCCGGCGTCTGTGGCGTACCCGCAGAACAGATTGAGAAACTGGCGGAAATTTTTGCCAGCAACCAAACCATGCTGATGGCGGGCTGGGGGATTCAACGTCAGCAATACGGTGAGCAAAAACACTGGATGCTGGTGACGCTGGCCGCGATGCTGGGGCAAATTGGGACGGAAGGCGGCGGTTTCGGCTTCTCCTATCACTATTCCAACGGCGGGAACCCGACGCGTACCGGTGGTGTACTGCCTGCGATATCGGCACAAATTGAGGGGGGATCGTCGGCAGGGAACGACTGGGCGGTATCGGATGCGGTGGTGAACCTGCCTGTGGCGCGAATTGTGGAGGCGCTGGAAAACCCGGGAGGAAAATATCAGCATAACGGTAAAGAGCAGACCTTCCCGGATATCAAAATGATCTGGTGGGCAGGCGGCGCGAACTTTACCCATCATCAGGATACCAACCGCTTAATCAAAGCGTGGCAGAAGCCTGAGCTGGTGGTGATTTCCGAGTGTTACTGGACGGCGGCGGCGAAACATGCCGATATTGTTCTCCCGATCACCACATCGTTTGAACGTAACGATCTCACGATGACCGGAGACTACAGCAACCAGCATCTGGTGCCTATGAAGCAGGTGATTGCGCCGCAGTTTGAGGCCCGTAATGACTTTGACGTCTTTGCTGATTTAGCTGAGATGCTCAAACCCGGCGGCAAAGCGGTCTATACCGAAGGTAAAGATGAGATGGCGTGGCTGAAGCAATTCTACGACGCCGCGCAAAAGGCGGCTCGCGCTCAACGTGTGGCAATGCCTCAGTTCAATGCGTTCTGGCAGCAGAATAAGCTGATTGAAATGCGCGAGAACGAAAAGAACAACAAGTATGTGCGTTATGCCGATTTCCGCCATGATCCGGTCATGAATGCGCTCGGTACGCCAAGCGGTAAGATCGAGATCTATTCAAAAACCATTGAAGGTTATCACTACAAAGACTGTCCGCCTCATGCTTCATGGATTGAACCAGATGAGTGGAAAGGGTCTGCGGATAAGGATCAGTTACAGTTGCTGACCGCCCATCCGGCGCACCGTCTGCACAGTCAGTTGAACTATGCGTCGTTGCGAAAAGAGTATGCCATTGCCGATCGCGAGCCGGTGACGATTCATCCAGATGATGCGAAGGCAAGGGGGATTGCCGAGGGCGACCTGGTACGCGTATGGAATGGTCGTGGTCAGGTTCTGGTCGGGGCGCACGTCAGCGATGGGATCAAACCGGGGATCATCTGTATCCATGAAGGCGCCTGGCCTGATATCGAGAATGGCATCTGTAAAAACGGCGGCGCCAACGTGCTGACGGCGGACATCCAGACGTCAAGGCTGGCGAACGGTTGCGCGGGGAATACGACCCTGGTATATGCAGAGAAATTTACCGGCGAAGCCCCAACGCTCACGGTATTTGATGAGCCAGAGATTGTCACTCTGTAACGCCGGGGACTGTTAGTTTGTTGGAATAAGCGGGAGCCTGTGTGCTCCCGTTTTTTATGCTTCTCATTCAGAGTTGAATTAATGGTGATGTTATATTATAACATTCCATCTTTACGCACTGATTGAGGGTGATATTTTGGCGATTCATTTTGAAAAATTAGCAGTAGCTCTGGGAATGCTTCTGGTTAGCGGACACGCGCTTGCGCATGGGCACCATTCACATGGCGCACCGCTAACGGAGATGGAGCAAAAGGCGGCAGAAGGCGTTTTTGACGATAAAAACGTGAAGGACAGGGCGCTAACGGACTGGGACGGTATGTGGCAGTCTGTTTATCCGTATCTGGTAAGCGGGGAGCTTGATCCGGTATTTAAAAAGAAAGCGGAGAAAGATAACAGCAAAACAGCCGAGGAGATTAAGGCCTATTACCGTAAAGGCTACGCCACCAATGTGGATACTATCGGCATTGAGAATGGCGTCATGGAATTTCACACCGGTAATCAGGTTGAGTCCTGCCAATACGATTATGCCGGACACAAAATCCTGACCTACGCATCCGGTAAAAAAGGCGTTCGCTATCTGTTTGAGTGTAAAGATGCGAAGAGCAACGCGCCTAAATATGTGCAGTTCAGCGATCATATTATCGCGCCGCGTAAGTCGAGCCATTTCCATATCTTTATGGGGAACACCTCCCAGCAGGCATTGCTTGAAGAAATGGATAACTGGCCAACCTATTATCCGTACCAGCTGAAGGCCGAAGAGGTCGTCGACGAGATGTTGCACCACTAAGATGTTGTTATTATGGCGGGCCCGGCAGGACCCGCCATCGTGTTGTGACGGCGTCCCAAAAGAGCGATATCTGTCATAAGTAGGGCGCCTTTGCCGGTAAATATCATGATATAACGCAACGCTATGATTTCCCTTCCCATCATTCAGTTCATTCGTTAGCATATTGTTTCGCAGTAAAGCGTATCTGTTTTTTTCAGGAAGAGGTTAACGTGTTCGCAGAGTATGGAGTTCTGAACTACTGGACGTATCTGGTTGGGGCCATTTTTATCGTGCTGGTGCCGGGGCCTAATACGATATTTGTGCTGAAAAACAGCGTCGGGCGAGGGATGAAAGGCGGGTATCTCGCCGCCAGCGGCGTGTTCATTGGCGATGCGGTGCTGATGTTTCTGGCGTACGCGGGCGTCGCAACATTAATAAAAACAACGCCGGTGCTGTTTAATATCGTTCGTTATCTCGGCGCTTTTTATCTTCTGTATCTTGGTGCGAAGATCCTTTACGCCACGCTCAAATCGAAAGGGAGCGAAGTGGCGCATGATGAGGTTCCGTTTGGCGCAATCTTTAAACGTGCCTTAATACTGAGCCTGACCAATCCCAAAGCCATCCTTTTTTACGTTTCGTTTTTCGTCCAGTTTATTGACGTCAATGCGCCGCACGCGGGGCTGTCATTTTTTATCCTGGCGACAACGCTTGAAGTGGTGAGCTTTTTCTATCTGAGCTTCCTGATTATTTCGGGCGCTTTTGTAACGCAGTACATTCGCACGAAAAAGAAACTGGCGAAGGTGGGGAATTCCCTTATCGGTTTGATTTTCGTTGGTTTTGCCGCACGTCTGGCGACGCTTCAGTCATAACGCCATCAGGCCCGCGCACTCTGTGGGCCTTCCGTAAAGATGATGCTCACCGCCACGCGCGACGGAAAAAAATAACCAATAAATGGTATTTAAAACACATCTTATGAGGCGTACCCTTTTTACAGCAGCGATTCAGTAAGATCGCTGGTTGTTACTGGAAGAGGGAATAAAATGCTTCAAATTCCACAAAATCATATCCATACACGCTCCACTCCGTTCTGGAATAAAGACACCGCGCCAGCCGGAATTTTCGAACGCCACCTTGATAAAGGAACCCGACCAGGGGTTTATCCTCGCCTGTCGGTTATGCAGGGGGCGGTCAAATATCTCGGATATGCAGATGAACACAGCCCGGAACCGGAAAAAGTGATGATCATTGAAGCCGGTCAGTTCGGCGTTTTTCCCCCGGAAAAATGGCACAACATCGAAGTGATGAGCGACGATACCTACTTTAACATCGACTTTTTTGTTGCACCGGAAGTGCTGATGGAAAGCGCCAGCCAACGAAAAGTCATTCATACCGGGAAGGAGTAAATCATGGGCAAAGCGACCTATACCGTTACCGTAACCAATAACAGCAACGGTGTTTCAGTTGATTATGAAACTGAAGCGCCGATGACACTGCTGGTCCCGGACGTTGCGGCAGAAGTGGTGAAAGATCTGGTGAACACCGTGCGCTCATACGACACCGAAAACGAGCACGACGTTTGCGGCTGGTGATCCCGTTCGGGAAGCCTGCGACCGCGATTTTTTAACCGTTACGCTAAACCGCACAGCGCTATCACGACGCTGGGCGGTTTTTTTTTCGCCTGATATCAGCATGTACCTGACAACTGAAATTAATTGAAAAGAAATATTAAGGAAACCTTAAGAACATCGCATTGTTTGTTAATGCTCTGGCATTCATAAAATATATGATTGAGCATTAAACACTGAACAGAAAATGACCACCATGAAATTTGATACTCGATTAACCTCGTCGGCTCTCGTCCTTGCGCTTGTTGCGTTGGTTATTCCTTTCACTGCGAACTGGCACGTACCTCTGCTAAATGGCGTCGTGGTGTTATGGATTGAAAATGGGCAGGCGCTATGGCTACTGTTTGGTGCGCTATTTACCGCCTGGTATATCAGGCCGTTGTCTCGCCCTGACGGCGCAAAGCAGTTTTGGCTTTGGGCGGTGGTGTGGTGGCTGGTGTTGTTAGGGCGAAGCACCAGCTGGGGGCGCGACTACTTTCCTGAACATCCCAAAATGATCTTCCGGGGGATTTCCGTCGTCCTGATCGCCGCGCTTGTGCTTCCGGTATTGATCTCAAAGACTTTGCGCCAGGAAATTGCGCGTCGGCTGCGTGAAGAATCCCTGCCGCTGTGGTTGCTAACTGTTACTGCCTGCGCGTTTTTAATTTCCGATACGGTGGAGCATCATCGGTTACTGGCGCCGCTGTTCCTGCACAGTAAACAATACACCGATTTGATTGAAGAACTGTACGAATTGCCGTTCATGATCGGGCTTTTTTTGGTTACGCTGACGTTTATGAAACGCGATAAACAAGATGAATATATTGCGTTGCAGACGGCGGAACCACAGCATGCGGAATATTGAGGTTCGCTGATGAAAACGCCCGGGTTCTTTTTCCCGAACCCGGGCTAACAGGCACAGCGCGGCTTATGCAATTGCCTCGCATAAACGCGACTTCATGTCGCTGTACGATTGGGCAGCATGGTTTTCCGCCCAGCGCTGATCGGTAATGGCTTCAACCTTCACGGCGCAGTATTTGGTTTCAGGCGTTTTCGAAATCGGATCAAGATTATCCTGAGTCAGTTCGTTACAGGCGCCTATCCACCATTGATAGGTCATATAGACCGTTCCCTGGTTAATGCGATCTGAAACATCGGCCCGGCTGATGACTTTACCGCGACGTGAACTCACCCACACCAGTTCGCGATGACGAATCCCCAGTTTTTCCGCGTCGTTTGTGTTGATTTGCACGTTGCCAGGTTCATCTGCCAGCGCCTGTAGCGCAGCACAGTTGCCGGTCATTGAGCGGCAGGAATAGTGTCCCACTTCGCGAACGGTACAGAGCACCATCGGGAACGCATCATCAGGAACTTCCGCCGGAGCCCGCCACGGCGCGGCGAATAACTTGCCTTTGCCGCTGGGCGTATCAAACTGACTATGTGCGTAAAGATACGGTGTGCCGGGGTGATCAAGGTCCGGGCACGGCCACTGCACATGCCCCATATCGCCCATTTTCTCCCAGGTGACGCCGTAGAAAAGCGGACACAGTTCGCGCATCTCATCCCAGATGTGCTGGTTACTTTCATAATGCATCGGGTAGCCCATTTCGGTCGCCAGCAGACTGATAATCTCCCAGTCGCGCTTCACATCTCCGGTGGGATCGATGGCTTTTTCAAACCGCTGGAAGCCACGGTCGGCACAGGTGAAGACGCCGCCGTGTTCGCCCCATGAGGTCGCGGGCAGGAGAACATCCGCCATTTCTGCCGTTTTGGTCATGAAAATATCCTGCACCACGATAAAGTCCAGCGCCTCGAAACCGGCCCGCACCAGCCCCAGGTCGGCCTCGGTTTGCAGCGGATCTTCCCCCATGATGTAGTAGGCTTTAATTTTGCCTTCCATCGCCAGGTGCGGCACCTCGGTAATACGCGTGCCGACTTTGTCATCCATCAGGCTGGCATCGATTCCCCAGGCTTGCGCGAATTTCTCTCTGGCGGCTGCATCCGTCACGTCCTGGTAGCCGGGGAACTGGTTAGGCAGAACGCCCATATCGCACGCTCCCTGGACGTTGTTCTGACCGCGTACCGGGCCGACGCCGACGTCAGGACGCCCCAGATTGCCCGTCAGCAGCGCCAGGCTCGACAAACCGCGCACGACGTCGACAGCCTGACCAAACTGGGTCACGCCCATTCCCCACATGACCGTGGCGGAAGGGGCGGCGGCGAACGTTCGCATCGCCTGACGCACCTGCTGGGCAGGGACGCCGGTTAAATGTTCGACGGATTCCGGGGCGTAATCTTTTACGGTCTCCCGGTAGGCCTCCAGTCCTTCCGTGTGCTTTTGTACGTACTCCGTGTCGTAAAGGTGTTCATCAAGCAGAACGTAGCCAAAGGCGTTAACCAGCGCCATATTGCAGCCGTTGTTCAGTTGCAGGTGCTGATCGGCAATACGGGCGGTTTCAATGCGCCGGGGATCGCACACAATAATTTTGGCGCCGTTCTGCCTGGCCTTAATGACTCTGCGCGCGACAATAGGGTGAGAGTCTGCGCAGTTATAGCCGAAAATCAGCAGGCATTTGGAGTTCTCTATATCGCTGATGGAGTTACTCATCGCCCCATTACCCAGCGTCTCCTGCAACCCGGCGACGGAAGGGCCGTGGCATACACGGGCGCAGCAATCGACATTGTTGGTATTGAGTACGGCGCGGGCGAATTTCTGCATGACGTAGTTGGTTTCATTCCCTGTCCCACGGGAAGAGCCCGTCGTCATAATGGCGCGGGGCCCAAAGGTTTCTTTAATGGCGGATAAGCGTTGTGCGGTATAGCGGATCGCTTCATCCCAACTGACGGGGGTAAATTTTCCGCCTTTTTGATAGCGGATCATCGGGCGGGTCAGACGTGGCGTCAGAAGCCGCGTGTCGTTAAGGAAGTCCCAGCCATAGTAGCCTTTCAGGCATAACTGGTTCTGGTTGGTTACACCCTCTGCGCCTTCGGCACGGATAATTTTGTTATTTTCAACAACAAGCTTGAGCTTGCACCCGGCCCCACAGTACGGGCACACACTGGTGATTTTTTTCATCAATAACAGACCTGTTAAAAGCTGAAATAGCGCGAATTGTAGACGAAGCCGACGCGCGACATGGCGCTGGCTTCGGTTTGTCGTAGCGACGGGCTGTTAAAGCACAAACCGTGCCAGAAACAGAAACTCAGGCGCGGCGGGGCTTGTCTGCGGAAAGATGAAGAAAATGACAGCGGATTCGTCATAAATGACGAGTAAACGTCAAAAAAAAGCCCGCACTCAGTGAGGCGGGCAAAAATACTGGAAGCAATGTGAGCAATGTCGTACTGAATACCTGAGTGATTTGCTCAACTATTCAGTAATGAGAAAGATAATCTTTATCATCTAAACTTGCAACCCCAACTTTTATGGGAGTAAATAAAAAATAATAAAAGTGACATTTATCACAAATTTCAATTCTCTGATGATGTGCTATTCTTTTTAACGGCGAGTAAACCGCTAACGTACAAACATAAGTGAGGAAAAAATGGGCATTATTTCATGGATTATCTTTGGGCTTATTGCAGGTATTCTGGCGAAGTGGATTATGCCTGGTAAGGATGGCGGCGGGTTCTTCATGACGATCATCCTGGGGATCGTCGGTGCCGTGGTAGGGGGATGGATCAGCACGTTCTTCGGGTTTGGCAAAGTTGACGGCTTCAACTTTGGCAGCTTTGCCGTAGCGGTTATCGGCGCGATTGTCGTTCTGTTTATCTACAGAAAAATCAAAAGTTAAGCGAAGTAGTTCGTAAGACGAAAAGGCTACCGTTGGTGGCCTTTATTATTTTGATAAGCCTGTTACCACCAGCCCAGGTTGGTTCCTGCCACCGCGATAATCGCAATGCCAATCATGATTAGCGTCGTTTTCTTCATCGTTACGCCCCCGGCGTGGCGTAGCCGCCGATGAAAAACCATGCCAAAAAAGTCACCGCCGTGATGAAAATTACGACAGGAAAAATAATGCCTAATTTCATGCTATCACCCGTTCTCGTTATAGGAAGACGAGCAAGGATAGCAGGGCGTCGTGCGTGACAAAAGATGTTTTAACGTCACGCTTTTCATTCTGATACGCATCGCAAGAAAACATGGAGATACAACGGCAGGCGGGTTAACCTGTCGGGGTGTAATGTTAACGGGAGTTCATATGAGATTCATGTTTGTCGCGCTGCCGTGCGCGTTGGCGCTCTCCGCCTGTTCGTCGTCATCCCAGCCCGAGGCGCCGAAACCTCCGCAGATAGGTATGGCAAACCCGGCTGCCGTCTATTGCGAACAGAAGGGCGGTACGCGAGTGCCCGTTCAAAGCCCGCAAGGGGTACGCACGGAATGTAAACTACCCGGCGGTGAAGTGATTGAAGAGTGGGATCTCTGGCGCAGAGATCATCCTGCCAGCGGTAAGTGATACCTGGCGCATCGCTTTGCGCGTGCGCCGTGTTTTGGCGGATTTTGTGTGCGAATCACAATCCGCGTAGCCAGTCGGCCAGGACAAGTGCGTGATTCTGCTCTGTGTTCTTTGCCGCATATAGCAGGGTCAGCGTCTGCTGGCGGGCAATATCCGCCAGCCGTTTACCTTCCTGCTTCTGTTGGTCGAGTTCACTCCGGTATTGCTCAGTAAAATTTTTGAAATCAATCACTTCAGAGTGAAAGGCCTTGCGTAATTCAGATGAAGGCGTCAGCGTTTTATCCCACTCGTCAAAGGCCAGATCGGTTTTTTTGACCCCTCGCGGCCACAGCCTGTCAACCAGTACACGGTAGCCGTCGCTTTTTTCTGCCGGGTCGTAGACGCGTTTACACTGAATTTTCATCCTTTTCTCTCCTCAATCCAGGCCATGACTTCATTAATCTGATTGCCGGAAAATCGTGCCGCGTCATGCTGACGTAGCAGGCTGTTTCTGAAACGTAGAACGTCATCACTATAGCACTTCGATCCTCCTCAATTTAAGGGATTGTGATAACAGTAAAAGATCGGTAGTCTGAGGTTCCTTATGTTGTCCCTCATTGCATTGACATAAGGAACGCCTCATGGAACTTTCCCCTGTTAAAGACACGCTACGTATTGCGCTGGTGGGTGATTACAACCCCGATATCGTGGCGCACCAGGCCATCCCCCTTGCTATTGATGATGCGGCCGCCGTGCTGGAGTTAATGGCGGACTATGACTGGCTGACGACGCCCGACATCAATAGTGACGAAGATTTGGTGGGCTATGATGCCATCTGGGTTGTTCCCGGCAGTCCCTATAAAAATACCGAAGGGGCATTGATTGCTATTCGCTATGCCCGTGAAAACAGCATTCCTTTTCTGGGAACCTGCGGCGGATTCCAGCACGCGATCCTCGAGTATGCCCGTAATGTGCTGGGCTGGCGCGATGCGGCGCACGCCGAAACTGATGCTTCCGGTCGGATGGTTATCGCCCCGTTGAGCTGCTCGCTGGTGGAAAAAACGGATGATATCGAACTGAGGGCGAATACGCTGGTCGCCAAAGCCTACGGGCAGGACGTTATCTCCGAAGGATATCACTGCAACTACGGGGTATCAGAGGATTTTGCCGCTGAACTTGAGAATGGCGATTTGCGGGTTACCGGGTGGGATGAGGCGGGAGACATCCGTGCCGTGGAACTGGTAACGCATCCCTTTTTCGTTGGTACGCTTTTTCAGCATGAACGTGGCGCGCTGGCGGGAAAACCCGTTCCCCTGGTGCAGGCGATGTTGCGAGCCGCACGGGGATAAAAACAGGGGCAGGTCAATGCCTGCCCGTTCGGTTATTTTGCTGCGATCTCCCGATCGCGTCCGGCATAAAGGCCGAATATCGCCATCGCGACCGCCAGAACCGCCACACCAATTAGCGGAATGTGCCAGTCGCCGTTGGCATCATGAATCTTACCCATCAACGGCGGCCCACATGCCGCCAGCAGATAGCCGACAGATTGCGCCATGCCCGAAAGCGCCGCCGCTTGGTGTGCGGAACTGGCGCGCAGCCCGATAAACGTCAGACCCAAAATCATCGTCGCGCCAGAGCCAAACCCAAACAGAATCGTCCACAGCACCGCCTGCTCCGGCACAAACCAGAACCCGGCCGCGCCGAGAGCGCACATGAGCGATACCAGCGCGGCAATACTGCGCTGATCCTTGAACCGGTGCAGGATGAGCGGAATCAACAGTCCCGGCGCAGCCGTCGCCAGTTGCAGCAGGCCGTGTAGCGATCCGGCCTGCGCTTCACTGTAGCCGTGGCTGATTAAAATCGCGGGCAGCCAGCCGATGATAACGTAATAGATAAGCGAGTTAATGCCGAGGAATAAGGTGACTTGCCAGGCGAGGGAGGATCGCCAGATGCCGCGCGAGTGTAGCGCGCGGGAGTTGCTCAGGTTGGCGGTAGCCGTGTTGCGCCACTGCGGCAGCCAGATAAGAAAGGCCAGCAGGGGAAACAGCATCAGCATTAACAGCGCGCCGCGCCAACCAAAGCCATGCAACGCCAGCGGTACGACCATTGCCGAACCCACCGCCGCTGCGGCGCCCATTGTCAATGAATAGGCGCCGGTCAGTTTTGCCACATGCTGCGAATAATCGCGTTTAATCAGCCCGGGGAGCAGCACGTTTCCCAGCGCGATACCGCAACCAATAATGGCTGTGCCGGTAAACAGGAAGCTGGCAGAAGGCAGCGAGCGCACGGCAATACCAAAGCAAATCAACAGCATGGCGGCAAACAGGCTACGTTCCATGCCGAACCGACGCGCAATGTTTGCCGCCAGCGGAGAGACCAGCGCGAAAGCCAGCAAGGGAAGCGTGGTCAGGAGGCCCGTTTGTGCGGTAGTTAGCCCGTAATCCGCACGAATCGTCTCCAGTAACGGCGCAGCGCCAGTGAAGGTAACGCGCAGCGTCGTCGCAATCATCAGAATACCGGCAATCAGTAATGCACCGTTTTTGCCGCGTAATGAAGGGGAAATAGTCATTGTTTTCTCATATCAACAGGCGAGGCGATACCTTACCGTTTTTACTCTCTGGATCAATCAAGCTAAAATGACAGTTTATCGCTAAAATCGGACAATATGATGATTGGCCTGAGACTGGATGGCTACGAGCCTGACCTTCACCATGATGCGGCTGTGGCCTTTTGCATTCGCGCTCGCGAAGATGAGCTTTTCAGTCCGCTGCATCACCATCGAAAAGGGCAACTGATCCTGGCGCTGCATGGCGCTATTACCTGCGAGGTAGAAAGCGCCATGTGGATGGTGCCGCCACAGTATGCGGTATGGGTTCCCGGCGAAATTCCCCACAGTAACCACGTCACGGCGGGGGCGGAATTATGTTTTCTGTTTATTGAGCCGGATGCGGTTGTGATGCCGGATCGCTGCTGTACGCTAAAAATAACGCCATTGTGTCGGGAGCTGATTCTGGCGCTTGCCGCGAGAACGGATATTCAGCGTACCGAGCCAATGACGCAGCGCCTGACACAGGTCTTGTTTGATGAGCTTCCACAGCAACCACAGGAGCAGATGCAGCTTCCGGTCTCCGGGCATCCCAAAATACGTCAAATGGTGGAGACGATGGCGCGTGAACCAGCCCGCTGGCAAACGCTGGGGCAGTGGGCGAGCCTGTTCGCCATGAGCGAACGCAATCTTGCCCGACTGGTGGTAAAGGAAACCGGCCTGAGCTTTCGTCGCTGGCGTCACCAGTTGCAGCTTATTCTGGCGTTGCAGGCGTTGATTGACGGACACAGCGTGCAGCACGTCGCCCAAACGCTGGGTTATGATTCAACGACCGCGTTTATCACCATGTTTAAAAAGGGGCTGGGGCAAACGCCAGGCCGTTATCTGGCCGGGCTTACTGCTTCCCAATAATCAGCGACACCAGGCCTGCGGCAATGAGCGGGCCGACCGGCACGCCCCGGAACAGTGCAACGCCCAGTACCGTTCCCACCAGTAAACCCGCGACCAGCTGCGGCTGGCTTCCCATCAGCGTAACGCCGCGCCCGCCCAGCCAGGAGACGAAGACGCCAATGGCGATGGCAACCAGTGATTTCCAGTTGACGAAGGAGTGAATGAGCGTAGAGGGAGGCAGCGAACCGCTGGCGATCGGCGCCATGACGCCGATAGTCAGGATAATGATCCCGACGGTCAGCCCCTGTTTCTCAATCCACGGGAAAAACGTATTGAGTGGGGTAACGCGGACAATGATCAACACCAGAATTGAAACGGCGACAGTGGTGTTATGGCTGATAAAGCCCAGCGCTGCCAGTCCAAGCAGGATCAGCAGAGTGACATCAAACATCGTGGTTTCCTTGCCAGAGAAAGATAAGCCTGCTTACTGTACGCGCAAATACGTGAGTGAACAGGCTTTTTTATCAATAACGGCACATTTTCAGGCGAATGCCTGAGGAGAATTTTCCGGGCAGGCCAGGCTTGCTGTCATTAAATTGCCATTAATTCGATTTATCAATAACAGGTGAGCCGTTTTCTCTGTCGCAACGGGGTGAAACCATGAACGATCATATGCTGATTGAAACGCTGATCATTACCTCATCATTTTTCGCTATTGCCGCGGTGATTGTGATTTCCGTACTGGTGCTGGAAAGACGTTTCTGAGCCGTTATTGCGCTCGGCGAAAGTTGACCAGTTCCGGCTGCGCAATGCGCAGGTAATCGTCGGTATTCATAATGACCGATTTTTCCAGCACGCCGGCGTTAAACGCGATTTCGTTGAAGCGCTCGAACAACAGCGGATCGGCCACCAGCTTCAGGTTAGGGTGGAAGCTAAAAGGGGGGATCGCGCCAAAGACGCAGCCGGTCAGCGCATCCACCTCGGCAGGGCTGGCAAGCGAAGCTCTTAGTCCGCCGAGATGGTTTGCGAGTTGGGCGAGATCGGCCTGCTGGTCAGCGGAAAGGATCGCCAGGACATGTTGATTGACGCCATTGCCTTTCACTTTACACACCAGCGCTTTTGCCCCCTGGCCTAGTGCGGTGCCGCGAATTTCCGAAACCGCTTCGCACTTACCGACCGCCTCGTGGCTGAGTACACGATAAGTGGCGCCTTCCTGCGATAAAAGGGTAATCAAACGCTGGTGAGCCGTGATCCCCTTAGCGACTTCATTCATTATTCACTCCCAATATTGCGATGAAGTTTTAACGGCAAAAGGGTATCACAAACGTGCATGATTTTGTTGTTTGTTGAGATAGAGTTGCTCATCAGAGGCCTTGTATGCGTCCTGGATCGTATCCTCAGGCTGCATATGATAAAGTCCAGCGGAAAAACTAATCACCTTATCTGGCGCGATGATTCGCAACTTATTGGCAATACGCTCAGGTAAAGTTGTTGCCGGTACAACTGAATCGATAAGAATTACACAAAATTCATCACCTCCCAATCTTATTGCGTAATCAGTTTTACGCACCGATGCTTCAATGGCTTTTGCCAGCAATGTAATTGTGCGATCGCCTTCCTGATGCCCCTGCGTGTCGTTAATGACTTTCAACCTATCCAGATCGATGGCGATAAACGTCACGGAGGTGCCTGTGTTGACCAGTCGCTGCAAACGCTGTTCAAGCTGCGGTGTCAGGATTTTACGGTTATAGAGGCCGGTCATCGCATCGCTGATATTTTCACGATTGACATTATGGTAAAGGCGAAAATGCATTCTGACCATGTTCAGTAACGTAGCGGTAACGAGCAGGTAAAAGGCGAACAGTTTCCATGATGAGACAATAAAATACAGGATGTCGAGAGATAATGTGACACGGATTCCGCCTGGCAGGTCGTGGACATAATTAACATAATTAAAGAGGTTATTTTCGCTCTGATGGACAATGATTTTTTTCTCTGAATTCAGGTCGAACAGAGTCGCGTCCAGATAGCGCCAGACCAGTGGACGATCCTGAGTGTAAAAAATATTCTTCAGGTTATCCTGGTTAATATCCACCATTACTATGCCTTTTAACTTTCCATGTAGATAAACGGGAGTTAAAAAACTCATCACATTTTTTTCAGTAAGATCGTCCTGATAAATGCTTGAGAGCACTGTTCGCCCTGTGAATTGACCATCAATATCGTTACGGTTGATTCCCAGTGTTCCTTTTCGCAGAAAAGACCAGTGGTGCATAAAAAATTGTCTGGAGTCAATCAGGTTATAGAAATAGACGTAGCGTTTTTTAATATCCAGATAGTAGTGGAATTTATCTTCTACAGTGCCCAGCCCTTTACCATAATCCTTCTGGTTACGATTCGCGGCCACCGCCTGATCAAAAGCGAACAACAGAGGAGCGTCGTCAGCTACGATCGCGCAGTTTGCCTCGGCGGTTTGCAGTGTTCCATGTAGCGATGGGTTATTATGAGTGGTGAGATTGATGCCGTGGGTATTGCGACCTGTTTCAAATCCGCGGCATAACGCATATTGTTGTTCATCGGATGGCGGTGTTTTGGGCTCCGTGAACGTGCGCATTAAATGAGCTGCAATGCTCTGATTCTGGTACTTGTCATACAAAAATGAAGAGTCTGCCTTTTCGATGATATAGCCCATATAGGCATTCATCGCCCTGTCACTGGCGATCAGTTCATAAGCCAGAAAAGAGGACGTCAGTACAATGACGCTTGCGGAGATAAAGAGCCTGAGCGCTTTATGATGCAATTTCATGATGAATAACAGTTTTCAAAGGGCGACGCTTCAGTTTATCACAGTGGCGATGTTCTCTCTAACAGCGCCTTCGTCCTCTTTTGTGTTATGAAATAAAAATCATTCTCATACTTCCCCTTTTTCTCTTAATGTTGTATTTATAATGCAACTTATCAGGAAGGAGGGTGCGCGATGAGTGCGAATGAAAAAGCGGGCCATACGTTTTTAGCTAGCCTGGGCAAAACCCGTCTGCGTCCGGGCGGCATTGAGGCGACGGAGTGGCTGTTCAGCCAGTCTCAGCTGACGCCGGGCAGCCAGGTGCTGGAAGTGGCATGCAATATGGCGACGACCGCCATTGAGTTGGTGCAACGTTTTGGTTGTTCGGTCTACGCCATCGATATGGATAAAAACGCGCTGGCAAACGCGCGGAACAATGTTGCGGCGCACGGGCTGGAAAATCACATCCATGTCATGGCCGCCAATGCCAACAGCTTACCCTTTGCCGATAACAGTTTCGATGTCGTGATTAACGAGGCCATGCTCACCATGTATGCCGACAAAGCGAAAGCAAAGCTGATCGGTGAATATTATCGGGTTCTGAAGCCGGGTGGCCGTCTCTTAACGCACGATATTATGCTGACCAGCCAGAAGCTGGCGGAAGGTGAGCAGAACCAGCTTCAGCATGTGGTGAAATCGAATGTAAGCCCGATGACCAAACAAGGCTGGCGCGATCTGTTGCTGGATTCCGGGTTTGAGCAGGTTTTACAGCAAAACGGTGAAATGTCGCTGATGTCTCCGCGAGGGTTGATTCGCGATGAAGGGCTGAAAGGGGCGCTTAAAATTGTTTATAACGGGCTGTGCATCCGTGACAATCGCAGCCGTTTTATCAAGATGTTTCGCTTCTTTAAATCACAGCGCCATCAGTTGAATTACATTGTCTGCTGTTCGGTTAAGGGGAAATAAAGAAAAGCCAGAACAGGGTTCTGGCTTTTTACTGACCTGACGGACTGATTTCTAGTCTTTACTTGTCGTACTTTGTTTCTGGAACAGTTCACGGAAGACCGGATAGATATCATCCTGGTCGCGGATATGCTGCATCGCAAAGTTATCAAAGGTCGATTGCAGATGCTCATATTCGCGCCATAAGGTCTGGTGGGCGCGGCGGGTGATTTCGATATAGCTGTAATAGCGCACCACCGGCAGCAGTTTTTTCGCCAGAATCTCATGACACAGCGGAGAGTCATCTGCCCAGTTATCGCCATCCGAAGCCTGCGCCGCGTAGATATTCCACTGCGCCGGGTCGTAGCGATCTTTCACTACCTCATCCATCAATTTCAGGGCGCTGGAGACGATAGTGCCCCCGGTTTCCTGGGAGTAGAAGAACTCATGCTCATCCACCTCTTTTGCCTGCGTATGGTGGCGGATATAGACCACTTCAACGTTCTTATAGGTTCGACTGAGGAACAGGTAGAGCAGGATATAAAAACGTTTGGCCATATCTTTGGTGGCCTGATCCATCGAACCGGATACGTCCATCAGGCAGAACATCACGGCCTGGCTGGAAGGGTCAGGGCGCTTTTCATAATTTTTGTAGCGTAAATCAAAGGTGTCGATAAAGGGGACACGGTCGATTTTTGCCCGCAGTTCAGCAATCTCTTTACGTAGCCGCTCCTCTTCCAGCAACTGCGCGGGTTCGCTTTTGGTGATGATGTCCAGGTCGTCCTCAAGCGCGCGCAGCTCCCGACGTTTACCCGCAGTCATCGCCGTGCGGCGCGCCAGAGAGTTTTGCAGGGAACGCACCACGCTGATGTTGGCCGGAACGCCGTTGGAGGTAAAACCCGCGCGGTGGGTTTTATACTCAGTAAGCTGCCGTTGCTGATTTTTTTTCAGGTTAGGCAGCGCTAAATCTTCAAAGAGCAGATCCAGATACTCATCTTTGGAAATCTGAAAGACGAATTCATCCTGACCCTCACCATCCTGACTGGCCTGGTCTTGCCCACTCCCGGAACCACCGCCGCCACCTTGTGGACGCTCAATGCGATCGTTCTGT
This sequence comes from Citrobacter koseri ATCC BAA-895, assembly GCF_000018045.1. NCBI lineage: Bacteria > Pseudomonadati > Pseudomonadota > Gammaproteobacteria > Enterobacterales > Enterobacteriaceae > Citrobacter > Citrobacter koseri. Next base: position 1,717,789 of record NC_009792.1, on the reverse strand, counting down.
ACGAAATGATCGTTGCCGGGGTGTACGCGATGGCGCAAGCCGCCCCGTCCCTGATGAAACATCGGTTCGCTGATGTCATCCGTCGGGATTGAAACGGACTCGCCGCTCTCTACATCGGTCACCGAACGTTTATTAATGGCCTCGGAGATCGACTGTTTAATTTGCGCTTTATAACGGCGTAAGAAGCGCTGGCGGTTCACCATGCTCTTGTTTTTACCGTTAAGACGCCGGTCAATAAACCAGGTCATAAGCCCCCCGTACTGCATTTGCCAACTTACGCTTCATCCTTCAAGTTGTCTCTGCGTTGGCTGTATTCGCTCACCCCAGTCACGTACTTATGTACGCTCCTGGGGATTCACTCATTTGCCGCCTTGATACCTCTTGAATGATTTCGCGTACAAAAGAATTGTTGGCCCGGTAAACGGATAAAATTTTCCGGGCCATTTATGCTGTTAAGACGATTTACGTACGCGCAGATACCATTCGCACAGCAGGCGAACCTGCTTACGGGTATAACCTTTCTCCATCATGCGGTCGACAAAATCGTCGTGTTTTTTCTGCTCGTCGGTTGAGGTTTTCGCGTTAAACGAAATCACCGGCAGCAGCTCCTCGGTATTTGAGAACATTTTCTTCTCAATAACCGTGCGCAGTTTTTCGTAACTGGTCCAGTTTGGATTGCGACCGCTGTTATTCGCTCTGGCACGCAGAACGAAGTTGACTATCTCGTTACGGAAATCTTTCGGGTTGCTGATGCCCGCCGGTTTTTCGATTTTCTCCAGTTCAGCGTTCAGTGACTCGCGGTCAAAGAGCTGGCCGGTATCCGGGTCGCGGTATTCCTGATCCTGAATCCAGAAATCCGCATAGGTGACATAACGATCAAAAATGTTCTGTCCGTACTCGGAATAGGATTCCAGATAGGCGGTCTGGATCTCTTTGCCAATAAACTCGGCGTATTTCGGGATCAGATAACCCTTCAGGAACTCCAGATAGCGCTCAGCCAGCTCCTGCGGGAACTGTTCGCGCTCGATCTGCTGCTCCAGTACGTAGAACAAATGCACCGGGTTGGCGGCCACTTCGGCATGGTCAAAGTTAAACACGCGGGAGAGGATCTTAAACGCGAAACGCGTGGACAGACCGTTCATCCCTTCATCGACGCCGGCGTAGTCCCGGTATTCCTGATAGGACTTCGCTTTCGGGTCGGTATCTTTCAGGCTTTCGCCATCATAGACGCGCATTTTCGAGTAGATGCTCGAGTTTTCCGGCTCTTTCAGACGAGAAAGAATCGAGAAGCGCGACAGGGTTTCCAGCGTACCCGGCGCGCATGGCGCATGAGTCAGCTCACTGTGATTCAGCAGCTTCTCGTAGATTTTGATCTCTTCGGAAATGCGTAAGCAATACGGCACCTTCACGATGTAAACACGGTCGAGGAAGGCTTCGTTATTTTTGTTGTTGCGGAAAGTCACCCATTCGGATTCGTTCGAGTGGGCAAGAATAATACCGTTAAACGGCAGGGCGGAGATACCTTCCGTCCCGTTATAGTTACCTTCCTGAGTGGCGGTCAGCAGAGGATGCAGCACTTTAATCGGTGCTTTAAACATCTCGACGAACTCCATGATCCCCTGGTTAGCGCGGCACAGCGCGCCGGAATAACCATAGGCATCCGGGTCGTTTTGCGCGTGGTGTTCGAGTTTACGAATATCCACCTTGCCGACCAGCGCGGAAATATCCTGGTTGTTTTCATCGCCGGGTTCTGTTTTGGCGATAGCAATCTGTTCCAGAATGGACGGCCAGACTTTGATGACGCGGAATTTGGTAATATCCCCGCCGAACTCATGCAGACGTTTCGCGGCCCACGGCGACATAATGGTGCCGAGATAGCGGCGCGGAATGCCGTACTCTTTTTCCAGAATCTGCGCGTCCTCCTGCGGATTAAACAGGCATAACGGGTGATCGTTTACCGGACTACGCTCACCGTTGGCGCTCAGAACATAAATAGGCACATGCTGCATCAAAGATTTCAGTCGCTCGGCCAGCGACGATTTACCGCCCCCTACAGGCCCCAACAGATACAGGATCTGTTTCTTCTCTTCCAGCCCCTGAGCCGCGTGTTTCAGATAAGAGACAATCTGTTCAATCGCGTCTTCCATGCCGTAAAACTCTTCGAATGCGGGATAGCGAGCGATGACCCGGTTCGAAAAGAGTCGAGAAAGTCGAGGTTCCTGGGCAGTATCGACCATGACAGGCTCACCAATAGCCATCAGTAGCCGCTCTGCCGCGTTGGCATAAGCACTGCGATCTTGCCGACAAGTGGTAAGAAACTCCTGCAGTGTGAACTCTTCGTCCTTGGCAGCTTCATAGCGCTGGCGATAGTGATCGAATATATTCATGGTATGCCGTCCTTTCGTTTTTTAGCACATGGTAAGAGCCGTTCATATGAATAGTAGAGGCTCCCGGAAGAGGTAACTGAACGACGTCTCTACTGATAAACAGCAACTCTCATGCCACAACGCAGAGCAAGAGATCAACGTGCCCGGTGATACACCTTCTTAAAATTAAGCGTAGATGGCATTTGCAAAACTTGCCTGTGCGCATAAATGAATTTCAATGGCATATCAATAACTCATCCGCTAAAAGTGCATGGTTATGTAAAGAAAAGAGATGAAAGTCATCCCGCGTTCATCCGACTGCAAGCAAACTGTCATCCACTATTGAGAAATTAACCGGTTACAGAGAGTGAAACGAATAAGTAAAATAGTTGGGTTGAAACGTATTGGCAGTTACACTTTTGGCGCTAAACATTTGAATAAGGAATATGGATTGTGACCAAACTCAAACTTCTGGCATTTGGCGTGCTTATCGCCACATCAGCTGGCGTAGCGCAAGCTGAAAACGACTTGACGCTGGGCGCTGGCGTTGGTGTGGTTGAACATCCTTACAAAGATTACGATGCTGATGTGTATCCGGTGCCGGTTATCAACTATGAAAGTGATAACTTCTGGTTCCGGGGCCTGGGCGGCGGATACTACCTGTGGAACGACAAAGCGGATAAATTGTCGATTACCGCGTACTGGTCTCCGCTGTACTTTAAGCCAGGCGACAGCGACGATCGCCGACTGCGCGAACTCGACAAGCGTAAGAGCACCATGATGGCGGGCCTGTCTTACATCCACAATACCGAATACGGTTTCCTGCGCACCACGCTGGCGGGCGATACGCTGGATAACAGCAACGGCATCGTGTGGGATCTGGCCTGGTTGTACCGTTATACCAATGGCGCGCTGACGCTGACGCCGGGCATTGGCGTGCAGTGGAACAGCGAAAACCAGAACGAATACTACTATGGCGTTTCGCGCAAAGAGTCCTCGCGCAGCGGCCTGCGTAGCTACGATCCAGAAAGCGGCTGGAACCCGTACCTGGAAATCAGCGCTAACTACAACTTCCTCGGGGACTGGAGCGTTTACGGTACAGCGCGTTATACCCGTTTGTCGGATGAAGTGACCGACAGCCCGATGGTTGATAAATCCTGGACCGGCCTGATCTCAACCGGGATCACCTATAAGTTCTGATTGTGCATTTTTACAGTGCAATTCGTGCATCAAAACAGGGCGCTTGCGCCCTGTTTTGCTTTGCGGTGGTGCATTGATGGGGAGGATGCGATGACAGGACGTGGTACATGGGTGAGAATGCCAGCGCAGAGATGTACGCAGACGGCGGTGCCGACAGGTTGCAGGCCGGATAAGATGCGTCAGCATCGTCATCCGGCATCAGTCAAGCCTTAACGTTTTGCGACGCGAATTGTTTGCACCAGGCGAGACGGTTTTTCTTCGCTGGCTTTTTGCGGCGCGGTGGCATAAGCCGTTTCCACACAGACAAAGGTTTTGTAGCCATCATCCGGCATGTCGCCCATGCTGGCGGCGAGTGCCGGGCCAGGGTTCCATCCCACAACGTTAATGTTGTGATGGTGGATGACGTCAATGTTGCGGTTCAGCGCATCATCATGGATGACGCTACAGGCTTCCGGGTTCAGGTAAACGCGGTCAGTACGATCCGGGAACGTCTGGACGCCGTCTGCCAGCACATCTTCTTTGGCGTCGTTCACTTTATCAATGAAACGGTCGCCAAGGCCGCTGACCTTAACTGCGGAGATATCGCCGACGTTAAAGTAGGTGTGCAGGGCAGACGTGGTTTCGAATTCGCCGTGGGCTTCCAGTTCGATCTCACAGGTTTTACCCACTTTGAAGCGCGCAAGCAGGGTGAAATCGTGCGGCCAGTACTGGCGAGTCGCCTCACTGCTCTGTAGCTCAAATGTCAGTACCGCGCCGTTGTCGTCTTCGTTGTGGGCTTTCAGCGCCCACGGCAGGTTACGGGCAAAGCCGTGAGACGGCAGACCCTGCTGCGCAGAGGGGCCAAACCACGGCCAGCAGATCGGTACGCCGCCACGCAGCGCAACGCCTGTTTTAAACGGTGTGTTGTTGCTCAGCCACAGCACTTCTTCGGCGCCTGCTGGTTTCCAGGAGAGCAAATGTGCGCCCTGGAGTGCAAAAGACGCCTTAACTTGCGGGTGATCGACGACGATCACGTCAAGCTCGTCGAGCTGGCGGCGGGAGAGGACAGGGGTAATTTGTTTGATGACCGGGAGAGCGAAAATTGTGTTAATCATGATGCAATCCTTGGAGTTGAAAACTCTTAGCCATAAAAAAAGGCGACCGGAGGTCGCCTTTTGGGATCAATTTCTCATCTCAACTTATTTGGAGATGTGAGCAATCAGATCCAGAACTTTGTTGGAGTAGCCGGTTTCGTTGTCGTACCAGGAGACCAGTTTCACGAAGTTGTCGTTCAGCGCGATACCTGCTTTAGCATCGAACACGGAAGTGCACACTTCGCCGTTGAAATCGGTAGATACTACGTCGTCTTCGGTGTAACCCAGAACGCCTTTCATCGGGCCTTCGGAAGCAGCTTTGATCGCTTTCTTAATGTCTTCGTAAGAAGCCGCTTTTTCCAGACGAACGGTCAGGTCAACAACGGATACGTTCGGAGTCGGAACGCGGAACGCCATACCAGTCAGTTTGCCGTTCAGTTCCGGCAGCACTTTACCTACCGCTTTAGCAGCACCGGTAGAGGACGGGATGATGTTCTGAGCCGCGCCACGGCCGCCGCGCCAGTCTTTGTGAGACGGGCCGTCAACGGTTTTCTGAGTAGCGGTGGTCGCGTGAACGGTGGTCATCAGACCTTCGATGATGCCGAAGTTGTCGTTGATAACTTTAGCCAGCGGCGCCAGGCAGTTAGTGGTGCAGGATGCGTTGGAAACGATGTCCTGGCCTTCGTATTTGTCAAAGTTAGCGCCTTTAACAAACATCGGAGTGTTGTCTTTGGACGGACCTGTCAGAACCACTTTTTTCGCGCCAGCAGTGATGTGCTTACGTGCGGTTTCGTCAGTCAGGAAGATACCGGTAGCTTCAGCAACTACGTCAACACCAACTTCGTCCCATTTCAGGTTAGCCGGATCACGTTCAGCGGTAACACGGATTTTTTTACCGTTAACGATCAGATGACCGTCTTTCACTTCAACGGTGCCATCGAAACGACCGTGAGTGGAGTCATATTTCAGCATGTAAGCCATGTATTCAGCGTCTAACAGATCGTTGATTGCAACAATCTCAATGTCAGAACGTTTCTGAGCAGCACGGAAAACAATGCGACCGATACGGCCAAAACCGTTGATACCTACTTTGATAGTCATATATTCCACCAGCTATTTGTTAGTGAATAAAAGGTTGCCTGTAAAATTACAAAAACCTTACGCAGCGTCAAGCGGAATCGTGTCAATCATTGCGACAAATCAATCCTCTGTACAAGCTTTGCACGGCTGACTCGCCTCACTCTTCCTTTCGGCTTGAAACCACATGGGGGCGGCGCCCCGAATTTTAAAGGGCAACTGAGATAAAAACGTGATTCCGATCACGATTCATAAGCTGCCATTTCGCAAGGATCAAGTTTAGAACAAAAGTTCACACTGGGGTGTTAATGTTTTGTTAGAATCGGTCACGCAATGTGAGTATGGCTAAAGCGAGATGTGAGCAAATGGCTAATCAACCCTCTGCGGAAGATCTGAAAAAAAAGTTGTCCGAAATGCAATTCTACGTGACGCAGAATCACGGTACAGAACCGCCATTTACCGGGCGTTTGCTGCATAATAAGCGTGATGGCGTCTACCACTGTCTGGTCTGCGACGCGCCGCTGTTTCATTCCCAAACCAAGTATGATTCCGGCTGCGGCTGGCCGAGCTTTTACGAGCCGGTCAGTGAAGAATCTATCCGTTACATTAAGGACTTTTCCCACGGGATACAGCGTATAGAAATTCGCTGCGGCAACTGTGATGCGCACCTGGGACATGTCTTTTCGGATGGCCCACAGCCGACGGGTGAGCGTTATTGCGTCAATTCGGCCTCATTAAGCTTCACCGATGATGAAAACGGCGAACAAACTAAGGGCTGAAAAAACGATTCAGCAAATTATTCCACAGGAGCGGACTTATCATGAATCTTGATGAGATGATCGACAGCATGACGCCGGAAGTTTATCAGCGCTTATCTACCGCCGTTGAGCTGGGAAAATGGCCGGACGGCGTTGCGCTGACGCCGGAGCAAAAAGAGAACAGCATGCAACTGGTGATGCTCTGGCAGGCGCGGCACAATACCGACGCGCAGCATATGACCATTGATACCAACGGTCAGATGGTGATGAAAAGTAAGCAGCAGTTGAAAGAGGATTTTGGCATTGCGCCAAAATCGATTGCGACGCTGAAACTGTAATGTAGCGCTTTTTTGTTGGTAGCCTGATGGCGCTTCGCTTATCAGGCCTACTGGTCATCGCTTTGTAGGCCTGATAAGCGAAGCGCCATCAGGCAGTAAGAACACCTAACCCTGCGTTTCTTCCCAGTCAGCCAGCGTATACAGCGTGGCGCCAGCGGCCGCCATCTCCATAAAGGCGTGCGTGCTGTCTTGCGGTTGAATATTCACACCACGGCAGCCGTCGGTAATCACATTCACCGTATAACCCAGTTGCAGCGCATCCAGCACGGTAAACTTCACGCAGTAATCGGTCGCCAGCCCCATCACGATCAGCGTCTGTACGCCGTTCTCACGAAGCCAGGCGTCCAGGGCGGTTTTCTGGCGGCGTCCGTTATCAAAAAAGGCGCTGTAGCTGTCCACCTGCGGATTCTCGCCTTTATGGAAAACCGCGTCGATGGCGTTCTGCCTGAGCAGGGGATGCAGGGCCGCGCCGTCGCTATTTTGTACGCAGTGATCGGGCCAGAAGGTTTGCGCTAAACCGTCCAGTTGTCCCTGGCTGTAGGGCTGCGCCTGATGCTGGCTGGCGAAACTGCCGTGTCCGGCAGGATGCCAGTCCTGGCTGGCGATCACTGTGTCGCCGCGCGCTTTACACCAGGCGATAAGACGGTTTGCTACGTCCACGGTGCTGTCGCCTTCAGGGACGGCCAGTGCGCCGCCGGCGCAAAAATCATTCTGCAAATCAACCAGCAGTAAGGCTCGGGTCGTCATGAAAAACTCCTTATTCGTCTGGCGTCAGTTCACCGCGCAGATTTTGCGTCATCGCGGTACGAATGGTCTGTGTATCCAGATTCTGGCTTAACAAGTAGTGCAGCTTAGTCAGCGTTGCTTCAACGGTCATATCCGCGCCGCCGATCACGCCTGCATGCGCCAGCGCGTTGCCGGTGGCATACCCACCCATATTCACCTTGCCGGACATGCATTGCGTCAGGTTAACCACCACGATACCGCGTGAACTCGCATCTTCCAGTTCTTTGAGGAACTCTTTGTTCTGCGGCGCGTTGCCGACGCCGTAAGAACGCAGGATCAGCGCTTTTACCGGCTGGCGCAGGAAGTTACGCACCACTTCGGCAGAAATTCCCGGATAAATGGTGACGACGCCAATAGGCTGCGGCGTGATTGGGTGAACAATCAGCTCGCCTTCGCCGTGCGGCGCGGGCGGCGTACCTAAGCGACGGATATGAATTCCGGCTTCCAGCAGCGGCTGAAGGTTGGGGGAGGCGAACGCGTCAAAGCCATCGGCATGCGCTTTTGTCGTGCGGTTGCCACGAAACAGCCGATTATTGAAAAAGAGGGTGACCTCATTGATGGGGTAATTCGCGGCGACATACAGGGCATTCAGCAGATTAATCTGCCCATCGGAGCGCAGTTCCGCCAACGGAATTTGTGACCCTGTCACAATTACCGGCTTACCCAGATTCTCCAGCATGAAGGAGAGCGCCGAGGCGGTGAACGCCATCGTGTCCGTGCCGTGGAGGATGACAAAGCCGTCATAGTCGTTGTAACGCACTTTAATGTCTTCTGCGATATGCTGCCAGTCTTCCGGCGTCATATCGGATGAGTCCATCAGCGGGGCATATTCATGAATGGTGAAGTCCGGCATTTCCGGGCGGTGAAATTCGGGCATCAGCGCCAGCTGGCGCTGGAGATGGCCTGATACCGGAATGTAACCCTGTTCCGAGCGCTGCATACCAATCGTACCGCCGGTATAGGCAACGTAAATCGATTTCTTCTGCATGGCAATGTTCTTACGAAGTGAAGTCTCTTATATTGCCGGAGGCGGTTGCGCCTTATCCGGCCTACAAATTACGCGAAACTCGTAGGCCGGATAAGACGCGATAGCATCGCCATCCGGCAATGGCAATTTAGCGCACGTTCGCGCAGGTCAGGCAGAACGCATAACGGTTTTGTGGATCGTTAAAGGCAGCCAGTTTATCACTCTCTGCTTTTACCGCGCTGGCGGCTGTCGCCAGCGGCGCCGGGAGCATCGCCTGAATGGCTTCCGGCAGCATTGCGCGCACGGAGCCGGACATGCTGTCCATGATTCTGTCGAAGAATGTCGGTTCATCCTGATAATACTCAAGATGCCATTGCTTCAGTTTAGCCAGCTCTGCGGCTTTGGCGATGGCGTCGTCAAAGTCACCCAGACTGTCTACCAGACCATTCGCTTTTGCATCCTGACCGGTCCAGACATGCCCCTGCGCGATTTTATCAATCTGCGCCGGGGTGCTCTTACGCGCATCGGCAACCAGCGTGATAAAGCGTTTGTAGCCATTCTCAATGCTGAGCTGCATCATCTGCTGCACTTCAGGCGGCAGCGATTTGGTGACAGAAACGTCCGCCAGCGGCGAGGTGGCAACGCCATCGGTATGCACGCCGATCGAATCCAGGCTGTTCTCAACGGTGTTGATAACGCCAAAAATGCCGATTGAGCCTGTCAGGGTGCTCGGGTTCGCCACAATGTAGCTTGCCGGGGTGGAGATCCAGTAACCGCCGGATGCCGCCATTCCGCCCATCGACACCACAACCGGCTTGCCTGCGGCTTTCGCAGCGGCCAGTTCGGCGCGAATGACTTCAGAGGCGCTGACGCTGCCGCCGGGGCTGTTTACGCGCAGCACAATCGCTTTCACTTTTGGGTCCAGGCGCGCATCGCGGATTTGCGACGCTGTCGTGTCGCCGCCGACGTTGCCCGGTGTTTCTTCACCGTCCATAATCGCGCCATTGGCGAACACGACGCCGATACCGTCGCCGGTATCGGCAGGCGTTTTCAGCGAATAATCGTAATAGCTGATGGCCCGATAGTTGTTTTCTGCTTTGCTCCAGCCAAACTGTTTGGTCAGCGCTTTTTCCACTTCGGCGTTAGACGCCAGCGCATCCACCAGTTTGTTGTCGAGCGCGTATTTCGCGGTATCGCCATCCACTTTGCTCAGCCCGTCGAGCATAGCCTGCGCGCCAGGGAAGACCTGCTGCGCGGGGATCTGACGGTTCGCCGCAACGGTGTTCAGGTAGTTTTGCCACAGCTCGCCAATCCAGCGGCTGTCCGCTTCGCGCGCGGCAGGCGACATATCATCGCGGATAAACGGTTCCACTGCGGATTTATAAGTGCCGACGCGGAAGACGTGCGTGGAGACTTTCAGCTTATCCAGCAAGGATTTGTAATACAGGCCGTTGGTTGCGAAGCCGTGCAGATCGACCGTACCCTGCGGAGAAAGCCAGATTTTATTGGCGAAGCTCGCCAGGTAATATTGCCCCTGACTGTAGCTGTCGCCTACGGCAAAGACCGGCTTGCCGCTATCGCGAAATTCGCGCAGCGCTTTCCCGATGTACTGCATGGAAGGCTGATCGGCGCCCGCGAAGTTTTTCAGATCCATCACGATGCCGGTGATATTGCGATCGTCTTTCGCCTGACGAATGGTGTTGACGATATCAAACAGTGAGTTTTCTTGCAGGCGGTCAGAGCTGGCGCCAAACAGCTGTCGGCCAATGACGCCCAGGCGGTTGGTGCTGGACGGTTTATCGACGATCACGCCGGAAATATCCAACAGCAGCGCGCCGCGTGCAGTTTGTTGGCTGGTGTTGCCATCGCTAAGCTGCATCCAGATACCGACGCCCACCAGAACCAGAAAGATGAAGAACAGGTTGAGCACCAGTTCCCGGACGAAATTCAGCAGTCGCCATGTCCACTTAAAAAATCCGGCAATAAATCGCCACAGGGTTCGCATGTATTCTCCCTACCAGATTAACATTCCGCTATCTCCGTCATACTCAGAGAGAAAGCGTATAAGATGTGGGTATCGTAATGACCAGGCAGGCACTTGTCAGCAGGAATCACTGCCTGTGCTGTAACTAAATCCCCTCTCGTGTTAATTTTGTGAATAAATATCATTGCTGGAGTTAACCAAATGGACGCACTCGAATTACTTGTAAACCGTCGTAGCGCCTCTCGTCTGGCCGAGCCCGCGCCTGCGGGTGAACAGTTACAAAATATTCTGCGCGCGGGCATGCGCGTACCCGATCACAAATCCCTGCAACCCTGGCGTTTTTTTGTGATTGAAGGTGAGGGGCGTGAGCGCTTCAGCGCTGTTCTGGAGCAGGGCGCCATTGCGGCGGAAGGCGATGAGAAAGCGATAGAGAAAGCGCGCACCGCGCCATTTCGCGCGCCGCTGATCATCACGGTGGTGGCGAAATGCGAGGAGAACCACAAAGTGCCGCTGTGGGAGCAGGAGATGTCAGCAGGATGTGCGGTTATGGCGATGCAGATGGCGGCGATTGCGCAAGGCTTCAACGGCATCTGGCGCAGCGGCGCGTTAACCGAAAGCCCGGTGGTTCGCGAGGCGTTCGGCTGTCGCGCACAGGATAAAATTGTAGGCTTCCTCTATCTGGGCACGCCGCAGCTGAAAGCGTCAACGACCATCAGCGTACCGGACCCGACGCCTTTCGTGACGTATTTCTAAGCGTCATGGCCCCGGCAGGCGGCTTTTTCGATGAGCGCCTGCCGATTATTCGGCAAAACTGTCTGGATTATGAGCAAAGACGCCGGAATTCAGACACTCTCTCTTACCACGTCATGGAATGAGCGCTACCATAGCCCGATTGCAATGACAGGAGATGTCCATGAGCGAGCACGCTATTCGTTTAACGCAATACAGCCACGGAGCCGGTTGCGGTTGTAAAATTTCCCCTAAAGTGTTGGAAACCATCCTGCACAGCGAGCAGGCGAAGTTTGTCGACCCGAACCTGCTTGTGGGCAATGAAACCCGCGATGACGCGGCGGTATACGACCTGGGTAATGGCACCAGCATCATCAGCACCACCGACTTCTTCATGCCGATTGTCGATAATCCGTTTGATTTTGGCCGTATTGCGGCGACCAACGCCATCAGCGATATCTTCGCGATGGGCGGCAAACCGATTATGGCGATCGCCATTCTGGGCTGGCCCATCAACAAACTGTCGCCGGAAATTGCCCGGGAAGTCACCGAAGGCGGGCGTTTTGCCTGTCGTCAGGCGGGTATTGCGCTGGCGGGCGGGCACTCTATCGACGCGCCTGAGCCCATCTTCGGTCTGGCTGTCACCGGCGTGGTGCCGACCGAACGCGTGAAGAAAAACAGCACCGCGCAGGCCGGATGCAAACTGTTCCTCACCAAGCCGCTGGGCATTGGCGTGCTGACCACCGCCGAGAAAAAATCACTGCTCAAGCCGGAACATCAGGGGCTGGCGACAGAAGTGATGTGCCGGATGAACATTGCGGGGGCGTCGTTTGCCCATATCGACGGCGTGAAAGCAATGACCGACGTGACCGGTTTTGGTCTGCTGGGGCACCTCAGCGAAATGTGCCAGGGCGCAGGCGTGCAGGCGCGGATCTGCTATCAGGACATTCCAAAACTGCCGGGCGTCGAAGAGTACATTAAACTTGGTGCAGTGCCGGGGGGGACGGAACGTAATTTCGCCAGCTACGGCCATCTGATGGGCGACATGCCGCGCGAGGTGCGTGATCTGCTGTGCGATCCGCAAACGTCTGGCGGCCTGCTGCTGGCGGTCACGCCGGAAGCGGTAGAGGAAGTGAAAGTCACCGCGGCGGAGTTTGGTATTGAACTGACGGCGATTGGTGAACTGGTTGACGCCCGTGGCGGTCGCGCCATGGTAGAGATCCGTTAATTCGATGCGGTTGTTTATTGCCGAAAAGCCGAGTCTGGGCCGCGCCATTGCGGATGTGCTGCCAAAGCCGCACCGCAAAGGCGACGGCTTTATCGAATGCGGGAATGGACAGGTGGTGACCTGGTGCATCGGCCATCTGCTTGAACAGGCGCAGCCGGACGCGTATGACGGTCGTTATGCGCGCTGGAATCTGGCCGATCTGCCGATTGTGCCGGAAAAGTGGCAGCTCCAGCCACGTCCTTCCGTGACGAAGCAGCTCAATGTCATTAAGCGCTTTTTACATGACGCAAGCGAAGTGATTCACGCGGGAGACCCGGATCGCGAAGGGCAACTGCTGGTGGACGAGGTGCTGGATTATCTGCAACTGTCCCCGGAAAAACGCCAGCAGGTGCAGCGTTGCCTGATCAACGATCTTAACCCGCAGGCGGTGGAGCGTGCGATTTCCCGGCTGCGCGCCAACAGCGAATTTGTGCCGCTGTGCGTTTCCGCGCTGGCGCGTGCGCGCGCCGACTGGCTGTACGGCATTAACATGACCCGCGCGTATACCCTTCTCGGGCGCAACGCGGGCTACCAGGGCGTGCTCTCGGTAGGGCGTGTTCAGACACCGGTTCTCGGGCTGGTGGTTCGCCGCGATGAAGAGATCGAGAACTTCGTCGCCAAAGATTTCTTTGAAGTGAAAGCGCATATCGTCACGCCAGCTGAGGAGCGGTTTACCGCCATCTGGCAACCCAGTGAAGCGTGCGAACCGTATCAGGATGAAGAGGGGCGTTTGCTGCATCGTCCGCTGGCGGAGCATGTGGTGAATCGTATTAACGGTCAGCCCGCGATCGTCACCAGCTATAACGATAAACGGGAATCAGAATCTGCCCCGCTGCCGTTTTCGCTGTCGGCGTTGCAGATTGAAGCGGCGAAACGCTTTGGTCTGAGCGCGCAGAACGTGCTTGATATCTGCCAGAAGTTGTACGAAACTCACAAATTAATTACCTATCCGCGTTCCGACTGCCGCTATCTGCCGGAAGAACATTTTGCCGGACGCCATGCGGTGATGAACGCCATTGGCGTGCATGCCGCGGATTTGTTGCCGCAGCCGGTGGTTGACCCGGACACGCGAAACCGCTGCTGGGATGATAAAAAAGTTGACGCTCACCACGCGATCATCCCGACTGCGCGCAGTTCATCAATTTCCCTCAGCGACAATGAAGCGAAGGTGTACAACCTGATCGCTCGCCAGTACCTGATGCAATTCTGCCCGGACGCGGTATTTCGCAAATGCGTCATTGAACTGGAGATTGCGAAGGGGAAATTCGTCGCCAAAGCGCGTTTTCTGGCGGAGGCCGGATGGCGAACGCTGTTGGGCAATAAAGAGCGTGACGAAGAGAACGACGGTACGCCGTTACCGGTGGTGGCGAAAGACGACGAACTGCTGTGCGAAAAGGGCGAGGTCGTTGAGCGTCAGACCCAGCCGCCACGCCATTTTACCGATGCTACGCTGCTGTCCGCCATGACCGGGATTGCCCGTTTCGTGCAGGATAAAGATCTGAAAAAGATCCTGCGAGCGACCGACGGACTGGGAACCGAAGCGACGCGCGCGGGCATTATCGAACTGCTGTTCAGGCGCGGATTCCTGACCAAGAAAGGGCGTTACATTCATTCAACGGATGCCGGGAAGGCCCTGATTCACTCGTTACCGGAGATGGCTGCCCGACCGGATATGACGGCGCACTGGGAGTCTGTCCTGACACAAATCAGTGAAAAGCAGTGCCGCTATCAGGATTTTATGCAGCCGCTGGTCGGCACGCTGTTTCAGTTGATCGATCAGGCTAAACGCACGCCGGTACGTCAGTTCCGGGGCATTGTCGCGCCAGGCGGTGGCGGCGAGAAGAAAAAGAGCGCGCCCCGTAAGCGAGCGGCGAAAAAAAGCCCGCCGTCAGAAGAGGCGAGCGTATAACGCACAGGCCTGATAAGGCACTTGCGCCGTCATCCGGCAATGCCTGATGGCGCTGCGCTTATCAGGCCTACAACGCTTATCAGGCCTACATGCCACGGAAAATTAAATCACACCCTGCGCCAGCATCGCGTCGGCCACTTTGACGAAGCCTGCGATATTCGCCCCGCGAACATAGTTGGTATGTTTGTTTTCGCCGCCGTATTCCACGCAGGCATGATGAATATCCAGCATGATGTGGTGCAGACGCGCATCCACTTTCTCGGCTTTCCAGCTCATTCGCGCGGCGTTCTGCGCCATCTCCAGACCGGAGGTCGCCACGCCGCCTGCGTTGGCCGCTTTACCTGGCGCGAACAGCACGCCGGCTTCAAGGAACAGATCGGTGGCTTCAATGGTGGTTGGCATATTGGCGCCTTCCGCCACTGCTTTCACGCCGTTGGCGATCAGCACGCGCGCGGCGTCCACGTCGAGTTCGTTCTGCGTTGCGCACGGCAGGGCGATATCAACCGGCACTGACCACGGCTGTTTGCCTTCCATATAGGGCAGGCCGAACTCGCGGGCGTAATCCGCCACGCGCCCGTCACGGCTGGCTTTGATTTCGCACAGGCGCGCCAGTTTTTCTTCGGTGAAGCCGCTCTCATCCACGACGGTGCCGCTGGAGTCCGAAGCCGTCACCACACGAGCGCCGAACGCCATTGCTTTCTCGATAGCGTACTGCGCCACGTTGCCGGAACCGGACACCGCCACACGCATACCCTCAAAACCCAGACCGTGGCGTTTGAGCATCGCTTCGGTAAAGTACACCAGGCCATAACCGGTGGCTTCCGGGCGAATCAGGCTACCGCCAAACGAGAGGCCTTTCCCGGTGAACACGCAGGCGCTGTTGTTGGAGAGCTTACGCATCATACCGGCCATAAAGCCCACTTCACGTCCGCCCACTCCGATATCGCCAGCAGGTACGTCAGTGTCTGGCCCTAAATGGCGATAGAGCTCTGTCATCAGCGCCTGACAGAAACGCATCACTTCGCCTTCGCTCTTGCCTTTAGGATCGAAATCGCTGCCGCCTTTACCGCCGCCCATCGGCAGCGTGGTCAGCGCATTTTTAAACGTCTGCTCGAAGCCGAGGAATTTCAGGATCGAGAGGTTAACGGAAGGATGAAAACGCATCCCGCCCTTATACGGGCCGATGGCGGAATTAAACTGTACGCGCCAGGCACGGTTAACCTGCACCTGGTTACGATCGTCCACCCACACCACGCGGAACTGGATCACGCGTTCTGGCTCAACCAAACGTTCCAGCAATGACATCTGACGATAACGAGGATTTTGCTCAAGGAAAGGCCACAGCGTGGTCATTACTTCACGAACGGCCTGCGCGAACTCGGTCTGATTGGGGTCACGCTGTTGAACATGGTTTAGAAACGACTCCAGAGAACATGTCTGATCCATAGATATAAGAACCTCTTATGTATTGATATGGTTATATTTATAATGTTGTGTTTCGTGTTTATGCAGTTTTTGACTATACCACCAGCAGTGTGACGGTAAGCAAGAAAAAAAAATGGCGTGCCAGGGAAATTAATAACGGCGCGCGCGTCATAATAAAAAGCGATGGATGGAGTGGCTAAAGTTTCAGTCGCTTACGACCGTTATACTGAAGGTAGGCTTCATAACAAGGAAACGCTATGCATCGTTTATTTATCGCGGCAGCAGCGGCGATGGTCTCTTTTGCCGCGCTGGCGAATCAGCATTATCGCCCGGATGTGGAGGTTAACGTCCCGCCCGAAGTGTTCAGCTCCAGCGGGCAGCGTGCGCAGCCCTGCAATCAGTGCTGCGTCTACCAGGATCAAAACTATTCGGAAGGGGCGGTGATTAAAGCCGAAGGCGTGCTGCTGCAATGCCAGCGCGACGAAAAAACGCTCAGTACGAATCCGTTGGTCTGGCGTCGCGTAAAGCCATAAACGCCTCTAACAGCGGAATGTCCGCAGGCGCAAGCGGGTAACGCAGCGCCTCTTTTGGCGAACACCAGATCATGTTCTGGTGATAATGCGCGGTGACGGCGCCGGTAAACGCCGGGACGTGCCAGGCATGCAGATGGATCAGCCGGCCAGAGACTTCGCGCTGATGGCTGGCGATATAGCGCCCGACAACCGCCTCAATACCCAACTCTTCACGCAGTTCGCGAATCAACGCCTGAGGCTGCGTCTCACTGGACTCCACTTTGCCTCCGGCAAACTCCCACATACCCGGCTGATCGGCGTGTTCCGGGCGTTGAGCCAGCAATATTTTGTCGTCACGCTCAATGATTGCGGCGACGACATCAATGGTTTTCATCATATTCATCAAGGTTCAACAACGGAAAGTGACATACTATCCTTATCTTTGCGTGACCTAAAGTCTTCAGGAGCAAGCGTTGAACGATCCACAACCCTGGGTTAGCCCATTGACCCATATCCCTTCCAGTCTGAAACCTCTCGTCGCTACGCAGAAAAAACATTACGGCGACGTTCTGCACCCCACGCGCTGGTGGGGGCGAATGCCGTTTCTGTTCTGGCTGGTGGCGCTGTTTGTCGGGTTTCTGGAACGTAAGCGCGCGCGGTTAACGCCGGTGATGCGCGCGTTGTTGATGACGCGCGTTTCGCAGGTGTGCCATTGCGCCTTCTGTGTGGATGCCAACAGTTTACGTCTGGCCGAGCGGTGTGGGGCGCTGGATAAAGTACAGGCCGTTGCCGGGTGGCAATCGTCCACGCTGTTCAGCGAGGAGGAGCGTGTCGCACTGGCTTATGCCGAGGCCGTGACCGCCACGCCGCCGCAGGTTGATGAGGCGCTCAAGGCGATGATGAAACGCTATTTTACTGACGACGCGATTACCGAAATGACGGCGCTGATCGCCTTTCAGAACCTGTCGGCGCGTTTTAATGCCGCGCTGGATATTCCTTCGCAAGGGCTGTGTGACGCATTGAAAGGGGCGCCACATGTTTGACCGGCATCTGCACCCACGGGTTAAACCGCTCCTGCACCGCTGTGCCGCGTATCTCGATAAACCGGCGATCACCCCGGACGGCCTGACGCTGTTCGGATTTGCCATTGGCGTGCTGGCGCTGCCGTTTCTGGCGCTGGGCTGGTATCTGGCCGCGCTGGCGGCCATTGTGCTGAATCGCCTGTTCGACGGGCTGGATGGCGCGCTGGCACGGCGCAGAGGGTTAACCGATGCGGGGGGATTTCTTGATATCACCCTCGACTTTCTGTTTTACGCACTGGTTCCGTTTGGCTTTATTCTGGCCGCACCGGAACAAAACGCGCTGGCAGGGGGATGGCTGCTGTTTGCGTTTATCGGTACGGGCAGTAGTTTTCTGGCGTTTGCGGCGCTGGCGGCGAAGCATCAGATTGATAATCCGGGCTATGCGCACAAATCGTTTTACTATCTGGGCGGGTTGACCGAGGGCACCGAGACAATATTGCTTTTTGTTCTGGGCTGCCTGTTTCCGCGTTATTTTCCCGTTCTGGCGTGGGTATTTGGCGCGTTGTGCTGGATGACCACCCTGACAAGGGTCTGGAGTGGATACCTGACGCTGAAGGTTATCCGGCCTGGAAAAAGATCCTCCCTGTAGGCCTGATAAGCGTAGCGCCATCAGGCATCAGTATGGCACGACGCTTTCCCGTAGGCCTGATAAGCGTAGCGCCATCAGGCGCATTATGTCTACTTACTGCTGTCCGGGTCGCGCTCGCCGGTGGACACCGGATTTTTCGGATCGCTGCTCCATTCGTACCAACCGCCGTCATACACGGCGACGTTTTTCCAGCCCATCGCCCGCGCGTACATAAACGTTTCGGAGGCGCGCCAGCCGGTGCCGCAATAGAAGGCAACGTGCTGATCCGGCAGAATATCCCACTGCTTCCACATGGCGGCGATATCCTCTGCGCTGCGCATGGTGCCGTCCGGGTTATGGAAATCCTCCATATGCGTGGAGTCGCTGCCCGCATGTCCCCAACGCGCGCCGGCAATTTCGCCTTTTGGCTTGATATAGCTGTATCCGCTGGTGGTGCCGATAAATTCCGGCCAGGAACGGATGCTGACCAGCGATGCGTCCTGACGGTGCAGCAGGGCGCGGGCCTGTTCCATATCCAGCATTAACTGCGGCTGCGCCGGGATCGCCACGCCAAAGTCGGGTTCCGGCTTCACGTCAGCGGGCATGCCGCGTTCAACTGGCAGACCCGCATCGGACCAGGTTTGCCAGCCGCCGTCGAGCAGACGAACGTCCTTCACGCCCGCATAGAGCATAATCTGCGCAACGCGCGCCGCAGCGTATACGTCGCGGCCATACAGAATAACCGTCGTGTCATGGCGAATACCGTGTTTCGCCAGCATCGCTTTCAACTGCGCGTCAGAGACTTTATTCCACAGCGGTTCGCTTTCCACCTCATTGGTGTCGATGTATCCGGCGCCGGGAATGTGGCTGAGCAGATAATATTTCGGCGCGCCCCAGCCTGCTTCAATCACCTTCCAGTCTCCCGCCGGTTTAGCCGTAACCGGCTGGTTTTGTTGAAGGGCGTGCAACCACTGTGGGTATGCTAATTGCTCGAAGTGAGGGAGCTTTTGCAGTCGGGAAGGATCGGTCAGCGCATCGCTCAGCGTAGCAATCTGGCTGAAGCCTGCCTTCTGTAAACGTGATTTCACCGCCTGTACGCCATTGTCATTGCCATACAGCGCCAGCGGGGCGTCTTTCCTGAGCTGATGCCGTTGCAGCCAGGCGGCGAGCTGCTCGTCGCTCATTTTATCGAGCCAGGAGGCTGACAGATTCAGTGCGGAAGGTTCGTGACCGGAAGGGCCATTAAGGGTTTGCGGCCAGCCGTTGTAAAAAGCGCTCTGGCGTGTATCAATCGCGGCGCCCTGTTTTTGCTGTAGCTGGCTGAAGGTAAGCGACTGCGCCATATCAGCAGCCCAGGAGGAAGCGCAGGCGAGTCCTGAAGCCAGTGCCAGCGCGGTCATTTGAGAAACACGTTTCATCGAATAGCCCGACGTTAAAATAAGAGGGCGCCATTCTCTGCTGGCTGGCAGGGAAAAACTTTGCGTTAACGCAGTTTGTCGGCATATTCACGCCCACGCCTCCATCTGGAGTACCGTGCCGCCGGGAGGAACATCCTGGATATCGTGCGTCACCTGTACCACCGGAATATTTTGTTGCCGTACTTCGGCAAAGACCCACCGGCGGAAGGCGTCGCGGCGCCCGGCGTCCAGTCGACTGAACGGCTCATCCAGCAGTAATGCCTGCGGTTGTGCCAGCAGCGCGCGAAGCAGGGCCACCCTGGCGCGCTGGCCGCCGGACAATGACGCCGGATCGCGGCGGCTGAACCCGTCCAGCCCGGCGCGCTCAAGAGCATGCCGTACTTCCGTTTGTCTGGCCGCCCCTTTTATTGCGGCAGGCAGCGCCAGCAGTAGGTTCTGCCCGACGCTGAAATGGTCAAACAGCAGGGCATCCTGAAACAAAATACCGATTTGACGTTGCGCGGTGGGGAGCGTATCGATGCGTCGTTCGTTGAGCCAAAGCTCGCCGGAGGCCTGAAACTGAGACGGCAGTGCGCCGACCATCCACGAAAACAGCGAAGACTTTCCGCTACCGGAGGGTCCCATTAACGTGACAATGTCACCTTTTTTGACCTGAAAGGCGACCTGATTCAATAAGCGGTGATTGTCCTGGCGCAGCGTGAGATGTTGAACGATGAGCATTAGCGGAGTCCTTGACGATAGTGGCCAATGACGCGTGAACATAGCGC
Organism: Citrobacter koseri ATCC BAA-895; assembly: GCF_000018045.1. Taxonomy (NCBI): domain Bacteria; kingdom Pseudomonadati; phylum Pseudomonadota; class Gammaproteobacteria; order Enterobacterales; family Enterobacteriaceae; genus Citrobacter; species Citrobacter koseri. The sequence goes on along the minus strand of NC_009792.1, from coordinate 1,697,563 downwards.
CGTCAGCGCGAAAACCAGCAGGGGTAACAGCAGTTGCCATAGCGCCTGCGACGCAAGAATTGTGGTACTGCCGCCGCTGCTGAGCGCCACGGCTTCTGTGGTGAGCGTAGGATAGCGTCCGGCGCCCAGCCAGAGTGTCGGCATGTATTGGGCGATGCTGACGGAAAAGCCGACCGCGAAGGCAAACAGTGCGGGGCGCAGTAAAAGTGGGCACTTGATGCGCCAGAAGATACGAGCCCGCGTCCAGCCCAGCGTTTGCGCGATCAGCACCAGCCGTGGGTCAATGTGCTGCCAGGCGGGTTTGAGGACGAATAACATCCACGGGATAACCCACAGCAGGTGCCCCCAGATAACGGTAGCGTACTGGCCGTCTTGCCCGGCGAGCAGCGCCAGAGTGTATTGCCCGGCGACCAACGGCAGCGCAGGAAGCAATATTGGCAGCCAGACCCAGCGGTGCCCGGTTTGCGGCCCCCATTCCAGCCATAAGAACAGCGTCATCAACCCCAGCACGGCGGACGCCAGCCCTATTTGCAGGCTGTTCACCAGCGCTTCGCGGTTCACCGACGCAGGTTCAGCCATACAAGCCAGCAGCGCCACGCACAGCATGCCGCTTAACGGCAGCGTCAGCGCCAGCGTTTTTCCGCTTCTGCCTGATAAGCGCTGGCGGCGAAGACCGTTGATGGCAGGAAGGGTACGTTGCCATCCCCGCCAGATGAGATAGCCGAACAGAGCAAACAGCATAAGCAACGCCACGAGCAGTAAACTGGCGAGAGCGCCTTTGGCCTGTTGGTCGGCGTCGCCCTGGCTCAGCCATTGCCAGCTTAACACTGCCAGCGTAGGTGGATTGCCCGGCCCCAGAATCATCGCGACATCCACTGCCGATAATGACCAGGCGACAATCGCCAGCATCACCGTGCCTAATCCTGGCGCAACGGCGGGTAACAGCAGCCAGCTCAGGCATTGCAGACGGCTGTAGCCCAGGGTATCCAGCACGATGACCTGCTGCGAAAGCTGTTTTTCACTTAATAATGCCGACAGGACCCAGAGCAGAAAGGCGCTCTCTTTGACGGCCAGCGTGAGCCCAAGCCCGATGCCATAGCGATCCATCTGCGGCGTGAGCGAGGGGAAAAGGCGATAAAGCATCCCGCCTTCGGCAAAAAGCAGCAGGGCGCTGGCGGCAAAGGCCACATGAGGAATGGCCAGTAGCCAGGGGAGGCGGGCGCAAAGACGCGCCCATTTTGCGCCAGGCCACAACGCGACGACGATCGTCAGCGCAATAGCCAGTGCGCCGGTTGCCGCCAGGGTGACGGAGACCAGCGTTGCCCGCAGCGCCTGCGGAAGCTGCGGATCGCTAAACAGCGCCAGCCAGTGCGTAGCGGAGAGCGCGGGCGTGATAAGCGTGAATGCGGCAGGAACCAGCGGCAGCCAGATGACCGCCATCACGCCCCAGACCAGCAGGGTTACTGCGTACCGTAGCGGCGTAGCCATGCCTGTTCCAGCGCGTTCACCCATGCGGAATGCGGTTCCGCCAGCGTAGGCGGCAACCCGTCAGGAATGCGCGACCGTAACGCTTCCCGCTGCCCGGCGGGCAGCTTATGCGGGTCAAGCACGGAAGGATCGCCCCAGAACGCCGGATCGGCTTTGCGCAACTGCGCGTCGGGGGAGAGCAGGAAATTGGCAACCACCTTTGCGCCTGCGCTGGCGCGGGCGTTTGCCGGGATTGTGACAAAATGCACGTTGCCAATCATGCCTTGTGAAAAACCGAAACTGTAGCTGGTTTTGGGCAGTTCGCCGCTGGCGATCTTTTGCTGCGCATGAGCGGGATTAAACGTCAGAGACAGGCGCAGCGAACCGGCTTGCAGCAGCGCGTCCATCCGGGCGGGAGAGGGAGGGAAGTCTTTTCCCTTCCGCCACAGGCTGGGATGCAGCGCATCGAGGTATGCCCATAGCGGCGCGGTGACGGAATCGAACGTCGCGTCATCTGGCACGACCTTGAGCGCATCCGGTTGAGGGGTTAACGCCAGTAACAGCTGTTCCAGAAACGCCGTCCCGGTAAAATCCGGCGGCCGTGGGTAGGTGACAGTACCGGGATGGGCTTTCGCAAAAGCGAGTAGCGCCTGCGGGCTTTGCGGCGGCTGCGGCGTAATATCCCGGTTAGCAATGAAGGTTAACTGCGCGCCGCCCCAGGGTGACTCCGCCCCTTGCGTCGGCATGGAAAAATCCTCGCGTACCGGTTTGCGCGTATCGACATAGCGCCAGTTTGGCAGCGTTTCCGCCCAGTGGGTTTGCAGCAGTCCGGCTTCTTTCAGCGTGCGGAAGTTCTCGCCATTTACCCACAGCAGATCGACGGAACCATCGGTTTTACGCCCGGCGGCGGACTCAGTCTGAATGCGTTTCACGGCATCGGCGGCATCCGCAAGCCGGACAATCCTGAGGTTAATGGCGTAATGCGTTTTCATCTCGCCGCTGACCCAGTCGAGATACTGATTAACGGCATTGTCGCCGCCCCAGGCGTTAAACCAGACGGTCTGGCCTTTGGCTTCATCTTTCACCGCCTGCCAGTTTTCGACGGCTTGCACATGGCCCGTCAACAGCAGACCCGCCAGTAATAGAGTACGACGCATGATCGCTCCTGAAATTAGGATCGTAAAAAACGCTTAACCAGCCAACGGGAGGCCAGTGGTAACAGCCCCAGCAGGGCAAAGGCCGCCAGCATACCGGGGGAAATGATGTCGCGTATTGATGTCAACTGGCTGAGCTGGCGTCCGGCGTTGAGATAAATCACCGTTGCCGGAAACATGCCCGCCTGACTGATCCACCAGTATTGACGTACGCGGATTGACGTCAACCCGGCGAGTAAATTAACGAGAACAAAGGGGAACAGCGGCATTACGCGTAGCGCAAACAGATAAAAGGCGCCGTCGCGCGCCATACCATGATTTACGGTTTGCATCTGGCGTGCGAACCGGCGGGAGATCCACTCCCGCAGCAGGTAGCGGCTGGCCAGCATGGCGAGCGTAGCGCCGAGGGTTGACGCGAAGGAGACCAGCAGCGTTCCTTGCCAGAGTCCGAATAGCGCGCCGCCGAGCAGCGTCAGCAGCGCAGCGCCGGGAATCGATAAGGCCGCCACCAGCGTATAGACCAGAAAATAGAGACCAGCGCTCAGGAATGGCGACTGTTGCTGCCAGGCCGCCAGCATCGTGTGATAGCGTTTCAGGGTATCAAGGGAGAGAAAACCGGGAGGCAAAGCCCACACCACCCCGGCGATACAGATGATTAAAAAACCTGAGAGCAGTCGTTTTTTCGCGTTCACCTGCGTTTATCAGACCCGGAATTTTGCCCAGACGGGCGCATGGTCGGACGGTTTTTCCATGCTGCGGATTTCATAGTCAATGCCGGTTTCAACGCAGTGTTCGGCCAGCGGATTGCTCGCCAGCAGCAGGTCGATGCGCAGCCCCCGGTTGTCGTCGAAACCTTTTGAGCGGTAATCAAACCATGAAAATTTATCGACCGTTTCCGGGTGCGCGTGACGGAAGGTATCCACCAGCCCCCAGTTAATCAGGCGATCCATCCACTCGCGCTCTTCCGGCAGGAAGGAGCACTTACCGGTACGCAGCCAGCGTTTGCGGTTCTCTTCGCCAATGCCGATATCCAGATCGGTTGGGCTGATATTCATATCCCCCATGATCAGCACCGGATTGTCGCGTTTCAGTTCGTTGTCCAGGTAGTTTTGCAGGTTCTGATAAAACTGCGCTTTTGCCGGAAATTTCAGCGGGTGGTCACGGCTTTCGCCCTGCGGGAAATAGCCGTTAATGACGGTGATACTGCCCAGCGGTGACGGGATCTCCGCCATGATGATACGGCGCTGCGCCTCTTCGCCGTCGTCGGGAAAACCACGGCGCACAGAAACAGGCGTCTCTTTGGTCAGTAGCGCGACGCCGTAATGGCCTTTCTGTCCGTGATAGAAGACGTTATAGCCGAGCTTTGCTACCTCTTCGAGAGGAAACATATCGTCGTGAACTTTTGTCTCCTGCAAGCCGATCACGTCAGGCTGGTGCTTGTCGACAATGGCTGACAGTTGATGAGGACGGGCGCGCAGGCCGTTGATATTAAAAGAGACAAATTTCATAGTCGCTGCCACTTTGCAAGGTGAATAGTGCAAGGATGGTAGCAGAAATTAGACGGGCTGACTGCCACTTGTCGCGGGAATCAAACGATAACTGCCAATGGTCTTAACGATGGAGCAAAAACTGCACTGTTTCAGGGCGGAGTGCGTCATAACGATGCAATAATTTCCGATAAATTTCGTCTACGATCACAATTCCAGAATTATATTTGGCGACTGAATAATATTTCGATTTTTCCTCTTATTTGTTCTTTTCTTCGCAAATATATTCACTTTTCATGCAGCAATAGTGAATACCGGCGGGTTGTAACCCGTTGATTTTTCGTTTCCAAAACCGGTTTATGCATTTTTTCCTCTGGCTGGCACGAACAGTGCAATCTACATTTACAGCGCAAACACTCATTTTATTAACATATAAATAACTTTTTATTTACCGGAAGAGGTCGCTATGTCTCTGTCAATTACGCGTGAAAATTTTGATGAATGGATGATGCCGGTCTATGCCCCGGCACCTTTTATTCCTGTTCGTGGAGAAGGCTCACGCCTGTGGGATCAGCAGGGGAAAGAGTATATCGACTTCGCCGGGGGAATTGCGGTGAATGCGCTTGGCCATGCGCACCCGGCTTTACGCGAGGCGTTGAATGAGCAGGCGAGCAAATTCTGGCATACCGGAAATGGCTACACCAACGAGCCGGTGCTGCGACTGGCGAAGATGCTGATTGACGCCACCTTTGCTGAACGCGTCTTCTTCTGTAACTCCGGCGCGGAGGCCAACGAAGCGGCGCTGAAACTGGCGCGTAAGTATGCGCACGATCGTTTTGGCACGCATAAAAGCGGGATTGTGGCATTCAAAAATGCCTTTCATGGCCGCACGCTGTTTACCGTCAGCGCAGGCGGGCAGCCCGCGTATTCACAGGATTTCGCTCCGCTGCCGCCGGATATCCGCCATGCCGTGTATAACGATCTCAACGCGGCCAGCGAACTGATTGATGACACGACATGCGCGGTGATCGTGGAGCCCATGCAGGGCGAAGGGGGCGTGCTCCCGGCCACGAAAGCATTCTTACAGGGGCTGCGCGAATTGTGCGACCGACACAATGCCTTGCTGATTTTTGATGAAGTACAGACGGGGGTTGGGCGTACCGGCGAGCTGTATGCCTACATGCATTATGGCGTCACCCCCGATCTGCTTACCACTGCGAAAGCGCTGGGCGGCGGTTTCCCCATCGGGGCTCTGTTGGCCACTGAAAAATGCGCCAGCGTGATGACGGTAGGCACTCACGGAACCACCTACGGCGGCAACCCGCTGGCTTCTGCGGTGGCGGGAAAGCTGCTGGAGATCGTCAATACGCCGGAAATGCTGAACGGCGTTAAGCAACGCCATGACGGGTTTGTCGAACGCTTGAACGCCATAAATGAACGCTTCGGATTGTTCAGTGAAATTCGTGGACTGGGGCTGCTTATTGGCTGCGTTCTGGAGGCTGAGTTTGCCGGAAAAGCTAAACTTATTTCACAGGAAGCCGCAAAAGCCGGAGTGATGGTGCTGATTGCGGGCGCTAACGTGGTGCGTTTCGCACCTGCGTTAAACGTCAGCAAAGAGGAAGTGGCAACCGGGCTGGATCGCTTTGCGCTGGCCTGTGAACGCATCAAAGCAGGAGGTTCGTCATGATGGTGATCCGCCCCGTCGAACGACGTGATGTCAGTGCGTTGATGCAGCTTGCCAGTAAAACCGGCGGCGGCCTGACCTCTCTGCCAGCAGATGAAGCAACGCTGACGTCGCGTATTGAGCGCGCGCTAAAAACGTGGCGTGGCGAACTGCCGAAAAGCGAACAGGGTTACGTGTTTGTGCTGGAGGACAGCGATACGGGAAGCGTTGCGGGAATTTGTGCGATTGAGGTGGCCGTGGGGTTGAACGATCCCTGGTACAACTATCGCGTTGGCACGCTGGTGCATGCTTCTAAAGAACTGAATGTCTATAACGCGCTGCCGACGCTGTTTCTCAGTAACGATCATACCGGGAGCAGCGAACTGTGCACGCTGTTCCTCGATCCCGACTGGCGTAAAGAGGGCAACGGCTATTTGCTCTCTAAATCACGCTTTATGTTTATGGCGGCGTTTCGCGACAAATTTAATGAAAAGGTTGTGGCGGAAATGCGTGGCGTGATCGACGAACACGGCTACTCGCCGTTCTGGGAAAGCCTGGGAGAACGCTTTTTTTCCATGGAATTCAGCCGGGCAGACTATTTATGCGGCACCGGGCAGAAGGCGTTTATTGCTGAACTGATGCCGAAGCACCCTATTTACACCCATTTCTTATCGGAAGAAGCGCAGGCGGTGATTGGCGAAGTACATCCGCAAACGGCGCCGGCCAGAACGGTACTGGAGAAAGAAGGTTTCCGCTACCGCAACTATATCGACATTTTCGACGGCGGCCCGACGCTGGAGTGCGACATTGATCGGGTTCGGGCAATCCGTAAAAGCCGCCTGCTGGACGTGGTGGAAGGCCAGCCCGCGCCGGGCGAGTTTCCGGCGTGTCTGGTCGCCAATGAAAATTATCATCACTTTCGCGCCATGCTGATTCGTACCGACCCGGATACGCAACGTCTGGTGCTGACTGCGGCGCAACTTGATGCGCTCAAATGCCACGCGGGAGATCGCGTTCGTCTGGTACGTCTTTGCGCTGAGGAGAAAACCGCATGACTTTATGGATAAATGGCGACTGGGTAACTGGTCAGGGGGAGCGCCGGGTCAAAACGAATCCGGTGAATGGCGAAGTGCTCTGGCAGGGCAGCGACGCGGATGCGACACAGGTCGCTGAGGCTGGGCGTGCGGCGCGTGCGGCGTTTCCGACCTGGGCCAGGCTGCCTTTCGCCGCGCGGCAGGCCATCGTGGAAAAATTTGCCGCCTTGCTGGAGGTTCATAAAGCGGAGTTGACGGCAATTATTGCGCGAGAAACCGGGAAGCCTTGCTGGGAAGCGGCGACGGAAGTGACGGCGATGATCAATAAAATCGCTATCTCGGTGAAGGCATACCATGCCCGGACGGGAGAACAACAAAGCGAATTGCCGGACGGGGCGGCGACATTGCGCCATCGACCGCATGGCGTGCTGGCGGTGTTTGGCCCATACAATTTTCCCGGCCATTTACCCAACGGCCATATCGTTCCGGCGCTGCTGGCCGGAAATACCCTGATTTTTAAACCGAGCGAGCTAACGCCGTGGACTGGCGAAGCGGTGATGAAACTGTGGCAACAGGCGGGGTTGCCGCCTGGCGTACTCAACCTGGTGCAAGGAGGGCGCGAAACGGGACAGGCGCTCAGCGCGCTGGACGCGCTTGACGGCCTGCTTTTTACCGGCAGCGCGAATACGGGGTATCAGTTGCACCGTCAGTTATCCGGGCAACCGGAAAAAATCCTGGCGCTGGAAATGGGAGGGAATAACCCGCTCATCATTGAGAATCCAGAGGACATTGATGCGGCGGTACACCTCACGATTCAGTCGGCGTTTGTCACCGCCGGACAGCGCTGCACCTGTGCCCGCCGTTTGCTGGTGAAACGCGGGGAACAGGGCGACGCGTTTCTGGCGCGCCTGCTGGAGGTGAGTCAGCGTTTAACGCCGGGTGAGTGGGATGATGAACCGCAGCCGTTTATCGGCGGGCTGATTTCCGAACCGGCTGCGCGTCATGTGTATGAGGCCTGGCAGCGTCTTGAGGCGATGGGCGGACGAACGCTGCTGGCCCCACGTATGCTGAAAGCGGGAACGTCCTTGTTAACGCCGGGCATTATCGAAATGACCGGCGTGAAGCAGGTCCCGGATGACGAGGTGTTTGGCCCGTTATTGAGCGTCTGGCGCTATGAGCGCTTTGATGAAGCCATTCGTATGGCGAATAACACCCGCTTCGGTTTGTCGTGCGGGCTGGTGTCTCCCGATCGTAAGCAGTTCGACCAGCTACTGCTGGAGGCGCGTGCGGGTATTGTTAACTGGAACAAACCGCTGACCGGAGCGGCCAGCACGGCGCCGTTTGGCGGCGTTGGCGCGTCGGGGAACCATCGCCCCAGCGCGTGGTATGCGGCAGATTATTGCGCCTGGCCGATGGCGAGCCTGGAATCGCCGACGCTTGTACTGCCCGATTCGCTCAGTCCGGGGCTGGACTTCTCTCGCGAGGAACCAGTATGAAAGCGCATGAAGTGAATTTTGACGGCCTGGTGGGGTTAACCCACCACTATGCCGGGCTGTCCTTTGGTAACGAGGCGTCGATACAGCATCGCTTTCAGGTGTCGAATCCCCGCCTGGCGGCGAAGCAGGGCTTACTCAAGATGAAAGCGCTGGCGGATGCGGGGTTCCCTCAGGCGGTCATCCCCCCGCACGAGCGGCCGTTTATTCCCGTGCTTCGTCAGCTAGGTTTTAGCGGGCAGGACGAGCAGGTGCTGGAGAAAGTGGCGCGCCAGGCACCTCACTGGCTCTCCAGCGTCAGCTCCGCTTCGCCGATGTGGGTGGCGAATGCGGCGACGGTATGTCCTTCAGCGGACGCGCTTGACGGCAAAGTGCATCTGACGGTGGCGAACCTGAACAACAAATTTCACCGCGCGCTGGAGGCGCCGACCACGGCGTCTTTGTTGCGGGCCATCTTCCGCGACGCGCAGTTTTTCGCAGTGCACGACGCGCTGCCGCAGGTGGCGCTGCTGGGGGATGAAGGCGCTGCCAACCATAACCGGCTCGGCGGTGATTATGGCGCGCCGGGCATTCAGCTGTTTGTCTATGGGCGTGAAGAGGGCGTCGACACGCGTCCGGTGCGCTATCCGGCGCGGCAAACCCGCGAGGCCAGTGAAGCGGTGGCGCGTCTTAACCAGGTGAATCCGCATCAGGTTATCTTTGCCCGGCAGAATCCAGACGTTATCGATCTCGGCGTGTTCCACAATGATGTGATTGCGGTGTCGAACCGCCAGGTGCTGTTCTGCCATGAACAGGCGTTCGCAAAGCAGGGCGAGCTGATGCGCCAGCTCCGGTCGCGCGTGGCGGGATTTATGCCGCTTGAGGTGCCTGCCCGGGAGGTTTCTGTGCAGGATGCCGTCGCCACGTACCTGTTTAATAGTCAGCTTTTAAGCCGCGATGACGGCTCGATGGTGCTGGTTCTGCCGCAGGAGTGCCGGGAACATGCCGGTGTGTGGCGGTATCTGAACGCGTTGCTGGCGGCTGATAACCCCATCAGCGATCTGCGCGTGTTCGACCTGCGCGAAAGTATGGCGAACGGCGGCGGCCCGGCCTGTTTACGCTTGCGCGTGGTATTGACCGAGGATGAGCTGCGGGCGGTGAATCCGGCGGTGATGATGAACGATACCCTGTTCAGCACGCTCAATGACTGGGTGGATCGTTATTATCGCGACCGCCTCACCGCCGCCGATCTGGCCGATCCGCAATTGCTGCGTGAAGGGCGGGAGGCGCTTGATACGCTGACGCAACTGCTTAACCTGGGGTCGGTGTATCCCTTCCAGCAGGAGGGTGCAGGGAATGGATAACTTTCTGGCGCAGACGCTGGCAGGAATATCCCCCGATATTACGCAAGGGGAAACGGAGAGCTTTCACTGGCGCTGGCAGATGCCTGGTGTGCTTGAACTTACGCCTGCCGTTGAGGTTGACCGCGCTCTGGTGCTCTCTGCGGGCATCCACGGCAATGAAACGGCACCTGTGGAAATGCTGGCCGCACTCCTTTCGGCGCTGTTTGAAGGGAAAATCCCCCTGCGCTGGCGATTGCTGGTGATTCTGGGGAATCCTCCGGCGCTGGCCGAGGGGGTACGCTATTGCCATAGCGATATGAACCGTATGTTCGGCGGGCGCTGGCAGATGTTCGAGGAGAGCGGGGAAACGCTGCGCGCCCGCGAGCTGGAACAACTGCTGGAGGATTTTTATTCCCGCCGCAAAACGCGGATACGCTGGCATCTCGATCTGCATACTGCGATTCGCGGCTCCCGCCACGTTCGGTTTGGCGTTTTGCCGCAACGGTCGATCCCCTGGGATGAACACTTTTTGTCATGGCTGGGGGCGGCAGGGCTGGAGGCGCTGGTTTTTCATCAAACGCCGGGCGGCACCTTTACGCATTTTAGCTGTGAGCATTTTGGCGCGTTGTCCTGCACGCTGGAACTGGGCAAAGCGCTGCCGTTTGGGCACAACGATCTGACGCAATTTACCCCTACCGCGCAGGCGCTGGCGACGTTGCTGGCGGGAGAAAAGCCGATGGAAGGGGGAACGAGGCCGATTCGCTATCGCGTGGTGGCGCAAATTACACGCCGCAGCGATGCGTTTGTTCTCTGTATGGATAACCAGACGCTGAATTTCACGCCGTTCAAAAAAGGAACGCTACTGGCGCAGGATGGCGATGAGCAGGTGATCGTTACCCATGATGTTGAATATGTTCTCTTTCCTAACCCTAATGTGGCCTGTGGCTTACGCGCTGGCCTGATGCTGGAAAAGCTCGCATAATTATTTTCTCCCTCAGGCGAACGTCTGAGGGGCTTATTTTTGTGTGCTATCGCGATTTATTACGGATTAATCCTGGTAAACTGCTTTATTAATAGTCATTGGTCAGGTATAGTTCTTCATATTTCCTGCAAAATCATCCACTTGTAATAAAATATTGCAACTTTCCTCGATTTATTCTTTTTTTCTTCATAATTGACGAAAAATTGTTTTTTACACTTTCATTGTTTTACCGTTGCTCTGACTAATTGACGATTAAGGCGGTAAAGTTTATCTCGTCAACACGGCGCTACGCCGAAAGAATAACTGAAAGGAAGGACATAGATTATGCGTAAATTAACTGCACTGTTTGTTGCCTCTACCCTGGCGCTGGGCGCTGCGAACCTGGCTCACGCGGCTGATACCACTACCGCCGCTCCGGCAGATGCTAAGCCGATGATGCACCACAAAGGCAAATTCGGTCCGCATCATGACATGATGTTCAAAGATTTGAACCTGACCGACGCGCAGAAACAGCAAATCCGCGACATCATGAAAGGTCAGCGTGACCAGATGAAACGTCCGCCGCTGGAAGAGCGCCGCGCAATGCACGATATCATCACCAGCGACAGCTTCGATAAGGCGAAAGCCGAAGCGCAGATTGCGAAGATGGAAGAACAGCGCAAAGCCAATATGCTGGCGCACATGGAAACGCAGAATAAGATCTACAACATTCTGACGCCGGAACAGAAAAAACAGTTTAATGCCAATTTTGAGAAGCGTCTGACAGAACGTCCGGCGCCGGAAGGTAAAATGCCAACACCACCTGCTGAGTAATCCCTCAGCGTTACGCTAACGCATTCAAGACCGCCGGTCCTGTTCACAACATCTCTTCTCGATGTGGACAGGATCGGCGGTTTTTCTTTTCTTCTCGTTAAGGTAAATCTTCACTGCTGCCGATAACAACAATGTGCCATATTATGGCGCTGCGTCCTTCTCGGGAGTGATAATGGAATACTTTGATATCCGTAAAATGCCGGTAAACCTCTGGCGCAATGGTGCGGGCGAAACGCGCGAGATTTGTTGTTTTCCTCCGGCGACGCGGGATTTTCACTGGCGCGCCAGTATTGCGTCTATCGCCGGGAACGGGGAGTTTTCCCTTTTTCCTGGGGTTGAGCGCGTTATTACGTTACTGGAAGGCGGAGAGGTGATGCTGGAAGGCGTGAATGCGTTTACCCATACCCTCAAGCGACATCAGCCGTTCACGTTTGCAGGCGATAGCGTCGTGAAAGCCACGCTGTCGGAAGGGCAAATGTCGATGGATCTCAATATCATGACCCGACGCGATCGTTGTAAGGCGAAGGTCAGGGTTGCCGATCGCACGTTTACGACCTTTGGTTCGCGCGGTGGCGTTGTGTTTGTTATTAGCGGCGCCTGGCAACTGGGAGACAAGCTCCTGACTGCCGATCAGGGCGCCTGCTGGCATGACGGGAAACACACGTTACGGTTGTTGAAGCCAGAAGGACAGCTGTTGTTTAGCGAGATTACGTGGTTGCCGGGTTATACGCCGGACACCGTCCAGTAAGTGTAACAGGACGGCGCCCGATGGCGCTTCGCTTATCGGGCCTACGGGAGTTATACAGTGATGTAGGTTGGATAAGACGGTACGTTCGCGCCCGATGGCGCTTCGCTTATCGGGCCTACGGGAGTTATGCAGTGATATAGGCCGGATAAGACGATACGTTCGCGCCCGATGGCGCTTCGCTTATCGGGCCTACGGGCGTTATACAGTGATGTAGGCCGGATAAGACGGTACGTCGCCATCCGGCGATTATGATCTCTTCCAGAAATCGTCAAACACCGTAATGGGTGTGCGACGCTTGTGTTCCGTTCGGATATACCAACCTTCGATGATTTTCGCGATGCTGGCATCCAGCGTTTTCCCTTCCAGATAATCATCAATGTTGTCATAGGTGACGCCCAGCGCCGCTTCGTCCGGCAGAGAAGGGCGATCGTCTTCGAGATCCGCCGTTGGCGCTTTCTTATATAAATGTTCCGGGCAACCCAACGCGGCGAGCAGTTGTTTTCCCTGGCGCTTGTTCAGACGGAAAAGCGGGTTAATATCGGTACCGCCGTCGCCATATTTAGTGAAGAAGCCCGTCACCGCTTCGGCGGCATGATCGGTGCCGACCACCACACCATTGGTCATTCCGGCGATACTGTACTGTGCCTTCATGCGTTCGCGGGCTTTTTCGTTGCCGCGAACAAAATCGCTTAATTCAATGCCTGCTTCACGCAACGCCTGCTCGCTGGCCAGAACGGCACCTTTAATATTGACGGTCAGGACTCTGTCCGGCTGAATAAACGCGATTGCATCCTGACAATCCTGCTCGTCGGCCTGCACGCCGAATGGCAGACGCACGGCAATAAATTGCAGGGCGTCGTTCCCTGTCTCTTCACGCAGTTCAGTAATTGCGGTCTGGCACAATTTGCCCGTCAGCGTCGAATCCTGCCCTCCGCTGATACCCAGTACCAGGGATTTCAGGAAGGGATATGTTTTCAGGTACGCTTTCAGGAAATCTACGCTGCGGCGAATTTCCTCTTCTGCATTAATGTGCGGTTTTGCGCCAAGCGCCCGGATTATCTCTTGCTGTAGCGTCATTTAACCCCTCCGAAGATTTTCAGAATAAATATACTGCGTTAAAGCTAACGCTTTGCTCTCTAAACGACAAGACTCCACGGCCTGAGTGGCGCAATTTACGGCATTAAAACGACATCGTTTTGTTTAATTGGAATTTTCTGAAAGATTTGTTGCATCGATTGTGGGCTTGAAAAAAGCCCTGATGTATTCCAGGCTTATATAACACGCTGATAAACAAGAGGACGGAAAATGAACAAGAATATAGCAGGAATTCTGAGTGCAGCGGCGGTAATGACTATGCTGGCAGGGTGTACGGCGTACGATCGTACAAAAGACCAATTTGTCCAGCCTGTAGTAAAAGATGTGAAAAAAGGGATGAGCCGGTCGCAGGTTGAGCAGATTGCCGGTAAGCCTTCATCTGAAGTGAGCATGATTCATGCGCGCGGTACTTGCCAGACCTACATCCTGGGTCAACGTGATGGTAAAGCTGAAACCTATTTTGTCGCGCTGGATGACACTGGTCATGTGATTAACTCCGGCTACCAGAGCTGTGCAGAGTATGACACCGATCCGCAGGCTCCGAAGCAGTAACAACTGTATATTGCCTGAGCATATGTATGAACCGGCCTGTGTGCCGGTTTTTTTGTTCCTGGGATAATCTTATTTATTGTCGCGAAATATTTGCCTGAAATGTGAGAGGGGTCATAACACCAGGTCAATGAGAGACAATTTTGTTAGTCAAAGAAATACCATCCGCCAGTTCTATCCCGTATACTCATTTCAGCCACCTAAAAAAGTAAATTCGGTTACGCAAGTTGTCCAGTGCATGGATGCAGGTTAAGGCTTGCGGAATGACTGGCTAACAGATAATCGCATATGAGGATCGTTTTTATGGAAAAGAAACACATTTATCTGTTTTGTTCTGCGGGCATGTCGACTTCTTTACTGGTATCGAAGATGCGCGCTCAGGCTGAGAAATATGAAGTGCCGGTTATTATTGAAGCATTTCCTGAGACGCTGGCAGGAGAAAAAGGTCTTTCAGCGGATGTCGTGTTATTAGGCCCACAAATTGCTTATATGTTACCCGAAATTCAGCGTTTGTTACCCAATAAACCTGTGGAAGTGATTGACTCGCTGCTGTACGGCAAAGTCGATGGTTTAGGCGTGCTTAAGGCTGCTGTCGCAGCAATTAAAAAAGCCGCTGCAAATTAATTTTTTGTTTTAATTTTTCCCGTCAAAGAGTTATTTCATAAACATTCACCGCAATATTTTATTGCGGTATTTAAGGGTATTTTTCTATGAGTAACGTCATTGCTTCACTTGAAAAGGTACTCCTTCCTTTTGCTGTTAAAATAGGAAAGCAGCCGCACGTTAATGCAATCAAAAACGGCTTTATTCGCTTAATGCCGTTAACCCTTGCGGGGGCCATGTTTGTATTAATCAACAACGTTTTCCTGAGCTTTGGGGAGGGGTCGTTTTTTTATTCTTTAGGCATTCGGCTTGATGCTTCCACCATTGAAACATTGAATGGCTTAAAAGGCATTGGCGGAAACGTCTATAACGGTACGCTCGGTATTATGTCGTTAATGGCGCCGTTCTTTATCGGAATGGCGCTGGCGGAAGAGCGTAAAGTTGATGCGCTGGCGGCGGGGCTGTTATCCGTGGCGGCCTTTATGACCGTTACGCCATATAGCGTAGGCGAAGCTTATGCGGTTGGCGCGAACTGGCTGGGCGGTGCGAATATTATCTCCGGTATTATTATTGGTCTGGTCGTGGCGGAAATGTTTACCTTTATTGTGCGCCGCAACTGGGTCATTAGATTACCGGACAGCGTCCCGGCGTCGGTTTCCCGTTCATTCTCGGCGTTAATTCCTGGCTTTATTATTCTCTCCATTATGGGGATCATTGCGTGGGCGCTGGCGAACTACGGTTCTAACTTCCACCAGATCATTATGGATACCATTTCTACGCCGCTGGCATCGCTGGGCAGCGTGGTTGGCTGGGCCTATGTGCTGTTTGTTCCGCTGCTGTGGTTCTTTGGTATTCACGGCTCGTTGGCATTGACCGCGCTGGACAGCGGTATTATGACCCCGTGGGCGCTGGAAAACATCGCCATCTATCAGCAGTTTGGTTCCGTGGATGCGGCGCTGGAAGCCGGGAAGACGTTCCACGTCTGGGCGAAACCGATGCTCGATTCCTATATTTTCCTCGGGGGGAGTGGCGCGACGCTGGGTCTGATTATCGCCATCTTCCTGGCCTCGCGTCGTGCGGATTACCGCCAGGTAGCAAAACTGGCGCTGCCGTCCGGTATCTTCCAGATTAACGAACCGATTCTGTTCGGCCTGCCGATTATTATGAACCCGGTGATGTTTATCCCGTTCATTCTGGTTCAGCCGATTCTGGCCGCCATTACGCTGATTGCGTATTACCTGGGGATTATCCCGCCGATTACCAACATCGCGCCGTGGACGATGCCAACCGGTCTGGGAGCGTTCTTTAACACCAACGGCAGCGTTGCCGCTCTGCTGGTCGCACTGTTCAACCTGGGCGTCGCGACGCTGATTTATCTGCCTTTCGTGGTTGTCGCCAACAAAGCGCAGAATGCAATTGAGCAAGAAGAAAGCGAAGAAGAAATCGCTAACGCACTGAAATTTTAAATTTAATCCGGCATGGTCTCCCCATGCCGGGCTGAACCAGAGGAAAACGTATGTTGGATCTCGAAAACGTAGCGGGTACGCCGTCAGAGGCTGAAGAACTCGAAGAAGTGGTGATGGGGCTTATCATCAACTCCGGTCAGGCGCGCAGCCTGGCTTATGCGGCGCTGAAACAGGCCAAGCAGGGTGATTTTGCTGCGGCAAAAACGATGATGGAGCAGTCGCGGATGGCGCTCAATGAAGCGCATCTCGTGCAGACGAAACTGATTGAAGGCGATCAGGGCGAAGGTAAAATGAAAGTCAGCCTGGTGCTGGTTCATGCTCAGGATCACCTGATGACGTCGATGTTAGCGCGGGAACTGGTTACAGAGTTAATCGAGCTTCACGAGAAGCTGGAACAGTGAGGAATAAATGATGCAGCTACAGGTTAACGCACCGGAGATCGCCACCGCTCGTGAGCAACAGCTTTTTAACGGCAAGAATTTCCATGTGTTTATCTATAACAAAACTGAGAGCATCAGTGGGCTGCATCAGCATGATTATTATGAATTTACCCTGGTGTTAACGGGGCGCTACTATCAGGAAATCAACGGTAAACGTGTGCTGCTGGAGCGTGGTGATTTCGTGTTTATCCCGTTGGGATCGCACCACCAGAGTTTCTATGAGTTCGGCGCCACGCGTATTCTTAACGTTGGTATCAGTAAGCGTTTTTTTGAACAACACTATCATCCTTTATTACCGTTTTGTTTTGTTGCGTCTCAGGTATACCGGGTCAACAGCGCTTTTCTGACTTATATTGAAACGGTTATCGCGTCGCTGAACTTCCGGGGAAACGGGTTAGATGAGTTTGTAGAAGTGGTCACCTTCTACATCATTAACCGGCTGCGCCATCACCGTGAAGAGCAGGTGATTGACGATATTCCGCAATGGCTGAAAGCGACCGTGGAGACAATGCACGACAAAACGCAGTTTGGTGAAAACGCGCTGGAAAATATGGTGCACCTGTCCGCAAAATCTCAGGAGTATCTGACCCGCGCAACGCAGCGTTATTACAGCAAAACGCCAATGCAGATTATTAATGAGATCCGTATTAATTTTGCGAAAAAACAGCTGGAAATGACCAACTACTCCGTAACGGATATAGCGTATGAGGCGGGTTACAGTAGCCCAAGTCTGTTTATTAAAACGTTTAAAAAGCTGACCTCATTTACACCGAACAGTTATCGTAAAAAATTAACTGAATTTAATCAGTAAACAATATTGACCTGACAACACGATTTTATCGCTTGCCCTGAATAGCGCGGGACGTCCGCGCCATACCTGACGAACGGGCAGAGCGTAATACACGCCAGTGTTTTTACACTGAAGGGAGAAAGTATGAGCCAGAAATTAAAAGTCGTCACAATTGGTGGCGGGAGCAGCTACACCCCTGAATTACTGGAAGGTTTTATTAAGCGTTATCATGAATTGCCGGTTTCTGAATTATGGCTGGTGGATGTTGAAGACGGAAAAGAGAAGCTGGATATTATTTTTGACCTCTGCCAGCGCATGATCGACAAAGCCGGTGTCCCGCTGAAATTATACAAAACGCTGGATCGTCGCGAAGCTTTGCAAGGGGCAGATTTCGTCACTACGCAACTGCGCGTGGGCCAGCTGAAAGCCCGTGAACAGGATGAACGCATTCCGCTAAGTCACGGGTATCTGGGGCAAGAGACCAACGGCGCAGGCGGCCTGTTCAAAGGGTTGCGCACCATCCCGGTTATCTTTGATATCGTGAAAGATGTCGAAGAACTGTGCCCGAACGCGTGGGTCATTAACTTCACTAACCCGGCAGGCATGGTGACAGAAGCGGTTTATCGCCACACCCACTTTAAGAAATTCATCGGCGTATGCAATATCCCCGTGGGGATGAAAATGTTCATCCATGACGTGCTGGCATTGCAAGACAGCGACGATCTGTCGATCGACCTGTTTGGCCTCAACCACATGGTGTTCATTAAAGACGTACTGGTGAATGGCGAATCGCGCTTTGCTGAACTGCTGGATGGCGTGGCGTCCGGGCAGTTAAAAGCGTCAACGGTGAAAAATATTTTTGACCTGCCGTTTAGCGAAGGGCTTATTCGCTCGCTGAATATGCTGCCGTGCTCCTACCTGCTTTACTACTTCAAGCAAAAAGAGATGCTGGCGATTGAAATGGGCGAATACTATAAAGGCGGCGCGCGCGCTCAGGTGGTGCAGAAGGTTGAGAAACAGCTCTTCGATCTTTATAAAAATCCAGAGCTGAACATCAAACCGAAAGAGCTGGAGCAGCGCGGTGGGGCTTACTATTCCGACGCCGCATGTGAAGTGATTAACGCTATCTATAACGATAAGCAGACGGAACACTACGTTAATATCCCGCATCATGGTCATGTGGATAATATCCCTGCTGACTGGGCGGTGGAGATGACCTGCACATTAGGGCGGAATGGGGCGACGCCGCACCCGCGCATCACGCATTTCGATGAAAAAGTGCTGGGCCTCATCTATACCATCAAAGGGTTTGAAGTCGCAGCCAGTAAGGCGGCGCTGAGCGGTGAGTTCAATGATGTGCTGTTAGCGCTTAACCTGAGCCCGCTGGTGCACTCCGATCGCGATGCGGAAACCCTGGCGCGGGAGTTGATTCTGGCCCACGAGAAGTGGCTGCCGAATTTTGCGGAATGCATCGAGAAACTCAAAGGCGCACAACACTAACAGAGGTTGGGTATGGAACGCTTATTGATTGTGAATGCGGATGATTTTGGCCTGAGCAAGGGACAAAACTACGGCATTGTCGAGGCTTGTCGGAATGGCGTTGTGACGTCCACAACGGCGCTGGTCAATGGTGACGCCATCGACCATGCGGCGCAATTGTGCCGTGACGTGCCGAAACTGGCGGTGGGGATGCATTTTGTACTCACCTTAGGGAAGCCGCTGACGGCGATGCCGGGTTTGACGCGTGAAGGGCTGCTGGGAAAATGGATCTGGCAAATGGCCGAGGAAGAGACCTTGCCGCTGGATGAAATTTCGCATGAGCTGGAGTGTCAGTATCAGCGTTTTATCGACCTTTTTGGCCGTGAGCCAACGCATCTGGACAGTCATCACCATGTGCATATGTTCCCGCAAATTTTTCCCATTGTGGCAATGTTTGCGGCAGAACGCGGCGTTGCTCTGCGTATCGATCGCCAGTCGGTGCTTAATGCTGACGATCTGCCGGTAGCGTTACGCAGCTCGCAGGGATTCAGCAGCGAGTTTTACGGCGACGCTATTTCAGAAGCGCTGTTTCTTCAGGTGCTGGATGCCTCTGCTGACAGAGGCGAAAAGTCACTGGAAGTGATGTGTCATCCGGCGTTTATCGACAATATCATCCGTCAGAGCGCCTATTGTTACCCCCGCTTGACTGAGCTTGACGTGCTGACGTCTGCGTCGCTGAAGTATGCGATTGCGGAACGCGGGTATCGTCTCGGCAGTTTTCTTGATGTCTGACTCCTGAGTTTGCGGCGCATTGCTGCGCCGCATTTTTTATGCCGTCAGCCTGACGGCGCTTGTTTTACCCGCCCGTGACCAGACGCGGTGCGATGCCATCAGCGTAAACCGCACATGCAAGGCGGGACGAACGGGGGCAAAATCAGCTAAGATAGTGTTTTTCTGATTTTTAGCATTTGCCTTTAGTGAAGCAACTGATGATGAAACCTCTTCGCCAACAAAATCGCCCGGTTATCAGCTATGTTCCACGCGTGGAGCCCGCGCCGCCAGAACATGCGATAAAAATGGACGCGTTTCGTGACGTATGGATACTGCGCGGAAAGTATGTCGCCTTTATCTTAATGGGGGAGGCATTTCAGCGATCGCCTGCATTTACCGTTCCTGAGTCGGCGCAGCGATGGGCGAATCAGGTTCGCCAGGAAAATGAGATAGCCGAATAATTCGCATAAAAAAACCGCCTGATTAAGGCGGTTTGTTCATCACGCGGGATCAATGATGTGCCAGTTCGGCATCGTCTTCACTGTCCAGAAGGGTTTTGTCCGTCTGCTTCAGCCACTGGCTGGTCAGCGTACCGGCAGTCATTGAGCCGCTCACGTTCAGCGCGGTACGACCCATATCGATCAGCGGTTCAACGGAAATCAGCAGCGCGACCAGCGTGACCGGCAGGCCCATCGCAGGCAGAACGATCAGCGCGGCGAAGGTGGCGCCGCCGCCGACGCCCGCGACACCGGCAGAGCTGACGGTCACAATACCGACCAGGGTGGCAATCCAGACCGGATCAAGCGGGTTAATACCGACAGTCGGCGCAACCATCACCGCCAGCATAGCCGGGTACAGGCCTGCACAACCATTCTGACCAATCGTCGCGCCAAAAGAGGCGGAGAAGCTGGCGATGGATTCCGGTACGCCCAGACGACGCGTTTGCGCTTCCACGTTCAGCGGAATGGACGCGGCGCTGGAGCGGCTGGTAAAGGCGAACGTCAGAACCGGCCATACTTTACGGAAATATTTCAGCGGGCTGACGCCGTTGACGCCCAGCAGGATACCGTGCACCACAAACATGATGATCAGGCCAAGATAAGACGCGACCACGAAGCTACCCAGTTTGATGATGTCCTGTAGGTTAGACCCTGCGACGACTTTGGTCATCAGCGCCAGTACGCCATATGGCGTCAGTTGCATTACCAGGCGCACCAGCTTCATCACCCAGCTTTGCAGGGTATCGATAGCGATTAGCACGCGTTCGCCTTTCGGCGCGTCGTCTTTCAGCAGTTTCAGCGCCGCGACGCCGAGGAATGCCGCGAAGATCACCACGCTGATGATGGAGGTCGGGTTTGCGCCGGTCAGGTCAGCAAACGGGTTTTTCGGCACAAACGACAGCACCAGTTGCGGCACGCTGAGGTCGGCGACTTTTCCAACATAGTTAGTTTCGATGGCGTTCAGACGCGCGGTTTCCGCGCCGCCCTGCACCAGACCTTCCGCCGTCAGACCGAACAGGTTGGTGACCAGAACACCCACCAGTGCGGCAATCAGGGTAGTGAAAAGCAGCGTGCCAATGGTCAGAAAGCTGATCTTACCCAACTGAGACGCGTTATGCAGACGCGCAACGGCGCTGAGAATAGACGCGAAGACCAGCGGCATGACGATCATTTGCAGCAGTTGTACATAGCCGTTGCCGACTATGTTGAACCACTGAACGGAGTCTTTTAGTACCTGGCTGTCAGACCCGTAAACGGTGTGCAGGGCGAGACCGAAGATCACCCCCATCACCAGACCGACTAGCACTTTTTTTGCCAGACTCCACTGTTTGTGGCGAGTTTGCGCCAGCACGAACAGCAGTGCAACGAACACCACGATGTTCGCGATTAATGGAAAATTCATCCCCGTTCTCCTGATTTTTTTATACGTATCGCCGTGTGACAGCGATCCTGTTGGCGCAAGGTTAGCAGAACTGTGACCGACCTCTTATATTCAAATGGAATTGTTTATGCCAAAAATGACATTTATGCTGGTTTACTCAGCAATCTGGTGATTTATAAAGCGATCGAACTGCATTTGCAGCATATTAATCATCTGCGACGACCAACGCACTGTACTGTTTTCGGGCATTGTCTGCGGCATCCAGATAGCCCACACGAATAACGCCATGCATAAAAAACGCTCCAGTTGATTGCCTTTTTGCGGAACGAGGATCGGCAGACGGAAGCGCCAGCGGCAGGGCCAGAGCAGGGGAACGCCCGCCGGGGTCAGCATATCGGCCAGAATATGGCTTAAATAACCGAGCACCATTCCTTGCAGGGCATCGGCCGGAATAATCCAGCTCTCCGGCACTTTCAGGTAGAAAAGGGCAAGCATAGCGAACACGGCGAACAGGCTGTGCGTAAACCCGCGATGGCCGAACGCGCGCGCGACAGGTTTTGATATCCATTTCAGACGCTGGCCAAGAAATGATTTTGGATGATCAATATCGGGCAGCAGGCAGGTCAGGATGGCCGAAGGGACAATATGCCACCAGTCGCCCTGAGCGAGAACCGGCGTCAATTCCGCATTTTTGGCAAACACTGCGCAGGCAATGGAAAAAAGAAGGTGGCCTTCCGCCGTCATGATAAAACCCAATAAACTGTCAATTCATACAGTATAGGGTTTTTATACAGTAGGCGGAAGAGGTGACGTTGTAACTCTATGTCACAAATGACATGAATTAGCGCGCCAGCCAGCCGCCATCGACGGCGAGGGTATAGCCGTGAACGTAATCAGACGCCGAAGAAGCGAGAAAGACAACCGGGCCTTGCAGATCGGCAGGTGTGCCCCAGCGTCCGGCCGGAATGCGGTCAACAATTTCTTTGCTGCGTGCGGCGTCATCCCGCAGCTGCTGCGTATTGTTCGTCGCCATATAACCGGGAGCGATGGCGTTCACGTTGATGTGGTGCTCCGCCCATTCGTTCGCAAGCAACCGCGTGATGCCCAATACGCCGCTTTTCGACGCAGTATAAGAAGGAACGCGAATGCCGCCCTGGAATGAAAGCATTGAGGCGATATTAATAATCTTCCCGCCATCACCTTGCTTCAGGAATTGCCGTGCGACGGCCTGAGAGAGAAAGAACACGGATTTGAGATTCAGATTCATCACATCGTCCCAGTCTTTCTCGCTAAACGACAGCGCGTCTTCGCGGCGGATCGTCCCGGCGTTGTTCACCAGAATGTCGATTCGGCCAAACTGTTCGACCGTTTGCGCGACAATAGCCGGGATAGCGCGTTGCTGGCTCAGGTCGGCCTGGATCGCCATAAAACGGCGTCCGAGCGCCTCCACTTTTGCTGCCGTATCGTGGGGGACTTTGCGATTAACGCCGACGATGTCGCAGCCTGCTTCCGCCAGCGCCAGCGTCATACCCTGCCCAAGCCCGGTATCGCATCCGGTCACTATCGCGACTTTACCTGCAAGACTAAACGCATCCAGAATCATGTTCACCTCGGCTATCGGTTTTTATCAGTTTTTTGCCCTGAGAAAAGGATAGAAGAGGCGGTGAAGGAATACAATAAAAAATGAAACAGTGTTTTATAAAGCAGATGTGCGTAGCAAAACGGGCAATGTCGCCACCGCCCGTCGCTATTTAACCGCGCAGATGCGCTGCGGTCAGTTCAGCCAACGAAGTCAGTTTGACGTTGGCAAGGGCAAAGCGCGGGTCGTGCTGGCCTTCTTCCGCCGGAACAACAATTGAGCGCATTCGCGCCGCTTTTGAGGCGACCATGCCGTTGACGGAGTCTTCCAGCGCAACGCAGGTTAACGGGTCAACGCCCAGTTTGGCCGCGCAATCGAGGTATACCTGCGGATGCGGCTTGCTGTAAGGCAGTTTTTCCGCAGAGGCCAGGGCATCGAAACTTTCACGCAGATCAAACATGGTCAGCACCTTTTCCAGCATATGCAGGGGGGAAGCGGAGGCCAGACCGACCATTAACCCCTGAGATTTGCACAGCGCGACCGCTTCGCGCACGCCGGGGAGCAGCGGGCGAGTTTCTTCAACCAGTGAAATGGCGCGGGTAATGATTCGGTCGGTAACCGCCTGACGGTCTGGCCCATTCCACGGTTGTTGGGCGTACCAGAGGTCAACAACCATATCGATGCGTAAACCCAGCGTATCCGGGAGTTCATGGCGGCGGGTAATATCTACGCCTAAACTTGCCATGACCTCCAGTTCAGCTTGATCCCAAAGCGGTTCGGAATCGATCAGTAGTCCATCCATATCGAAAATTGCAGCAAGAATCTGACGCGGGGTTGACATTACAACCTCTCCTTTTGAGGTGAAAACACAATGGATTAAGCGCTTATTATGGCTAATGACGTATCATAGCGCCTTTAAAGAACAGGCGAAATTGGTTATCAGCAGGTAGACTTAGGCCAAAACGACGCGTCTTTATCAAGGGGAACTCATGACGTATCAACAAGCTGGACGCATTGCTGTCTTAAAAAGGATTCTGGGATGGGTGATTTTTATCCCCGCGCTTATTTCCACACTGGTTTCATTGCTGAAGTTTATGTATGAGCACAGCGAAAAGCAGGAAGGGATTAACGCGGTGATGCTTGATTTTACTCACGTTATGATTGATATGATGCGGGCGAATACCGCGTTCCTGAACCTGTTCTGGTATAACTCGCCAACGCCGGATTTTCAACACAGTCTGAACATTGTTTTCTGGGTGATTTTTGTGTTGATTTTCGTTGGCCTGGCATTGCAGGACTCAGGCGCCAGGATGAGCCGCCAGGCGCGTTTTCTACGCGAAGGGGTTGAAGATCAGCTTATTCTGGAAAAAGCGAAAGGCAGCGAGGGGTTGTCACGCGAGCAAATTGAGTCGCGCATCGTGGTTCCGCATCACACGATCTTCTTACAGTTTTTCCCGCTTTATATCCTGCCGGTGATTATCATCGTGTTGGGCTACGTTTTCTTTTCGCTTCTTGGATTTGTGTAGCAATGAAGAATGCCCGATAGCGCTTCGCTTATCGGGCCTGTGGTTCAGTGCATTTGTAAGCTGTCATCCGGCAAAATGGCTATGCCGCCAGCAACCTTTCCATCGCTTTTTGCGCCACCACCAGGTGTTGCCCGCCAAACAGTCTCGCCCGATTGAGCAGGGTATAGAGCTGATAGATCGGCTGGCGATCCAGAAAATCCAGCGGTAGCGGAGAAACAGACTGGTAGCCATCATAGATCTGCGGAGGTTGGTCGGTATGCAGCGGCAGCATGGCCAGATCGCACTCCCTGTCGCCCCAGTAACAAGCGGGATCGAAAATGTAGGGGCCATCAGGCCCAAGCGCGCAGTTTCCTGACCATAAATCGCCGTGCAGCAGCGAAGGCTGCGGCTGATGCGAGGCCAGACGCTGCTGAACATGCTCAACGATCGCATCGATATTGCCAAATGCGATGCCTTTTTCTGCCGCCAGTTCAAGCTGCCAGCCAATGCGTTGTTCGGCAAAAAATGTTGACCAGCGTCGTTGCCAGGCATTGGGTTGAGGCGTGGTGGACAGGGCGTTATCAAAATCAAGGCCAAACTGGGGCTGGTCGCTCCATTCATGTAAATGGGCAAGTTGCTGACCGAGGATAAAGGCGTTGTGGGCATCCAGAGGACGGGGAGGGAGATAATCCATCACCAGAAAACTGTAGTCTCTGTCTGAGCCCTGCGCCCAGACTTTCGGGACGGTGACGGTTTTACTGCGGGAAAGCAGCTCCAGTTGGTCAGCTTCCGCCGTAAAGCCGGGAAGGAGCTCTCTTTCATCACATTTGACGAAAAAATCGCGTCCCGCATAGCGTAAATGCCATGCGGCATGGATCTCTCCGCCGGGCAGTTCATTACGCAGTTCGATTTCGCCTTCACCTAATTGCTCGCTTAAAAGACGACTGATAGCCTGCCACATGATGTCTCTCCCCATGTTGTCTGCCAGATCATAAGGTTAGCGCATAAATGCGGTGAAAAAACACGAGCTAACGCACACCGTAGACGCGTTTTTGCACAATGGCACTGATATTATCGGTCTTTAGTCCACTCCTCCCATGTCATGACCGATATTTCTGGTTTCTTATCTAAAGCGCTTTCCGCCAGCCCGGCGGTAAGCGCGGCGATCTCATCTTCGCTCAGGGCGCTGATAAAACCAAATGTGTTGGTACCCAGTTCATGCACATGCCCTTGCTCGTCGGTCATGGTGAGCAGAAAACCGCACCGCGTCAGATGGTTGTTCAACTCGTTAATCTCTGTCAGCGAGTCTTCATGAAATTTCACGGTTATGACATAGCGGATGACATCACCACTGGCCATAAATCACCTCTTTGTAATCACATGATTTTTTAGCATAGTCGGTTAATTCGTATGCTGATAGCTTTGCTGCTGAAACCCCCTCGTAATAAGGAGGGGGATGGCCGATCACTGAGAAAGCCAGGCGTAGATTTTCTGCGTATCGTCCCGGGAACACAGACGTGTTCCTTGATTCAACGTCGCCGCGCTGCCTGCCGAGACGCCGAAACGCACCATCTCTTCCAGCGAGGCGTTTTCCGCCAGTTTTAGCGTCATTGCGCCAACCATGCTGTCGCCCGCGCCGACGGTACTTTGACTTCTGACGGGAGGGGGAACAACCTGGACGCAGCTTTCGCTATCCACCGCCAGCGCCCCCTGCGGCCCCAGAGAAACAACGACGCGGCGCGCTTTGCCGCTCTTCACGATTTCCTGCGCCGCTTGGCGCACATCGTCAGGCTGCGTGAGTTCGCGATTAACCAGCGCGCTCAGCTCTTTTTGGTTCGGTTTGACCAGTTCAATATTGCCGAGAGATAACGCCGCGTTGAGCGCATCGCCCGAACTATCAATAATGCAGCGGATGCCCTGTTTCTGCGCGGCGGCAATAAGCTGCGTCAGTTTTTCCAGCTTGACGCCGGGCGGCAGACTCCCGCTGATAACCAAAATGGCGCCGGATTCGATCTCCAGAACCTGTTCTTCAATCTGGCGAAATTCGTCATCGTCGAGTGCGGCGCCGGGCATGACAAAGCGATATTGCTCCCCGCTGGACTCCACATGAACATGCAGGTTTTGTCGCGTCCAGTCTTTGGCATCGATGGTGACGACGGGGACGTTTTCATCGGCCAGAAGTGCGACCAGATGTTCGCCGGTCGCGCCGCCAGCGGGGAAAATCGCGGTTGCGGTTCCGCCAAGATGGGCAATCGCGCGGGCAACGTTGATTCCGCCGCCGCCGGGTTCAAAAACAGGTGATGAACAGCGAAGTTTCCCTTCGGGATAGAGTTGTGGGGTGATTGTTGCGCTATCGAGAGAGGGCGCAAGTGTTAACGTATAGATACGTATCATCTTTACCTCCTGTTAGGCTGACTTCAGTCTGGCACTGAATGCCCGGAAAGGGAAGTAATTAACAATATGATTTACTGGATATTTATTTAAAATTACCGGGAGAAAGATATATAAATAAATATCTGCTTTGGGAACTCTCTTATTCAAAAAATGAAATAAGAATTCATTGCTATGTTATTCGAGCCTTTTTATAATTTGTTACCTTTCCTGGATCGTTTGTCATTGATCCTTATGAAAGTTTCCGGGACCGTAACGGTCTCTTTTTTTGTTGTACGGACTCTTTATAAATGAAGCTTTTGAAGACAGTACCCGCTGCATTAATGTTGGCAGGGGGCGTATTTGCGTCAATGCATGCCGCTGCTGATGATTCCGTTTTTACTGTCATGGATGATCCCGCCACTGCGAAGAAACCCTTCGAAGGTAACCTGAATGCGGGCTACCTTGCTCAGTCAGGCAACACGAAAAGTTCTTCTTTAACGGCTGACACCACGATGACCTGGTACGGTGCAACCACCGCCTGGTCGCTGTGGGGGAATGCCAGCAATACATCCTCCAACGATGAACGCTCTTCGGAGAAATACGCGGTAGGCGGCCGTAGCCGTTTCAATATGACCGACTACGATTACCTGTTTGGCCAGGCAAGCTGGCTGACAGACCGTTACAACGGTTATCGTGAGCGTGACACACTGACCGCCGGTTATGGTCGTCAGTTCCTCAACGGGCCGGTGCACAGCTTCCGTTTTGAATTCGGTCCTGGCGTACGCTATGACGAACATACCGATGGAAAAACCGAGACCCAACCGCTGGGCTACGCTTCCGGTAGCTACGCCTGGCAGATGACGGATAACACCAAATTTACGCAGGGCGTGTCCGTTTTCGGCGCTGAAGATACCACCCTCAACTCAGAGACGGCGCTAAATGTCGCGATCAACGAGCATTTTGGTTTAAAGGTAGCTTATAACCTGACCTGGAACTCCGAACCGCCCGCAACGGCGCCGGAACATACCGATCGCCGCACGACGGTATCGTTAGGGTATAAGATGTAATCGCCTGCCGGGTTGTTTTAAACACGACCCGGCTTTTTAAATTAGCGTTTTTATCGCGATTGCGCGCTAAGTGAAATTATATTTATATTTTCCGTGGCGAATGCCATTCATAAAAATGCGTTGAACGTGCATATTATTGATGCTTTCTATTCATTCGCAGGAATTAACTTTCGGCGAACGCTTCGGATATTAGCCCCAAATCATCGCCGCCCAGCGGAGCAGCAACATTGCGCCGCAAATGAGGAGCAATACGACAACCATCTTCCAGTGTTTTTTGGCAAAGCGGTTTGTTGGCATTTTCTCTCTTCCTGTCAAAATCGGACTGATGCTCCCAGTGTAACAAAAGCGATGGCGCGTCAGGGAATTGATTTACATCATACAGTTCGGCGTGATTGCGGCTTTGATCGGCAGTCAATGCCGTGTACACTGTCAAGCGGTGTTATCAAAAAACGGGTGTAGGTCCAGTCTCGCCATTCAGGCGGGCCGTGACATATTTCGCAGAGTGAAGCGGGAATCAGCCCATAACTTTTTGATAATTTTAAATATTGAAACTTTGTATGTGATCTTTCGTGTGGGTCACCACTGCAAATAAGGATATAACATGCCTGTTATTACTCTTCCTGATGGCAGCCAACGCCATTACGACCACGCTGTAAGCCCCATGGATGTTGCGCTGGACATTGGTCCAGGACTGGCGAAAGCCTGTATCGCAGGTCGCGTTAATGGCGAACTGGTTGACGCGTCCGATCTCATTGAAAACGACGCTCAGCTGGCAATCATCACCGCGAAAGATGAAGAAGGTCTGGAGATCATTCGTCACTCCTGCGCGCACCTGTTAGGGCACGCGATTAAACAACTTTGGCCGAACACCAAAATGGCTATCGGTCCGGTTGTCGATAACGGTTTTTACTATGATATTGATCTCGACCGTACGTTAACCCAGGAAGATGTCGACGCGCTCGAAAAACGGATGCACGAGCTTGCTGAGAAAAACTACGACGTCATTAAGAAGAAAGTGAGCTGGCACGAAGCGCGTGAAACCTTCGTGAAGCGTGGAGAAACCTATAAGGTTTCTATTCTTGATGAGAATATTGCGCATGATGACAAGCCGGGCTTGTATCATCATGAAGAATATGTCGATATGTGCCGTGGCCCGCACGTGCCGAACATGCGTTTCTGCCATCACTTCAAACTGATGAAAACCGCAGGGGCATACTGGCGTGGCGACAGCAACAACAAGATGCTGCAACGTATTTATGGTACGGCGTGGGCGGATAAAAAATCCCTGAACGCCTATCTGCAACGCCTTGAAGAAGCCGCCAAGCGCGACCACCGTAAAATCGGTAAGCAGCTTGACCTGTATCATATGCAGGAAGAAGCGCCGGGTATGGTGTTCTGGCATAACGACGGCTGGACTATCTTCCGTGAACTGGAAGTCTTTGTGCGTTCTAAGCTCAAAGAATATCAGTATCAGGAAGTTAAAGGCCCGTTCATGATGGACCGTGTGCTGTGGGAAAAAACCGGGCACTGGGAAAACTACAAAGATGCGATGTTCACTACCTCTTCAGAGAACCGTGAATACTGCATCAAGCCGATGAACTGCCCGGGCCACGTGCAGATCTTCAACCAGGGTCTGAAGTCCTACCGCGATCTGCCGCTGCGTATGGCGGAATTCGGTAGCTGCCACCGTAACGAACCGTCAGGCGCCTTGCATGGCCTGATGCGCGTACGTGGCTTCACCCAGGATGATGCGCATATCTTCTGTACTGAAGAACAGATTCGCGATGAAGTGAACGCCTGTATTCGTATGGTCTACGATATGTACAGCACCTTTGGCTTCGAGAAAATCGTCGTCAAACTTTCCACTCGCCCCGAAAAACGTATCGGTAGCGATGAAATGTGGGATCGTGCTGAGGCGGATCTGGCCGTTGCGCTGGAAGAAAACAACATCCCGTTTGAGTATCAACTGGGTGAGGGCGCATTCTACGGTCCGAAAATTGAATTTACCCTGTATGACTGCCTCGATCGTGCATGGCAGTGCGGTACGGTACAGCTGGACTTCTCTCTGCCGTCTCGTCTGAACGCCTCTTATGTTGGCGAAAACAACGAGCGTCAGGTGCCGGTGATGATTCACCGCGCGATTCTTGGGTCAATGGAACGTTTCATCGGTATCCTGACTGAAGAGTTCGCGGGCTTCTTCCCGACCTGGCTTGCGCCGGTTCAGGTAGTGGTGATGAACATTACCGATACTCAGTCTGAATACGTTAACGAATTGACGCAGAAACTACAAAATGCGGGCATTCGTGTAAAAGCAGACTTGAGAAATGAGAAGATAGGCTTTAAAATCCGCGAGCACACTTTACGTCGTGTCCCTTACATGTTGGTCTGTGGCGACAAAGAGGTAGAAGCAGGCAAAGTAGCCGTGCGTACCCGTCGTGGCAAAGACTTGGGCAGCCTGGACGTAAATGAAGTTATCGAGAAGCTGCAACAAGAGATTCGCAGCCGCAGTCTTCAACAACTGGAGGAATAAAGTATTAAAGGCGGAAAACGAGTTCAAACGGCGCGTCCTAACCGTATCAATGGCGAAATTCGCGCCCAGGAAGTTCGCTTAACAGGTCTGGAAGGGGAGCAGCTTGGTATTGTGAGTCTGAGAGAAGCTCTGGAAAAAGCTGAAGAAGCTGGAGTAGACTTAGTCGAAATCAGCCCTAACGCCGAGCCGCCGGTTTGTCGTATAATGGATTACGGCAAATTCCTCTATGAAAAGAGTAAGTCTTCTAAGGAACAGAAGAAAAAGCAAAAAGTTATCCAGGTTAAGGAAATTAAATTCCGTCCTGGTACAGATGAAGGCGACTATCAGGTAAAACTCCGCAGCCTGATTCGCTTTCTCGAAGAGGGCGATAAGGCCAAGATCACGCTGCGTTTCCGCGGTCGTGAGATGGCCCACCAACAGATCGGTATGGAAGTGCTTAATCGCGTGAAAGAAGATCTGGCTGAACTGGCAGTTGTCGAATCCTTCCCTACGAAGATCGAAGGCCGTCAGATGATTATGGTGCTCGCTCCTAAGAAGAAACAGTAAGGCCTTCAAGTAGCAATTCCTGTGGAGCCTTCGGGCTTCACAGATTTTGTTCGCCTGGGTTTCGTTTATTAACAATGCGAAGTGGAAGTTATTAAAATGCCAAAAATTAAGACCGTACGCGGTGCTGCTAAGCGCTTCAAAAAAACCGGTAAAGGTGGTTTTAAGCACAAGCACGCTAACCTGCGTCATATTCTGACCAAAAAAGCGACCAAGCGTAAACGTCACCTGCGCCCGAAAGCCATGGTTTCCAAAGGCGATCTGGGTCTGGTAATCGCGTGCCTGCCGTACGCATAAGCCGTTAACGTTTTTTTTAACTTTTTTATGCCCGATAGATTTCGCATGTCGCAAGGCGGTTAACGCCGCGAAAATGTGAAAGATGAAGGGCGAATCAGAATAGATACAGGAGAGCACTATGGCTCGCGTAAAACGTGGTGTAATTGCACGCGCACGTCACAAGAAAATTTTGAAACAAGCCAAAGGCTACTACGGTGCGCGTTCTCGCGTATACCGCGTTGCCTTCCAGGCAGTTATCAAAGCTGGTCAGTATGCTTACCGTGACCGTCGTCAACGTAAGCGTCAGTTCCGTCAACTGTGGATTGCGCGTATCAACGCAGCAGCACGTCAGAACGGTATTTCTTACAGCAAATTCATCAACGGCCTGAAAAAAGCCTCTGTTGAAATCGACCGTAAGATCCTGGCTGACATCGCAGTATTCGACAAAGTAGCGTTCACCGCTCTGGTTGAAAAAGCGAAAGCAGCTCTGGCATAAGCCAGTGAAAAGAGGGAGCCTGGCTCCCTCTCTTTTATTTGTAGTGCAATCAATCAGTTGACAATTTATCCGTAACCCTTTTCAATAAAGGTTGTCCGGTTTTACCACACAAGGTAACGCAAGCATGAATGCTGCTATTTTCCGCTTCTTTTTTTACTTTAGCACCTGACTCCAGGAGGCTAGCGCGTGAAAGAAGAAACGAAAAACAGCGCGAAAAAGCCTCCTGATGGAGGCTTTTTTTGTACCTGAAATCGAGAGATTAAGTCCAACGAACCGGTGTCTTCACCGACACAATGAGGAAAACCATGTCACATCTCGCAGAGCTGGTTGCCAGTGCGAAGGCAGCCATTAACCAGGCGTCAGATGTTGCCGCGTTAGACAATGTACGCGTCGAATATTTGGGCAAGAAAGGGCATTTAACCCTTCAGATGACGACCCTGCGTGAATTGCCGCCAGAAGAGCGTCCGGCAGCCGGCGCGGTTATCAATGAAGCAAAAGAGCAGGTACAACAAGCGCTGAACGCGCGCAAAGCGGATTTAGAAAACGCGGCGCTGAATGCACGTCTGGCGGCGGAAACCATCGACGTTTCTCTGCCTGGGCGTCGTATTGAGAACGGTGGTCTGCATCCGGTAACACGTACCATTGATCGTATTGAAAGTTTCTTCGGTGAGCTTGGTTTTACCGTGGCGACTGGCCCGGAGATCGAAGACGATTACCACAACTTCGATGCGCTGAACATTCCAGGCCATCACCCGGCCCGTGCTGACCACGACACTTTCTGGTTTGATGCCACCCGTCTGCTGCGTACGCAGACTTCCGGCGTGCAGATTCGTACTATGAAAGAACAGCAGCCGCCGATCCGTATTATTGCGCCGGGCCGAGTGTACCGTAACGACTACGATCAAACGCACACCCCGATGTTCCATCAGATGGAAGGGCTGATTGTTGACACCAACATCAGCTTCACCAACCTGAAAGGCACGCTGCACGACTTCCTGCGTAACTTCTTTGAAGAAGACCTGCAAATCCGTTTCCGTCCTTCTTACTTCCCGTTCACGGAACCGTCCGCAGAAGTGGATGTAATGGGCAAAAACGGCAAATGGCTGGAAGTGCTGGGTTGCGGGATGGTGCATCCGAACGTTCTGCGCAACGTGGGCATCGACCCGGAAATCTACTCTGGCTTCGCGTTTGGTATGGGGATGGAGCGTCTGACCATGCTGCGTTATGGCGTGACCGATCTGCGCTCATTCTTCGAAAACGATCTGCGTTTCCTCAAACAGTTTAAATAAAGGCAGGGTAAAACAATGAAATTCAGTGAACTGTGGTTACGCGAATGGGTGAACCCGGCAATCGACAGCGATGCGCTGTCGGATCAGATTACGATGGCGGGTCTGGAAGTGGATGGCGTTGACGCCGTCGCCGGTGAGTTCAACGGCGTGGTTGTGGGTGAAGTGGTGGAGTGCGGCCAGCACCCGAACGCAGATAAACTGCGCGTTACGAAAGTGAACGTGGGCGGCGAACGCCTGCTGGATATCGTCTGTGGCGCGCCTAACTGCCGTCAGGGGCTGAAAGTAGCCGTTGCAACTATCGGCGCGGTTCTGCCGGGCGATTTCAAAATCAAAGCCGCTAAACTGCGCGGCGAGCCGTCGGAAGGGATGCTGTGCTCCTTCTCCGAACTGGGGATTTCCGACGACCATAGCGGCATCATCGAATTACCGACGGATGCGCCGATCGGAACCGATATCCGTGAATACCTGAAGCTTGACGATAACACCATTGAAATCAGCGTGACGCCGAACCGCGCCGACTGCTTAGGGATCATCGGTGTGGCGCGTGATGTCGCTGTCCTGAACAAAATCGCGCTGGTTGAGCCGGAGATCGCACCTGTTGCAGCCACCATCAATGACACGCTGCCGATCGCGGTTGAAGCGCCGGATGCCTGCCCGCGCTACCTGGGTCGCGTGGTGAAAGGCATTAATGTTAAAGCGCCTACGCCGCTGTGGATGAAAGAGAAGCTGCGTCGCTGCGGCATTCGTTCCATTGATGCTGTCGTTGACGTCACCAACTATGTACTGCTTGAACTGGGTCAGCCGATGCATGCCTTTGACAAAGATCGTATTGAAGGCGGTATTGTCGTGCGTATGGCCAAAGAGGGCGAAACCCTGGTGCTGCTGGACGGCACAGAAGCGAAGCTGAGCACCGATACGCTGGTGATCGCGGATCACCACAAAGCGCTGGCGATGGGCGGTATCTTTGGCGGCGAGCATTCCGGCGTGAATGAGGAAACGCAAAACGTGCTGCTGGAATGCGCGTTCTTTAGCCCGCTGTCTATTACCGGTCGTGCGCGTCGCCACGGTCTGCATACGGATGCTTCCCACCGCTATGAGCGTGGTGTGGACCCGGCGTTGCAGTACAAAGCAATGGAGCGCGCCACCCGCCTGTTGATCGACATTTGCGGCGGCGAAGCCGGTCCGGTTATCGACGTCACGAATGACGCCACGCTGCCGAAACGCGCGACCATTACGCTTCGTCGTAGCAAGCTGGATCGTCTGATCGGGCATCACATTGCCGATGAGCAGGTGAGCGATATTCTGCGTCGTCTGGGCTGCGAAGTGACTGAAGGTCAGGACGAGTGGAAAGCGGTCGCGCCGAGCTGGCGTTTCGACATGGAGATTGAAGAAGATCTGGTCGAAGAAGTGGCCCGCGTGTATGGCTACAACAACATTCCTGATGAGCCGATTCAGGCGGGTTTAATCATGGGGACTCACCGTGAAGCCAACTTGTCGCTGAAGCGTGTGAAAACCATGCTCAATGACAAAGGCTACCAGGAAGTGATCACCTATAGCTTTGTCGATCCGAAGGTTCAGCAACTGCTGCATCCGGGCGAAGAAGCGCTGTTGCTGCCAAGCCCGATCTCCATTGAGATGTCGGCGATGCGTCTTTCACTGTGGACCGGCCTGCTGTCAACGGTGGTCTATAACCAGAACCGTCAGCAGAATCGCGTGCGTATCTTTGAAACCGGTCTGCGTTTCGTGCCGGATACCCAGGCAAATCTGGGCATTCGTCAGGATCTGATGCTGGCAGGGGTGATTTGCGGCAACCGTTATGACGAGCACTGGAATCTGGCGAAAGAGACCGTTGATTTCTATGATCTGAAAGGCGATCTGGAAGCGGTGCTGGATCTTACCGGCAAACTGGCCGACATTCAGTTCAGGGCGGAAGCGAATCCGGCGCTGCATCCTGGGCAGTCCGCGGCGATTTATCTGAAAGGTGAACGCATTGGTTTTATTGGGGTTGTTCATCCTGAGCTGGAACGTAAACTGGATCTGAACGGTCGCACTCTGGTGTTTGAACTGGAGTGGAATAAGCTCGCAGACCGCGTGGTGCCTCAGGCGCGCGAGATTTCGCGCTTCCCGGCTAACCGTCGCGACATCGCGGTGGTGGTCGCAGAAAACGTTCCCGCAGCGGATATTTTATCCGAGTGTAAGAAAGTTGGCGTAAATCAGGTAGTTGGCGTAAACTTATTTGACGTGTACCGCGGTAAGGGTGTTGCGGAGGGTTATAAGAGCCTCGCTATCAGCCTGATCCTTCAGGATACCAGCCGTACACTCGAAGAAGAGGAGATTGCCGCTACCGTCGCCAAATGTGTAGAGGCATTAAAAGAGCGATTCCAGGCATCATTGAGGGATTGAACCTATGGCGCTTACAAAAGCTGAAATGTCAGAATATCTGTTTGATAAGCTTGGGCTTAGCAAGCGGGATGCCAAAGAACTGGTCGAGCTGTTTTTCGAGGAGATTCGTCGTGCTCTGGAAAACGGTGAGCAGGTGAAACTCTCTGGTTTTGGTAACTTCGATCTGCGTGATAAGAATCAACGTCCGGGACGTAACCCGAAAACGGGCGAAGATATTCCCATTACAGCACGGCGCGTGGTGACCTTCAGACCCGGACAGAAGTTGAAAAGCCGGGTTGAAAACGCTTCGCCCAAAGAAGAGTAATCTGATCTAACTAAAAAGGCCGCTTTGCGGCCTTTTTTCTTTCCTGTGATGGTTACGCACCGTAAAATCAACATCATCCCTTTTCAGCTGAATGGAAAACATGCTGACTTTTGCCTGCCAACAACAGCGCCGCAATGTGCGCTGGTTATCCAGTCTGTCGGTGCTTATGCTGCTGGCAGTGGTATTAAGCCTGTGCGCCGGAGATCAGTGGATAGCCCCTGGCGACTGGTTCAGCGCCCGTGGTGAACTGTTTGTCTGGCAGATACGACTCCCTCGCACGCTTGCTGTTCTGCTGGTAGGTGCCGCGCTGGCGCTGTCAGGCGCGGTAATGCAGGCGTTATTTGAAAACCCGCTTGCCGAGCCCGGATTGCTTGGCGTCTCCAACGGCGCTGGCGTGGGCCTTATTGCCGCAGTGCTACTGGGGCAAGGTCAGTTACCCGGCTGGGCGCTGGGGTTCTGCGCCATTGCCGGCGCGCTTATCATCACACTTATTCTCCTGCGATTTGCCCGTCGACATTTATCAACCAGCCGCCTGCTGCTGGCGGGCGTTGCGCTTGGCATTATTTGCAGCGCGATGATGACGTGGGCCATCTATTTTTCAACCTCCTTCGACCTGCGCCAGTTGATGTACTGGATGATGGGCGGATTCGGCGGGGTGGACTGGCAGCAGGCCTGGCTGATGATTGCCCTGATCCCGGTTTCACTCTGGATTTGCTGCCAGTCGCAGCCGATGAATATTCTGGCGCTGGGCGAAACGTCCGCGCGTCAGTTGGGGCTGCCGCTGTGGTTCTGGCGCAATTTGCTGGTGGTCGCCACGGGCTGGATGGTCGGCGTTAGCGTTGCGCTCGCGGGTTCGATTGGGTTTATCGGCCTGGTGATCCCACATATATTACGGCTTTGCGGTCTGAGCGATCATCGCGCTTTGCTGCCGGGCTGTGCGCTGGCGGGGGCGATAGCTCTGCTGCTGGCGGATGTTATCGCCCGTCTGGCGCTGGCGTCGGCGGAACTGCCTATCGGTGTAGTGACGGCGACGATGGGGGCGCCGGTCTTCATCTGGCTATTATTAAAATCCAGGCGCTAGCCAAAATGAGAAATGAGGAAGTCATTAGTATGTGGCAACGGATGAAATGGGGTCTGTGTGTGCTGGCGGCACTCAGCGGTTCTGCGATGGCCGCACCGCTGACGGCGCAATACGTGTCGGCTATCGCGATGCAGGAAGAACAGCGTCTTCATGCCCGGATTGGCATTGCGGTACTTGATACGGCGACCAACAGTATCACCCATTATCGGGGAGAAGAACGGTTCCCGTTAAACAGTACGCATAAGCCGCTGTTATGCGCAGCGTTATTACGCGAAGTCGACAGGAAGGCGCTGGCGCTTTCTGCTTCAACGCAGTTTGAACCCTCACAACTGGTGGAGTATTCGCCGATTACTGAAAAACATGTGGCGCCAGACGCCATGAGCTGGGCGCAATTGTGCAGCGCGGCGGTAAGCTACAGCGATAACACGGCCGCCAATCTCATCGCCAGGAAGCTCAACGGACCGCAGGCCGTCACGCAGTTTTTGCGTGATTCGGGGGATACGATAACCCGCCTCGATCGCTATGAGCCTGAACTGAACAGCGCCATTCCCGGCGATGAACGCGACTCCACGACGCCTGTCGCGATAGCGCAGACGCTCAATACGCTACTGCTGGGGAACGTGTTGCAGCCATCCTCAAGAGAGCAGCTTATGCAATGGATGCGGGACGACAAAGTGGCTGACGGTCTGCTGCGTTCGGTCTTGCCGGACGGCTGGAAAATCGCGGATAAAACCGGGGCGGGCGACAATGGCTCGCGTTCTATTGTTAGCGTTGTCTGGCCGACATCACAAAAACCTCTGCTCGTGGTTATCTATATTACACAAACTCCGGCGACAATGGCGCAGCGTGACGCCGCGATTGTCCGCATCGGGGAGTCGCTGTTTTCAACACTCGCAGTCTATGATTAAAAGCTGATATTTGATCACTCACATCCGCCTGTTATATGGGAGACGCTATGCAAGATACCATTCTCAACACTGAAGTGACGACGATCGACGGGGATGTCACCACGCTTGAGAAGTACGCCGGAAACGTACTGCTGGTGGTTAATGTGGCCTCGAAATGTGGCTTAACGCCACAATACGAACAGCTGGAGAATATTCAGAAAGCCTGGGCCGATCAGGGCTTTACGGTGTTAGGTTTTCCCTGCAACCAGTTTCTTGGTCAGGAACCTGGCACTGAAGAGGAGATTAAAACCTATTGCAGCACCACCTGGGGCGTCACATTCCCGATGTTCAGCAAGGTTGACGTCAATGGTGAGAACCGCCATCCACTGTATCAGAAGTTGATTGCCGCAGCGCCTGCCGCCGTTGCGCCGGAAGGTAGCGGTTTCTATGAGCGCATGGCGAGTAAAGGCCGCGCGCCGCTTTACCCGGACGATATTTTGTGGAACTTTGAGAAGTTTTTAATCGGCAGGGATGGACAGGTCGTACAGCGTTTCTCACCGGACATGACGCCTGAAGATCCGGGGATGGTGGAAAGTATCAAAATCGCGTTGGCAAAATAATGATCTCGTTGATGCAGTTACAGGATGTTGCCGAAACGACGCGTCTGGGGCCGCTTTCCGGCGACGTTAAGCCTGGCGAGATTCTTCACCTCGTGGGGCCGAATGGGGCAGGGAAAAGTACGCTGCTGGCGCGTATGGCGGGCTTAACCTTCGGGGAAGGCACCGTCATATTCGACGGCGCGTCGCTGGAGACATGGCCTGCGGCGAAACTGGCTCAACATCGGGCCTATCTCGCGCAGCAGCAGAATCCCCCATTTTCAATGCCGGTCTGGCATTTCCTGACGCTGCATCAACCTGATAAAACGCAAACGAACCTGCTGAATGACGTTGCGCAGGCGCTTGGGCTGAGCGACAAGCTGGGGCGGAGCGCGAATCAACTCTCCGGCGGCGAGTGGCAGCGTGTACGTCTGGCGGCGGTGATATTGCAAATTCACCCTCACGCTAACCCGCACGGGCAGCTTCTGCTACTGGATGAACCGATGAACAGTCTGGACGTTGCGCAACAAAACGCGCTGGATAGGCTGCTGAGCCAGCTATGCAGCCAGGGTATCGCCATCGTGATGAGCAGCCATGACCTTAACCATACTCTGCGCCACGCGCATCGCGCCTGGTTGCTGAAACAGGGGAAATTGATCGCCAGCGGGCGGCGTGACGAGGTGCTGACGCCGCCAAATCTGGCCCAGGCATACGGTATGAACTTCCGTCGGCTGGACGTTGAAGGCCACAGAATGCTCATATCAACCACTTAAGTTAAATGGGTTCTTGAAAAACACATAATTTCCACGCTAAATAGAAGCAAGAATAAAAAGATAGAGGATTCGTCCTGAATGCGCTTTTGGCTTCTTCTTATCGCAGCACTGTTTTTGGCAGGGTGTAGCAGCCATCGTGCGCCAGCACCTAACGCCAGGCTTTCGGATTCCATTATGGTTATCGCGGGCCTGAACGATCAGCTACAGTCCTGGAGAGGTACACCGTATCGCTATGGCGGAATGAGCCGTAGCGGGGTGGACTGCTCGGGATTTGTGTTGATGACGATGCGCGACAAATTTGATTTACAACTGCCGCGTGAAACGCGCCAACAGTCAAAAATTGGTACGGAAATCGACAAAGATGAACTGCTGCCCGGCGACCTGGTCTTTTTTAAAACCGGATCGGGGGAAAGTGGTTTGCACGTCGGCATTTATGATACCAACAATCAATTTATTCATGCGTCTACCAGCCGCGGCGTGATGCGCTCATCGCTCGACAATGTCTACTGGCGGAAAAATTTCTGGCAGGCGAGACGTATTTAATGCTATCGATGGTAAAGCGGATACCCAGCGGCCGCTTCATCATCTATATTTAAGAAATTGATTTCTCATTGTCTGAATGCCAGGGCTATCGTGAGTTATCAGAAATAGTTTTAACCCTACATTTTGCAAAAGTATTTTTAGTCAAAATGATTTATCCGGTGTCTTGCGGAAAATGCAAAACTGGATATTGGTTTATAATCGAGATAAGCTAAAAAAAGGACCCGGTTTACCGGCTAAAAAGGAAAAAATGAAAGCACCTCCAGTCGTATCAGAAATGACATCTTTCTTCGTTCTTTCTTACAGGATGCCGGATTACACCCATGCAGCGGGGCTGGCACAATGATTGTTTCACTGGACAACTTTTATCATTCTCACCTTTATTTTGTTCCTGCCCGAACCGAGAAAGAGAAACTCGTCGGCCTGGAGATTGTTGCAAACTTTGTCACTGAAGACGGTAATGTCCGTATGCCGACGGAGCTGGTCATGCCGCGCCTGTCAGCAGAAGAACAGCGTTGTCTGTTCGAAGAAAAACTCGCATTGCTGGAAACGTGCCAACATTTTTTTATTCAACATAAACTTATTGCCTGGATTAATTTAACGCCAGCCGTCGTCGCATCATTATTATCAGACGGCGAGTTTGTATCCCATGTAAGGCGCTTTCCATTTTTGGAACTGATGATTAATGAGAATTATCCTGAATTAAGTCTTGGGAAAGAGAATCAAATTCTGGCTGAGTTAGCCGGACGATTTCCCCTCATCCTTGCCAATTTTGGCGCTGGCGATACATCGATAAAAGCGATCTTTGATGGTCTCTTCAAACGCGTCGCGCTGGATAAAAACTTTGTCCAGCAAAGATCCGCAAGTCTTTCTTTTGAACCCTTTATGCAGGCTATTATTTCGCAGATATCACCGTGCTGTGATTCGATAATGATTGCGGGTATTGATACTGAAGAGATGCTGGCGCGGATATCATCAATGGGATTTAGCGCGCTGCAAGGATGTTTATGGCCTGCCGTGCCAGCGAGCCAGGTTACGACGCTGGTTCAGGGATAACCTTTTTATTTGCTGGTGTTTAAGCGGGTATTAACCGTCTACACTACAGGCAGGAGGCTCTATGACCCTGTCTTTTACATCCCGCTGGCGTGACGAACTGCCAGCCACATATACAGCACTTTCTCCAACTCCTCTGAGTCATGCCCGCCTGATTTGGCATAACGATGCGCTGGCGCAGCAGCTGGCGATACCACCTTCGTTGTTTGATATGGAAAACGGCGCAGGCGTGTGGGGTGGCGAGTCATTACTGCCCGGCATGTCGCCTTTGGCTCAGGTTTATAGCGGCCATCAGTTTGGCGTCTGGGCCGGCCAGCTCGGTGATGGACGCGGTATTCTGTTAGGCGAACAACTGCTGGCGGACGGCAGTACGCTTGACTGGCACCTGAAAGGCGCCGGACTAACGCCATACTCCCGTATGGGCGACGGGCGAGCAGTGCTGCGCTCAACGATCCGTGAAAGTCTGGCCAGCGAGGCGATGCACTATCTTGGCATCCCCACAACGCGGGCGCTGTCTATCGTCACCAGCGACACGCCTGTTTACAGGGAAACGGTTGAATCCGGCGCGATGCTCATGCGTCTGGCGCAAAGCCATATGCGTTTCGGTCATTTCGAACATTTTTACTATCGACGTGAGCCGGATAAAGTCCGTCAGCTGGCCGATTTTGCGATTCGCCATTACTGGCCGCAATTTCAGGCGGAAGAGGACAAGTATGCGCTCTGGTTCCGGGACGTTGTGGCGCGCACGGCGAGGTTGATTGCTGACTGGCAAACGGTAGGTTTTGCGCATGGCGTGATGAACACCGATAACATGTCTGTACTGGGGCTGACGATAGATTATGGTCCTTTCGGTTTCCTGGATGATTATCAGCCAGGGTTTATCTGTAACCA
Organism: Citrobacter koseri ATCC BAA-895; assembly: GCF_000018045.1. Lineage (NCBI taxonomy): Bacteria > Pseudomonadati > Pseudomonadota > Gammaproteobacteria > Enterobacterales > Enterobacteriaceae > Citrobacter > Citrobacter koseri. The sequence continues at coordinate 1,656,140 of NC_009792.1, read as the reverse complement.
CTCCGATCACCAGGGGCGCTATAGCTTCGATAATCAACCGGCTGTCGGATTGTGGAATCTGCAACGCCTGGCGCAAACCCTGTCGCCGTTTATGCCGGTCGATACGCTGAATGATGCGCTGGATGGCTATCAGCTGGCGTTGCTCACGCACTATGGGCAGCGCATGCGGCAAAAACTGGGCTTCTTTACCGAACAAAAAGAGGACAACGCGCTTCTCAACGAGCTTTTCGCCCTGATGGCGCGCGAAGGCAGCGATTATAGCCGAACGTTCCGTATGTTGAGCCAGACTGAGCAACAGAGCGCGGCATCGCCGCTGCGTGATGAATTTATCGATCGCGCGGCCTTTGACGGGTGGTTCAGCCGTTACCGGGCGCGTTTACAGCAGGAGCAGATGGATGACGCAACGCGTCAACAGCACATGCAGCGCGTGAATCCTGCGGTGGTGCTGCGCAACTGGCTGGCGCAACGCGCGATAGCCAGCGCTGAGCAGGGGGATATGGGCGAATTACATCAACTGCATCAGGTTCTGCGCGACCCCTTTACCGACAGAAATGACGATTATGTCAGCCGTCCGCCGGACTGGGGTAAACGGCTGGAAGTCAGTTGCTCAAGCTGATTGCTACTTGGTCAACAGCAACTTACCTGCCTGCGTCTTGCGCAGCAGGTATTCCTGGCCGTCATGATCGATGATGACTTTGCCTTCAGGGCCTAACAATGTCTGGCTGCTGATACGCCGCTCGGCAGCAGGGGAAGGGGGCACGCTGTCTCTTTCCTTAAAATGAAGTAACTCAATGTCGTCCATAAGTGGCATATCGCTAATTAATAATAATCAGTTTAACAATGATTATTATTATCAATATTGTGTATGGCGACAGCAAGTGTTAATTCTGGTAGCAAATCAGGCGAGTGGGGAATGCGTGGAGGGGAAAGAAGCGCGCCCATCCCCGCGAGGATGGGCATGATGTCAAAAACGGCTATCAACCGCTGAGGCAAGTTTTTCTAACAGTAATTCAGTATCTTCCCAGTTCAGGCAAGGGTCGGTAATGGACTGACCGTACACCAGCGGCTGACCGCTGACGATTTTCTGCGTACCTTCACGCAGGAAACTTTCGGCCATGATCCCGGCAATTGCGGTAGAACCGTTACGGATTTGCTGGCAGATATCATCACAAACTTCTAACTGGCGGCGATGCTGCTTCTGGCAGTTACCGTGGCTGAAGTCCACCACCAGGTGTTCCGGCAGACCAAACTCATGCAGCGTATCGCAGGCGGCAGCGATGTCTTCCGCGTGGTAATTCGGTTTTTTACCGCCGCGCATGATGATATGGCCGTACGGATTCCCGCTGGTCTGATAAATCGTCATCTGGCCAGTTTTATCCGGCGAGAGGAACATATGGCTGGCGCGCGACGCGCGAATCGCATCAACGGCGATGCGCGTGTTGCCATCGGTCCCGTTTTTAAACCCAACCGGGCAGGAGAGCGCGGAAGCCATTTCACGGTGAATCTGGCTTTCCGTCGTGCGCGCGCCAATGGCGCCCCAGCTGATTAAATCGGCAATAAACTGGCCGGTGACCATGTCGAGAAATTCGGTGGCGGTGGGGACACCCAGCTCATTGACCTGCAACAGCAGCTTGCGCGCCAGTTCGAGGCCATGATTTACGCGGTAACTGCCATTTAAATCGGGATCGGAGATGAGGCCTTTCCAGCCCACAACCGTGCGCGGTTTTTCAAAATAGGTGCGCATAACGATTTCCAGACGCGCCTGATGCGTGTTGCGCAACGTTTGCAAGCGCGTTGCGTATTCCATCGCAGCGTCCAGATCGTGAATCGAGCAGGGGCCGATGATCACCAGCAGGCGGCGATCTTCACCGTTTAATATTTTTTCAATCCGGCGTCGGGAGTCAGTAACGTGGCTGGCGACGGAGGATGATACAGGATGACGTAGCGCTAGCTCAGCAGGGGTGACCAGGCTGTCAATACGCGCGGTACGCAGTTCGTCGGTTCTGTTCATTACAAGTCTCAGAAATTTGTTGCTTCAACGGCAGGACTACCGGGAAGTGATGGGCATCACAATAACACACTTCAACCTTCACCTGCTGATTTCAAATGCGAGGCGTTTCACACCTCGCAAGCAGAGCGGCATGATAGCAAAAAATTGAACTCTTGCACTAGTTTGTTAGTACATTCGACGATTCAGCCCCATGATGTCGAGAATCTTGGTGGCAATTTCTTCTACCGAATAGTTAGTACTGTTCAGGCAAGGGATCTGATTTTTACGATAGAGCGCTTCAACTTCCGCAACCTCCATCCGGCACTGGCGTAGCGATGCGTAGCGGCTGTTTTCACGGCGTTCCTCGCGGATTGCCGCCAGACGTTCCGGGTCAATGGTCAGTCCAAAAAGCTTATGCTGTAGCGGTTTAAGCGACGTGGGTAACACCAGGTTATCCATATCGTCAGCAATAAAGGGGTAGTTCGCCGCCCGGATGCCAAACTGCATCGCCAGATAGAGGCTGGTCGGCGTTTTTCCGCAGCGTGAAACCCCCAGCAGGATCACCTGCGCCTGATCCAGATTGCGCAAGGAGATCCCATCGTCGTGCGCAAGGGTATAGTCGATTGCCGCGATGCGCGCGTCATACTTGTTGAGGTTGCCGGGGTTAAGCCCGTGGGTGCGATGCGCGATTGGCGTTGGGTCGAGCTTCATTTCCTGCTGTAGCGGCGCCACCAGCGCCTGCACGATGTCCTGACAGAACCCTTCGCTTTGTAAGATGATGGCGCGAATTTCCGGCAGAACAATCGAATAGAACACCAGCGGACGCACGCCAGTTTGCTGATAAATCGCGTCGATCTGATCTTTCACGGCCCTGGCGCGACTCTCGTTTTCAACGAACGGCAGCGTAATGCTGCTAATGGTCACAGGGAATTGCGACATCACCGCATGACCCAAAACCTCGGCGGTGATGGCCGTACCATCGGAAATATAAAAAACATGGCGATCAACAACATTATCCATTTTGTTTATCCTGAGGAGCAAACATAATTATCTGAAAGCATAAATTAAAATTTGCCAGAAGCGTATATCACGATGCTTATTTTATAAAATGAAACGCTATTTTTATATTAAGTGAAAAGTGCATTTCATTTTTCGGAACTTATGTTTATACCGACAGTTTTTGGGGAGATCGCCCGTCGCCCGCGGGTTTGCGCAAATGCGTAAACAATCTGAAAAAATAAAAAATAAATCTGCTTGAACGATTCACCGTTTTTTTCAGGGGTTTAAATATGTAAAGATAAATACGCAATAATGTAGTTTCTAAACTCGTTCATTTATCACAAAAGGATTGTTCGATGTCCAACAATGGCTCGTCACCGCTGGTGCTTTGGTATAACCAACTCGGCATGAATGATGTAGACAGAGTTGGGGGCAAAAATGCCTCCCTGGGTGAAATGATTACTAACCTTTCCGGTATGGGTGTTTCCGTACCGAATGGTTTTGCAACGACCGCCGATGCGTTTAACCAGTTTCTGGATCAAAGCGGCGTAAACCAGCGTATTTATGAACTGCTGGATCAAACGGATATTGACGATGTCACCGCGCTGGCGAAGGCCGGCGCGCAGATCCGCCAGTGGATTATCGACACTCCTTTCCAGCCAGAGCTGGAAAACGCTATTCGCGATGCCTATGCACAGCTCTCTGCGGATGATGCGCAGGCGTCTTTCGCCGTGCGCTCGTCCGCAACGGCTGAAGATATGCCGGATGCCTCTTTCGCCGGCCAGCAGGAAACCTTCCTCAACGTGCAGGGTTTCGACGCGGTGCTGGTGGCGGTGAAACATGTTTTTGCCTCGCTGTTTAATGACCGCGCTATCTCTTATCGCGTTCACCAGGGGTATGACCATCGCGGCGTCGCGCTCTCCGCTGGCGTACAGCGGATGGTACGCTCCGACCTGGCCTCGTCCGGGGTTATGTTCTCTATTGATACCGAGTCCGGTTTCGATCAGGTGGTGTTTATCACTTCAGCCTGGGGTCTGGGCGAGATGGTGGTGCAGGGCGCAGTCAACCCGGATGAATTCTACGTGCATAAACCGACGCTGGCGGCGAATCGCCCGGCGATCGTTCGTCGCACGATGGGGTCGAAAAAAATCCGAATGGTTTACGCGCCAACCCAGGAGCACGGCAAGCAGGTCAAAATTGAAGATGTGCCGCAGGAACAGCGCGACATCTTCTCGCTGACCAACGAAGAAGTGCAGGAACTGGCGAAACAGGCCGTACAGATTGAGAAACACTACGGTCGCCCGATGGATATCGAATGGGCGAAAGACGGCCATACCGGCAAACTGTTTATTGTACAGGCCCGCCCGGAAACCGTCCGTTCTCGTGGTCAGGTAATGGAGCGCTACACGCTGCATGCGCAGGGGAAAGTGGTCGCGGAAGGCCGCGCCATCGGACATCGCATTGGCGCGGGGGCGGTTAAAGTCATCCACGACATTAGCGAAATGAACCGTATCCAGCCTGGTGACGTGCTGGTGACTGACATGACCGACCCGGACTGGGAACCGATCATGAAGAAAGCGGCGGCCATCGTGACCAACCGTGGCGGTCGTACCTGCCACGCGGCCATTATTGCCCGTGAGCTGGGGATTCCGGCGGTTGTCGGCTGCGGCGACGCGACGGAACGCATGAAGGATGATGAAAACGTCACCGTTTCTTGCGCCGAAGGCGATACCGGCTATGTCTATGCAGACCTGCTCGACTTCAGCGTCAAAAGTTCAAGCGTGGACACCATGCCCGATCTGCCGTTGAAAGTCATGATGAACGTCGGTAACCCGGATCGCGCCTTTGACTTCGCCTGCCTGCCGAATGAAGGCGTTGGCCTGGCGCGTCTCGAATTTATTATCAACCGAATGATTGGCGTGCATCCTCGCGCACTGCTGGAATTTGATGACCAGGACGCGAAACTGCAAAACGAAATCCGCGAGATGATGAAAGGCTTCGATTCACCGCGTGAGTTCTATGTTGGTCGTCTGACAGAGGGCATTGCGACGCTGGGCGCGGCATTTTATCCGAAACGCGTTATCGTGCGTCTGTCGGATTTCAAATCGAACGAATACGCCAACCTGGTGGGCGGCGAGCGTTACGAACCCGATGAAGAGAACCCGATGCTGGGCTTCCGTGGCGCCGGTCGCTATGTCTCCGACAGTTTCCGCGATTGCTTCGCGCTGGAATGTGAAGCGGTGAAACGCGTGCGCAACGATATGGGACTGACCAACGTGGAGATCATGATCCCGTTTGTACGTACCGTTGAGCAGGCGAAAGCGGTAGTTGACGAGCTGGCGCGTCAGGGGCTGAAGCGGGGTGAGAACGGGCTGAAGATCATCATGATGTGTGAGATTCCGTCCAACGCCCTGCTGGCTGAACAATTCCTGGAGCACTTTGACGGCTTCTCGATTGGTTCTAACGACATGACGCAGCTGGCGCTGGGTCTGGATCGCGACTCCGGCGTGGTTTCTGAACTGTTCGATGAGCGCAACGAGGCGGTGAAAGCGCTGCTGTCGATGGCGATCCGCGCGGCGAAGAAACAAGGCAAGTATGTCGGCATCTGTGGTCAGGGGCCGTCGGATCACGAAGACTTCGCCGCCTGGCTGATGGAAGAGGGAATCGACAGCCTGTCGCTGAACCCGGACACCGTCGTACAGACCTGGTTGAGTCTGGCTGAACTGAAAAAATAAGCGTCAGCGCTGATTCTAATCCGCAACGGCTCCCGTAAAAAGGAGCCGTTTTTTTTGCGATGCGCGCTATCCCACCCGACGTCATGCGTGGGCATATCAGAATTGTTGGCGGTGGAGAAAAGGTGTGTGAGGGCAGGCACTTAAAAAAAGGCCCATCGTGGGAGATGGGCAAAGACTACACACAGCAATTCGTTGTTTCACTCAGGGGATTTCCATGCTTATAAATCAAGGCGTTGATTTATAACCGTGCCCTAATAGTAGGCGTGGAGATTTTTTGCGTCGATCAGATTCGTCCCAATAGTTTAAAAACTATAAAGAATTTGCGACGTAAATGAATTACGTAAGGAGGATTACGCCATAAGGCAGGTTGGTCAGGATGCTAATTGATGAGCAATGCTAAAGTATCGGCCGACCGAATGCGTCGATAGGCCGATGGGGTTTATTTATGGTTGTCCTCAATCTCCCCCAGTTCTTCAAGGAGTTCGTCAGGGTCGTTTCCCGGCGCGGGCACTTCATGCACCCATGCGGAGAACAGACGCCAGGAAACCGCCAGCAATACCGGACCGATAAACAGACCTATCATTCCAAAGGCAATCAGCCCGCCGATAACGCCAGAGAGAATCAGGATCAGCGGCAGGTCAGCGCCCATACGAATCAATACCGGGCGAATCACGTTATCCAGCGTACCGACCACGCAGCTCCACACCAGCAGCACCGTGCCCCAGGTCGTATCGCCCGTCCAGTACAGCCAAATGATTGCCGGGATTAACACCGGTAACGGCCCCAGTTGCACCAGGCAGGAGAGGATCATGACGACCGTCAGCAGCGTTGCGTAAGGCACGCCGGAAATGGCGAGACCAATCCCGCCGAGAATTGCCTGAACCAGCGCGGTGACAACCACACCCAATGCAACGGCGCGGATGGCCTGAGCCGCCAGCAGCACGGCGGCATCGCCGCGTTTCGCGGCCAGACGACTGGCAAAGTGGCGGATGCCCAATGCCACCTGTTCGCCGCGCCAGTACAGCAGGGCGCTGAACAGCAGCATCAGACCACAGTGCATCATAAAGCGACCGATATGCGCGGCCTGACCCACAAACCAGGTCGTGGTGGTGCCAATATAAGGACGCACTTTCGCCATGATCGCCGTGCCGCCCATATCCAGCAGGTTGTGCCACCCGGCATACAATTTGGCGCCAATCAGCGGAATACTGTTTAACCAGGCCAGGTCGGGCAACGTCATGTCGCCAGCGGTGACGGCGTGGATGAGCGGGCCGCTACCGTCCACGATGCTGTTGACCAGCAGGGCGATGGGAATAATGAACAGCAGAACCAACAACAGCGTCATAACCAGAACGGCCAGAGAACGGCGGCCCCAGAGTATTTTCTGTAAACGTAACAAAACGGGCCAGGTCGCAATAACGATCGTACCCGCCCATGCAAAACCAAGGACAAAGGGACGCACAATCCACAAGCAGGCCACGATCATGATGGCTAAAAACAGCACCGACAGCAGCACTTGCGCGATATCCCTGGGCTGACGAAGATTTACCATAAATACCTTTTCACCTTTTCTGTGCGTCAGAACGTTGACGCGACGCGAACACGCGAACCTTACCCCATAATGATGAGCAATTTCAGCGGTTTTTAACAGGCGGATTCTGCCTGTAATTCTGCTGGGCGTGTAAGAAAAAAATGTGATACAACAAACAGAGCAACACGCAAACGATTAAATTCACAATACAGACCGCAGGAAAGGGTCACTATAATGATTCCACAGATTTCTCAGGCACCTGGCGTCGTTCAGCTGGTGCTCAATTTTTTGCAGGCGCTGGAGCAGCAAGGGTTTACCGGCGATACGGCAACGAATTACGCCGATCGTCTGACAATGTCGACAGATAACAGTATCTATCAGCTTCTTCCTGATGCTGTGGTTTTCCCGCGTTCAACGGCGGATGTGGCGCTTATCGCCCGTCTGGCGGCAGAGTCGCGCTTCGCCTCATTGATTTTTACCCCGCGCGGCGGCGGCACCGGCACCAATGGTCAGGCGCTGAACCAGGGCATTATCGTTGATATGTCCCGCTATATGAGCCGCATTATTGAAATTAACCCGGAAGAGGGCTGGGTGCGGGTCGAAGCCGGGGTGATCAAAGATCAACTCAATCAGTATCTGAAGCCGTATGGCTATTTCTTTGCCCCGGAGCTTTCGACCAGCAACCGTGCGACCCTCGGGGGGATGATCAATACCGATGCGTCCGGTCAGGGGTCGTTAGTTTACGGTAAGACATCCGATCATGTGCTGGGCGTTCGCGCGGTATTGCTGGGTGGCGATATTCTGGATACCCAGGCAATGCCGGTCGAACTTGCGGAAACGCTCGGTAAAAGCAACACCGCGATCGGTCGCATCTATAACACCGTATACCAGCGTTGTCGGGAAAACCGACAGCTGATTATTGATAAGTTTCCCAGACTCAACCGCTTCTTAACGGGCTACGACTTACGCCATGTCTTTAACGATGAGATGACGGAGTTCGACTTAACGCGCGTGCTGACCGGTTCTGAAGGCACGCTGGCGTTTATCACGGAAGCGCGTCTGGATATTACTCCGCTGCCTAAAGTTCGCCGTCTGGTGAACGTCAAATATGACTCTTTTGATTCCGCGTTGCGTAACGCGCCCTTTATGGTCGAAGCGCGGGCGCTCTCGGTGGAAACCGTCGATTCTAAAGTGCTTAATCTGGCGCGGGAGGACATCGTCTGGCACTCCGTCAGTGAGCTGATTACCGATGTGCCTGATAAAGAGATGCTGGGCCTGAACATCGTCGAGTTCGCCGGGGATGACGAAGCGGCTATTGATGCTCAGGTGAGCGCCTTGTGCCAGCGTCTGGATGAGCTGATTGCTCGCCAGGAAGCCGGAGTGATCGGCTGGCAGCTGTGCGCGGAGCTGGCGGGCGTGGAGCGTATCTATGCCATGCGGAAAAAAGCGGTTGGTCTGTTGGGTAATGCCAAAGGCGCGGCCAAACCGATTCCGTTTGCGGAAGATACCTGCGTGCCGCCGGAACATCTGGCCGACTATATTGCTGAATTCCGCGCGCTGCTCGACGGTCATGGCTTAAGTTATGGCATGTTCGGGCATGTTGATGCCGGGGTGCTGCACGTCAGACCCGCGCTGGATATGTGCGATCCGCAACAGGAAATTCTGATGAAGAGTCTTTCCGATGATGTGGTGGCGCTCACCGCGAAATATGGCGGTCTGCTGTGGGGCGAGCACGGCAAAGGTTTTCGCGCTGAATATAGCCCGGCGTTTTTTGGCGAGCAGCTTTATGGCGAACTACGCAAAGTGAAGGCGGCGTTCGACCCGCAAAACCGCCTGAACCCCGGAAAAATTTGTCCGCCGGAAGGCATTGATGCGCCGATGATGAAGGTCGATGCGGTGAAACGCGGTACTTACGATCGGCAGATTCCACTGGCGGTGCGTCAGGTCTGGCGCGGGGCGATGGAGTGTAACGGCAATGGCCTGTGCTTCAACTTTGACGCCAAAAGCCCGATGTGCCCGTCAATGAAAATCAGCCTGAATCGCATTCACTCTCCCAAAGGGCGCGCGACGCTGGTGCGTGAATGGTTACGCCTGCTGGCCGACCGTGGGGTTGATCCGCTACAGCTGGAAAAAGAGCTGCCGGAAAAACGCGCCAGTCTTCGGACGTTAATTGCCCGTACCCGCAACAGCTGGCACGCTCGTAAAGGCGAATATGATTTCTCCCATGAGGTGAAGGAGGCGATGTCGGGTTGCCTGGCGTGCAAAGCCTGCTCGACACAATGTCCGATTAAAATAGACGTGCCGGAGTTCCGCTCACGCTTCCTGGCGCTTTATCACACGCGCTACCTGCGTCCGCTGCGCGATCATATGGTGGCGACGGTCGAAAGCTATGCGCCATTAATGGCGCGGGCGCCGAAAACCTTTAACTTCTTTCTCAATCAGCCGTTGGTGCGAAACCTCGCGAAGAAACATATCGGCATGGTGGATTTACCGCTACTTTCGACGCCGTCGCTGCAACAGCAAATGATCGGGCACCGTTCCGCCAATATGACGCTGGAACAGCTTGAACTCCTGAGCCAGGAGCAAAAAGAGCGTATGGTGCTGGTGGTGCAGGACCCGTTTACCAGTTACTACGATGCGCAGGTGGTGGCGGATTTTATCCGGCTGGTGGAAAAGCTCGGCATTCAGCCTGTATTGCTGCCGTTCTCGCCAAATGGCAAGGCCCAGCACATTAAAGGGTTCCTTAACCGATTTGCGAAGACGGCGAAGAAAACGGCCGAATTTCTCAATCGGGTGGCGCAGTTGCGTATCCCGATGGTCGGTGTCGACCCGGCGCTGGTGCTTTGCTATCGTGATGAATACAAACAAACCCTCGGCGAACAGCGTGGTGATTTCCACGTACAGCTGGTGAATGAGTGGCTGCCGACGGTGCTGGCGTCCCGACAGCCTCTTGCCGTGAGCGGTGAGCCCTGGTATTTCTTTGGGCATTGTACCGAAGTGACGGCATTGCCTGGTGCACCGGCGCAGTGGGCGGCCATTTTTGCGCGCTTAGGGGCGAAGCTGGAGAGCGTCAGCGTAGGCTGCTGCGGCATGGCGGGTACTTACGGCCATGAAGTGAAAAATCATGAAAATTCGCTGGGGATCTATGCGCTGTCGTGGCAACAGGCGATGGCGCGACTGCCGCGCAATCGCTGCCTGGCGACCGGCTACTCTTGCCGCAGCCAGGTAAAACGCGTTGAAGGCACCGGGGTTCGCCATCCGTTACAGGCACTACTGGAGATTATTGGATGATCTGGAAACGTAAAGTCACGCTCGAAGCGCTGAACGCTCTGGGCGAAGGGAACATGGTGGGGCTACTGGATATTCGCTTTGAGCATATTAGCGACGATACGCTGGAAGCAACGATGCCGGTGGATAGCCGTACAAAGCAACCTTTTGGTCTGCTACACGGCGGCGCGTCCGTTGTGCTGGCTGAAAGTATCGGCTCGGTTGCGGGCTATCTGTGCACGCAGGGCGAACAGAAAGTCGTGGGGCTGGAGGTTAATGCCAACCACGTTCGCTCAGCGCGCGAAGGGCGCGTCAGAGGGGTGTGCAAAGCGCTGCATACCGGCTCTCGTCATCAGGTCTGGCAGATCGATATTTTTGATGAGCAGGGGCGGCTGTGCTGTTCTTCACGTCTGACAACCGCCGTTGTGTGACGTTGTCACAAAATATCTTTATCGCAGACTGCTTTTGGTCAAAATGTGTGCAGAAAAAAGTGTTATACTGTGCACGTTTTGAACATAAGCGAGGATGATATGTCTACCGATTTAGACCCAACCCAACTGGCAATTGAATTTTTACGCCGTGATAAAACCGAGCTTTCTCCAGCCCAGTATTTGAAGCGCTTAAAACAATTAGAGCTGGAATTTGCCGATTTACTCACGCTCTCTTCCTCTGAGCTAAAAGAAGAGATTTACTTTGCCTGGCGTCTGGGCGTTCATTGATTCCGCACTGTTTTATCGCTCGGTGAATTAACACCAACAGAAAACCCCGACACGCTCTGCCGGGGTTATTTTTTTGGCTATGAGCGGCGGTTTACCACTTCATTTCACCGGTATTCACTTTCGCGCTCAGCGTCAGGGAACTTTCGTCAGCGAGGCCAGGCCAGGCGGCGGTCATCGTTTTGATGACATACTCTGACCCTTTTTTAGCCTCAAGCGCTTGCTCAAAGGATTGCAGATAATCCTGCGTGAAGCGTATAGCGGCGTCGCCTGCTGGACGTTCACCGATATAGTGACCCGGAATCACCTGGGTCGGCTGCAAACTGTGCATCTCTGTCAACACATGACGCCAGGCCGCACGCTGCTCAGGAGACTGGGTATCCGCCGTCCAGACATGGATACCGGATGCGATTCCCGTTCCGCCAAGTATTGCGCGGTTAGCCGGGACCCAGACGTAAGCGGCGTAATCGTTCGGGTGGCGCAGTTCCAGCGTTTCCCCATCAATCGTAAATTGTGTCTCGGTGGTTGCCTGCGGGATGGTGAGCGCCGCTGGCGCGCCATCTTTCATTTGCGGGCCCCAGTATTGCAGTTTGGCGTCTTTCGTTGCGCGAATGTGTTCCACCACATGCGGCGTCGCCAGAACTTTCACGTTCGGGAAGGCTTTTACAATCGGTTCCAGACCAAAATAGAAATCTGGATCGCCGGAGGTAATCACGATGGCTTTCAGCGATTTGCCGCTCTTTTTAATCATCTCGACCAGCTTTTCCCCGTCTTTGGTACTGAACTGCGCGTCGAATAAAATGGCTTCTTTAGGGCCAGAGACCAGCGTGGAAGAGACCGGGAAAATCGCGTTTTCCTGCGGATTATAAACGTCGAGTTGCAGCGGGGCGGCGAACAATGGCGCGCTAGTCAGCGACAGCAGAAGTGCCAGCGTTTTGATTTTCATTCTGAGTGACCTTATCGGCAGATGATGTTGATTTATTTACGTGGCTTATTTTAAGCAAATCTCGATCTGTTAAAATTCCTCTATCAGGACATGCTGAGTTTCATAAAACGATCGGATGGAAGGTTATGGACAGAGTGATGGCGGCAACGGTGTTTAACCATATCTGTGATTTGGGTAGCCTGAGCGCGGCTGCGCGCGCATTAGGGATCTCCAGGCCGATGGTGAGCCGTTATCTGGATGAAATGGAGAAATGGGCCGGAGCCAGACTTATTCATCGTTCGTCGCGCCGCCTGACGATCACGCCTGCCGGAGAAGACGCGTTGATGAAAACGCGAACGCTGGCGCGGCTTTCCCTGGATATTGCGGGGGCGACCGGGCGAGAGGTGCCGTCCGGCACGTTGCGCGTCGCCTGCGCCCATTTCACCGCGATGCATATTCTTGCCCCGATGCTGCCCGCTTTTTTAGCGCGTTATCCTGAATTGCGCATTGAAGTGGAGATTAATAATCAGCCTGTCAGTTTAGTGGGGGAGCGTATTGATGTGGCGATACGCATTACCGATAACCCTGAGCCAGGGACAATTGCGCGTCGGCTTGGTGACTGTGAGTCTGTGCTCTGCGCGTCTCCTGACTATCTGCATCGCTATGGCACGCCGCAGACGCCGGAGGCGCTGGCGCAACACAATTGCCTCTATTACAGCGGATTTGCTGGAAAATCCTGGCATTTTCTGGATGAGCAGGGAGAACCTATCTCCGTTGCGATCAAGGGCAACCTGAGCGCCGGAATCTCTTCACTTTTGTGTGAAGCGGCGCTGGCAGGGATGGGGATTGCGCTGGTGCCGGAAAAAGAGGCGCGAGAGGGGCTGGCGCAGGAGAAACTGGTTCGTTTGTTGCCCCATCTACAACCGCGGCAATTAGCCGTATACGGGTTATACCTTTCCCGTGAGCATCAGCCCGCCGCGCTACGCCTGTTTCTTGAGGCGGTGCAGGGCGCGATGCGCGACGGAGAGGCCTGTTCCTGACGCAGCATAAGGCGTATAAAAATTGTGCAGAAAGCAAGATCTGTTAAATACGCGATGCAAACTTATGAGAATATTCTTACACCCCTTCAAGAGCTAAGCCTGAAATGAGTGCCGGAGATAAGCGCCGGGTGGGGCAACGAACGATCGGTGTTATTCATACAATACCGATCGTTCGTTGTTAATTACTCCGTTCTTTCCGTTCTTTCTTTTTCACGTTAGTGGATTTGCTAATCCGACGGCTGTTTGAGCTATTGTTTAGCACCGTCATCGTCCGCTTTTGACCCCCATTTTTATTGATAACCCTATCTCAAAAATAGGCATTTTCGATACATATTTAATTTTTTAACCTGCCGCGCTGTTTACTCTTCTTAAATGCTTTATCTATCAATGTATTGAATAAAATAATCCATCACTGATAACCCTCGAAACAGGGTCTATGCTTAGTAAAAGTGGTCAAAAAGGGCGGTTAACCCGAATGACCCTTCTGTCAGAGGGTTGAAGTGATAATCATTATCACTAACATGGTGTTATGCCCTGGTGGCTTATTACACGAGGTGGACCTATGGAATTGCATTCAGGAACATTTAATCCAGACGATTTTGCATGGCGTGGCCTGACGCTAACGCCTGAGGCGGCGGCACATATTCGTGACCTGGTTGCGAAGCAACCCGGCATGCTTGGCGTGCGTTTAGGCGTGAAGCAGACGGGGTGCGCGGGATTTGGTTACGTGCTGGATACCGTCAGCGAGCCAGAAAAGGACGATCTGTTGTTTGAAACGGAGGGCGCGAGGTTGTACGTGCCGCTTCAGGCCATGCCGTTTATTGACGGGACAGAGGTCGATTATGTGCGCGAAGGATTAAACCAGTTATTTAAATTTCATAACCCGAAAGCCCAGAACGAATGCGGCTGTGGCGAAAGCTTCGGGGTATAGGCGGTACTATGTCTCGTAATACTGAAGCAACTGACGATGTCAAAACCTGGACCGGTGGTCCACTGAATTATAAAGAAGGCTTCTTCACCCAGTTACAGACTGACGAGCTGGCAAAAGGCATCAGCGAAGAGGTCGTGCGTGCGATTTCCGCCAAGAGAAATGAGCCGGAGTGGATGCTGGAGTTTCGCCTTAATGCGTACAAAGCCTGGCTTGAGATGGAAGAGCCGCACTGGCTGAAAGCGCACTACGATAAGCTGAATTATCAGGATTACAGTTATTACTCTGCGCCATCGTGCGGTAACTGCGATGAGACGTGCGCGTCAGAACCGGGTGCAGTACAGCAAACCGGTGCGAATGCGTTTCTCAGCAAAGAGGTGGAAGACGCCTTCGAACAGCTTGGCGTACCGGTACGTGAGGGTAAAGAGGTGGCGGTGGATGCCATTTTCGACTCCGTTTCCGTTGCCACCACCTACCGGGAAAAGCTGGCGGAACAGGGCATTATCTTCTGTTCGTTTGGCGAGGCGATTCACGATCACCCTGAGCTGGTGAAGAAATATCTGGGCACCGTGGTGCCGGGTAATGACAACTTTTTTGCTGCGCTGAACGCTGCGGTAGCGTCTGACGGCACTTTCATTTATGTGCCGAAAGGCGTTCGTTGCCCGATGGAGCTGTCGACCTATTTCCGAATCAACGCGGAAAAAACAGGGCAGTTCGAACGCACCATTCTGGTGGCGGATGAGGGCAGCTACGTCAGCTACATCGAAGGGTGTTCTGCGCCAGTGCGCGACAGCTACCAGCTGCACGCGGCGGTGGTAGAGGTGATCATCCACAAAGATGCCGAAGTAAAATATTCCACCGTGCAAAACTGGTTCCCCGGCGATAACAACACCGGCGGGATTCTGAATTTCGTCACCAAGCGCGCGCTGTGCGAAGGTGAAAACAGCAAGATGTCGTGGACGCAGTCCGAAACGGGGTCGGCTATCACCTGGAAATACCCGAGCTGCATTCTGCGCGGCGATAACTCCATCGGTGAGTTTTACTCTGTGGCGCTGACCAGCGGTCATCAGCAGGCCGACACCGGCACCAAAATGATCCACATCGGTAAGAACACCAAATCAACCATTATTTCAAAAGGGATCTCCGCCGGGAATAGCCAGAACAGCTATCGCGGGCTGGTGAAGATTATGCCGACGGCAACCAACGCCCGTAACTTTACCCAGTGCGACTCAATGCTGATTGGCGCGGACTGCGGCGCGCACACCTTCCCGTATGTCGAGTGTCGTAATAACAGCGCCCAGCTTGAGCATGAGGCGACGACGTCGCGGATCGGTGAAGATCAGCTCTTTTACTGCCTGCAACGCGGCATCAGCGAAGAGGATGCCATCTCGATGATTGTTAATGGCTTCTGTAAAGACGTCTTCTCTGAACTGCCGCTGGAATTTGCCGTTGAAGCGCAAAAATTGCTGGCAATCAGCCTTGAACACAGCGTCGGTTAAGTATTAAGGAAAGCACATGTTAAGCATTAAAGATTTACAGGTCAGTGTGGAAGATAAAGCGATTCTGCGCGGTCTGGACCTCGACGTCAGACCCGGAGAAGTGCATGCCATTATGGGGCCGAACGGTTCCGGGAAGAGTACGCTTTCCGCGACGCTGGCGGGCCGTGAAGATTATGAAGTGGTTGGCGGCTCTGTCGAATTTAAAGGCAAAGATTTACTGGAACTGTCGCCAGAGGATCGGGCGGGCGAAGGCATCTTTATGGCGTTCCAGTATCCGGTAGAAATTCCTGGCGTCAGCAACCAGTTTTTCCTGCAAACAGCGCTGAATGCCGTGCGCAGCTATCGTGGTCAGGAGTCGCTGGATCGTTTTGATTTTCAGGATCTGATGGAAGAGAAAATCGCGCTTTTGAAGATGCCGGAAGATTTGCTGACCCGTTCGGTGAACGTGGGCTTCTCCGGCGGTGAGAAGAAACGTAACGATATTCTGCAAATGGCGGTGCTGGAGCCGGAACTGTGCATCCTTGATGAGTCTGACTCCGGGCTGGATATTGATGCGCTGAAAATTGTCGCGGAAGGCGTCAACTCGCTGCGTGACGGTAAACGTTCATTCATTATCGTGACGCACTATCAGCGCATTCTGGACTACATCAAACCTGATTACGTCCACGTCCTGTATCAGGGGCGGATTGTGAAGTCCGGCGATTTCACTCTGGTCAAACAACTGGAGGAGCAAGGATATGGCTGGCTTACCGAACAGCAGTAACGCGCTGCAACAATGGCACCATCTGTTTGAGGCGCAGGGCGAATCCCGCTCGGCGCACGCGCAGCAGCATTTACAACAGATGCTGCGCCTGGGGCTGCCGACGCGTAAGCATGAAAACTGGAAATACACGCCGCTGGAAGGGTTGGTCAGTAGCCAGTTTGTCAGCCGTTTTGCCGAGGTTACTCAGGAACAGCGCGACGCACTGGCGCTGGATATCGACGCTGTGCGTCTGGTGTTTGTTGACGGCAAGTTCAGCCCGCAGCTTAGCGACAGCGCTACAGCCAGCGGTTTCGACATTGCGATCAACGACGAACGTCAGGCACTGGGCGCACCGGTTCAGCCGGAGGTTTTCCTGCATCTGACGGAAAGCCTGGCGCAGAGCGTGACGCACATCAGAGTTAAGCGCAACCAGCGGCCCTCTAAGCCGTTGCTGCTGATGCATATCACGCAGGGGCTGGAAGGCGATGAGGTCAACACTGCGCACTACCGCCACCACCTGGAACTGGCGGAAGGAGCAGAGGCGACGGTGATAGAACACTATGTCAGCCTTAACGCGGCACGGCACTTTACCGGAGCGCGTCTGACCATGAACGTGGCGGCGAATGCGCATCTGCACCACATCAAACTGGCGTTTGAAAACCCGGTGAGCCACCACTTTGCCCATAACGACATTCTGCTGGCGGCGGATGCAAGCGCGCACAGCCACAGTTTCCTGTTGGGCGATGCCGTGCTGCGACATAACACCAGCACCCAGTTAAACGGTGAAAACACCACGCTGCGGATTAACAGCCTGGCGATGCCGGTGAAAAACGAAGTGTGTGATACCCGTACGTGGCTGGAGCACAATAAGGGTTACTGCAACAGCCGTCAGTTGCATAAAACCATTGTCAGCGATAAAGGTCGGGCGGTATTCAATGGCTTGATCAACGTGGCGCAGCACGCCATTAAAACCGACGGACAAATGACCAATAACAATCTGCTGCTCGGTAAACTTGCCGAGGTGGACACCAAACCGCAGCTGGAGATTTACGCCGATGACGTGAAATGCAGCCACGGGGCGACGGTAGGACGGATTGATGACGAGCAGATGTTCTACCTGCGTTCACGCGGGATTGGAGAGCAGGATGCCAGACAGATGATTCTCTACGCGTTTGCCGCTGAGTTGACGGAAGCCCTCGGCGATGACGCGCTTAAACAACAGGTGCTGGCGCGAATAGGGCTTCGCCTGCCGGGAGGCATAGCATGACATTTCCCATCGAAAAAGTGCGGGCTGATTTTCCCGTCCTGACGCGTGAAGTCAACGGGCTGCCGCTGGCGTATCTGGATAGCGCGGCCAGTGCGCAAAAGCCCAACCAGGTGATTGACGCTGAGGCGGAGTTTTACCGTCATGGCTATGCGGCGGTGCACCGGGGCATCCATACGCTGAGCGCACAGGCCACCGAGAAGATGGAAAATGTGCGTAAACAGGCATCGCTGTTCATTAACGCCCGTTCAGCGGAAGAGCTGGTGTTCGTGCGCGGGACGACAGAGGGCATCAACCTTGTTGCCAACAGCTGGGGGCCGGAGAATGTTCGGGCTGGCGATAACATCATCATCAGCGAGATGGAGCACCACGCCAATATCGTCCCCTGGCAGATGTTGTGCGCGCGTACAGGGGCGGAACTGCGCGTCATTCCGCTCAATACAGACGGCACGTTGCAGCTGGATACGCTCCCGTCGCTGTTTGATGAGCGTACCCGACTGCTGGCTATCGCGCATGTGTCGAACGTGCTGGGAACGGAAAACCCGCTTCCTGAAATGATCGCGCTGGCGCATCAGTATGGCGCGAAAGTGCTGGTCGATGGCGCGCAGGCGGTAATGCACCATGCGGTGGATGTTCAGGCGCTGGATTGTGATTTTTATGTTTTCTCCGGGCATAAGCTGTATGGCCCCACCGGTATCGGCGTGCTGTATGTCCGGGAGGAACTGCTTCAGGATATGCCGCCGTGGGAAGGCGGCGGTTCGATGATTGCGACCGTTAGTCTGACGGAAGGGACGACCTGGACCAAAGCGCCCTGGCGTTTTGAGGCGGGGACGCCGAACACGGGCGGAATTATCGGCCTTGGTGCCGCCATTGAATACGTTTGCGCGTTAGGGCTGGCGGAAATCAGCGAATATGAACAAAACCTGATGCACTATGCGCTGGAACAGCTGGCGGACGTGCCGGAGTTGACGCTATATGGCCCGGCTAACCGGCTGGGGGTCATCGCCTTTAATCTGGGCAAACACCACGCCTATGACGTGGGCAGCTTCCTCGACAATTACGGTATCGCCGTGCGAACCGGCCATCACTGCGCAATGCCGCTGATGACGTATTACAACGTTCCCGCCATGTGCCGGGCGTCGATAGCAATGTATAACACCCATGAAGAAGTGGATCGTCTGGCAACCGGGCTAAAACGTATTCATCGCTTACTGGGATAACAGGGAGACGCTATGGCTGCGCTACCAGATAAAGAAAGATTGCTGCGTAATTTTCAGCGTTGCGCCAATTGGGAAGAAAAGTATCTGTACATTATTGAACTGGGGCAGCGTCTGGCGGAATTAAATGAGCAGGATCGTCACTCGGAAAATAGTATTCAGGGATGTCAGAGTCAGGTATGGATTGTTATGCGTCAGAACGCTGACGGCGTTATTGAATTGCAGGGCGACAGCGATGCAGCAATAGTAAAAGGGTTAATTGCCATCGTCTTCATTTTGTATCATCAGATGACGCCACAGGATATTGTGAATTTTGATGTGCGGCCGTGGTTTGAAAAAATGGCGCTGACGCAACATCTCACGCCCTCCCGTTCACAAGGACTGGAAGCAATGATTCGCGCGATCCGCGCCAGAGCCGCAACTCTTAGCTAAACTGAAAAGACGTAGAACGCCAGATGGCGTACAGCTCTACGTGACTCGTCGGCCGGATAAGGCATTTAACCGCCATCCGGCAAAACGCCAGGGGGGTGGATATGAAACGTGCGTCTCTCATTGCAGTTACACTTTTCGGCGCTTACAGCGCATTTCAGGCGGCCTGGGCAGTGGATTACCCCTTGCCGCCAGCAAACAGTCGCCTTGTCGGGCAGAATCAAACCTATACCGTGCAAGCGGGGGATAAAAACTTACAGGCGATTGCCCGGCGTTTTGATACTGCCGCAATGTTGATCCTGGAGGCAAATAATACCATCGCGCCGGTCCCTAAACCGGGGACGCCGATTATCATTCCATCTCAACTGTTATTACCCGATGCGCCGCGTGAAGGCATTATTGTGAACCTGGCGGAGTTACGACTCTATTATTTCCCGCCGGGTGAAAATAGTGTTCAGGTTTACCCTATCGGTATTGGTTTAGAGGGGCTGGAAACGCCGGTGATGGCGACGCGCGTCGGGCAAAAAATCCCGAATCCGACCTGGACGCCGACGGCAGGTATCCGCAAACGCTCGCTTGAACGCGGCATTACGCTGCCGCCGGTGGTGCCCGCCGGGCCAAATAATCCGTTAGGACGCTTCGCCCTGCGCCTGGCATACGGCAACGGTGAGTATCTCATTCACGGCACCAATGCCCCGGACAGCGTCGGGTTACGCGTCAGTTCCGGCTGTATTCGGATGAACGCGCCGGACATTAAGGCGCTATTTGCACAGGTCAGAACGGGAACGCCGGTACGGGTGATTAACGAACCGGTGAAATTCGCCGTGGAACCAAATGGAATGCGCTACGTTGAAGTACACCGCCCGCTGTCGCCTGAAGAGGAGCAAAACGTACAGACGATGCCGTATGTGTTGCCAGCAGGCTTTACGCAGTTTAAGGCGACTCAGGAGGTGGATGAACGTCTGGTGGAAAACGCGCTGTATCGCCGGGCGGGATATCCGGTTGCCGTTACATCAGGGCAGGCGCCGGTAGCTTCTGGTCGCTCAGTGGTGGAGTCCGCGCAAAACAGCCAACCCGGGAGCGGCGCTGAAACCCAGGCAACGCAGTAGCAGAGAAGGGAAAACACAGGCAAAAAAAATGGCGCACAATGTGCGCCATTTTTATTACACAGGTACTATTACTTACGGTATTTAGTAGCCTGGTTGTCCAGACGCTGGTTAGCGCGAGCTGCGTCGTCTTTAGCAGCCTGAACGTCGGAACGCATTGCGTTCACGTCGTTGCTCAGCTGGTCAACTTTAGCGTTCAGAGTCTGAACGTCAGAAGACAGCTGATCGATTTTAGCGTTGCTGGAGCAACCAGCCAGCAGAGTAGAACCCAGGATTACCGCGCCCAGTACCAGTTTAGTACGATTCATTATTAATACCCTCTAGATTGAGTTAATCTCCATGTAGCGTTACAAGTATTACACAAACTTTTTTAGGTTGAGAATATTTTTTTGACGGGAATGCACTTATTTTTGATCGTTCGCTCAAAGAAGCATCGAATTGAGCTAAAATGGCTAAAAAACCGAGTGAAAACAGAATCCTTCCATCGGATTCGTCTTAGATAATCTGCGATTAGATAGTGAAATCCGATTTGATTTTTTATTAAGAGTGGCTATCGATTAAATAAAAAAAGCGCCGCGAGGGCGCTTTTTATTCAGAAAATTAATTCACACAGGAATTATTACAGGACGTGAACAGATGCGGTGTTGGTCGTGCCGCTCGGTACCAGCGCGCCGGAAACCATGACCACAACGTCGCCTTTCTGGCCCAGACCGCTCTGTAGAGCGACTTCTTTACCCAGACGGTAGAAGTCGTCAGTAGAGTTAATTTCTTTCACCAGCTGCGGCACAATGCCTTTGCTCAGCACCAGCTGACGCGCGGTCACTTCGTTGGTGGTCAGCGCCAGGATGGTAGCGTCCGGGAAGTATTTACGCACTGCGCGAGCAGATTTACCGCCCTGAGTTGCAACGACAATGACCGGCGCTTCCAGTTTTTCGGCAGTTTCAACCGCGCCGCGGCACACTGCTTCGGTGATGCGCAGTTTACGGCTGTCGTTATTGAAATCCAGACGGCTGGTCATTACGCGGTCAGTACGCTCGCAGATGGTCGCCATGATGGTGACGGCTTCCAGCGGGTATTTTCCTTTTGCGGATTCGCCGGACAGCATCACTGCGTCGGTGCCGTCGAG
The DNA here is from genome assembly GCF_000018045.1 of Citrobacter koseri ATCC BAA-895. Classification (NCBI taxonomy): domain Bacteria; kingdom Pseudomonadati; phylum Pseudomonadota; class Gammaproteobacteria; order Enterobacterales; family Enterobacteriaceae; genus Citrobacter; species Citrobacter koseri. Next base: position 1,634,626 of record NC_009792.1, on the reverse strand, counting down.
GATGGCGTTCGCCACGTCGCCAGCTTCTGCGCGGGTCGGACGCGGGTTCTTGATCATGGAATCCAGCATCTGGGTCGCGGTGATAACGACTTTACGTGCGCGGATACATTTTTCGATGATCATCTTCTGCGCGAAGATAACTTCTTCAACCGGGATCTCAACGCCCATGTCGCCACGAGCAACCATGATGCCGTCAGACGCTTCGAGGATCTCATCGAAGTTGTTCAGGCCTTCCTGGTTTTCGATCTTGGAGATGATCTGGATGTTCTCGCCGCCGTGCGCTTTCAGGTGCTCACGGATTTCAACAACGTCAGAACGCTTACGGATAAAGGACGCGGCAACAAAGTCAACGCCTTGTTCGCAGCCGAAGATCAGATCCTGTTTGTCTTTTTCAGCCAGTGCTGGCAGCGCGATGGAAACGCCCGGCAGGTTAACGCCTTTGTTTTCGCCCAGGTCGCCGTTGTTCAGCACTTTACAGATAACCTTGTTACCTTCGATCGCGGTGACTTCCATGCCGATCAGACCATCGTCAACCAGTACGGTGTTGCCTACGGACAGGTCAGAAGTGAAACCTTCATAAGTGACGGCAACCATTTCGCTGTTGCCGATAACGGATTTGTCCGTTGTGAAAGTGAAGGTCTGGCCCGCTTTCAGGGAGACGTCATTACCACCTTCCAGCTTAATGGTACGGATTTCCGGGCCTTTGGTATCGAGCAGGATTGCGGCTTTTTTACCGGTTTTGCTCATTACGTTGCGCAAATTCTTGATGCGCTGACCGTGTTCTGCATAGTCACCGTGAGAGAAGTTCAGACGCATAACGTTCATGCCTGCGTCCAGCATTTTGGTTAACATCTCTTCAGATTCGGTTTTCGGACCGATGGTGCAAACAATTTTCGTCTTTTTCATGACAGTCTTAGTCTTTAAGTTGAGAAGGATATGGAAATCTGGCTTCAGGGGCGCACGGCCTTGAAGCTAAACCTGTGTTGCGAAAGTGGTGTTGCCTCGCTCTAAGGATAGGTGACATCGAAAGAGCGTGCAGAGGAATGTGTGCTCGTGTTTCAGCCCAACGGGATGGCGTGTTTTTTAGTCGTTGAGTTTTGCAGTCCAATGCGCTGAAACCATTCAAGAGACAATTGGCGCGCATTATACGCTGAAATTTACACAAAAGGAAAATGAAAACAGCGTTTCAAAAAACATCTGTGCAGATTCACAACAAATTGTTATTAAAGCGTTAATTATGATCCTTGCGTTGTGCCGCCCGGGAAAGGGCGGCGTTGCGCAACTACCCGGCGAGCGCCTGAGCTAAATCGTCCTGCAAATCCTGAACATCTTCAATGCCCACTGACAGGCGAATCAATTGCGGAGTGATGCCATTCGCCAGACGCTGCTCAAGCGGAATAGAGGCGTGAGTCATGGTAAACGGCTGGCTGACGAGGCTTTCAACACCGCCCAGGCTTTCCGCCAGGGTGAATAATTTCAGCCGCGTGATAACGTCAGTGGCGCGCTGGTCATCGCCTTTTATGACGATGGAGATCATCCCGCCGAACTGTGACATCTGCTGGCGCGCAAGAGCGTGCTGAGGATGCGACGCCAGCCCCGGATACCAGACATGTTCTACCGCCGGATGTTTTTCCAGCCATTGCGCCAGCGTCAGCGCATTGCCGCTGTGCCGCTCAATTCGCAAGGCCAGCGTGCGAATACCGCGTAATGTCAGAAAACTGCTAAATGGGTCCAGTACGCCGCCGACGGCGTTTTGCAGATAACCCAGCTGTTGTGCGAGCGCCGGGTTGTCCCCGACGACCGCCAGTCCGGCGACGACGTCTGAATGGCCGTTCAGGTATTTCGTCGCGGAATGCACCACGATATCGAACCCCAGATCAAGAGGACGATGGATCAACGGCGAAGCGAAGGTGTTATCGGCCACGCTGATAAGCTGGTGGCGACGCGCGATATCGGCAATGGCCGCCAGATCGGCCAGTTTTAGTAACGGATTTGTCGGCGTTTCTACCCAGATCATGCGGGTATCAGGACGAATCGCGGCTTCAATACCGGCCAGATCGTCAGGTTTTACCCAGCTAACCTGTAGTCCGGCGCTGCGACGGCGCACATTTTCAATCAGTCGATAGGTGCCGCCATAGACATCGTCAATCGCCACCAGATGGCTGTCTTTATCGAGAAGTTCAAGCACGGTAGCGATGCCCGCCAGACCGGACGCGAAGGCATAACCTTGCGTACCGCCTTCCAGCTCGGCAATGGCGGTTTCCAGCGCATGGCGCGTTGGGTTGCCGCTGCGTGAATATTCATATCCGGTATGCTGACCCGGCGCGGGTTGCGCAAACGTCGATGTCGCATAAATCGGCGGCATAACGGCGCCGTGCGCGTCAGAAAAGGTTCCGCTATGGACGCTAAGTGTGGAATACGATTTCATGAGAGTTCCTTATTTATCCAGGCGGTTGCGCCAGTGGGTGAGCACATCGCTACGGGTGACCAGACCGAGGAACTGGTCGTTGTCGACAATCACAGCCACCTGGCCGCGATCAAAAATAGGTTTCAGCGCGCTTTCCGGTTCGCGTTTATCAAGCCGGACTACCTCGCGCGTCATCGCTTCTTTTACCGGGAGGGAAAAACGCGGGTTATCGCCCTGAATATGCGTAATCAGGTCCCATTCGTCGATAATGCCGATAAGCTGATCCTCCTGAAGAACCGGCAACTGCGAAATATCGTACAGGCGCATACGCGCCAGCACGGTCGCCAGCGTATCGTCCGGCGCGGCGGTTACGGTTGCCCCTTCGTCATGACGTAAGGCGATGAAGTCGCTCAGATCGCCAGCCTGTGGTCGGGTGATGAGCCCTTGCTGGCGCATCCAGTCATCGTTAAACATTTTCGAGAGATACTTATTGCCGCTATCGCAGGCGAAGGTCGCCACGCGCTTTGGCTGCGTCTGTGCCTGGCAGTAGCGCAGGGCGGCGGCGAGCAGCGTACCGGTCGATGAACCGGCAAGGATGCCTTCGGTTCTGAGCAACTCGCGCGCCGTGGCGAAGGCTTCTTTATCGCTGATGCGAAAGGCCTGTGAAACGGATTCGATGTGGGCGAGCGGCGGAATAAAATCCTCGCCAATCCCTTCAACCAGCCAGGAACCGGCGGTGCCGAATGTGCCTGTCTCGACCTGATCGGCAAGGATTGAACCGGCGGGGTCGGCCAGCACGAACTCCGTGTGCGGGGAGTGTTCGCGAAACCATGCCTGTAAACCGCCCAGCGTGCCGCCGGAACCGACGCCGACCACGATGGCGTCAATGCGGCCATCCATCTGGGCAAACAATTCGGGGGCGGTGGTGGAAGCATGCGCCAGCGGGTTCGCGGCGTTGTTGAACTGATCAATATAAAAGGCGCCGGGCGTCTCCTGCGCCAGACGGCGTGCGTAATCCTGATAATAGGCCGGATGACCTTTGTTGACGTCTGAGCGGGTTAATACCACCTGTGCGCCAAGCGCGCGCAAATGGAAGATCTTCTCACGGCTCATTTTGTCCGGCACGACCAGCGTCAGGGCATAACCTTTTTGCGCGGCGATCAGCGCCAGACCCAGCCCGGTGTTGCCCGCCGTCGCTTCAATAATCGTGCCGCCGGGCTTTAGCAGCCCCTGTCTTTCCGCTTCATTGATCATAGAAAGTGCGACGCGATCTTTAATCGAACCGCCCGGATTCTGGTTCTCCAGTTTCAAAAAGAGTTCGCTTACGCCGCTATTCAGCTTATGCAACTGAAGCAGCGGCGTATTGCCAATCAGTTCCGTTACGGAGTGAAACGTTGTCATGGTGAATATCCGTCAGTGAATAACATGACGAAATAATAGAGTTGCCAAAATGCACGCCTAAAGAATGTTTGTCTGTGAATAAGAACAGAATGGAATATAAAACGCTATTTGGATGGCAGGACGTTTAGCCGTGCGGTCGTCTGGCGGTGTTGATGGCCGAATTACCCTGTTTTTGTCGATTAATTCAACAGTTTACGCTGCTCGCGTTAAGGATAATGCCGCTCCCTGCATAAAGGTTGCCGAAATTGTACTAAAGCTATTTTCCCGCGCAGCGCCTCTCTTATTCCTTACGGATATATCAAATTCCTTTTTGGTCATTTAAAAGCAGAAACACCCTGATTACACTCATTTGGACATCCATACTGCTAAACAGCTAAAAGCACTGGCAGGATAACCATAAGCAGCAGCGGATACGATAACGATATGATCGTCCTGAAAAATATTTCGAAAGTTTTTACGCCCGGCAAGCTGTCTATTACCGCAGTGGATAACGTTAATCTGATGGTTGAACAGGGACAAATTTACGGGATTATTGGCTACAGCGGCGCCGGAAAGAGTACGTTGATTCGTTTGCTGAACGGTCTGGAAAAACCGACCGTGGGCAGCGTGACCATCAATGGTCACGATATTTCAGCGGCGACAGGAGAGTCCCTGCGCCAGGCGCGGCTGAAAATCAGCATGGTGTTTCAGCACTTCAATTTGCTGTGGTCGCGTACCGTCAGCGAAAACATCGCTTTTTCTATGCAAATCGCGGGCGCGCCAAAAGCAAAAATCAAGGCGCGGGTGGCGGAGTTGATCGACCTGGTGGGACTAACCGGGCGTGAGAATGCTTACCCATCCCAGCTGAGCGGCGGGCAAAAGCAACGTGTGGGGATTGCCCGTGCGCTGGCAAATAACCCGGATGTGCTGCTCTGCGACGAGGCGACTTCCGCGCTGGACCCGCAAACCACCGATCAGATTCTGGATCTGCTGCTCGATATTAATCGCCGCTTCCAGCTCACGATTGTGCTTATTACCCACGAGATGCATGTGGTGCGCAAAATCTGCGATCGCGTTGCGGTGATGGAAAACGGCAGAGTGGTGGAGGAAGGCGATGTGCTGAACGTCTTTACTCATCCGCAACAGCCGATTACCCGGCAGTTTGTCCGCCAGGTAAGTCAGTATGCCGAAGAGGAGGCGTTTAACCCGCAGCTGGCGAGCGAGCTGGGCGGGACGGTGATTAAGCTGACCTTCACCGGGCACAGTACGCATCAGCCGATCGTAGGGGAGCTTACCCTGCGTTACGGCCTGCCTTTCAATATTTTACACGGCAAGATGACGCAAACCGCACATGGCGTGTTTGGCCAACTGTGGCTGCACGTCGTGGCGACGGAAGAACAACTGAATAATATTCTGGCGGATTTGCGGCAGAGCGATATTGAAGGTGAGGTAGTACAACATGGTTGAGAATCTGTTTCCCCATCTGAAATGGGAACAACTTTTTGCGGCAACGCAGGAAACGCTCTATATGACGGCGCTTTCCGGTATCGCGACGTTTGTGCTGGGGATTGTACTGGGGCTGGCGCTGTTTTTGACCGCGCGCGGCGGGCTGTTTCAGAACCGCACGCTGTATAGCGTCATTTCGCTGGTGGTGAATATTTTTCGCTCGATCCCGTTCATCATTTTGATCGTCTTACTGATCCCGTTTACCAAAGCGCTGGTCGGCACCATTCTCGGGGCGAACGCTGCGCTGCCTGCGTTGATTGTCGGGGCGGCGCCGTTTTATGCGCGTCTGGTTGAAATCGCACTGCGCGAGGTTGACAGAGGCGTGATTGAAGCCACGCGTTCAATGGGCGCACGTCTCAGCACACTTATTTTTCGGGTTTTACTGCCTGAATCATCACCCGCACTGGTGTCCGGGATCACCGTGACGCTGATTGCGCTGGTCAGTTACAGCGCGATGGCCGGAGTGATTGGGGCAGGCGGTTTAGGGAACCTGGCTTATCTGGAAGGATTCCAGCGCAACCACAACGACGTCACGCTGGTGGCGACGGTGACTATCCTGATCATCGTCTTCATTATCCAGTTCTGCGGCGATGTGATCACCTCTCTGTTAGATAAACGCTAATAAAATACGGAAACCATTATCATGAAAAAATCACTGACATTACTCGCCGCAGCAACCTTAAGCGCCCTGAGCTTTGCCTCCTGGGCGGATACGCTGACCGTTGGCGCCTCTAACGTACCGCATGCGGAAATCCTTGAGCAGGCGAAACCGATTCTGGCGAAACAGGGGATCGATCTGGAGATTAAACCTTTCCAGGATTACATTCTGCCGAACACCGCGCTGGCCGGTCGTGAAATTGACGCCAACTACTTCCAGCATATCCCGTACCTGAATAGCGTGCTGAAAGATCATGCAGGTGATAAAACCTATGATTTCGTCAGCGCCGGGGCGATTCATATTGAGCCTATCGGCATCTACTCTAAAAAATACAAATCGCTGAAAGATCTGCCGGAAGGCGGCAGGATCATTATGCGTGACGCGGTCTCTGAAGAGGGACGTATTCTGTCGATCTTTGAAAAAGAGGGCGTGATCAAACTGAAGCCGGACGTGGATAAGGTCAGCGCGCGCATCAGCGACATCGTGGATAACCCGAAAAAACTGAAGTTCCTGCCGAACGTGGAAGCGGCGCTGTTACCACAGATGTACAACAACGATGAAGGCGATGCGGTGGTGATTAACGCCAACTACGCTATCGACGCAGGTCTGGACCCGGTTAACGATCCGATCGCCGTTGAGAGCGGAGAAAACAATCCGTACGCCAACATCATTACCGTACACCGTGGCGACGAGAAGAAAAAAGACATCGTGGCGCTGGTTGACGTTCTGCACTCAAAAGAGATTCAGGACTGGATCCGCACGAAGTACAAAGGCGCGGTGATTCCGGTCAATAACTAATACCACGTAGTGCCGGATAGCGTGACGCTTATCCGGCCTATAAAAGAGCCTGGCCGAACGGGTGAGCAAGTTACAGAGTGTGAGGTGACGGATATTGGTTAAGTTGAATAGTCACTCTGTTTATTTGTTTGATTTATTTGAGTTTTGTCTTCATCGTTAGAGTGATATATGCTGTTTGTTTGTGCTGGCGATGAGAGACAATAATGGGAAACCTGACAAAAGACGACGAACTGTACCGTGAGATGTGCAGAGTGGTTGGCAAAGTGGTTCTGGAGATGCGCGACCTGGGGCAAGAGCCGAAGCATATCGTGATTGCGGGAGTGTTACGAACCGCCATGGCGAACCAGCGACTCCAGCGCAGCGAACTTGAAAAACAGGCGATGGAAACGGTTATCAAAGCCCTGGCAGGATAATTCTCTCAGGGATGGCGCTCGCTTCGTCATCCCTTATTCCCGGTATTTAAATTCTTCACCTTGTAAATAATCAGATATCGCGTTTATATTAATATCGATATGTATATTAATATATAACGAAGGCGATTGATATTAATAATGGGAACGAGGTCACATTATTAATTATTAATAGGTTGCCGTGTTTTATATCCTCTAAATGATAATAAATATCACTCCGCTTTTATTATTTCACTTCCGGTTTTTAATTGATAACGATCAAAGTTAATAGCACTGAATAACCACATTATTTATGTGCCTAACTCTTTGGGATTAGTCTATTTGTATTTAATGATATGACGTATGCGATCCGGTTAGGGCAAAACATCGGGTGTTGTCAGCACTGTGTTTGCGAAGAGGATGCGAAATAAATGAACCAGGTCGAACGTCCAATATTAGATTTTGGCTTAACGCGGCTCGAATTTCTGCGTATATCAGGAAAGGGTCTGGCAGGATTAACTATCGCTCCCGCGCTGCTGTCACTTTTTGGCTGCAAACAGGAAGACGTTGATAGCGGTACGGTAGGACTGATAAACACGCCCAAAGGGGTCTTAGTGACTCAACGCGCCCGCTGCACAGGCTGCCATCGCTGCGAAATCTCCTGCACCAATTACAACGATGGCGCCGTGGGCTCGTTTTTCTCCCGCATTAAGATTCACCGTAATTACTTCTTTGGCGACAATGGCGTTGGCTCCGGCGGCGGCCTGTATGGCGATTTAAACTACACCGCAGATACCTGTCGCCAGTGTAAGGACCCGCAGTGCATGAAGGTCTGCCCAATCGGCGCAATTACCTGGAAACAGGACGATGGCTGCATCGCGGTTGATCATAAGCGGTGTATTGGCTGTAGCGCCTGCACCACTGCCTGCCCCTGGATGATGGCTACCGTAAACAGCGAAACGAAAAAATCGTCAAAATGTGTTTTATGCGGCGAGTGCGCCAGCGCCTGTCCAACAGGGGCGCTGAAAGTTATCGAGTGGAAAGATATTACTGTTTGAATCTTGCAAAGGAAAACATTATGGCTAACGGTTGGACAGGTAATATATTACGGGTCAATCTTACAACAGGCGATATTACCCTCGAAGATTCCAGTAAATATAAAAAATTTGTCGGCGGAATGGGGTTCGGCTACAAAATTATGTATGACGAAGTTCCGCCTGGCACGAAACCTTTCGATGAAGGAAATAAACTGGTATTTGCCACCGGCCCGCTGACCGGATCTGGCGCGCCCTGTAGTTCCCGCGTCAATATCACTTCGCTCTCTACGTTTACTAAAGGTAATTTGGTTGTCGATGCGCATATGGGCGGCTTCTTTGCGGCACAAATGAAATTTGCCGGGTACGACGCGATTATTATTGAGGGTAAATCCGCTTCGCCTGTGTGGATCAATATTAAAGATGACAAGGTCAGCCTCGAAAAAGCAGATTTTCTGTGGGGCAAAGGGACGCGCGCCACGACCGAAGAGATCTGCCGTATGACCAGCCCGGAGACCTGCGTGGCGGCCATTGGTCAGGCGGGTGAAAACCTGGTGCCGCTCTCCTGTATGCTCAACAGCCGTAACCACAGCGGCGGGGCGGGAACCGGCGCGGTGATGGGGGCGAAAAACCTCAAGGCCATTGCCGTTGAGGGCACCAAAGGGGTCAATATTGCCGATCGCAAAGAGATGAAGCGGCTGAATGACTACATGATGACGGAGCTGATTGGCGCCAATAATAATCATGTTGTGCCGAGCACCCCGCAGGCATGGGCGGAATTTTCCTCACCGGCCTCGCGCTGGACGGCGCGTAAAGGCTTGTTCTGGGGGGCCGCAGAAGGCGGGCCTGTTGAAACCGGCGAGATCCCGCCGGGTAATCAAAATACGGTCGGCTTTCGCACCTATAAATCCGTGTTTGACTTAGGTCCGGCGGCTGAAAAATACACCGTGAAAATGAGCGGTTGCCACTCATGTCCGATCCGCTGCATGTCGCAGCTCAATATTCCACGGGTAAAGGATTTTGGCGTACCGAGCACCGGGGGGAATACCTGCGTGGCAAACTTTGTCCATACCACGATCTTCCCGCACGGCCCGAAAGATTTTGACGACAAGGACGATGGCCGCGTTATCGGCAATCTGATCGGCCTGAACCTGTTTGACGACTACGGTATCTGGTGTAACTACGGGCAGTTGCACCGTGACTTCACGTATTGCTACAGCAAAGGCGTGTTCAAGCGCGTGCTGCCGGCTGAGGAATATGCGGAGATCCGCTGGGATCAACTGGAAGCGGGCGATCCCAACTTTATCAAGGATTTCTACTATCGGCTGGCGCATCGCAAAGGAGAGTTGAGCCATCTTGCGGATGGTTCATACGCCATTGCCGAGCGCTGGAATCTGGGTGAGGAATACTGGGCGTACGATAAAAACAAACTGTGGTCGCCGTTTGGCTATCCGGTACACCATGCTAACGAAGCGTCGGCGCAGGTGGGGGCAATTACCAACTGCATGTTTAACCGTGATTGCATGACCCACACCCACATCAACTTTATTGGTTCTGGTTTACCGCTGAAGCTACAGCGAGAGGTCGCGGCGGAACTGTTTGGTTCTGAAGACGCCTACGACGAGACTAAAAATTACACGCCGATCAACGCGGCGAAAATCAAGTATGCCAAATGGACGCTGCTCAAAGTTTGCCTGCATAACGCCGTGACGCTGTGCAACTGGGTCTGGCCGATGACCGTTTCGCCGTTAAAGAGCCGAAATTATCGTGGGGATCTGGACCTGGAAGCGAAATTTTTCCAGGCGGTGACCGGGGATGAAACCACCCAGGCGAGCCTTGATTTAGCCGCAGAACGTATCTTCACGCTCCATCGCGCCTATACCGTCAAACTGATGCAGACCAAAGACATGCGCAATGAACACGATCTCATCTGTTCGTGGGTTTTTGACAAGGACCCCAACATTCCGGTGTTCACTGAAGGGACTGACAAAATGGATCGCGACGATATGCGTGAATCCCTGACGCTCTTTTATACCGAGATGGGCTGGGACCCTGAACTGGGATGCCCGACGCGAGAAACGTTGCATCGCCTCGGTCTTGAGGATGTCGCCGCCGATCTGGCCGCGCAGAATCTGCTGCCAGCGTAAGGAAGGTGAGATGAGTCATTCAGAGGGCGAACACTCCACGCCTGAGGTGGATATTGAAAAGCGGCAGTGGCTGCAAGGCTTACATCAGCATGAAAGGCGAGTGGATGAATCGGCGCCTCCCGCGAGTCCGGCAGAGATCATGGCGGAGTTCATCCGCCAGCATTCTGCTTCAGGCCAGCTGGTGGCTCGCGCGCTTTTCCTGCAACCGCCGTATTCAGTGGAGGAAGAGGCGTTAACACCGCTGCTGGAGACGCTGCTTCAGAGCGAGACAGGGGCGGATATCGCCTGCGTGCGGGGTGCTCAGGATGATTATTACTACTCGACGCAAACCATGACCGCTAACTATGCCGACATGTGTGTGCAGGTGGTGGAGAACGATATTTGCCGGGCTATCGCACAGGCGGTGCGTTTTGATTGCCAGACCTATCCGCGACCCTACAAGGTCGCCATGCTGGAACAACCGCCATACCGCTTTGCGCCGCAGCAAATAGCGACAGCCCTTGCCGCGATCGACACGCACCCGGATTACGCGGATATTCGCCGTGTGGCGTCGTCCAACGATGTGCCGTATCTGTTTAGCGAACGTTTTATGAGCTACGGCAAGGCATATGGCTTATGCGAATGGCTTGAGGTTGAGCAGTTTCAGAATCCCTGATTGTTCAGGGTGATGTCATGGAAAGCGTGGGCGATCGCTGCCACCGGATTAGAGGATAACCAGATGTCCTTCACTCGACGAAAATTTGTGCTTGGTATGGGGACGGTGATTTTTTTCAGCGGGCCCGGTCAAAATTTGTTAGCGAACACGAAGAATAGCAACGCGGTGCGTTATGCCATGATTCATGATGAATCCCTGTGTAACGGCTGCAATCTCTGCGCCCGGGCGTGTCGCAAGACCAACCATGTTCCGGCTCAGGGCAGTCGTTTATCCATCGCGCATATTCCCGTTTCGGATAATGAAAACGAAACCGTTTATCACTATTTCCGCCAGTCCTGCCAGCACTGTGAAGATGCGCCCTGTATTGATGTTTGCCCGACCGGCGCCTCTTGGCGTGATGAGCGCGGTATTGTGCGGGTAGATGAATCGCGTTGTATCGGCTGTAGCTACTGTATAGGCGCTTGTCCGTATCAGGTGCGTTATCTCAATCCACAAACCAAAGTGGCGGATAAATGCGACTTTTGTGCCGAATCTCGCCTGGCAAAGGGGTTCCCGCCGATTTGCGTGAATGCCTGCCCGGAGCACGCATTGATTTTTGGTCGTGAAGACAGCCCGGAAATTCAGACCTGGCTGAAGGAGAACAAATTCTATCAACACCAACTCGCAGGCGCCGGAAAACCGCATCTGTATCGCCGGTTCGGTCAACATTTGATTAAAAAGGAAAATGTATGAACGCGTCGCAGAATGCTGAACAGTTCCATGCCCAACTGGCGAACTATGTCCCCGTGTTTTCTCCCGAATACTGGCCTGTCTGGTTAGTCATCGCCGGACTGATGCTGGTAGCGATGTGGCTGGTGTTGGGGCTGCATGCCATGCTGCGGTTTCGCGCCGCCAACAAAGCCGCGGCTGGTCACGGTGAAAAGGTTTACCTGTACTCAAAAGCGGTGAGATTGTGGCACTGGTCGAATGCGCTACTGTTTGTGCTCCTGCTTGGCAGCGGGCTGATCAATCATTTCTCGCTGGTTGGCGCGTCGGTGATGAAGAGTCTGCTGACGGTGCATGAGATCTGCGGTTTTCTGCTGCTGGCGTGTTGGCTGGGTTTTGTTTTGATCAACATGCTGGGCGGCAACGGACACCATTATATTATTCGCCGCGAGGGCTGGATTGGCCGGGCGATAAAGCAGACACGCTTCTATCTGTTCGGCATTATGCAGGGTGAGGAACATCCGTTTCCCGCCACCACGCAGTCTAAATTCAACCCGTTACAGCAGGCCGCTTATCTCGGGGTGATGTACGGCCTGGTGCCGCTGTTGCTGATAACCGGACTACTGTCGCTTTATCCGCAGGCGGCGGGCGATCTGTTCCCCGGCGTGCGTTACTGGCTGTTGCAGGCGCATTTCGCGCTGGCGATCGTTAGCCTCTTTTTTATCTTCGGTCATCTTTACCTTTGCACGACAGGTCGTACGCCCGGTGAGACCTTCCGCTGCATGGTTGATGGCTATCATCGGCACTAACGGATGATCATTACGCGAGAGGATTTACGTACCTGGCGAGTCGGGCCCGTCATGTATCGTTGGTTTGTCCGTCGCTTTCCGAATGGCGGCAGCTACGCCGACGTGCATCGGGCGCTGAGCGGTGAAGGCTATCTCGACTGGGCAAATAGTCTGGTGGAATATGCCTGGTCACGCTGGCTGGATGAGGAGAGCTTTGCGCGTCAGGATATCAGCGCGATGGACAGCCTGGTGAGTGCGCAGTCGCACCACGGTAATAGCGAACACATTGCCTGCGCGGACGATAACGTCCATCTGGGATGTGCGGGCGATAATGTCAAAATTGCCAGCGTGGGGTACGCTTCGCAGATTGCCAGCGCGGGGTACTGCGCGCGCATTGGCAGCGCAGGCTACAACACGCATATAGGCTGTTCCGGCGATCGCGCGCGGGTGGCGGTGGCAGGGAACTCAACCCGCGTAAGCTGCGCCGGTGACGGGAGTCGTATTGCTAGTGCGGGAATGCGGGTGCGCATCAGCACGCTGGGTGACAGGAGCAATATTGCCAGCAATGGCGATCTGGCACAGGTTGTCAGCTTTGGCGCCAATGCCAGAATTGCCAACAGCGGAGAGAATGTTCATCTCGTTACCAGCGGTGACAATGCGGTCATCGCCAGCACCGGGCACGTTGACTCCCTGATACTGGGGCCCGGCGGCTGTGCCGCGCTGGCGTATCACGATGGCGAACGTACCCGTTTCGCCGTTGCCATTGAAGGCGAGAACAACATACGCGCCGGGGTAAAATATCGCCTCAACGAACAACATCAGTTTGTTGAGTGTTGAGCCGTTTATCGGATGGCAAATCGTCGACGGGTGAATCTCTCCAGGCCAAAACAGAGCAGGTAATAGACCAGTCCGGTAAAGATAAAAATGGCCGCCGGGTAAATCTGTACCCGGTTATTCACCTGACCGGCGACGGTAGTCAGTTCAGGAACATTAACAATAAACGCCAGCGACGTGTCTTTCAGCAGGCCGATAAAAATGCCGGTCAATGACGGCATTACATTGCGTAGCACCTGGGGAAGCAGAATGAGCCATAATGCCTGAAACGGGCGAAATCCCTGCACTACCGAGGCGTCGTACTGCCCGGCAGGAAGCGCGTTTATGCCAGCATAAACGGAGTGCATCACCGATGCCGCAGTAAACCAGGCCAGCGCCAGCGTGACGGTAACGGCGCCGGGAAGATCGCTTCCGGTAAGCATTGGCAGCAAATACCACATCCAGAAGATCACGAAGATCAGCGGAATACCGCGAATAAATTCCGCCCAGAGAAACAGCCCATTACGGATAACGCCCGGAAATCGCCAGGCAAGACAGGCGAGAACCACCCCGCCGGGAAGCGCCAGCACGCCAGCACCCAGCGCCATCAACAATGTGAGAAGCACGCCGCCGGGTTGACCATCAGCAGCGCGTCCCCACAGCAGGTAATCCAGATTGTCGGTAATGACCGAAATATTAGCGATCATGGTGTGGACTCCTGAGGCTGAAAATACGCGTTTTGGGCTTCACTCTTTTGGTCGGGGCGGGGTTTAACCGCGTCAGTAGCAGACCCAATACAATGCCGGTCAGCAAATAGAGCGCGGTGCCGACGGCAAAGGCTTCCAGAGCATGGGCGTTATAGCTTTCAATTTGTCGCACCTGATAGGTCAGTTCGGCAAAGCCGATACCGCTGGCAAGCGATGAAAGTTTCATCAGGTTAAGGTATTGCCCCACGATGGGTTGCCAGGCGTTTGCCAGCCCCTGGGGGAGCAGAATATGGCGGAGGGTCGTCCACGCGGAAAAACCTTGCGATACCGCGGCCTCTCGCTGCCCGGCGGATACCGCCTGCAACCCCGAGGCGATCTCCTCAACCAGGAAGGCCGATGTGAATACCCCCAGCCCCCATGCGGAGCAGAGAAATTCTGGCGTCAGCCACCAGACATCGCCAGGCAGGATCGACCAAAAATGATCGGTATTAACGAAATCAATCACGTCACGGGGCAGAAAATTCCACGCTGCGAAGTACCAGAACATCAACTGCACAAGCAGAGGCGTATTGCGAAACAGCGAGACCCAGGCAGCGACCAGACGGCGACCGAATGCGTTGCCGGAGAGACGTAGCGCGAGCAGGATAATCGCCAGCAGTGTCGACAGCAAAACGCCTGCCAGCGTGACCCAGAGCGTGGTCAAAAAACCCGAGATGACCCATTGCAGAGGTTGCCCGCTCAGCACCCCCTGCCAGTCCAGAGTAAGCATTATAACGATGACTCCTGGTGTAACGGATCGAGCACTTTCTTCAGGAAGCGCTGGGTTCTGGGGTGCTGCGGACGGGTAAAAAATGCTTCAGGCGAGGCGACTTCCAGAATATCGCCGCCGTCGATAAACACGACACGGTCGGCAATTTCGCGCGCGAAGTGCATCTCGTGCGTAACGACGATCATGGTGATCCCGCTGTGGGCAAGATTTTTCATGACCTGTAAGACTTCGCCGATCATTTCCGGGTCCAGCGCGGATGTTGGCTCATCAAAAAGGATAATTTGCGGAGAGGAGGCCAGCGCGCGGGCAATGGCGACGCGCTGCTGCTGTCCGCCAGAGAGCTGGGCGGCAAATGCGTCGGCTTTTTCAGCCAGACCCACCTGGTCCAGCAACTCGCGGGCTCGCTGCCGGGCGGCCTCTTTATTCCAGCCATGCACATACTCCAGCGCCAGCGTAATGTTCTGCTGCGCCGTCAGATGGGCGTAAAGGTTGAATTGCTGGAATACGAATCCAATGCGGCTGCGTAACTGGCGCAGCGCTGCGCCCTTGAGCTGACCAATGGGCTTATCATCGATAAAAATATCGCCGCCGCTTAATGACTCAAGCTGGTTGATGAGTCGAATAAGCGTGGATTTTCCCGAACCGGATGGCCCAAGGATGGTAACGACTTCTCCGGGTTCCACCGTCAGATTGACACCGTTTAATACCCGGTGCCCGTCGTACTGTTTGATCACATCGCGCAGTTCAACGCGCGCCTGACGCAAATGCGTAAAATCCGCAGCCGAAGCTGCGGAGCGGGTAAACAAACCTGAGAGCATATTACTTCGCTTCTATTTTAAAGGCGCGCGGCTGTGGATTTTTGGTTTCGGGGCCGAACCAGACGTCATAGATTTTAGCCGCCTGTCCGGTGGACTCGAGCTTCAGCAGTTCATCGTTCACCGCCTTTAACAGCGCGGGTTCGCCTTTTTTCACCCCGACGCCGATTTCCTCTTTACTCAGCAGGTCGGGTAGGATTTTAAAGTTGGCTTTGTCCGGCGCCCCGCTTAACAGGCCCGCCAGAATGGTGCTGTCCTGGGTGATCGCCTGAACGTTGCCATTACGCAGCGCAGTCAGCGCCAGCGGGATATCATCATAGGCCAGCACGCGGGATTGCGGGAAACGCTGGTGCAGCGCCTGTTCCCCCGTTGTTCCTTTCACCGCGCCAATTCGCGCGCGGCTGTACTCATCCAGCTTGTCGGGGGAGGTCGCCGGAACCAGGAATTGTTGCCCGGTGATAAAATAGGGAACGGAAAAGTCGATAACCTGGGCGCGCTCCGGGGTGATGGTAATATCCGCGACGATCAGATCGGCCTTACCCGATTGCAGTAACGGGATACGGTTGGCTGGGTTGGTGGCGACCAGTTCCAGTTTGACTCCCAACGATTTGGCCAGCGCTTCGGCAAAATCAACGTCGTAGCCAACGATTTTATGCGTTTGCGGATCGACGGAGCCAAACGGCGGGTTCGCATCGAACGTGGCCACTTTCACTACGCCGGCGGCTTTAATATCCGCCAGTTGATCGGCCTGGGCGGGTAACGCGGCAATACCGGATGCGAATAGCGCACTTAATGCCAGTAATGTTTTTTTAGTGCTGTGAATTGTCGTTGCCATCATCTTCTTTGATATCCCTGTAGAGACGCTAAATAATTCATGTCGCGGTCAAAAAGGCCGCTGCATTCGCGACATGATTGGGTTTGTCTTTTTACGCTCCCACAACTCGCCGTCGTCACCAAATAAGAAAAGATTCTTATCTATATACAAAAAGATATTAGTAAAACAGATGTTAATGGTCGGTGAATTAAGATGGGATGGTCTAATGCAATAAATGCACAAGGATGGCAGGATTTCGTATTTCATTTTTTCACGCGAATGCGCTGCAATAAAACGCATCCAGCATACAGACAGAGGGGCGGAGAAGATGAATGGGTTTAAACGTCTTTGGCATACTGTGGTGAAGGCACGTCCACAGACCCGACAGTACGATGCGGAGCCTCATCTTCAGCGTATTGTTGAGTCTGTTCTTCCTGTCGCCAGCCTGTATGGCGTGGATATCGCCAACATTGATCCGGAGTGGTTCCGTGATAAAACAGAACGCTGAACATCGACAAACGCGCGAGGCATACTGGAACGAAATCTGCGCGCTTTCTGCGGCTTAATCCTGAATAAAAAAAACCGGCATTACGCCGGTTCTGTCGTTATATTTTGCAGGCATCGCCGCAGTCATCATCCGCAATAACCGCCTGGGCTTTTTTATCTGCGTCTTCCAGACGTTCAGCGTTACGCTCTTGCGCTTCCTCCAGCCCGTCAAAGACCAGATTGTCGAGATCAATATCCATCAATCACCTGTTTAGTTCAGTGTTTGCCAGCTTTCCAGTATAGGGCAAAATCTGTGATTGATGCACCTTGCGCTATTGGCGATCGGTGCGGTTGCCAGCAGGGAAAGCGGAAATCCCGCCATCCCTGCCAATAGGTTACTGCTCGGTGAGTTCCATATCCGCGATAAAGGGGAGATGATCGCTTGCCGACGACCAGGTGAAAGCAGGGGAGTTATGCGGAATGTCTATTTTCTTCACATCCCATTTTTGCCCCTTGAAAGTGAAGATGTGGTCAATATCAATCGCCGGGTTAACCGCAGGCCATGTACGATAATCCGTCCCCTGTTTCTCAACCGGATTAAAGAAATAGCCAATTTCTTTTAACGGCTGTTCGTCACGGGTAGAGTTGAAATCGCCAGCCAGAATTTTTATTGAAGAGGCGATATCTTTAAAATCGGATGACGCATCGCCAATACTGACATCCAGCAGATGGCGGACTTGCTCAATTCGCATGGTGGGATCTTTTTGCCAGTCAAGGTGGGTAACCATGACCAGTACCGGCGTATCGAAACCTGGAACCGCAATTTGCGCCAGTAATGCTACCCGTTGTTCTGCATCGCCTGAGGGTAAATTGATAACCTGAGTATGCTGAATTTTGTATTTCGATAAAATGCCGAGCCCGTATTCACCACCATCAAAATCCAGCGCCTTACCAAAGGCATAGTGATAGTTATTTGCATCAGCGATCGTTTTCAATTGATCAATCTTTTGGCTTCTTGCGGTTTTATTATCAACCTCTGGAACCGCAATGATATCGGCTGCAATTTTTTTGATAGCGGCATTAAGCGACGTGAAATCAGCTACATTTTCGGACGCTTCATTTTTGCCGATGTTATAGGTCGCAATTCTTAAATGAGGCTTGTTGTTTTCATAAATCTTATCCGGGACACCGCCTTTCTGAACGGCGAGAATTTCATTACCGGCAAGTTTTTCACTGGCTATAGCGTGTGTGGAAAGGCAGCTTAGCGCGAGGAATGTCAGTGTAAAGATGTTTTTCATAACGAATAGAGGCCTTGTTTATTTGCTGTTGTCGCCACTATAACGCGCATAAAAATAGGTTACTGTGAGACTTTGCACAAACTTATATTGTTTTGCGAAATAAGTGATTAAAGTACATTCACCAGAATTTTAAATGTGAATGAAGGCCGTAACGGTTTACTTGACCCGCAGAGCCTTTCGGGTAACTGTATGTAATGTTGCAAAAATCTGAATTTCACCTGTAAAAAAAGGAATAACGAAGAGATGTATGGCCGTGAGTATCGAAACGGGCGTCGTCGCATGGCACCGTTTTTAGCAATCTCTTGCATTACTCTGCTGTATGGCGCGAAAGGGTATGCCAGGCCGGATATGGAGCCGCTGGGACCGAATATCGCCGATCGGGGTTCCGCGTTTTACCATTTCAGGGTTGAAAATTTCGACTCCGCCGACGGAAAAAGGCACTACAAGGTCTGGACCGGCGTTCCTGATAAAACGCCGCCAGCGTCGGGTTATCCGGTTCTGTATATGCTGGATGGCAATGCGGTGATGGATCGCCTGACGGAGGACTTGCTGAAACAACTGGCGGAAAAAACGCCCCCCGTTATTGTCGCCATCGGCTACCAGACCCACTTACCCTTTGATCTGAACGGCAGAGCCTATGATTATACGCCCGCGCTGGAAGTGAAAAGCGGGGCGGAGGGGCGCTATCGTCGACCGGGTGGCGGCAGTGGGGACTTCCGTCGACTGCTGGAGACGCGTATCGCGCCGCAAACGGAACAAGGGATCAACATCGATCCTGAACGACGCGGCGTATGGGGACACTCCTACGGCGGCTTATTCGTCCTTGATTCGTGGCTGTCGTCGTCATTTTTTCAGTTTTACTACAGCGCCAGCCCATCGCTGGGAAGAGACAATTCCTCGTTGTTAACCCGGTTAACCACAATGGATGCCGCGAAAAATTGCCATAAGCGTTTATTTTTCATGGAAGGTTCCGCTTCACCGGGGAAAAATGCGCAGACTCCGGTTTCCGATATCCTGAATAAAACCCGCGACGCCGTTTCCGCCCTGCAAAAAGACGGGCTTGCGGTTGCCTGGTGGAATTACCCGGGATTGACGCACGGGCCGATGTTCACCGCCTCTTTTCAGAGCGCGTTACTGAATATGAGCGCGGAGGAGACTCCCGGGGCAGCGCGCTGCGATTAACCGGGCAGTGAGTGAAGAGGGCGGCGGGAAGCCGCCCTTAGCCATTACGCTATGATGCGAGTCTGGTGGTCGTCAGAAGTGTAGCCCCACCTGCATGTAGTAGGTGCGGCCAGGTTCGTTATAGGTGTTCGCACCGGCTCCCCACAGATACGCGCCCGTGGTGGCGTTACCGGTAGTCTGGGCATTTCCTTCACGGAAGTGGCGCTTGTCGAACAGGTTATCGATCCCTGCGGTTACATCCACATATTTCGTCACCGCGTAAGTCGCACTCATGCCCACCAGCGCATAAGGCGATACCTGTCGGGTTTCGCTGCCCGAAGTGGGGTTCCCTTGATAAGTGTATTTTTTCGGTTTCTGGCGGCCATACCACGTCAGCGTACCCTGCACCGACAGATCGTTAGCGGCCTGCCACTCCAGCGTTGAGTTGATGGTGTATTTGGGAATAACCGACAGGTAATCTCCACTCTTCTTATTCTTGTTCTCGATGATATAGGTGAAGTTATTTTTCATCTTCAGCGTATCGGCGAGCGGGAAATTGAACGTCCCTTCCAGCCCCTGAACGACGGCTTTTGGCACGTTTTCCCATTGATAAATATTTGCGGAGGTGGCTTTGCCCGCAACCGAGTCACCGGCTGCAATCTTGTCATGGTAGTCGTTGCGATACCAGGTCAGCCCGGCCTGCACTTCATCATGATTATATTCAATCCCTACCTCTTTATTGACGCTGGTTTCTGCTTTCAGGTCGCGGTTGCCTTGCAGATAGCAGGCGCCGCCGCCGTAGCATCCCTGGCCTTTACTGAACAACAGGTAATTGGGGTTGGTCTGATACAGATTTGGTGCTTTCCATGCGCGGGCAATACCCAGTTTCAACGTGAAGTCGCCGCCCAGTTCCTGGGAGAGGTTCAGTGACGGACTCCAGTTACTGCCGCTAATACTCTGGTGGTTGAAGCGAACGGCAGGAGTCAGACGAGTGCTGTCCGTCAGTTCAAGGTTATCTTCCGCAAAGATGCCGTAAATATCCGCTGAGCTGTATTTGCTGCGCCCGGTATCGGCAATCCCCGGAACCGAGCCCCCGCCGGTGGTGGATTCGGTATTCGACGACGGATCTTTCATCGCCTGGTGGTTAAATTCCGCACCAAAGGTCAGCGTCTGGCTAACCCACAGGTCAAGCGGGATATTCACTTCCGAGTGCAGGTTGGTGTCATACAACGAAATGGTCGAGAACCCTTCATTTGACGGGCTGAAAATCCCCGAGATGCCGCCAGAGAGGCCTTCATTGAGGCGGGTATTACGCGTTTTTTCAAACTGCACATAGTTATTGGTGGTGACGCCGCTGTCCCAGGCGCCGGTATATTTCAGGCTGAGCGTCTGGCGGTAGAGAACGTTTGTTTCTTTGCCATAATATTTTTTTACCAGCGCGTTGCTGTTGGTGTTTTGCGTATCACCGGCATACAGGTTGCCGTGGCGACTGTAGCCGGCCCCCAGTTCCAGCGCCTGCATCGGCATAAATTCCCAGCGCAGAGCTGAATTGATGTCTTTATTGATAAAACCTTCACGGCCAGCGGGGTAGCTACCGGCATAAGAACCGATACGCGGGGTCGTGTGGTTTTCGTTGATATCCTGGGCATCAGCCTGCGTTTTATTCCAGTTACCGTAGACTCGCAGGGTCAGATTATCCGCCAGCGCGCCGCTTAAACTGCCGTTATAGCGTTTGGTGCTGCCTTCGGATTTGTGCTGTGGAAAGTTGTAATAGGTATTTAAACTGCCGTGCCATTCGTCCGTCGCCGGTTTGGTGATGATATTGACGACCCCGCCCATTGCGCCACTGCCGTACATCGCGGCGGCCGGGCCACGGATGACCTCAATGCGCTCGATCATTTCTGGCGGCACCCAGTTGGTGTCGCCACGGGTATCGCGCTCATCGCTCCAGCCATAGCGCACCGAGTTGCGGCTGGAGACAGGCATACCGTCAATCAGAATCAGAGTGTTCTCCGGCCCCATGCCGCGGATATCAATCTGGCGGTTATTCCCGCGTTGTCCGCTGTTAGAGTTCCCGGTGAGATTGACGCCCGGCATGGTGCGAATGATCTCAGCGACGTCGCGCTGTATTGGCCGTTTTTTAATGGCCTCACTGTCAATGATAGAGACGCCGGGGGCCTGGAGCGTCTGTTCTTTGGCCGTCACGACCATGGTTTCGCCGCTGTTTATTTCTTTGTCGCGGGCAGCCTGTTTCTCAGGTGGGTTACTGGCGTTTGTTTGTTCTGCTTTCTGGTTTGCCGCTGTTTTGATGTCGTCAGCCTGTACCGCAGGAATTGCCAGACTCCCTGCAATAAGCGAACTCAAAAGCGATAATTTATATGCCTTTTTTATCATGATATTAATCACTTGCCATTGTTAAAAGAAAAATTGCGTGAAATAACTTATTAGCAATATTTCTCATTTGCAACACAATAATGATTATCATTTACATTTTTGGGCGTGCGAGCACGCTGCCGTTAGCGGCAATTTCAGGTTATTAAATAGAATAAAATCAGTAAGATAATTAATATCAGGGCAGCAGGCGTGAAGGGACAGTTGCGGTTGTTGGTCTGTACAACGGTCAAACCATGAATTCAGGAAAGATTTGTGGGAACAATGCGCTGTGGGAACAGTGTGCTGTGTGGATAAAGAATGGTGCGTCTGAATGGACTCGAACCATCGACCCCCACCATGTCAAGGTGGTGCTCTAACCAACTGAGCTACAGACGCAGGATGGTGCGTTCAATTGGACTCGAACCAACGACCCCCACCATGTCAAGGTGGTGCTCTAACCAACTGAGCTATGAACGCAATGTTGCAGGTGACAACGGGGACGAATATTAGCGGCAGAGCCGGAATGAGGCAAGAGGGAAAACGTAATTTTCTTCCTGATTTCACTCGATTGCAGAGGAAACGCGCAAAATGTCGAGAGAATAGCCGCCGTTCGGCGGCTATTGCTGATTTATCGCGCAGCGCGCTGCAAAATAATCGCTGATGACTGGCGTTGCAGGTATCGCATACGCAGCATCATCATAATAGCCGCAGACGTCAGGCCGATAATAAAGCCCATCCAGAACCCGGCCGGTCCCATGCGATCCACCACCAGATCGGTCAGCGCGAGGATATAACCGCTCGGTAATCCCAGCACCCAGTAAGCTGTAAAGGTAATAAAGAAAATCGACCGCGTATCTTTATAACCACGCAAAATACCGCTGCCGATAACCTGGATCGAATCGGAAATTTGATACACCGCCGCCAGCAGCATCAGTTGCGCGGCGAGCGTGACCACTTCAGGATTGTCGTTATAGAGCAGGGCGATAGGCTCACGCAGCGTCACGGTAAAAATTGCGGTGATAACGGCCATGCAAACCCCGACGCCCAGCCCGGTTCTGGCGGCTGTCTGGGCATCCAGCGTTGAGCCCTGGCCAAGTCGATAGCCCACGCGGATGGTAACCGCAGCCGCCAGCGACATCGGCAATACGAACATCAGCGAACTGAAGTTCAGGGCAATCTGGTGGCCTGCGACATCCACAATACCCAGCGGTGAAACCAACAGCGCCACCACGGCAAACAGGGTGACTTCAAAAAACAGCGCCAGGGCGATCGGCAAACCTAGCTGTACCAGACGTTTCATGACCGCCGTATCCGGCTTGCTGAATCCGCGCTCGTTGCGAATATCGCGCATTGAACGCGCACGTTTCACATACGAGGCCATCGCGATAAACATCACCCAATAGACCGCCGCCGTGGCAACGCCGCAGCCTACGCCGCCGAGTTCCGGCATACCGAAGTGACCGTAGATGAATATATAGTTCACCGGAATGTTGACCAGCAGGCCAAGGAAGCCTATGACCATGCCGGGTTTGGTTTTTGCCAGACCTTCGCACTGGTTACGCGCAACCTGAAAGAACAGGTATCCCGGCGCGCCCCACAGGAGCGCGCGAAGATAGCCCACGGCTTTATCCGCCAGCGCAGGATCAATGTTATGCATAGAACGGATAATGTATCCGGCATTCCATAGCACAAACATAATGAGAACGGACACACAGCCCGCCAGCCAGAAGCCTTGTCGCACCTGGTGAGCGATGCGTTCGCGGCGGCCAGATCCGTTGAGCTGCGCGATAACCGGGGTCAGAGCCAGTAACAGCCCATGACCAAACAGAATGGCGGGCAGCCAGATAGATGTGCCGATAGCGACGGCAGCCATATCCGTGGCGCTGTACCCGCCAGCCATCACGGTATCGACGAATCCCATCGCGGTTTGGGCGATTTGCGCAAGAATCACCGGTATTGCCAGAGCTAATAACTGACGCGCTTCACTGATATACTTCTGCACGTATACACCTATTATTTGTTGTTATTTGAGAGACTAAAAAAGCCGCCTTAAATGGCAGCAAGAAGAAAATGCAGGGGAAATTTCAGTCTATTGTAGCGAGGAATACGTAATTCTCCAGTGAAAAAACAGGTGCTTTTAGCGCTTTGCTGGCAACCTGATTTTCCACCTGCTATTGTGCTGGGCAGAGATGTATTAACTGATTTCAGGAGTTGCAGGTATGTTTACAGGTATTGTGCAGGGCACCGCGAAACTGGTGTCGATTGATGAAAAACCGAATTTCCGCACGCATGTCGTGGAATTACCTGAACACATGCTGGACGCGCTGGAGACGGGCGCATCGGTGGCGCACAACGGCTGTTGCCTGACCGTCACTGAAATAAACGGTAATCAGATCAGCTTTGACCTGATGAAAGAGACGTTACGCATTACCAATCTTGGCGATCTGAGCGTCGGCGATCTCGTTAACGTGGAGCGTGCGGCGAAA
Source organism: Citrobacter koseri ATCC BAA-895 (assembly GCF_000018045.1). NCBI lineage: Bacteria > Pseudomonadati > Pseudomonadota > Gammaproteobacteria > Enterobacterales > Enterobacteriaceae > Citrobacter > Citrobacter koseri. The sequence goes on along the minus strand of NC_009792.1, from coordinate 1,610,437 downwards.
TTCAGCGATGAGATTGGCGGGCATTTAATGTCGGGTCACATTATGACCACGGCTGAAATTTCGAAAATTCTGACCTCTGAGAATAATCGTCAGGTCTGGTTTAAAGTTCAGGACCCGCAGCTGATGAAATATATCCTGTATAAGGGATTCATCGGCATCGATGGCATCAGTCTGACGGTAGGGGAAGTGACGCCAACGCGCTTTTGCGTTCATCTGATCCCGGAAACGCTGGAACGCACCACGCTGGGTAAGAAAAAACTGGGTGCTCGCGTCAATATCGAAATTGATCCGCAAACCCAGGCGGTTGTTGACACCGTCGAGCGCGTGCTGGCGGCACGGGAAAGCGCGGCGAACCTGCATGCAGGCGACGCGTAACCCGACGTAAAAACCCCCGCAGCGCGGGGGTTATCAGGATTAGCGGGGAATACGCAGGCCGTGTTCGACGCCGCGAGAAAAAACCACCTGCCATAGCTGTATATCACGGGCGCGAAACGCCCCGGCGCATGCATTCAGATAATAACTGAACATGCGTTTAAACCGTTCGGTGTAATTATCTGCAATTTCCGGCCAGCCGTTGATAAAGCGAGAATACCAGGCCATCAGGGTGGTGTCGTAATCTGCGCCAAAGTTGTGCCAGTCTTCCATCACGAAATGCGATTCGCTGGCATTCGCAATCTGTCGAACAGACGGCAGACACCCGTTCGGAAAAATATACTTATTGATCCACGGGTCGACATTATTATCCGTCTTTTTGGAACCGATAGTGTGGAGCAGGAAAATACCGTCCGGTTTCAAATTACGGTCGACCACTTCAAAATAGGTTTTATAGTTCTTCGGCCCGACGTGTTCAAACATACCAACGGACACAATGCGATCAAACTGATCGTTAAGGTCGCGGTAATCCTGTAGCCGAATAGAAACGTCCAGACCAGCGCAACGTTCCTGGGCCATCTTTTGCTGCTCGGCGGAAATCGTGACGCCAACGACGCTGACGTCATAATTGGACGCCATAAACTGGGACAAGCCGCCCCAGCCACATCCGATATCCAGCACGCGCATACCCGGCTGCAACTGTAATTTTTCACAAATGAGCTTCAGCTTCGCTTGCTGGGCGGATTCCAGTGTGTCGGCATCTTTCCAGTAAGCGCAGGAATATTGCATATACGGGTCGAGCATGCGGGAGAAAAGATCGTTGCCGAGATCGTAATGTTCTTTCCCGACTATCCAGGCGCGTTTTTTACTTTGTAAGTTGAACAGGCGTGCGCCCGCGATACGCAGCGTATCTTTGAAATGGTGGGGGAGTTGGTTTTCGAGCCCGGCTCGTAAGACTTTACTAAAAAACATGTCCAGTCGGTCGCATTCCCACCAGCCATCCATATAACTTTCACCTAACCCCAGCGATCCTTCCTGTAATACACGTTTGAAAAAATCGGGGTTTTTAACACGAATATCCGCCGGGGCAGTGCCATTGATGGCGATACCCGCACGGCCCAGCAATTCGTTGGTGATACGATACCAGTCATCATCTGGTACGCTGACTTCTTCTATACACGATGAACTCATAGCTTCTCCATCACTTGGTCGGTGATCAGAACCTTAAAACAGCGTAGACGCTTTTTGGGCTTTGTGAGAAATCTCACGGAATAATTCCGCGAGTCTATTATCCGACGTAGAACAGAGGAAGGGAGGAACCCTTACCGAAAAGGCCATCCGTGGTGAAACGGGAACGCTCCGGTTCCCGTTAACGCATAATAATTATCGTAATATTAACAACCGAAATTTAGTATAGGCCTCAAAATTCGATGATACAACCGAAAATTGTTAGCGAGCTAATTACCTGTTGTTGAACATTTTTAGTGAGATTCGCTGTGCGCAACTTCGGTGTTTGCTGCGCGCGCGGCCGGTTCCTGCGCCTGAAGTTGCAGCCAGTATCCCAGTGCCGCCAGAGCCACCGTCGACAGCATTACGCTGGTGGTGGTAAGCAGCGGCGTGCTGATCAGCCACGAAACGACCAGGCTTGCCAGGAAACACAGACCCAGTTGCAGCGTGTTCTGTAAGGCTGCTGCGCGTCCGGTCGCTTGCGGGAAGGGGCGCAGCGCCTGGGCGACCACGATAGGGTAGATCGCGCCGTTCGCGATAGCCATCACACAGAATGGAATCAGGATCTCTGTCAGCGAAACATGGCTGATGAAGCTGGCGCCCCAGGTGGCGACCACGCTCAGCGCATAGAGAACCAGTAACCAGGGCAACAGCTGTTGACCCTGCCATTTTTGCAGCGCCGCGCGGCAACCGTAACCGCCCACCAGGAACGCGATGGTCTGCGGTACATAACTCAGGCCAATTACCGCCGGGCTATAGCCCATTTCGCTGAGGATAAACGGGGAACCCGTCAGCCAGGCAAAAAAGCTGGCGGAGCAGGCGGCGTAAATCAGGACGTTGCCGCGATAAGTTTGTGAACGCAGCAGGCTGGCGAAGGTCAGTTTTTCCTGGCTGTGGTCATGTGCTTTTGTTGTTGGCTTTAAGCGTAAGGCGGGCAGCATCAATATCAGCGTAATGATGAACAGCGTGGCAAAAATGGCCTGCCAGGAAAAATGCGTCAGGATCCAACTGCCGAGTAAAGGCGCAAGGGCGGGCGATAAACCGACCAGCGGCATAATGGTAGCGAAGATGCGATTAATTTTTTGCGTTGGATAATAATCCGTCACCAGTGCCTGCCAGATCACCGTAGCGGCACAAACCCCCACCGCCTGAATAAAACGCAGTACCAGCAGCCCAGTAGCGCTTTCGACCCACATCATCCCCAGACTGCCCAGCGCGAAGATGGAGAGACCCAGCAGCAAAATGGGTTTACGCCCGTAACGGTCTGACAGCGGCCCCCACAGCAGTTGCGCGACGGCGAAACCGGCCAGGAACAGACTGAGGCTGGCGCTGACAGCCGCCGCCGGTGTTTGCAGGTCGGCCTGAATTGCCGCGAACGCAGGCAGATACATATCTGTTGCCAGAAAGCCCAGCACGCTGAGACCCGCCAGCCAGACTAAAAAACCTTTTCCGGGTTGCATAATTGTTTCTCTTTTCCAGAAGTAAGACATTGCCGCTGAGTGTAGGGAGTGAAATTCTGCTTGTGAAACGCTAATATTTGGCTACTGGATTCAAAATTTTTGCAGGCAGAATATGTGGTCAGAATATTCACTCGAAGTGGTTGATGCCGTTGCCCGTAATGGCAGTTTTAGTTCTGCGGCGCAGGAGTTGCACCGCGTGCCTTCTGCGGTGAGCTACACCGTCCGTCAACTGGAAGAGTGGCTGGCGGTGCCGCTTTTCGAACGACGCCATCGGGATGTTGAACTGACCCCCGCCGGGGCATGGTTTTTAAAGGAAGGGCGCTCTGTTATCAAAAAAATGCAGATCACCCGACAGCAGTGCCAGCAGATCGCCAACGGCTGGCGGGGTCAACTGGCGATTGCGGTCGACAATATTGTTAAGCCGGAGCGCACCCGGCAGATGATTGTTGATTTTTATCGTCATTTTGATGATGTGGAATTGCTGGTCTTTCAGGAGGTATTTAACGGCGTCTGGGATGCGCTGTCGGACGGGCGCGTGGAGCTGGCTATCGGCGCGACGCAGGCCATTCCGGTTGGAGGACGCTACACCTTTCGCGATATGGGGATGCTGAGCTGGAGCTGCGTGGTCGCCCGCCATCATCCGCTGGCGTCAATGGCTGGCCCGCTCAGTGACGACACGTTGCGCAACTGGCCGTCGCTGGTCCGGGAGGATACCTCGCGTACGCTTCCGAAGCGCATCACCTGGCTGCTGGATAACCAAAAACGCGTGGTGGTGCCGGACTGGGAATCTTCAGCGACCTGCCTTTCCGCGGGACTGTGTGTGGGAATGGTGCCGACCCACTTTGCTAAGCCGTGGATCGACAGCGGGAAATGGGTGGCGCTACAGCTTGAGAATCCGTTTCCTGATGCGGCGTGCTGTCTGACGTGGCAGCAGAACGACACGTCGCCCGCGCTGGCCTGGTTACTGGACTATCTGGGCGACAGCGAAACGCTGAATAAAGAGTGGTTACGGGAGCCGGAAGAGGCTCCCGCAGAAGGGGATTAACGGCGATAGTCGCGGAATGGGCCATCGGCGACAGAGCGACGCTCAATCAGACGCGGATGCACCTCAATGGACTGCGACTCTTCGCGTTTATTGACGATACGGTCAAGCAGCATATTGAAGGCCGTTTCACCCAGAGAATCTTTCGGCTGGTGAATCGTCGTCAGCGCAGGCGTAAAGTAACGCGCGTTGCGTACGTTGTCGTAGCCGATGACCGAGATATCCTGCGGTACGCGCAGCCCCATCTCGTCAGCGGCGCACAACGCGCCCATCGCCATAATGTCGCCACCGCAGAATACGGCCGTCGGGCGGTGAGACTGGGAGATCATTTGCTGCATCGCGCGGTAGCCTGATTCCGGCTCGAAATCACCCTGAACGATCCAGTTTTCCGGCACGTTTATCAGCGCTTCTTCCATCGCTTTCATAAAGCCAGCCAGACGACCTGCGCCGGTGTTGCGTTCCATCGGGCCGGGGATCACGCCAATTTCACGGTGGCCGCGTTCAACCAGATAACGACCGGCCATATAGCCGCCTGCAAAGGCGTTATCAATGACCGTATCGGTAAAGTCCGCTTTGGCTTCGCCCCAGTCCATCACCACCATCGGGATATGGCGATACTCTTCAAGCATAGAGAGCAGGGACTCAGGGTATTCGGAACACATGACCAGCAGGCCATCCACGCGTTTTTGCGCCATCATGGAGAGGTACGCGCGCTGTTTTTCCAGGTTGTTCCAGGCGTTGCCCAGAATCAGCGTATATCCTTTCTGGAAACAGTTCTTTTCAACGGCTTCGATAATTTCAGCAAAATAGGCGGCTTCGCTGCTGGTCGCCAGCAAACCAATCGATTTGGTGTGGTTAACCTTCAGGCTGCGGGCAACCGCGCTGGGAGAGTAGTGCAGCTCTTTAATGGCTGCCCATACCGCGTTGCGCGTCTCTTCCGCAACGAAGCGCGTTTTGTTAATTACGTGTGATACGGTTGTAGTGGAAACGTTTGCTCGCTTCGCCACATCTTTAATTGTTGCCATTACATCTCACTCCAGACCATATCCTGAACTCCTGAAAATACTGTAAGTAAACGTTTGCCTTTACACACCTTGATCGCAACGTCAGGGTTGCGGCACGCCGGGAAAACGACACGGAACATCAGGAAGGGGGCAATGGCCGGTACGCTAATCAAGTAAGCGTGGAATTTTGTCTGATCTTGACGAAAAGGGGAAGAGTTAAAAGCGCTTATCAATATAAATCATGGGAGATTTTTGCATTCAAGTGTGTAAAAATGCGCAATATCACTTTTTGTGTGGGAATAAAAAGGAGAAAACTTGATGAGCACCGATCTGAAATTTTCGTTAGTGACCACCATTATTGTGCTGGGCCTGATTGTCGCAGGCGGTCTGACTGCCGCACTGAACTGATTTACCTCTGAGGGAGAGCATTCTCCCTCTGTCTTTCCTCTCTCTTCTTCCTCATTTTTAACCAAATCGTAAAAGTCTTTTGCTATTTTGCTTACTTTATTAGTTTTGTGATTGATGTCATGCTTTTGACTCTTTTGCGTGCCTCGTGACGGCACGAAGCTGCGGAGTCGATGTATGAAAATAAATTATCCCTTACTGGCGCTGGCAATTGGCGCATTTGGTATTGGAACCACCGAGTTCTCTCCTATGGGCTTGTTGCCTGTTATCGCTCGCGGCGTGGATGTCTCGATTCCTGCGGCCGGAATGCTAATCAGCGCGTATGCCGTTGGTGTGATGGTCGGCGCACCGTTGATGACGCTGCTGCTTTCCCATCGCGCACGTCGTAATGCGCTTATTTTTTTGATGGCGATTTTTACCCTCGGAAATGTGCTGTCGGCCATCTCGCCGGATTACACTACGTTGATGCTGTCGCGGATTCTGACCAGCCTGAATCACGGCGCTTTCTTCGGTCTGGGGTCGGTGGTGGCGGCCAGCGTCGTCCCCAAACATAAACAGGCCAGTGCGGTCGCCACCATGTTTATGGGGCTGACAATCGCCAATATTGGCGGTGTTCCTGCGGCGACCTGGCTGGGGGAAACCATTGGCTGGCGTATGTCCTTCATGGCGACGGCGGGGCTGGGCGTAATTTCAATGATTAGCCTCTTTTTCTCGTTGCCGAAAGGCGGGGCGGGAGAGCGCCCTGAGGTGCGCAAAGAGCTGGCGGTGCTGTTGCGACCACAGGTGTTATCGGCATTACTGACCACCGTTCTGGGCGCAGGCGCGATGTTTACACTCTATACCTATATCGCCCCAGTGCTGCACAGCATTACGCATGCAACGCCTGCTTTCGTTACCGGTATGCTGGTACTGATTGGCGTTGGCTTTTCTATCGGCAACTATCTGGGGGGAAAACTGGCGGATCGTTCGGTTAACGGCACCCTGAAAGGATTTTTGCTGCTGCTGATGGTGATTATGCTGGCGATCCCGTTCCTGGCGCGCAACGAAGTGGGTGCTGCTATCAGCATGGTGGTATGGGGGGCGGCGACATTCGCGGTGGTTCCGCCTTTACAAATGCGCGTTATGCGGGTTGCCAGCGAAGCGCCAGGCCTCTCTTCATCGGTCAATATCGGTGCCTTTAATCTCGGTAATGCGCTTGGCGCAGCGGCGGGGGGCGCAGTGATTTCCGGTGGTTTGGGCTACAGCTTCGTACCGGTGATGGGGGCGATTGTGGCAGGGCTTGCGCTGTTGCTGGTCTTTGTCTCTGCGCGCAGACAGCCTGAAGACGTTTGCGTGGCGAACTAAGCGCAGCATTAAAACGCAGAAGGGACTCCCTTCTGCGTTATTCTCTTTATGCCGCGAAGTTTTTCGCCACAAAGTCCCAGTTTACCAGCGCCCAGAAGTGCTCCAGGTAGCCAGGACGGGCATTGCGGTAGTCGATATAGTAGGCATGTTCCCACACATCAACGGTCATCAACGGCGTGGCGTCGGTGGTCAGCGGCGTACCGGCATTCGACGTAGAGACGATAGCCAGTTTCCCATCCGTCCCTTTCACCAGCCAGGTCCAGCCGGAACCGAAGTTCTTAATTGCGGCGTCGGTGAACTGCGCTTTGAAATCGGCAACGCTGCCGAAGGACGCGACAATGGCGTCAGCCAGTTTACCCGTTGGTTCGCCGCCAGCATCTGGCGCCAGGCAGTTCCAGTAGAAGGTGTGGTTCCAGACCTGGGCCGCGTTATTGAAGACGCCGCCTTCAGCGCTGCGAACGATCTCTTCCAGTGATTTCCCCTCAAACGGCGTGCCTTTGATCAGGTTGTTAAGGTTGGTCACATAGGTCTGATGATGTTTGCCGTAATGATATTCCAGCGTCTCAGCAGAAATGTGCGGTGCAAGAGCATCTTTGGCATACGGTAATGCAGGTAATTCAAACGACATTGCTTCTCTCCTTATATTTATATTAGGTGCGCACAATAACCTTATTGTACGTAAGGATAGGGTAGCAAATTGAAAGGTGATACAAAAGAAGAACTTACCCTGTAGCCATACTACAGGGTAACGTTTTATCGAATGGTTTTCGGCGTCATGACCCGGCGTGCGCCCACGTAATGGCGCTGCCAGTAATCTTCGCTAAGAGAGGTAATCTGTATTTCCTGACCGCTGCGCGGAGACTGAATAAATTTGCCGTTGCCAACGTAAACGCCAACGTGATCGGCAGTACCGCGACCCTGAGTACGGAAGAACACGAGATCGCCATTTTTCAGTTCGCCACGTTCAATCGGCGCGGCATCACGCAAATGATACATTTCATTTGCAGTACGCGGGATGCGGAATTTCACCAGATCCTTATACGCGTAATAAACCAGACCGCTGCAATCAAAACCGGTTCGTGGAGACGTTCCGCCCCAACGATACGGTTTGCCAATCTGATTCATTAATTTATTCATCGCCGTGTTGGTGGCTTTCTGCATTTTCGCTTTATGCGCATCGGCAATGGCAAGCGGGGCGCCTTTTACTTTGACACAATGCGGCTTACGACCCTTGCGCGGCGTACATTTTTCCGTCCAGGTTACGGCGGCGGTTTGTGTGGTGGCGGGTTTGCTACGACGGCTTGCAGTTTTGCTGGTTTTCGCAGGGGAGGCAATGCGTTTTTTCGATGTGGAGGCCGTTTTACTTTGGGTTTTACTCACGGCTTTTTTTGCAGTCTTCGTTTTTTTCTTGCTGGTCGCGGTGTTCTTCTGCTTATCTGCCGTTTTCGTGACATGCGCGGCAGGCGTCGCCCTGGCTTGCCGGGAGGCATGCGCCATTGACGTAAAAGGGAGCGTGGTAAAAAGCAAAGCACAGAGCGTGATCGAGATCCGGTTTATCCGCGCCACTGAGCAATCCTCTGGTTAAGGGCAGGTCGAATTCATGCCTGCGTATGATTTACAAAACGCATCGATTCTAATCTATAAAATCCCCGGAAGTTAATAGCTTTTGTCATCTAAAATCGCGTTTCGTTATTGAGTGCAAAAAAAAGCAGCAACAAAAGCGGAAACGGGTCAACAGATAAACAATTCCATACTGTTTAAGTGGATAAGAGATATTTAGAATGCAACTTCAGGCTTCAGACGATAAAATAGTAAAGCGTGATGAAAATGTTATTTTCCGTTGCCAGCCTGACCCGCTACAATGTCAGACTACTGCCGTAAAGAAGTTTAAGGAAGCAAGACAATGAGCACCACTATCGAAAAAATCCAGCGCCAGATCGCTGAAAACCCGATTCTCCTGTACATGAAAGGCTCTCCAAAACTGCCAAGCTGCGGTTTTTCCGCACAGGCTGTTCAGGCGCTTTCTGCCTGTGGTGAACGTTTTGCCTATGTCGATATTCTGCAAAACCCGGACATCCGCGCCGAGCTGCCGAAATATGCAAACTGGCCGACCTTCCCGCAACTGTGGGTGGACGGTGAGCTGGTTGGCGGCTGCGATATCTTAATTGAAATGTACCAGCGCGGTGAGTTGCAGCAGTTGATCAACGAGACTGCGGCAAAATACAAAACCGAAGAGCCTGACGCTGAGTAATTCAGCCGAAATAAAAAAGCGACCATCTGGTCGCTTTTTTTTTGCTGAAAACGCGGTTGCCTGATGGCGCGTCGCTTATCAGGACGCGCGGGCATCGCCACCCGACACGATTATGCCTCTTCTGGTACTGGCAACGGCCAGCCGCCAAGACGCTTCCAGCGGTTAACGATTTCGCAAAACAGAACGGCCGTTCGTTCGGTGTCGTATAGCGCAGAGTGCGCCTGCGTTCCATCAAACTCCATTCCCGCCGCCAGACACGCTTTTGACAGCACGGTCTGTCCCAGCGCCAGGCCGCTCAGGGCCGCAGTGTCAAAGGTCACGAAGGGGTGGAAGGGGTTACGTTTCAGCGAAGCGCGCTCAGCGGCGGCCATCATAAAACTGTGATCGAACGTGGCGTTATGGGCGACCATGATCGCACGATTGCAACCGCTGTCTTTAATTCCCTTGCGCACCATTTTGAAAATAGCATGCAGCGCATCGTACTCGCTGACCGCGCCGCGCAGCGGGTTAGAAGGATCGATTCCGTTAAAGGCAAGCGCTTCAGGCTGTAAGTTTGCGCCTTCGAACGGCTCAACATGGAAATGCAGCGTCGTGTCCGGCATCAGCCAGCCTTGTTCATCCATTTTCAGCGTGATGGCGGCAACCTCAAGCAGCGCATCGGTTTTGGCATTGAATCCCGCCGTTTCGACATCAATGACGACAGGATAAAAACCACGAAAACGGTCGCACAGACCGGAAAGTTGAGCGTTATCGGACATCTGGGTCTCTTAATACGGAAAAATTGCAGCGCGCATTATGGCAAATTTTACGCTGAGATGCAGTAAAACAACGGGCACAGAGAGTCTGTGCCCGGCGGGAGATTAGTTGCCCAGACCGCGACCGGCGTCTTTGGCTTCAATCAGCTCAATTTTGTAGCCATCAGGATCTTCAACAAACGCGATGACGGTGGAGCCACCTTTTACCGGACCCGCTTCACGCGTGACGTTACCGCCGTTCTGGCGAATGCGTTCGCAGGCTTCGGCAGCATTGTCGACGCTCAGGGCGATATGGCCATAGGCCGTGCCCAGCTCGTACTTATCAACGCCCCAGTTGTAAGTTAACTCGATCACCGCTTCTTCGCTTTCCGGGCCGTAACCCACGAATGCCAGAGAGTATTTGTATTCCGGGTTTTCGCTGGTGCGCAGCAGCTTCATGCCCAGTACGTTGGTGTAGAATTCGATGGAACGCTGCAAGTCGCCAACACGCAGCATGGTATGAAGTAAACGCATCTTTTTCCCCTCAAAAGTGCTGAATGGTCAATACATTCAAAATGTTGTTCTAGTATAGCGGCGTTTTTACGCCGCTACCAACGCAGGATTACAGGGTAGGATAGTCCGTGTAACCTTCCGCGCCGCCGCCGTAGAAGCTTTCTGCGCGTTGTGGATTCAGTTCTGCTTTGCGTTGCAGACGAGCCACCAGGTCCGGGTTAGCAATATATGCCCGGCCAAACGCGACGGCGTCGATCAGGCCCTTATTGAGCAGGTCTTCCGCTTTTTCCGGCGTATAGGCGCCTGCGCCAATGATCGGGCCGTGGAAGCGGGCGCGAACTTTCTCACGGAAGGCGTCAGTATACGGTTCGCCGCCAGCCCAGTCAGGTTCGGACATGTGCAGATAGGCAATGCCGCGTTTACCCAGTTCCTCAATCAGATAGAGCGCATCGGCTTCTTCATTCGGGCCATTGCCGACATTCTGGAATGTGCCGATAGGGGAAACACGAATACCAATTCGATCTGCCCCCCATTCCTGAATACCAGCATCGACGACTTCCAGCACCAGACGCGCGCGGTTCTCAACGCTGCCGCCGTACTGGTCAGTACGATGGTTTGACGTCGGGGAAAGGAACTGGTGCAGCAGATAGCCGTGGGCGGAATGCAGTTCTACCAGGTCGAAACCGGCTTCACGCGCATTGGCGATAGCCTGACGGAAATCGTTGACGATGCCTGGGATCTCGTCGGTTTCCAGCGCACGCGGCATTGAGGTGTCGACACGAATGGCCTGGCCGTTTTCATCGCGCAGCGAGGTACGGGTGCCAGCGCCGATCGCAGATGCGGAGACGGGAGGCTGGCCACCGGGTTGCAGGCTGGAATGAGAGATTCGACCGGTATGCCAGAGTTGAACAGCAATGTGCCCCTGTTCGGCATGAACGCCAGCGGTAATTTTTTTCCATGCCTCGATCTGCTCCGCGCTGTGCAGACCCGGCGCGCCCGCATAGCCTTTCGCCTGTGCGGAGATCTGCGTCGCTTCACTGATGATTAGCCCGGCGCTGGCGCGTTGACGATAATACTCGGCCATTAACGGGGTGGGAATGTCGCCCGGTTCAATGCTGCGCAAACGCGTCAGAGGGGCCATGAACACACGGTTTGCTGCCGTAATTGCGCCCACTTTCAGCGGGGTAAACAGTTTCTCAGATGACATAATGGCTCCTGGTATAAGTAGACCGGTCGTCTAGTGATAAGGAAAATAAAAACGCCCGTTAAGCCGCAGGCGTTGCGATAATCGTTTTTACATGTGCCAGCGCGCTTTCAAGCGGGGCGGCACTGCGAGAAATTTTGGCGTGCAGATTCGCGCCTAACCACAGCGCATACAGGATCTGCGCCTGTTGCAGCGACTCGCCAGCAAAAGAGAGACAGCGGGCTTCGCGTCCTTTTTCCAGCGCTTGCGCTAACAGCGTAATAATATGCCGCGCGCCTTTGTCCATCGCAGTGCGCATATCTTCTGAGAGATCGCACACTTCGGCGGACAGCTTTACGGTCAAACAGCCGCTGATAGTGCCTTGCTGGCAAAACTGATTCAGGGTTTCCTGATAGTAAGCCAGAATGCGGTCACGGTAGTTGCCCGCTCCGGCGTCAAAATGCGTTGCCAGCCGCTGATGATATCCGGCGTAATGCCGTTCCAGCATGGCGACGCCAAACGCTTCTTTGGAACGAAAATAGTGATAAAACGACCCCTTCGGCACTTCGGCGGTTTTGAGCAGCTCGCTCAATCCCATTCCGGTGAAGCCACGCTGCATACAAAGCTGCTCGCCGGTAGCCAGAAGATGTTCGCGGGTATCATGTTCAGTCTGTTTGTTCATGCCGCAGAGTGTAATAGACCAATCGGTCTAATGCAAGTCAGGTTGCCAGAAAGCCAGTTAGCGTCTTCAATAAGCATAAGTGCTTTCGTTGAGGAGAGAGTGTGGCCGAGCAGTTAGAGTTTTTTCCCGTCCCAAGCCCGTGCAGGGGGATCTGTCAGTCGGATGAGCGCGGATTTTGTCGCGGCTGTCTGCGCAGTCGGGATGAGCGTTTCAACTGGCAAAAAATGAGCGACGCCGAGAAGCAGGACGTGTTGCGGCTTTGTCGTCAGCGTCTTATGCGCAAATTACGCGCAAACAAACCGAACCCGCAGGAAGAACCTCAACAACCCTCACTCTTTTGAAACCGTAATTGCGTATACTCGCTAAACATCTATATATGAGGAAGCGGTTATGGTTCAGCGTATCACTATTGCCCCGCAAGGCCCGGAATTTTCGCGCTTCGTGATGGGTTACTGGCGTCTGATGGACTGGAATATGTCTGCGCGTCAGCTGGTCAGCTTTATTGAAGAGCATCTTGATCTGGGCGTCACGACCGTTGACCATGCGGATATCTACGGCGGTTATCAATGTGAGGCCGCGTTTGGCGAAGCGTTGAAACTGGCGCCGCACCTGCGTGAGCGGATGCAGATCGTAACGAAGTGTGGTATCGCCACGACCGCCCGGGCTGAAAATGTACTCGGCCATTACATCACTGACCGCGACCACATTGTTGCCAGCGCTGAACAGTCCCTGAAAAATCTGGCGACTGACCGCCTTGATCTGCTGCTCATCCATCGTCCCGACCCGCTAATGGATGCGGACGACGTCGCGGAAGCATTCCAGCATCTCCACCAGAGCGGAAAAGTGCGCCACTTTGGCGTCTCTAACTTTACCCCGGCCCAGTTTACGCTACTGCAATCGCGTCTGCCGTTTACCCTTGCCACGAACCAGGTTGAGATTTCACCGGTTCATCAGCCGCTGCTACTGGACGGCACGCTGGATCAGCTACAGCAACTGCGTATTCGACCGATGGCGTGGTCCTGTCTTGGCGGCGGTCGTCTGTTTAATGATGATGAATTCGCGCCGCTGCGCAACGAACTTGCCGCGATCGCGGAAGAGCTGAACGCGACCACGATAGAGCAGGTGGTATATGCGTGGATTTTACGTCTGCCGTCTCAGCCGTTGCCGATTATCGGCTCCGGTAAAATTGAGCGCGTACGCGCAGCGATTGAGGCGGAGTCTCTGACGATGTCGCGTCAGCAATGGTTCCGTATCCGCAAAGCGGCGTTAGGTTACGACGTACCATAATGCTGCATTTTCGGCTTTCCGTTCAAAATTGTGTCACTGGTTTACACTTAACCGGGTAAACACATTTGACGGAGGTCTTATGAAGCGTTTGAGTCTGGCAATGTTAACCCTGCTGGCCTGTGCGGGCGCACAGGCCGCCAGTGAAGAAGTGACGATGAATCTGGTGACTTCGCAAGGCGTCGGGCAGTCGATTGGCAGCGTAACCATTGCCGAAACGGATAAAGGGCTGGAGTTTACTCCCGACCTGAAAGCGCTGCCGCCGGGTGAACATGGTTTTCATATCCATGCTAACGGCAGTTGCCAGCCTGCGATTAAAGAGGGTAAAGCCTCGGCGGCAGAGGCGGCGGGCGGGCATTTCGACCCGCACAATACCGGGAAGCACGAGGGGCCGGAAGGCGCCGGGCATATGGGCGATCTTCCCGTGCTGGTGGTCAATAATGACGGGATAGCCACCACGCCTGTTACTGCGCCGCGCCTGAAATCTCTTGATGAAATCAAAGATAAAGCGCTGATGATCCACGTCGGCGGCGATAACATGTCCGATCAGCCGAAACCGCTTGGCGGTGGTGGCGAGCGTTACGCCTGCGGCGTCATCAAATAGTCAGGACGTCAGTGAACCCTGCGGCGGCGCTTGCTCAAGCTGTGACAGCGAGCAGTGTAATCGCCAGATGAGCGCCGCCAGTTCCTGAGCCGCAGGTTGATGATGATGCGACAGCGTGTTGCAAATACGCTGTAGCTCCTGGAGCGTGGCCGCCAGCGGTCGTTGCTGTACGCCGCGCTCGCTCATCACGTCGCGCAACAAGGCAATACAGATATCCCGGACGCGCGAAAGCGGGTCGGAGCGGGTTTCCCAGGCACGCAGTTGCCACACCACATGTGAACAATTCAGCAGTACCACTCCCCAGCGTAACAGCCAGCGTCGCGCCAGCGCATCCTGGCTATTGCTGAGTTGACTGACGTGATGATAGGTCAGCGATTCAAACTCATTCTCGCTGTGTGATGGATGACGACTGAGCTGATCGACAAAATCTCTGCGCAATGCGCGGATATGGCGACGGCTTTTGCGGGCATCCGAACCCGGACGCAGGATCGCAAAGGCCAGCCACGACAGCGCGACCCCGGCAATTTTAGCCGTATTGTCATTAAGAAAATCAGCAAAGTCATACACGGGGGGATTGGTGACGGCGATAAACGATCCCATAAAAACGATCAACTGCCCCCAAAGCCCGGCGAGTTTCGGCATTTGCAGCTTCAGCAGTTGCATCGTGGCCAGCAAAGGAAACAGAAACAGCAAAAACTGCCAGAGATCGGTTATCTGCACCATCAAACCGAATTTGACGACGAAGCTGAACAACGAAAGCAGAATCAGCGTGCGCATCAGTAAAGAGAGTGATTTAAACGGCGTGGCGACGGCGGAATAGAGCACGCAACTGATGGCCGCCAGCGTTAACGCCCCTGAACCGGATTCCCATTGTGAACCGATACTCCACGCGCCAATCACCATGAGGGTGGTAAATGTGCGCAATCCGCTCCATATCGCTTCGGCGTTGTCCGTATGGCGGGCCAGACCGGGGCTGTGCGTTACTTTGATCTTATCGACTGCGGCGCCGTTTTCCAGCAACCGTAGCTGATGGCTGTTGTGTAAGTAGAGCTGGCAGAAATAGCGCAATCGCTGCCAGAAGGCGACGTGGCGGTAATCCTGTCGGTTTTTCGGATGTAGCGGGGCAATAATGCGCGCGACGGTATAACTGTCGGTACGCGGATTAGCCAGCGCGGCCAACAGTTGTTCAATCACATCGCGGGTCTGCTCCGGCGGGTTGGGCCAGTTCAGCAACATCCTGCGGAGGCTGGAAATGACGCTGGTCAGGCGAAGCTGCTGATGCAGCAGAGCGTTAAGCAGCGCGTTCTGGCGACGAAAACGGTAGTGACTCCAGAATGCCTGAATGCGCAGCAGGTTCATCGTCAAAATTTGGCCGATAACCCCTTCATGGGCGGAACGTATCGCATCGGTGGTTTCCGGCTGCCAGAGCAGGCTGGCGTGCTCCAGCAGCCGTGCGTGCATATTTTTCAGCGCGGTCAACAGCGCCGTGCCGTCAGAGGTGCTGGGCAGGATCATCATCATCATGCCGCCGCAAAGAATACCAACGATCACCTCGCAGACCCTGGCCTGGGCGATATCCCACAACTGTGTGACCTCGATGATGTTGACCATGGGAAAGGCGATGATGGCGGCCGTGTAACCCGCCAGCTGGAAGGCGTAGGCGACGTTATTGGTGAAATGGGCGCAGGCCCAGGTGCAAAAGCCAATCCAGGCCGCCATGCTTAATAAAAAGAGCCAGGGTTCGTTTAGCGTGTGACCTGCGATGATGAGCGCGGCGGTGGCGCCAAGTAAACTCCCGGCAATACGCCCCAGACTTTTACTGATCACGCCGCCTACCGTCGGAAAACTTACCACGGCGGCAGAGGTCATCGCCCAGTATGGCTCATCCAGGTTGATGTAGTAGGCGAACGTCAGCGCCAGGCACATGGCGAGGGTATTGCGCAATGCATAGCGCCATTGCCCAGAGGTTGCTTTGAACCAGGGTGTATCGCGCCAGGCCAGGTGAGGGAGCTTCATTAGCGCTGACCGATAGCCACGCTGCATGTTGTGCCCGAAACCAGCGTGACATCATGGGGTAACGCATCAAATTCGATACGCACCGGCACGCGCTGCGCCAGACGAACCCAGGGAACGTTAGGTTTAATGTCAGGGACCAGGCCGGAATCGCTCTCCACGCTTTGATCATAAATCGCCCGGCCAATACTGGAGACGTGACCCTGTAACTTTACGTTGCCGCTGTAGAGGGTGATCTGCGCCGGAGCGCCTTCGCGAATATGGCGCAGTTTCGTCTCTTCGAAATATCCCATGACGTAGAACGAGTGGCTGTCGACCAGCGCAAACAGCGGTTGGCCGGTGGAGGCGTAATCCCCCGTGCGCGTTGAGAGGTTTGTCACCCAGCCCGCGACCGGCGCGCGAACGTCGGTCTGGGCTAATTGCCATTGCGCCTGTTTTAATGACGCTTCCGCCGCTTCGACGCTGGCCTGCATCGCTTTAACGTTCAGGTTTGCGGTGTCCATATCTTCGGCAGAGATGTAATTTTGTGATAAATGGCGACGACGGTTGGCTTCATTATTGGCTTTCGCTAAATCGGAGCGGGCTTTAGCCAGTTCTGCCTGCGCATTAAGCTCAGCGATGTGAAAAGGGGTCTTATCGATAGAAAAGAGCAGATCGCCTGCATTCACGAACTGGTTATCTTTTATATTGAGTTCGGTGATGCTGCCGGAGACCTGAGGCGTAATGCTCACCTGTTCCGCCCGTACTTTACCGTCGCGCGTCCACGGAGACTGCATGTAGTAATTCCATAGCCACCAACCGGCCAGAACCGCGATGGCCGCAACCACAATCGTTGAAAAGTATTTCATTGTTTTAAGCGACATAATCACCACGCAATCAGCAAAATAAGGCTCAGGCACACGCAAAGTGCAAATATCGACAGATCCATCAGCAGGGGATGCCAGATTTCACCCGAGTAAATCCAGTCGCGTAGCAGGCGATGCGCCAGCAGCCAGATAACAAATCCAAGCGCGAATGCTTTGAAAAGCGGAGGGAAATAGACAGATGCGCCGATCACCAGATCTTGTAGGGGCAATCCTGTTGCAGTGGGTATAAACGTCACAAGCAAGAATCCTTTGCGTTAAACAGCGTTGCTATAGGTTTAGTAAAAACCGAGGTACAGCACGTCTTTTCCGCATAATGTCTGAAAAAATGTCTACCTGTAAGCAAATTTAGCAATACATTTGTTTTGAGCATATAAATGCTGCACACTATTCTAAAATCAGTATAATATCTTAGCAAGCTAATTATAAGGAGATGAAATTGGAATCGCCACTAGGTTCTGATCTGGCACGGTTGGTGCGCATTTGGCGTGCTCTGATTGACCATCGCCTGAAACCTCTGGAGTTGACGCAGACACACTGGGTAACGCTGCATAATATTCACCAACTTCCGCCGGATCAGTCGCAAATACAGTTAGCCAAAGCGATCGGCATTGAACAACCGTCTCTGGTGCGTACGCTGGATCAGCTTGAAGACAAAGGGCTTATCTCACGACAAACCTGCGCCAGCGATCGTCGCGCCAAGCGAATTAAGCTGACGGAGAAGGCGGAACCGCTCATCACAGAGATGGAAGCCGTGATCAATAAAACGCGTGGAGAGATTCTGGAAGGGATTTCGCCGCAGGAACTTGAGCTGTTAATTAAGCTGATTGCGAAACTTGAGCACAATATTATTGAGTTGCAGTCTCAGAACTAAGAGCAGAAGAAAGGCGTGTGGCCAGAGGCTGACCACACGTCTGTTGGATTAGCGCGGAGAAACAGTAACCTGGCTGCCGTTGCTGGCCAGAACAACACGCTGACCTGCGGAGAAACGGGTATCGCCCTGTTTCTGTACCACCATGATGGTGTTGCCGTCATCCTTACGGATTTCCAGTTCCACACCCTGAGTTTTGTTCATCGCGCCCTGGACGCCTTGTCCCGCTACGCCGCCTGCGACTGCGCCAGCGGCCGTCGCCAGTGAACGCCCCGTCCCGCCACCGATGGTATTACCGAGGAAACCACCGAGCACTGCACCACCGATAGCGCCGATCACGTTGGAGTCATCACCGCCCTGGATTTGCACCGGACGAACGTTAACGACAGTGCCGTATGTGACATTCTGCACTTGTTTCGCCTCGGACGCGGTATAGACATCACCGGACAGGCTATCGTTATTCACACAACCCGCTAAAGATAAGCCCATCAGTGAAACGATCAGCACACGTTTAATCATCTATAAATCTCCTGTTCACCATGAAACGCCACAAAGCATCCCTCATGGTTAAATTATATGGCATATACGACCGTAAAGGCACATGTTCTGCTGGAACAATGTGAAAATCATAATCAGATTTGGGTTAACCAAGTATAAACGAATCATCCATGAGATTTATCAGAACAGAGTGTCAGCGTCTGCATCGAAGGGTAAAAATGCTTAATGAAGCATGGTATTAGCGGAAACTTTGTGGTTGAGTGGTAACGCTAAAATCATGCTTAACACGCTAAAAGGAAGATGTATGAAATCGGGCCGTTTTATCGGCGTTATGTCTGGAACCAGCCTTGATGGCGTCGATGTTGTGCTGGCGGCAATTGATGAAACGATGGTCGCACAGCAGGCGAGCCTGACCTGGCCCATCCCCGTTCATCTTAAACAAGCCATTCTGGATATTTGCCAGGGGCAACAACTCACGCTTTCCCAGTTTGGCCAGTTGGATACGCAGCTCGGGCAGCTTTTTGCCGACGCGGTGAACGCGCTGCTGGCGCAGGAAAAACTGCGGCCGCGAGATATTGTCGCCATCGGCTGTCATGGTCAGACGGTCTGGCATGAACCTACCGGCGCTGCGCCGCATACCTTACAAATCGGTGATAACAACCAAATTGTCGCGCGAACCGGGATAACGGTTGTCGGTGATTTTCGTCGTCGCGATATTGCGCTGGGCGGGCAAGGCGCGCCGCTGGTTCCCGCGTTTCACCAGGCGTTGCTGGCGCACCCGACAGAGCGTCGGATGGTGCTGAACATTGGCGGTATCGCCAACCTGTCTTTGCTCATACCGGGTCAACCGGTAAGAGGGTACGATACCGGGCCAGGCAATATGCTCATGGATGCCTGGATCTGGCGGCAGTGCGGTAAGCCTTATGATAAAGACGCGCAATGGGCCAGTGAAGGGAAAGTGATAATTCCGCTACTGCAAAATATGTTGAGCGATCCCTATTTTTCAGCGCCCGCGCCGAAAAGCACCGGGCGTGAGTATTTCAACTATGGCTGGATAGAACGCCACCTTTCGGCCTTTCCTGGCCTCGCTCCCCGCGATATTCAGGCAACGCTGGCTGAGCTGACCGCAGTGACAATTTCTGAACAGGTTCTGTTAAGCGGCGGCTGCGAGCGGCTGATGGTGTGCGGCGGCGGGAGTCGTAACCCTTTGCTGATGGCGCGTCTGGCCGGGTTGCTGCCGGGTACGGAAGTTACCAGCACGGATGAAGCCGGGATCAGTGGCGATGATATGGAAGCGCTGGCGTTTGCCTGGCTGGCGTGGCGCACGCTCGCCGGGTTGCCGGGGAACCTCCCTTCGGTGACGGGGGCCACAGAATCCAGCATTCTGGGGGCCATTTTCCCGGCGAACCCGCGAACTCAGAGTTAACTGAATTTTTCCGGGCCTGTCTGCCGTTAAACTGAAAGGGTTAGGAAGGGCGTATTTGCCCTTCGGACCAGGAAAGTCTTCGGGATATGTCTATGAAAAAACTGCTCATTGTATGTCTGCCTGTGCTCCTGAGCGGTTGTAGCGTCTACAACCAATTGCTTGAGCGTATGCAAACGGACACGCTGGAATATCAGTGTGATGAAAAACCGCTTACCGTAAAAATGAACAATACCCGGCAAGAGGTGAATTTTGTTTACGACAATAAACTGCTGAACCTCAAACAGGGCATGTCTGCGTCGGGAGCACGTTACACGGACGGCATCTACGTCTTTTGGTCAAAAGGCGATGGCGCAACGGTCTATAAACGCGACAGAATTGTGCTGAATAACTGCCAGTTACAAAACCCGAAGCGTTGAGATTTTCACCTGGGCGGCGCACAATAGCGCCACCCACTGACAATCCGTAGCGAACACCATGTCTGATAACGACGAATTGCAGCAAATCGCGCATCTGCGCCGTGAATACACCAGAGGCGGCCTGCGTCGCAACGATCTTCCCGCTGAACCGTTAACCCTTTTCGAACGCTGGCTGGGTCAGGCATGTGATGCCAGACTGGCGGACCCGACCGCGATGGTGGTCGCCACCGTCGATGAAAACGGTCAGCCTTATCAACGCATTGTGCTGCTTAAACATTACGATGAAAAAGGGATGGTGTTTTACACCAACCTGGGCAGCCGTAAGGCGCATCACCTCGAAAATAATCCGCGCATCAGTCTGTTGTTCCCGTGGCATATGCTGGAACGGCAGGTGATGGTGACTGGCAAAGCGGAACGCCTTTCCACGCTTGAAGTGGTGAAATACTTCCACAGCCGCCCGCGCGACAGCCAGATTGGCGCCTGGGTGTCTAAACAATCCAGCCGAATCTCTGCGCGCGGCATTCTGGAAAGCAAGTTCCTTGAGCTGAAGCAGAAGTTCCAGCAAGGGGAAGTCCCGTTGCCCAGCTTCTGGGGCGGATTCCGCGTCAATATTGAACAGATGGAGTTCTGGCAGGGTGGCGAACACCGTTTACACGACCGCTTTTTATACCAGCGCGAAAACAACGCGTGGAAAATTGACCGGCTTGCTCCTTAAACCCCGAAATTTGTTGTGTTAAGCGCTAGCGCTGCGTGCGTCAGCGCTTTATTCTATATACCTTTCGCGTCTGGCGAAAAGTCGTGTACCGGCAAAGGTGCAGTCGTTTTATACATGGAGATTTTGATGGCAAGCAGTAACTTGATTAAACAATTGCAAGAGCGGGGGCTGGTGGCCCAGGTAACGGACGAGGAAGCGTTAGCAGAGCGACTGGCGCAAGGCCCGATCGCGCTCTATTGCGGCTTCGACCCTACCGCTGACAGCTTGCATTTGGGGCATCTTGTTCCATTGTTATGCCTGAAACGCTTCCAGCAGGCAGGTCACAAGCCTGTTGCGCTGGTAGGCGGCGCGACCGGTCTGATTGGCGACCCGAGCTTTAAAGCCGCTGAGCGTAAACTGAACACCGAAGATACTGTGCAGGAGTGGGTGGATAAAATCCGCAAGCAGGTTGCACCGTTCCTCGATTTTGACTGTGGTGACAATTCCGCCATTGCCGCGAATAACTACGACTGGTTTGGCGGCATGAATGTGCTGACCTTCCTGCGCGACATCGGCAAGCACTTCTCCGTCAATCAGATGATCAACAAAGAAGCGGTGAAGCAACGTCTGAACCGTGACGATCAGGGCATCTCCTTTACCGAGTTCTCCTATAACCTGTTGCAGGGTTATGACTTTGCCTGCCTGAATAAACTGCACGGCGTTACGCTGCAAATCGGCGGCTCTGACCAGTGGGGCAACATCACCTCCGGTATTGATCTGACCCGTCGTCTGCATCAGAACCAGGTGTTCGGCCTGACCGTACCGCTGATCACCAAAGCGGATGGCACCAAGTTCGGTAAAACCGAAGGCGGCGCGGTATGGCTGGACCCGAAAAAGACCAGTCCGTACAAGTTCTACCAGTTCTGGATCAACACCGCAGATGCTGACGTGTACCGCTTCCTGAAATTCTTCACCTTCATGGACATTGCCGAGATCAATGCGCTGGAAGAAGAAGATAAGAACAGCGGTAAAGCGCCGCGTGCCCAGTATGTGCTGGCAGAGCAGGTCACGCGCCTGGTGCATGGCGAAGAAGGTCTGGTTGCGGCGAAACGTATCACTGAAAGCCTGTTCAACGGTAATCTGAGCGATCTCAGCGAGGCCGATTTCGAACAACTGGCTCAGGATGGCGTGCCGATGATCGAGATGGAAAAAGGCGCCGATCTGATGCAGGCGCTGGTGGATTCCGAACTGCAACCGTCTCGTGGTCAGGCACGTAAAACCATCGCCTCTAATGCGGTGACCATCAACGGTGAAAAACAGTCAGACCCGGAATATTTCTTCCAGGACAGCGACATTTTATTCGGGCGCTACACGCTGTTGCGCCGCGGTAAAAAGAATTACTGTCTGATTTGCTGGAAATAATAAAAAGTCAGCAGGGGCGTGGGAAACCACGCCCCTTTATTATTTTAGGGTTATGGTAAACATGAAGAATATCCTCGCCATCCAGTCGCATGTTGTGTTCGGCCATGCGGGCAACAGTGCTGCTGAATTTCCGATGCGCCGTCTTGGCGCGAATGTCTGGCCGCTCAACACCGTTCAGTTTTCTAACCACACGCAATATGGCAAATGGACAGGATGTGTTATGCCGCCCGAACATTTGACTGAAATTGTTCAGGGTATTGCGGATATTGATAAACTTCAGACGTGCGATGCGGTTCTTAGCGGCTATCTGGGTTCCGCAGAGCAGGGTGAGCATATTCTGGGGATTGTTCGTAAAGTAAAAGTGGCGAATCCACAGGCGAAATATTTCTGCGATCCGGTCATGGGGCATCCTGAAAAAGGGTGCATCGTGGCGCCTGGCGTCGCTGAGTTCCACGTTCGCCATGCGCTCCCGGCCAGCGACATTATCGCGCCCAATCTGGTGGAGCTGGAAATTCTCTGTGAACATGCGGTCAATAATGTTAATGAAGCCGTACTGGCTGCCAGGGAACTGATCGCTGAAGGGCCGCAAGTCGTGCTGGTTAAACATCTCGCCCGGGCGGGATACAGCCCCGACCGCTTTGAGATGTTGCTGGTGACGGCGGATGAAGCCTGGCATATTAGCCGTCCGCTTGTTGATTTCGGGATGCGTCAGCCGGTGGGTGTCGGGGATGTGACCAGCGGTTTGTTGCTGGTAAAACTGTTGCAGGGCGCAACGTTGCAGCAAGCGCTTGAACACGTTACTGCGGCGGTATATGAAATTATGATCGCCACGAAAAATATGCAGGAATACGAGTTGCAGGTGGTGGCCGCGCAGGATCGCATTGCTAAACCTGAACACTATTTCAGCGCGACGCAGCTGTGAGTTTTCCCGAAGCGCCCGGAGGCGCTAACGCTTACCGGGCCTACGGGCTGTTTTATAGGCCGGATAAGGCGTAGCCGTCATCCGGCAAAGTGCCCGGAGGCGCTAACGCTTACCGGGCCTACGAGCTGTTTTGTAGGCCGGATAAGGCGCAGCCGTCATCCGGCAAAGCGCCCGGAGGCGCTAATGCTTACCGGGCCTACGGGTTATTTTACAGGCAGGATAAGGCGCAGCCGCCATCCGGCGCAACAACCATTAGTTCAAACCTTCCGCCTTCAGCGCCGCCGCCACGCAGGGGCGTTCAGCGACCCGCGCCATATAAACGTCGATATGGCTTAATCCTTCCATATTCAGCTTCACCGCTTTCGCCCAACGCAACACGGTAAAAAGGTAGGCATCTGCGATCGTGAAACGCTGGCCGCAAAGACACTGGCCTTCCTGGAGCGCATCATTCACGTAGTGCAATTTTTTCTCCAGCTGCGTACGGACAATCGGTTTATATTCCTCTGGCGTATCCGGGCGGAAGAGTGGCGTAAAACCTTTGTGCAGCTCCGTGGCAATATAGTTGAGCCATTCCAGCGTTTTGTAGCGGGAGATGGTGCCTGTCGGTGCCAACAGCTGACGATCGGGCACGCTATCTGCCAGATATTGCATAATCGCAACGCCTTCGGTCAGTAAGGTGCCATCGTCCAGCAGCAGAGCCGGAACCTGTCCTTTTGGGTTTACCGCGAAATAATCATCGCCGTTTTCCAGACGCTTTTTCGCCAGATCAACGCCATCCAGCGTGAAGTCAATACCGCTTTCCCGCAGGGTGATGTGAGAAGCAAGAGAACAGGCGCCCGGTTTGTAGAACAGTTTCATCGGTAACTCCTTTTTGCTGAGGTTTAACGTATGGTAGTGCGGCATCAGGCAAAAAAAAAGCCGCTAACGCACGTTAGCGGCCTGAATATCAGTTTCCCTGAAAATTACGCGGTAGCGGTTTTGGCGGCCTTCGCGTTTTCTTCATCATCCTGAGTCATGCGATTCAGTTTCGGCGCGGTGATGAGCATCAGCGCGGCGATAACCGCAGTGGCGACACCGATTTGCAGGAATACGCGACCGTAAACTTCCAGAGACATCAGCGGGTCAGTAACGTTTTCCGGCACCGCCATCATGCCAGCCACGTAGCCACCAATCAGGTTGGCGCCCGCCGTAGTCAGGAACCAGCTACCCATGATGAAGCCCATCAGACGCTGCGGAACCAGTTGGGCAACCATTGCCAGACCCAGACCGGAGATCATCAGCTCACCGATACTTTGCAGACCGTAGCTGAGGATGAGCCAGTTAACAGACACAATGCCTGCATCTGTAGCGAATTTCGCGCCCAGCGGCAGAACGAGGAACGCGCCAGAGCACAGAACCATACCGATAGCGAATTTGGTCGGCATCGGCAGCGTATCACCCATCTTGTTATAGATGGCCGCCAGAATCGGGCTACCAATGATGATCCAGAACGGGTTCAGCGCCTGATACTGCTCCGGTTCAACCGCGATACCGAGGATTGTGTGTTCAACGTTACGGATTGCGAAGAAGTTCAGTGACGTCGGCATCTGGCTGTACAGCACAAAGAAGATAATCGCTTCCAGCATCAGGATGAATGCGACGATCATTTTACGACGTGCCGCGCCCTGCATCGCGAACGCTTCTTTACCAAAGATAATCACGATACCCAGAGCGATCACGCCCAGAACCATACGTGCAATGCCCTGGTTGTGCAGCAGCCAGGTCGCGATAGCGATCAGCACGATAACGCCTGCGATAGTCGCCAGCAATTTACCGAAATGTACCGCTTCGAAGTCTGGTTTTGAGCCGTAATCTTTAACCCAACTGCGGCAGAACAGGAAGTTAACCACCGTGATGAGCATGCCGACGAAGCTCAGGGCAAACGCCACGCTCCAGCCGAATTTTGCGGCAAGCCACGGCGTCGCCAGCATAGAGAAGAAGGAACCGATGTTGATGGACATGTAGTACATGGTGAATGCACCGTCCAGACGCGGGTCATCTTTGGCATAGCAGGTCGACAGCAGAGAAGACGGGTTCGCTTTGAACAGACCGTTACCTACGGCGATGGTCGCCATACCCATATAGACGATTGCAACATCATGACCGGACCAGGCGACCAGGCCATAACCAATCGCCAGTACGATAGCACCCAGCATAATGACGCGTTTGGTGCCCAGAACTTTATCCCCTAACCAGCCGCCAATGGCGACCAGACCATACACCAGGGCGCTAAAGGAAGAGAAAAGGGTGATGGAATCCGCTTCTGACATACCCAGTTGTTTAACCAGGTAGACGGCCATAATTCCTTGCAGGCCGTAATAACCAAAACGCTCCCATAACTCAATAGAGAAAATGAGATAGAACGATTTCGGTTGTTTGAAAGCGTTCAAACTGACGCTTTCAGTTGGTTTATTGTTTGCAGTAGACACTTTTACCTCTTTTTTTACATCCCATATTAACGGGGGTGTTCTGGCGCGTGATGAGTCAAGTTCATCCGTCCGATTGTTATAGTGGGAGGGGAAACGGCAAGTAATGTTCACTATCTTTCCCTTCCATACAAGGGGTTTGTAATACTCTGTTACATATATCTTGCATGGTGGAATCATCGGGACTGAGAAATGTTATGTAGCGTTAAATTTCTTCATTTGTAAAATGGCAGTTTTTTACACTACAGGGAGGGGCGAAAGAGCGGATGCTGGCGATATGTTCTGCTATTTGAGGTTTAAAGTAGTGATATAGGCCATTATCTGAAAAATAGCCAGTGTAATGTTTTGTATTGAAAAGGCATCATCAGGTCATCTGGTTGTAATTTTAACCGTATTTGATAAAAAATTTTACACGAAGTTATCAACGTGATCTGGATCACGTATAGATAGAAATTTCAGTTTCTAAAAAAACGATTAACCTGGTGAAGTGTTAAATCAAAAGAACATTGCATTAAGAAAGTGAAGCGGGCCGGTATCATAGTCGGGTAAACAGGTGAGTCGAAGTGGATAACAAATTGTTATGCGTCGGGGCGTACGGCGTCGCCCCTGGCGCATCAGATATCGACTTTCTCTTTGTATTCGCAAAGATCTTCAATAATGCAGGAGCCGCAGCGTGGTTTACGGGCAATGCAGGTGTAGCGGCCATGCAGAATTAACCAGTGGTGACAATCGACTTTAAATTCCGCTGGAACGACCTTGAGCAGTTTTTCTTCCACCTGCTCGACGTTTTTACCGGGGGCGAACTGTGTCCGGTTACAGACGCGGAAAATATGCGTATCGACGGCGATAGTTGGCCAGCCAAATGCGGTATTGAGCACCACGTTGGCTGTTTTACGCCCGACGCCGGGCAGCGCTTCCAGAGCCGCCCGATCCTCTGGAACCTCGCCATTGTGCAGTTCAAGCAACATCCGGCAGGTCTTAATCACATTCTCCGCTTTGCTGTTGAACAGGCCGATAGTCTTGATATACGACTTTACGCCCTCGACGCCAAGCTCCAGCATGGCCGCCGGGGTATTGGCGATGGGATAAAGCTTTGCGGTTGCTTTATTCACGCTGACGTCCGTGGCCTGTGCTGACAGCAATACGGCGATGAGTAGCTCAAACGGCGAGGTGAAATTTAACTCCGTTGTGGGGTGCGGATTGTTGTCACGCAGGCGCGTTAATATTTCCAGTCGTTTTGTTTTGTTCATTACACATTCCCTGTTTCACCTGACGGAAGCTCAGCGGCAACGGCTTCGGCGCGGCGTTTTTTCATTTTCTCGTCAATAAGGTACTTCACGGCCAGCATCAGCCCCAGACCAATAAAAGCGCCGGGCGGCAGCATCGCCAGCAGGAAAGGCGAGTCGGTATGAAAAATCTCCACGCGCAGCACTTTCGCCCAGTCGCCCAGCAGACCGTCAGCGCCATCAAACAACGTGCCATTGCCGATGATTTCACGCATGGAGCCGAGGACAAACATGGCACCGGTCGCCCCCATGCCAATGGAAAAACCGTCCAGCGCGGACAGCGCCGGGCCTTTTTTCGCGGCAAAAGCCTCTGCGCGCCCCACAACGATGCAGTTGGTCACAATCAGCGGAATGAAGATCCCCAGCGACTGATACAAGCCGAAGGCATAAGCGTTGATCAGCATCTGTACTGCACTGACCACGGACGCGATGATCATTACGTAGATTGGGATGCGGATTTCCGCTGGCGTCCAGCGGCGCAGGGCGGAAATTGTCAGGTTGGTCAGCGTCAACACCAGCGTGGTGGCGAGGCCGAGGCCTAATGCATTCGTGGCGGTGGAGGTCACAGCCAGTAGCGGGCACATGCCAAGCAGCTGTACAAGCGCTGAGTTGTTTTTCCACAAGCCCTGAACGATAACGTCTTTAATTTCGCTCATGGTTTATTCTCCACAGGCGGTAAGTTGAGGAAGTTGCGCCGGTAAGGTCTGCGCGTACAGACCCGCACGTTTCACCGCGTTGACCACTGCCCGAGGGGTAATGGTTGCGCCGGTAAACTGGTCAAAATCACCGCCGTCTTTTTTCACGGCCCAGTGAGCATCGTTCTCAGCGCCGATGGTCTTCCCGCTGAAGTGGGTGATCCAGTCGGATAAGCGCAGCTCAATTTTATCGCCCAGGCCAGGCGTCTCATGATGTTCTGTCACGCGTGTACCCAGCACCGTGCCGCTGAAATCAGCGCCAACCAGGAGCTGTATGGCGCCAGAATAGCCGTCCGGCGCCGTGGCTTCAAGAATGGCGGCGACGGGCTTATCGTCCTGACGGGCGATATAGATGCGGTGCGTGCCTTTGCCCAGTGCCGGAGCATTCACCAGAAAGCAGCTGTCCTGCAAGGTATTATTGTAGCGATCGGCAGGCAGAACCTGATCAAATAACGCTTTTTGCTGGAGAACCGCCTGCTCGGCAATCGTCGATTTAGTGACCAGGTTAATAGCCGCCGTCAGCCCCGTCGAGCCTGCGGCAAACAGCGCCAGCGTGATACCGTGTTTACGAATCGTTTTTAGCATGGGGTGTCCTTAGCGATGCCCGTAGACGCGAGGTCGGGTGTAGTAATCAATCAAAGGCACCGTGATATTCGCCAACAGTACGGCGAACGCCACACCGTCCGGGTATCCCCCGAAGCTGCGAATCAACCACACTAACAACCCCGCCAGCGCGCCAAAAATCAGACGACCACGATTGGTTGTCGAGGCGGTGACGGGATCGGTCAGAATAAAGAACGCGCCCAGCATTGTCGCGCCAGAAAGCAGATGCAACTGCGGAGACGCCAGTGAATCCCCGGCGAATGCCCATCCCAGAGTGGAGCAGACAGCCAGCGTCACTAAAAAGCTGACCGGAATGTGCCAGCGGATCGCTTTTTGCCAGAGCAGCCACACGCCACCAATAAGCCAGGCGATGTTTACCCACTGCCAGCCCGCACCGGCCAGCATGCCGCTGTAGATGGGGTACTGCATAATCTGTTCAACGGCGTGCCCGGCATGTAACGAGGTTTTGAACGTATCGAGCGGCGTAGCCTGGCTGATGCCGTCAATGCCCATGCGTAACGTATTCATGTCGCCGCCGCTGGCGGTGTGTCCGGTGAAGATGACCTGCAACGCATCCAGAAGGCCTGGCGCCGTTGCGGCGATGTCATGCGGCGGGAGCCAGCTTGTCATCTGTACCGGGAATGAAATCAACAGAACGACATAACCAATCATCGCTGGGTTGAATGGGTTTTGCCCCAGACCGCCGTAAAGCTGCTTGGCGATAATGACGGCAAATACGGTACCCAATACCACCATCCACCACGGGGCGAGAGGCGGTATGCTCACAGCGAGCAGTAAACCGGTCAGCAATGCTGAATTGTCTTTTAAGATAGCGGCGATCGGCTGTTTACGCAGTTGAAGCACGGCGGCTTCTGCGGCCAGCGCGCTGACTGCGGCCAGTATAATCTGGAACAATGTGCCCCAACCGAAAAACCATAGCTGAGTGGCAATCCCCGGCAGCGCAGCGATTAACACCAGCATCATGATACGCGATGTCTGGCGCTGGTTATGGGTATAAGGCGAGCTTGCGATTCTGAATACCATTTATTCCTCGTTAACAACCTGCTGCTGTGCTGCTTTTTTTGCCTGAACGCGGGCGATCGCCGCTGCGACGGCGGCTTTGCGCGGGTCTACCGGTTCAGCAGGTTCCGCAGCGGCCTGCTGTTCCTGCTTGCGCGCTTTGGCGCGGGCAATTGCCGCTTCGACAGCGGCTTTGCGCGGGTCGACCGGTTCGGTGGGTTCCGCAGCGGCCTGCTGTTCCTGCTTGCGCGCTTTGGCGCGGGCAATTGCCGCTTCGACAGCGGCTTTGCGCGGGTCGACCGGTTCGGTGGGTTCCGCTGCGGTCTGCTGTTCCTGCTTACGCGCTTTGGCGCGGGCGATTGCCGCTTCGACGGCGGCTTTACGCGGGTCGACCGGTTCGGTAGGTTCCGCAGCGGTCTGCTGTTCCTGCTTGCGCGCTTTGGCGCGGGCAATTGCCGCTTCGACGGCGGCTTTGCGCGGGTCGACCGGCTCGACGGGTTCTGTAGCGGCCGGTATGTTCTCCGCCTGTCTGGCGCGCGCCTGCGCTTTACGCGCTTCACGGGCAGCAATAACCGCGCTGTTATCCGGCTTCTCTCCCGCGTTGATGACAACAGGCTGAGTCGCCTGTGCCTGTTTCTCTTTTACGCGCGCCAGCGCTGCGGCGATGGCATCCTGATCTTTTGCCGCAGGTTGTGCGGCCGCATTTTTATGGCGCTCAAGGCGTGCGGCTTTCTCACGCTCCAGTCGCGCCTGTCTGGCCTCAAAACGCGCTTTCGCTTCAGCCGCGCGTTTTTCTTCTTGCGCGATCGCGTAAATCTCCGCTTTTTCCTGACGGAAATACTGCACAAGCGGAATGCTGCTGGGGCATACCCAGGCGCAAGCGCCGCACTCAATGCAGTCGGCAATGTTATGTGCGGTGGCTTTATCGTGCTGTTGGCCTTTGCTGAACCAGTACAACTGCTGGGGCAACAAATCGGCGGGACAGGCATCGGCACAGGCGCTACAGCGGATACAACCTTGCTCTTCCGGCGTTTCGCCCATTTCCGTGGCGGAAGGCGCGAGAAGGCAGTTAGTGATCTTCACGACGGGAACATCAAGCCAGGGCAGGGTAAAGCCCATCAGCGGGCCGCCCATAATCACCATTTGATCGGCTGAAGAACAGAAGCCCGCATCATTAAGCAGGTGGCTGACAGGCGTCCCCAGCCTGGCCCAGACGTTACCGGGACGGCTGACGGACTCTCCGGTCAAGGTCACAACGCGCTCGGTGATCGGTTCCCCGTCAATCACTGCGCGTTTGACGGCATAAGCCGTACCAACGTTTTGCATCAGCACGCCGATATCAGAAGAGCGGCCGCCGTGCGGAACCTGTTTCCCGGTCAGGATCTGGGTAAGTTGTTTTGCGCCGCCGGAAGGGTATTTCGTTGGGATAACGCGTAACGCGATATCATGCGCATCGGCCAGAACGGCACGCAGCATTGAAATGGCCTGCGGCTTGTTATCTTCGATGCCTATCAGGACCTCACGCGGTTGCAGAATATGGGCAAGGATACGGATGCCTTCCACCACCTGCGCGGCGCAATCCTGCATTAAGCGGTCATCAGCGGTGATATAAGGTTCACACTCCGCCGCGTTGATGATCAGCGTTTCAATCTTATCGCCGCCGCCCTGTAATTTGACGCCGGTCGGGAACCCCGCGCCGCCGAGCCCGGCAACGCCGAACTGGTGAATTCGGGTAATTAGCTCTTCGCGGCTGCGGCGCTGATAATCCGCCCAGCCGTCGCGTTCGATCCAGCGATCTTCGCCATCGGCATCAATCATCACGCTAAGCTCAGCCAGGGCCGACGGGTGCGCGGTAGAGTGGGGCGTAATCGCGATAACTTTCCCGGACGTCGGCGCATGGACGGGCAGCATGCGGCCGCGACCACGGGTCAGCGGCTGGCCTCGCAGGACGCGATCGCCCACGTTAACGCACAGCTCGCCCTCAGCGCCAATATGCTGCTTAAGAGGAATGATAAAGCGCGGCGCCAGTGGAACCTGTCGCAGAGGCGTACCGTTTGACTGGGTTTTCATTTCCGGCGGATGAATGCCGCCATCGAAATCCCAGATTTTATCTTTTCTGAATGCAGAGAATAACTTAAGCATGTTGTTCCACGGGAATGATACGAACGGGGATGGTGTTCAAATCCCACTTCCAACTGTCAGGTGTTTCCGCGACCGGGCGTAATTCAATGCATTGCGTCGGGCACGGGTCAACGCACAGGTTACAGCCGGTGCAGAGATCGCTCATGACCGTATGCATCGCGCGCGTGGCGCCCACAATGGCATCCACCGGGCATGCCTGAATACATTTAGTGCAGCCGATGCAATTGTTTTCATCGATGACCGCCAGCATACGCACTGGCGCAACTTCTTGTTCATCACCATCGATAGGTTGCGGATCGACGTTCAGTAACGTTGCGATTTTCAACATCACCGCTTCGCCGCCCGGCGCACAGCGGTTAATTTTTTCACCCTGACTACCGATGGCTTCAGCATAAGGGCGGCAGCCAGGATAGCCGCACTGCCCACACTGGCTCTGCGGTAAAATTTCGTCGATTTTCTCGACAACGGGGTCGTCTTCCACGGCAAACCGGCGGGAGGCATACCCCAGGATGGCGCCGAATGCCAGGCCCAGCAGGCTCACGGCGACTACGGCAATCCAGATAGCATTCATTACAACTTCACCAAACCACTAAAGCCCATAAAGGCCAGAGACATTAAACCTGCGGTAATCAGCGCAATCGCGTTACCGCGAAAAGGGGCAGGAACGTCTGCCACGGCGAGGCGCTCGCGAATTGCCGCGAACAGCACCATCACCAGAGAGAAGCCGACGGCGGCGGAGAAACCGTACAACGCCGACTGCAAAAAATTATGACCGAGGTTAATGTTCAACAGCGCCACGCCGAGCACCGCGCAGTTGGTGGTGATGAGCGGCAGGAAGATCCCCAGCAGACGGTACAATGCCGGACTGGTTTTACGCACCACCATCTCAGTAAATTGCACTACCACCGCGATGACCAGAATAAACGCCAGCGTCCGCAGGTAGATGAGATCGAGCGGAATCAAAATCCAGGTGTCAATCAGCCAGGCGCAGATAGACGCCAGCGTCATCACAAACGTGGTGGCGAGCCCCATACCCATTGCGGTTTCCAGCTTTTTGGAAACCCCCATAAACGGGCAAAGACCCAGAAACTTGACCAGTACAAAGTTATTGACCAGTACAGTTCCGACAAAGAGCAGTAGGTAATCAGTCATTTTTCGGCCTGAAATAAAAAAGCCGCCTATTATCTGTCAATCTACAGCAGGCGACAACAGGTTAACTGTAAGGGTATTACGGGTTCACAAACGTTGCTTTAACACGCGCCGAGCGTTTGAAATAGGGTACGATCAGCGCGGCCGCCAGTAACGGGAACAACAGCTGGCGAACCGCAAACGCGTCTGAGACTGGCGAAAAGGCGAAGGCTTTAATTGCCAGCAAGACCGACACCAGCAGCCAGATAATATAATGTTTAGGCACGCAGTGGCGGCGCTTGAAGAAGGCGATGGTCAACCATAAGGTGTAATACCACATTGCGATGGCGGTAATAAACGAAACGCCCCACAACAACAGGTTGCCGGTACTTTGCTCACTGAGCATATGGAATGTCTGCGGCGTAGCCAGCGCAGTAGCATAGAGCAATAACGCGAGCGAGGCGCTCAGTAACGCGACTAACAGCCAGGCCAGTGGGCCAAGCAACCAGCCCCCGATGCGTTGTGCCGGTGTTGTGGTCATATCTTCTCCAGATTTGCCAGCGCGAACAGGCAGACTATTTCATTTTGGGGCCAGCATTATAAAGCTTTTAACGCCGATCGCTACTTTCTTTATTGTACGTAATGCCAGACTGATTTTGGCACCTGACCGACATCATACAGACGACCGCCCGAGACCAGTTCCGCGCGACGATGATCTGCGGCGCGATACATATTGATGATCTCCCGATCGTCAGAGAGGGTGTAGTTAAGGTGATCAAACAGTTTTTCCAGGCTCTCAAGCGAACTGATTTTGCGGAATTTTAATAAATAATCCTGAACTGTCATAAATAGCGATCCATATTAAACAAATAACACCAACGGAGTAGTGAATATAAAAATAAACAAAACGACACCGAAAAGAATAATCGGCGCGCAAGGGTAAATAAGCGTATTCTTACGTGTCATGAATCAGGTGAGCAGAGCACCTGCCGGAAGGGTAACGCGCTTCATGACAACTGGCAATAAGCGTGCGGCCAGCAGACGGCATATTTCGCTTTTTTTGCCGCTTTTCATCTTTTCCTGATTTTTCTGGCTGTAAACCGAAACCATTTCTGACGATATGCCGCTATGCCGAAACTGGCCAGGACACGCTTATTTTTTCTGAACGGAGGCCGTCGGTTCAGGGGGCTGGTAATTATCGATATGGCTGGCGACGCCTAAGAGGATCACTGAGACAACGAGAACAATCCAACCGGTTAATTCAATAAGGCGATTCATTACTGACGACATTTTTTTGCTTTGATTTATCCATAAACACAGGATGCAAATGTTACTCATCAATAAATAAGACGGCAAGGGTGTCGGGAACGATTTCAGCGACTTTTTCGCCGCAGGAGAGCCCAAAGTCACTGATGTTTGACTTAAGTTAAGCAACAACCTTTATAACCTGGCGGTTATTAAACTATTGTGAGTGGTTAAGGGATAGTGTGAAATGACTCCGTTCTGACATGAGAGGCAAAGACATGAGTGACAACATCCGGGTAGGGCTAATTGGTTATGGTTATGCCAGCAAGACTTTCCATGCGCCCTTAATCGTGGGGACGCCGGGTCTGGAACTGGCGGCGGTTTCCAGTAGTGATGAAACAAAAGTGAAGGCGGACTGGCCTTCTGTGGCGGTTGTCTCAGAGCCTAAGCATCTTTTTAACGATCCGAATATCGACCTTATCGTCATTCCTACGCCCAACGACACCCATTTTCCGCTGGCGAAAGCCGCGCTTGAAGCGGGAAAACATGTGGTTGTGGATAAACCCTTTACCGTGACACTGTCACAAGCCCGTGAGCTCGACGCCCTGGCGCGCAGCCTGGGACGCGTGCTTTCTGTGTTCCATAACCGCCGTTGGGACAGTGATTTCCTGACGCTGAAAGGATTGCTGGCCGATGGCGTTCTGGGGGAAGTGGCTTACTTTGAATCCCATTTCGACCGTTTCCGCCCGCAGGTCCGCGATCGCTGGCGCGAACAGGGCGGCCCTGGCAGCGGTATCTGGTACGATCTGGCGCCGCATCTGCTGGATCAGGCGATCAATCTGTTCGGTTTGCCGGTCAGCATGACGGTGGATCTGGCGCAGCTTCGTCCTGGCGCGCAGTCGACGGATTATTTCCACGCGATATTATCCTACCCGCAGCGTCGGGTGATTCTGCACGGTACGATGCTGGCGGCGGCAGAATCAGCACGTTATATCGTGCACGGCTCGCGCGGCAGCTACGTGAAATATGGCCTCGATCCACAAGAGGAGCGGTTGAAAAACGGTGAGCGACTGCCGCAGGAAGACTGGGGTTACGACATGCGTGACGGCGTGTTGACGCGCGTGGAAGGCGAAGACCGTGTGGAAGAGACGTGGCTGACGGTGCCGGGTAATTATCCGGCTTATTATGCGGGCATCCGTGACGCGTTGAATGGCAACGGTGAAAACCCGGTTCCGGCGAGCCAGGCGATCCAGATTATGGAGTTGATTGAGCTGGGGATTGAATCAGCGAAGCATCGCTCTACGCTGTGCCTCGCGTGATGACGGTGTACTCTTCTGGCGCCGGGTGTTGCCGGATGACGGCGTAAACGCCTTATCCGGCCTACGGTTGTGCAGTTGTAGGCCTGATAAGCGCAGCGCCATCAGGCGTAGGTGCTGCCGGATGACGGCGTAAACGTCTTATCCGGCCTACGGTTGTGTCGCTGTCGGCCTGATAAGCGCAGCGCCATCAGGCGTTGCGTGCTTAAACCGCTGCGACTTTCTCACGCAATGCGCGTTTTTCCGCTTTGCTTAAAAACGCCATTTCCAGGCCATTGATCTGCGCCTGACGAATCTGCTCGCGGGTTAATCCTGCCGCTGGCGCCGCTACCGTGTATTCGTGAATAATATCCACACCCTGTACCGCGGGATCATCCGTATTCAAACTTGCCAGCACGCCATGCTCAAGGAACGTTTTCAGCGGATGCGCAGCCAGCGAGGCAACGGTGCTGGTCTGAATATTAGACGTCAGACAGGATTCGATACCGATTCGCTGTTCGACCAGAAAATCCATCAGCGCGCGATCTTCCACGGCCTTCACGCCATGACCGATACGCTCGGCGCCCAGTTCGCGAATGGCCTGCCAGATGCTCTCCGGTCCCGCCGCTTCGCCAGCATGTACGGTAATATGCCAGCCCGCATCACGCGCGCGGTTAAAGTGAGAGAGGAACAGACTGCCCGGGAAGCCAAGTTCATCGCCCGCTAAGTCAAGCGCGGTAATGTGATCGCGGTGCGCCAGCAGCGCTTCCAGTTCCTGCTGACAGGCAGCCTCGCCGAAAGTACGGCTCATGATGCCGATCAGACGAGCTTCAACGCCAAAAGTCTGGCACCCTTCACGTACGCCAGCGATGACCGCTTCGACCACGCCTGCAACAGGCAACTGGTGCGTCATCGCCATATAACCCGGAGAAAAACGCAGTTCGACATAATGCAGGCCGTTGCGGGCGGCATCTTCAATATTTTCAAAGGCCACGCGACGACAGGCATCCAGCGACGCCAGAACTTTAACGCCCCAGTCGAGCTTTGCCAGAAAACTGACCAGGTCAGGCTCCGTTGAGGTGATCTGCACATGCGGAATGAGCGCGTCAAGCGTTTGTGCCGGAAGGGCTAAATTGAACTGGCGGCCAAGATCAAGAATAGTTTGGGCACGAATGTTGCCATCAAGGTGGCGATGAACGTCAGTTAACGGAAGGGAAGTATCAATCATGGTCGCACTCTTTTTTAATATAAAAGTGCTCGCCATTATAAAAATAAAACGGGCGTAAAATCTATGTTGCGCAATAAATAATTTTATTGCGCAATCATTGTCAGCGTATAGCGCGGATCGCGTTGATCAGGCCGTTAACGCCTTTTTCGAGTTTCGAACGTGGACAACCGGCATTTAGACGAACAAACCCGCAACCTTCTTCGCCATAAGTATACCCGGGCATGATGGCCACTTTCTGCTGATGAATCAGCGCATCCTGTAAGGTGTGGTCGTCAATATTTAGCGCGCGCAGATCAATCCAGGCCAGATAGGTCGATTGCGGAACCTGCCAGTTTAGCGTCGGGAACGCGGTGTTTAACGCATGCGCGATATAATTCAGGTTATCAGCAAGATACTCGCGCAGGGCATCCAGCCACGGCGCGCCCTGTTGATAAGCGGCAATATGCGCGCTAAGCGCCAGAACGGCGGGTGACGACAGCCCGTCACGCCCCTTCAATACGCTGAGGTAACGATTGCGGCTTTCCTCATCGCCGATAAGCCCGTAGGCGCCGGTCAGCGCCGGAATGTTGAAGCTTTTTGACCCGGAGGTCAGCAGCGCCCAACTATCACGCGCCACATTGCTCCAGGGGATATGCGGCTGCGCGCTCCATACCATATCCATGTGGATTTCATCGGAGATGACCCGCACGCCGTGACGATGGCATAGCTCAGCCATCGTCTCCAGTTCATCGCGCGTCCATACCTTTCCGGTAGGGTTCTGCGGGCTGCACAGCAGGAGAATTTTACTCTCTGGCCGGGCGAGCACCGCGTCCAGCGCGGCCATATCGCAGTGCCAGCCGTCCGCGTTTTTCTGTAGCGCAACCGGCATGACGGTGCGCTGGTTGCCTTCGATGGCGTTATAGAACGCATCGTAAGCGGGGGTGTGAATCACAACCCCTTCACCGACGGATGACCACTGGCGGATCAGCTCCGACACCATGTAGATCACGGAGGGGCCGTACACGATCGACTGTGGGTCGATCGTAGTGTGGTGACGGGTTGCGAACCAGTGGGCGATCGCCCCTAAAAACTCATCGTTTTTCCAGCGGCTGTAACCCAGCACGCCGTGCGCCAGACGCTGGTTGATGGCCTCCAGGATGCACGGCGCGGTAGCGAAATCCATATCCGAGATCGTAAACGGAAGCAGGTCAGGGGCGCCAAAGCGATCGGCGACATAATCCCACTGCGTGCACCACGTACCGTGACGATCCACCACCTTTGAAAAATCGAACATATCGTTGTCCTTATGCCTCAACCGTGTTCATCAGACCCGCCATTTCATCCTTAACGGACTGTACCTGAGGGCCAATAACCACCTGTAAGTTATGTTGATTCAGCTGTACTACGCCGATAGCGCGATTGTCCTTCAGCGCCTGTACATTCACAAGCGACATATCCTTCACCGACAGGCGCAGACGGGTAATGCAGTTATCCAGGCTGACGATATTTTCACTGCCGCCAAGCGCGGCCAGAATCGCCGGGACGTTATAGCCTGATTTCCCTGGCGCGCCCGCCATGACTTTTTCAATATTGCTGGCGATTTCGGTATCGCGGCCCGGCGTTTTCAGATTAAAGCGCGTAATGGCGAAACGGAAGATGACGTAGTACACCGCGAACCAGATGGCGGCGACCACCGGAACCAGATACCACTTGGTTGACAGACCGTGCAGGATCCCGAATACCACAAAGTCGATGATGTTGCCGTCGGTGTTGCCGATGGTGACGCCGAGGATCGCCATGATGGTGAATCCCAGACCTGTCAGCAGGGCGTGAATCACATACAGCACAGGCGCGACGAACAGGAACAGGAATTCCAGCGGCTCTGTGGTACCGCCAACGACACAGGCGATAAGGCCTGAAATCAGCAGCCCCTTAATTTTGTGACGATTTTCAGGACGCGCGCAGTGGTACATCGCCAACGCAGCGCCCGGCAAGCCGCCGAGGAAGGCAGGCATTTTCCCCTGAGACAGGAAGCGGGTCGCACTTTCAGAGAAGCCGTGCGTTGTCGGGCAGCTCAGCTGCGCCTGGAAAATGGTCAACGCGCCGCTCACGCTATGGCCGCAGACTTCCTGCGTACCGCCCGCTTCGGTAAAGCGAATCAACGCGACCAGAATGTGGTGCAGGCCGAACGGCAGCAGCAGGCGCTCACCCGTACCAAAGATCATCGGACCGAAATCACCCGCGCTATTGATAATGTGGCCCAGACCGCTGATGCCCATTGCAAAAACAGGCCATACCAGCGGAATGACCAGCCCGACCAGTCCCATCACCACGGAAGAGACGATCGGCACGAAACGCGTACCGCCAAAGAAAGCCAGCGCATCGGGCAGACGAATATTGTGGAAACGTTCATGCAGCATCCAGACAACGATACCGGCGATCACCGCCCCCAGAATCCCCGTGTCGATAGACTGAATCCCGAGGATATTCTGTACGTTATTGGCTTTCAGAATGGCGGCGTCAGTCGTCGGCAGAATGCCTTTCGCCGTTAACCAGAAGTTCACGGCAAGGTTCATTACGGCGTAACCGACGAAACCGGCAAACGCGGCGACACCTTTGTTTTCACGCGCCAGACCGAGCGGAATCGCGATACAAAACATCACCGGGAGGAAGCTAAAAGCGAACGAGCCGACTTTACTCATCCAGGTAAAGATGGCCTGTAGCACCGGGTTGCCCAGCGCCGGGAGCAGGGTGACGACATCGTGGCTGCTTAACGAGCTGCCGATCCCCAGCATGATCCCGCAGAAAGAGAGCAGCGCCACGGGCAGCATAAACGTTTTACCCAACTGCTGGAAAAATTCCCATAATGTTATTTTTGGTGTTGTCTTCGTCGTCATCTAACGACTCCTCGTGAAAAAGAAGGCTGTGGTCAATTATTTGAGCGAGAAGATAAAACGTTTTACCTAATTTTAGTGCGGCGCAAATCACATTATCGAACGATAATAAAGCGTATAAATATAAGTGATTGATAAAACGTTTTATCTGTCACGTTATCAGGGAGCTTTCTTTTTTCATGGCTATAGCCAAAAAAACCACCATCCATGATGTCGCGTTGGCGGCTGGCGTTTCCGTCAGTACCGTCTCATTAGTGCTCAGTGGCAAAGGGCGGATTTCGTCAGCCACCGGCGAGCGGGTTAACGCGGCGATTGAACAACTGGGCTTTGTGCGTAACCGCCAGGCATCGGCGCTTCGCGGTGGGCAGAGCGGCGTCATTGGGCTGATTGTGCGCGATCTGTCTGCGCCTTTTTATGCGGAACTCACGGCCGGGTTGACAGAGGCGCTGGAAGCGCAGGGGCGCATGGTCTTTTTGTTGCACGGCGGTCAGGATGGCGAACAGCTGAGTCAGCGTTTCGCTATGCTCCTTAATCAGGGTGTGGATGGCGTGGTGATCGCCGGAGCGGCGGGTAACAGCGATGCGCTCCGGGAACGGGCAGAAGAAAAAGGGATTCCGGTGGTGTTTGCCTCGCGCGCCAGTTATCTGGAAGAGGTGGATACTGTCCGGCCGGATAACATGCAGGCGGCGCAGCTACTGACGGAACATCTGATTCGCCTTGGGCATCAGCGGATCGCGTGGCTGGGAGGGCAAAGCTCCTCATTAACGCGCGCGGAGCGCGTCGGCGGCTATTGCGCGACGCTGCTGAAGTTTGGGTTGCCTTTTCACAGCGACTGGGTACTGGAGTGCGCATCCAGCCAGAAGCAGGCCGCCGAAGCCATTACCGCATTACTGCGGCATAACCCGACCATCAGCGCAGTGGTGTGCTACAACGAAACCATTGCGATGGGAGCATGGTTTGGCCTGATGAAAGCGGGGCGTCAGAGTGGTGAAATTGGCGTTGATCGCTATTTTGAACAACAGATCTCGCTGGCGGCGTTTGCTGATGTGGCGGAAAACGCGCTGGACGATCTGCCAATTATCTGGGCCAGCACGCCAGCCCGCGAAATTGGCTATACCCTTGCGGAGCGCATCCTGCAACGGATTGGTCATGAAGAGAGCCATTCGCGCAGCCAGACCATTTCCGCTCGTCTGGTGACGCAAAAATAGCGTGGCGGGACAGGTGTTTGAATAGCGGCCCAACGGGAAAGTCCCGCCGGGCGCGGGACGTACAGGAAACTTACTGCTGAGGAATCGCCGGAGCGTCCGGCACGGAGAGCGCAGGCATACCAAACATGCCGACAAACTCTTCCAGCGTCATTTTTTGCCCGTTGAGCGTTACCTGACCATTGGCATACTGTAGGTTGGTGGCGATGGTATTATCCTGCAACGTGGTGATGCGGAACATTTGCCCCATCGCGGCTAACCCTTTGACTTGTTGATTCGCCAGCTTATCGGCATCTTCCTGCTGATAACCTTCCAGTCTGGCGGCCTGAGTCATAAACTCAACGGCCATATCCATCGGGATCGTCAGCTTCGCATCGAGAGATTTAACGGAACGATCCACTTCCTGAGTCAGCGTTTGCGGTTCTTCAGTGGTCGCGGCCGGATCTTTCAGGAACAAGGAGAGGTTCAGCGCGGTCTCGCCTTTAGCGTTTTTCCAGCTTAACGGCGCGACGGTAATCACCGGTTCGCCCTTCATCAGCAGCGGCAGGGCGCCAAAGAACGCTTCGGTCACTTTCTCCTGATAAAGTTCAGGATTTTGCACCACCTCGGGTTGCGTCATCAGCGCCTGAGTCTGAGCGTTATACTGGCGGCTAAACTGGTGCCATGCTTCGCCATCGATCTGTCCCACTTTCAGCGTCAGCTTGCCGCTACCCAGATCCTGATTCTGCACTTTAAGGCTGTTCAGCGAGTAATCCAGCTGGCTATTGATGGTTTTGCCGTCGTTGACGAGATCGGACTTACCGTCGATCACCATGCCTTCCAGCACGGCCATCTCTTTACCTTCTACCGATACCGTCATTTTTTCCAGCGACAGCGTCTGGTTGCCAATACGCTCGCCGAAGCTGGCCAGAGTGCTGGAACCGTCGGTTTTCAGGTTATTAAAAGTAATCTGGACTTTCTGGTTATATTCGTTGACGGCATCCACCAGGCCGCTTTGCGCTTCGCCTGACAGTGAAACAACATTGCCGTCTTTATCGGCATTCAGCTGAAATTCCCCGCCGCTAAAGGCGACTTTTTCACCGTTATTTTCATAATTCAACGGCTTGAGGGAGATATCTGAGCGGGTATCGCCGCCATAACCAATCCGGGAATTAATCTCGACCGGCGTCTCGCCCTTTGCGATATCAAACAACGGTCTGGTGACGTCGTTGTTGACCAGGGTCGTCTTCACCGAGGCCATCGCAGGGATAAGGTTAAACGATTTCAACTGTGCGAACGGGAAAGGGCCATGATCCACCGCTTCGTTCAGTACGACGCTTTGTCCTGGTTTCAGCCAGGGGTTTTCCTTGCCTTCGACAGGCTTCGCCACCAGCTGTAACTGGCTGCTGAAAATGCCGCGCTGGTAGTTTTGATAGCTCAGCTCAATGGCGGCTTCAGGCGCCGTGCGTTTAAGCTGCTCATTTGCCTGATTCACCATCTGTGCGAGATGCGTTTCCAGTTTTTTCCCGGTGTACCAGGCCCCGCCTGTCCAGACCACGCCCAGGGCGACGATCACACCTGTAGCTACCAGCGATTTTTTCATATCGATTATCCATAAAAATGAAACCAGGCGGATTAAACCGCCTGGAGAAGTTGTGAGCCTTTAACTAGCTTAGCAAGAGTTGTTAAAAAATTCAGTATGTTGCTACAGCTTGTTGTAAACCCTGGCCAAACGGCCCACGCCGCTGGCGTTAACCGGAGACTCATCAGCGCCGATAAACGCGGATTCGCCGGGTTTCAGCACCAGACGCTGCTCGCCCTTGCTCAGCACTGCTTCGCCTTCCACGCAGAACAGAATGGCGGCGCTCTGCTGGCTGATGGCCGTTTCCTGAGCGGAGAGGTCATGCAGCGAAAACGCGAAATCTTCCACCGGAATCGGGAAGTCCAGTTCCGTACCGTGTTTTACCGGCGTTGTCAGCAGCTGATCGGCAGGTTTGGCAACGAATTTGACGTTTGCGACCAGTTCAGGAATGTCGATATATTTCGGCGTCAGCCCGGCGCGCAGGACGTTATCGGAGTTCGCCATCACTTCCAGCGCCACGCCCTGCAAATAGGCATGAGGCGTTTCGGCAAACAGGAACATGGCTTCGCCAGGGTTCAGCTTGACCACGTTCAGCAGCAGTGGAGAGAAGAGGCCGCTGTCATCCGGGTAAAATTCGGATATGACGCGGATCGTCTGCCACGGTTCACCCTGTTGGCTGTTCAGCGCCGCTTTCAGTACCGCCAGCGCGCGGGATTTTTCATCGCCCTGCATATTAAGCAGGCTGGCGAACAGCTGGCTCAGGCGTTCGGCATTCGGCTCTTGCAGGAAGTGGGCAATGGCGGTATGCGCGCCGGAAACAGGTTGCAGCAGGGAGACAACCTCAGAGAACTCGCGGAATGCGTTCATCGCCAGGAACGGCGTCAGGGCAAAGACCAGTTCAGGCTTGTGGTTCGGATCTTTATAGTTACGCTCGGCGGCATCCATCGGAATACCGGCCGCATTCTCTTTCGCGAAACCCATTTCTGAGTTGTGTTTATTCGGATGAACCTGGATGGAAAGCGGCTGCGCGGCACACAGCACTTTAAACAGGAAGGGCAGCTCGCCAAAACGTTTTGCGACAGACTCGCCCAGCAGTGTGGCTTTATCGTGCTCAATCACGTCGCGTAACGAGACGGCTTTCCCGTCAGCGCCTTCAATTCGGGAGCTGCTCTTGGGATGGGCGCCCATCCAGAGCTCTGCCATTGGCTGCTGAGACGGATTCGCAATGCCGTAGAGTTCCGTTAACGCAGTTTTACTACCCCATGCATAGTTTTGCACTGAGTTGATGAGTTTTTGCATTATCAAGCCCTGTTTCAATATGGAAATTAATTCGCGTATTAAACCAAGAAACCCGCGGGAAGTAACCTCTGCGCGCAAAAAGTCGTACTTGTCTCAGTTTTTGTTAAAAAATTGTGTAGGATAGTGTAACTCGCTTTTTACACCCTGACGCATTCGGGTTGCAGGACAATAACATGTCTGCCGCTGGAGGCGTGACGGGTAAGCAGGGCAATGGAACATCTGCCCAGAGAATAACCAGACCGAGCAGTAAGTGAGAGAACAATGTCGAACAAACCCTTCCATTATCAGGCTCCTTTTCCCCTCAAAAAGGACGATACCGAATATTACCTGCTGACCAGTGAACACGTTTCCGTTGCCGAATTTGAAGGGCAGGAAGTGCTTAAGGTCGCTCCTGAAGCGCTGACGCTGATGGCGCGTCAGGCATTCCACGATGCTTCCTTTATGCTGCGCCCTGCGCATCAACAGCAGGTCGCTGATATCCTGCGCGACCCGGACGCCAGTGAAAACGATAAATATGTCGCGCTGCAATTCCTGCGCAACTCGGACATTGCCGCAAAAGGGATTTTACCAACCTGCCAGGACACTGGTACGGCCATTATCGTTGGTAAAAAAGGCCAGCGCGTCTGGACTGGCGGCGGTGATGAGGCTGCGCTGGCGCGCGGCGTTTATAACACTTACATCGA
This sequence comes from Citrobacter koseri ATCC BAA-895, assembly GCF_000018045.1. Lineage (NCBI taxonomy): Bacteria > Pseudomonadati > Pseudomonadota > Gammaproteobacteria > Enterobacterales > Enterobacteriaceae > Citrobacter > Citrobacter koseri. The sequence goes on along the minus strand of NC_009792.1, from coordinate 1,566,479 downwards.
AGATAACCTGCGCTATTCGCAAAATGCTCCGCTGGATATGTATAAAGAGGTCAATACCGGCACCAACCTGCCCGCGCAGATTGATCTCTACAGCGTTGATGGCGATGAATACAAATTCCTGTGTATCGCCAAAGGCGGCGGTTCCGCCAACAAAACCTATCTGTATCAGGAAACCAAAGCGCTGCTGACGCCGGGCAAACTGAAAAATTACCTGGTCGATAAAATGCGCACTCTGGGGACGGCGGCCTGTCCTCCGTATCACATCGCCTTCGTGATCGGCGGGACGTCGGCGGAAGCAACGCTGAAAACGGTTAAGCTGGCCTCCGCAAAATACTATGACGAACTGCCGACGGAAGGGAACGAACACGGTCAGGCATTCCGCGACGTGGAACTGGAAAAAGAGTTGCTGACGGAAGCGCAGAATCTCGGGTTAGGCGCCCAGTTTGGCGGTAAATATTTTGCCCATGATATCCGCGTCATTCGTTTACCGCGTCACGGCGCGTCCTGTCCGGTCGGGATGGGCGTCTCCTGCTCTGCGGATCGCAACATTAAAGCGAAGATCAACCGCAAAGGTATCTGGATCGAGAAACTGGAACATAATCCGGGTAAATATATTCCTGAAGAATTGCGCCAGGCAGGCGAAGGCGAGGCGGTTCGCGTTGACCTCAATCAGCCAATGAAAGCGATCCTGCAACAGTTGTCGCAGTATCCGGTTTCGACTCGTCTGTCGCTGAACGGGACGATTATTGTGGGGCGTGATATCGCGCACGCCAAACTGAAAGAACGGATGGACCGTGGCGAAGGGTTGCCGCAGTATGTTAAAGATCATCCGATCTACTACGCGGGGCCGGCAAAAACGCCTGAAGGATACGCGTCCGGTTCGCTGGGGCCAACGACCGCAGGACGTATGGACTCTTACGTCGATCAGCTTCAGTCGCAGGGCGGCAGTATGATTATGCTGGCCAAAGGCAACCGTAGCCAACAGGTGACCGATGCCTGCCATAAACACGGCGGTTTCTATCTGGGCAGCATTGGCGGGCCTGCCGCCGTGCTGGCGCAGGGCAGCATCAGGAGTCTGGAATGCGTGGAATACCCTGAACTGGGGATGGAAGCGATCTGGAAAATTGAAGTGGAAGATTTTCCGGCCTTTATCCTGGTGGATGACAAAGGCAATGATTTCTTCCAGCAAATTCAGACTTCGCAGTGCACGCGCTGCGTAAAGTAAGATAATAAGAAGGTACATTTGCAGGCCGGGTAAGGCGCTGTGCCGCCCGGCATTTCAGAAGCGCACAAAGCGCCATGCAGTATTTATGAAGCAATCAATACTTAATCCTGACAGGTGTGTGAGCATGTCCTCAACTTCATTGTTAACAAGGAGAAAGTAATGACGACGGTACGCTGCGAGAAAGATTCGATGGGCGGGATTGATGTTCCGGCAGATAAACTTTGGGGAGCGCAAACCCAACGATCGCTGGAGCATTTTCGTATCTCCACGGAGAAAATGCCCGTCTCGCTGATCCATGCGCTGGCGCTGACCAAGCGTGCGGCAGCCAAAGTTAACGAGGACTTAGGGCTGCTGTCGGCGGAAAAAGCCTCCGCCATTATGCAGGCGGCTGATGAAGTGCTGGCCGATAAACATCCCGACGAATTTCCGCTGGCGATCTGGCAGACCGGGTCGGGCACGCAAAGCAACATGAACATGAACGAAGTGCTGGCGAACCGCGCGAGCGAACTGCTGGGCGGCGTTCGCGGCATGGAGCGCAAAGTTCACCCGAACGATGACGTCAATAAAAGCCAAAGTTCGAACGACGTCTTCCCAACCGCGATGCACGTTGCGGCGCTGCTGGCGCTACGCAAGCATCTCATCCCGCAGCTTAATGTCCTGACCGATACGCTGTGCAAAAAGTCCCATGCGTTTGCCGACATTGTGAAAATTGGCCGCACGCACTTGCAGGATGCGACGCCGCTGACGCTCGGTCAGGAAATTTCCGGCTGGGTGGCGATGCTGGAGCACAATCTCAAACATATTGAAAATAGCCTGCCGCATGTGGCGGAGCTGGCGCTGGGCGGTACGGCGGTGGGCACAGGGTTGAACACCCATCCTGAATATGCCCGCCGCGTGGCGGATGAGCTGGCGGTGATCACCTGCGCGCCATTTGTGACGGCGCCGAACAAGTTTGAAGCGCTGGCGACCTGTGATGCGCTGGTTCATGCGCACGGCGCGCTAAAAGGGCTGGCGGCGTCGCTGATGAAAATCGCCAATGACGTTCGCTGGCTGGCCTCTGGCCCTCGATGCGGCATTGGTGAAATTGCCATTCCTGAGAACGAGCCGGGCAGTTCGATTATGCCAGGTAAAGTGAACCCGACCCAGTGCGAGGCGCTGACCATGCTCTGCTGTCAGGTGATGGGCAACGATGTGGCTATCAATATGGGCGGGGCGTCGGGAAATTTCGAGCTTAACGTCTATCGCCCGATGGTTATCCATAATTTCCTGCAATCGGTACGCCTGCTGGCGGATGGGATGGAAAGCTTTAATGCGCACTGTGCGGTCGGTATTGAGCCAAACCGTGAGCGTATTAATCAACTGCTCAATGAATCGCTGATGCTGGTCACCGCGCTCAACACGCACATCGGCTATGACAAAGCGGCGGAGATCGCCAAAAAAGCGCACAAGGAAGGGCTGACCTTAAAAGCCTCCGCCCTGGCGCTGGGGTATCTCACTGAAGCCGAGTTTGATAGCTGGGTGCGCCCGGAACTGATGGTGGGCAGCATGAAGCCAGGCCGTTAATCCGCCACATACAGGTGCAACCGGGGGATGATAAGTCGCAACGGTTGCGCCTGAGGCTTAAAGCGGTGCTGAACATTGTCCGCATCGTAATTCAGTAGTTCGCCGATATCCGGCACGGTCATGCCTTTATCGGTATTGATCAGCGCGATAAGCGGCGTCGGGCAGGCGTGCTGAACCTGTTTCTGCTGCCCTTTGTACCAGACGCGGGCAATCGGCTGTACCTTCACCGGTCTTTTAATCTTCAGCCGCGCCTGTTGCGGCAGGGCGGCGATATCCTGATATTCGCGCTCCAGCCTGGCCTGCCACTCTTCGCGCGTCCAGGGATGCACGCTGCGCGGCGTGTTCAGGCTTTTCTCCAGTTGTGCCAGCACCTCATCCCGGCGCAGATTCTTAATAATGTGCTTGTTGGCCCAGCCAAAGCGGAGGGTGGCGGGATTCTTGATCACCGTTAACGCGCGGTAGGCATTCAACGTGATAAGACCGGGCAGATGGCGATGCACCCACTCAAAACGCGCCGCTGACGGCAATCCTGATTCCACCGTCACAATACGCTCAAATGTCGTTTTTAACTGATTGATGTGCTGGATCTGGTTTTCCAGCGCGGCCTGCGTGGCATCATCAACCTGATAGCACAATACGCCGGGCAGGCGAACCGCCGCTTTGCTGCTGCGATTTTCAGACTGTTGCTGAATAAACAGGTGGCGATAGTGGCGCAGCGCCAGCGATTCGGCCTCTTTTCCCAGATGCTGCTCCACCGCAATGGTCGCCAGAGGGTTGTGCTCCGCCTCTTTGGTCACTTCGGGGAGGGAGAAGACGCGGGCAATCAGCAGCGGTTGCTGTTCGAGATTTTCTGTCAGGGTTGCCAGGGCGTGTTCTGTCTGGCGAAAAGTACCATTCAGGCGTTCGACAAGATCGTAACGGGCCATATCACCACCATTTCAGTGTCGCAGAAAGAAGGAAATTAGTTACAACATACTTACTGTATATCACATCATACCCGCCCTGACCATCGTGCGCTATCCGTCAGGCAGGGGGAAATTCGGGGATGTTGTGCCAGACGGGCCAGTTGAAGGTGAATCTGGCGCCGCCCAGTTCACTTTCGCGACAGTTTACCGTTCCACCCATCGCCAGGGCGATGGAGCGCACGATGGCTAATCCCAGCCCGCAGCCTCCGGTAGCGCGGTCGCGGCTGGGATCGAGGCGCACAAAGGGTTCGAACACATGTTCGCGCGCGTCTGGCGCGATGCCGGGGCCGTCGTCTTCAACAATCAGGGTCGCCTGATTGCCGCTTAACAACAGGCTGGCCTGAACGGTGGAATGGGAATAACGCAGCGCGTTATTGAGCAGATTATCCAGCACACGCTCCATTAGCCGCATATCCAGCGCGCCGTAATCGCCAGGCGTAAGCTGGCTGAGCCGCACCGTGCGCCCGGGGTTGACGCTCTGTACGTCTTCCAGGTGGCTTGCCAGCCACACGGGGAGGTCGGGAACGGTGAGCGTTAACGCAGTCTGCGGCCTGTCCAGCCGCGCATAGGTCAGTAACTCTTCGATTAACGCTTCCAGTTGGCCGATATCGCGATTCAGCGCCTGCGACTCCTGTGCGCTGAGATTTTCACTCATCTCCAGCCGGTAACGCAGACGCACCAGCGGTGTACGCAGTTCGTGGGCGATGCCGTCAATAAGCTGTTTTTTACTGGCGATCAGCGCGTTGATGTTATCTGCCATCTGGTTAAAGGCAATGCCGAGACGTTCAAAACTGGAACCGTTGTCAAAGTGAAGGCGCTCTGCGAGGTGCCCTTCGCCAAAACGCTGAGCGGCGGCCTCCAGGCGCAGCATCTCCTGCCAGTGCGGGCGCATCCAGATAAACACTGGAAAGGCGAGGGAGATGGCGATAAAGGCCATCAGCGCGATATCCAGTAGCCGCATCTGGTGAAGAAAATAGAGATAAGGGACCGGCCCGACGGCCAGCACGTAATGGCTGCGGGGGATGCGCTGGATAAACGTATACTGATCGTCCAGCGCGACGATGTCGCCTTCGCGCAGCCGCTGTGTGGTAAGCGCGTCGAGTTTGTATTTATTGAGCGGCTCTACGCGCAAATCGAAAGAGAGATTAAGATCCATCTCTTTGAGGGTTTTCCCCCAGTCGCGCGGAGGGATCTCCCGCAATTCGCTGCGCATTAAATACAGCGAGCTTTTCATCAAATCATCCAGCGACTGTCTGCCTGCGCGTTCTGCGGTGAACTTATACACCAGCCCGACCAACAGGGTCATGACCAGAAAGCAGACAAACAGCAGCAGATAAAACTGAACGAACAGTTTTTTCATTGATGCACCCGGTTAATCACGCTGACTCTCTTCCCACGCATGGGGGGCAAACAGATACCCTTTGTTGCGAACCGTTTTGATTCGATAGGGCTCGGTGGCGTTATCCTGCAATTTCTTACGCAGCCTTGAGATAGCGACATCCACGCTGCGGTCCATGCCGTCGTAGCTGACGCCGCGCAAGTTTTTCAGCAGCGCGTCGCGATCCATAATCTGCCCGGCATGGGTTGCCAGTTCCCAGAGTAATTCGAAATCGGCGGTGGAAAGCGAAACCGGTTCGCCGGAGAGCGCGACTGAACGATTGACCGGGTCAATAATCAACGCGCCAAAACGCAGCGTTTTATGCGGGGTCATTGCCGTATCCTGAATGCCTTTTGCCTGCGCGGTGAGTTCATTCTGCCGTAAATGCAGGCGCAGACGAGCGAGGAGCACGGCAGGGGGCGTGGTTTTCAGGATGTAGTCACAGGCGCCCATTTCCAGCGCCAGGATGTGGTTCATGTCGCTGTCCAGCGAGGTCAGCAGGACAATCGGCCCTTGCCAGCGGCCTCGCAAATCGCGGCAAATGGTCATACCGTCTTTGCCCGGCAGCATGATATCCAGTAACACCAGCTCGGGTTGCGTGCGAAGGATCGTCTCTTCAGCCAGATCGCCGCGAGGTTCAATCAGCACCTCAATATCGTGTTTCGCCAGATAAGCGGCAATCAGCGAGCCAACTTCAGGGTCATCCTCAACAAATACGATGGTGTTCATAACGTTCATTACGCGGAGAAAACGCCAACATACACCGCCTCCGTTTTCCCTTCCATTAATCTTTTCTAAACGAGAGCGCTTCCGTTATGCTACAGCCTCAATGTTATTGATGTGTTAAGGCATCGAAATGGGACTCGTGATAAAAGCCGCACTGGGTGCGCTGGTGGTGGTATTGATTGGTTTGCTGGCAAAAACAAAAAATTACTATATCGCCGGATTAATTCCGCTTTTTCCGACATTTGCACTGATTGCCCACTATATTGTCGCCAGCGAGCGCGGAATTGACGCGTTACGCACGACCATTGTATTCAGTATGTGGTCGATCATCCCTTATTTTGTCTACCTCGCCACGCTTTGGTATTTCACCGGTTTTCTGCGTTTGCCCGTTGCGCTCGGCGGGGCGGTGGTGTGCTGGGGCCTGAGCGCATGGCTGCTGATATTTTGCTGGATCAAATTGCATTAACGCAGGTGCCGGCCGCCATCCACGGCGAAACTGCGGCCGGTAACGAAGCAGCTGGTGAGAAGGTAATCCACCAGGTCGATTACCTCTTTCTCGCCGGGCGCTGTCTTCATCAGGGATTTATTGAGCGCCTGCTGACGGTACTCGGCGTCGTCGTTTTCGTTAAACAGGATCAGCGACGGGGCGATGGCGTTGACTTTCACTTCCGGGGCCAGTTTGCGGGCAAAGGAGCGGGTCATATTATCCAGCGCTGCTTTACTGGCGGCATAGGCGATGTGTTTGTCGCTGCCGCGTTCCACAACATAGTCCGTAAAATGGATGATATCGGTGGCCGCATGTCCGTGGCCGCGCAACAGTCTTTCCAGCGCATGGTTTAACAGATAGGGCGTATTGACGTGAATCTGCATCATGCATGCCAGCACGTCAGAGAGCGGGGTGCCAGGCGCCTCGGCCATCCAGGCGCTGGCGTTATGCAAAATAGCCCGCAGGCCTGGCGTATGGGTCTTTATCTTCTCAGCAAATGCCAGGACGCCGTCATCGGTGGAAAAATCGGCCTGAATGCACAGCGCGCCCGCTTGCGTCAGGCCGTCGATGGCTGGATAGTGCGTCCGGTAGCTGACAATCACCGGCTGTTTTTGATTGAGAAAGTGCCACGCGATCGCGAGGCCGATGCGGCGGCCTCCTCCCGTGATAAGGATGGGCAAGGGCTGGTTTTTACCCATTGTAGTCTCCTTTGGCATCAAACAATGGGGCGACGATTACCCCACCAACATCCACGTAGCCGGAACAGCGGCGATGAGTAGCAGACCGATCAACATCACTTCCTGACGATTCAGGACATTATCGTGCGTATGCGTCTTGCGTGCGTAGAGGAAAACTAACAATCCCGGCGCATACAGCACCACCGACAGCAACAGGTGCATCGGGCCGGACGCATACAATAACCATAAGCCATAAATGCAGGCCCCGACACCTACCGCCTGATGAAGAGGGCGCGCGGCGATTTTCAGCAGGAACGCGCCGACCAGGAAATAGGGTACCAGAATCATCTCTGAAGCAATCGTCAACAGCGTGTTGTAATCCGAACCTGTGAGCCAGATCAGCACCAGGCAGATCTGAACGCACGCGTTGGTGAGCCACAGCGAAGCCGATGGCGCGCCTTGCGCATTCTGGCGGGCGAAAATGCGTGGGAAGGCTTTATGCGTTGAGGCCAGAAACGGCACTTCTGCCGCCATAATGGTCCAGCTCAGATAAGCGCCGCAGACTGAAACGATAAGACCCGCCGCGATAATGATTTCGCCCCACGGCCCCATCATTTTCACCATCAAACCCGCCATTGACGGATTGCGAATCTCCGCCAGTTCCGGGCGGGCGACGACGCCTAAAGAGAGCAGCGTCACCAGCAGGTAGACGCCCAATGCGGCGAGAACCGCCAGCAGCGTCGCACGTCCGACATCACGCTTATTTCTCGCCCGGGCGGAGACGACAACCGCGCCTTCCACGCCGATAAACACCCACAGCGTGATGAGCATCGTGTTTTTAACCTGCTCCCAGACGGGAACGCCCAGCGCCAGACCGGTGAAATCCAGGCTGAACGTATCGAGCTTAAACATGATGATAGCCAGGACGATGAATAACCCCAGCGGCAACAGCTTCGCCAGCGTCGCGACCAGGTTGATGCTGGCGGCGGTTTGCACACCGCGCAGCACCAGGAAGTGCACCACCCAAAGCAGCACCGACGCGCCGATGATGGACTGCCAGGTGTTGCCGTCGCCAAACAGGCGGAGTTCCGGCGTATCGGTAAAGAAGCTCAGGGCAGAAAAAACGATAACCAGATAAGAGACGTTGGCGATAACGGCACAGAGCCAGTATCCCCAGGCGGAGCAGAAACCGATCAGTTCGCCGAAACCTTCGCGCGCGTAGGTGAAAATCCCGCCATCCAGTTCCGGGCGAACGCGCGTCAGGATCAGCATAGCGAAAGCCAGTAGCAGTATCCCGACGCCCGTAATCGCCCAGCCAATCAGCAGCGCTGCCGGGCTGGCCACCGCTGCCATGTTCTGTGGCAGACTAAACACACCTGCGCCAAGCATTGAGCTTAAAACCAGCGCGGTCAGCGCGCTCAGTCCCAGTTTCTTTTCCATCGGTATCCAGTTATAAAAACGAGAGTGGGAGAATAATTATTTTGGCAAAACGCATAAAAATGGTGAAAGCCACTAAGGCGCGGGATTTTACGGAGAGAAGAGACCGCATGCAATGATCTCTGAAACATTTGTGACTAAAAATGCTAAAGGTGGGTAGATTTCACATAGGGCAGCATCGTATTGGCGCCTGATGGCGCTACGCTCATCAGGCCTACTAACACGTAGGCCGGATAAGATGCCTGGTCTCGCCATCAGGCGTTATGACAACACCGGATGGCGGGAGCGTACTTTACTTATACAGGTCGGCGCTGATCGTCATGTTGTTACCACGTTCCTGCCACTGGCGGGTGATGTGATAATATTTCGCGCCTTTCTTCGCCGCACGCTTGGCAACCTGGTAGGAGACTTCCGTCATGTTGCCGTAGTTGCCGGTGAATTTGATGCTGTCAAACGGCACCATCATCGCAGCGGTCGCTTTGTTCAGCTCTTCGACTTTCGTTCCGTCAGGCAGAGTGACAGTGTAACGTCCACCTTTTGAGGATTGCGTTTCGAAGAAGCGTCCGACTTCAGCGCTTGGAGAAGCGGTCGTCGCGACGCCCGGAATCTCCACTTTCTTCGCCGCTTCACCGCCGGCGGCCAGCGCTGCGCGACCCGCATCGGAATCAGCAGGAATAACGTCCGGGCTCTGGACAACGCGTTTCTTCGCATCTTCTTTATAGATAAACGCGGTAATACGCTGGTTGCCGCCCTGGTTGGCATCGACCTGACGCACAATGTAGAACGAGTAGGCGCCTTTCGCTTTTGCAGCTTTGGTGATGGCGTCATTCACTTCCGGCTGGCTACGGTAGAAACCCTGCACCGTTACGGTGTCGTAAGGTTCCAGCAGCACGGCCTGATCTTTCGGTAATTCGACGATACCGTTAATTACACGGTTTTGAGGCGCGTCGGATTTTGGCGCGTCTGATTTATAAACGTCAGCCACGACACGCCAGTTACCGCTGTTGCCAAAATCGGACGTATCAACAACATAAAAAGAGGCTGCACCTTCTTTATCTGCGCGGCGGGATACGGCATTTACCGCATCGCCAATGGCATTAAAACGCCCGGTGACCACAATGCGGTCATAAGGTTTTAGTGCTGCCGCTTGCTCCGGCGTCAGTTCTGTCGCTGCATTTACGGAAAAAGCAGTCGCAGAAAGCAGTGCGGACGCCAGGAGAGTGTTCTTAAGCTTCATAAAAATAATCCTTCGCCTTGCGCAAACCAGGTACTGGTATTGTTATTGACTAGAAACGTGGCTGATTATTGCATTTAAACCCTGCAAATGTCTGCGTCATTTTTCACTCATCGTACCGCCTGAAGTGACAAGAATGATAACATTTGGTGATATGTCTAAAAAACAGGCGCTTGACCGGCAAAACTGATAAAGCATACGCATTTTATAAGTTAATTTAATGTTAAACGATTGAATGTCGATGGCGCTAAATCATGTTTTGCCGCTTCGCTTGAGCGAATTATCGGTCACTGAAGGCGATTTCAAGGTCATTATTCCTGTTTGTGGGCTGAATCGTTCATATTTTGCAAATTTCATAATAAATACTGTTTTTTGGCGCTAGATCACAGGCGCTATTTTCAGTAGGTTATAGAGAGTTTGTTACTGTTTTATTTTTCCGGGGTAGCACTTACCTCTTACGCAGGCGTGCGTATGCATCCTGCGATCACTGACAAACCATCATCAAAAAAACCGATGGAAGGGAACATTATGCGAATTGGCATACCAAAAGAGCGGTTAACCAATGAAACCCGAGTCGCAGCAACGCCAAAAACGGTTGAGCAACTGCTGAAACTGGGTTTTACCGTCGCGGTTGAAAGCGGCGCGGGTCAACTGGCAAGTTTTGACGATAAGGCATTTACAGAAGCGGGCGCAGAAATTGTAGAGGGAAATGCGGTCTGGCAGTCAGAGATCATCCTGAAGGTCAATGCGCCGGAAGACGATGAAATTCCTTTACTGAATGCGGGCACGACGCTGGTGAGTTTCCTCTGGCCGGCGCAGAATCCTGAGCTATTGCAAAAACTCGCGGAACGCAATGTAACCGTGATGGCGATGGATTCCGTGCCGCGTATTTCGCGCGCGCAGTCGCTGGATGCCCTGAGCTCAATGGCCAACATCGCCGGTTATCGCGCGATTGTGGAAGCCGCACATGAATTCGGTCGTTTCTTTACCGGGCAAATTACCGCTGCGGGCAAAGTGCCGCCAGCGAAAGTGATGGTGATTGGCGCGGGCGTCGCAGGTCTGGCGGCCATTGGCGCGGCAAACAGCCTTGGCGCCATTGTACGTGCGTTTGATACCCGTCCAGAGGTAAAAGAGCAGGTTCAGAGTATGGGCGCTGAATTCCTCGAACTGGATTTTAAAGAGGAAGCGGGCAGCGGCGATGGCTATGCCAAAGTGATGTCCGAAGCGTTTATTAAAGCGGAAATGGAACTCTTTGCCGCGCAGGCGAAAGAGGTCGATATTATCGTCACGACCGCGCTAATCCCGGGTAAACCTGCGCCGACGCTGATCACGCGCGAGATGGTTGATTCCATGAAGTCCGGCAGCGTGATTGTCGATCTGGCCGCGCAAAACGGCGGTAACTGTGAATACACCGTCGCCGGTCAGGTGAGCACGACCGACAATGGCGTGAAGGTTATCGGTTACACCGATCTGCCGGGCCGTCTGCCGACGCAATCCTCCCAGCTTTACGGCACCAACCTGGTCAACTTGCTCAAACTGCTGTGCAAAGAGAAAGACGGCAATATCGACGTCGACTTTGACGACGTGGTTGTGCGCGGCGTAACGGTCGTGCGTGACGGTGAAATTACCTGGCCCGCGCCGCCGATTCAGGTGTCTGCTCAGCCGCAGGCTGCGCCGCAAGCGGCTCCTGCGCCGAAAGAAGCGGAAAAACCGGCTTCACCGTGGCGTAAATATGCGCTGATGGCGCTGGCGATCATTCTGTTTGGCTGGCTGGCTGACGTGGCACCGAAAGAGTTCCTCGGCCACTTCACCGTTTTCGCACTTGCTTGCGTGGTGGGTTACTACGTGGTGTGGAACGTTTCGCACGCGCTGCATACGCCGTTGATGTCTGTGACTAACGCCATCTCAGGGATTATTGTTGTCGGGGCATTGTTACAGATTGGCCAGGGAGGCTGGGTGAGTTTCCTGAGCTTTATCGCGGTGCTTATCGCCAGCATTAATATTTTCGGTGGCTTCACCGTGACTCAGCGTATGCTGAAAATGTTCAGGAAAAACTAAGGGGTAACACATGTCTGGAGGATTAGTTACAGCTGCATACATTGTTGCCGCGATCCTGTTTATCTTCAGTCTGGCCGGGCTCTCTAAGCATGAGACGTCCCGACAGGGTAACAACTTTGGTATCGCCGGGATGGCGATTGCGCTGGTGGCGACGATCTTCGGCCCGGATACCGGCAACGTTGCCTGGATTCTGGTGGCGATGATTATCGGTGGGGCGATCGGTATCCGTCTGGCGAAACGCGTTGAAATGACCGAAATGCCGGAGCTGGTGGCGATTCTGCACAGCTTTGTCGGCCTGGCGGCGGTGCTGGTGGGCTTTAACAGCTACCTGTACCACGAGGCGGGTCTGGAACCGATTCTGGTGAATATTCACCTGACGGAAGTGTTCCTCGGCATCTTCATTGGCGCGGTTACCTTCACCGGTTCCGTGGTGGCGTTTGGCAAGCTGTGCGGTAAGATTTCGTCCAAACCGCTGATGCTGCCGAATCGTCACAAAATGAACCTGGCGGCGCTGGTGGTTTCTTTCCTGCTGCTGGTGGTGTTTGTACGTACCGAAAGCGTTGGCTTGCAGGTTCTGGCGCTGCTGGTGATGACCATTATTGCGCTGGCTTTCGGCTGGCACCTGGTGGCGTCCATTGGCGGGGCGGATATGCCGGTTGTGGTATCCATGCTGAACTCCTATTCCGGCTGGGCAGCGGCGGCGGCGGGCTTTATGCTGGGTAACGACCTGCTGATCGTCACCGGCGCGCTGGTCGGTTCTTCGGGTGCGATTCTGTCTTACATCATGTGTAAGGCGATGAACCGCTCTTTCATCAGCGTTATCGCGGGTGGTTTCGGCAGCGATGGATCTTCTACTGGTGACGATCAGGTCGCGGGCGAGCACCGTGAGATCACGGCGGAAGATACGGCTGACATGCTGAAAAATTCGCACTCGGTCATCATTACCCCTGGCTATGGCATGGCGGTTGCGCAGGCGCAGTACCCGGTGGCGGAAATCACCGAGAAACTGCGCGCGCGCGGTATCAAGGTACGTTTTGGCATCCACCCGGTTGCGGGGCGCTTGCCTGGTCACATGAACGTACTGCTGGCGGAAGCGAAAGTGCCATATGACATCGTGCTGGAAATGGACGAAATCAACGACGACTTCGCTGACACCGATACGGTGCTGGTTATCGGCGCGAACGACACGGTGAACCCGGCGGCGCAGGACGATCCGCGTAGCCCGATTGCCGGTATGCCGGTTCTGGAAGTCTGGAAAGCGCAAAACGTTATCGTGTTTAAACGCTCGATGAATACCGGCTATGCCGGGGTGCAGAACCCGCTGTTCTTTAAAGACAACACGCATATGCTGTTTGGCGATGCGAAAGCCAGCGTGGATGCGATTCTGAAAGCGCTTTAATCTTTACTGGCGCAAGTCATAAAACGGCCTCTCAGGAGGCCGTTTTTGCATCTGAAGAGATCAGGTTTTATTCAAGTCACTGAGCAGGACGGCAATGCTTTGCCCGCCGGAGGTTTGCTCCAGCGCGATCTTAACGATGATCGTCAACGGTACGGAAAGCAGCATGCCGACAGGGCCTAATAACCACCCCCAGAAGATCAGGGAGAGAAAAACCACCAGCGTGGAAAGGCCCAATCCACGCCCCATGATGCGGGGCTCAAGGATGTTCCCGAACACCAGATTGATAATCAGATACCCCGTCAGCACCACCAGCGCGTCATAAAGACCGCTGAACACCAGAACCTGCGCAATAGGCGGGATTGCGGCCAGAACCGAGCCAATATTGGGGATATAGTTAAGTGCGAAAGCCAGCAGTCCCCAGACGAATGCGAAACGAACTTCCAGCAGCGCCAGCATTCCCCAGACCACAACGCCCGTGATAATGCTGATCGCCGTTTTCAGCACCAGATAATGCGACACGCTGTCGATTGCGCGCTGAATCGCGGCCATACCTTCAACCGGCCTGGCCATCATCTGCTGGAGTTTACCGGGCAATTGCGGAACTTCCAGCAGCATAAAGACCACGGTTAACAAGAGCAGGAAAATGGATGACATGGCGTTAGACAGCTGCGCCAGCAAATTTGTCACCAGCGTCATGGCGGCGTTAGGGTCGATATATTTTACCAGCTCATCCACCGAGACGCCGATACCCAGGCGCTGTAGCCACGGTTCAATGTTTTTCAGCGGCACAACCAATGATGAGCGGTATTGTGGCAGCGTGCGGGCTAACTCATTTAGCGATGTGCCGAGATAGGCCAGCAGCAACACCATGCCCATCACGATAATCCCGATCAGTATCGATACGGCCAAAACCCGCGGGATGCGGAGCCTGACCATGCGCTGCACCAGCGGACTCAGTACCACCGCAATAAATAACGCCAGAATAAACGGCACAATAATATCGGCAGAGAAGCGAATACCGGTGAGAATGATGACCAGCATTCCCAGCATGATTACGAGTTTCAGGCCGTTAAGCGTGATGATCGGTTTTGCCATGATAATTCCTGAATTTTTGTTCTTACTCTTTATAATAATGTGATTTTTGTCGGGCTGTGCTAACAAAAATCAAACGGCGCGGGTAAAGAAGTGAAAAGGTTTTGAGTTAATTCTAAGGCTGTGGTACAAATCAGACGTGTTTAACTACCGAGGACAATTTTCATCCGCGATGACGAGAAGCAACACTGCGGATAATTGTAATATTATGGACAATATGTTCAGGACGTTTTTTTCTACACAGACCGTACTTCTTCGCACTTCTTCCTCTTTCCTGCTTGCTGGTGAGCAGCACTGGCGCAACGCGCTTTAGTCCCTTACTTCTGCCTGATCTGGCGTTATGCGCCTGGCTAATTCATTTTATTTTTTGGTTTGCTGCATACAGCAGGCCCGAAGGACTATATTCTCAAGCAGGAGAAGCACCATGTTTTACTGGATTTTATTAGCCCTTGCCATTGCGGCTGAAATTACCGGAACGCTGTCGATGAAATGGGCAAGCGTAAGCAATGGCAACACGGGTTTTATTTTAATGCTGGTCATGATTACGCTGTCGTATATTTTTCTCTCTTTTGCCGTAAAAAAAATTGCGCTTGGCGTGGCGTATGCCTTGTGGGAAGGCATCGGTATTTTATTTATTACGCTGTTTAGCGTGCTGTTATTTGACGAAGCCTTATCGGCCATGAAAATTGCGGGTCTGGTTACGCTGGTATTCGGGATCGCGCTGATTAAATCGGGTACGCGCAAGCCAGTAAATGCCGCGAAGGAGGCGACGCATGCCGCAGTTTGAGTGGGTTCATGCCGCGTGGCTGGCGATGGCGATCGTTCTGGAAATCGTCGCTAACGTGTTCCTGAAGTTTTCTGACGGCTTTCGTCGCAAGTTCTATGGCATTCTGTCGCTGGCCGCGGTGCTGGCGGCCTTCAGCGCGCTCTCTCAGGCGGTGAAAGGCATTGATCTTTCGGTGGCATATGCGTTGTGGGGCGGATTTGGTATCGCCGCCACGCTGGCAGCCGGGTGGGTGCTTTTTGGACAGCGTCTGAACAACAAAGGCTGGGTAGGCGTGGTATTGCTGCTTATCGGCATGATCATGATAAAACTGGCCTGACAGCTATGCTGCCCGTTACGGCGGGCAGCGCACGGGAACCATCATCTATTCCTGAGCCAGCGCTTCCAGCTTGTCGCGAAAGCCGGTGACGGAAATCGCGCGGTTGTCAGCCCGCCAGCGATCTTTTGCCGCCGGAGCGGAACTTTGCACGCCAATCAACTGCCAGCCAGCGTCGGTATGCAGCATTAACGGAGAACCGCTGTCGCCGGGCAGCGTGTCGCACTGGTGAGAGAGCACCGCGTTTTGCGCCCAGCCGGTAATCAGGCAATCCTGATGCGAGTAAAGCGTATCAAGATGATCTTCCGGGTAACCTGACTGCGTCACTTTGCGGTCGGCGGTTTTCAGGGCAGCGGTTAGCGCGGCTTTATCGCCTTCAAATAAGGGCAGTGGGGTAATGCCGGACGGCGGATAACGCAACACAATCAAACCAAAATCCCACGGCGCGGCGGCCGGAGGGACAATCCAGCCATCGCCATCAGGCTTTAAGCTCTTTCCCAGCGACGGATCGACCCGACCTTCAATACCGTGAATTTCATAACGCCAGAGACCTTTTTGCGATACGAAACGCAAAGCCACGGCTTTATCTGGCTTCCCTTTCGGCGGCGTTAACAAGCAGTGTCCGGCGGTGAGCGCCAGATGAGATGAAATGAGCGTGGCGGTACACAGGTTGCCGCTGGCGGTTTCCAGTTGACCAATAGCGTCCCACGGCGACTGCGTCGGATCTTCAACCTTGACCCGATCGTCATGGTCAAAAAATAACGTTTTGGCTTCACGGGTATCCGTGGTGGTATCAGCCTCATCCGCATGAGCAACGACAGGGGAAAGACAAATTACGCCCAGTAATACCGCAATGGTTTTATGCATATCACACTCTGTGTGGGTAATTATGATTATTAAAAGCAAACCCTCAGTGAATACTATAGACGTGACGGCAGGAAAGTGGGAGTAAAATCAGATAACTACATTCAGGAAATATAAAAATGCGTGGCAATAAGGGCGCATAATATAAGCATGGTGAGAATCAACTCAAAGCGGTAACGAAACACGTTAACCCTCCGAAGAAACGGCGCTAAACCCGATGATTTAGCGCCGTGTGTTATGGCGCGGGGGAGCGCCATAGAACTCGCCAGTGCCTTATGCCGCCGGTTTAGCCGCAGTATGTTTTACCGCTTTTTTGGTGTGTTTTTTCGCTGCCTGCGCTTTTTGTTCAGGCGCTTTCTGAGCCGCTGCTTTGTGGTGTTTTTTGTGATGCGTGGTTTTTGCCGGTGCGGTTTTAGCGGGTGCCGCAGCCGGAGCCGTCGTGGACGTTGCCGTTTCAGCAGCAAATGCAGCAGAAGACAGACCCATAGCAGCGGCAACAACCAGAGCTAATACTTTTTTCATTCTGATACCCTCGATTTGGTTTTTTATTCAACCCCACTGCGGGGCCGGTGAAATCACTATATCGCTGTAAATCGAGGGCTTCCGTGAGTCATTGGTATCGGTGTGTAACGGTATGTACAACCGGCCCGACAGATTGACGCTATCGGGCAAACAAGAGACATCATGACAAATAGCGTGATTCCAGATGCGCCCGGAAGTAACGGCTGCTCAACGGTTCTCCGGTGGCCTGAGCGATCAGCTGCGCGGTAGTAAAGCGACTGCCGTGCTGCCAGATATTTTGTCGCAGCCAGTCAAACAAGGCGCTGAGATCGCCTTGCGCAATCTGATTATGCAGATCCGGCAATGCGCGACGGGCAGCGCTAAACAGCTGTGCGGCATACATGGCGCCCAGCGTATAAGACGGGAAGTAGCCAAAGCCGCCGTCGGTCCAGTGGATGTCCTGCATACAGCCGTTACGGTAATCTCCCACGGTTGACAGCCCCAGCCAGGCCTGCATTTTTTCATCCCACAGCGCGGGAATATCATCCACTTCGATGTCGCCGTTAATCAGCGCCTGTTCAATGTCATAGCGCAAGATAACATGGGCAGGATAACTCACTTCGTCGGCATCCACGCGGATAAAGCCCGGTTTCACCCGCTGATTCCAGGCAATGAAATTCGCTTCTTCAAAAGCGGGCTGATCGCCAAAGTGACGTTTAACGGCGGGAATGAGCCGTTTAAGGAACGCCGTGCTGCGACCCAGTTGCATCTCGAAAAACAGACTCTGGGATTCATGGATGGCCGTGGAGCGGGCAAATGCGATCGGCTGACCCTGCCAGGCGTGGGGCAGATTCTGTTCATAGCGGGCGTGCCCCGTTTCGTGGATCACGCCAAAGAGCGCGCTGAGTAATTCATTTTCATCATAGCGCGTGGTGATGCGCACATCTTCCGGCACGCCGCCGCAGAAGGGGTGGGCGCTGATGTCCAGCCGACCGGCGTTAAAATCAAACCCTAACTGCGACATGGTTTCCAGTCCCAGTTCACGCTGTAGCGCCGTCGGGAACGGGCCGACCGGCGCAATCAGCGGCTGATGCGACTGTTTTGACACCGCGCGGTTTAACAGATCGGGAAGCCAGGTTTTGACATCCGCAAACAGAACATCCAGTTGGGCGCTGGTCATATCGGGCTCAAAAATATCCAGCAGGGCATCGTAGGGCGAACATCCTTTAGCTTCGGCGCGAAGTTTTGCCTCTTCACGGCTGTATTTCACAACCTCTTTCAGATTCTGCGCAAATCCTTGCCAGTCATTCGCCGGACGCTGACTCCGCCATGCGTGTTCACACCGGCTCCCCGCCAGTGATTTCGCCTCCACCAGTGACTCAGGCAGCAGGGCCGCCTGATGGTGCCGCCTCGCCATTTCACGCAGGTTCGCCTGCTCAACATCGTTCAAATCTTCCTGCCCGGCGGCGGCTATCCACTGCGCAACCTTCGGGTCAGTCAGTAACTGATGTTCCAGCACGTTCAGCTCGGCCAGCGCTTCGCCTCGCGCGGTGCTTCCACCGGGAGGCATCATGGTGAACATATCCCAACTGGCGATAGCGGAGAGATGCGAAAAGCGGGAGAGGCGCTGGAAAGTGCGGGTGAGTTGTTGGTAGTGGCTCTTGTTGGACATTGTTGTGTTCCCGTCGTGTTCTGCGAATGTGAGGAGTTTACCCTGATTCATACATGTTTATGCGCTGATGGCAACGATGGCAGAAATGTTGGTAGGTTGTAAGTGATAATGATACTTCTTATCATAAATGGCGGTGTCGTGAAGCACACTGGTGAAATATTAACAGGGAACAGGGATGCAACAGGAAATCGATAACGCCTATATTGTCAGGACAAAAGCAGTGTCAGGCTGCTTTTCTATGTTTATGCTGATGTTTGGTATTACATTTACGCCACTGTTTTTTACCCGCAGTGCGCAATTAATGGAAAGTGGGTTACTTTTACCGCTGATGTTTGTGCTGGAATTTCTTATTCTGGTCCCGCTGTATTATCTCTTTTTTAGAAAAAGAGACGGTCTGGGAAAAGGCACATTGAGTGCAAAGTGGTTTGTTATTTTGTTTGGCGCCATTCTGATCATCCAGTTTCTTTTACCTGCTATGTTGGGGATGAGAAAAACAGAAGCGTGGGTCATGACGCAGGTTTCATTGCATAACTACGCTTTCTGGCTGACCAACCTGTCACTGATTTTCCTCGTCCCGGTCTACGAGGAAATCGTCTTCAGAGGGTGTCTGTTCAACGCATTTCAGTACTGGTTCAATGATAAGGTGTGGGCGACGTCGCTTGTCGTTTCAACGCTGTTTGCGCTGATGCATACGCAGTACGCCGATATCAGAACATTATTGATGTTATTTTTAATATCGCAGGTGCTTATTGTCGCCAGAGTCAAATCTAAAGGGTTATTAATGCCTGTTACCCTGCATATATTAATGAATGCGACGGTGATCGGGATACAATATGGCGTTCAGGTCTTATTATCCTCCGGGTGATATTTACGGCATTCGGAAACGATATCGTCAGTGTTGCCCACCATTACAGGTAGTTTTATCTTCCGGTCTCGCTTTTGGCTATCGCGCGGGGTAAAGTCAAACCTCAACAATAAAAATAAATACACACAGCATGATGAATCCAATTATCTGGGTTATCTTTGCTCTTCTGGCACTGGATGCCGTCAGGGAATTGATGGGGGCTTCTTCCATCCTGGGATTGTGGTAATCCAAAGCGCTGGTTGAGCTGTAAAGAATGCCCGGGCTCGACCCGGGCATTCTCTTTATCAAACGTGCAGACGATGATGCAGGCGGGAGCCAACCAGCAGCGCCAGAAGCAGCATCAGCGCGATAAAACCGCCCACACCGTTCCAGCCATAGCTGTGCCAGAATACCCCGCCTAACGTCCCGGCAATGCTGGAACCCAGGTAATAGCTGAAGAGATACAGGGAAGATGCCTGGCCTTTGGCGCGTTTCGCGCGTGGGCCAATCCAGCTGCTTGCCACCGAATGCGCGGCAAAAAATCCGGCGGAGAAGAGCAGCATTCCGGCGAAAATCAGCCATAGCGACGTGAACAGCGTCATTAACAGCCCGAACAACATCACGCCGGTTGAGAACAACATCACCGGCCCGCGACCATAACGCGTCGTCATGGCGCCTGCTTTAGGCGAGCTCCAGGTGCCCGTCAGGTAAGCCACCGATAAAAGCCCCACAATGGCCTGGCTGAGTTCCCAGGGCGAAAGCATCAACCGATAGCCGATATAGTTAAATAGCGTGACAAACGACCCCATTAACAAAAAGCCTTCTGCGAATAACAGCGGCAGACCCCTGTCGCGCCAGTGAAGGCGGAAGTTGATGAACAGCGTTTTGGGGCGTAATGAGGTCGGTCGGAAATGGCGGGATTCCGGCAAGATTTTCCAGAACATCAATGCGGACGCCAGCGCGAAACAGCCGATCGCCGCCAGTGCGATGCGCCAGTTAAAAAAGTCGGTAAATACGCCGCTGATCAGACGCCCGCTCATGCCGCCAATCGAGTTGCCGCTAATGTACAACCCCATTGAGAAGGCGACGAAACTGGGATGGATCTCTTCACTTAAATAGGTCATGCCTACCGCAGCGACGCCGCTTAACGACAGGCCAATCAGCGCGCGCATGATTAAA
This sequence comes from Citrobacter koseri ATCC BAA-895, assembly GCF_000018045.1. Lineage (NCBI taxonomy): Bacteria > Pseudomonadati > Pseudomonadota > Gammaproteobacteria > Enterobacterales > Enterobacteriaceae > Citrobacter > Citrobacter koseri. The sequence continues at coordinate 1,546,078 of NC_009792.1, read as the reverse complement.
ATGCCATGCCAGCTGGTCATCATGGTGGAAAGCAGCGTACAGCAGGAGGCCAGCAGTAGCGCCGTCACCATTACAGGTTTGCGGCCGATCGCGTCGGACAACGGGCCGGTAAACAGCAGCCCGATGGCTAACATGCCGGTGGAGATGGAAAGCGAGATACTGCTGCTGGCGGGAGAGACGCCAAATTCATGGGACAACACAGGCAGTATCGGTTGTACGCAATAGAGAAGGGCGAACGTCGCCAGCCCGGCGGAGAATAGCGCCAGCGTAACGCGCATAAACTGGGATGTACCACGTTTTATATATTGAACCGGCTGGGAAATAATGTGTTCATCAACATCGCTCGCCGTTGCGGTGTCGACAGCAGTAATACGACTCACTTGAAATCCTTGCTCAACATCCCCGTGATTATGGTGACGGGTATGACCTCAGTGCTAAGAGTAGGAAAATCAAAATATTCTGTCTAATATATTAATAATCTCAAATAATATTTATAAAATATGAATATTGAACTTCGTCATCTACGTTACTTTGTGGCGGTTGCGGAAGAGTTGCATTTTGGCCGGGCGGCTGCGCGGCTGAACATCTCTCAACCTCCGCTAAGCCAGCAGATCCAGACCCTTGAGCAGCAGATTGGCGCGCGGCTGCTGGCGCGAACCAACCGGAGCGTTGCGCTGACGGCGGCGGGTAAGCAGTTTCTGGCAGACAGTCGGCAGATCCTTGGGCTGGTGAATGAGGCCGCCGCCCGCGCGGAACGCTTGCATCAGGGGGAGACCGGCGAGCTGCGCATTGGCTTCACCTCATCCGCGCCGTTTATTAAAGCCGTCTCGGATACGCTGTCTCTGTTTCGCCAGGACTACCCGGATGTGCATATGCAGACCCGCGAAATGAACACCCGCGAGCAGATTGCGCCGCTTAATGAAGGCGCGCTGGATATGGGGTTACTGCGCAATACCTCATTGCCGGATACGCTGGACTGGGAAGTGATTCTGCATGAACCATTGCTGGCGATGATCCCCCGTGAACATCCGCTGGCGCAAAAGCCGGTCGTGACGCTGGCGGAGCTGGCGAAAGAACCGTTTGTCTTTTTTGATCCGCATGTCGGAACGGGGTTGTATGACGATATTCTCGGCCTGATGCGCCGTTACCATCTCACTCCGGCGATCACTCAGGAGGTTGGAGAGGCGATGACGATTATCGGGCTGGTAGCCGCAGGACTGGGGGTGTCGATTCTGCCCGCCTCGTTTAAACGGGTACAGCTTGATGAAATGCGTTGGGTGCCCATTGCCGAAGCGGACGCCGTGTCGGAAATGTGGCTGGTATGGCCGAAACATCATGAACAAAGTCACGCTGCGCAACGATTTCGCCATCAACTTTTAACGGCCGCAAAGCGCGCTTAATTTAGTTTAAAAAGGGATGAAAATGTGCAGTAAATCACACGGCTAAGTAAAAAGTTGACGACAACTATTGAAGTCATTCACCATAGCCCACAGATTATTTCGGAGCGCGAAAATAAAGGGAGTCAGAGGTGGTTGCTGATAGTCAGCCAGGGCATATCGATCAAATCAAGCAGACCAATGCTGGCGCGGTATATCGCCTGATTGATCAGCTGGGCCCCGTGTCGCGAATTGATCTTTCTCGTCTGGCGCAACTGGCGCCTGCCAGTATCACTAAAATTGTTCGCGAAATGCTCGAAGCGCATTTAGTTCAGGAGCTGGAGATCAAAGAGGCGGGAAGCCGTGGTCGCCCGGCGGTCGGGCTGGTGGTGGAAACCGAGGCCTGGCACTATTTGTCTATTCGTATCAGCCGTGGCGAGATTTTTCTCGCCCTGCGCGACCTGAGCAGCAAGCTGGTGGTGGAGGAGTGCCTTGAGCTACCGCTGGTTTCTGAGACTCCGCTGCTTGAACGCATCATTTTTATGGTCGATCAGTTTTTTATCCGTCACCAGCAAAAACTCGAACGCCTGACCTCTATCGCCATCACCTTACCCGGTATTATTGATACTGAGAATGGCATTGTGCACCGCATGCCGTTTTACGACGATGTCAAAGAGATGCCGCTGGGGGAAACCCTCGAACACCACACCGGCGTACCGGTCTACATTCAGCATGATATCAGCGCCTGGACGATGGCCGAGGCGCTTTTTGGCGCATCGCGCGGCGCGCGTGATGTTATTCAGGTGGTGATTGATCACAACGTTGGGGCTGGCGTGATTACCGACGGCCACTTACTGCATGCGGGCAGCAGCAGCCTGGTGGAGATCGGCCATACGCAGGTCGACCCCTACGGTAAACGTTGTTACTGCGGGAACCACGGCTGTCTGGAAACGATCGCCAGCGTGGACAGCGTGCTTGAACTGGCGCAGCTGCGACTCAATCAGTCAATGAGTTCTTCGCTGCACGGGCAGCCGCTGACGGTGGATTCGCTGTGCCAGGCGGCGGTGCAGGGGGATTTGCTGGCGAAAGATATCATTAGCGGCGTCGGGATGCATGTTGGCCGCATTCTGGCGATCATGGTGAATTTATTTAATCCGCAAAAAATTCTGATCGGTTCGCCGCTGAGCAAAGCGGCGGAAATCCTTTTTCCGGCAATTGCGGACAGCATCCGTCAACAGGCGCTGCCGGCGTATAGCAAACATATCGCCGTCGAAAGCACGCAGTTTTCCAATCAAGGGACGATGGCGGGCGCCGCACTGGTAAAAGACGCGATGTATAACGGTTCTTTGTTGATTCGTCTATTACAGGGTTAACATTTTTTAACTGTCGTACGAAAATTTGCGCTAACGCAAGCTGATCGCGATTGTCATACCTTAGACTTTCTCCACTGTATTATTTTCCTGGCTTATATTTTCGAAGCATAACGGTGGAGTTAGTGATGCTGAAGCGTTTCTTTATTACAGGTACAGACACTTCTGTTGGGAAGACAGTGGTTTCCCGCGCATTACTACAAGCGTTAGCGTCAGGGAACAAAAGCGTCGCAGGTTATAAACCCGTTGCGAAAGGCAGCAAAGAGACGCCGGAAGGCATGCGCAATAAAGATGCGCTGGTGTTGCAGAGCGTCTCTTCTATTGAGCTGCCTTATGAGGCGATCAATCCGATTGCGCTGAGCGAAGACGAAAGCAGCGTGGCGCATAGCTGCCCGATCAATTACACCCTGTTATCCAACGGGCTTGCCAGCCTGAGCGAAAAGGTTGACCACGTCGTGGTGGAAGGCACCGGCGGCTGGCGAAGCCTGATGAACGACCTGCGTCCGTTATCTGAATGGGTCGTGCAGGAGCAGTTACCGGTGCTGATGGTGGTGGGGATTCAGGAAGGCTGCATTAACCATGCGCTGCTGACCGCACAGGCTATCGCCAATGACGGATTACCGCTGATCGGCTGGGTGGCGAACCGCATCAATCCCGGACTGGCGCATTATGCCGAAATCATTGATGTGTTAAGCAAAAAACTGCCTGCGCCGCTGATTGGCGAACTGCCTTATTTGCCGCGTGCCGAACAACGCGAGCTGGGGCAATATATCCGTCTGTCAATGCTCGGCAGTGTGCTGTCGGTAGACCGAGTCCTCGCGTAACGTTCGCGATAAGACCGACGCCACCACGCAGGCAATCAGTAATCCGGGGAGTAGTCGATACTCCCCGGTCATTTCACAGATCATCAGCGTCGACATCATCGGCGCGTGTGTTGTTGCCGCCAGCAGCGTCGCCATTCCTGTTAATCCCAGCAATATTGCCATCTCATCCGCTCCCGGAAGCCAGAATCCCCACATCCGACCGTATAACATACCAATCGACAAGCCGATGAACAGCGTGGGGGTAAAGACGCCGCCGGGCGCACCGGAACCGCTGCTGGCGAGTACGGCGAGTAATTTGCAGATGAAGATCCCGGCGATCACGGAGAGCAGCGGCGGAGAGAGCAAAAATGACTGCACGACGCTGTAGCCATTTCCCCAGACGGCCGGCGTCAGCAGGGATAGTAAGCCAACGATGAATCCGCCCAGCGCCAGTTGCCACGGAGGCGATAATTTCAGCCGAATAAAACCGTTATGAGTGGTGGTCATTAACCACATAAACAGCGGCCCGCAGACGCCAGCCACCAGCCCGGTGCTGATAATCATCGCATATTCCCGCACATGTAAATCCAGTGACAGGTGAACCGTATAGAGCAGGGCATTACCGCCGCTGAGCAAATGGGTGGTCAGTAATGCCACGACGGCGGAAATCACAACGGGGCCCAGCGACGCCAGCATCAGCGTGCCAAACAGGATTTCCGCGATAAAGAGGCTGCCCGCCAGCGGGGCGTGATACGCGCTGGCCATCCCTGCCGCAGCGCCGCAGGCGATCCACAATTTCCACTCTTCACGCGGGGTGCAACGCTGAGCAAAACAGGATGCCGCCAGCGCTGCCAGTAAGATCATGGCTCCTTCGCGCCCGATGGCGCTACCGCTGGCGACGACCAGCAGCGAAGCAAGGGACTTCACCAGACTTGCCCCGTAATCGAATTGCCCATCTGTTTGCAGGGCTTCCATGTAGTCGGTGGGGGCATGGGGGCGTTGTTGATTCATTTTCTGCCAGCCCCAGAGCAGCGCACCTGCCGCGAGACCGCCCACGGCGGGGGTGATCAGCCGTCGCCAGGGAGAAAGGTTTGTCGCGGCATTCACCAGGCTTCCCGTATCGTTACGTAAAAAAAGCCATTCCAGCACCAGCATGGCGTGACGAAACCCGGCTACCGCCAGTGCGGCAAGGATGCCAATTATTGTCGCGATTAACAGGCGGCGAAACATCGCTCGCAGATCAGGGTATGTATGTAGGCGGTGCATGGGCAGACCACACAGGCATTTTCAGGAGTGTCTATTTTGCGGGTAAACAGCGCGGGACGCAAAAGCACTGCGTGCGCAGGGGGAACTGCCCGATGGCGCTTCGCTTACCGGGCCGACAAGAATGTGCTCCGTAGGCCGGGTAAAGCGTAGCTGCCATCCGGCGTTTAGCTACTTTCGTGAATATTCAGCGCCCGACGGGTACGGCCTGAACTGAGATAATCGGCAATGTAATCCTGCGAGATTTCGCCGTTATAGCGTCCTTCCTCATCGACAATGGGCATCCAGCTGGTGTTACTCTCGTACAGTTTCGACAGCACAATACGCAGGTTGTCTTCCGCTTTTCCGGTGACGCGAAACGGGTGGATTATATCCGCGCAGGTGCCGTTGGCGTTTCTGGCTTCACGACGCTTCACAAAGCCAAGCGGCTTGCCGTCGCTATCGACAACGGTGATCGCGCGAATATCATTATCGTCCATGATGCAAAATGCCTCTGCCAGCGAGGTGGCGGTGCGGGCGGTCAGGGTGGGTTGTTGGTCGGTTACGTCGCCCGCCGAAACCAGCAGAAGACGTTTTAGCGTACGATCCTGACCGACAAATGAGCCGACAAATTCATTCGCCGGTTTTGCCAGCAATTCATCCGGGCTGGCGCACTGTATAATGCGGCCCTGGCGGAATACGGCAATCCTGTCGCCCAGTTTCAGCGCTTCATCAATATCATGGCTGACCAGCATCACCGTCTTTTTCAGCGCCCGCTGCATATCAAGAAACTGATTCTGAATCACCTCGCGGTTAATCGGGTCCACCGCACCGAAAGGTTCATCCATCAACAGTACCGGAGGATCGGCCGCCAGCGCGCGGATCACGCCGATGCGCTGTTGTTGACCGCCAGACATCTCTTTCGGGTAGCGATGCAGAAACTTTTTCGCATCCATTGCCACCATGTCCATTAACTCTTCCGCGCGACGTTTGCAGCGGGTTTTATCCCAGCCCAGCATACGTGGGACAACCGTGATGTTCTCTTCGATGGTCATGTTGGGAAACAGGCCAATTTGCTGGATCACGTAGCCAATGTTGCGCCGTAGCGTGACGGTATCCATCGCACTGGTGTTTTGTCCGTTAATGAAAATATTGCCGCTGCTGGGCGCGATCAGCCGGTTGATCATCTTCAGGGTGGTGGTCTTGCCGCAGCCTGACGGCCCAAGCAGCACGCACATTTCACCTTCCGGCACGTTCAGATTGATGTTATCAACGGCGTTAAGCGGTTGGCCATTCTTCTGTGAAAAGCGTTTGGTGAGGTTTTCCAGTTTTATCATTATCGTATCCCCTTAGGTGTCAGTACGACTTGCAGGCGATGCAGCAACCAGTCGAGCACAATGGCCAACAGACAAATCATCAGCGCACCGGCGATTAACATGCGGATATCACTCCCGCCGATGCCGTTCAGTAACAGTAACCCCAGGCCGCCAGCGCCAATGACGGCGGCGATGGCCATCACGCCGATATTCATGACGACGGCAGTGCGAATCCCGCCAAAAATCACCGGCAGGGCCATCGGAATTTCTACCCAGCGCAGACGCTGCCAGAACGTCATGCCAATTCCGCGTCCCGCTTCGCGCAAGCCCGGCGGTAAACTGTCGAGCGCGGTGTGCGTGTTGCGCACAATCGGCAGCAGCGAGTAAAGAAAAACGGCGGTAATTGCGGGAAGGGCGCCAATCCCCTGACCGATCAGCGAAAACAGCGGGATCATCAAACCAAATAATGCGATGGAGGGGATAGTGAGCAGCAGCGTTGCCGCCCCTAACACCGGCGTAGCCAGCCATTTATGACGAACAATCAGAATGCCCAGCGGCACGCCAATGATAATCGCCAGACCGACGGCCAGCGCAACCAGCCACAAATGCTGAAGAGTGAGGCTCGTCAGATAACCCGCGTTATCCATCATGTAATGAATCGTATCCATAAGCGCTCCTTACAGCAGACCTTTTTGTTGCAGGAATGTGCGCGCAACCTGCTGGGGGGACTGGTGATCGATGTCGACCTGCGCATTAAGCGTCGAGATGACGTCGTTATTGAGCAGCCCGGAAAGGGTATTCAGCGCATCATCCAGCCCCGGATGAGCATCCAGTATCTCTTTACGGACGACAGGCGTGACAGCGTAACCTGGGAAGAAGCCTTTATCATCTTCCAGCACCTTGAGGTCAAAACCCTTCACCCGGCCATCAGTGGTGTACACCAGACCGGCGTCCACAAAGCCATCGCGCACGGCGTTATAGACCAGACCCGGGTCCATTTGCCGAATCTGCGGACGGTCAAGCTGCATCTGGTAGGCATCCTGCAACGGCTTCATCCCGTCGCTGCGCCCGGAAAACTCAAGGTCGAGACCTAACATCCAGTTATTGTCAGGGTCGGTCTGGCGGATGTGTTCGATTTTCGCCACCATTTCCGACAGGGTGTTGATGTTCTCTGCTTCGGCGCGTTTGCGCTGCATGGCGAACGCGTAGGTGTTATTCATATTCGCCGGGTTTAGCCATACCAGTCCGAGCTTCGCATCCAGGCGTTTGACGGTATCGTAGGATTCCTGCGGGCTCATCCGTTTATCAATGTGGTTAAAAATGATCAGGGACGTGCCGGTGTATTCCCAGGTGATATCAATCTGCTTATTCACCATGGCATTACGTGAAATCACCGCCGCAATGTTGGTGCGTGGCTGAACCTGAAAACCCTTTTTTTGCAGGTACTGCACGGTCATGGCGGAAAGGATGTGTTGTTCGGTAAAACCTTTGGTTGCAAGGATCAACGGGGCCGCCTGAGCCTGTCCGGTAACGAGCAACGCGGCGGCAAGCCATCCCAGCAGATGTTTTTTTAATGTCATTCAGCGCTCCTTATTCTTATCGTTGTATCAGGCCGTATGCGGACTGAGGATGCGGCCAAGCAGGGCAAGCAGGCTGTCGAGAATCAGCGCCACCAGAGCGGTTGCCGTTGCGCCCAGAATCAGCGTCGGGAAGTCATTGAGGTAAATGCCGGGGAAAATCAGCTCGCCGTAGCTGCTGGCCCCAATCAGGAACGCCAGCGGGGCCGTACCCACATTAATCGCCGTCGCGATCCGAATCCCTGCAAGCATCACCGGCCAGGCATTGGGCAGCTCAACCTGACGCAGACGCTGCCATTTCGTCATACCGATGCCGTTTGCGGCTTCAATCAGGGAGGCGGGAACAGAACAGAGCCCGGCGTAGGTATTGCGCACGACGGGAAGAAGCGAGGCGAGGAACAGCGCGAAAATCGCCGGAACGTCGCCAATGCCGATGATCACCATCGCCAGTGCCAGCACGGCCAGAGGCGGCAGAGTATTGCCTACATTAAAGAGCTGCATTACGTATTCGGCGAATCCTTTGGCTGCCGGACGGCTCAGTAAAATGCCGCTGGGAATACCGATAACTAAGGCGAAGAACATGGAGGTAAAGACGAGGAGTAAATGCTGTTTGCCCAAATAAAGCAGATCAACCTGACGCGCTTTAATGGTTTCCAGACCCACTCCCCAGACCAGCAGCGCCAGCACAAGAGCGATCGCGCCAGTAAACCCGAGCACGCGTTTTAACGTAAAGGTGTGCATTGCGGTGTGTCTCCCTGTTTGCATGCGTTATGGCAACGAAAGAGACGTTGCGTGTTGTTATGCCATGTAGCGGCAGGGTGTTTTGAGCTATAGCAACACGTCGGGAAGGATTCCAGCGAGACAGGTATTTAAATTAGCAGGCTATGCATGCCCGTTGCTCATTTGCCCTTACAGGGCGAAGGATGTGCGCGAATGTGAAGAATTATCTTAAAAACGGAAAGTTAAAGTGACGCTGTCACTTATTGATAAGAGGAAACAACCGGTTTTTGACGATAAAGGCAGGGCGTACCCTGCCTGAAAAAGCGTTAGCGAAACAGCGGTTTTACGGCGACGGGGATCAGCAACTGAGATTGCCACTGCGCCAGCGTTTGCTGTGCCAGCTCACCTGCCGCCTGGTAAAATGGATGGTTTGCGCCTTCGATGAAAACCGCCAGGAAGCGCGCAGACCACGGTAACAGATGCCAGGCCAGCAGTTGTTCGCATTCGCTATGACGGCCATTTTCCGCAAGCCAGGCAGCCAACAGCAGCAGGGAACCAAAATGATCTTCCGGTTCATTTTGCTGGATCTCAAACTGGATGCCGTTGTCCCGCATCCACTGGCGTAATGCCAGCGTAGATTCGCCAAACAACACGCTTTCACGGTCCAGCCAGACCGATCCCCAGGGAGGCGACGGAAGCGCCCAGGGACCGACAAACAGACGTTGCCAGGCTTGCGGGAGCGGCTCCTCGATGTCGGCCTGAAAAACCGCCGCAATCGGCGCCAGAACCTCCGGTGAAAGTGGCCACTGCGCCTGCCAGCCGTCGGTTTTTAACGCTGAAACCAACGGGGCGGCTTCGGTACTGTCTGGCGCATAATAAAACAACGCGCCCAGCACGCGTGCAGCCATAGAAAAATCGTCACGTTGTGAAAAAGAAGTCATGAAACCATCCTGAAAGGTGCGGGTTTCCCCGCACACGTAAGTTAACCTGCAATGGCCATTCCGACGGTCATATGCAGGCCGTAAAACAATCCGCGACCTATGATTTCGCCGCCAAGCACCAGGATTAACCCCAGCAACAATCCGGCGACGTGCGGTTCTTTGCGGCGCACTAACGGGCATATCCAGCAACCCAGCCCGGCAGCAAGTAGCACTACGCGCCAGACCTGTAAGCGGCCATAGTCTGGAACCAGCGCGCTCGCCTGTTGCACGGAGCTGTGGATCGCCCCAAGCGACATGCCTTGCATGATGATTACGGCCGCGCAGACTAACAGCGCCAGCACGCTGATGCTTGCGAACGTCGTGCCGTTGAATCTGGCGCGCGCGGCGCGCAATATCAGCGCCGCAAATAGCGGCCCGCTCAGGAACACCGTCAGGAAGAATGCCAGCGTCGTGTAGCCATTATACCAGGTCGGAACGGTATCGATCTGATAGACTCGCGTCATTGCCCAGACAAATACCACCCCGAGTACCATGCTGACCAGCAGCCAGATTTTGCCCAGTGCTTCCGGTATTTTGCCGAGCACAGCCACCAGCCACCAGAAACCGCCTACGGCAAAAAAGACAGAGCCAGCGGCAATTTCATTACTCAGCGCGGAAGCGCCTACCCGGTTAAGCGAGTTAAACGCGCGGAACGGCGAGCCGAGGTGCATGATCGACGCCAGAAAACCCAGCCCCATGACGACCCATAAAAAGAACATGCCGCGCACAATACGCTGTCTGCTGGCCGCATCGTCTTTCGCCGCAAACCAGCCCAGACCGCTGACAATCAATGCGCCGACAACGCATTGACCGAACACCGTAAACAGCACCAGCGGCCATTCATGCCATCCATTTCCCATTTTATACCTCCTTCGGATTTGCCAGATAACCCGTGGTATCCCCGGTCGGGCGGCTGTTGGCGTTGGGTTTAATCACAATGTTCGGTCTGGTGAAGTGCGCACCCGGCAGCGGCGCAACGGCCGCCAGCGTGCCATGTTTCTTCCGCAGCTCTTCTATCGGGCCAAAGTCCAGCGCGCGCAGCGGGCAGGACTCGACGCAGATCGGTTTTTTGCCGTCGGCAACGCGGTCATGACAGCCGTCGCATTTGGTCATGTGGCCTTTGGCGGCGTTGTACTGCGGCGCACCGTACGGGCAGGCCATATGGCAGTAGCGACAGCCGATGCAGACGTCCTCATCCACCACCACAAAACCGTCCTCGCGTTTGTGCATCGCGCCGCTCGGGCATACTTTCGTGCAGGCCGGGTCTTCGCAGTGGTTGCAGGAGATGGAGAGATAGTAGGCAAAGACGTTCTGGTGCCAGACGCCGTTATCCTCCTGCCAGTCGCCGCCCGCATATTCATAGATGCGGCGGAAACTGACGTCCGGGGTTAAATCTTTGTAGTCTTTGCAGGCCAGTTCGCAGGTTTTGCAACCGGTGCAACGACTGGAGTCAATAAAAAATCCATATTGGGTTGTCATCGGTTACTCCTTATACCTTCTCAACCTGAACGAGATTGCTGTGAGACGGGTTCCCCTTCGCCAGCGGAGAAGGACGATGTGATGTCAGAATGTTGATGGAACCGCCGTGATCGACCTGGTCGCCAAACATATCCGCCTTGAGCCAGGCGCCTTGTCCGATGGCGGTAACGCCCGGCAAAATGCGTGGCGTAACTTTTGCCGGGATCAGCATCTGCCCGTTATTGTTAAATACGCGCACCGTGTCGCCCTGTTGGATGTTGCGCGCTTTCGCGTCAATGGGGTTAATCCAGATCTCTTGCGGGCACGCTTGCTGCAACACGTCAATATTGCCGTAGCTGGAGTGGGTGCGGGCTTTATAGTGGAAGCCGGTCAATTGCAGCGGATAGGTTATTCGGATGGGATCGTCCCAGCCATCAAACCCTGGCGCATAGGCGGGCAGCGGATGAACGATCTCATCGTTTTCCAGCTCCCAGGTGTCGGCGATGGTCGCCAGCCGCTCGGAGTAGATTTCAATCTTCCCTGATGGCGTTTTCAGCGGACTGGAGGCAGGATCTTCGCGGAATGCACGGAAGGCGACATAGTGTTCCTCCGGGCATTTTTTCTTGAAGATGCCGGTGGTTTTCATCTCTTCGTAGTCCGGCATTTCCGGGTTACGCGCTTTGGTTTTGGCATGCAGGTATTTCACCCACTCGTGCTGGGTACGGCCTTCCGTAAATGTCTGGTAGACGTCCGGGCCGAGACGTCTGGCGATTTCACTCAGCGTCCAGTAGATCGGCTTTCTTTCAAATTTTGGTGAGGTGGCCGGTTGCCCCAGGATGACATAACCCATGTTGCCTGCGGATTCGTGCGAAATAAGATCTTCCTGTTCCGTTGGCATCAGGTCCGGCAGCAGAATGTCGCAGTATTTGGCGGACGCCGTCATGAAGTGCTCAATCCCGACGATCATTTCGCACTTGCTGTCGTCCTGTAATACGTCATGGGTGTGGGCGATGTTGCCATGCTGGTTAATCAGCGTATTGCTGGCGTAGCACCACATAAATTTGATCGGGACATCAAGCTTATCTTTACCGCGCACGCCGTCGCGTGTGGCGGTCATTTCCGCGCCATGATCGATGGCGTCTGTCCAGGTAAAAACGGAGATCTGCGTTTTTACCGGGTTATCCAGCATAGAAAACCACTCTACGCCGAGGTCCCAGGTGCCTTCACGCACGCCGGAGTTGCCGCCGTTGATCCCGACGTTGCCGGTCAGGATAGAGAGCATGGCGATCGCGCGCGCAGTCTGTTCGCCATTGGAGTGACGCTGCGGCCCCCAGCCCTGACAGATATACGCCGGTTTTGCTGAGCCGATTTCCCGTGCCAGCTGGATGATTTTTTCCGCCGGGATACTGGTGATATGCGCGGCCCATTCCGGTGTTTTGGCAATACCGTCCGGGCCATCGCCCAGAATATAGGCTTTATAGTGCGCATTACGCGGCGCGCTGGCGGGTAAGGTCGTTTCGTCGTAACCGACGCAGTATTTATCGAGGAAAGGCTTGTCGATCAGATTTTCGGTGATGAGTACCCAGGCGATCCCCGCCGCCAGCGCGGCATCAGTACCGGGACGAATAGGGAGCCATTCATCTTCGCGACCCGCCGCCGTATCGTTATAACGCGGATCGATGACGATCATTCTGGCGTTGGAGCGTTCGCGAGCCTGTTCCACATAGTAGGTCACGCCGCCACCGCTCATGCGCGTTTCTGCCGGGTTGTTGCCGAACATTACCACCAGTTTACTGTTGGCGATGTCATCCGGGCTGTTGCCGTCATTCGTGCCGAACATATAACTCATTGCGGCGCTGATTTGTGCGGTACTGTAGCTGCCGTAACGGCTGAGATAACCACCGCATGAGTTCATCAGACGATAAGGCACGTTGGAGTTCGTGATGTTCCCGCCATCCACGCCGGTGCCATACAGCACATGTACGGCTTCGTTGCCGTAGTCTTTCAGAATACGCTTCAGGTTGTCGCCAATGGTATCCAGCGCTTCATCCCAGCTGATACGTTCAAATTTGCCTTCGCCGCGTTTACCGACGCGTTTCATCGGGTATTTAAGGCGATCCGGGTGATTCATACGGCGACGGATCGAGCGTCCGCGCAGGCAGGCCCGCACCTGATGATTGCCGTAGACGTCATCGCCGGTGGTGTCGGACTCGACCCAGTACACCGCATCATCTTTCACATGCAGCCGTAGCAGACAGCGACTCCCGCAGTTGACGGTACAGGAACTCCAGACCGCTTTTTCTTCCACTGGCGCAGGCGAAAGGCCGTCAGCGGCGTGGGCGATTCGGGAGAAAGGAAGCGTGAAGGCGCTACTGGCGAGCGCGAGACCACTAATGGCGGATGTTTTCACCAGACTACGACGGCTGATAGTGGCCGTCATGAGCGCCTCAGGCGTGGTGATTTTCATAGTTACTCACTTTGCTTATTGATTAAAAAAAAGAAACGCGATTTATAAAATTTGTTTTTACAGGACGTTGGTTTGTTCACATGACCGATGGACGTGCGAACACATCCCCCGAAACGCCTGTAATCGTTTCAGGAGATGGGGGTTACACTTTCTCGATTTCGACCAGATTGGTGTGCTGCGGATTTCCTTTCGCCAGCGGAGAGGGGCGCTGCGTCGTTAACGTATTCACGCAGGCGCCATGATCGATGCGATCGCCCGACATATCGGCATCATGCCAGGCGCCCTGGCCCATCGCGCTCACACCGGGGAGAATGCGTGGCGTGACTTTCGCCGAAATGCGGACTTCGCCGCGATCGTTAAATACCCGCACCATATCCCCGTTGGCGATACCGCGTTTTTGCGCATCCACGGGGTTAATCCAGACTTCCTGACGGCAGGCGGATTTGAGAACATCAATGTTGCCGTAAGAGGAGTGCGTGCGTGATTTATAATGAAAACCAAAGAGTTGCAGTGGGAATACGCTGCGCTTAGGATCGTCCCATCCTTCGAACGTTGAAGCATAAATGGGAAGCGGGCTGATGACGTCGTCTTTTTCCAGCTCCCAGGTTTGGGCGATTTTAGCCAGGCGGCTGGAGTAAATTTCTATCTTGCCGGACGGCGTTTTCAGCGGGTTTGCCTGTGGGTCTTCACGGAATTTTTTATAGGCCACGAAATGGCCGTTGGGATCTTTACGCTTGTAGATCCCTATTTTTTTCAGCTCGTCATAGCCCGGTAATTCCGGGTCTTTAGCCAGCATTTTGGCGTACAGATATTGCAGCCACTGTTCCTGGGTTCGCCCCTCGGTAAACCTCTGGTGCACGTCCGGGCCCAGCCGCTTCGCGACTTCGCTCATTATCCAGTAAATGGGCTTACGCTCGAATTTAGGGGCGGTCGCGGGCTGGATGAAGATTAAATAACCCATATTGCCCGCATAGTCGTTAGGAATGATGTCTTCCTGTTCGACTGTCATCAGGTCCGGCAACAGAATATCGGCGTATTTCGCGGAAGAGGTCATAAAGTTGTCGATGACCACGATCATTTCGCACTTTGATTCGTCTTGCAGGATCTCGTGTGTTTTATTGATATCCGAATGCTGGTTGGTGATGGTATTGCCCGCGTAATTCCAGATGAACTTGATCGGCACATCCAGCTTTTCTTTACCGCGCACGCCGTCGCGCAGGGCGGTCATTTCCGGGCCGCGGGCAATGGCGTCCGTCCAGGTAAACACGGAGATCTGCGTTTTTACCGGGTTTTCCGGTAACGGCATGCGTTCAATGGTGATGGTGTAGGTGGATTCACGCGCGCCGCTGTTCCCGCCGTGAATACCGACATTGCCCGTCAGAATCGCAATCGCGCGTGCGGTGAGTTCACCGTTCGCCTGACGCTGCGGGCCCCATCCCTGACAAATACAGGCCGGTTTAGCCGCGCCAATCTCTCTGGCGAGCTTAATGATGCGATCCGCCGGAATACCGGTAATACGCGACGCCCACTCAGGCGTTTTGGCCGTGCCGTCTTCGCCCTGACCCAGAATATAGGCTTTATAGTGGCCATTCGCTGGCGCATCGGCCGGTAGCGTTTTTTCGTCGTAACCCACGCAGTAGTTGTCGAGGAAAGGCTGGTCGACAAGATCTTCGGTGATGAGCACCCAGGCCAGTCCGGCGACCAGCGCGGCATCGGTGCCGGGACGAATAGGTATCCATTCGTCTTCACGTCCTGCCGCGGTATCGGTATAGCGTGGATCGATAACGATCATGCGCGCATTTGAACGTTCCCTGGCCTGTTCCAGGAACCAGGTAATTCCGCCGCCGCTCATACGGGTTTCTGCCGGGTTATTACCGAACATCACCACCAGTTTGGTGTTTTCGATATCGGAGGTGCTGTTACCCTCGTTCGAACCATAGGTGTAGGGCATGGCCGCCGCGATTTGCGCGGTGCTGTAGGTGCCATAGTGGCTAAGAAAACCGCCGTAACAGTTCATCAGGCGGGCCACCAGAGAAGCATAAGGCGAGGAGCGGGTGATGTTGCCGCCGACGATACCGGAGGTGTAGTTAATGTACACCGCCTCGTTACCGTATTTATCGACCGTGTTTTTCAGGCTGTTGCTGATGGTATCCAGCGCTTCTTCCCAACTGATGCGCTCAAATTTCCCCTCGCCGCGTTTGCCTGTGCGTTTCATCGGGTAGTTGAGGCGATCAGGATGGTTAATTCGCCGACGGATTGAACGTCCGCGCAGGCAGGCGCGCACCTGGTGATTGCCATAGACATCTTCGCCGGTGTTGTCGGTTTCCACCCACCAGACTTCATCATCTTTGACGTGGAGACGCAGGGCGCAGCGGCTACCGCAGTTGACCGAACATGCTCCCCAGACCACTTTGTCTTCAACGGGCTGGATTGCCTGCTGCACGGCAGCCGCCGCGGTACGCATCCCGAAAGGCAAGGAGACCCCTCCGGCAGCGAGCGCCAGCGATCCTATCGCGGTGGATTTCACTAACGTCCTGCGGCTGATGCCTCCCTGTTGTTCAACATCGGACATAATTCACTCCATTATAGTTATCGTTATATAATTATGTTTATAACGAAATTAATAGGATACTAATGAAAGAGTGATTTTAACCCCTTATAGGTAGGGGTTATTAATCCATGTCAAAATTGAGGGAATCTTTCTAAGAGGGAGTAAGAGCCTGGTATATCAGGCTCTTATCTGTTACTGAGGTTCGACAGCATGCCCGTCCTGAGAAGGACTGGTACTGGCGGGGGCGTTTCCGCTGCTGGTGCGGGTATACAAAATTTTATGGGTATCGTTTGCACAGTGGCCTACGACCTGGGAATCGGGCTGATCCGCCTGGTCATTAGGAACAATAGTTAACGTAAAACTGGACTCCGCCACACCATTGTTAATGATGCGCTGTTCGATGTCGCTTTTGACTCTTTCACATGACTCCGGCGCCGCCAGTACCTGCGGGGAGGCGACGATGAGCAGACACGCTGCAATTCCTGCTGAGATTTTCATCATTCACTCCTTTTATGAACACGATAATGAAAGCTTAGCATTTCTAGTGTAAACAACTGTATTTGCTAATATGATTGAGAATCATCTCCTTATCCTGGTGAATAACGTGAAGAAACAGACCCTGGTGAGCTTTCTGTGTGTGCTGCTTGTTGGATGTGATAACGCCACTGTTCTGGTCTCCTTTACCCCGGAAATGGCCAGCTTTTCCAATGAGTTCGATTTTGATCCGTTGCGCGGCCCGGTTAAAGATTTCAGCCAGACGTTGATGAACGACAAAGGGGAAGTGACGAAGCGCATCAGCGGAACGCTTTCGCAGGAAGGCTGCTTTGATACGCTGGAACTGCACGATCTGGAAAACAATACCGGGCTGGCGTTGGTACTGGATGCAAACTACTACCGCGATGCCGAGACGATGGAGAAAAGAGTGCGCTTGCAGGGGAAATGTCAGTTGGCGGAGTTGCCCTCGGCAGGCGTGGTCTGGGATACGGACGATAACGGTTTTGTTGTTTCCGCAACGGGAAGAGAGACGAAGGTACAATACCGCTATGATGCGGAAGGGTATCCGTTGGGTAAGACCACCATCAGTAAAGACAAAACGTTATCTATTGATGCAAAACCGTCGGCGGACCCGCTTAAAAAGCTCGACTATACGGCGGTCAGCCTGCTGAACGATCGCCCGTTAGGCAATGTGAAGCAGACGTGTGAATATGATAATTACGCCAATCCGATCAACTGCCAGCTTGTGATCGTTGATGAAAGCGTCGAACCCGCCGTTGCGCGGAGCTATACCATTAAAAATACGATTGATTATTACCCGGCTGCGTCTGACACAGCCGGGTAGCGGCTTACTGTGCGGTAGGCTTCAGCAGGCTTGAGCCTGGCGTTTTGTGATCGTCCAGATATTGCTGCTGGAAAATGCACATACGAATGGTGTTGCGGTATTGGCCATTGATAAAGAACTCATGAATCAGTTCACCTTCAACCATAAAACCTAACTTACGGTAAATGTGAATGGCTTTTTCGTTTTCTTTATCAACGATCAGATACAGCTTATAAAGGTTGAGTACGGTGAATCCGTAGTCCATCGCCAGCTTCGCTGCGCGCGAAGCCAGCCCTTTTCCCTGGTATTCCGGCGAGATGATGATTTGAAACTCAGCCCGGCGGTGAACGTGATTAATTTCTACCAGTTCGACCAGACCGGCTTTTTCGCCGTTGCACTCCACGACAAAGCGCCGTTCGCTCTGGTCATGAATGTGCTTATCATACAGGTCAGACAGCTCGACAAACGCTTCGTACGGCTCTTCAAACCAGTAACGCATTACGCTGGCGTTGTTATCAAGCTGGTGGACGAATCGTAAATCTTCGCGCTCCAGCGGGCGCAACTTAACACTGTTGGCGTGGGTCATTTTGTGTCCTTACCGTCTGTCGCTCAACGCACTGTTATGGCGCAACGGTACGGCCAGTACGACGATCCAGGCAACGCAGCGTATTTGGTTCCCAGTACGCGTTAAGGTTGGCGCTCTGCTCGCACTTGTCGCGGTTATCAAACGCGGCGTCGGCTTTGTCCCACTCTTTCTCCGTGCGCGTGTTCACTTTCTGGCGCAGGCTGCGGGTATCATTCCATTGTTCCTTTTCCATGGCTGCGTGTTGGCGGCTTTGCGCGCTGTCTCCAGATTCAATGATCAGTTTGCTGGTATTCGCGAATGCGGAGGTGGTATACACGACAGCACCCAGCGCAAGCATTGCCGTCAGGCACAGGCGTTTGCTAAGTGTATTGTTCATGGTTAATTCCTTTCATGATAGAGGGATAAAACTTGTTTAAATTCTACACCATTCCTGGCGCAGGGCATACCCATCCTGCGGGTATGGATACGAAGGCGCTATTCTGGCGTATCATGCTTAAACCTGACGTAACGCAATGATGATGATGCTAAAAACAACACTTCTTTTTTTCATGACCGCACTGTGCGAAATCGTGGGCTGTTTTCTGCCCTGGCTATGGTTGAAGCGGGGCGCGACGGCCTGGCTGCTGGTTCCGGCGGGAGTCTCACTGGCATTATTCGTCTGGCTGCTGACGTTGCATCCGGCCGCCAGCGGCCGCGTCTATGCGGCTTATGGCGGGGTCTATGTCTGTACTGCGCTGTTATGGTTACGCTTTGTTGACGGCGTCAGACTCAGTCTTTATGACTGGTCAGGCGCACTGATCGCACTCTGTGGAATGCTGATTATCGTTGCCGGGTGGGGGCGCGCTTAAGCGCCTTATTTTGTGATCGATGAGCGATTTTTTGATCATTATACTTGTATGGTAGTAGTTCAGGTGTGTAAATTTCCTGCATCGCACAGAAGAGATGTAAGGAACAACAATGAAGATTGTAGGGGCTGAAGTTTTTGTCACATGTCCGGGACGTAACTTTGTCACGCTGAAAATCACCACCGAGGACGGTATCACCGGCCTGGGCGACGCTACCCTGAATGGCCGTGAGCTGTCGGTGGCATCCTATCTGAAAGATCACCTTTGTCCGCAGCTTATTGGCCGCGATGCGCACCGTATCGAAGATATCTGGCAGTTCTTTTATAAAGGCGCCTACTGGCGTCGCGGGCCGGTCACGATGTCTGCTATTTCTGCCGTTGACATGGCACTGTGGGATATCAAAGCGAAAGCCGCCAACATGCCGCTGTATCAGTTGCTGGGCGGCGCATCCCGCGAAGGCGTGATGGTCTATTGCCACACGACGGGTCACACCATTGATGATGTGCTGGAAGATTATGCGCGTCACAAAGAGATGGGGTTTAAAGCGATTCGCGTGCAGTGCGGCGTGCCGGGTATGAAAACCACCTACGGCATGTCTAAAGGCAAAGGTCTGGCCTACGAACCCGCAACGAAAGGCCAGTGGCCGGAAGAGCAACTCTGGTCAACCGAGAAATACCTCGATTTCACGCCGAAACTGTTTGACGCCGTACGTGCTGAATTTGGTTTTGAAGAGCATTTGCTTCACGACATGCACCACCGCCTGACGCCGATTGAAGCCGCCCGTTTTGGTAAGCGCGTTGAGGATTATCGTCTGTTCTGGATGGAAGACCCGACGCCTGCGGAAAACCAGGAATGCTTCCGTCTGATTCGTCAGCATACGGTGACGCCGATTGCCGTCGGGGAAGTGTTCAACAGCATCTGGGACTGCAAGCAGCTCATTGAAGAGCAACTGATTGATTATATCCGCACCACCATTACCCATGCCGGCGGCATTACGGGGATGCGCCGCATTGCGGATTTTGCCTCGCTTTACCAGGTGCGCACAGGGTCTCATGGGCCTTCTGATTTGTCGCCGGTTTGCATGGCCGCAGCGCTTCACTTTGATCTGTGGGTGCCTAACTTTGGCGTTCAGGAATACATGGGGTACTCCGAACAAATGCTTGATGTCTTCCCGCATAGCTGGACGTTCGATAACGGCTATATGCACCCAGGCGACAAGCCGGGTCTTGGTATTGAGTTTGATGAAAAACTGGCGGCGAAATATCCGTATGACCCTGCGTATTTGCCGGTCGCCCGTCTGGAAGATGGCACGTTGTGGAACTGGTAAGGAGTGATATGACATGAAAAGTATAGTGATTGAAAAACCTGACACGCTGGTTTTAGCGGAGCGTCCTATCCCTGAGCCTGCGGCCGGGGACGTTCGGGTTAAAGTGAAACTGGCGGGGATCTGCGGTTCTGATAGCCATATCTATCGTGGACATAATCCTTTTGCAAAGTATCCGCGTGTTATCGGGCATGAATTTTTTGGTGTGATTGACGCCGTGGGCGAAGGTGTTAGCCACGCCAGAGTGGGGGAACGCGTATCGGTCGATCCCGTCATCAGTTGCGGGCATTGCTATCCCTGTTCAATAGGCAAGCCCAATGTATGTACCTCGCTGGTTGTTCTGGGCGTACACCGTGACGGCGGATTTAGTGAATATGCGGTCGTTCCGGCAAAAAACGCGTTTACGATCCCGGATGCCATTGCTGATAAGCACGCGGTGATGGTTGAACCTTTCACCATTGCGGCGAACGTCACCGGGCAGGTTAATCCGACAGAGAACGATATTGCGCTGATTTATGGCGCAGGGCCGATGGGACTGACGACGGTTCAGGCGCTGAAGGGCGTTTATAACGTTAAAGAGGTGATTGTTGCCGATCGTATTGATGAACGACTGGAGATGGCGAAAGAAAGCGGCGCCGACTGGGTTATCAATAATGGACAGCAATCTCTGCAAGATTTCCTGGATGAAAAAGGGTTAAAACCGACGCTGATCGTCGATGCGGCGTGTCATCCGTCCATTTTACAAGAAGCTATCTCGCTGGCGTCGCCCGCCGCGCGCATTGTACTGATGGGGTTCTCCAGCGATCCTTGCCAGATTGTGCAGCAGGGGATTACCGGCAAGGAGCTGTCAATTTATTCGTCCCGTTTGAATGCGAATAAATTCCCGGTCGTTATTGGCTGGCTGGAAAAAGGTCTGATCGATCCCGATAAGCTCGTCACGCATACGTTTAATTATCACCATGTCACTGACGCGATTGAATTGTTTGAGAAAGACCAACGGCACTGCTGCAAGGTTTTACTCACATTCTCTGAATAATATTAATAAATGCGAGAGAGTGGTACGCATCTTACCTCTTAGAGATTGCCAATATGACTCAACAAAAACATGAACGGTCAACAAAAGATTTAATCAGAGCCGCCGTATCCGGTTGGCTGGGAACCGCCCTTGAGTTTATGGATTTCCAGTTATATTCTCTGGGCGCTGCATTAGTTTTCCATGAGATATTTTTCCCGGAACAGTCCGCCGCAATGGCGCTTATTCTGGCGATGGGAACCTATGGCGCAGGATATATCGCACGTATTGTCGGCGCGTTTATTTTCGGCAAAATGGGCGACAGTATTGGGCGTAAAAAGGTCTTGTTTATCACTATCACCATGATGGGGATTTGTACAACCCTCATTGGGGTTCTGCCGACCTATGCGCAAATTGGTATATTTGCGCCTGTTTTACTGGTGACGTTACGTATTGTTCAGGGGTTAGGCGCCGGGGCGGAGATCTCCGGGGCGGGAACGATGCTGGCTGAGTATGCGCCTAAAGGGAAACGCGGCATTATTTCCTCGCTTGTCGCAATGGGAACAAACTGCGGTACGCTGAGCGCAACGGCAATCTGGGCAGTGATGTTCTTTGCGCTTGACAGAGAACAGCTTCTGGCCTGGGGATGGCGTATCCCATTCCTGGCGAGCGTTGTTGTCATGATCTTCGCTATCTGGCTGCGTATGAACCTCAAAGAAAGCCCGGTATTTGAAAAGGTCAATGAAAGCGAAAATGCGCCAGCGTTAAACAACGCATCAGAAAACACATTGGGTGCCATGTTTAGCAGTAAATCCTTCTGGCTGGCAACCGGTTTACGTTTCGGTCAGGCGGGCAATTCTGGATTAATTCAGACATTCCTTGCAGGATATTTAGTGCAGACGTTATTATTCAATAAGGCGATTCCTACCGACGCGTTAATGATTAGCTCTGTCATTGGTTTTATTACTATTCCACTTTTGGGATGGTTATCTGATAAATATGGCCGCCGCCTGCCTTATATTTTATTGAATATATCTGCGATTATTCTTGCGTACCCGATGTTGTCTATCATCGTGGATAAAACCTATAGCCCCGGCGTGATTATGACCGCGCTTATTGTTATTCATAACTTTGCCGTGTTGGGTCTCTTCGCGCTGGAAAACATTACGATGGCCGAGATGTTTGGTTCGCGTAATCGCTTTACCCGGATGGCGATTTCAAAAGAAGCCGGTGGCTTAGTCGCCGTTGGATTTGGTCCTGTACTGGCAGGTATTTTCTGTAATATGACCGATTCCTGGTTGCCTATATTAGCGATGATCATTGCCTATTCTCTTATCGGCTTAATTTCAGCGATTTTGATGCCGGAAGTGAGAGATCGCGATCTGAGCGTGCTGGAGGATGCAGCGGACCTAAAGGCGGCAAGTAGCGTTCAGGGTTCGGCAACACAGGTAGGGTAACGTCGCACAGGGCATGACCGGAATGGACAGGGAATGTTGAATTTCGGTCATGTTGTCACATAACTTTAAAATGATGTCATACCAATTGCAAAAAGCTTAATTCAAATCAAATCATACAACCCTACAGGCGTTACTCTGAGACGGTCCTGAATTCATTCATACAATAGGTCATACCATGCAAAACAAGCTCTTAACGGCTAAGGCTTCGCTTCCTCATTACGATCGCGCCAGACTGGTTCCTCGCATTGTGCATTTGGGCTTTGGCGCATTCCATCGCGCGCATCAGGGTGTCTACGCGGATATCCTCGCGGCGGAACACAACAGCGACTGGGGATACTGTGAAGTCAACCTGATTGGCGGCGAGCAGCAGATTGCCGACCTGAAACAGCAAGACAACCTGTATACCGTGGCGGAAATGTCAGCGGATGCCTGGACCGCAAGGGTTGTTGGGGTGGTAAAAAACGCGCTGCACGCGCAGGTTGACGGTCTGGAAACCGTCCTGGCCGCCATGTGCGAGCCGCAGGTGGCGATTGTTTCCCTGACGATTACAGAAAAAGGGTACTGCCACTCTCCGGCGACCGGTCAGTTGATGCTGGATCACCCGATGATCGCCGCCGATCTGCAAAACCCGCAGCAGCCGAAGTCCGCGCCTGGCGTGGTGGTGGAAGCGCTGGCGCGTCGTAAAGCGGCTGGCCTGGCGCCATTTACCGTGATGTCCTGCGATAACATGCCTGAAAATGGACACGTCATGCGCAATGTGGTTACTGCCTATGCCCGTGCGGTAGATGCAGAACTGGCCGCGTGGATTGAGCAACATGTGACGTTCCCGTCCACGATGGTTGATCGTATTGTACCGGCGGTGACGGCTGACACGCTGGATAAGATCGAACAGTTAACCGGCGTACGCGACCCTGCGGGTGTGGCGTGTGAACCGTTCCGCCAGTGGGTGATTGAGGATAATTTTGTCGCGGGTCGCCCTGAATGGGAAAAAGCGGGCGCTGAACTGGTGGCAGATGTTATCCCGTTCGAAGAGATGAAACTGCGTATGCTTAATGGCAGTCACTCATTCCTGGCGTACCTCGGGTATCTGGCGGGCTATCAGCACATTAATGACTGCATGGAAGATGAAAATTACCGCCTGGCCGCGCATGCGTTGATGTTGCAGGAACAGGCGCCGACGCTGAAAGTGAAGGGGGTGGATCTGAAGCGTTATGCCGATTTGCTGATCGCGCGCTACAGCAACCCGGCGTTGCGTCACCGTACCTGGCAAATTGCGATGGACGGTAGCCAGAAACTGCCGCAGCGTATGCTGGACTCCGTTCGCTGGCATATCGCGCATAACAGCCGTTTCGACCTGCTGGCCTTAGGCGTGGCGGGCTGGATGCGTTACGTTGGCGGCGTTGATGAGCAGGGGAATCCGATTGAAATTAGCGATCCGCTGCTGCCGGTTATTCAGCAAGCGGTTCAGGGCAGTGAAGAAGGGGAAAGTCGCGTTCAGGCGCTGCTGGCCATTGATGCGATTTTCGGTAACGAATTGCCGCACGTTGAGCTGTTTGCGAATAAGGTGAAAGAAGCGTATCTGTCGCTGCTTGCCAACGGTGCGAAAGCAACCGTTGCAAAATATGCGGCGAATATCGCATCAGCGTAATCTCTGCATGGTTGTAGGCCGGATAAGGCCTGCAACGTTCAACATCATTGACTATTGTAGACCGGATAAGGCGGTTACGCCGCCATCCGGCTTGTTTGTCAGCGGGATTACTCTTCGCTGAACCAGTCGCTGTTTTCCTGGCGGATAAGCTGAACGGACTCGCCAATCTCCTGTAGATGCACAGTCATCGCGCGTTCCACCGCGTCGGCGTCATGCTTTTCCAGGGCGGCAAAAATATCATGATGCTGGCGCAGCAACATTTCAGGCGGCGACACATGATCCAGACTCATATAACGCACGCGGTCAATGGTGGCTTTAATATTTTCAACCGTATCCCACGCCAGCTGGCAATCGGCAATTAATGCCAGTTTCTGGTGAAATTCATCATCAAGCTGGAAGAAATCGTTGAGCTGCTTGCGGTCAATGGCGATCCGCTGCTGGTGAAGGTTCTGCTCCAGCTGATAGCACTGGCTGTCGGTGATCATCAACGCCGCGCGACGAACGACCGCACATTCGATGGCCTGTCGAACAAAGCACCCATTCTGCACCTGCGATAATGAAATCTTATTCACATAGCTGCCGCGCTGAGGGCGGATTTGAATCAAACCGTTTTCCGCCAGCTTAATAAACGCTTCACGTACAGGCTGGCGCGACACGTTAAAGCGCACGGAAACCTCTTTCTCGGAAAGCGGTGTGCCTGGCGCAATCAGACAGTGCACGATGTCACGTCGGAGAATGCGGTAAATTTGCTGATTTACAGGCTGCGTAGGATTGAGTTGGGTTTCGACGGTCATTCGTTCTTACTTTTTAGAGAGTTAACCAGAATACTCTACCACTTTTTTGTCACTATCTATACCCGACCCGCAGGCCGGGTATAAAAATTAACCCCGATGAACGCTCAGTCCGGCAAAAGACTGCGTAACCGGCATCATTTCCAGCGTATTAATGTTCACATGCGCAGGCAGATTAGCGACCCACCATACCGCTTCTGTGACATCATCCGGCGTGAGCGCGGTTGTGTTCTCGTAGGTTTTACCCGCTTTGTCGTCATCGCCTTTAAAGCGGACGTTAGAAAACTCCGTGCCGCCGACCAGACCGGGTTCAATATCGGTAACGCGTACTGCCGTACCGTGTAAATCCGTGCGCAGATTCAGACTGAACTGGCGCACAAACGCTTTGGTTGCGCCATATACGTTGCCACCCGCGTATGGCCAGCTACCTGCGGTAGAGCCAATATTGATGATGTGGCCGCGATTGCGCTCCACCATGCCAGGCAGAACCGCGCGGGTCATGTAAATAAGACCTTTGTTGTTCGTGTCGATCATGGTTTCCCAGTCTTCCACGCTGGCTTTATGCGCGGGCTCAAGCCCCAGCGCCAGCCCGGCGTTGTTGACCAGCACATCAATGTTGCGCCACTCTGCGGGTAATGACGCCAGCATATCTTCAATGGATGCACGGTTACGCACATCTAAACGAGCGATAAACAGATTGTCGCCCAGCTCATCTTTCAATTCTTGCAGGCGTTCCTGGCGACGGCCAGTGGCAATCACTTTGTGTCCATTCTCAATAAAACGACGTGTAATGCATTCGCCGAAACCTGCGGTCGCACCGGTGACTAAAACGATCATCTCACTGTTCCTCAACGCTTTTTGTGTTGTATTACCATAGCACGCCATCTCTGTTCAGGGGTAATCCTCGTTAATGGGATTGCGGTCATTTCAAGGGAGACCTACTCTAATGAACAAATCGTTTGCAGGAGTGAAAAATGTCGTTAACGAATCCATTCTTTAGCCAGAGCGTATTGCCTTACCAGGCCCCGCGTTTTGATCTGATTGAAGACCGCCATTACCGCCCGGCGTTTGACGAAGGGATGCGGCAAAAGCGCGCTGAAATTGATGCGATTGTCCAAAACCCGCAAGCGCCTGATTTTGAGAACACGTATCTGGCGCTGGAGCAAAGCGGCGCGTTGCTCACCCGTGTGACAAGCGTGTTTTTCGCCATGACAGCGGCGCATACCAATGACGAATTACAGCGCCTTGATGAAGCCTTTTCCGCTGAACTGGCGGCGCTGGCAAATGATATTTATCTCAACAGTACGCTCTTTGCGCGTGTGGATGCGGTCTGGCGACAGCGGGAGACGCTGGCGCTGGATGCCGAGTCGTTGCGTCTTGTGGAGGTTATCCACCAGCGTTTTGTACTTTCCGGCGCGCAGCTTGGCGATGACGATAAAGCGCAGCTCAGGAGCCTGAATACCGAATCCGCCACGCTGACCAGCCAGTTTAATCAGCGGCTGTTGGCGGCGAATAAATCCGGTGGGATGGTGGTTGATTATCGCCATCAACTGGACGGATTGAGTCAGGAGGAGGTCGCTCTTGCCGCTGATGCCGCCAGAGAAAAAGGGCTGGCGGATCGCTGGCTTATTCCGCTTCTCAATACCACACAACAACCGACACTGGCCGTTTTACGCGATCGCCAGACCCGTGAAAATCTGTTCAACGCCGCATGGACTCGTGCGGAAAAGAACGACGCCAACGACACGCGTGCGATTGTTCAGCGTCTGGTGGACATCCGTACCCGGCAGGCAACATTACTCGGGTTTGCCAGTTATGCCGCCTGGAAAACCGCCGATCAGATGGCGAAAACGCCTGACGCGGCGCTCGCTTTTATGCGCGCCATTGTTCCGGCCGCGCGTCAGCGCGCGCTGGATGAGCAGGCTGAGATCCAGAAAGTGATCGATGATGAGCAGGGAGGATTCACGACCCAGGCGTGGGACTGGGCGTACTATGCTGAGCAGGTACGCCGTGGAAAATACGCGCTGGATGAAGCGCAGCTCAAACCTTACTTTGCGTTAGATACGGTACTGAACGACGGGGTGTTCTGGACGGCAAACCAGCTGTTCGGCATTAAATTTATCGAGCGCTTTGATATCCCGGTTTACCATCCTGATGTCCGCGTCTGGGAAATTTTCGATCATGATGGCGTCGGCCTGGCGTTGTTTTATGGTGATTTCTTTGCCCGCGAGTCAAAAAGCGGCGGCGCATGGATGGGCAATTTTATTGAACAATCCACGCTTAACGAAACCAGACCGGTTATCTACAACGTCTGTAATTACCAGAAGCCAGCGGCAGGGCAGCCCGCATTGCTGCTTTGGGATGATGTGATCACCTTGTTCCATGAATTTGGTCATACGCTGCACGGCCTGTTTGCGACACAGCGCTATGCGACGCTGTCGGGGACGAACACCCCGCGCGATTTTGTCGAATTTCCTTCGCAGATTAATGAGCACTGGGCAAGTCATCCGCAGGTGTTCGAACGCTATGCACGCCACGTCGGGACGGGTGAAAAAATGCCTGAAGCGTTGCAGGAAAAAATGCGGCGGGCAAGCCTGTTTAACAAAGGCTATGACATGACGGAACTGCTCAGCGCCGCATTGCTGGATATGCGCTGGCACAGTCTTGAAACCTTTTCGGCATCGCAGTCGGTCGATCTCTTTGAACAGCAGGCGCTGGCGGCGGAAGAACTCGATCTTCCGGCAGTGCCGCCGCGCTACCGGAGCAGCTATTTCGCCCATATCTTCGGTGGCGGGTATGCGGCAGGCTATTACGCCTATTTGTGGACGCAAATGCTGGCGGACGACGGCTACCAGTGGTTTGTTGAACAGGGAGGGTTAACGCGTGAGAACGGACAGCGTTTCCGTGATGCCATCTTGTCACGCGGCAACAGTACGGACCTGGAACGCCTCTACCCGGCGTGGCGGGGTCATGAACCGCGTATCGAACCCATGTTAAAACACCGGGGTTTAGACCGCTAAGCGCAAGGGCGCTGCCTGAATGTTTATCAGGCAACGCTCTGATTTTTTGTCAATGTTAAGTAAGCTGCCGGGATACTGGTGTACAATGCGGGCTTCTTTTTATCCGGGGCCCCTGTTTTCATGTGTTCGTATTCTCTTCCGCTTTTCTCTTTGTTTGAGAAAAAACCTGTTGTGTCTGTGAATCAGAACTGATGCGAACAATGAAAATTAAACACCAGATGCTCTGCGTATCCTTATTTGCGCTCATCGGGTGTGGCAACAGTACGCTTTCACAGCTGGATATGCCTGCGCAAAAAAGCGCGCAAGTTGTGGTGGGATACTACGGGCGCGGTATTGATCCGATGATTCGGCAATATATGCGGGAAAAAGAGGTGACTGGCGTCGTTGTTGCTGTTATTCAGAATAATGGCCCGGCAGAATTTCACAGTTACGGGATAACCGATGATAAAAATCGTTATCCCATCACGCCAGATACGCTGTTCGCTTTAGGCTCGCTGAGTAAAGGCGTGACGGCAGAAGTGACGACGATGCTGGTGGATGAAGGTGTGTTTAACTGGACGGATACACTGGAAACGTTGCTTCCACAGAATACGCCTTTAAGCCCTGACGCCAAAAATATTACGCTCCTCCAGTTGGTGACTCACACTTCCGGTTTGCCCCGGCAGCCTATGGATTTGCTGACGCTGGAAAACTTAATGCGCTATTTCAGTAACGGTGAGAACTTTTATACGCAGCTGGACAGCGACGCCGTGCTGGGTTATCTCAGTGATTTTACTGCGCCGGACGCGCGCGTTCCGCAGTATTCCAACATCGGCTACGCCATCCTGGGGTATATTTTGCAGCGCAGAACGGGAGAGCCGATCCAGGCGCTGGCGCAACGCATGATATTTGAACCACTGGCGATGACAAACAGCAGTTATACGCCCACCTTATTGAAGGCATACCCGCGAAGAGCGCTGGGCCATGCTGGCGATCAGCCTAAGCTCATTACCCGTGGTCATCTGACGCCAGACTGGGTTTTTAACAAAAATATGATGGGGGCGGCCAGTTTATACAGTAGCGCCCGCGATCTGGCTAATTATGCCCGCGCGCATTTTACATCCACAACCGTTTCGGCCATCGATCAGGCTTTTGCTGAAGCCACACAGACTTATTATTATCGACAGAAAGAAGCAGCGAATATTGCGTGGGTGAGTGATGAGTTTTCTGCGCAAAAGATCACCTATCAGGTCGGATATATTGGTGGGTATTCCAGCTATATTGGGTTTGATAAAAGAAATCGCAACGCGGTAGTGGTTTTGCAAAATAGTTTCAACTGGAGTAATTATATCGGTCAGACGATCCTGACTCGCCTGGCGCAGCAGGGGAAGGGCGATTAAAGATGTTAAGTGCATTGCAAATATTCCAGGATTATTCACTTTTTTCCTTTATTACCACTTTAAAATCATAGCGTTATAGATTCTCCATTTCCTGGTTCGGCCTTCTATTAATAAATTGACATAAATTTGCTTTTGTACCGCTAGACTACGGTACATCAAGGATGTATGCCCAAGGAGCGGCAATGATTAAAAAAACGATAGAAATCGATACCATCTTGTTAGATCTGAACCAGTCTATTGATGCCCACTATCAGTGGCTGGTGAAAATGTTTCGTTGCACAGTGTCTGGCGATGTCAATCAACCCGATATTTTCGATATCAACTCTCACTGTCTGTGTCAGTTCAGCCAATGGCTAAATAATCATCCGGTACACGAACCTGAAGAAAAGGGCTTTGTTATCAAGATTATTATTGCTCATGAACACATGCACACACGAGGTCGGGAATTACTGCGGGCGATCGCGGAGAAACGTTCGGAAGATCACCATTTTGACCGTTTTCAGGAAGCGTTATTAGCATTTACCTCGGCGGTGATGGACTACAAAATATATCTGCTCAATATTCGCAGCAATATGGATATATTAACCGGATTACCCGGGCGCAGAGTCCTTGATGAATCTTTCGATCGTCAGCTTATTGATGCACAACCGCTTAATTTATATTTGCTGCTTTTTGATATTGACCGCTTTAAATTGGTCAATGACAACTATGGTCATCTGGTCGGTGATAGCGTGCTGCGCACCCTGGCGTCGAATTTATCCGTCTGGACGCGCTACGATGAAACGCCTTACCGCTATGGCGGGGAGGAGTTTGTGATTATCATCCGTACAAAAACGGATGAACAGGCCTGTCGGGCAGGGTTACGTATCTGCCAGCTAGTGGCGGATAATCCGATTAACTACCCTGACGGAGAACTTTCGATAACGGTAACTGCGGGCATTACCCAGGCGCAGCAGGGAGAGCCGCTGGATGTCGTCATCGGACGCGCAGACAGGGCAATGTACCGGGGTAAACAAACCGGAAGGAATCGCTGCATGTTTATGGATAAAGATCAGCAAATCACGCGTGTGTAGCATGAGCCGAACGGCACGCTCTTTACATAACCGGTTATTCACTGACATAAGTGTGCAAAGGGATGGAAGCGCGAAACGCCGGTTTTGCTGGTTTAGTTCTATGTTGTTTAACCTTCATTGATATTGTCTGTGTCAGGATGGTAAACGATCCGTTATCTGCGCAGGGAATTGCCTGATAACGCATAAGGTAAAAACACAAATCTATCCATGCAAGCATTCACCGCTGGTTTATCCGGCGGTTTTTTTTGTCTGTCTGCCGGGCGGGTAAAAAAATGGCCCCTTGTGCAGTTACGCTACAAGGGGCCTTGTCGGTGAGGAGCTATCTCCGTTCATTAATCATCCCATTTATGACTGAAATACGCGGCCAGAAAACCAGAAAATAAAATAATTCCCAGAACGGCCATGAAAACGTTCATATTACCCAGCATATAATGCCTCCTTTTATTTGTGTGTTTCCTCTCTTACCTTAATTCACCTCATGAGCACCCATAGTAGCAGATTAAATCTAAACAAATGCTGAATTAGGTGATTATTTCAACGTTAACGTCAGGATTTTTCCGGCATGGGATTTCAGACTATGAAAAAGCGTCACAAAACGATGAGGCAATGTGAATTTATTTCAAGGGTGATGAATTTTTCTCGGTTGTCAGTGAGCAGGTTGCATGTCATTTTTAGACGCATAGCCATCCAGAAGTCTAAACTTCAAATAATAAATTATCACGTCAGGCAACTAATGCCGGGTGAATGAGGAGATCACATGCAAAAACAACAGGCCCCGTTTCGCGCAGACATCGTCGGCAGTTTTTTACGCCCGGACACGATCAAACAAGCTCGTTTGCAATTTGCATGCGGTGAGATAACGGCGCAACAATTGCGCGCGGTAGAAGATGACGCTATCCGCACCGTTGTGGAGCAGCAGTGTGCCTGCGGGCTGCATGTCGTCACGGATGGCGAGTTTCGCCGCGCCTGGTGGCATTTTGATTTCTTTGATGGACTGCAAGGCGTTGAACGCTATGACGCTGAGAAGGGGATCCAGTTTAATGGCGTGCAGACAAAAGCGCACGGCGTGCGCGTTACCGGAAAACTGGGGTTTGGCGATCACCCTATGCTGGAAGACTTCCGCTATCTGAAAAGCATTAGCGGTGCAGCCGAGCCCAAAATGACCATTCCATCCCCCAGCGTGCTGCATTTCCGTGGCGGGCGCAAAGATATCGATGCTACCGTTTATCCGCATCTGGACGCTTATTTTGATGATTTGGCTACCACCTGGCGCGATGCGATTCATGCTTTTTATGAAGCTGGCTGTCGTTATCTGCAATTGGATGACACCGTCTGGGCTTACTTGTGCTCCGACCAGCAACGTCAGCAGATTCGTGAGCGGGGTGACGATCCTGACGAGCTGGCGCAGATTTATGCCCGCGTGATTAACCGTGCGCTGGAGGATAAACCAGCCGATCTGACGGTCGGGCTGCATGTTTGCAGGGGAAATTTCCGTTCGACGTGGATCTCTGAAGGGGGCTATGAACCGGTGGCGGAAGTGTTGTTCGGCACGGTGAACGTTGATGCGTTTTTCCTGGAATATGATAACGATCGCTCCGGTGATTTCGCGCCGCTGCGCTTTGTTCGGCCCGGACGTCAGCAGGTGGTTCTGGGTCTGGTGACCACGAAAAACGGCGAGCTGGAAAACCCGGAAGGGGTGAAAGCCCGCTTGCAGGAGGCAGAGCGCTATGTCGCAAAAGAGCAGATCTGCCTTAGCCCACAGTGTGGATTTGCCTCCACGGAAGAGGGGAATACGCTGACGGAAGCCCAGCAATGGGGCAAAGTACGCCTCATCACCGAAATCGCCAGTCAGGTCTGGTAAGTTGCCTCTCTTTGTTACACAGCGTTGCACATTCGTAATGCAACGCTGTTTCATTCTGGATCATTTTCCTCGTTGTATTTCCCGCCTTGTGGTTTCCGATTTTCTTTTTTCAGCCCTGTTGCCGGTTAATAAATTGATATTTATAGACATTTAAAAATCTGGCATCGATTTTGCCTTATCACTTCTGAACATCCTTAATTTGCACCATTTGCCCGTCCGGTTGCACCGGGACTTCCAGCAAGCTTAATTTCAGGAGTGAAACTATGCAGCGTCGTACATTATTAAAAGCCTTTGCACTGTCCGCCTCGGTGGTTGCGATGGGGCTGAGCTTTAGCGTTCAGGCGGCCGATACGATTAAGGTCGGCATCATGCATTCGCTATCCGGCACGATGGCCATTTCGGAAACCCCGCTTAAAGATATGGCGTTGATGACGATTGATGAGATCAATGCTAAAGGCGGCGTGCTGGGCAAAAAGCTGGAACCGGTGGTGGTTGACCCGGCCTCAAACTGGCCGTTGTTTGCAGAGAAAGCGCGTCAGCTGCTGAGCCAGGATAAAGTCGCGGTCGTGTTTGGCTGCTGGACGTCGGTATCGCGTAAATCGGTGTTGCCGGTATTTGAAGAGTTAAACGGGCTGCTGTTTTACCCTGTGCAATACGAAGGGGAAGAGTTATCGCCGAATGTTTTCTATACCGGCGCAGCGCCAAATCAGCAGGCTATTCCGGCTGTCGAATATCTGATGAGTGAAGACGGCGGCAGCGCGAAACGCTTTTTCCTGCTGGGAACCGATTATGTCTACCCTCGTACCACCAATAAGATCCTTCGCGCCTGGCTGCATGCCAAAGGCGTCGAGGATAAAGATATTGAAGAGGTGTATACCCCGTTCGGACACAGCGATTACCAGACTATTGTCGCCAATATCAAAAAATTCTCTGCGGGCGGTAAAACGGCGGTGGTCTCCACCATTAACGGCGACTCAAATGTTCCGTTCTACAAAGAGCTGGCGAATCAGGGGATAAAAGCGACAGACGTGCCGGTCGTGGCATTCTCGGTCGGTGAAGAGGAGTTGCGCGGTATCGATACCAGACCGCTGGTGGGCAACCTGGCGGCGTGGAACTATTTTGAATCTGTCGACAACCCCACTAACCAGAAATTCGTTGCGGATTACCGGGCATACGCCAAAGCGCATAAGCTGCCGAATGCCGACACCGTCGTGACCAACGATCCGATGGAAGCGACCTATGTGGGCCTGCATATGTGGGCGCAGGCAGTAGAAAAAGCCGGTACGACCGACGTCGATAAAGTCCGCGAGGCGATGGCGGGGCAATCCTTCGCTGCGCCGTCTGGCTTTACCCTGACGATGGACGCCACCAACCACCATCTGCATAAACCCGTCATGATTGGCGAAATTGAAGATAACGGCCAGTTCAATGTGGTATGGCAAACCGACGAACCGGTTCGCGCCCAGCCCTGGAGCCCGTTTATCGCCGGTAACGATAAAAAATCAGACCAGCCTGTTAAAACCGCCAGCAACTGATCTTTTGCCCTCCTGCGGGAGGGCACATTCTGGAGAACACTTTCATGAAAGCCATGCGCTTTATTCGGGGTGTGTTGCTAATGACGTGGCTGGTGCCGTGGATCGTGCAGGCAACCGATGCCGATGTATTTGTTG
Organism: Citrobacter koseri ATCC BAA-895; assembly: GCF_000018045.1. Classification (NCBI taxonomy): domain Bacteria; kingdom Pseudomonadati; phylum Pseudomonadota; class Gammaproteobacteria; order Enterobacterales; family Enterobacteriaceae; genus Citrobacter; species Citrobacter koseri. The sequence goes on along the minus strand of NC_009792.1, from coordinate 1,512,234 downwards.
GCGCCAGCCGGGCGCAACAGGCGACGTTATTAGAACAATGGGCCATCACGCCTGAGGCGCAGCGTTTGCCTTTGTTGAACGCATTAGCGCGTGAGAATGTGCTGACTGATAGCGCAAAGCACGCTTTCATTCGGCAGGGTACGCAGGTTCTGCCGCTCGGCGCTGTCGCCGCGCCCGATGGCGAACTGAAAAAAGTTCGTCTGACTAACCGTCTGCGAAACCTGGTCAGCGGGGCGTTAGCCACGCATCAACTATTAAGTGACAATGTCACGGAAAGAGCCGCTGCCGCCAGCCTGTTACAGCGGGAGGCCACGCCCGCGATGCTGCCGCTTTTACAGCAGCGGCTGGCGCAGGAAACGGAAAGCGAAGTGACATCACGTCTGGAGATTGCGCTGGCTAACCTGCAACTGGTGAGTCCTTCCGCTGACGTCCGGCGTCAGGCGATTGTCTTACTGGGGCAGTCGGGCGACCCGGAAACGCAATCACGCCTGCAACCCTTTACGGATGCTGAACATGAACCGGATGCGCGTGTTCGCGAGGCCGCGACAGAAAGCCTGAACGCAATCGCGCAGCGGATGGTGATTGGCGATCTCCTGGGGCAGGCATTTATGGGGCTGTCGCTGGGATCGATTCTGCTGCTGGCGGCCCTGGGGCTGGCGATCACCTATGGATTACTGGGCGTAATCAATATGGCGCACGGTGAAATGCTGATGCTTGGCGCGTACAGCACATGGATGGTTCAGCAGTTTATGGGGCAGTTCATGCCACAGTGGCTGGCGTTTTATCCCGTTGTGGCGTTGCCGGTTGCCTTCCTGATCGCCGCCGGAACTGGAATGGCGCTGGAGCGCGGCATTATTCGCCATCTTTATGGTCGTCCTCTCGAAACGCTGCTGGCGACCTGGGGGATTAGTCTGATGCTGATCCAACTGGTACGCATGACCTTTGGCGCGCAAAACCTGGAGGTTGCCAACCCTGCGTGGCTTTCTGGCGGGGTGCAGGTCTATGCCAACCTGACGTTGCCCTGGAACCGTATCGTGGTGCTGGGGTTCGCCATGCTGGTGCTGTTTTTCACCTGGCTATTGCTGAATAAAACCCGCCTCGGGATGCGCGTTCGCGCGGTAACGCAGAACCGCAGTATGGCGGCGTGTTGCGGCGTGCCGACGGGGCGCGTGGACATGCTGGCGTTTGGCCTCGGCTCGGGGATCGCCGGATTGGGCGGCGTGGCCTTGTCGCAACTGGGCAACGTCGGGCCGGAACTGGGTCAGGGATACATTATTGATTCATTTTTAGTGGTGGTGCTCGGTGGCGTCGGACAACTGGCGGGGAGCGTGGCCGCCGCATTTGGGTTGGGTATCTTCAATAAGATTCTGGAACCGCAAATGGGCGCGGTGCTGGGCAAAATCGTCATTCTGATTGCGATCGTTCTGTTTATCCAGAAACGGCCTCAGGGATTGTTTGCGCTGAAAGGGAGGGTTATTGATTAATGACCATGCCAATGACATTAACACTGGCGCGTAGAGCGCCGCGTACTGTCCAGGTTTTTGGCCTCTGCCTGCTGGCGGCGCTGCTGATTCTGCCTTTTCTGGCGCTGCTGCCTGCGGATCACCCGCTGGCTGTCCCGGTCTGGGTGTTAACGCTGGCCGGGAAGATCCTCTGTTACGCCATTGTCGCTGTGGCGCTGGATCTGGTGTGGGGGTATGCCGGAATGCTGTCGCTGGGGCACGGTATTTTCTTCGCGCTGGGCGGGTATGCGATGGGAATGTATCTGATGCGTCAGGCCTCTGGCGACGGACTTCCCGCGTTTATGTCTTTCCTCTCCTGGAGTGAATTACCGTGGTTCTGGTGGGGAACGCAGCACTTCGCCTGGGCGATGCTGCTGGTTGTGCTGGTTCCGGGGCTGCTGGCGCTGGTGTTCGGCTATTTTGCCTTCCGCTCAAAAATCAAAGGCGTCTATTTTTCCATTATGACCCAGGCGCTGACGTTCGCAGGCATGCTGCTGTTTTTCCGTAACGAAACCGGGTTTGGCGGCAATAACGGGTTTACGGGGTTTACCACGTTGCTGGGCTTTCCTGTTGCGGCGACCTCCACGCGCGTTGCGCTGTTTCTCGCGACCGTCATATTACTGGTGCTGGCGTTGTGGCTGGGGTATCTCCTTGCGCGCAGTAAGTTTGGCCGCGTTCTGACCGCCGTGCGCGATGCGGAAAATCGCCTGATGTTTTGTGGGTACGATCCGCGTGGCTTCAAACTGCTGGTATGGACGCTCTCCGCTGTTCTGTGCGGTCTGGCGGGCGCTCTGTACGTTCCTCAGGTCGGCATCATTAACCCCAGCGAAATGTCGCCGACCAACTCTATTGAAGCGGCCATCTGGGTCGCGCTGGGCGGGCGCGGCACCTTAATTGGCCCGGTGTTTGGCGCAGTGCTGGTGAACGGCGCTAAAAGTCTGTTTACGGTGATTATGCCGGAGTACTGGCAGCTGTTTCTCGGCCTGATCTTTATTGGCGTTACGCTGTTTTTACCGCGCGGCGTCATTGGTCTGTTTCGCAAAGGAGAAAAATGATGCAACCGGATGACGGACTTTTTACCCGCCAGTTGCCGGGGGATCGTTTTCGCGATCAAACAGACCCGGTTCTGCAACTGGAAGGGATCAACGTCAATTTTGACGGCTTCCAGGCGCTGACGGATTTAACCCTGAACATTGGCGTTGGGGAATTGCGCTGCGTTATTGGCCCTAATGGCGCCGGAAAAACCACCTTAATGGATGTGATTACCGGTAAAACCCGGCCGCAAAGCGGACGCGCGATTTACGATCAGTCCACGGACTTAACTTCGCTCGATCCTATCGCGATTGCCCGCCAGGGCATTGGGCGTAAATTTCAGAAACCGACCGTGTTTGAGGCCCTGACGGTGGAGGAGAATCTGGAACTGGCGATGAAAGAGGATAAATCCGTCTGGGCCACGTTAAGAGCGCGCCTCTCGGGCGAGCAGCGGGATCGCATTGACGAGATGCTCGGGCTATTGCGCCTGGGCGCGGAGCGTGGGCGTCGCGCCGGGCTGCTTTCGCACGGACAAAAGCAGTTTCTGGAAATCGGTATGCTGCTGGTACAGGAGCCGCATCTGCTGCTACTGGATGAACCTGCGGCGGGGATGACGGACGCGGAAACGGAGTATACCGCTGAGCTGTTTCGCACTCTGGCGGGGAAACACTCGCTGATGGTGGTGGAGCATGACATGGGGTTTGTCGAAACCATTGCCGACCATGTTACCGTTTTGCATCAGGGACGCGTGCTGGCGGAAGGGAGCCTGCGCGACGTCCAGGCCAATGAACAGGTTATTGAAGTTTACCTCGGGCGATAGGGAGGACGGATGTTACAGGTGAATGAACTGAATCAATATTACGGCGGCAGTCATATCCTGCGCGGGGTAAGTTTTGAGGCCCGCATTGGCGAAGTAACCTGTTTGCTTGGGCGTAACGGCGTGGGAAAAACCACCTTACTGAAGTGTCTGATGGGGTTAATCCCGGCACGCACCGGCAATGTGATCTGGCAGGGGAAGAACATCACCCAGCGTAAACCGCATCAGCGCGTGCGGGCTGGTGTCGCCTATGTGCCGCAAGGGCGGGAGATTTTTCCTCGCCTGACGGTAGAAGAAAACCTGCTGTTGGGGCTGTCGCGTTTTTCCGCCCGCGATGCAAAACAGGTGCCGGATGATATTTACGCGCTTTTCCCGGTGCTTAAAGAGATGAAGCACCGGCGAGGGGGCGATCTTTCTGGGGGGCAACAGCAGCAGCTGGCAATTGGCCGGGCGCTGGCCTGCCGTCCTCAGCTGTTAATTCTGGATGAACCGACCGAAGGGATACAGCCGTCGGTGATCAAAGAGATTGGGCAGGTGATTTCACATCTGGCGCGTCAGGGGGATATGGCGATTTTGCTGGTGGAGCAGTTCTATGATTTTGCCGCCCAACTGGCGGATCACTACTTACTGATGTCGCGGGGAAGCATTATTCAGAGCGGCAGGGGCGAGAATATGGAAGCGGAGGGCGTTCGCGGGCTGGTCGCGATCTGAGTTCCGGGACTGCACCGGACGTTATCCGGCACAGTCTGGCGTGCCGTCAGCACATTGCGGGCTGCCCCCAGGGTCTGGCCCGCATCCCTTTTAGCATCAGCGCCCAGGCAAGAATAATCGCAACGATCAGCACCGCAAACAGGGACCAGGCGGGCAAAGTGGTGAGGATCACGCCGCTGACCAGCGGGTTGACCGCCGCGCCGAGCCAGCCAAGCGACTGCGCTGAGAAGTAGCTTGCTTTCATCCCCGCCGGAGCAATGTTATCGATCAGCATATATTCGCCCGGGGCGTAAATAACCTCGCCAATGGTAAATACGGCGGCAGAGAGCCCCCAGAGCAGCAGGCTGTTTCCTGAAATCATAAAACCAACCAGCCCAGCCACGAAACAGATTGTGCCGGCCGCCATCGAGGGTCTGATATTTGCGGTCGTTAACCGACGGCCTACGGCATATTGCAGACTAACAACAATCGCCGCGTTGACGGGGAGTACGACAGCCACCACTTTTTCGGCAAAATTACCGTTCGCGACGACCATGACATACTGGGAAATACATGAGGCGAACGCGCCGCTGACAAATGACGCCAGGAAGGCCGACAGGGTAAACCAGAGCAGGGCTTTATCGCGTAACAGCACCGATGGCGACCAGACTGACGCCGTTGTTCCTTCAACGGGCGTCTCTGCGCGCTTCACCCAGGTCTGGATAAACACCAGCGGGAAAGCAGAGCAAATGGCTGCAAGCCAGAACGGCAGGTTGATGCTTTGCATGACCAGCAGGGTGCCAAGCGGCGGCCCGACGGTCCAGCCAATATTGAGCACGGTATAGTTGAGGGAAAATATTTTGCTCCTGGTTGTGGCGGAAAGATTGTCGGCAAACCAGGCTTTCAACACGGTGGCAAAGACGGAGTAGGCGCAGTTTATCAGGGCGAAAAGCAGCACCACCAGCGTGACGCTGTGTACCAGGGGGATGGCGATAAAGCCCAGCAAGAACGCCGAAATTGCCAGAAGCATATAGCGCTTTTTATCGAACTTATCCGCGAGGATGCCGAAACCCAGGCTGAAAATCACGCCGATGGTTAACGCTACCGTCATGGCATAGCCGATCAGATCGACGCTCAGATCGTACTGGCGGTTAAGATAGATCGTCATGAACGGAAGCGTGGCGCCGCGCCCAATGGTCAATAACAGTGATGAGGCGAGTAAAGCGAGGGTGGAGCGTCTCAGCGTTGTGTTCATTTTCCTGCCCGACAATGCGTTTCATTATATTTATTGGTGATTTAAAGCAATAGCACGGCAAAAGTGTGATGTATACCCGGGATGTTGTTCGAAAGTGCTCGTCCCGCCCTACCTGAATTAATGATCTGTTCCGGGGCGATGATTTCCGTTAACTTAACTTGTTTACAAAAATTTAATATTTGCAGGGGCCGTGGTATGTCGCGTAAAGACGGGTTATTGGCGTTACTGGTCGTGGTGGTGTGGGGGCTTAACTTTGTCGTCATCAAAGTCGGGCTGCACAATATGCCGCCGCTGATGCTGGCGGGATTACGTTTTTTGTTGGTCGCGTTTCCGGCCATCTTCTTCGTTGCGCGTCCGAAAATCCCGCTGCCGCTGTTACTCGGCTACGGCCTGACCATCAGTTTTGGTCAATTCGCGTTTCTCTTTTGTGCGATTAAATTCGGAATGCCTGCCGGGCTGGCGTCACTGGTGCTACAGGCGCAGGCGTTTTTTACCATCGTACTGGGCGCGTTTGCGTTCGGCGAGCGCTTGCAGGGCAAACAGGTGGCCGGTATCGCGCTGGCGGTGTTTGGCGTTCTGCTGCTGATAGAAGCCAGCCTCAATGGGCAACATATTGCGATGCTCGGGTTTATGTTAACGCTGGCGGCGGCGTTCTGCTGGGCGTGCGGGAATATTTTCAATAAGAAGATCATGCAACATGCCACTCGCCCGGCGGTGATGTCGCTGGTGGTCTGGAGTGCGCTGATCCCGATTATTCCCTTCTTTCTGGCCTCTTTGATTCTGGACGGTTCTGCGCAGATAGTTCAGAGCCTGATCGCGATTGATATGACGACGATTTTATCGCTGGTGTATCTGGCGTTTGTCGCCACGATTGTCGGTTACGGGATCTGGGGAACGTTGCTCGGACGCTATGAAACCTGGCGTGTGGCGCCGCTGTCTTTGCTGGTGCCGGTTGTGGGGTTGGCCAGCGCGGCCGTGTTGCTTAATGAGACGCTTACCGGGTTACAGTTTCTTGGCGCGGTGCTGATTATGGCGGGTTTGTACATCAACGTGTTTGGTTTTCGGCTGCGCAAAGCGGCGCAGGTAAGGGGATAAAAAAAGCCCCGCAGTGGCGGGGCAAAAACGAATTACAGGCTGTGTCCGTTGTAATACGGTACGCCTAATTCGTCGGATTTATCGCTTCCCGCACCCATATGATTGAAATCGAATGGCGACTGATCATGCGCAGACGGCATGACCATCGCATCGCGATCATTTTGTGTTCCAGGTTGTGCGGTTTGCTCCGCAATGCTTTGGCCAGAGACGACAAGCAGCACAGCCAGCATTGCGGAAGACAGAGATTTCATGATTTCCTCGATTACGTCATTAACAGGCGATTAGCAATTACAATGGTTGAGTGGATGCAAATACCGGGATTCGCCATGCATATTGGTAATACGGTACTTATGCGGTGGAACGTCGAAATAGTTTTTAAATGTCCGGGTCAGCGTCTGCTGTGACTCAAAGCCATAACGTTCCGCCAGGTACAGGATCGGCTCGTTACTTTCTTTTAATTTCTGGGCTATTTCAGTCATTTTGCGACTGCGGATGTACTGGCCTAATGAGTGACCGGTCTCTTTTTTAAACATCCGTTGCAGGTGCCATTTGGAGTAACCTGAACGCTCTGACACTTTTTCCAGTGAGAGCGGCGATTCCAGGTTATCTTCGATCCAGTCCAAAATGCTATGAATGGTAATAGCGTCAGTATTGCGTCTGGACATCGTCATACCTCTTTCTGTTTACGGCAGGATTTTCTTAAGCAAAAGCTCAAGTGTTGCCACTTCATCCGCCGTTAAGTTTTTTGTTAGTTCCTGGTGCAGGTCTTGTCCTACTAACTGATGACATTGCTCACAAATTGCCGCGCCGTGTTCGGTGAGCTTCACCAGCACGCCGCGTTTGTCATGTGGATTTGGCAGTCTTTCGATCCAGCCTTTACAGACCAGCCGATCAAGCATGCGCGTCAATGCGCCGAGATCGACAGACAGCACTTTCTTCAGCTCGACCGGGGTAATGCATACCGCGCAACGGATAGAACAGAGCACCTTAAACTGCGATGCGGTGATATCCAGCGGCGACAGATAGTCGTTCAACAGACGATCTTTTTTCTGATTGACCATGTAGATCAAGCGACCCAGCGGGATGATTTCGTTGAATAGGTCACTGGTGCTTTTCACAATGGTTGCCCCGGCAAGTAGTTAGTCACGGCAGATACTATTGCCCAGGCAAATATAAGTCAATCGAATGAATAAGGGGATGCCACGATTTGCTAAAACGCGTCAGTGCAGGGGCTGCATCACGGGGTAATTTATTAATAATAATTACTGGTTATGCTTATTCGGCATAATGAATGCTTAATGGCGAAACGCCGCGTTTTCCCTTTATACTTGCCGCTTACAACGAGCTTGATGGGGAAGAGATGGCATTATGATGGATTTGTTTAAAGCGATAGGGCTTGGGCTGGTTGTCCTGCTGCCTTTGGCGAACCCGCTAACCACGGTGGCGTTGTTTTTAGGCCTGGCCGGTAATATGAACAGCGCGGAGCGTAACCGTCAGTCGCTGATGGCCTCCGTGTATGTGTTCGCCATCATGATGGTTGCGTATTACGCCGGTCAACTGGTGATGAACACCTTTGGAATTTCCATCCCCGGTTTGCGCATTGCGGGTGGGCTGATTGTCGCCTTTATCGGCTTTCGGATGTTGTTCCCGCAGCAGAAGGCGCACGAATCGCCGGAGGCGAAAAGCAAGTCAGAAGAGCTGGAGGATGAGCCTTCCGCCAATATTGCTTTTGTTCCGCTGGCGATGCCGAGCACCGCTGGGCCGGGGACGATCGCGATGATCATCAGTTCGGCCTCTACCGTACGTCACGGCGTCGATTTTCCCGGCTGGGTTATTCTGGTGGCGCCACCGCTTATTTTTCTGGCGGTGTCAGTGATTCTGTGGGGTTCTCTGCGCAGCTCAGGGGCGATTATGCGCCTGGTCGGCAAGGGGGGAATTGAAGCTATTTCCCGCCTGATGGGCTTCTTACTGGTCTGTATGGGCGTGCAGTTTATCATTAACGGCGTGCTGGAAATTATTAAGACTTACCATTAAGTGACATGTGTTGCCCTGAAAAAATAAAAACCACCGTTGGTAGCGGTGGTTTTTATTTTTGAAGCCAGTCATTAATTAAGGAAAGGCTTCAGCACTTATAAAAAGTGCGATAAACCAAACTTAACACGCGCATTATCTTACGCCACATCAGGCCATCATACAAATCTAACCGTTAATGATTACATCGCTAAGCCGTCTTATATTCGGTGCTGAATTATTTATGTTTTTATATACACCCTGTGAATTAATGTATAAAAATCATTGTGTTGATGCGTTTTTCGGGGAAGGTTATACTGCGCAGGTGTGTTGATTATCGTTTTACTGGCTTTTGCTCCTGTGCAAAAAAAGTTTCTAAGTCCTGGCTTACGGGGTGGTACCTGCGAGCGCCTGGGCCAGGAATGCGATAAACCAAACTTAACACACTTGATCTTCGGTGGACGGGCAAGGAGAGGCTAAGCCGGAGTAATCGCATTCCTCTTTAAGAGGAAGAAAGCGTGGTGAATATCTTAAGCACGATTATTGTGGTTCTTGAGTTCATCGTTGCATCATTGCAACTGATCTTATCGTTCATTAAGTAACATTGATAAGAAACGAGTAAAGGGCCAGAACTTACCTGCTCTGGCCCTTTATAAAAAAGTCATTTTATTGGGGTTTTACTTCAATGCTGCGGCTGCTCTTCCAGCGAAACAGGCCAGCGGCGAAAGATAATGATCGACCACACCAGCGCCGCCAGGGCTGGCACTGCGCCGACGTAGCCAATAGTGGACATCGACCAGTGTAAACTCACCTGATTCCCCACCAATGCGCCAGCGCCAATGCCAATATTAAAAATGCCTGAGAACAGCGCCATTGCCACATCGGTGGCGTCCGGCGCCAGTGCCAGGACTTTCACCTGCATCCCCAGGCCTATCACCATAATGGCGATGCCCCAGAAAATACTCAGCACGGCAAGATGGCTTTCGCTGTCTGCTGCGGGCAGCAGGAGCATCAGGCAAATCACCAGCAGCATAATGGCAATGCTGATAAGCGGCGAGGCGTACTGATTACCCAGTTTGCCGAATACCACGCTGCCGATAATCCCGGCGCCGCCGAGGATCAGCAGTAATACCGTGGCAAAGTTTGCGCTCAGACCCGCCACCGTTTGTACAAACGGTTCAATATAGCTGTATGCCGTATAGTGTGCGGTGACCACTACGACCGTCAGTAAATAAATACTCATTAGCGCCGGGCGACGGAACAGCAGCGGCAGACTTTTTAGTGACCCAGAATGTTCGCTGGGCAATTTCGGCAGCAGTTTGATCAGGCATACCAGCGTGATTAACGCCCCTATACCAATGGCGAAGAACGTTGTTCGCCAGCCGAAGTATTGACCAACGATACGCCCGATAGGCAGCCCCAGAACCATCGCCAGCGCGGTTCCGGTGGCGATCAGACTCAGTGCCTGCGCACGTTTGCCTGGCGGCGCAAGGCGAATGGCCAGCGAAGCGGTAATAGACCAGAAGACGGCGTGTGCAAACGCGATCCCGATGCGGCTGATTACCAGCACGGTAAAATTCCATGCCAGGAAGGAGAGCACATGGCTGGCAATGAAGAGAACAAACAGGCAGATTAGCAGCTTACGCCGCTCAACCTGGCTGGTCAGCAACATAAAGGGCAACGACATCAGCGCCACAACCCAGGCATAGATCGTCAGCATAATCCCGACCTGTGCGGTCGGCATAGCAAAGCTCCGGGCGATGTCCGACAGTAAGCCAACAGGGACAAACTCTGTGGTATTGAAAATAAAAGCGGCAATAGCAAGCGTAACTACCCGTAGCCACGCGACCTTGCGGGAAACAGTGTTTGTTGTCATAAGAGTAAATCGGGTTAGTTGCGAAAAGGCGAGGTCACGATCTTAAAACGTTTGCTGGCGAAAATACAATCATTTTGTGATGTATGTCTCATTATCGTTGATGAGCCGATTGATGAAACAAACGAAATGGCGTCCGGGTATGGAAATCATCCCGGACACCGTATTCAGGGGAGTTTTGCGATATTCGCTTTGATGACTTCGGCAGAGTATCTGAATTTCGCCAGCTCATCATCGGCTAACTGTAATTCGATAATTTGTTGAACACCGCTTTGAGTCAGCACCGCCGGTACGCCGATGGCGACGCCGTCAACGCCGTATTCCCCCTCCAGTACGCAGGAGATGGCCAGCGCCCGATGGCTTCCGGTGAAGACGTTCCGGCAAATTTCCGCAATGGTTCCGGCAATACCATATTCAGTGCAGCCTTTGCGGTTATAGATTTCAAACCCATGTTTGCGCACTTTTTCCGCCATCGCCTCGACGTCCAGGATTTTACCCGTACGACGTTGATAAACGTCCGCAATCGGAGAACCGTAGACGGAGGAGTGGGACCAGACCGGGAATTGCGTATCGCCATGCTCTCCCAGAATAAAGGCATCGATGCTTTGCGCGCCGATATCCAGTTCCTGCGCCAGCGCGCGCCGTAAACGGGTGGTGTCCAGCCAGACGCCAGTGCCGATTACCTGGCTGCGCGGCAGGCCTGATAGCGTCCATACCTGCCAGGTAATGATATCGCAAGGATTGGTGGCGATAAGAAAGATGCCGTTAAAGCCGCCATCCATCATTTCCGGCACGATCTTTTGGACGATCCGCGCGGTGTTGTTCAGCTCATCAAGCCGTGTTTGCCCTGGTTTTAATGCGCCGCCGGAAACGGTAATCACGGCGATATCGACATCGGCGCATTCATGCGCCTCCCGGGTGGAAATGGTCATCATCCCCGGCATGTAGGCCGCTGCATCAGCGAGATCCAAAGCATGGCCTTCCGAACGATCTCTGTTTAAATCGACCAGAATCAGCTCTTCACAAATATTCTGATTGAGCAGAGCGTAAGCTGCTGATGCGCCAACATTACCTGCCCCAATGATCATCACTTTACGCGCTTTGGTGTTCATGACTGTTCCATATCCGTTTTCGTCTTGCGCAGTATAAAACGCTTCTCCCGGCAGGCGTAGCCCCAAACCCATAGGATAATGCTATGGCTGCGAGGACGGATTCAGCAGGGCGATAAACGTGTCCAGTTGACGGGTCATTGCTCCGCGACGCCACACAAGCCAGGTGTCCAGCCATCGCCACTCTTCGCTCAACGGCCAGGCTTCAACCTGATGATGCCCGGGCATACTTTCCAGCATGGTACGAGGGATCAGCGCGATGCCCGCTCCGGCGATAACGCACGCCAGCATGCCGTGGTACGACTCCATTTCATGAATGGTGCCGGGCATCGCGCGATCGGCATGAAACCAGCTTTCAAAGTGACGGCGATAAGAGCAGTTTGCGCGAAAGGCGTAGATATTGCTGCCATTCACGTCTTTTGCCCGCCGTACGGGGGAATGCCCATGAGGGGCGACAATCATCATCTCTTCACGGTATACCGGCATACCTTCAAGACCCGGATGAGTAATCGGGCCATCAACAAACGCTGCGTTAAGTCTGCCTTCCAGAACGCCTTCGAGCATTGTCCCGGAAGGCCCGGTAGAGAGGGCGAACTGGATTTTGGGGTAACGCTGATTGTACCCGGCAAGCGTGGCCGGGATGCGTACCGCTGCGGTGCTTTCCAGCGCGCCGAGTGAAAACAGTCCCTGAGGTTCATCACCGGCGACCACCATTCGCGCTTCATCAACCAGCGCCAGGATCTGCTGGCTGTAGCGCAGAAAGTTATGTCCGGCGGGAGAAAGGCGCAGCCGCTGACTTTCACGAATAAACAGATCCACGCCAAGATCGGCCTCAAGCTGGCGGATTCGCGTAGTGAGGTTCGACGGGACGCGATGCACCTTCGCCGCCGCCTGCGTAATACTGCCGGTTTCGGCCACGGCATTGAACATTTCCAGCTGAGTCAGATCCATAGTTTTCTCTTTTTGTGAACGCAGTGCTTAATATTATTCATTTTTCAGAAAGAGTAAATGCGCCCATTATGCAGGCATATCCCGCAACGTAGAGAGACAAACCGATGACGATGACACCTGCTACACATGCGATTTCCGTGGACCCGACAACCGGTGAAACACTGGCGATGATGCCGTGGGCCAGCGCTGATGATATTGAAAATGCACTCACTCTGGCTGCCCGTGGATTTGAGGAATGGAAACGCACGACGGTGGCGTACCGGGCGCAGAAACTTCGCGATATCGGGCAAGCGCTGCGTAATCATACAGACGAGATGGCGCACAGTATTTCCCGTGAGATGGGAAAACCGATCCGGCAGGCGCGCGCCGAGGTGGCGAAATCTGCGGCGCTCTGTGACTGGTATGCAGAACATGGCCCCGCGATGCTTAACCCGGAACCGACGCTGGTGGAAAATCAGCAGGCGGTGATTGCATATCGTCCGCTGGGGACAATACTGGCGGTCATGCCGTGGAACTTTCCGCTCTGGCAGGTATTACGCGGGGCGATTCCCATCCTGCTGGCGGGTAACGGCTATTTACTAAAACATGCGCCGAATGTGATCGGTTGCGCTGAACGTATTGCGCAGATCTTCGCCGATGCCGATATTCCGGCGGGCGTTTATGGCTGGGTAAATGCCAGTAACGACGGCGTTAGCCAGATGATTAACGATCCCCGTATTGCCGCCGTGACGGTAACGGGCAGCGTGCGTGCCGGGGCCGCGATTGGTGCGCAGGCCGGGGCTGCGCTGAAAAAATGCGTGCTTGAACTGGGCGGTTCCGATCCGTTTATCGTTCTTAACGATGCCGACCTGGATCTGGCTGTTAAAGCCGCTGTCGCCGGTCGCTATCAAAATACCGGGCAGGTATGCGCGGCGGCGAAGCGCTTTATTGTTGAAGAGGGGATTGCCGGGGAATTTACTGAACGGTTTGTTGCCGCCGCCAGCGCACTGAAAATGGGCGATCCGCTGGCGGAAGAGAACGATCTCGGTCCTATGGCGCGTTTTGATCTACGGGATGAGCTGCATCAGCAAGTGGAGGCATCAATAGCAGAAGGCGCGCGTTTATTACTGGGCGGTGAAAAGCTCGCCGGGGAAGGCAACTATTATGCCATTACGGTTCTGGGCGATGTGACGCCTGAGATGACGGCGTTTCGTCAGGAGTTGTTTGGGCCCGTGGCGGCGATTACCGTGGCGAAGAACGCCGAACATGCCTTGCAACTGGCTAATGACAGCGACTTTGGGTTGTCGGCGACGCTGTTCACTGCGCGTGATGCACTGGCTCAGGAGATGGCATCGCGCCTGGAATGTGGCGGGGTGTTTATCAATGGATACAGCGCCAGCGATCCGCGTGTGGCATTTGGCGGCGTGAAGAAAAGCGGCTTTGGTCGCGAGCTCTCCCATTTTGGCCTGCATGAGTTTTGCAACGTACAAACTGTCTGGAAAAACCGTCTGTGATCATTCTGGCGTCTTCTTGAGGCGCCATGTCACATTACTGCAATAGTTCTGTCATTTTCTCTCCGTACACTCGCGCATAACGCATTGATACAGAAGAATATCATGAACTTAACGCAAATTTTTCGAGGCTTAATTCGTCGTTTCACTCCCCGCCAGTTTGGTCTGTTAACGGGAATATTTTGCATTATCGCGCTGTTTTCTATTTTGCAGGTTGCGTCATCCCTGATGCTGTCGTTTTCCGTGCGAGACGCTCAGCGTAACGAACAACGCAACCAGCAGGCACTGCTGCAACAAACGAAGGTGGATGAGGCGAGGGTAGCGCTGTTGTCCGCAAGCGATCTGCTGAACCGGGCGGGCGTTTACTTTATGCAGGATGCCGCAACGGGATCAGAAGGCAGCTGGCGCCCGTTGATGGATGAAGCTCAGCAGGCGCTGGTACAGTCAAAAACGGCCTGGGATGCCTGGCTTGCAATGGCCCCTCATAAAGACGACGGCCTGATTGAGAGTTATCAGCGTTTTTATAGCGGTATTCAGGAACAGGCGGATGGTTTGAGCCAGACTAACGCCATCGACGCGTTCTTTGCTGTTCCTGTTCAGGCGTTTCAGACAGATTTCAATGAAAACTATGCTCGCTTTCAGCAAGAGAGCGGGCGTCAGACAGAGGGTGGCAGGCAGCAGCTGATTGCCAGCCTGGAAGGGTTGCAGCACCTCTTTTTGTTCATCCCGTTTGTGCTGGTGGTGATTGCCCTGCTGGTCTGGAGCGGCATGTCTCGTTGGGTTATTTCTCCGCTGCGCCGCCTGATCGCCCATATTAATATTCTGGCCGCAGGCGATCTGTCCGAACCGATGCCGAAGGTGAGCGGGTTTAACCGCGAGGTCGCGCAACTCAGTTCACGCATTGATGCGATGCAACAGGGGCTGAGGCAGCTGGTGCAGCAGGTGAGCGATGCCACCACCGCAATGGTCGGCAACATCGATCAGCTTGCGCAGAGCAACAAACAGCTTTATCAGCAATCGGCGAAACAGAGCGAAGAGTTAAGTAGTGTCACCTCGCATATCTCGTTTCTGGAAACACATGTCGAGGACAATAGCGGCTTTGCCAGACTGGCTAATCAACGTGCAGCCGAGGCGCGTCAGGTAGCGGCTGGCGGCGATCGTATGATGGAGACCGTTAACCGTTCGATGCAGGCGATTGTTGAGCGATCGTCAGAAATGCGCGGGATCATCTCTCTGATTGACAGCGTCGCGTTCCAGACCAATATCCTGGCGCTGAACGCGGCTATCGAAGCGGCCCATGCCGGAGAACAAGGTCGCGGATTTGCCGTGGTGGCAAAAGAAGTGGGGCTGCTGGCCCGTAAAAGCAGTCAGTCCACGCAGAACATACAGGAACTTATCCACCACTCCTTGCAGGGAATCGAGGAGGGTTCACATGCGGTTAATCGGCTGGAAGAGAATTTACAGCAGGTGATTTCGTTAGTAGACAATCTGGGCATACTGTTGAATGACATCTCTGGCGCCACGTTAAGCCAGGGGGACAGCATCCACCAGATGACGGGGCAGCTACAGGCGCTTAACCGTGCGGCGCAAGAGACCAGCAGCCTGGTGAATACCGCATCGGCATCATCGCTGCAACTGCATCATGAATCTCATCAGCTTCTGAACGCGGTGGCGCGATTTCGTCTTTCTGCCTGACGCCGCACATTCAGCTCTGTTATACTCGCAGGCCTTTTCAGACCTGCGAGCAAGGAGCACATTGTGGCCAGGGCCATGGACAATTCAATTTTAGAGACCATCCTTCAGCAGGTGCGCCCGTTGATTGGACAGGGGAAAGTGGCTGATTACATCCCTGCGCTGGCTTCTGTCGATGGGTCAAAACTGGGGATCGCCATTTGCACCGTTGACGGGCAATACTATCAGGCTGGCGATGCGCAGGAACGCTTCTCAATACAATCCATATCAAAGGTGCTGAGTCTGGTGGTGGCGATGCGTCACTACCCGGAAGAGGAAATCTGGCAACGTGTCGGAAAAGATCCCTCCGGGTCGCCATTCAATTCCTTGGTGCAGCTGGAACTGGAGCAAGGGATACCGCGTAACCCCTTCATTAATGCCGGCGCGCTGGTGGTTTGCGATATGCTGCAAGGGCGACTGAGCGCGCCGCGCCAGCGTATGCTGGAAGTGGTTCGGGCGCTTAGCGGCGTGTCGGATATTGCGTATGACGTCACGGTTGCCCGTTCTGAATTTGAGCACTCCGCACGCAATGCCGCTATTGCCTGGCTGATGAAGTCATTTGGTAATTTCCAGCATGATGTCACTACCGTTTTGCAAAATTACTTTCACTACTGCGCGTTGAAAATGAGCTGTGCGGAACTGGCGCGTACATTTGTTTTTCTGGCCAGACAGGGGCAGGCGTTTCACCTTGATGAACCGGTTGTCACGTCGATGCAGGCCCGACAAATCAACGCGCTGATGGCGACCAGTGGAATGTACCAAAACGCAGGCGAATTTGCCTGGCGAGTAGGATTACCTGCCAAGTCAGGCGTTGGCGGCGGGATTGTGGCGATTGTCCCGCATGAAATGGCGATTGCGGTATGGAGCCCTGAACTGGACCCGGCGGGCAACTCCCTGGCGGGTATTGCGGTACTCGAACAACTCACCCAACAATTAGGTCGTTCGGTTTACTGATGAACGCGCTTGATCCACTTTTTTCTCGCCTGTCACGTTCGCCATTTCGCACGCGGTTTCGTCTTGGCGCAAAAGAAAGGCAGTATTGCTGGGATAAAGGCGCGCAGGTTATTGATCAACATGCCGCCGAGTTTATTGCTAAGCGGCTGGCCCCGGCTTTTCCGCGCAACGATGGTAAACAAACGCCGATGCGCGGCCACCCCGTATTTATTGCCCAACACGCGACGGCGACCTGCTGCCGTGGTTGTCTGGCGAAATGGCACAACATTCCCCAGGGAGAACCGCTGAGTGAAGAACAGCAGCAGTATGTTGTTGCCGTCATTCACCACTGGCTGGTTATCCAGATGAATCAGCCGTAAATCTCCGCGTCGTGAGAGATGTTAAAGCATAAAACAGTTTTGATTAATCGTGACTACTTGATCAAAACAGGGTTTCAATATCATAAAGTTTGCTAACCTGTTCTACCAATTCAAACAGGTTGTATGACTAATTAAGAAGGGAACCCATTGTGAAAACTCTAAACCGTCGCGATTTTCCCGGTGCCAGCTATCCTGAGCGCATCATTCAGTTTGGTGAGGGAAACTTCCTGCGCGCCTTTGTTGACTGGCAAGTTGATCTGCTGAATGAACATACCGATTTGAACGCCGGAGTGGTCATTGTTCGCCCTATCGAAAGCACGTTTCCGCCGTCATTGAGTACCCAGGATGGGCTCTATACCACGATTATTCGTGGTTTGAATGAAAAGGGCGAGGCGGTTAGCGACGCGCGTTTGATCCGTTCTGTTAACCGTGAAATCAGCGTCTATGATAATTACGATGAATTCCTGAAACTGGCGCATAACCCGGACATGCGTTTTGTTTTCTCTAATACCACAGAAGCCGGTATTAGCTACCATGCCGGTGACGCATTTGATGACGCGCCCGCGGTCAGCTACCCCGCGAAGCTGACGCGCCTGCTGTTTGAACGTTATACCTGTTTTGACGGCGCGCTTGATAAAGGATGGATCATCATTCCTTGTGAACTGATTGATTACAATGGCGAGGCGTTGCGCGAGCTGGTTCTGCGTTACGCTCAGGAGTGGAACTTGTCCGCTGCGTTTGTGCAGTGGCTGGATCAGGCGAACACCTTTTGCTCCACGCTGGTTGACCGGATCGTGACCGGATATCCGCGTGATGAAGTGACGCAACTTGAAGCGGAACTTGGCTATCACGATGCTTTTCTCGATACTGCGGAACATTTTTATCTGTTTGTGATTCAGGGGCCAAAAAAGGTAGCGTCTGAGCTGCGTCTTGATAAGTATCCGCTCAACGTGCTGATTGTTGATGACATCAAGCCGTACAAAGAGCGTAAGGTCGCGATCCTGAATGGTGCGCATACGGCGCTGGTGCCCGTTGCGTTCCAGGCCGGGCTGGATACCGTTGGTGAAGCCATGAATGACCGCGACATTTGCGCCTTTGTTGAAAAAGCCATCTATGAAGAGATTATTCCGGTGCTGGACTTACCTCGCGACGAGCTAATGTCGTTCGCCAGTGCGGTGACAGGGCGTTTCCAGAATCCGTATATTAAACACCAGTTGTTGTCGATTGCGTTAAATGGCATGACTAAGTTTCGCACCCGTATTTTACCGCAGCTACTGGCAGGGCAGCAGGTCAGCGGCGTTTTACCGGCGCGCCTGACGTTTGCGCTTGCGGCGCTGACCGCATTTTATCGTGGTGAACGTCGCGGCGAGACGTATCCGCTCCAGGATGATGCGCACTGGATTGAGCGCTATCAACAGTTGTGGCATCAACATAGCGACGGTCTTATCAGCACACAGGATCTGGTTCATGCCGTGCTGGCCGTGGACGCGCATTGGGGGCAGAACCTGACGCACGTTGCAGGTCTGGTCGAACAGGTCACGACCGACCTGGATGCAATCCTGACGAAAGGGATGCGTGAAGCGGTAAAACCGCTGTGCTAATCATCTGACCCGGCTGCGGCCGGGTTTTGTTTTCATGTTATTTAGTTACAACATACTTTTGAAGGGAAATTAATCGCTGTCTGAAACTTCCGTGCGTTTACCCGTCAGACAGAAAAGGAAGGGCTGGCGAAACAGGCAGACAGGGTGAGGGCGATGCGCTTAATGCGCATGAAGATCTTCATCCTGAGGCTCGTCAAATACGCCAGTTAACAACGCAACGGTAGGCGCATCATCAATTGCGCCTACTGAACTTCCGCAGTGAGAACAAAATGCCCGACTGGAGATATCCGAAGAGCGCCAGACCGCAGGCTTGTCTCCTTGTCCTGTCCACGTCACATCCTGAGCGTCGAACTCAACCCAACTGACCGAATATGCACCTGTATGTTTTTGGCAAATCGAGCAGGAACAGGTATGTGGATTTTTCGGCGCTACCGCCGAAAAACGGATAAAACCGCACAGACAGCCGCCAGTATAGACTTTGCTCATCGTCATTTCCGTTAAACATTCATTTCCCGACACTATCAGATGATCCCACACTCAACCAGTGATGAATGGCAGAAAGGAGAACAGACGCAGGATCATAATGACAAAGCGGGATCTGTGTTGCAACGGAGGCTAAACAGATATCTCAATGGCGGGAAAACCGTGTCTATCTGTCTATTGGAATTTGCCAGCGACAGCGCATTTGTTGCGTTCTTCCGTCAATACACGGGATTAACGCCAACGCGTTATCCACAGAAAGTTTTGGACGGAATGAGTGGATAACTCAGTATTACACTTCAGGCTCCGCCAGATAGTGCCGTAAAGGGTGGATCTGATGTCCACGTTCGTCGAGATTTTCCGTTCTTAGCCAGACAGATATCGCACTGGATATCTTCGGCCACTCGGCGCTAATAATTGAATATGTTGCGATATCCACGCTCCTTGATTTTATGATTTGCTTATCACGTAAGATGCCTTCTTTCCGAAACCCAATTCTTTCAGCAGCATTCATTCCAGCATGATTAAGCGTGTCTGTCTGCCACTCACAACGACGATATTTAAGGACATCAAAAACATACATCAGTAAAAGATAAATTGCTTCCGTGCTTAAAAAGGTGCGTTTTATCGCTGGCGTGAGATGTACATATCCGATTTCCGCAACGCCATTATTCTTGTCTATATTAAAAAGGGCGAGGGTGCCTCGGGCTTTCGCGGATTTATTTTCTATTATGGCATAATATGAAATTCCGCCCTGACTGATGATGCGTTTGATATAGTCAAAGGTTGCTTGCCTTGTCTCGGGGCGTTCATCAGGAAGATAAGTCCAGTCCCGTGGGTCCTCTATGCTATGCCAGCCCTGATAAAGATCATCACAGTGGTAAGTCGCAAGGGGTTGTAAGTGACAGTAACGGCCTGACAACTGGCGCGTGTCAGGTAAAATAAAATCAAGGTTACCCTCAAGATGTCTGCCTACATATTGACCGAAGATATTAAGCTCTTTCATACTCTTCTCCTTAAAATAATAACGACAAGGATTTAAACGAGTAATATCGGTATGTTTATGTGAGTAAGCGACAGGTTCCTTAGTATGTTAACAACAACTGATGGATGTACCCGATGAAAACATTATATATTAACCATAGCATATTTTAATCTTGCTACAGCACTTCTGAGCGCTTTGTGATAAATATCATATTCAGCATTATGTTGTGCGTTAACTTAAATTTAAGCCATTTCAGGAGAGTGTATGAACTTGACCATACGTTATGCTGTACCTGCCGATACCCCGATATTGCAAACGCTGGGGAAGTCAAGTTATTACCATCATTTCAAAGAGTTATGGGATTGTCCTGTAGAGCTTCGACAATTTATTGACAGTGAGTACGCGCCGGACCAACTTGAAAATAGTTTAAATGATCCGTCAGTTACCTGGCTCATTGCGGAAAGCGATAAGCCAGTAGGTTTTGCAAAGATAAGCTGGGACCGTCCAGTTAGCGGTGGTAATCACTCAGGTGCGCTCTTAAACAAACTGTATTTTGCACCCGGAGAAACCGGTAAAGGATATGGCCGAATTCTTTTCGAAAAAGCTATCGAGATAGCAAGGCATAAGGAGCAGCATTTTTTCTGGTTGCAGGTTCTTAAGGGTAACGACAGCGGGCGTCGGTTTTATGAATCCCTGGGGATGCAGCATCTTGCGGATGAGGAATTCACAACGCCTAAGCAAAAAAGCGTGTTACATGTATTTGGAAAATGTATTTAGACATCGCGGGAAGTGCCGGAGATGTGAAACAGAGCCCCAGAATCAACGGAGTCGTGCTGGAGAAAGTGCTTCAGAGACTATAGCGGCCAGCACAAGGATGACTACAAAACCACAGATTCTCCCTTTATCCTCTTTAGTGCGCATAATGTATATTATGTTAAATTGAATTTATGACGCCCAATACAGGCTTACTCCCTTGACTCATAATGCATCCCTCGCCTTTTCTGCATACCTTCCATCGTGTCCTGTGTGAATTCTGCAAACTGTTGGCGGTTATCCTGCGTCAGATTTCATGTAGCGCACGCATTAAAAACCCGGCCACTGTGACCGGATAAGCCGATGGGACCTGCGTTTCTCATTACCTGGCGGCAATAACCGCATCTGCAATTTCCACAAAACCAGCACCTCCCGGGCCACGGGTAATCCACTGCGGAGGTTTCGGGATTTGATCAAGGTAATCTGATACCGTGCTCACTCCAACCGTATGTTCAAAGAATGAAAACATCGGCGCATCATTCGTCGAGTCGCCGCTATACAATACGGCAGAACGTTCGGCATCAATGTCGAGATCGTAAAAATCCCTGAGCACTCGTCGGGCCATAGATAACTTGTCATATTCTCCAGACCAGCCAAGAATCCAGAGATTGTTTACGGTGGTTGTAGCGCCTGCTTGCGTCAATGCGTTAAGTATTAATGAACACTGATGGGCTTCTGGCGGTTTAGCAAAGGCAATGGACGTCATCCTGAAAGGTTGATCGTCGGTAAAATGAGCGGCAGGAATTTCCCTTTTTATCTGTTCCCCAATTTGCGTCAGGCGCTCAGCGACGTCAGGATATTTTTCTGTGCCGTGCCAGAAGAAACGCTCAATGCCATGACCGTCATTTCGCCTTCTGAAAAACACACCTCCATTTTCACCAATGACGCCATCAACTGGCCACATCCGTGCCATCTGGTCGCACCAGCCTGCGGGCGCGGCTGTGACCGGTATCACTTTTACTCCCGCGTTCTGCAACCGTTCCAGCGCCAGATAGGTTTCAGCCGCAAGGCGCCCCTTGTAAGTCAGCGTTTCATCCATGTCTGTGAGAACAAAACGCACATGTTTAAATGTTGACGAATCTGCGGAACAGATCTCTTTCATAAGCACACTCGAAGACTTGTAGATACAATAACTGTCTATAATTAAACGACTTATGGAATTGTTAAAGTCAAAATCGTACTAAGTTATAATTTTTATTGCGTTATTTCCGCCGCAGATTTCGTTGACTACCCTCTCCTTCTTCGCGATCCATGCGTAACAGATTTACTTCTCATTGATTTCCGCCTGAACCTGCTATACGCTTAGTTCACAAGGTGATGGTGTTCCACCTTTCCCAACCGCCGGTTCGCTCGAATCGGATGATGACGCCTGATATACAACTGTTGCTGTTTTTCTTAGGCATGTATGTCGGGTATCGCTATGAATAGTAAAACAACTACTTCATTACTTCCTGAATCTCATCTTTTTGAAAAGAAAGATGTTATCCATGCCTTTGACTATCACAACATCAGCAACAACGTAGCGCTCACCGGCTCTTGTTATGTCCATCGGCCCGTCTGCAACACATTGTTCATTTGCGATGCTGAACGTTTCTCATTACTTGAGAGGTGGCGTATGCATATGTACAAACACGCATTATTACTGGTCCAGAATGAAATCGATGGTGTGCTGTTGCTGCACCATGCTGAACGTCTGGCAAAAGAAATGGGGACTCAGATCACCCTCGGGCATATCAGTTCTGATTACCGGGAGCTGGATTACACGAGTGATGCTTTAACCCGGGATCGGCAATCACATGAAGTGATCGAGGCCAAAGCGATGCTCAGTCGCCTGGCGGAATCCAGCAGTATTCATGTGCAAGTGAAATCAATTATCAGCATTCAACGTTTCAAAGATGTTGAAGCGGTTATCCAACATGAGGATATCGACCTGGTCATGCTGGGTCATAAGAATCGCCTGTTTGGGGTTTTTTCCTCGTTCTCTTTTGAGTTCATCAATCATCTCTCGGTTGATGTGCTGATTAAACATATATCCACTCCATAAAATAAGGTCATTTCTATGAGCTATGAAATTGAACGTGTGATCGCAAGAGAAATTCTGGACTCCCGAGGTAATCCGACCGTTGAAGTCGAAGTCTCCGCCATCGGCGGCGGTGTTGCGCGCGCGTCAGTCCCTTCCGGTGCCAGTACCGGTTCGCGCGAAGCCATTGAGCGCCGTGATGGAGATAAGTCGCGTTTTGGCGGCAAAGGTGTATTGGGCGCGGTTCAGAGTATCAATACTGAAATCGATAATGCGCTGCGGGGATATGATGTCCGCCGCCAGAAAGATATCGATAACCGCCTGATAACTCTTGATGGTACGGAAAATAAAAGTCGTCTCGGGGCTAATGCTATTCTCGGGGTATCGCTTGCCGTGGCGCGTCTGGCCGCGCAGCTATCAAACATTCCGCTGTATCGTTACCTCGGCGGCGTTGGCGCTAACCTCCTCCCGGTTCCTTGTATGAATATCATCAATGGCGGCGTTCACGCTCGCTGGCAAGGCGCCGATTTTCAGGAGTTCATGATTGCTCCCTGGGGCGCAAGCTCTGTTCGGGAAGCCATTCGCTGGGGTAGCGAGGTGTATCAGAATTTACGTCAGGTCTTACTGGAGAAAGGCTTGTCTACTGGCGTGGGTGATGAAGGTGGATTCGCGCCAGCCGTTTCGTCAAACCGGCAACCGCTGGAATTGATTGTCGAAGCGATCGAAAAAGCCGGTTATAAACCTGGCGAGGATATTGTTATTTGCATGGACCCTGCATCCAGCGAATTTTATTCAGACGGAAAATACACCCTGCGCAGCGAAAATGCGCAATTCAGTGCGGAAGAGATGACGCGCTATTATGAGCGGCTGGTCAACGAATTCCCCATTGTTCTGATCGAAGATGGCCTGGCCGAAGATGACTGGGCTGGCTGGCGAATTCTGAGCGATACGCTTGGCAATAAGATTGAACTGGTGGGTGACGATCTTTTTGTGACTAACGTAAAATATATCCAGCGAGGAATTGATGAAAATCTGGCGAATGCCGCACTGATCAAATTGAACCAGATTGGTACGTTAAGCGAGACAATCGAAGCGGTTCAATTGTGTCATGATCATCACTGGGGCAGCTTTATCTCACACCGTAGCGGAGAAACAATAGACAGTTTCATTGCTGATATGACGGTAGGCTTACGCGCCGGACACCTCAAAACGGGAGCGCCAAGCCGTGGAGAACGCATCGAGAAATACAATCAGCTAATGCGTATTGAAGATGAACTTGGCGATGCCGCCGTTTTCGCCGGTAAATCTGCCTTCAGAAAAGGTTAACGCTCTGAATCCTCTCCCGTATTCCGGTATACGGGAGAGGCATCAAAAACATCCCGGTACAGATCTTCGCCATAACTGATATCCAGAGGCACGCCTTCTGCTATTTTGTATGTCCTTTCTCCATCGTCGCGTCGTTCGGCGCACAGGTATACCGTGTCCTGGCGATCCTCCTGATAAAACGAACATGCAAATTCCGCAGTATGCGTAACAAAAAAGAGCTTCACGTTGCTTTCTGCCAGTGCGGTTACCACGCCTCTGATGATTTCGGCCCCTTCCCGACTGTTTGTTGCAGAGAACGATTCGTTAAACAGCACCAGGTCATCACGTTGTAGAGCATCAACAATGTCACTCATTCGTCGGAGCTCTTCATCCAGCTTTCCGCTGACCATATGGCTGTCTTCTTCACATTTGTAATGCGTGAATATCTGCCGACAAAGATCTGCGCTATAACATTCAGCAGAAACGAACATCCCTGTCTGCATCATTATCTGCGCCAGCCCGATACTGCGTAAAAACGTGGATTTCCCTCCCTGGTTTGCGCCAGTGATGATAAAAGTATTTTTATTATCCGTTCTTAATGTGTTGCTAACGATTTCCCGATCCGATGTCAGTGCAAGGCAGGGATCAAAGAGTGCCTCAAACACATGATGGCGTTCTCTTTGATATATCGGGACAGGAAAGCACAGTGGAATATTGCGTTTGTTTAAGGCCTGCGCAAGATTAAGGCATGAAATATAAAATCCTAATTCAGTGCGCAGTGACTTTAGAAAATTAAGCAAATGCGCGGTGGATTGCGCCATTGCGTTGGCGATCAATACGAGCCCTTCGTCCTTTAAGTCGCTTAATGCCCTGAAGCCATTTTCATCACGCGCGGCTAGCTGTACGGTGTAATGCGCTGGCCTTTTTGTCCAAAGACGCCGAAACCATCCTTTTTGCGGGGGATTGGGCCGCCTGAGTACATAGTCTTTGCCCTGATTACCCTGCCCTAATCGCGCGCTGATTAATACGCCTTTTTTGAAAGTCATCTGCTTCAGATGTCTTTCAATAGTGCTCATATAATCATCGTTTAACTCCTGAACAAGCATCGAGAAAAGACGAACCATCCCCGGAGATTCAACGTGATGGATATTTTCTTGTGCGATAATTTTTATTTTCTGTAAATATGTCATCAGGAATTGGGTAAACGAAAGAGACTGATGCAGCACAGCGGAAGGATAATGACCAAAAACGCCGTAGTGAAGTTTCTCCTTTTCCATTTGCAGACATTCAACCACCACGTTATAGAATGTTCTGATAACGTCCTCGTTATACAGGCAATCCCGCAGAATAGCCTGCCTGTACTCAATGTCAGGAATGCCCGATAGCAGCACGGAACATGCCTTCCTGACGACGGAATAAAGAAAATCATCTCCATCAGACAACGCATGAAACAACACCGCCAGTTCCAGATCTTTCATGGCAAATTTGATGTTCTCTGGAATATTATCGTCAACGATAAAATCGTTATCTTTATACATCAGATATGCGTTCATCCGTTTAACCTCGTTTTTATCTGCTCATATGTCAGCCCATGCTTTATCACCAGCGTCGTTGACCATGCGATACCATCGGCCGGTTTTCTGGTGATTTTATAGGTTCTTAATGCCGCATTATTATGCTCAACCGTACTCATTAAGCTGACGATGGACGGGTCTAATGCCGTAAGCTCGTCGATAAACGTTACGCAGACACAAAGCGCATCGAGCATGACTATTTTCTTGATTACCCGTGTTCCCAGATAAATGGCGTCCCGCGATGTGGTTGACGTAAAAATCTCATTCATGATAATCAAACTGTGTGATGTGGCAGCATCAAGGATCGCTTTTATTCTCACCAGGTCGTCATACAGTTTTCCCCGGAGGTTATAAATATTTTCGCTTTTCTCAAAATGCGTAAAAATAGTGTCTGTCAGAAAGAGCTTTGCCTGCCTGGCAGGGACATAAATGCCCAGCAAGGCAAGAAAATGCAGTTGCCCTATCATGCGGGCAAAGGTGGTTTTCCCGCCCTGGTTGGGGCCCGATATGACGAAAATACGTTCATGCTTCTGGAAGCTGAAATCATTGCAGACAACCTTCTCCTTTTTCTCAAGGATGACCTCTGCAAGCGCGAGATCGAAAGCCGCAACAGCCGAAATAGCTTTTTCATCTCGTTGTACCTCCGGGATACAAAACGGCAGCCCTTTCTGCCGAAATTTTTCAATGTATTCCACAACAGCCAGATAAAACTGCACTTCACGTTCAAAAAGATCCAGCGTGTTATCTCTGTAGCGCTTGTTGGCATCTATAAACACATCAAGTTGATGAAACTCGGCGGAAAATAGTCTGGCAACACAATCCAGAACTTGTGCTTCAATATGGTTCATCCCGAAGCTGTGATGTCTACTCTCCACCTCGACATTCACATCATGCTGCTTAAACTTTGAGAACACATCGAGGATCTCATCGCTATAGTTTTTCTCCTGGTGATACCGTTCAACAATAATGGCGTCGCCTTTAATTTTCAGGCCGTACTGAACCGCCTCCAGACTTTTTCTTATCATAGTGGCGGTTGAATATAACCCGGTAAAATTTTCACTCTCAATATACTGATGAAGATAATGCCTGAAATTAATCATACCGTCGGAAGACAAAGACAGCGGCGCTATACGCTCATACAGCGCCGTAACGGCCTGGCAATACAACAAAATGCACTCAAGTTCCCAGCGCCGCTGTTGATAGAAGTAAAACCGGTTTGTTTTTTCTTCTGAAATCTCCCTGATATTCTTCATATCTGTGGAATATGCCATTAGCGCCTTATAGAGCGCATGTATTGTCACATCCTGAATAATTTCCTGTCGATAGAGGATATCCTCCAGACATTCAAGTGGTGAATAAAAGAAAGCGCTGATGCCGTACTCTTCCCGTCCCTGAACAATGCGATCGACGATTTTATCAAGATTCAGATCGACAAAATATGCAGGAGCACGATCGCCCGAAGGGGGTGTATGACGACGACCAGAGGCATATAAAACGGTAATAAATTGCAGCGATGTTGTTGAGGTACGGCGCATAATGACTCCTACACAATACACGTTGACTTGTCCACGCGGGGCAACGTCCAGAATGTGCAGGCATCATCAGCCAGAGGGCGGTTATGAGGAGGAATGCCATCTCCTGTAAAAAACGTAGCAATGAACTCTGTAATTAGCCAGATCTCGTGTAAGATTTTTTGGATTAACCAAACGGAAAATTGGCAAATATGATCATCAGCTCTCGTCACGCTCGTCTTGTCAGCAAAGTAAAAAAACGGGCTACGCTTGTCGCCTCCGCGTTTTTACTTGCCAGTTGCGCCTCAAAACCTCCCGTTTCGCTGGTTACGCCCCCTTCTTCCGCGACGCCAGCCCCATCCCAGAAAAATCAGCAGCCGGTTCGTGGTATCTGGCTGGCAACCGTTTCGCGCCTTGACTGGCCTCCGGTCAGTTCCGTGAATACGAGTAATGCGGCGGTTCGGGTGCGTCAACAACAGAACGCGTTGATCGAAAAGCTGGATAAGCTAAAAAGTCTGGGAATCAATACCGTGTTTTTCCAGGTCAAGCCGGATGGAACGGCGCTCTGGCCGTCAAAAATTTTACCGTGGTCAGATATGCTGACCGGAAAGATTGGTGAAGATCCGGGCTACGATCCGCTACAGTTTATGCTTGATGAAGCGCATAAGCGGGGAATGAAAGTACACGCCTGGTTTAACCCCTACCGCGTATCAGTAAACACCAAACCAGCAACGGTAGCGCAGTTAAACGCGACGGTGACGTCAAATCCGGCGAGCGTGTTTGTGCTGCATCGCGACTGGGTGCGCATCTCTGGAGACCGTTTTGTTCTTGATCCCGGCATTCCTGACGTCCGGGACTGGATCACCAGTATCGTGGCGGAAGTAGTCACACGTTATCCCATCGATGGCGTACAGTTTGATGACTATTTCTATACCGAAACGCCAGGCTCCACGCTTAACGACAATTCGACCTTTGCCCGATATGGTCAGGCGTTTGCCTCAAAAGCGGACTGGCGGCGACACAATACGCAACTGCTGATTGAGCAGGTGTCCCGCACGGTCAAAAACCTGAAACCGGATGTTGAATTTGGCGTCAGCCCCGCTGGCGTATGGCGTAACCGCTCGCATGATCCGGCAGGTTCGGATACGAGGGGCGCGGCGGCGTATGATGAATCCTATGCCGATACTCGCCGCTGGGTGCAACTGGGATTACTGGATTACATTGCGCCGCAGCTCTACTGGCCCTTTGCGCGTGACGCGGCCCGTTATGATGTGCTGGCGAAATGGTGGGCGGATGTGGTGAAACCCACGAATACCCATCTCTATATTGGTGTGGCGTTGTATAAAGTCGGCGAACCGTCAAAGAATGAACCGGACTGGATGATTAATGGCGGCGTCCCGGAGCTTAAGAAGCAACTGGATCTGAATGAATCCGTCTCACAAATCAAAGGCACAATTCTGTTCAGAGAAAGCTATCTTGATCGGCCGCAAACCCAGCAAGCGGTGAACTATCTGAAAAGCCGGTGGGGAAGCTAACCTCCCCACACCCTCTTGCTCCGTGAGACTGACTCAGCCGTCATCCCTTCAGGCGGCTGATATTCCCATCAATCTGTTTTTGGATATAGTTCAGCGTATCGCTCGTGATTTGCCCCGGGTAGAGGTCGGTAGCAATTGCGCTGAACGTCGCCGCAACGTCGCAAATAGTCGCGATGATCTCCGCGACTCTGGTGGCTGGCAATTCGGCTTCCTGTTCACCCAGCGCCTGAAGATGCTTTCTTTCAATATCCAGAGCTTCACCCATCACATCCATCTGATGATAGCCGCCAGGCCCATCGCAATAGGTCACATCATAGGCGGGCGCCAGGGTCCATTGCCCATCTGCGGACATCAAATAAGCGAAGTTCTTAGGATGATCGTCCCGGTTGTTGAACACGACATTAAAGACCACTCGCTCGAAGGCAAGCGCTTTTTCCCGAATATCGTTGGTGCATATTTGCGTCGCACGTAAAAAACTTCGGTAGTCGAGCGAACCAGGCGTCTGGTAATTCGCGCCAGTGAAGGCGGCCAGACTTTGCATGGGCACGCGCATTCCTTGTTCACGATCAAAACGGCGGGTGGCGAATGCCGCTTGCCCTTCCGGCAAGGCGAAATACGTAACGTCAGGCGTCTGGATGCCGCATTTGCGCAGACACGCTGAATAGATGGCTTCGATGGCGCAGACCTCGGCATGTTCCTGTCTGGCCGGGAATTTGACCAGCCAGCTTTCCGCGCCGGCTAACGGCGAGGTTGTGAATTTTGACATGACAGTGTCACGGTAAAGTAATGCTTTTGGCCGTGCCCCCTGTGGTGAACCGCCCATTTGCAATAATTTTTGCAGGAACTCCCCGCCTTCTCCGCTCAGAACCTCCTGCACCTCTGCGGCCAGCTGCACCAGCGGGATCTCTTCTTGCGAGGTAAGTTCGGCCTCAGCCTGTACCGGCTGGAATGTCATTGCCCCCATTGCGTTGCCGCCCACCCAGGTAAGCCGCTCCAGGGGGCCAATCCGGGCGGCATTGAGTCCCCTGCGTTTGAATAAGCGATCCATCAGCAACATTCCCCAGCCATCAGGCAGAGCGTCGTAAACCGGCCCCGGAAGATGTAATTGATGAGCCGGAAAGTCCCTGCGTAATCGCGGCCCCTCAAGCGGTAATGTTAAGCGGGACAGCTCAAAACCTTTGCGAACGGCCTCGTCACTGTATTCAAAGGCGATGACTGGCCGACCGGTCAATGCCGTTGATGAGACCAGCTTGCCCCAGAGCCATCGTTCCCCCCATCCTTCATAGAAGACGTCTATCTGCTCAGGCATCGCTATTTTTCCTCTTCACCCGCTGACGCGTCGCGCTCTTCTCATAACGTAAGATATCATCCAGGCTATCAATTTTGGGCTTGAACAGCGCTTTCAACGCGTCGCCATAACCTAATACCACCGCTACTCTGACCAGATTCTCGAAGCCCACATTTTTGCCTGCTTCAAGGTTTGAAACCGTATTGACGCCAACTCCCGCCCGGGCGGCCACGTCAGCCTGAGTCATCTGTTTTGCCTGGCGTTCTTTGCGTAACCGGTCGCACAGCAGCGTAACAATCTCGGCTGGAGAACTAAGGGTTAAATCCATCATAGTGTCCCTTATCGCAATATTTCTGACGTAATACACAATATTATAGAGTTAATGTGCAACGAAGGCAAAAAGCATAAGCCACTATATAATGGAGTTATTGGCTATTCATGGAGATAAAACACTAAATAATGGATTTAGTTATCTGACTGACACAAGCAGAACGTCTGCAATTTGCAGACGTTCTGTGAGGGAGAGAGAAAATTATGCCGCAGTGGGTTCAGGCAATCTGAATGAAGAGACCAGCAGCGCCAGTTGTTCAGCCTCCTCTTTCAGGACCTGGGTTCGCGCAGCGGCATCATCAATCAGCGACGCGTTCTGCTGAACCGTACTGTCCATTTCGGTTACTGCCAGCGTAACCTCAGAGACACCTTTACGCTGTTCTTCACCCGCCACGCGAATTTCACCCATCAGTTGTCTGACCTGACGTACGTTGCCGACCAACTCGCCAAGACGATCCCCGGCGTTATGGATCTGCTGACTGCTGCTGTCTACGTGTGAGACCGACTCATCGATTAACGCCTTGATCTCCTGCGCGGCAGTGGCGCTGCGTTGTGCCAGCGTGCGCACTTCAGAGGCGACGACGGCAAATCCGCGACCGGCATCACCCGCTCGTGCGGCTTCCACCGCCGCATTCAGCGCGAGAATGTTGGTCTGAAACGCGATGCTGTCGATAACGGCGACAATTTCCACCATCCTGCCGGACGACGCGCTGACGTTATCCATCGTGGAAATCACGCCCTGCATGACATCGCCACAGCGGTTAGCCGTTTGCGCCGTGTTTTCGGAAAGCTCATCGGCTAACTGTGTATTCCCGGTATTTTGATGAACGGTCGCATTTAATTGCTCCATCGCCGACGCGCTTTCCTCCAGCGCGGCAGCCTGCTGCGTTACGCGGGAGGATAACTCCATATTACTGTCAGCCAGACTGACGGCGTTATTCGCAACCACCACGCTACTGCTGCGAACGGTAATCAGGATCGCGGATATTTTGTCCACAAAGAGGTTAAAGGCCTGAGCAATATCGGAAATCTCATCTTTACCCCGGACGTCCAGGCGGCGAGTCAGGTCGCCTTCACCCTGGGCGATATCATCCAGCGCGCGACGCGTATCGTCCAGACGAGAGATAAGACGGCGCACCACCAGCCAGGAACCCACCAGCAGAATGGCCATGATCGGAATCAGCACTTCCAGTACATCCTTCATCATCACTTTTGCCAGTCCGACAACGCGTTCTTCAGGCGTCACCAGCCCAACGATCCACCCGGTATCCGCCATCGGGAAAAGCATCACCCGGGAAGGCCCGTCCAGTATGCCGTCGTGTGCAAGGGGAATGGTGGCGACATCGGCCGAGGCATTCAGCGTTTTCAGCGATCCGGCTACCGGGGCGAGCCAGTCAGAGGCTTTGACCAGGTCAGTAAACGTTTTAAACTGCGCGTGATCGGCCTGCGGGAAATAGAGGATTTGCCCCTGTTTATCCACCACAAAGGCATAACCGCCTGTGCTGTTCCCCTGCTGTTGCATAAAGGTGGCGACGTTATCCAGTCGGATATCGGTTGTGGCGACGCCGGCAAATTTCCCTGCCAGTTGATAAGGAATGCTACAGGTCACCATGTTAACCCCGGAAATCGTATCCTGGTAAACATCAGACCAGACGCAACTGTTCTGTGAGTGCCCTTTCGCCTGGAGATACCAGCTTTCGTTATGATAACCGCTTCCACCGGCAACGTTGTAGTCGTCGGAAAAGATCAATTTCCCTTCTGCATCACGCGCCCAGAAGAAACTGCGTCGTTCAATGCCGGGCGTAAAGGCATCCGGCTCCGGCCAGATGCCGCCGCCGGTAATGATGGAATCATTCTGTTCGCCAATAAGATGCGGAACGACATGCTGGTATAGCGATTCGTCGTTTGGCAGCACTTCGGCAAGGCGCGACAGGCTTACCGTTTCACCTTCAATACGCGATAAAACAGTACCTAACTGGCGAGTCAGTCCTTGCCCTGTCTCCTCTATCAGGGCGGAGTTGATCTCAACAACGCGCGGCTGACCGCGCCAGAGCATAATGGCAACAATAACCAGCGTGGTCACTGCAAGCAGCGCAATCCCCCCAATCGTCAGACGGGTGGAAATGCGTGATGGATACCAGACCATACAAACCCCTTATGTAAACGACTCTCTTTTATTCAGTATCGGCACACAAATTTATATCTTTATGCGGTTTTATGGTTCGTTAAGAAATATTAATACGCCCTTAAATGTGACGTTGTCACTAATAACAAAATCCTGCACTTTCACCTGATTTAAATAGCGTGATAAGTTTATTTTGAATATTATTTTTAATGCGTTGTTTTAATCACTTACGCGCCAGGCCTTGTGTTCTCCTGGTTGTGCCGCACTTCATAAGTCAGGGGGGTTTACACTTCGCCTGCCTTCATACGTTGCTACAAACCTGTCTGTTATAAAAGAATAATTAATATCGCGTTGTATTTTAATGCGTAAAATGAACAGATTACTTGCCTGATGAATATTTATTAAATCTACAAAAATAATACACCGTTCTTTCCGCCGATAAATAATGTGTCTCGCGCTTTTATATTTCTCTGCTATCCACGTTGGCGTTTGCCATTTTTGACCCTGCAATTTCTGGCATCACAATGTGATCCCTGCGACGGATTCGACACATTCATGCCCTCTCTGACGATCGCTGCACCAAAAGTGAACTAATCTGCACAAATGTTGATCATTCGTTAATTAAATATCACCTTAATTTAACAAAAAAGACGGCGATGCCGTGGTTTCCAGGTTGGCATGCGTCCTGCATTGTTAATTCAGTAACAGCGGAACGCTCTCTGACAGCTCACTAACAGCGAGACGGTAATGACATCAAAACCTGAGTTATTTGCCCGAATTGAGAAGAGTTTTAGCCAGCATACGCCCAGCGAAAAGCGCGTTGCAGGCTGGCTGTTAGCGCACGCGGCGCAGATACCGTTTGAAACGGCAGACGGTATCGCCAGAGCGACAGGCACCAGCGGCATCACGGTAGGACGTTATTTACGGAAGCTTGGTTTTCGTAATCTTGAGGATGCCAAGGCCAGCCTGCGGGAACTGCCATCCGTGCCCTATCAGCCCTGGGGGATGAATGAACGCCTTGACTCCTGGCAACAGCAACAGCGACTGCCCGACAGAGCGCGTCAGTCGCTGTCGCTGGAAATTGATGCCATCACCCACGTCTATCAGCTGGCGCAAAGTGAAACGTTCTTGCGAATCGCTCAGCAACTGGCGCATGCGGAGGCCGTGTATGTTCTGGGGATTCAGTCCACGCGCGGCATTGCTAACGCCTTTTTCAGCCATCTGGAATACCTGCGGCCCAAAGTCAGTTATTCCGAAGGGCTATCCGGGAGCTGGGTCGAGTCGCTGAATTCCGGGTTCGCACGGCCATATGTGGTGATCACGGATACCCGCGCCTATTCCGCCGCTGCCCGTCAGTATTGTCGCGTTGCCAGCGAGCGGCGCATTCCGCTGGCGTTAATCACTGATGTCTGGTGTCCGTGGGCCAGAGACTACGCCATCGACTTATTGCAGGTAAAAACCGACACCGGGCACTTCTGGGATTCACTCGCCCCCGTGAGCTGCTTGTTCAACTTATTGCTGTCAGGCGTGGTGGATCAACTGGGCGATACGCTTGCTGAACGGCTGCGAACCAATCGCCAGCTGCAACAAGAGTTTGGTCAATTCGAACAATAAACAGGAAACGTGCTATGTCAGAAACCCCTGAACTGGTCGATCTGTCAGTGATTTTCCCCTCGCTGCATATCGATCTCAAATACGCCACCGCCGATAACCTCACCGGCGCGCCCATTTACCGGGAGGCCCGTTGCCTGCTGCATACGGATGCCGTCACCGCGCTGGCGAAAAGTATCAGCATCGCGCAGCTGGCAGGGCTGTCTCTGGTGGTATACGACGCCTATCGTCCCCAGCAGGCGCAGTCGGTTCTATGGCATGTCTGTCCCGATCCGCAATACGTGGTGGATGTGGCCATCGGTTCAAACCATAGCCGTGGTACGGCAATTGACGTCACTCTGATGGATGAGCATGGCAACGTACTTGATATGGGGGCCGGTTTTGATGAAATGCACGATCGCTCGCACTCGTATCACCCTTCTGTTCCACCCGCAGCGCAACGTAATCGATTGTTATTGAACGCTATTATGTTTGGCGGTGGTTTTGTCGGCATCACCAGTGAATGGTGGCATTTTGAATTGCCGGACGCGGCCAGCTACCCCTTGCTCGACGACTGCATTGCCTGTTTCCCGGCATCACGCACAACAACACAACCCTCCCTGTAAATGATGGAGCACGGTCATGAAGACAACACACACTTTAACTTCGCTGTTTCGTCCCGCCCTGATTGCCGTGGCACTGGCTGTTGCCCTGCCCGCCGCTCAGGCGGCTGTACCCAAAGATATGCTGGTGATTGGTAAAGCGGCCGATCCGCAAACGCTTGATCCTGCCGTCACTATTGATAACAACGACTGGACGGTGACCTACCCGTCTTATCAACGCCTTGTGCAGTACAAAACCGAGGGAGGTAAAGGTTCCACGGAGGTTGAAGGCGATCTGGCGAGCGACTGGAAGGCCTCTGACGATCAGAAAGAGTGGACGTTTACCCTTAATAAAGATGCCCGATTCGCTGATGGCTCGCCCGTTACGGCAGATGCGGTGCAACAATCTTTTGCGCGTCTGCTGAAAATTGGGCAAGGCCCGGCAGAAGCCTTTCCAAAAGATTTGAAAGTCGAAGCCGTCGATGACTATACGGTGAAATTTACGCTGAGCCAGCCGTTTGCGCCCTTCCTGTACACGCTGGCGAATGACGGCGCCTCCATTATTAACCCGGCGGTTCTGAAAGAACATGCCGCAGATGATGCGCGCGGTTTTCTGGCGCAGAACACCGCAGGTTCTGGCCCGTTTATGCTGAAAAGCTGGCAGAAAGGACAGCAGCTGATTCTGGTGCCGAATCCGCATTATGCGGGAGCCAAACCTGCCTTTAAGCGCGTGTCGGTAAAAATTATTGGTGAGAGCGCTTCCCGCCGCCTGCAATTGTCGCGGGGAGACATCGACATTGCCGATGCTCTCCCGGTAGACCAGCTCAACGCGTTAAAACAGGAAGGGAAAGTCAACGTGGCGGATTACCCTTCGCTGCGCGTGACTTACCTCTATCTGAACAACAGTAAAGCGCCGCTGAATCAGGTGGATTTGCGCCGGGCCATTTCATGGTCAACGGACTATCAGGGCATGGTGACGGGTATCCTCAGCGGTAACGGCAAGCAGATGCGCGGCCCGATTCCTGAAGGTATGTGGGGCTATGACGCGAAGGCGATGCAGTACAGTTTTGATGAAGCGAAAGCTAAAGCCGCCTGGGAGCAAGTCGCGACCAAGCCCGACAGCCTGAGCTTCCTCTACTCTGATAACGATCCAAACTGGGAGCCGATTGCGCTTTCCACGCAGGCCAGCCTCAGCAAGCTGGGCATTAAGGTGAAGCTGGAAAAACTGGCGAATGCCACCATGCGTGACCGGATCGGCAAAGGTGATTACGACATTGCCATCGGCAACTGGAGCCCGGACTTCGCCGACCCGTACATGTTCATGAACTACTGGTTTGAGTCTGATAAGAAAGGCCTGCCGGGTAACCGTTCGTTTTATGAAAACGCCGGGGTCGATAAACTTCTGCGCAGCGCGCTGACCACCACCGATCAGGCGGCCAGAACGAAGGATTACCAGCAGGCGCAAACCATCGTGATTGATGAGGCCGCCTACGTCTATCTCTTCCAGAAAAACTACCAGCTGGCGATGAACAAAGAGGTCAAAGGCTTTGTCTTCAACCCCATGCTGGAACAGGTCTTTAACATTGGCGCCATGAGTAAATAAGCCACGTTGATGCGGGGCCGTTATGGCTCCGCAAGGGGAAGCCTATGACGTTCTGGAGCATTTTACGCCAGCGATGCTGGGGACTTATTCTGGTGGTCGCCGGTGTTTGCGTAATTACGTTTATTATTTCTCACCTGATTCCTGGCGACCCTGCGCGACTGCTGGCCGGCGATCGCGCCAGCGATGAGATTGTCGAAAACATTCGCCAACAGCTGGGGCTGGATCAGCCGCTGTATGTGCAATTTTTTCGCTATGTCAGCGACGTTTTTCACGGTGATCTGGGCACGTCTATACGCACTGGCCGCCCGGTAATGGAAGAGTTGCGCGTGTTTTTCCCCGCCACGCTTGAACTGGCCTTCTGTTCCCTGCTGCTGGCGTTGGTGATCGGGATTCCGCTGGGGATTTTATCCGCCGTATGGCGAAACCGCTGGCTGGACCATCTGGTGCGGCTGATGGCGATAACCGGCATTTCCACCCCGGCGTTCTGGCTGGGGCTGGGCGTTATTGTTCTGTTTTACGGGCATCTGCAAATTCTGCCCGGCGGTGGAAGGCTTGATGACTGGCTGGACCCGCCCGCCCACGTCACCGGGTTCTACCTGATTGACGCGCTGCTGGAGGGGAATGGCGAGGTCTTTTTCAACGCGTTACAACACCTTATTTTACCGGCGCTGACCCTGGCGTTTGTCCACCTGGGAATTGTCGCCCGTCAGATTCGTTCCGCCATGCTGGAGCAACTCAGTGAGGACTACATTCGCACCGCGCGTGCCAGCGGTCTGCCTGGCTGGTACATCGTGCTCTGCTATGCCTTGCCTAACGCCCTGATTCCGTCGATTACCGTTCTGGGGCTGGCGCTGGGCGATTTGCTGTATGGCGCCGTGCTTACCGAGACGGTCTTTGCCTGGCCGGGAATGGGGGCCTGGGTGGTCACCTCTATTCAGGCGCTGGATTTTCCGGCGGTGATGGGATTCGCCGTAGTGGTCTCTTTGGCTTATGTGCTGGTAAACCTGGTCGTCGATTTACTCTATTTGTGGATCGATCCCCGAATCGGTCGCGGAGGTGCTGAATGATGTTAACGCAAGAGACGCCCGCCCCGTCGCAGACCGCCCGCCGCCGGATCGACTGGGCAAAACTCTTCTGGCTGATGAAAAGCAGCCCGCTGACGCTGACTGGCGGCGTGATTATCATCCTGATGTTGCTACTGATGGTGCTGTCGCCCTGGATAACGCCTTACGATCCCAATGCCATCGATTTGACCGCGCGCCTGCTTGCGCCCTCTGCGACGCACTGGTTCGGCACTGACGAAGTGGGACGCGATCTGTTCAGCCGCGTACTGGTCGGCAGCCAGCAATCCATTGTCGCCGGGCTGGTCGTCGTGGGGATTGCCGGTGGAATCGGCTCCTTGCTTGGCTGTCTGTCCGGCGTCATGGGCGGGCGCGCCGACGCCATTATTATGCGCCTGATGGATATTATGCTGTCGATTCCTTCGCTGGTGCTGACGATGGCGCTGGCCGCCGCGCTGGGGCCGAGCCTGTTTAACGCCATGATGGCGATCGCCATTGTCCGTATTCCTTTTTATGTGCGCCTGGCGCGGGGGCAAACGCTGGTCGTGCGCCAGTTTACCTATGTACAGGCTGCCCGAACGTATGGCGCTTCTCGCTGGCACCTTATCAGCTGGCATATCTTACGTAATTCGCTGCCGCCGCTTATCGTGCAGGCGTCGCTGGATATTGGCAGCGCGATCCTGATGGCCGCCACGCTGGGCTTTATTGGCCTTGGCGCACAACAGCCCTCCGCTGAATGGGGCGCAATGGTGGCTATTGGTCGTAACTATGTCCTCGACCAGTGGTGGTATTGCGCCTTTCCTGGGGCGGCGATCCTGATTACCGCTGTCGGGTTTAACCTGTTTGGCGATGGTATTCGCGATCTGCTTGACCCTAAAGCCGGAGGAAAACAGTCATGACCCAACCCGTGCTGGAAATTGAGGATTTACACCTGAGCTTTCCGGGTTACAAAGCCGATGTTCACGCCCTTAACCACGTATCGTTGCGTATCGACCGGGGCGAAATCGTCGGCGTGGTCGGCGAGTCCGGGTCAGGTAAATCCGTCACCGCCATGCTGGCAATGCGGCTGCTGCCGGAAGGCAGCTATCACATTCATCAGGGCCGCGTATCGCTGCTGGGCGAGGACGTGCTGAATGCCAGCGAAAAGCAGATGCGTAAATGGCGCGGCGCGCGCGTGTCGATGATCTTCCAGGAGCCAATGACGGCGCTGAATCCCACCCGGCGCATTGGGCAACAAATGGTGGAAGTCATTCGCCATCATCAGGCGGTGAGCCGCCAGACGGCGTGGGAAAAAGCCATCGCCCTGCTGGAAGAGATGCAAATTCCCGATGCGGCGCAGGTTATGGCGCGATTTCCGTTTGAGCTTTCCGGCGGGATGCGCCAGCGGGTGATGATCGCGCTGGCATTCTCCTGCGAGCCGGAGCTGATTATTGCCGACGAACCCACTACCGCTCTGGACGTCACGGTGCAGCTACAGGTTCTGCGTTTGCTGAAACTAAAAGCGCGAGCCAGCGGTACTGCGGTGCTGTTTATCAGTCATGATATGGCGGTGGTATCGCAGTTGTGCGATCGGCTGTATGTCATGTACGCCGGAAGCGTGATTGAGAGCGGCCCCACGCAGACGGTTATTCGCCGCCCCACGCATCCCTATTCCATTGGTTTGTTGAAATGCGCGCCGGAACACGGCGAACCTCGCGCGCCGCTGCCCGCGATTCCAGGGACGGTGCCTAACCTGACCTGTCTGCCAACCGGATGCGCCTTCCGCGAACGCTGTTTTGCCGCCGGGACGCTGTGCGAGGCTGTCCCGGCGCTGGAGAATCATGGCGAACCTGAACAACAATCCGCCTGCTGGTATCCACAACAGGAGATGACGCATGTCTGACATATTGCTCTCGTTACGGGATGTCCATATCACCTTCCCCGCCCGTAAAAACTGGTTGGGGCGGGTGACGGAGCGCGTTCATGCCCTGAACGGTATGGATTTGCAGATTCGCCAGGGAGAAACGCTTGGCATCGTGGGGGAATCTGGCTGCGGGAAAAGTACGCTGGCGCAACTGCTGATGGGAATGTTAAAACCCAGCCACGGCGAGTGCTCGCGGCCTGGCGTTGCGCGCACCGGTGCCAACAGCGGGATGCAAATGGTCTTTCAGGACCCGCTCTCTTCGCTGGACCCCCGATTACCCGTCTGGCGGATTATCACCGAGCCCGTCTGGCTCCAGAAGCATAACAGCGAACGTGAACGGCGGACGCTGGCGGAAGAACTGGCCTTACAGGTTGGCATCCGGCCTGAGTACCTCGACAGGCTTCCCCATGCGTTTTCCGGCGGACAACGCCAGCGCATCGCCATCGCCCGCGCCTTATCGTCAGAGCCGGACGTTATCGTGCTTGATGAACCGACTTCCGCGCTGGATATCTCCGTGCAGGCGCAGATCCTGAATTTGCTGGTTGCGCTACAGACGCGCCGTAAACTGACGTATGTGCTGATTTCACACAACGTGTCGGTTGTGCGATACATGAGCGATCGGGTGGCGGTGATGTATCTCGGGCAAATTGTTGAACTGGGCGACGCGCAACAGGTGTTGACCACGCCTGCGCATCCCTATACCCGGCTGTTGCTGGATTCCGTGCCGAAAACGGGGGCGCCGCTGGCAGAAGACCTGGTGCTGCGCAAAACGGAATTACCGGGGAACCGCCACCTGCCGCAAGGGTGTTATTTTCGCGATCGCTGTCTGCTGGCAACCCGTGGCTGTGAAAAACCGCAGGCATTATTGACGCGGGGATCGGAGAGCGACGTTCGCTGCTGGCGAGCGGTGGAGTAAAAGTCAGACAATCGCCCGGTGGCGCTGTCGCTTACCGGGCCTACAGGGTGTTGTGGGGCCGACCCGACGCTCAATCACCGGGCCGTTGAGATTGATGCCGTTATGACGTCAACTGATAATCCAGCGTGATTTCCGCTTTCAGCACCTGCGAAACCGGGCATCCGGCTTTCGCTTTCTGAATAATGCCGTCAAAGGTGGACGCATCAATGCCAGGTACGGCCACTTCACTGTGCAACGCAATTTTCGTGATCGCAAAACCCGCGTCGACTTTATCCAGCGAGACATCGGCTGTCGTGTCGATTGACGATGGGGTAAAACCCGCCTCGCCCAGCATCAGCGAAAGCGCCATCGAGAAACAGGCCGCGTGGGCCGCGCCGATCAACTCTTCCGGGTTGGTTCCTTTTACGCCTTCAAAGCGTGTATTAAAGCCATAGGGTTGTTGATTCAACACGCCGCTTTCGGTCGATACCGTACCTTTTCCACCTTTAATATCGCCTTCCCAGTGTGCCTGACCTTTCTTATGGATTGTCATTCTTGCTCTCCTGTTGGCTCAAAACAGAAAGTATAGACCAACTCTGTTACACGCGT
The DNA here is from genome assembly GCF_000018045.1 of Citrobacter koseri ATCC BAA-895. Lineage (NCBI taxonomy): Bacteria > Pseudomonadati > Pseudomonadota > Gammaproteobacteria > Enterobacterales > Enterobacteriaceae > Citrobacter > Citrobacter koseri. Next base: position 1,471,536 of record NC_009792.1, on the reverse strand, counting down.
TCGGTCGCCTTCCCGGGAAAACCTGCTATGCTGTACCAGCAACCTAAGGGGTTACGTTTCTTTCGCAATTGCGAATTTGTCCTTAAAACTAGCAACAGGATTGAGGAGTTAAAATGAAATCGAACCGTCAGGCCCGTCATATTCTTGGACTGGACCATAAAATTTCCAACCAACGCAAGCTCGTGACCGAAGGCGATAAAGTCAGTGTGGTCAACAACCCTACTGGCAGAAAACGTCACGCTGACAGCCAAAAGTAAGCGCCCTGTTCTGATATGACGATAAACACCATTGCAACCGCAATGGTGTTTTTGCTTACAAAAGCCTGGATTCATTCACAATGCTTTATACTCTTTGCCCGACGCCCTGGTGAAAACCTAAGTACGCCCATAAAACAGCACCAGGAACGGATATTCGAAAAAGAGTGAGTGACATGGAAACCAAAATCAAGAAACAGCGTTCCCTTTATATTCCTTACGCTGGCCCTGTGCTGCTGGAATTTCCTCTCCTGAATAAAGGAAGCGCTTTCAGTATAGAAGAACGTCGTAACTTCAACCTGCTGGGGTTACTGCCGGAAGTGGTCGAATCGATTGAAGAACAGGCGGAGCGCGCCTGGATCCAGTATCAGGGATTCAAAACGGAAATCGATAAACATATCTATCTGCGCAACATTCAGGATACCAACGAAACCCTGTTCTACCGACTGGTGCAAAACCATCTCGATGAGATGATGCCGGTTATCTATACCCCAACGGTGGGCGCCGCCTGTGAGCGCTTCTCTGAGATCTACCGTCGCGCGCGCGGCGTGTTCATCTCTTATCAGAACCGCCACAACATGGACGATATCCTGCAAAACGTGCCTAACCACAATATCAAAGTGATTGTGGTGACGGACGGGGAACGCATCCTCGGTCTTGGCGACCAGGGCATTGGCGGAATGGGGATTCCAATCGGAAAACTGTCGCTGTACACCGCCTGTGGCGGCATCAGCCCGGCCTATACCCTGCCGGTGGTACTGGACGTCGGCACCAACAATCAGCAGTTGCTGAACGATCCGCTCTATATGGGCTGGCGTAACCCGCGCATCACCGATGACGAATACTATGAATTCGTCGATGAGTTTATTCAGGCGGTGAAACAGCGCTGGCCGGACGTCTTGCTGCAATTCGAAGATTTCGCGCAGAAAAACGCGATGCCGCTGCTTAATCGCTATCGCGATGAAATCTGCTCTTTCAACGATGATATTCAGGGAACGGCAGCCGTGACCGTCGGTACTCTGATTGCCGCCAGCCGTGCGGCGGGCAGCCAGTTGAGCGAGCAGAAAATCGTCTTCCTTGGCGCAGGTTCTGCCGGTTGCGGGATCGCTGAACAGATCATCGCGCAGACCCAACGCGAAGGGCTCAGCGAAGAAGCCGCTCGCCAGAAAGTGTTTATGGTGGATCGCTTTGGTCTGTTGACGGACCAGATGCCTAACCTGCTCTCATTCCAGACGAAGCTGGTGCAAAAACGCGAGAACCTGCAACACTGGGACAGCGAAAGCGAAGTGCTCTCCCTGCTTGATGTCGTGCGCAACGTGAAGCCGGACATTCTGATCGGCGTGTCGGGGCAAACTGGGCTCTTTACTGAAGAGATCATTCGCGAGATGCACAAGCACTGCCCACGTCCGATCGTGATGCCGCTGTCTAACCCGACGTCCCGCGTTGAAGCCACGCCTCAGGACATCATCGCCTGGACCGAAGGTAATGCGCTGGTCGCGACCGGCAGTCCTTTCGCGCCGGTGGCCTGGAAAGATAAAATTTACCCTATTGCGCAATGTAATAATGCCTACATCTTCCCGGGGATCGGCCTGGGCGTGATTGCGTCCGGCGCGTCGCGTATTACCGACGAAATGCTGATGTCGGCAAGCGAAACGCTGGCGAAATACTCTCCGCTGGTGCTCAACGGCGAAGGTCTGGTATTGCCGGAGCTGAAAGATATTCAGACCGTGTCGCGAGCGATTGCCTTTGCCGTGGGTAAAATGGCGCAGCAACAGGGCGTGGCGGTAAAAACGTCCGCAGAAGCGCTACAGCAAGCCATCGACGAGAATTTCTGGCAAGCGGAATACCGCGATTACCGCCGTACCTCTATCTGAGTGTTTGCCCGGTGGCGCTACGCTTACCGGGCCTGTGTTTTATACGGTTGTCGGCCGGATAAGCGCAGCGCCATCCGGCATTCTGTTGGCAAAAAAAAGCGCTACAGACGTAGCGCTTTTGTCTTTTGAAAGCGGGTTATTGTAATCCCTCTTTGCTTTCCTTTTTCGCTTCGACCTTCTCGACGTCGCGATACCAGCGCGGGTGGTGTTTCTTCGCCCAGCGACGACTCACCTTACCTTCGATCATCCCTTTAATCGATCCTTTCACCCAGAATGCCATATACATATGGATGAGGATGGCGTGCATCAGGATGATGCCTGCCGCCGCATGGATCAGCAGGCTGTAACGCACGACCTGCATCGGGAAGAACTGCGCAAAGTACGGACGCCAGATAATCACGCCCGTCACCAGCAGCACGAAAATCATGCTCATAATCGACCAGAACATCATTTTCTGCCCGGCATTGTACTTACCGACATCGGCGACTTTGTGTTCATTGCCCTTCAGAACTTCCACAATATTTTTCAGCCACGGAAGATCCTTCTTGTCCGGGATGTTGTGGTGTACAAAGCGCACAAACATGAACATCAGTGCGACAAAAATCGCTACGCCGAAGAACGGGTGCAAAATACGCCCCATCTGCGGCGTCCCGAAGGTTTGCGTCAGCCATTGCAGCGTCGGGAAGAAAAACGCAATTCCCGACAGCGACACCAGGAAGAAGCAAATCACCACCGTCCAGTGACAGGCGCGATCGATAAATTTCGTGCGCACAATCATTTTCGACTTACTCATGATGGTCCTCCTCTTCATCGTCCACTTCCTTGTTCGGGCCAATACCAATGTAGTGATAGATAAGCCCGGCGAAGGTGGCGATAAACCCGGCGGCAGCCAGAGGTTTCAGCGCCCCTTTCCACAAGTTGATAGAGGTATCGATCTGTGGATCTTTCGGTAAGCCGTGATACAGCTCCGGCTGGTTCGCGTGATGCAGAACGTACATGACGTGCGTACCGCCCACACCTTGTGGGTTGTAAACACCGGCATGTTCGAAACCGCGCGCTTTGAGTTTCTCCACGCGCTGCTCCCCCATCTCCAGCATCTCTTTCTTGGTGCCGAAATGGATTGCCCCGGTCGGGCAAGTTTTCACGCAAGCCGGTTCCTGACCGATACTGACGCGATCCACACACAGCGTACATTTATAGACGCGGTTGTCCTCTTTATTGAGGCGCGGAACATTAAATGGACACCCGGCGATGCAGTAGCCACAGCCAATACAATGTTCGGACTGGAAATCAACAATCCCGTTAGCGTACTGAATGATCGCGCCGGCAGACGGGCATGCTTTCAGGCAGCCCGGATCTTCACAGTGCATACAGCCGTCTTTACGAATCAGCCATTCCAGCTTGCCGTTCTGTTCAGTTTCGCTAAAACGCATTACCGTCCAGGATTTCGCGCTGAGATCGGCCGGGTTGTCATACACCCCGACGCAATGACCTACCTCGTCACGAATGTCATTCCACTCGGAACAAGCCACCTGGCAGGCTTTACAGCCTACGCAGGAGGAGACGTCGATCAGTTTTGCGACTTCCGCTTTATAATCACGCGCCTGGGGAGGCGGCGTGATCGGGTTTGTTGCAGACCGTTTGATGATGTCCTGCGTTTCCAAAGACATATGTTCGCCTCCCTTACGCCTTCTCGATGTTAACTAAAAACGCTTTATATTCCGGCGTTTGCGAGTTGGAATCACCGACATTTGGCGTCAGGGTGTTCGCGATATAGCCTTTACGCGCAACCCCTTCAAAGCCCCAGTGCAGCGGAATACCCACGGTTTCAACCTGCTGACCATTGACGTTCAGCGTTTGCAGACGTCGGGTCACCACGGCAACCGCCCGGATGAATCCACGTTTGCTGCTGACTTTCACTGCGTCGCCGTTGGCAATCCCTTTCGAGGCCGCCAGGTTTTCGCTGATTTCCACAAACTGCTCTGGCTGAGCAATCGCGTTCAGCAATGCGTGCTTGGTCCAGGTGTGGAAATGTTCGGTCAGACGATAGGTTGTACCGACATACGGGAACTGATCTTTCTTGCCCATACGCCGCGCATCTTCTTCGTACAGACGAACGACCGGGCTGGAGATCACGTTCGGGTGCAGCGGGTTGGTGCCCAGCGGCGTTTCCATCGGCTCGTAGTGTTCCGGGAACGGCCCTTCCGCCAGCTTATCGATGGCGAACAGACGTCCCAACCCTTCCGGCTGCATGATAAACGGCCCGGTTGCGCTACCCGGTGCGGCGGTGTTGAAGTCCGGGATATCGTTCCCCGTCCACTTCGACCCGTTCCACTGAATCAGCATCCGTTTCGGGTCCCACGGTTTACCCTGTGGATCTGCCGAGGCGCGGTTATACAGTACGCGGCGGTTCAGCGGCCATGCCCATGCCCAACCCAACGTATTGCCGAGACCTGACGGGTCGGCGTTGTCACGGTTAGCCATCTGGTTGCCCTGCTCGGTCCAGCTGCCGGTATAAATCCAGCAGGAGGACGACGTCGTTCCGTCCTCGCGTAACTGGGCAAAACTGCTCAGTAACTGACCTTTCTTCGCCAGCAGGACGCCGTTGGCGTCATAGAGATCTTCCAGCGCGTAGCCGTTGTTCTCTTTCGCAATCTCTTCAGACTCAGGATGATCCGGCTGTTTGTAGTCCCAGCTCATCTTCAGTAGCGGTTCAACGCCTTTACCCCCTTCGCTGCGATACATCTCACGCAGACGGTGGTAAATACCGGCCAGAATTTGGCCGTCGTTGCGGGCTTCGCCCGGCGCATCCTGACCTTTCCAGTGCCACTGCAACCAGCGGCCAGAGTTGGCGATAGAGCCATCTTCTTCGGCAAAACAGGTTGACGGCAGACGGAAGACTTCAGTCTGGATCGACGTCGGATCGACGTCGTTAGACTCGCCGTGGTTCTGCCAGAACGTGGAGGTTTCCGTCACCAGCGGATCAATGACCACCATGTACTTCAACTTGCTCAGCGACTGCACCACTTTGTTTTTGTCCGGGAAGGACGCAACCGGGTTAAAGCCCTGACAGATGTAGCCGGTCACTTTACCGCTATCCATCATGTTGAAGTATTTAATGACGTCGTAGGCCTGATCCCACTTCGGCAGCCATTCAAAGCCCCAGTCATTCTCTTTCTGCGCCGCATCGCCGTAGAACGATTTCATCAGACTGACGAAGAACTTCGGATAGTTGCCCCAGTAGTTCACCTGGTCGGCCAGCGTGGCTTTCGGCGTGTTTGCGCTCAGATAGGTTTGCAGATCCGCCTGCTTCTCGGACGGCAGAGTCAGATAACCGCTCAGGCTGGTGGAAAGCAGACCTAAATCCGTTAACCCCTGGATGTTAGAGTGGCCGCGTAAGGCGTTGACGCCGCCGCCTGCCATCCCCATGTTGCCGAGCAGCAACTGGATCATCGCCATCGTACGGATGTTCTGCGCACCAACGGTATGTTGCGTCCAGCCCAGCGCGTACAGGAAGGTAGTGGTACGATCGGCGGCGCTGGTGGAGGCCAGCACTTCACACACTTTCAGGAAATCGGCTTTTGGCGTACCGCAGATGTTTTCGACAACATCTGGCGTATAGCGGGAAACGTGTTGTTTCAGCAGATTCCATACGCAGCGCGGATGGCTCAGCGTCTCATCACGTTTTGCGTAGCCGTTTTCGTCGAACTGATAGTTCCAGGATGACTTGTCATACTGGCGTTTTTTGGCGTCGTAGCCGCTAAACAGACCATCATCGAAAGCAAAATCGTCCCGCACCAGCAGGCTGGCGTTGGTGTAATGCTTAACGTATTCGGCATTGATTTTATTGTTTTCAATCAGATACAGCAGTACGCCGGACAGGAAGGTAATGTCTGTACCGGAACGAATAGGCGCGTAAATATCCGCGACCGAGGCTGTACGTGTAAAACGTGGATCGACGACAATCAGCGTGGCGTCGTTGTTGTTTTTCGCTTCTATCGCCCAGCGGAATCCCACCGGATGTGCTTCAGCGGCGTTACCGCCCATCACCATAACGACGTTGGCGTTTTTGATATCAACCCAGTGGTTGGTCATCGCACCGCGACCAAATGTTGGAGCAAGACTTGCTACCGTTGGTCCGTGTCAGACGCGTGCCTGGTTGTCTACTGCCAGCATGCCGAGGGAACGCGCGAACTTCTGCGTCAACATGCCTGTTTCGTTACTGGCGGCGGAGGCGCAAAGCATCCCCGTGGAAAGCCAGCGGTTTACCGTTACGCCCTGTTCGTTCTTTTCAATAAAGTTGGCGTCACGGTCGGCTTTCATCAGCTTTGCGATGCGGGTGAACGCGTCATCCCAGCTAATGCGTTGCCATTTATCTGAACCGGGCGCGCGATACTCCGGGTAACGCAAGCGGTTTTCACTGTGTACATAGTCCAGCAAACCTGCGCCCTTCGGACACAATGCGCCACGGCTGACCGGATGATCCGGGTCCCCTTCGATGTGATAAATTGCTTCTTTTGCGTTTTTTGCTCCATCGCCCAGGCTATACATTAATAGCCCGCAACCTACGGAACAGTATGTGCAGGTGTTTCGGATCTCTTTAGCGCGTAACAGCTTATAATTTCGCGCTTGAGCCAGTGCCATTTTGGGTGCAAAACCCAGAGCAGCGACTGTTGTTCCCGCCATACCGCCCGCGCAGATTTTAAAAAATTGTCTGCGGCTGACGTCCATTGCTTTCCTCTTTTTTCCAGGGATGTAACTTCGCGAGGAAACTAACAGCAATATCCATAACTTTTTTGCGTCAAATCAATAACGAATCGGTTCCGCTACTAAATAGTTCTTTTTGTCGAGTTTATATACCACCAAAGGAGTATCAGAAAGACAATGAATTAGCGCGGGAAGGTGTAAAAGTGCTATAAATTTCAGCGATATTTTTTTGACCAGGAATGGGGATAAACGGAGAGAATGACGACACAAAAAGCAACGTTAATTGGACTTATTGCTATCGTACTCTGGAGCACGATGGTCGGGCTTATTCGTGGGGTAAGTGAAGGACTTGGGCCTGTTGGCGGCGCCGCCGCTATTTATTCGCTAAGCGGATTATTGCTCATCTTTACCGTTGGGTTCCCCAATATTCGTCGTTTTCCTGTTCGTTATTTAATCGCTGGCAGCGTACTGTTTGTCAGTTATGAAATATGTCTGGCGCTCTCGCTGGGATATGCAGCAACGCGTCACCAGGCGATTGAAGTCGGCATGGTCAACTATTTATGGCCCAGTCTGACGATTCTTTTTGCTATTTTGTTCAATGGACAAAAAACAACCTGGCTGGTTGTTCCTGGATTAATTGTCGCGTTAACCGGCGTCTGTTGGGTTTTAGGCGGTGAACATGGACTCCATGCTGATGAAATTATCAGCAATATTGCAACCAGCCCATTAAGCTATTTTCTCGCTTTTCTCGGCGCATTTATCTGGGCAACCTACTGTACCGTCACTAACAAATATGCCAGAGGGTTTAATGGCATTACGATATTTGTCCTCCTCACTGCTGCAAGTTTATGGGTACATTATTTTCTGACGCCGCAGCCGGAGATGATTTTTAGCACGCCTGTCGTTATCAAACTGTTTTCTGCTGCCCTGACGTTAGGATTTGCTTATGCAGCATGGAACGTGGGTATTTTGCATGGCAACGTCACGATTATGGCTGTGGGGTCCTATTTTACCCCGGTACTGTCATCTGCGCTGGCCGCTGTCCTGTTAAGCGCGCCGCTGTCATTTTCATTCTGGCAAGGTGCGGTTATGGTGTGTGCGGGTTCCCTGCTTTGTTGGTTAGCGACGCGTCGCGCCTGAAGTCAGTGGTCGGGGCGGATTATCTTTCGAGTTCTGTGGTTGCCCCGACTCTCTTCCTGCTGTATTAATTTCGGTTAAATGAATATTGCGATCGGCGTTATTTCTTCGAAAATTCTTATTTGCTTTTTTTCTGGCTTCTTGCCATATAGTTATTTAAATGAAAATTTGTTGTTGCTGATGAATGGCGAACGGAGTGTATAATACTTCATCACTTGTTTTGTTTTTGTTAAAATTATGATATTCAATTGATAAAATAAAGCATTTTATGTTCATTTGTAACTGTATTTTCGTATATAGTCAGCAAGCGTGACTAGAGACAATAAAACCATCACCCGCAAAACAATTCCTATTGAAAATATATTATCTCAGGATATACCCATCTAAAATTAATACCATGAGATCTATTATGTAGATCTGGATCACACAACTTCAAATAATTTGTAATCTTATGAAACTTATTATTGAATTAGTGCCACGACGTCTATTAAAAATAGTCTGCCATTGACAAGCGGCCTCGTTTAGAAATGGTTTAGGAAACACGCTAAGAAAATTATAAGGATTAATTAAAATGAAACTTAAATTAGTTGCAGTGGCAGTGACTACCCTGTTGGCAGCAGGTGCGGTAAACGCAGCTGAGGTATATAACAAAGACGGCAACAAACTGGACCTGTACGGTAAAGTTCACGCTCAGCATTACTTCTCTGATGATACCGGTAGTGATGGTGATAAAACTTATGCGCGTCTGGGCTTCAAAGGTGAAACTCAGATTAACGACCAACTGACCGGTTTCGGCCAGTGGGAATATGAATTTAAAGGCAACCGTTCTGAAAACCAGGGTTCTGACAAAGACAAAACTCGTCTGGCATTTGCAGGCCTGAAATTCGCTGAATTTGGTTCCTTCGATTACGGTCGTAACTACGGTGTTGCATATGACATCGGCGCATGGACCGACGTTCTGCCTGAGTTCGGTGGCGATACCTGGACCCAGACTGACGTGTTCATGACTGGCCGTACTACCGGCGTTGCAACTTACCGTAATACTGACTTCTTCGGTCTGGTTGAAGGTCTGAACTTTGCTGCTCAGTACCAGGGCAAAAACGACCGTGACGGTGTTCAAGAAGCTAATGGTGATGGTTTCGGTCTGTCTGCAACTTATGAATACGAAGGCTTCGGTGTAGGTGCTACCTATGCGAAATCTGACCGTACTGACAAACAAGTCAATGCAGCAAGCAATTTTAACGCTAACGGTAAAAATGCAGAAGTATGGGCAGCAGGTCTGAAATATGATGCAAACGACATCTATTTGGCTGCAACTTACTCTGAAACGCTGAACATGACCACTTTCGGTGACGATCATATTGCTAACAAGACTCAGAACTTTGAAGCTGTTGCTCAGTACCAGTTCGACTTCGGTCTGCGTCCGTCCATCGCTTACCTGAAATCCAAAGGTAAAGACATCGGTAGCTGGGGCGACCAGGATCTGGTTGAATACATTGATTTAGGTGCGACCTACTACTTCAATAAAAACATGTCTACCTTCGTTGATTACAAAATCAACCTGCTGGACGATACCAACTTCACTAAAGATGCTCGTGTGAGCACTGACAACGTGGTTGCTGTTGGTCTGAACTACCAGTTCTAAGTCTGTTGTAGCGTAATTCTAAGCCAGTCCATAGCGGGCTGGCTTTTTATCTTGTTTTGTATGCCTCGGTCATAAGGAGTATGCCGTGCAAACGTTCACAGGACGTTGCCTCTGTGGGCAGAGTCATTTTACCGTTGACGTTGAAATGCTCGATGTTTATGCCTGTCACTGCACGCTGTGTCAAAAATGGTCTGGTGGTATTGCGATGTACCTGGAAGCCTGCGGTCGTCCGCTTATGGCTCCCCATTCACCAGAGCCCTCTCACTTCTCTTCTTCTTTGCGTGGCGAACGCTACTTCTGTTCAGGTTGTGGGTGTCCGCTGTGGTTCCGGCTGACGGAAAGCGACCGCTATTTTATGCCCTGGACGCTGTTGGAATTAACCGAAGATGAGCGGCGTCGTCTGATCCTGGCAGCCGAAATCTATACCGAAACGCAACCTGCGTTCTGGCGGTTGACGGGGCAATACGCTCGCCTGAGCGGTAAAGAGATCGAAGCGATGGATTACCCCTGTCAATTAGCACATTAGGTTAGCCGCGTTTTACTTTTGCCAGACTAAACCACATCCCTACCGCTAACAGAATTAACATGCTTCCGGCACTGCTCAGCGCCACGCTGTGCGACCAGGTAAACGCCTGTCTGGCGGCGTCCAGTATCGCCTCACCAAGTGAAGGCGAGAGCGTATCCGCCAGCTGCACCGCTTCTCCCATTGACGACGATGCGCGTTCGATTTCCTCTGCGTTCAGGCCGGAAGGAAGCAGGATAGATGCGGAAAAGCTGCGGCTTAACAACAAGCCAAAGATCGCAATGCCAAGCCCGGCGCCCAGTTCATAGGCCATGGTTTCTATTGCCCCGGCCGCCGCCGCTTTTTCTGCGGGCGCAGCGGCCATAATGGCGGCAGTAGAGGCGAGCAACGCGCTGGCGGCGCTAAAACCCAGCAGCGCCATCAGGCACCAGGCCTGCCATTGCTGCGTGCTGAAATCCGTCATTGCCAGGCCATAAAAGCTCAGCGCACTTAGCGCCATGCCGCCAGTCGCCACTGTTCGCAATCCCAGTCGTGAAACCAGCATCCCGGCAAGGGGGCCGCTGAATCCACTTGCGAGCATCACTGGCAGCATAAACAGCCCTGCTTCATACGGCGTTAAGCCATGAACAAACTGAAGCTCCTGCGCCATCAGCAACTCGAAGCCGACCAGCGTGATCATCGCCGTCATCGCCATCACAACGCCGCTCAGAATGATGCGATGCGTAAACAGACGCATATCGATCATCGGGCGCGCTGCCGCGAGCTGCGTGCGGATAAACATGCCCAACAACAGCGCGCCGATCATCAGCGTCAGGGCGATAACGCCGCTGGCCAGTTGCCCTTTCAGCGCGGTTTTCGCGCTGTATACCAGCAGCAGGATGGCGATAATCAGCATGACCGCATGGCTAAAGTTCAATGGCTGATCGCGGCGACCGGACTGGCGAGGCACAAAGCGCGCCGTTAACGCCATCACCACCAGGACAATGGGCACATTGATCAGGAAGACCGATCCCCAGTAAAAGTGCTCCAGTAACATACCGCCGACCAGCGGGCCGAACGCGGCGCCGCCCGACCCTACGGCCGCCCAGACGCCAAGCGCCATATTACGGTGACGGGCCTCAGAAAACGTGGCGCGGATACCGGCCAGCGTCGCCGGAACAATCATCGCCGCGCCAATAGCCAGAATCGCGCGGGTAGCAATCAGCCAACTGGCGCTGTGGGCGAACGCTGCCGCCAGCGACGCAAGACCGAATAAGCCTCCCCCCAGCAACAGCAGGCGTTTAAAGCCGATTCGATCGCCCAGCGCGCCCATCGGCAATACCATCCCTGCCATCACCAGAGAATAAATATCAATGATCCACAACAGCTCGTTGCCACTGGCGCCCAACGTCATGCTCAGCGTGGGTGCGGCAACGTGCAGCACCGTTGCATCAATCGCAACAGGGATGTAGACCAGTACAATAATCATTAACGTTAACCACTGACGAAACATAAAACGTCCTTTGAAAGCAAAAACTGAACACGTGTTCAACTCTCGCGATCCTACGGAAAGTTGAACGCATGTCCAGCTTTTTGTTACACTGCGCCAACTGCGAAAATGGGAGAAAGCCATGAGTTATCTGAATCGGGATGAGCGCCGTGAGGTGATCCTGCAAGCGGCAATGCGCGTCGCGCTGGAAGAGGGATTGAGCGGCATGACGGTAAGGCGAATCGCGCAGGAAGCCGGCGTCGCGACCGGGCAACTCCACCACCATTTCAGCAGTTCGGGCGAGCTTAAATCTCAGGTATTCGTTCGTCTGATTCGCACCTTGCTGGATGCCAGCCTGGTGCCCGAGCACTGCACCTGGCGCATGCGGCTGCACGCCATGCTGGGGAGTGACGATGGTGGATTAGAGCCCTACATTAAACTCTGGCGGGAAGCGCAGATCCTGGCGGATAACGACCCGGAAATTAAAAGCGCCTACCTGCTGACCATGCAAATGTGGCATGAAGAAACGACCGCCATCATTGAAGGCGGTCAGGAGGCAGGAGAATTTTCATTGGCCTCAGCCGCCGCTGATGTCGCCTGGCGATTAATCGCATTAGCCTGCGGGCTGGACGGCATGTACGCCCTCGGTATGTCTGAAATGACCGATCCTGCCTACCAGCAGCATCTGGACCGCATGATTACACTGGAGTTATTTCGCTGATGTTATACGCCAGTTAACAATGCATCTTTTGTGTTTACATTTGGTAACACTTAAGCAACTTATTAACCGCCCTTCACTCCTCGTGGTCTCGCTTTTTTATCTATCCTTTCAATCAATATTCTTAAAAGTCTTCAATAAATTCTAAAAAGGGCTCGCGCGCCCTTCCTGGACTTATTTCTTTTTTTTCATGAACGACGTGTGCGTGTGAGGGCAATATGGCGCTACAAAATGAGAAAAATAATCGTTATCTTTTGAGTGACTGGAGGCCAGAACAACCCGCTTTCTGGGAAAACAAAGGTAAACACATTGCCCGAAGAAATCTTTGGATATCAGTGGCTTGTTTATTGCTCGCATTCTGCGTCTGGATGTTATTTAGCGCCGTCGCCGTTAATTTGAATAAAATTGGTTTTAATTTCACCACTGACCAGCTCTTTTTATTAACCGCTTTACCTTCGCTGTCCGGGGCTATATTACGCGTGCCCTACTCCTTTATGGTACCTATATTTGGCGGGCGTCGCTGGACGATTTTTAGCACAGTTATTCTGATTATTCCCTGTATCTGGCTCGGTTTTGCGGTGCAAAACACATCCACCCCTTTTGGAGTATTTATTATCATTGCGCTGCTGTGCGGTTTTGCTGGCGCTAACTTTGCCTCCAGTATGGGCAACATCAGCTTTTTCTTCCCGAAAGCAAAGCAAGGTAGCGCCCTCGGCGTGAACGGCGGTTTAGGCAACCTTGGCGTCAGCGTGATGCAACTTGTCGCCCCGCTGGTGATTTTCCTGCCCATGTTCACTTTTCTGGGCGTACAAGGTGTGCCGCAGCCCGATGGCTCGCTGCTTTCGCTGACGAATGCCGCGTGGATCTGGGTGCCGTTATTGCTTATCGCGACCCTCGCAGCCTGGACCGGGATGAATGATATCGCCAGTTCGAAAGCCTCTGTCGCGTCTCAACTGCCGGTGCTGAAACGCTTTCACCTTTGGCTGCTCAGCCTGCTCTATCTCGCCACCTTTGGTTCTTTTATCGGTTTCTCCGCAGGATTCGCCATGCTGGCGAAAACCCAGTTTCCCGACGTCAATATTCTGCAACTGGCCTTCTTTGGCCCGTTTATCGGCGCGCTTGCGCGTTCTGCGGGCGGCGTTATTTCTGACAAGTTCGGCGGCGTTCGCGTCACGCTGATTAACTTCGTTTTCATGGCGCTGTTTACCGCCCTGCTGTTTCTGACATTACCGGGCTCCGGCTCAGGAAGTTTTATCGCCTTCTATCTGGTGTTTATGGGGCTTTTCCTGACGGCGGGCCTGGGAAGCGGCTCGACCTTCCAGATGATTGCGGTCATTTTCCGCCAGATCACGATCTACAGAGTGAAACTGCGCGGCGGCTCAGATGCGCAGGCCCAGCGTGAAGCCGTGACCGATACGGCCGCTGCCCTCGGTTTTATCTCTGCGATTGGCGCAGTCGGCGGTTTCTTTATCCCTAAAGCTTTTGGTTCTTCTCTGGCGTTGACCGGCTCGCCGGTTGGCGCAATGAAAATCTTTCTGGTGTTTTACATCGTTTGCGTACTGGTGACCTGGCTGGTTTATGGTCGCCGTAAACCGGCAGCAACAAAAAAATAAAACATATTCATCACAGGTTCGGACGTAGGCCGGATAAGACGCCGGGCGTCGCCATCAGGCAATCGCGCAGCGCCTTATCCGGCCTACAAGACCGCCTGACACATTATGGAGCAGGAGAAATGTCATGAGTAAACTGTTGGATCGCTTTCGCTATTTTAAGCAAAAAGGCGACACTTTTGCGGACGGTCACGGGCAGGTGATGCACACCAACCGGGACTGGGAGGACAGTTATCGTCAGCGCTGGCAGTTCGATAAAATCGTGCGCTCCACGCATGGCGTGAACTGCACCGGCTCCTGTAGCTGGAAAATCTACGTTAAAAATGGTCTGGTGACCTGGGAAACGCAGCAGACGGACTACCCCCGAACCCGCCCGGATCTGCCTAATCATGAACCGCGCGGCTGCCCACGCGGCGCCAGTTATTCCTGGTATCTCTATAGCGCTAACCGCCTGAAGTATCCGCTGGTGCGTAAACGCCTGATTGAACTGTGGCGTGACGCCCTTTCCCGCCAGCCTGATCCGGTACTGGCGTGGGAGTCGATCATGAACGATCCGCAAAAGTGCCAAAGCTACAAGCAGGTGCGTGGACGCGGTGGGTTTATTCGTTCTAACTGGAAAGAACTTAATCAACTGATCGCGGCGGCCAACGTCTGGACCGTCAAAAATTATGGCCCTGACCGTGTCGCCGGGTTCTCGCCGATTCCGGCGATGTCGATGGTCTCCTACGCCGCCGGGACTCGTTATCTCTCGTTGCTCGGCGGAACCTGTCTGAGTTTCTATGACTGGTACTGCGATCTGCCGCCCGCATCGCCGATGACGTGGGGCGAGCAAACCGATGTCCCGGAATCCGCAGACTGGTACAATTCCAGCTATATCATCGCCTGGGGCTCTAACGTGCCGCAAACGCGCACGCCGGACGCACACTTCTTCACAGAAGTGCGTTACAAAGGCACCAAGACGATTGCCATTACGCCGGACTACTCAGAAGTCGCCAAGCTGTGCGACCAGTGGCTGGCGCCGAAGCAAGGTACTGACAGCGCGCTGGCGATGGCAATGGGCCACGTCATCCTCAAAGAGTTTCATCTCGATAACCCCAGCGACTATTTCCTGAATTACTGTCGCCGCTATACCGACATGCCGATGCTGGTCATGCTTGAAGCGCGCGAAGACGGCAGCTATGTGCCAGGTCGCATGATGCGGGCGTCCGATCTGGTCGACGGGCTGGGTGAAACCAATAACCCGGAATGGAAAACCGTCGCTTATAATCGTGCGGGTGAACTGGTGGTGCCGAACGGCTCCATCGGCTTTCGCTGGGGCGAGAAAGGCAAGTGGAATCTTGAGCCGCTGGCGGCAGGCAACGAAACGGAACTGACCCTCTCCTTGCTGGGCCAGCATGATGATGTCGCTGGCGTGGCGTTCCCTTACTTTGGCGGTAATGAGAACCCGCATTTTCGCAGCGTGAAGCAAGAACCGGTTCTGGTGCGCCAGTTGCCGGTGAAGCGTCTTACCCTGGCCGATGGCAGCCTCTGCCCGGTCGTCAGCGTCTACGACCTGGTGCTGGCGAATTATGGCCTGGACCGTGGTCTGGATGACGATCACAGCGCCAAAGATTACGCGGAAATTAAGGCCTACACTCCCGCCTGGGGCGAACAGATTACCGGCGTACCGCGTCGTCACATCGAAACGATCGCCAGGGAATTTGCCGATACCGCGCATAAAACGCATGGCCGTTCCATGATCATCCTCGGCGCCGGTGTGAACCACTGGTATCACATGGATATGAACTATCGCGGGATGATTAACATCCTCGTGTTCTGCGGCTGCGTGGGGCAAAGCGGTGGTGGCTGGGCGCACTACGTGGGGCAGGAAAAGTTACGCCCACAAACCGGCTGGCTGCCGCTGGCGTTTGCGCTGGACTGGAACCGCCCGCCGCGTCAGATGAACAGCACGTCGTTTTTCTATAATCACGCCAGCCAGTGGCGTTATGAAAAACTGACCGCGCAGGAACTGCTGTCGCCGCTGGCTGATTCCTCACGCTTTACCGGCCATTTAATTGATTTCAACGTGCGAGCTGAACGTATGGGCTGGCTGCCCTCCGCGCCTCAGCTCAATCTCAACCCGCTCACGCTGAAAAGCAAAGCGGAACAGGCCGGATTATCCCCTGCCGATTACACCGTACAGGCGCTGAAATCGGGGGATATTCGTTTTGCCTGCGAGCAGCCGGACAGCGGTAAAAACCACCCGCGCAACCTCTTCGTCTGGCGCTCGAATTTGCTGGGTTCATCCGGCAAGGGGCATGAATACATGCTCAAATACCTGCTGGGCACCGAAAGCGGCATTCAGGGAGAAGCGCTGGGGTCCAGTGACGGCGTCAAACCGGAAGATGTGGAGTGGCAAACGGACGCCATTGAAGGCAAGCTCGACCTGCTGGTGACGCTGGATTTCCGTATGTCCAGCACCTGCCTGTTCTCAGATATTGTGCTGCCGACCGCCACCTGGTATGAAAAAGACGACATGAATACCTCGGATATGCATCCGTTTATTCATCCGCTGTCTGCTGCCGTTGACCCGGCGTGGGAATCGAAAAGCGACTGGGAAATCTACAAAGGGATCGCCAAAGTGTTCTCCGACGTCTGCGTGGGGCATCTTGGCAAAGAAACCGATGTGGTGCTGCAACCGCTACAGCATGACTCCCCGGCAGAGCTGTCGCAGCCGTTTGATATTCTCGACTGGCGCAAAGGCGAATGCGATCTGATCCCCGGTAAAACCGCGCCGAACATCGCGGTGGTGGAACGCGACTATCCGGCGACGTATGAGCGGTTCACCTCCCTCGGCCCGTTGATGGATACGCTGGGCAACGGCGGGAAAGGCATTTCCTGGAATACGGAAAACGAAGTCGATTTCCTCGGTAAACTCAATTACACCAAACGCGAAGGCCCGGCGAAAGGTCGCCCGCTGATTGACACCGCGCTGGACGCCTCTGAGGTCATCCTTGCGCTGGCGCCGGAAACCAACGGTCAGGTGGCAGTCAAAGCCTGGGAGGCGCTGGGCGCGATTACCGGGCGCGATCATACTCATCTGGCGCTGAACAAAGAAGACGAGAAAATCCGCTTCCGGGATATTCAGGCCCAGCCGCGCAAAATTATCTCCAGCCCGACCTGGTCCGGTCTTGAAAGCGAGCATGTCTCTTACAATGCCGGGTACACCAACGTCCATGAGCTGATCCCGTGGCGCACGCTGTCCGGTCGTCAGCAGCTCTATCAGGATCACGCCTGGATGCGCGCCTTCGGGGAAAGTCTGGTGGCCTACCGTCCGCCGATTGACACCCGTAGCGTCAGCGAAATGCGCGAAATCCCGCCGAACGGTTTCCCGGAAAAAGCGCTGAACTTCCTCACGCCGCACCAGAAATGGGGCATTCACTCCACCTATAGCGAAAACCTGCTCATGCTGACGCTGTCGCGCGGCGGGCCGATTGTCTGGATCAGTGAAACTGATGCCCGTGAGCTGGGCATTGAGGATAACGACTGGATCGAGGCCTTCAACGCCAACGGCGCCCTCACCGCGCGTGCGGTGGTCAGCCAGCGCGTGCCGCCGGGTATGACCATGATGTACCACGCTCAGGAACGCATCATGAATATCCCGGGTTCTGAAGTCACAGGGATGCGCGGCGGGATCCACAACTCCGTTACGCGCGTCTGCCCGAAACCGACCCATATGATCGGCGGCTATGCGCAGCTGGCTTACAGCTTTAACTACTACGGTACGGTCGGATCGAACCGCGACGAGTTCATCATGATTAGAAAAATGAAAAATATTAACTGGCTGGATGATGAAGGTCGGGATCAGGTACAGGAGGCGAAAAAATGAAAATACGCTCACAGGTAGGCATGGTTCTCAACCTTGATAAGTGCATCGGCTGCCACACCTGCTCCGTCACCTGTAAAAACGTCTGGACCGGGCGTGAAGGTATGGAGTACGCGTGGTTTAACAACGTTGAGACAAAACCTGGTATCGGCTATCCGAAAAACTGGGAAGATCAGGAGGAGTGGCAAGGCGGCTGGGTTCGCGATGTCAACGGCAAGATAAGACCGCGTCTGGGCGGCAAGATGGGCGTTATCACCAAAATCTTCGCCAACCCGGTGATCCCGCAAATCGATGATTACTACGAACCGTTTACCTACGATTATCAGCATCTGCACAGCGCGCCGGAGAGCAAAAACCAGCCCACCGCCCGCCCGCGTTCGCTGATTGACGGCAAAAGGATGGACAAAATTGTCTGGGGGCCAAACTGGGAAGAATTGCTCGGCGGCGAATTTTCAAAACGTGCCCGCGATCGTAACTTCGAGAAGATGCAAAAGGAGATGTACGGCCAGTTCGAAAACACCTTCATGATGTATCTGCCGCGTCTGTGCGAGCACTGCCTTAACCCAAGCTGTGTGGCGACCTGCCCGAGCGGCGCGATTTATAAGCGTGAAGAAGATGGCATTGTGCTGATCGACCAGGACAAATGTCGCGGCTGGCGTCTGTGCATCAGCGGTTGTCCGTACAAAAAAATCTACTTCAACTGGAAAAGCGGCAAATCAGAAAAATGCATTTTCTGTTATCCGCGTATCGAATCCGGTCAGCCGACCGTCTGCTCGGAAACCTGTGTTGGCCGTATTCGCTATCTCGGCGTGTTGTTGTATGACGCGGACCGCATTGAAGAAGCGGCCAGCACCGAACACGAAACCGATCTCTATGAGCGTCAGTGCGACGTGTTCCTTGACCCGAACGATCCGGCGGTGATTGAAGAAGCGCTGAAACAGGGTATTCCGCAAAACGTGATTGAGGCCGCTCAGCGTTCCCCGGTCTACAAAATGGCGATGGACTGGAAGCTGGCGCTGCCGTTACACCCGGAATACCGCACCCTGCCGATGGTCTGGTACGTGCCACCGCTGTCGCCAATTCAGTCTTATGCCGATGCTGGCGGCCTGCCGCAAACCGAAGGTGTGCTTCCGGCAATCGAAAGCCTGCGTATTCCGGTGCAGTACCTTGCCAATATGCTGAGCGCAGGCGATACCGGCCCGGTGCTGCGCGCCCTGAAACGGATGATGGCGATGCGCCACTATATGCGTTCGCAGACGGTGGAAGGCGTTACGGACACCCGCGCTATTGAGGAAGTCGGCTTAAGTGTGGAACAGGTGGAAGAGATGTATCGCTACCTGGCGATCGCCAATTACGAAGACCGTTTCGTGATCCCAACCAGTCACCGCGAAATGGCGCGTGACGCCTTCCCTGAGCGTAACGGCTGCGGCTTCACCTTCGGCGATGGCTGCCACGGTTCCGACACCAAATTTAACCTGTTTAACAGCAGCCGCATTGACGCCATCAACATCACCGAAGTACGCGATAAGGCGGAGGGCGAATAATGCAGATCCTCAAGATTATTGGCTTGCTGATGGAGTACCCGGATGAGCTGTTGTGGGAGTGCCGTGACGACGCCATCGCGCTTATTCGCCATGATGCGCCAATGCTCACCGACTTCACCACTGAGCTGCTAAACGCCCCGCTGCTGGATAAGCAGGCGCAGTGGTGTGAAGTCTTTGATCGCGGGCGCGCGACGTCGCTGTTGCTGTTTGAACACGTTCATGCGGAATCGCGCGATCGGGGCCAGGCGATGGTCGATCTGCTGGCCCAGTATGAAAAGGTGGGACTGCAACTCGACTGCCGCGAGTTACCCGACCATCTGCCGCTCTATCTGGAGTATTTGAGCGTGCTGCCGGAAGCAGAAGCGCGGGAGGGATTGCAGAACATCGCGCCGATCCTCGCGCTGCTGGGTGGGCGTTTAAAACAACGGGAAACGCCGTGGTATCAGCTGTTTGACGCCCTGCTGTCGCTGGCGGGCAGCCCACTTTCCAGTGACAGTGTCACGCAGCAGATCGGCGGCGAGGCGCGTGACGATACCCGTCAGGCGCTGGATGCCGTCTGGGAAGAGGAACAGGTGAAGTTTATCGAAGATAACGCCACCGCCTGTGACAGTTCTCCGTTACAACACTATCAACGACGCTTTAGCCAGGACGTGGCGCCACAGTATGTCGACGTCAGCGCGGGAGGCCCGAAATGATACAGTACCTGAACGTCTTTTTTTACGACATCTACCCCTACCTCTGCGGCACGGTGTTTATTCTCGGCAGTTGGTTGCGCTATGACTACGGGCAATACACCTGGCGCGCCTCGTCCAGCCAGATGCTGGACAAACGCGGCATGGTGCTATGGTCAAACCTGTTCCATATCGGCATCCTGGGGATCTTCTTCGGCCATCTGTTCGGTATGTTAACGCCCCACTGGATGTACGCCTGGTTCCTGCCCATTGCGGTGAAACAGCAAATGGCGATGATTCTTGGCGGGGTCTGCGGTGTGCTGACGCTGGTCGGCGGCGCAGGTCTGCTGATTCGGCGTCTGTTTAATCAGCGCGTGCGCGCCAGCTCATCCACGGCGGATATTTTGATCCTCTGTATCCTGCTGATCCAGTGCATCCTCGGGCTGACGACAATACCGTTCTCCGCGCAACACCCGGACGGAAGCGAGATGCTGAAACTGGTCGGTTGGGCGCAGGCGGTTGTGACGTTCCAGGGCGGCGCTTCGGCGCATCTGGACGGCGTGGCGCCAATTTTCCGCGCGCATCTGGTGTTGGGAATGACCATCTTCCTGATTTTCCCGTTCACGCGTCTGGTGCATGTCTGGAGCGCGCCGTTTGAGTATTTCACTCGCCGCTACCAGATTGTCCGCTCACGTCGCTGACCCCATGCCCGGTGGCGCGACGCTTACCGGGCCTACAAAATACTCCCTGTAGGCCGGATCAGGCGTAAGCCGCCATCCGGCGCAAAACGTTATTTCCCTGCCTCCGGGTGGGTATCAAACGCCGCCATGACGGCCGCTAATTCCGCCTCGGTAAACCCGTGCTTCGCATCATCGATCCCCAGCCCAAACTGCTCCTGCAATAGCGCGTAAAGAGACGCCACATCCGGCACATTACGCTGTTCTATCGCATGGCCTTCCTGATAATGGGTGAAATGGAAATTGGTCAACGTCAGCTTACCGCCATCCGGTAAATGGCGGCACATCAGCAGGTGATGGCGAAAATGCGACTGCGGCCAGTGCGCTGACCAGAAGTTGCCCATCACGTAATCGCTCTGCTGCTGAACTCCCAGATCGAAGCAATACATCGACTGCCAGTGATCGTGATGGCGGAACTGCAAAATCCAGTTATTCCCCTCTTGTCGCAAACGGTATTCGCCATGCGGCGTCTGTTGTTCACATTCTGCCTGCAAACGGATGGGCGCGGTCAATGTCTGCCCGCCAAATCCGACGTCGGCAATCCACGGCTCGCCTTGCAGTTCGACCAGTAACAGCCGGTGCGTACGTGGCGGCAAGCTGGTCGGGTTTGTCAGTACGACGCGCCCCAGCAGGCTGCGCACGGTAAAGCCTGTCTCCCGTAAAGCACGCTCAAACAGCCCATTTTGTTCGAAGCAATAGCCGCCGCGACGGGCGGTCAGCAATTTTTCTTCCAGCGACAGATCGTCGAGCTGAATTTCGCGCGGCAGTAAGACATCCAGATTTTCAAACGGAATGGTGCTGTTATGCTGCAAATGCAGCGCTCGTAAAGTGTCAAGGTTAGCTTCGGCAGCGCCCGACCAATTTATGCGGGCAAAATAGGCGGTCAAAAAAGACGTCATAAGGCATTCCTGTCTGTAGGGGTTCACGCAAAAAAGCTGATTCTACGCTGATGGCGGCAATCTGTTACCCCGCCGCCTGACGTAATATGTCACGGATGCGGTTCTCAACCTGGAGTATGATTGATTTTTGGCGGTATTACGTACAATAACGTGCGTTGCACATGTATCCTTTAGCCACTATTTTCAATAGTGTCGTTACGATAAGACGATAATCCCCCTGAACGAGGCATACCTATGAGTCGTTTTCGTCCTGTAGAGCTACATCATGCCAGCCGTCTGTTAAATCACGGCCCGACGGTTCTGATCACCAGCCGGGACGATCGCACGGAGCGGCGGAATGTTATGGCGGCGGCGTGGTCTATGCCCGTCGAGTTTGAGCCTCCCCGTCTTGCCATTGTGCTGGATAAAACCACCTGGTCGCGCGAGCTTATAGAGCGCAGCGGTATGTTTGGCATCGTGATTCCCGGCGTAGCGGCAACGAACTGGACGTATGCGGTAGGCAGCGTCTCTGGCCGCGAAGAAGATAAATTCAACTGCTATGGCATCCCGGTGATAAAAGGCCCGGTGCTCGGTTTACCCATGATCGAAGAGAAATGCCTCGCCTGGATGGAATGCCGACTGCTGCCCGCAACGTCGGCACAGGAAAAATATGACACGCTTTTTGGCGAAGTGGTTTCGGCGGCGGCGGATGAACGTGTTTTTATTGAAGGCCGCTGGCAGTTTGATGACGATAAACTGAATACCCTGCATCATTTAGGTGCGGGAACCTTCGTTACCTCGGGCAAAAAAATTACCGCGGGCTGAAGGCGAAATGCCCCCCGGCGTCCCCGTTTATCATCCACTTTTCAGATAACGCTATGGCTCAGGATAACAGAAAAGCGAAACATACCATCTGGACCACTCGCGAGGATATGGTGAGACGAGGAATGGCTCTCAGCCTGCCGTGGTTTGCTTTTGTGAATATCAGTTTTGCGCTGATGATCTTTTTTCGTGACGCGTTATTCCACGATACCCACGCGCGCTATCTGGCAGAGATGCGTATTGTCCGCACTATTGATGACGCCGTTATCGGCATTATGCTGGTCTGTGCCCTGCTGTTGATTACCTCCCGGCGGCAATCCTGGCTGACGCAGGGATTATTAATCACCCTTAGCCTGTTCTGGTCCTGGTGCAGTTATTATTTCATCAGCCACTGGCAATTAACGTTCGCCTATCCTCTCTGTGCGGTGTTATTACTCAGCGCCGTGATCGCACTCTATTTTCATACGCCGAGCGTACTCGCTTTTCTGCTCCCGCTATGGCTGACCGTCCCCGTCGCCAGCGTTGTTTTGAATCAGAAAGTGAATATTCATTTCGCGGTGATCTGGGGCATTTTCTCGCTTATTTTGCTGGGCGGCCGTTTTATGCTGATTCGCTGGTTTGATGAAGCCTGGCGACAAAATCAACACAACAACCTGCTTATTTCGCGCCTGGATAACCTTGCGCATCGCGACCCGCTCACCGGTACGGCAAACCGGCGCGCAATGGAAAAACTGCTGCATAACGCAATGGCGCAGCAAAATGCGTTTGCGCTGATCATGCTCGATGTCGATTTTTTTAAACGCTATAACGACGCCTACGGGCACCCGGCCGGTGATGCCTGCTTGAGTCAGGTCGCGGATATACTCGCTCAGTCGGTGCGTAGCCCGGAAGATGTGGCCGCCCGCTATGGCGGCGAAGAGTTCGCTGTTATTTTGTTTGACGCGACGTTGCAAGATGCAGAGCGCGTGGCGGCGAGAATACAAAAAGCGCTGGAAGCGGCGGCGATCCCTCACCCGGCGTCAACGGTAAGTGACAGCGTCACGGTAAGTCAGGGTATCGCCTGCTCAGAGAAAGGAAAAACCGCTGAACAGACGATTGCGGATGCCGATGCTGCGCTGTACCGGGCCAAAGAGGCCGGACGGAATCGTTGGGCGCGCTGAAGGCCATCATCGGCACCGCCCGTGCTAAATTAAATGATGTCGTTATTTTTCAGCACCGTCTGGAGCGGTGGATGCTGGCAGACCGCATCGGCAATCGCGCTAATGTTCGGGGCGTTGTCCTGAAACCAGTCATGGCCCGGCCCCCAGGTGCGCATCACGCACAGATAACAGTCCAGCAGCGTTAGCTGTCCGCCAAAGGCGTAGGGTTCCGCTATCAGCCGATCGTTGAGCCACATATACAGCGCCTTACGGTATTCAAGGCAGCTTTTCTTCAACTGCTCCGGGGTATTTTGCACCCAGCGTTCAGGGTAATCAGCATACGTGAATGTGGGATAAACGTTCGCTACCAGCCAGATTAACAAACGCTGGAACTGCTGACGCTCGGCGTGTCCGACCGGCGGCGCGAGATCGGGACGGCGATCGAGGATCATCAGCGCAATGGCGGCGCTCTCCGTCATGATTTCTCCGTTTTCCAGTGCCAGCGTTGGAACCTGGCACAGCGGGTTGAGCTTCTGGAGCAGATCCCGCTGCGGCCCCTCGGCATCAAACCCCTTCACATCGATAAATTGATACGGAATCTCCGCCAGAGTCAGCATGACTTCGCTAATTGCCGAGCCCCAGCCGGGTACGCCATAAACTTTGATCATGCGGCCTCCACAACGTGTAAAACGCTAAGTGTAGTTGATTCACCGTGCTACTGGCTGAATCGTGACCACAGCGCGGCTGAGCTGACCACACGTAAAAGCACGACGTCTTAACGCTGTGCTTCCGGGTATGTTTTGCGTCGTTTAACAATTGCAGGTAGGATGCTCCGCCGATGGTTTTATCCCTACCACAGAATGATGGGAAAAACCGTTTCAGCGTTAGCCAGGCAATCGTTTGGTTAGCAAAAGGTGCGGCACAAAAAGTATCTCTTCTGTCCGACAGGTCAACAGGTAACACAATGAAAACACACAATACAAACGCGCTTGAACAACATGCCGCGAAACGACGCTGGTTGAACGCCCATGAAGAGGGTTATCACAAGGCGATGGGCAACCGACAGGTACAAATGATTGCCATTGGCGGCGCAATTGGCACCGGATTGTTTTTAGGGGCTGGCGCACGACTACAAATGGCTGGCCCTGCCCTGGCGCTGGTTTATCTGGTATGCGGTATTTTCTCATTCTTTATTCTTCGCGCGCTCGGCGAGCTGGTTTTGCATCGCCCTTCCAGCGGCAGCTTCGTCTCCTACGCCCGTGAATTTTTAGGCGAGAAAGCGGCATACGTCGCAGGCTGGATGTACTTCATCAACTGGGCGATGACCGGGATCGTCGATATCACCGCAGTGGCGCTGTATATGCACTACTGGGGCGCATTCGGTGACGTTCCGCAATGGGTGTTTGCCCTGGGCGCGCTGGCGATTGTGGGCACAATGAACATGATTGGCGTGAAGTGGTTCGCCGAGATGGAGTTCTGGTTCGCGCTGGTAAAAGTGCTGGCGATTGTCCTGTTTCTGGTTGTCGGCACAATCTTTTTAGGAAGCGGTAAACCGCTGGATGGCAACACAACAGGCTTCCATCTGATCACCGATAACGGCGGGTTCTTCCCGCATGGCCTGTTGCCTGCTCTGGTGCTGGTTCAGGGCGTTGTCTTCGCCTTCGCGTCGATTGAGCTTGTTGGTACGGCGGCCGGAGAGTGCAAAGATCCGCAAACGATGGTGCCAAAAGCGATCAACAGCGTGATCTGGCGTATTGGTCTGTTCTATGTCGGTTCCGTTGTCCTGTTGGTGTTGCTGCTGCCGTGGAACGCGTATCAGGCCGGTCAGAGCCCCTTCGTGACCTTCTTCTCAAAACTGGGCGTGCCTTACATCGGCAGCATTATGAACATTGTGGTGCTGACGGCGGCCCTCTCCAGTCTGAATTCAGGCCTGTACTGCACCGGCCGTATTTTACGTTCGATGTCGATGGGCGGTTCCGCGCCGAAATTTATGGCGAAAATGAGCCGTCAACAGGTGCCGTACGCCGGCATTCTGGCGACGCTGGGCGTGTATGTCATCGGGGTGTTGCTCAACTATCTGGTGCCTTCTCAGGTTTTCGAAATTGTCCTTAACTTCGCATCGCTGGGTATTATCGCCTCCTGGGGCTTCATCGTGGTGTGCCAGATGCGTTTGCGTAAGGCGATTAAAGAAGGCAAAGCGGCAGACGTCAGCTTTAAGTTACCGGGCGCGCCGTTTACCTCCTGGCTCACCCTGCTGTTCCTGCTGAGCGTTCTGGTGCTGATGGCGTTTGATTACCCTAACGGCACCTATACCATCGCTTCACTTCCGCTGATTGCCATTCTGCTGGTCGCTGGCTGGTTTGGCGTGCGCAACCGCGTGGCGGAAATTCACCGTACCGCGCCGGTTGTGCCGCAGGAAGAGAGTAAACAGGACATGGTATTACGAGAAGAGACGGCGAGTTAACACTGGCAGCCCGGTGGCGTGACGTTTATCGGGATGTTGTTACGCAGTAAAAAGGAGGGGCTTGCCCCTCCTTTTTACTTAATGCTTACAGCGTTATTTCACCGTTACAGCGCGATGCGGATAACATCATCTGGCTGAGTGGCTTCCTGCTCACGGGTTGACTTCTGCTTCACGCTCACGAACAGCGTTTGCCCGTCCGCAGACAGCGCCAGGCTATTCGGGAATGTCGGCGTGTCGTAAGTTTTCACGACCTTATAGCTTTTCGCGTCAATCACGCTCACTTTACCGGCCTGGCGGTGCGTCACATAGGCTTCGTTGCGGGTCGGGTTGAACAGCACGGCCAGTGATTCCGGCGCGGCTACTTTTGCCAGCACATTGCCATTACGGGTATCCACCACCAGAACTTCAGCCGCTTTGGAGTCGGTGATAAAAGCGCGATGGCCTGCGGTGTCGAGGCTCAGGTTGATAAAGAAGTGCTCTTTCCCGTCATCCAGCAATGTCTTGCGGCTCAGGATCTTGTTGTCCGCAGTATCGATGGTGATGAACTCGCCGTCTGCGTTAGTGGTGTAAAGACGCTTCGCTTGACTGTCAATGGCCAGACCCGTGCTCATTTTACCGGTATTCTGGATGGTCGTTTTCAGGGCGATTTTTTCACCGTCAACCACCCAAATCACGCTCTCTTTACCGATACCGCTGATATATACGGTGTTGGTCGCATCATCGCTGACCAGTTCGCGTGGTTGCAGCGGACGGACATCTTCGGAACGCTTGCGCTCATCCAGCACCAGACGCCCTTTTACATCACCTGTTTTGGCATCGATTGCCGTCAGCGCGCTATTTACGGTGTTACCAAACCACAGCGTTTGCGTCGCGTTGTTGATGGTCGCGCCAAACGGTTTGAGATCGTTATGGATGGCCTGCGTCACCTCAAGGGTAACCGGGTCGAGGCGATAAACCACCCCACCTTTGTCCGTTTTGCGGCTTTGCGAAGTAGCCAGCCACAGCGCATTTTCCTGCTGGCTATAGGCCATTTCATAAGCGCCCTTGCCGACGGCTTTACGCAGCATTTCTTCTGCCGCCTGCGTGCTAAATGAAGACGCGACCAGCAGTGAACCTAACAGTAAAGAACCACGCAGGCGCGGCGAAAACAGATGACGTAAATGCATGACGACTCCCTTTGATAAACACGTTTGTAGCTGCTTCACATGGCTTCGGCGAGTGAATCCGTGTCCCACTCGCTGTACGTAGATGCGAATAGTAATCATTATTTAGTGCAAAGTGGAGCGTTTCTTTGCAGGCAGTCTACAATTTCTTTAATTTTTTCATGTTCCATTAACGCATCGTGCTATTAAATTTTTCATATATTTACAAAGTAATTAAAGTATTCATCAAATTTCATTTGGCACGTTTACTCGTGATTGGTTTTTTTTCATGAAGATCATTACCGCTCGTCAGGCCGCATTTCCCGCCCTTTTATTCCCTTTCGTTTTCTCGCCGGTGAGCCAGGCGGCCACGGCTGAAGATGAACAAACGATGATTGTTAGCGCGACGCCGCAAACGGTGTCTGAACTGGACACACCCGCCGCCGTCACCGTGGTTGAAGGGGAAGATATGCGACTGGCGACGCCGCGTATTAATCTGTCTGAATCCTTAAACGGCGTGCCCGGTTTGCAGGTGCAAAACCGTCAGAACTATGCACAGGATTTACAGTTGTCAATTCGCGGATTTGGCTCCCGTTCTGCGTACGGCATTCGCGGTATTCGTCTGTATGTTGACGGCATCCCGGCCACCATGCCGGACGGACAAGGGCAGACGTCCAATATCGATCTGAGCAGCGTCCAGAATGTGGAAGTGCTGCGCGGCCCCTTCTCCGCGCTGTACGGCAACTCTTCCGGCGGCGTGATGAACGTGACGACGGAAACCGGACGCCAGCCGCCGACGATTGAAGCCAGCAGCTATTACGGCAGTTTCGGTAGCTGGCGCTATGGCATGAAAGCCACGGGGGCGATGGGTGACGGAACGCAGGCGGGTGACGTGGATTACACCGTCTCCACGACCCGATTCACCACCCACGGTTTTCGCGATCGCAGCAGCGCGCAAAAGAATCTGGCTAACGCAAAACTGGGGGTGCGTCTGGACGATGCCAGTAAGTTAAGCCTGATTTTCAATAGCGTAGACATTCACGCGAATGACCCCGGCGGCCTGACCGAATCCGAATGGAAAGCCAACCCGCAGCAGTCGCCGCGTGCCGAACAGTTCAACACGCGAAAAACCATCAAGCAGACTCAGGCAGGCCTGCGCTATGAGCGTCAGCTCAGCGAACACGACGATCTGAGCGTAATGATGTATGCCGGTGAACGTGAAACCACACAATACCAGTCCATACCGATGGCGCCGCAGCGGGATAACCCCGCGCATGCAGGCGGCGTAATCGTGCTTCAGCGGCATTATCAGGGTATCGACACCCGCTGGACGCACCGGGGCGAGCTGGGCGTACCTGTGACGTTCACCACCGGCCTGAACTATGAAAATATGAGCGAAAATCGCAAGGGTTACGAGAACTACCGCCTGAATAACGGCGTGCCGCAGTTTGGCGTGAAAGGCGATTTGCGTCGTAATGAGCGCAACCTGATGTGGAACGCCGATCCCTACCTGCAAACGCAGTGGCAACTGACCGAAAAACTTTCGCTTGATGCCGGCGTGCGGTACAGCTCAGTCTGGTTTGACTCTAACGATCATTACGTTACGCCTGGAAACAGAGATGACAGCGGCGAGGCCAGCTACCATCAATGGCTCCCTGCCGGGGCGCTCAAGTATGCGTTCACCGATGCGTGGAACGTTTATCTGGCCGCAGGGCGCGGTTTTGAAACGCCGACCATCAATGAACTCTCCTATCGCCCGGACGGACAAAGCGGCCTGAACTTCGGCCTGAAACCCGCCACCAATGACACGGTGGAAATTGGCAGTAAAACGCGTATTGGCGATGGTTTACTGACGGCGGCGCTCTTCCAGACGGATACGGATGATGAAATTGTCGTCGCCACCAGCGGCGGCGGGCGCACCACATATAAAAACGCCGGTAAAACCCGCCGCCAGGGTGCGGAATTATCGTGGGATCAGCGTTTCGCCGGTAACTGGCGGGTAAACGCCTCCTGGACCTGGCTGGATGCGACCTACCGCAGCAACGTCTGCAAAAGTGGCGATTGCAACGGTAACCGCATGCCGGGCATTGCGCGTAATATGGGGTTCGCCTCGCTGGGATATGTACCGGATGAAGGCTGGTATGCCGGCACCGATGCCCGCTATATGGGGGACATTATGGCAGACGATCACAACACGGCAAAAGCGCCCTCGTATACCGTGGTTGGTCTGAACACCGGGTATAAGTTTAACTACAGCAACTTAACGGTCGATGTGTTTGGCCGGGTCGATAACCTGTTTGATAAAGAGTATGTCGGTTCGGTGATCGTCAACGAATCAAACGGACGCTATTACGAACCGGCGCCGGGGAGAAACTACGGCGTTGGCGTCAATCTGGCATGGCGTTTTGAGTAAGCACCAGAGCTAAAAAAGCTAAAAAAAATAGCGGGGAATCGCCCCGCTATTTTTTAATGTCATGCAGCGTCAATTCTCAGGCATCATCCGCCAGGCGAATCACGACCTTGCCGAAGTTCTTCCCGGTCAGCAGACCGATAAACGCCCCCGGCGCTTTTTCCAGTCCGTCGGTGATCTGTTCGCGGTAGTGGATCTTCCCTTCTTTGACCCAGCGCCCCATCTCCTGCTGAAACTCATGAATCCGGTGCCCGTAGTCCTGACCAATAATAAACCCTTGCAGGCGGATGCGTTTTTTTAACAGCGTCGCCATTAATAGTGGCAGCCGGTCAGGTCCATCGGGGAGTTTTGTGGCGTTATACCCGCTCACCAGACCACACAACGGGATACGTGCCGAAGTATTCAACAGCGGCAGAACCGCATCAAACACCTTACCGCCGACATTTTCATAATACACATCAATTCCCTGCGGGCAGGCTTTCGCCAGTTGTTCCGCAAAATCCGCCGCGTGGTGATCGAGGCATATGTCAAAACCGAGAATCTCGGTCGCGTAGCGGCATTTTTCTGCGCCGCCTGCGACACCCACCACATGACAGCCCTTCAGTTTGCCTATTTGCCCGACGGTTGCGCCGACCGGCCCGGTGGCGGCAGCAACGACCAGCGTTTCCCCTGCTTTGGGCTGGCCGATATCCAGCAGTCCCATATAGGCGGTAAAGCCCGGCATCCCCAGCACGCCCAGCGCCCATGACGGATGCTCAGGGTTGTCACCGAGTTTCACCAGCCCTTTCCCGTCGGAAATATCATAATCCTGCCAGCCGCTGTAACTTAATACCCATTCTCCCGGATGGTAATCAGGGTGACTGGACTCCACGACCCGGCTGACCGTTCCGCCAACCATCACGCCGTCGATCTCCACTGGCGGTGAGTAGGACGGTTCGTCGCTCATTCTTCCGCGCATGTAGGGATCGAGGGACAGGAAAATTGTACGTAACAGCACTTGCCCTTCACCGGGCGTCGCCACGTCGTCCTCTTCCATGCGGAAGTTGCTCTCAACCGGCGCGCCATGCGGGCGCGAAGCCAGAACCCAACGACGATTACGGTATGCTTGTTGGCCCATGATGTTCTCCTCTGCTTGTGGCATGAATCCCTCAATAGTAGCCGAACATTAATTACCCGCGTGGTTTAAGCGCACAACCAGGTAAACGCATGTTTCCTGCGTCTCATTGATAAAACGGCAGTCGTTTGGCGGCCCCAGCTCCAGGCAGTCGCCCGCTTTCATCTCATGGCGAACCCCGCCTTCGACAAAGACCAGCTCTCCCTGCTGTAGCCAGATAAGCTGTCTTGCCAGCGCGTAGGATGCCGCAGGCATCGGTACGTCACTCCCCGCCGGAAGCGAGATTTGTACGAGATCGATGGGCAGGTCGCTGCGCGGTGAAACGTGGCGGCGCAGGTAGTGCGTCTGCGGGTCGTGCCAGACGGGTTGATCGGCAAAACGCAGCAGCTTGCCCTCCTGCATTTCTGCCCGCGCGATCAGCGTCGACATGCTGATGCCAAACGCCCCGGAAAGCCGCCCCAGCAGCGTGGCCGTCGGGCTGCTCTCTCCGCGTTCGATTTTGTGGATCATGGCGCGCGATACGCCTGCCCGCTCGGCAAGCTCCGTCAGCGACCAGCCCCGCGATTCACGCTCAATGCGAATTCTTGCACTGATCCGTTGATTTATGCTGTCTTCGATAGTATTCATATCGTAATACTATAGTGAACAACAACTGAGGTTCAACATGTCTATTCGATTTGCTGGCAAAGAAGACTGCGCCACCATCGCCGAAATCTACAATCACGCAGTATTGCACACGGCGGCAATCTGGAACGATCAAACGGTCGATGTGGATAACCGCATCGCATGGTTTGATGCGCGTCAGCTATCAGGCTATCCGGTTCTGGTCAGTGAAGAGAATGGCGTCGTCACCGGGTACGCCTCCTTTGGTGACTGGCGTAACTTTGACGGTTTCCGCCATACGGTTGAACATTCCGTATATGTCCACCCGGATCATCAGGGGAAAGGCCTCGGACGGGCGCTTCTCAGCCGTCTGATCGAGGAAGCGCGCGCATGTGGCAAGCATGTGATGGTCGCCGGAATCGAGTCGCAAAATCAAGCATCGCTGCATCTGCACGAAACGCTGGGGTTCAGCATTACCGCCCAAATGCCGCAGGTTGGCACCAAATTCGGCCGCTGGCTGGATCTGACGTTTATGCAGCTTCAGCTTGACGATCGCTGCGACCCGGATGCGCGCGGATGAACCAGACGCTGACCCTCGCCTTTCTGATTGCCGCCGGTATTGGGCTGGTTGTGCAAAACACGCTTATGGTGCGCATTACACAGAACTCGTCAACGATTCTCATCGCCATGCTGCTGAACTCGCTGGTCGGGATTGTCCTGTTTGTCAGCATTTTGTGGTTTAAACAAGGCGCGGCGGGGTTTAGCGAGCTGGCTTCCAGCGTGCGCTGGTGGACGTTGATTCCCGGCTTGCTCGGATCGCTTTTTGTTTTCGCCAGTATTAGCGGGTATCAGTACGTTGGCGCGGCGACGACTATCGCGGTTCTGGTTGCCAGCCAGCTTATTGGCGGCCTGGTATTGGACATTTTGAGAAGTCATGGCGTGCCGTTACGTGCGCTGGCAGGCCCGGTTTGCGGAGCGGTGTTGTTGGTGATCGGCGCGTGGCTGGTCGCCAGACGCCAGTTTTAACTGCCGCTTCGCCGGATGGCGGCGGCGCGGCGTAAATGCCTTATCCGGCCTGTACATCCCTCACAGGCCGTGCTTATCAACGTCAGAGAATGCTACCGCCTTTGGTAAGCTGTTCGCGACGCGCTTCCATATCTTCCTTGTACTGACGACCGTGATGCGCAATCGCCGTCCGTAGCCGCTGTTGCTGGGTGTAACGATCTTCCCGGCTCAGTTCGGCGTCATCGCTCAGCGCGATCAGCAGTTCGTTCATATGGGTAATGACGCTCTCTTCGATAGCGGCATCTACGCGCGCAGTGACCTCTTCCAGGTGCGACATAAACTCTCCTTAAACCATCAATTCAATTTAGCTTTTGAAAAATCACTGCCCATCAGGCTTACGCTGTATCCGGTTACGTTGCTGCGTGTGGCGTAGAACGTTTTGCCGTTTGCCAGCGCGATCCACGGCGCTTGCTGATAGAAAATATCCTGCGCCTGCTGGTAGAGCTGCGCACGTTCTTCCGGCTTGCTCACCCGTTTCGCTTTCTGGACGAGATCATCATACCCTTTATCGCACCAGCGCGCGGCATTTGAGCCGGTTTTTATGCTGTTGCAGCCCAGCAGCACATCGGCAAAGTTATCTGGATCGCCATTGTCAGACATCCAGCCGAACAGCGCGGTATCGTGCTCGCCTTTACGCATCCCGGACAGATACTCTCCCCATTCGTAAGAGACGATTTTCGCCGTCACGCCGACTTTTGCCCAGTCACTCTGGATCATTTCCGCAATGCGCCGGGAATTGGGGTTATAAGGGCGTTGCACCGGCATCGACCAGAGCGTTGCCTCGAACCCCTTCTCCAGCCCCGCCTGCTTCAGCAAATCTTTGGCTTTTTGCGGATCGTAGTCGTAATCCTTCAGGTTGTTATTAAAGCCCATCATATTTGGCGGAATGGGCGATTTCGCCACCGTACCGGAACCGAGGAACACCGCGTTGATAATGGCTTTTTTATCAGTGGCGTAATTTAACGCCTGGCGCACCAGTACGTTATCAAACGGTTTTTTCTCGGTATTAAAGGCCAGATAGCCGACGTTCAGCGCATCGACCGAATGCAGCGTTAACGCATTATTCTTTTTAATCTCGTCAAACTGTACGGGTGATGGCGCCGGAATAATCTGGCACTCGTTGGTTTGCAGTTTTGCCAGGCGCGTCTGGGCGTTAGGCGTAATCGAGAAAATAAGATGTCTGGTCGGCACTTCGCCATCCCAGTAGTTCGGGTTCGCCAGGTAGCGAATCTGTGAATCCTGCTTGTAGTGTTGCAGTACGTAAGGGCCAGTGCCGACAGGCCAGTTATCGACGTTTTCCGGTGTGCCTTTTTTCAGCATCGCATCGGCATACTCTGCGGAGAGAATGGAGGCGAAATCCATGCCCCAGTCAGCGAGGAATGCCGCATTGGGTTCGTTCAGCACAAACTGGACGTGATAATCGTCGACCTTTTTCACCTCTTTAATCAACTTATCGAGGCCGACATCATTGAAGTATTCGTAGCTGCCTTGCGACACATTATGGTACGGATGATCCGCATCCTTCTGGCGCAGCACCGAGAAAATAACGTCATCGGCATTAAAATCGCGCGTCGGTTTAAAGAATTTATTGCTGTTGAATTTCACGCCCTGACGCAGCGTAAACGTGTATGTTTTCCCGTCCGGGGAAATCGTCCAGTCGGTCGCCAGCGACGGCACCGGCGTATTTTTTACCGGATCGAAATTGATCAGTCGGTTGTACAACACCTGCGAACTGGCCACGAATGACGGGCCGGAGCTGGCGATTTGCGGGTTAAACGATTCGGGTGAGGCTTCAGAACAGTAGATGATGGTATCGGTATTGGCCGCAAATGCCGCCCCTGCCGGTAAAAGTGCGCTGAGCGCCAGCGCGAGCAACGTTTTCCCTGTAGACATCGTTATAAGCCTTTTCATTTGATTATAAAGAGTGTCATATGAGCATAGCTTACAAAAGCTGACAAATAACGAATCACTCTCAGGTTATTCCGTTCTGGTATTTTTCGCTAATGAATGCGTCCTGCGGCGTGAAATAATTTCCCTTAAGTCTTTTTGAAAACGTCAAGATTTTTCCCCCGGCGCTATGCCATGAAAATTAGCCCCTTTTTGCCTCTCTTCCGCCGTTTGCTTGTCTTTGTAATCCGTAAAGTAGATGCGTGAAGAAGTCTAAGGGACAACAACGTGGCAAAAACTCTCTTACGTAGCGGCAATCTGGATGACTATCAGGCCGTGGGCGGCGGCGGTCAGGCCGTATTTGATTCCGCATTGCAAATTCGTGAAACGCTTCGTCTGCGTAAACAGCAGGCAATGGTGGATTGTCTGGCGATCCCGCAAATTAATGACAGCGGCGATCGCGTCGACTGGTATTCCCCGGTCGAGGGAAAAGCCATCGCATGGAAGGCCGCAGAGGAAGAAGCTCGATTTCGGGCGCTGCGCTACCTGAGCAGCACGCTGGAAAACGCGGCGGCGCTGAGCCGCAAAAGTCTGCAATCCGGGAAAACTTCGTTGCAGCTGTTCGGTTCCCTGCTGGAAAAAGCGGTTCAGTTCCCTGGGGAAAACCACGTTTTTCTGGTTGATGGCAAACCGGTCATCACCTTCTGGGGGTTTGTGAATCTTAATGAAAACACCCGTGAGGACGTACTTGACTGCCTGCGCGCCATTGATGTTCCGCCCGTCCTGCCGCCTGCCGCTGAACCCGAGCAGGAGGTGGAAGATGAGCCGTTGCCAGAGGTGACGTTTGCCCGTTCCGATGAGCCATTACTGACGCCGGTGATGATTGAACGCCCCCAGGAACCCGAACCTGAACCGGTCGCCCCTGTTGTTGTCAGCGAACCGCAGGCGCCTTCACCATCTCCGACCGCTCCCGTGAAGCCCTCTTCGCGTCTGCCGCTATGGAGCCTGCCGGTTGCCGCCGTGATTGTCGCTGCCGTTGCGGCGCCGCTGTTGTGGAAACCGTCTGCCCCCGTCGCCGAAGCCACGGCGGTCAGTACGCCGGTTGTCGCCGCGAAAGTAGACAGTAAACCGTTGCCGAAGATGATTGCCCAACTGCCGCTGCATCAGGCGGAAGTGATTCCGCCAGTGAAAAAAGCGAAGCCCGCAGATGAACCGGTGGTGATCGCCGCCATCCCCAAAGATGCGCTGGTGATGGATGCCGGTCAGATGAAAGCGGGAGTCACGCGCTTTTTGAATGGAAACTGGCGCGTACTGATTGACGTTAAAGATCCGGTCAGCGGAAAAGCGCCTTCGCTGCGTTACCAGATCCAGAACAACAAAGGCACCGCCCGGGTGGTACACGGCGACAACATCGTCTGCCGGGCGGACATTTTCTCCGGCCTGCATCAGACCGGAGAGCTGATGATCAAGAGTCGTGGTCACGCACGTTGCACTGATGGTTCGCGCTACCCGATGCCGGAAATCACCTGTAAAGCCAGCACGAATGACGTTGCAGCTTGCTCAGCGCGTTATGACGCCCATGCGGAAGTCCCGTTGACGCTCAAAAAGATAGGTGCCTGATTTTATGTTGGTGAATCTGTGTGATTACAAACAGAGCGTAACGCTCATCGCAAACAGCGGCGTACAATTCCTCGACTTCGGCCTGACGCCGCAGGAGTCTGCCCATCTTGGTCGTTTCGTGCGTAAAACGGCGAACGGCCCCCTGCTCCGGCTCGACTTTGATCTGACCAACGGGCGCTATACGGTACCGGGGCGCACGGGGGGTCAACCTGAAGTGGTCAAACCGGAAAGCACCCAGATGTTGCACTATTCGCTGGATGTGCTGGATGGCGTCTGGTTGCCGCTCCCTTTCCTGCGCTTTAACCCTCCCCGTACGTTTGTGGAAGGCCCCGACAACTGGGCGCGCGTACAGGTGCGTAAGCTGCCTGAACCCGACAGCGCGGGTCATACGCACCGCATTACCGTGGCGCTGGACAGCCAGTTAAGCGAGAACGCGCCGGCGGCGCTGGCGCCTAACGAAAACGACCTGCTCAATGGCACGCGGTTCGCGCTGGCCTGGCGTGATGATGAAATTGCCGATTTTCTTGACCAGACGTGGATTGACGGCTGGCTGCGTGAATCCTTCCTTCACCACGTCACCCAGGAGGAGAACCGCTCCGAGCAGGAGATTCAGCAGGCGCTGCGTAACTTTGAGTACCAGGCGCACTGGTTGAATCTGATGACGTTACTGGGGGAACAGCTTTCCGTACCAGAGGTGAAGCTGGTCACCCACACGCTCAGCACGCCTGCGATTCCGGTAGATTTGATTCTGGACGTCGGCAATACCCATACCTGCGGCGTATTGATTGAAGATCACGGCGACGCCAATGACGGTTTGCGCCAGACGGCGGAATTACAGGTACGCTCCTTAAGTGAGCCGCAATGTCTTAACGATCCGCTGTTCACCAGCCGACTGGAGTTCTCCGAAGCGCGTTTCGGCAAACAGCATTTTTCGGTTGAAAGCGGCCGCGACGACGCCTTTATCTGGCCATCGATTGTGCGCGTGGGCGACGAAGCCCGCAAACTGGCTATGCAGCGTCTGGGAACGGAAGGCAGCAGCGGGATCTCCAGCCCGCGTCGTTATTTGTGGGACGAAACCCCGGTTTTACAGGACTGGCGCTTCAGCCAGATGAACAGCAAAACGCAGCGAGAACCGCTCGCCACCGCCTTCCCGCTGATGAATCTGATGAATGACGACGGACAACCGTTATTCAGCCTGCCGCCTGATGACCGGTTACCG
Organism: Citrobacter koseri ATCC BAA-895; assembly: GCF_000018045.1. NCBI lineage: Bacteria > Pseudomonadati > Pseudomonadota > Gammaproteobacteria > Enterobacterales > Enterobacteriaceae > Citrobacter > Citrobacter koseri. The sequence goes on along the minus strand of NC_009792.1, from coordinate 1,434,420 downwards.
GTCTTTTCGCCGCAGTACAGCCGCAGCACGCTGATGACGCACATGCTGTGCGAAATTCTGTCGCAGGCGCTGGGGCAAATGAACAGCGTGGCGACGCGGTTACGCCTCGGTTTTCCGGCGTCGCCGCGTCAGTTGCGCACGCTGATTCTGACCCTGCCATCGGCAATGCCGAAACAGGAACGCGAAATTTTCCGCCAGCGTATGTTCGAAGCCATCGCACTGGTATGGAAAGCGATGGGCTGGCATCCGCAGGATGAGGATTTTTCCTCCCGTAAACAGCAGGAAAAGAGCGTTGTTCCGGTGCCGGACATTCAGATGGAATGGGATGAAGCCAGCTGCGGACAGCTGGTATGGCTGTATAACGAAGCGATTTCCCATTACGCCGGGCGCACGGAGACGTTCTTCAACGCCCTGGCTCGCCCGGACCGTTTACCGGAACCGGGCGAAACCAAAGGTCGGGCGCTACGCGTGGCGTCTATCGACATTGGCGGCGGCACGACGGATATGGCGGTCGTCCACTACCAGCTTGATGACGGCGTCGGCGCGAACGTCAAGATCACCCCGCACTTACTGTTCCGTGAAGGGTTTAAAGTCGCGGGCGATGACATGCTGCTGGACGTCATCCAGAAATGCATACTGCCTGCGCTGCAAACCCGCTTACAGCAGGCCGGCGTGACGGATGCCGCCGCCCTGCTGGCAACGCTGTTTGGAGATTCAGGCCGCATTGATACGCAGGCGATTTTGCGTCAACAAACGGCGCTACAGCTGTTTATGCCGCTGGGGCACGCCGTACTGGCCGCCTGGGAACAGAGCGATGTTAACGATTCGCTCGCGGGTCTACACGCGACCTTTGGCGAACTGCTGACTCAACGCCCTACGCGCAACGTGATGAATTACATCCAGCAGGCGATCGACCATGCGCTGCCTTCAGGCTCACCGGCGTTCGATCTGCTGAGCGTGCCGTTGCAGGTGCAGTTCAGTCACTTACAGGAGGCATTACTGGCCGGTCAGTTTACCCTGACCTCGCCGCTGCATGCCGTTTGCGAAGCGATTTCTCATTACCGCTGCGACATTCTGCTGGTGACGGGCAGACCAACCTGCCTGCCCGGCGTGCAGGCGCTGATCCGCCATTTACAGCCGGTTCCCGTTAACCGCATCGTCTGGATGGACAAGTATCGCGTCCATGAATGGTATCCCTTCAGCCAACAGGGGCGGATTGGCAACCCGAAATCAACCGCCGCCGTGGGGGCGATGCTGTGCAGCCTGGCGCTGGATTTACGGCTACCGCGCTTTAACTTTAAAGCCGCCGATATCGGCGCCTATTCCACCGTACGCTATCTCGGCGTTCTGGATAACACGGTCAATACCTTGCGTGATGAAAACGTCTGGTATCAGGAGATCGACCTCGATAAACCCGGCGCGAAGCTGGATACCCGTCTGCACTTCCCGCTTCGCGGCAATGTGACGCTCGGTTTCCGCCAACTGGCGAACAGCCGCTGGCCCGCGACCCCACTCTATACCCTGAGCATTAACTCAGCAGAGCTGGCGAAAACCATCGCCGGTGATGGCGTTCTCAATGTCCGGCTGCAACTGCGCGGCGGGAACAAAGAGACGGGGCCGGAATCGTTTGTGCTGAGTGACGCCTGGCTACAGGATGGAACGCCCGTCGCCGCGAATGCCCTGACCTTAAAACTGAATACCCTGGCCGACCGTCGTCATAGCGGCAGCCACTACTGGATCGACAGCGGGAGCGTGTACCTGAAATGAGCAAGACGTTAAACACCACACAGGCCGCCATTGCGTGGGTTAACCATACACGTCAGCACGCAGTACGCCTGGATGATGAAGCGGACGCCCTGCTGGCGCAGCTCACACTCGCCGCTGCCGGTGAATCGGCGCTGAATGCCGCGCAACAGGCAAGAGGCAGCATCGGTCTGTATGGCCATTCACAATCCTCAAAAGCGCATCTGCTTGGCGCGCTGTGCGGTAACGGCGAGGGAAAACTGAACATCGCCACGCCGGATCGCTGCTTTGACTATTTTACCCATATCAACCCAGGCCATGCGCCAGCCAATATGGCGATCCGTTTTACGCAGGATGAAAGCGCGGCGGTTGATAGCGAATGGCCGCTACGTCTGCGGCTCATCAGTGAAGCTGAACTGGTACAACTGTTTATCGCCTGGGCCAGCGCCTCGCCCGATAACCGGCAGGTCGAAAAATCCATTATTGAGACACGGTTAGAAAAGTGGCAGGCGCTGCGTCAGCGTCAGCCGGTTCAGGGCGTGACCGCAGAGGACGTCGCCGCCATTGCCCGTTTCTGGCGCGCCTGCGTTCCTGTCGGGCAACAGCAAATCGACGATGCGCTCTGGCATCAGTTCGCCTCCCTGCTGCCCTCGGTGGATCTGACGACCCGCGCCAGCGCCTGGGCATTACTCTGGGGCGAACAGCCTGAATTAACGCAACAGTGGCTAACGCTGGCGCGTACGCTGCAACAGACCGGCCATGCGCAGGAGTTAGCGGCGCCGTTGAGTCTGCTGGTCGATCATTTCGGCCTTCCGGCAGAAAGTTTTCTGACCCAGGGCGCGTTATCCGGCAACGACGCGCAGAGCGACGTCGTTGTACATCCTGTCGAGCACCATCAGTTACTCAATGCGGTGAGCCTCTCTCTGGATTCACTGGCTTTGCTGACGCGTGAACTGGTGCTTAGCGTTGAAAACACGGCGCTGGATAATGTCGATCTGCTGGATATTCCGCTGGCGCCGGATGCGCACCCGCATCCACTCTGGCGGGCAAAACTCGGCTGGATGCTGGAACATTATCGCCAACATTTGCAGCCCGATGTGCTGGTCATTTGCAATGCCACCTCCGCCCGATCGCAAACGCCCGCTGCCGCCCGCACGCTGCTGGGCTGGGTGAACGATACACAACCGCTGCGCGACGCCGCGCTACCGGGCGTGGTCTGGGCCATTACGCCGCAGGATGCGCGTTTCACAACGCAGCAGAATCTTGATGAAGCCGTGCAGCAGTTAATGGGGAAACCCGGCCTTCACTGGGGCACGCTTCAGGCGCTGGATAAACACAGCTTGCAGCGTCTGGTGGAATGGCTGTCACAGGCGACGTCGCCGTTACAGCGCCAGGCGCGGCTGGCCTCCCTGTGTGAGCAGCATCAACAACGGCTTCATGACCTGCTGTTGAGCCATATCACCCCAAAAGACAGCGGCAATAAGGCGACGGAATCCGTTATTCGCCAGCTTCAGGGGCAGGCCGCCCGGCATGGCGAGTTGCTCGACGGGCTTCTGCCGCCGATACACCATTTTGAGTCGCTTTTGCGTATCCAGCAGCCGCGCGAGGAGCAGGTCAGCGGCCTGTTTAATGAAGCGATCGATCTGTTTGCGGATGAGCCAGACGCGCCCCGCCCGGCAGAAAACAAAGAGACAGGGTATCTGGCCCACAAAATGTGGATTAACCATGTGCGCCAGTGGAGCCGAAATGAGAGCAACGCCCGTCGTTTAGGTCTGGAGTCGCATACGCTCAGGCTGGTCGTGGATATTCTGATTACCGCCAGCTATCGGCTTAATGTGCCTCAGCAGTTACAGCAGATTATGCAGCGTGAAGAGGTTTGCGGCGCGCAGCTGCATGCCGGGATCGGTAACTTTATCGCCTGGCTTGGCTACGAAAATGTGGCGGAGGACGCCCGACCCGCCAGCCGGTTCCAGAAAGGATCGGCGATCTTCAGCGCGCCTCGCCTGCAACCGATGGCCCGGCTCACCCAACTGGATGAACAGCCGGTACATGCCGCCAGTCGCTATGTGTATGACTGGCTGGTCGCGCTCTATACCCGGGCAAATGAAAATAAGGGGTATCAGCATCCGCAGGATGTGTCCGACGCCGACAAAAAACGGCTGATGGCGCTGCTCAATGCCTGATGGCGCTACGCAACATCGTAAGCCGGATAAGGCGCTCGCCCGCCATCCGGCAATCTTCATCTCATCAAAACAACGAAAATAACAATGCGACGGGCAGACTCATCGGCCAGGTTGCGCCCACGAGAACGGCGCTCAGAAAGCGGATACATTTTTTATCGTGGGAAAGAAACCAGGTAATCAGGCAGGCAATCGCCGCCATCACTGCGTAAAAAACCAACATTTTTTGGTAGAGCGACATTTCGGGCATCCGAACCAGAGGGGAAAAACGCGCGCAATATGCTCTTTTTTTTGACGTACATCAAGTTTTATCCGTACTATTCAGCAAAACGCTGAAATAGCGGCACCATTCACCATGTTCATATTTTGTCTTATTGCGGATTGCCTGAACCCGTACTATACACAAAGGGGTCATAACGAAAGGTGGCAAAAATGAATGTTTCCAGTAAAACCGTGGTGCTGATAAATGTCTTTGCTGCTATTGGACTTTTTGGCCTTATCTCATTGAGATTCGGCTGGTTTGCCTGATGTACTGAGTGCTTGCTGCGCATACTGGCAGAGAGCGTTCCTCCTCTCTGCCATCGATTTACGATCTTCCCATGCCGCGCCGGAACGGTAAATTATCCTTAATGTTTAACCATTATGTGGCGGATAACCGTATAGTCTTCCAGCCCATAAAGTGACATATCCTTGCCGTAGCCCGAGCGTTTTTGCCCACCGTGCGGCATCTCGCTCACCAGCATGAAATGCGTATTAACCCAGGTGCAGCCATACTGCAATCGCGCGCTCAGGCGATGCGCCCGACCCACATCTTTCGTCCAGACGGATGATGCCAGCCCGTACTGAGTATCATTTGCCCACGCCAGCACCTGCTCTTCATCATCAAACACCGTCATGCTGACAACCGGGCCGAACACTTCTCGCTGCACGATGGCGTCCTCCTGTTTTGCGCCGGCCAGCAGCGTTGGCGCAAAATAGTATCCTGCGCCGTCCAGTTTCTGGCCGCCGGTCACCACGTTGATATGTCCGAGCGCTTTCGCCTCTTCCACCGCTTTTGTCACTCGCTCAAGGTGCGCCTGCGAGCTGAGCGGCCCAAGCTCAGTCGATTCGTCGTTTGGCGAACCGGTTTTCAGGCTGGCGACCGCCGCGCCGAGTTTCTCAACCAACGCGTCATAGATCCCTTTTTGCGCATAGATACGACAGGCCGCCGTACAATCCTGCCCGGCATTGTAGAAACCGAACGTTCGCACACCTTCGACAACGGCATCCAGATCGGCATCATCAAAGACAATCACCGGAGCCTTACCGCCTAATTCCATGTGCGTGCGCTTAATGGAGGGCGCGGTATGTTGAATAATGTGCTCGCCCGTCGCAATCGAGCCGGTCAGGGAGACCATCCGTACTTTTTCATGCCCAGTGAGCGGATCGCCAACCGTCTTGCCCCGCCCGAACAGCACGTTAAGCACGCCTGGCGGGAAAATATCCTTCGCAAACTCCGCCAGCTTCAATGCCGTCAGCGGCGTGATTTCAGACGGTTTTATCACCACACAGTTACCCGCCGCCAGCGCTGGCGCCAGTTTCCAGGCCGCCATCATCAGCGGATAGTTCCACGGCGCGATCGAGGCGACGACCCCAACCGGATCGCGGCGGATCATCGAGGTATGCCCTTCCAGATACTCCCCCGCCGCCAGGCCGTTCAGACAGCGTGCGGCGCCGGCAAAGAAGCGAAATACATCGACAATCGCCGGGATCTCATCATTGAGCGCGCAATGCAGCGGCTTCCCGCAGTTTTGCGACTCCAGTTCGGCGAATGTCTGCGCATTTTCCTCAATCACGTCCGCCAGTGTTAACAGCAGCTCCGCTCTGGCTTTTGGCGTGGTTTGCCCCCATTCCGCGAATGCCCGGTCTGCGGCGCGAACGGCGGCATCTACCTGTGCGGGCGACGCCTCTGCAATCTCCAGAATCACCTCGCCCGTCGCCGGGTTGTAGACGGGCTGTTTTTCACCTTCACCGCTGACCAGCTCGCCGTTAATCAGTAATTGATGTGGCATACATCTTACTCCTGTCGCAAAATATTGAGCGGCAGCCTTGCCGTAAATATATGTCCTTTCCTAAAAATAGTCGGCGCGTCTGCCGCGCACCTGTTGGGATAAGGAAATTTAATCAGGTTGTGAGCTGACACGCATTACGCCGCTCCACGCGGCGCGCATGTTCCATCTTTCGGAGTATAGACAAGGAGTTAGGCTGAGGATGGAAAAGACGGGGGTATTGATATTTCCTATGGCGAGTCAGCGATAAATAACGTTCTGCCCTGATAATCGATACGCTTTCTCTATTTTGGCTAAAACCAAAAGATGGCAACGCGTATTTTATTTCAGCATATCGCGAATAAGTTTCCCCAGTTGAGATACCGCCTGCTCCTCTCTTTCTCCCCACCCCCATGCGGTATTAAACCGGAAAAAATGCGACCAGGTATCAGAGGTCGAAAACATTTTACCGGGGGCGATACTGATCTGATGCGCCAGAGCCTGCGCACTGAGTTCCCCGGCATCAAGAGATTCGGGCAGTTCCAGCCAGAGAAAATAGCCGCTGTCATTGTGGTGAATCTTCACCTCAGCGGGCAAATGGCGCAGCAGCGTTTGCCAGGCCTGCTGTTTTCGCTCCGCCAACTGGCGGCGCAGACGACGCAAATGCGCGTCATAGCGGCGTGTCGAAAGGTAATCGACCAGAGCAAGCTGCATTGGTGAACTGGTGGATAGCGTACTCATCAGCTGTAGCCGCTGAATTTGTCTGGCGTACTTTCCCGCTGCAACCCAACCAATACGAAAACCGGGAACCAGACATTTCGAGAATGACGAGCAATGCAATATTTTGTCGCGGCGATCCCAGGCTTTGGCAGGCAGCGGTTTGTCGCGGCCAAAATAGAGCTCGCTGTACACATCATCTTCAATCAGCACGACGTTGTATTGATCCAGTAACGCGACCAGCCGCGCTTTTTTCTCCGGGCTAAGGGTGAAGCCGAGCGGGTTTTGGCTATTGGTCATCAGCCAGCACGCCTTCACCGGATACTCCTGTAATGCCTGTTCCAGCGCCGCTAAATCGATCCCCTCTTTTACATCCGTGGCGACCGAAAGCGCCTTCAGGCGGAGTCGCTCCAGCGCCTGTAACGCGCCATAAAAGCAGGGATTCTCCACAATAACCCAGTCGCCCGGTTCGGTAACCGCCTGAAGGCTGAGGTTCAGGGCTTCCAGCGCCCCGGCGGTAATGACGATTTCATCAGGAGAGACGGTAATTCCCTGCTGCGCATAGCGTCGGGCGATGGCATGGCGCAGCTCGCTGTTCCCCGGCGGCAGGTTCTCAATCACGCTCATGGCCGTGGCGGTTTTACTGACCTGCGCCAGGGAACGGTTAAGCTGCTGCAACGGAAACAGACGCGGGTCTGGAAAGGCAGAGGCGAACGGCATCACCGACGCATCCCGGCTGGCCTGCAACATTTCGAAAATATAGGTATTAATATCAACGGATTCATCGCGCATTACCTGCACGGGCGGCATCGCAGGCTGGCGCACCGGGCGCGCCGCCACGTAATAACCCGACTGCGGACGCGCAATAATGCGCCCCTGGCTTTCCAGCAACTGATACGCGTGTCCTACGGTCATAAAACTCATGCCGCTGCTGACCACCTGCTCACGCAAGGAGGGTAATCGATCGCCAGGCTGCCACACGCCGGAGGCGATTTGATCGCAAATTTGTTCCGCCAGTCGCTGATATTTCTTCATCGTTTTTTTATTTCACACAATATGTAATGCCTGCTGGAACAACCGGAAAAGCTAAAGCATAGTCAGCGATAACTCTTTACCCAATGCTTTGGCCGCAATCTGTACAGCATCAATTTTCGTTGCGTGTTTCAAGTCGAATAGTCGGGTAATTTCCTGCTTGGGTCTGCCAATGCGCCTCGCCAGCTCCTGCTGCGTGATTTTTGATTCAAGGAACGCATTCAACAAAAGGACTTTAGACGCAATGCTTAGAGGAATCTCCACATAATCATCAGCTTCATCAACCATTGAAGGTAAAGGAATTGGCTGGTTATCTTCAAAATAAAATTCAAAGGCGGTGACTAATGCGCCCTGCGCGGCTTCGAGAGACTCATGGCGGGTGTCACCTTGTGTTAACGCCTCTGGAATGTCCGGGAACGACACAACATAACCCCCTTCTTCTGCGGGAATGAGATTGACGGGATAACGCATAGTTTCTGGTAACGCTCTCATGTGATCAACCTTATATATCTGATGATTAATTCAAACCAAGCTGCTTTAGTATTGCTTTACGCAGGGTGTCTTTAATTTCATCACCAGGATGTCTGGGCATGACGCTTCGTTTGTCATGATATCTCAACTTCAAATGATTCGTTCCATTTGTTACATCGACTCCCTGAGATTCAAGCCAGCGTCTGAACTCGCTCTGCTTCACCGCGCCTCCCTGCCATGTATTATAACCATAAGGTAAACATTTTTGTTTACCTTTTCTCTTTTTTTGAATGTTATACACCCCGAAATGGCTTTTGGCTGATTAACACTCAAAAACCGGAAAGCCGGTTCCAGTTTTGCGGGAAGGTTAACTATGGTGAGAGGGGGTTTAAGGTACATCAGGCGTGGCCGGGTGACGCTCAGCGTTCCCGGCCAGCCGCTGACTTAGTTTTTACGTTTTGGCAGCGTTTTCATCAGTTCTTCCGGGCTTACGGAGGCGACAACGCTGCCGGGCAACGGCATTTTCAGAATATGAGTTTTGATCTTGCCGATAACGTGCATTTCGCACGGACGGCAATCAAACTTCAGCGTCAATACTTCGTCGCCGTGTACCAGTTGCATCGGCGTTGCTTTCCAGCTTTTGATATTCCCTTTCGCCTGTTTCGGGCACAGGTTAAAGGCAAAGCGCAAACAATGTTTGGTGATCATCACCGGTACATCACCCTTCTCCTGGTGCGCCTCATACGCCGCGTCGATCAGCTGGACGCCGTAGCGATGATAAAACGCGCGCGCTTTGTGATTGTAGACGTTAGCCAGGAAGCTCAAATGCGTTTCCGGGTAGACCGGGGCTGGTTGCGCCACCGGCTTACGGCTGCCGCGTTGATAGTTCGCCAGACGCGCCGCATCCAGCATCTCTGCCGCTTCGCGACGGAACTGGTTGAGTAAACTGTTCGGCACGAACAGTGCGCCAGGGAGATTAACCTCGACGTTACGCGCGTAGTACATCGTCTGTCCCAGCTTCGCCACGCCTTCTTTCAGGTTGTTCAACGCTTTTTCGGCGTTGTTCGCCTCGTCAAACTGCCCCTCCAGCGTATGGGTGACGCTCACGCCCTCTTCGCTGGTCAGCGTCAGAATTAGCTGTTCCTGCCAGCCGCCTAACGCGATATCCACCGCCACCCGGCGTTCGCTGGAGGTTTTGGTTAACGCCTGCTGCCAGTTGTGGTCGAGATTACGGTTCAGCGGATGATGCGGGCGCACTTTATGCAGGTCGGACGGCATTTCATTCGGCCAGACGCGATAACGGTTCTGCCCCGTCTTTTCCACCGTATTGGCGCGAAACCCCACTACTTCACGTTTGATCAGCACATTCAGGCCATCGCCGTTGGATAACGGTTCCGTCACCTCAACGTCCAGGTGATCTTTTGCCACTTTGACGACTTCGCCTACCGGCAAACCGATAAATTTTGGCGAATCGAACGCGCCGATATCCCCTTTACGGGCGTTAACAAAATAGTCGGTACTGCCGCGATGGAAGGTTTTATCCGTAGAAGGAATAAAAAAGTGCTCAGTACGACCGGCGGAAGCCCGCGCCAGGTCGCCACGCTCCTCGATAATCGCATCCAGCATCTGGCGATAGTGCGCCGTGATGTTCTTCACATAGCTCATGTCTTTGTAGCGCCCTTCAATTTTGAAGGAGCGCACGCCGGCATCGATCAACGCGCCCAGATTGGCCGTCTGGTCATTATCTTTCATCGACAACAGGTGTTTTTCGTACGAGACCACCCGCCCCTGATCGTCTTTTAAGGTGTACGGCAGGCGACAGGCCTGGGAGCAGTCGCCACGGTTAGCGCTGCGACCGGTCTGCGCATGAGAGATATAGCACTGCCCGGAATAAGCCACGCACAGCGCGCCGTGGATGAAAAACTCAATAGTAGCGTCGGTGGCCTGATGAATCGCCTGGATCTGGCTCAGACTCAGTTCGCGCGCCAGCACAATCTGGGTGAAACCGACGTCGGCAAGGAATTTCGCCTTTTCAACGCTGCGGATATCACACTGCGTACTGGCATGCAGTTCAATGGGAGGAATGTCCAGTTCCAGGATGCCCATATCCTGCACAATCAGCGCATCGACGCCGGTCTGGTACAGATCGGTAATCAGCCGTTGCGCGGGCTCAAGCTCATCATCATGCAGAATGGTGTTTAACGTCACAAAGATCTTCGCGCCATAGCGATGCGCAAAAGGCACCAGTTCCGCGATATCTTTCAGGCTGTTACTGGCATTATGCCGCGCGCCGAAGCCAGGCCCGCCGATGTAAACAGCATCGGCGCCATGTAAGATCGCTTCACGAGCAATGGCGGTATCGCGTGCCGGACTTAACAGTTCAAGGTGATGAGGTTGCTGGCGCATACGGTTAATATCATCCAATAACAGCAAAATGGCGGCTATTGTAGTCAGAAGCGCGACGTTTCGGAATACTTTTCCCGTCTAACTATGTGGGTAATGGATCAAGGAGTGAAAGTGAACCGTCTGGTCGCTGTTATTGCGATACGCATGGGCGGCATCTCCCGCAAAACGCACGCCTTCGCCGGATTTGAGCGTGCGCCATTCCCCGGCAATACACATATCCAGCGTTCCCTGAATCACCACCACATGTTCGATGACGCCTGCCTCATGCGGCGTCGATTCGCTAAGCGCGCCCGGGGCCATCAATATTGAAAAATGGTCAAAACGGAGCTGCGGGTCCCACGGAAACAGCGGCGTGATCACCATTGCCTGTTGCTGCGGGTCGAAGGTCGGGAGATCCTCCGCTTCCGGCGGGGAGATAAACGTTGAAAACGGGACATTCAAACCGGTGGCAATCTTCCATAATGTCGATACCGTCGGGCTGGATTCGTTGCGCTCTATCTGGCCGAGCATTGCTTTTGAAACCCCTGTCGCTTCCGCCAGACGCGACAGACTCCATTCTCGCTGTTGGCGCAGCGCCTTCAGCGTCGTCGCCAGATAATGGGTCAGGTTGTCCATTTTTCTCCTCCGGTAAAGCCGCAGTCTATCACTTGTGCGCTATAGCGCACAATGCTACAGTTTTTGACCGTTATAACGCACAAGGGGCAATCATGCGGTCATTTTCACTTCCTCTGCCAACCGTGTTGTCTGGTTTTGTTGCGGTCCTGGTCGGCTATGCAAGCTCAGCGGCAATCATCTGGCAAGCCGCGATTGTCGCCGGCGCATCAACCGGACAAATTGCCGGATGGATGACGGCGCTTGGCATCGCGATGGGTGTCAGTACGCTGGCGTTAACCCTCTGGTATCGTGCTCCGGTGCTGACGGCATGGTCAACGCCCGGCGCCGCGTTACTGGTTACCGGCTTGCAGGGTCTCACGCTTGCGGAGGCCATCGGCGTATTTATTGTCGCGAATGCGTTAATCGTTCTGTGCGGCGTAACCGGGTTGTTTGCCCGCTTAATGCAGGTGATTCCGCATTCTCTTGCCGCCGCGATGCTGGCCGGTATTTTATTGCGTTTTGGTTTGCAGGCGTTCGGTCATCTGGATGGCGAGCTGTTTCTGTGCGGCAGTATGCTGCTGGCGTGGTTAGCGCTGAAAGTGCTGGCGCCGCGCTATGCGGTTATCGCCGCAATGGTTGTCGGTATTCTGGTTGCGGGCATGAAAGGTGACATTGTCACGTCTGGCATAACCTTCTCCCCGGTGCTACCGGCGTTTATCGCGCCCCATTTTTCGCTTGCTCATAGCCTCGGCGTCGCCATTCCACTGTTTCTGGTGACAATGGCGTCACAAAACGCGCCCGGTATCGCCACGATGAAAGCCTCCGGTTACTCCCTTCCGGTTTCGCCGCTGATCGTGTTTACAGGGCTGCTGGCGCTGGTTTTATCTCCTTTTGGCGTCTACTCCATATGCATTGCCGCTATTACCGCCGCCATTTGCCAGAGTCCCGAAGCGCACCCGGACGCCGGGCGTCGCTGGCTGGCTGCGGCTGTCGCAGGCGGGTTCTATCTGCTGGCGGGATTGTTCGGCGGTTCAGTCACCGCTCTGATGGCCGCCCTGCCCGTAAGCTGGATTCAGATGCTGGCCGGGCTGGCGCTGCTGGGAACAATCAGCGGCAGTCTGCACCAGGCATTGCTTAATGAAACGGAGCGTGATGCCGCTATCGTGACCTTTCTCGTCACCGCAAGCGGGCTGACGCTGCTGGGCATTGGCTCTGCGTTTTGGGGACTGGTAGTCGGAGGCGTCTGCTACGGGGTGCTATCGTTTGCTCGCCGCGCGTAACTGCGACGGCGTCTTACCGGTCACCTGCTTAAAGCGATTGCTGAAATGGCTCGCCGAACTGAATCCGCAGGCCATCGCGATCTCTGACAGCGAACGGGTTGAATGGCAGACCCATTGCTGTGCCAGCGCCATACGCCGCTGCATCACGTACTGGTGCGGCGCCATGTTCATCGACTGGCGAAACATTCTGGCGAAATGAAATTCGCTCAATGCCGCCTCGCGCGCCAGATCGCTTAGCGTCAGCGGCTCAGCAAGATGCGCTTCAATGTACGCCAGCACATTGCGCAGCGTGGCGGGCGCCAACCCGCCAGTAACCGTCGGGAGACGCCACTGTACGTTACTGTAATGCTGCACCAGATGCGTCAACAGCAGTGACGAGGCGGCGCTGAGCGTCATATGATTCGCCGGTTGCTGCCAGTCATTTCCCAGCAGGAACTGGCGATAAACCGCCGTTATTCCCGGATCGTTGCCAAAGGTGCGCTCATCCAGGGTAAAGCTGTACGGGCTTTTATCCCAGACTTTTTCCCCAACATCCCGCAGATGGGCATCTGTACAGTAGAGATGGACAAACGACAGGTCGTCGCGAATGTCCCAGACGGACTCACTCTCTTTTGGCATCAGACAGAAGCGATCCGGCCCCCCGCCATTCTTCCAGCCGCCCGGCGTTTTGTGGTAGCTCTCGTAGCCGTCAGCGACATACAGGCTGAGAGTATGGTGATCGCAATATTGCGTAATGTTGTCACGTTTATTTGACCATGCCGCCAGCTGGACACCCGAATGCAACGCAACCGAGTCATGCAGCACGGCATTATGTTTGCGTAAATTTTCAAAGGCATCATAAGACTGAGACATACCATCACATCACAAAGCAGTAATAAGTAGAATCTCAGTCTATAACAGCCACGATCCGTTTCCAGCCCTCACCGCTCAGACAGCGGCAAAAAAGCGCAAGATTTTGCAAGTCATCCGCAAACCGGTGCAAGCGCGCGCATTTTTTACATGTCACATTCCTTCTTCGGATAATAAAGATAAAGAAGAGAGTGTTATGAACGCATTATTATACTGTCTGGTGGTTGTCATTTGGGGAACCACCTGGATTGCGATTTATCTGCAACAAGGCCCGGTATCGGCGCCCGTGTCCATTTTCTGGCGGTTTGCCGTCGCCAGCGCGTTAATGATGCTCATCCTGCTGGCGAGCGGGAAATTACGTAAATTATCCGGGCGCGACCACCTGTTTTGCCTGTTACAGGGCGGATGCGTCTTCTGCTTTAATTTCTGGTGTTTTTATAGCGCCGCCGCCTGGATCAACACGGGGCTGGAGTCCGTCATTTTCTCAATGGCCGTACTGTTCAATGCGGTTAACAGCTTTGTGTTCTTCGGGCATAAACCGCCGCTACGCTTTTATTACGCTGCTGGTCTGGGATTAACGGGCATTATCACGCTGTTCTGGCAGGATCTGGCCAACAGCGGCTGGAACCACTCGCTGTTACTGGGGATTGGTCTGAGCGCGCTGGGAACGTTTGGCTTCTCTTTGGGAAATATGATCAGCATGCGCCATCAGAGAAAAGGTCTGGAAGTCATGACCACCAACAGCTGGGCGATGCTGTACGGCACACTGCTGATCGCCGCCATTGCCTGTATACGCGGCGATAACTTCACGCCGCAATGGACGTTGAGCTACCTCGGCGCCCTGCTGTATCTGGCAATATTCGGTTCTGTTATCGCGTTTGGCGCGTATTTTACTCTGGTGGGACGCATCGGCCCCGGCAACGCGGCCTACAGTACGCTACTGTTTCCTCTGGTGGCGCTGACAATATCCACACTCTATGAAGGTTACGTCTGGCAAATGAATGCCGTTGTTGGATTAGTGCTGATTCTGGTTGGCAATCTGGTAATGTTCACGCGTCCAGAGGCGTTAATGAGTAAGTTAATTTACCGTCGCCGGGCGGCATAAAAAAACGCGCCATCCGAAGATGGCGCGTGAACTTATTTTTTACCGACATCAAACATGGTGGCATCAGTCGCCATGTCATCAATCACTTCTTTCAACGTTTCAAACGCCATCGGCGTATTTTCGTTGCTCAGGTCTTTACCCTCGCCCTGACGAACCACTTTCACCACCGGTTTATTGGTGGCGGCATCAATCAGCTCGCCTTCAAAGTAAAGATGCGTATCCATTGTGCGATGGCCTGTCGCCATCTGCGTACCCGCAACCACCAGGGCGACCGGCACCACTTCATAGAATTGCAGCCCCTCTTTGCTGGTATCAACGCCGGTTATCGCGCCGCGGAAAATCAGGCTACGCGGCCCCGGGGTCGTTACCAGAGGTTTACGTTTCTCAATGGCCGTTTTCAGTTGGGTATCGGTATAGCTTCGTAATTTATCCAGAACCTGCTGCCCGACCTGCGTCGTGGGTTTTGGCACCGGATAGTAGGTTATCGGGTTCCAGACGATGCTGTCATATTTAGATTCATCAAAGCTGGGGTCAACCCAACGGAGCACCGGTTTTCCCGTTGCGGAGGTTGTTTCTTTCAGCCCTGAATAATCTTTTAAGAACCCAGAATATTTATCCGGCTGAGTGATTTTTGACGCACAGCCAGATAAAGCCAATAAGCCAGAAAGCACTGCAACTTTAAATAAAGTATGAGTACGCATGGAAACTATCCCTTTTGTTTTTGCAGATATGCAATTGGAATAGTAGCAAAAGGAAACTAATCTGGATGGACTATAAATGGTATCGCCAGCACAAATTCAACACGGCGAGTTGCAGGCCGTATCAGGCCTGCAACGCTATCGTAAAATTGCGTTATGCGCTTTTACGCGCCAGCAGCGTCGCAAAACGCAGTTTGATGCGGTTGCCGTTGGCGTCCGTGCGGTGAAGTTCACCCACATCCTCGTTGTATTTCAGCAATTCCCAGCCTTCGTAGTAACGGCGCAGTTCCCCTTCTTTAAACGCAAACGGGAAACCCACGGTGCAGGGGAAATCTTCCGTATCCATTGCCGCCACAATCAGGTTATGCCCGCCCGGTTTGGTGCAGCGCTGCATATTGGCAATCAGCCCCGGAATGGTTTTCGCTTCCAGGAACATCATCACGACCGTTGAGAGAATAAAATCGTAGTCGCCTTCGAAGCTTAACGCGTTAAGGTCAACCACCTTTGCTTGCAGGTTTTCCAGCCCTTCCGCCGCTTTGATGCGCTCAACGTTGGCGATGCTCATCGGATTCTTATCCCAGGCGGTAACGTCATAGCCGTTCGCTGCCAGATAGAGGCTATTACGGCCATTTCCGCAGCCCAGATCCAACGTTTTACCCGGCGCGACCACCTTTGCCGCCTCAACGACGTCGGAGTGTGTGCGGGTTAAATCGTATTTTTCAGTAAAGTAATTTTCGTCACGAAGGGTCATTAGTTATCCTCAGATTCAGTAATGCGGCGCGTTCTGTGCGCACGAGAAGTTTCCCCTGCATCAGCAGCGCAAACGTGCGTACGAGCAATAACGCTATGATAAAATTGGTAAAAATAAACAACGGAATCGCCAGCGTATGAAAAAATCCCGACGCGCTGGCGTGCCCTAAATGCAGCCCTGTCGTCGCCAGCGCTGAAACGCCGAACGAGAAGCTCCAGAAAGAGGCATTAAACGGCTGTGACAGATACCACGGCATCAGGCGCAGCATGAAAAGCAGTTGCAGCAAGCCATAGCCAAACAGCATTTTTGCCAGCGTATCGCCTTCTCCGCCGTTGACGCTCAGCCAGGCGCTACAGGCTACTAACGCCGGAGCCAATTGAATGCCCAGCGATGTGCGCAGCACCGCCGGTAATTCACCGGAACTGCGCAAACGTTGCAAAATAACGGGTTCCAGACTCAGCCACGAGAATACGCCAGCTCCTAAAAAGACCAGCCCGGCGTCGTTGTAACCCAACGCGCCGCAGGCCATCGCGCTAATAAAGTTATTCGCTACCGTCGGCAGATACAGCCCCGGTGTTGTCGCCTCTTCAGGATGCGAACCGCGCCAGAGTCCCGCCGTTTGCCATGCGGCATAAGCCAGTTGCACCACGACGCCAATGCTGAACAATCCCACGGCTAATCCACGACACCAGGGGACAAAACCAATCGCCACCAGCATCGTGGTCGCAGGAAAAAGGCTGACAAAACTGCTCTTTACCGGATGCCGTACCTCCGCCAGTACGCTCTGTGGAAAACGCAGCAGACGGTTAAGAAAGGCAAGCGTCAGCAAGCTCCAGATGATCATTGCCAGGATCACCAGGCCATCGCCAATCCAGTGACTGACGGGCCAGATATGGCTGGCATAGCGCCACGCGAAGCCCATGCCAATGGTGCCCAGTACCATCCCAAAATAGCCAGCCGGAAGATTAAGCACCCGGTCGCTCTGCTTGTTCTTACTCATTTTGTTTAATTTATAAAGTATATTTTAAATGCATTTTATGGAATTTCGCCCTGTTTAGCCAGTGCTGAAAAATTTGCTACGGTTATCTTAAGCGAGCAAAGGGAAATTCCCCATGAGCAAATATCACCTGAGTGAAGAATCGCGCGCCTTTAGTTATCAGGATAACGGCCACAAGAAAAGCGTCCTGCTACGCCAGATCATTGCCCTTACCGACTTTAACGACGTCAAAGCCGGAACCGCTGGCGGCTGGGTAGACGACGAAAGCGTGCTGGCGCAAGAAGGACACTGCTGGATTTACGACGAGAATGCCCTCGCATTCGCCGGGGCGATGATTTCAGGCAACGCCCGCATCACCCAGGCCTGCATCATCAGAGATCGCGTGCAAATCGGTGATAACGTCTGGATTGATCTGGCCGAGATCAGTCACGGCGCCCGGATAAGCAACAACGTCACCGTGCAGAATTCGGTCGTTCGCGGTGAATGTCATCTGTCTGGCGACGCTCGTATTCTGCACCATTCGGAGATTATCGCCGCAAAAGGCCTAACCCAGGAAAGCGACCTGACGCTGCAAATCTACGATCGCGCCACCGTCAGCAGCTCGCGCATTGTCCATCAGGCGCAAATCTACGGCGATGCGATAGTCACCCAGGCGTTTATTGAACACCGCGCAGAAGTGTTTGATTTCGCGATCGTCGAAGGAAATGAAGAGAATAACGTCTGGCTTTGCGACTGTGCCAAAGTGTACGGTCACGCCCGCGTTATTGCGGGAACGGAGGAAGATGCCATCCCCACGCTGCGTTACAGTGCTCAGGTGGCGGAACACGCGACGGTTGAAGGTAACTGCGTATTGAAACATCACGTTCTGGTCGGTGGTCATGCCGAACTACGCGGCGGCCCTGTCCTGCTTGACGATCATATCCTGATCGAAGGCCATGCCCGCATTCTGGGGGACGTGCTGATTGAGCATCATGTGGAAATCACCGATCGGGCGACGATCGAAACCTTTGATGGCGACAGCATCCACTTGCGTGGCCCAAAAGTGGTTAACGGTGAACAGCATATTACACGAACACCGTTGGCAGGGTTACTCTGAGGCGTTCTCGATAATGCGGGCGTACAGGTTAACGTCGTGATACTCCCCGTTGAGAAACTCCGCTTGTTTCAGGCATCCTTCCAGTTCAAAACCATTGCGGCGCGCCACCTGGTTGCTCGCCTGGTTCGCAACCCGACATTTAATCACAAAGCGTCGAAGCTCGCCGCGCCCGGCATAATGGCCGATAAACGCCTGAAGCGCGCGCGACATAATGCCCTGCCGCTGGTGAGATTCATCCAGCCAGTAACCGATATAGGCGGTTTTATTCAACGGCTCTATCAGATTAAACGAGATGACGCCCACCACCTCCTCTTCCTGAAAGATAAGGAACATTTTGGCGTAGCCTCGCTGGTGCAACATCATATTACCCTGCACATTTTTGCGCGTATCGTCTTCACTGGCGACAAACTGCGGCCAGTTTAGCGATGCCTGTAGCCAGTCTTTGTTTTTAAGCACCAGTTGATGTAACGGCGTAACATGGCACTCTTCCACCGCTCGCAGTTCCAGTGTTTCGCTGATCGTGATGACTTCAGCCATTTCTCCATCCTTTACGGTGACAACAGCAGGATTTATTAGCTTATCACAGACTTGCCCGCATACCTGAAAACAGGAAGGGCTTCCTTGTCTGTCAGGAAGCCCTTTTAAGCAGGACAAAGACTGCGCAGTGCCTACAACGAATCAGCTCTCATTCAAACTTTCTTTCTGCAATATTCTGAGCAGATCCTCCTTCAGATGGAGTTTCTCTTTCTTCAGACGAACAATATCCAAACTGTATCCCCTGCCGTCAGAACCTTCCAGCCGGGCAATCTCATGATCAAGGGTGTTGTGTTTTTCGAACAAGGAAAGAAAGCGAGGATTCTCGGTTTTCAGTCGTGAAATCAGATCTCTGTATTCTGGAAACATACGCACTCCCTGTTAGTGGCTGTAAAACGTGTACTGAAGTACACACCGTCAGCTTACGCATTTGACATAAGGAATAATGCGAACGGGATCGAGTTTAAATAATGAGCAGAAAATGCGCCGGGAATCGTCGGGAGAAAAGAGCCGCCAGCAGTGTGGCGGCTCGGGGCAACAGAGCGGATTAACGCATCACGCGGTCATCAACGTAGCGACGCTTATCCGGCGCCGGCGGGAAATACTGATACAGCCAGGTTTCGCTAATGGCGTCCCCCTGGCAGCGCAGGAACATACGCATATCCACCGGGTCGGTCGAATCTGACGTCGGATACCAGTCAAACTGGATGCGATAACCATCGAACGGTTCGACGTAGAGGATCTCAATCTGTTTCGCTTCGCCGTTAGACAGCGTAATGACAGGCTCGATCCCCTTCGGCGCAGCGGCTTTCAGGTCGCCGCCGACAAAATCAATGGCAAAGCGGCGCGCCCATTTTTCAGGGTAGTGTTCACCCGGCGCCCACCCTTCGGGGAAACCGCCCATACCGGTACGGGTCGCCATCACGCGCGCCAACGGCGAGCGAACCGGCGGTTGCGCGCTCCAGTAAAGACGGTATTTGAATGCCAGATCATCGCCCGCTTTGATCGCTTTTTCCGGCTGCCAGAAGCACACCACGTTATCGAGCGTTTCACCGGTCGTCGGGATTTCCATCAGGCCAATAGACCCTTTCCCCCATTTGTTACGCGGCTCCACCCACAGGCTTGGGCGTTTGTTATACCAGCCCATGATGTCCTGATAGTGGGAAAAGTCACGGTCAAGTTGCAGCAGGCCGAACCCTTTCGGGTTATTGTCGAGATAGGCGTTGAACTGCAATTTCTGCGGATTATTCAGCGGACGGCAGATCCATTCGCCATTGCCCAGCCACATGGCCAGGCGGTCAGAGTCGTGAATTTGCGGATGAATGGTGTCGCACATCCGGCGTTCATTGTTGCCGCAGCTGAACATGCTGGTCATTGGCGCGATACCCAGCTGCTTGATGTCTTTACGCGCATAGATGTGGTTTTCCACATCCATGATCACCTGGCTCTCTTCACAGTGGATCACAAATTTATAGGCGCCAGTGACGCTTGGGCTGTCCAGCAGCGCGTACACGGTAAACGTGGTGTCGCCCGGTTTCGCCGTCTCAAACCAGAATGCGGTGAAGTCTGGGAACTCTTCTTTGCTGTCGGTATAGGTGTCTATCGCCAGGCCTCGCGCGGACAGCCCGTACTGATAAGTGTCATCCACCGCGCGGAAGTAGCTTGCCCCCAGGAAGGAGACGATGTCGCGACGCGCCAGTTCAGGCGCTTTAAAGGCGCGAAAGCCCGCGAAGCCAAGGTCGGTTTGCCCTTCCAGTTGACGGGTATCGACACCGGCATCGTTGTATTTGAACAGTTCCGGGCGGAAATGAATTTCGCGCGCCTGATGCGTGCTGGCATCAAGCGAGAACATACGCACGCGACGACGAAAGCCCATTCCTACGTGGAAAAATTGCACATCCAGCTTGCGGCCTTCGATGTTGTTCCACAGAGAGTGCGCCGCATCGTACTGAATGCTGTTGTAGGCCTGCGGCGTCAGATTCGCCAGCGTATTGGGTAACGCCCGGGGTTCACCGCCCCACGGTTTTTGCGCTAAATCGTTCGCCATTGATTGCAGAACGGAAAAGTCAAAACGGACGGTTTGACCATCTGCAATATCAGACTCTGCCGCGAAAGCGGCGCGGGAAAAGAGTGAAGCAATACCGCTCGTACCGCACACGGCGGCCATTGCCATTGAACCTTTAATAAATCGTCTACGATCCATACCTGAAAGTGAGTCCTTCTGGTCGTGTGAATGGTCCCGCGCTGGTCTCTATCAGCGGCAAGAAGTGCAACGTTTCTGACCGCTCACTCTAGACAAAATTCATTAATAATCCAATTGTTGGCTGTCGATAATCTGTACAAAAGCCAAAATATTTTATGTCGATAAGAACAGACTGAATACCGTGTAAATGCAGATGGCGCGCTTTCAGGTTATGAAAAGCGCAACCTGCCGAACATCTCGCCATTATTCCAGACTGACGTGATGTTTCATCACCCGTTTGAACAGCGCCATCCGCGCACCCATAAAGCGGTTCTCTACTTTAAAACCGGCAAATTTATTCAGTCCGATGCGTAACAAGCGATCCCGCCCCTGAACGCAGGCGGGCCAGCGCACCGGACCATGCAGAACATCGCAGGTCCGGCTGGCGTGACGGGCGAAATTAACCCAGTAATTGGCGATATGCCGGGCAAACGCCAGATCGTTGTCATTCACGTAATTGCGCGCGGGTTCCGCCAGCGTCAGCGTATCAAAGACATACGGCACTTCATTTCCGTGCCAGGCGCCGTTGGCGTAGGTTGTGTGTTCAGTTTCCGCGACATAGTCAAACCAGTATCGCCAGCACGGTTCGCCTACCCGCTGCTGCGCCTGCATCACCACATAGCCCAACGTGGTGAACGCCATATCGCGGCAGACCTGACGCCCCAGTTCCTCATCACCCTTCACGCCGGGATAGAGCAGCTTGATCAGCCCTAACCCCAGTCGGCGTTCGCGCCGCAATTTCGCGATCTGCCCGGCGAGATCAACGCCAAACACCGCCATCACGCTCGCTTCGTCGCTGTTGGAGCCAATCAGAACCGGCATTGGGTGCTGCTTTCCGGCAAAGAAGGTCTCCATCATCGGCTGTGGCAATACCGCATCGCCGGAAATCGGCGTCGGCGCGATTTTCAACGGCGCGCCCAGCGGCCAGAATGCCTCCGCCGGTAGCGCCCGCAATTGTTCAGCAGTAGCGTCCGGCAAATTAAAATGCGCCGCCAGTTCGATGCCCTTTTGCAGCGCGACCTCGCGCGGCGTATCCGGTAACGTATAACCACTCTGAATAATAGCTTTATGGAACAGGCCCTTTGCCCGTGGGGACGCCATCAACGACAGGACGCTACGCGCGCCAGCGGACTCGCCGAACAGCGTCACATTCTGCGCATCGCCGCCGAAAGCGGCAATATTGTCCTGCACCCAGCGTAGCGCCGCGATCTGATCGAGCAAGGCGAAGTTATGCACGCATTCGCCGTCCTCGCCATCAAGGGCCGGATGAGCAAAAAATCCCAGGTGACCAAGACGATAATTGAGCGTGACTACCACGACATCGCGCTTCGCCAGCGCACAACCGTCGTAAGGCGGTAATCCTCCCGCGCCGATGGTGTAGCCGCCGCCATGCAGCCAGACCATCACCGGCAACGGCTGCGGGCGCACCGCGGGCGCCCAGATGTTCAGATACAGGCAATCCTCGGAAAAACGCCCCGGATCGCCCCCGCCAAGCTCGCGACAATATTCAATATCCTGCCAGCTGGCGCATGAAAATGTATTCGCAGGGCGTTCGCCCTGCCAGGGAGCGGCAGGCTGTGGCGCCCGCCAGCGGAGCTGACCCGTAGGCGGTGCGGCATACGGTATACCGCGCCAGATGTGGATGTCGTTTTGCACGACACCCATGACATTTCCCTGTTGTGTTTCGACAAGCGGGATGGAGGGATTCAACATGACGCATTCCTTTTCCTTCACATCCCGACAGCATACCGCGATCAGAGCAGTCCGCAACGCCGTTTACTGCGTTCTTCCGCCGCCTGATAAAGCGCAAACTCATCATATACCGGGCACCCTAACGCCTGCTCAAAGGCGTCGCGGCTGGCATTGCCGTGGCTGCGCGACTGGGTTTCGTTACCCAGGTTAGACTGGAATATTCCGGCCGCGCTTACCGGCAGAAAATCTTCATAGGTAATGGGTTGTGCCACCACCCAACCGCGTTCAATCAGCGGCTGTGGGTCGTCGCCCGGATGAATAGACTGGCGGTGCGATTCACCGGCAGGCGTTAACCGGTAGCGAAACCAGGCGAGCCCCTGCTGGCGCAGTAAAAATTCGCTGTCCGGGAAAGCGTTAAAGACCGCCTGCAAATGCAGCTGATGCGTAAGATTATCTTTGCCCGCCCCCGCCTTATGCAGTAACGCATCGTACAACCGCCGCCCTTCAGGCGTCAGCGCCACGCCGCGCTGTTCAATCTCACCAAAACGTGCCGTATGGCTGCCCTCCGTTTCACCGGCAAACAGCACCGACTCTTCCAGCGCCTTGAAACTGGTCTGGCGTAACAGAATCGGCACCTCACGGCGCGGCGGCCCTTCAATCAGGATCTTGGGTTCGATACCGCATTCCGGCATCATCAACTGCACTTTGTCGATATCCAGCGTGCGCGGCGTCAGGTGGTTAATGTGGCACCCCGGAAAACACACCACGTCAGCAATCAGACGGTGTTCATTATGTAATGCCTGATACGTTTCCCTGTCCACCGTGGCGTGCCGGTGCCAGCGGAAAGTCTCCAGCGCCTCCTGCACAAACTCCCGCGCCTGCGCCCCGGTAAAATTGCCCTGCGCATCAAAGACGTCCAGAAGTTCGCGACAGCGCGGCGTAAAGATATCGCGCTTCGCCAGAATATCCGCCGCGCGTTGGCGCAGCGCCGTGTTCTCAATTAACTCCAGCCGTAATAGCGAGGTGAATACGCGAAACGGGTTGCGGGAAAGCGACGCATCGTCAATGGGGCGAAAGGCGGTGGAATGAACGGGAACGCCCGCCTGAGAAAGGTCGTAATAACTGACGGGATACATCCCCATAATCGCAAACATTCGGCGCAAGGTGGAAAGCTCCTGCGCCGTACCCACCCGAATCGCGCCATGCCGTTCAACGTTCAGCCGCGCCAGCTCATCCGCGTTGGCCAGCTTTTCATGCAGCGTGGGATTATTTTCCAGTACCGTCAGATTCACATCAGCGACAAGTTCCAGCAATGTACCGTACTGTGGAACTTCCTGCTGGTACATTGCTGACATTGCCTGCGAAAAGTGTTCCCGAATCTCATCAGCCGCGATGGTGTTCGCCATAATGTCATGCCTCCAGTGAATATTACCTGGAGTGTAGAAAACGCCGTTCACTCTGGTGGGAAGAATTTACAAAGTGTGATCTCACCTGTGCGGATTCAGGTGATGTTCCAGCCAGGGGAGCATCTGTTTCTTACGGCTCAGCATCCCTTCCACCTCGCAGGGGTGCGGGACGTCCGGCTGGGCATCTCCGGCAAACCAGAGGCGGGAATAACCGAGATTGATATCCGTGAGCATCAGAACAACCAGCGCCGCGTCTGCCCCGGCAGCATAGCGCGCCATTTCCTCACGCAGGTCGTCCATCATCGCATCAACCTGCTCCAGCGCATACAGCTCAAGCTGCGCCACGCAAACCCGCTGCCCGTGGACAGTAAAGGTTTTCATGTCCTTCTGAAGAAGCTGGCTGGCGTTCATCCCTTCCACGCTGGTTTTCGCGTACAGAAGATCGCGGCTAAAGCGTTCAAGAGACAAACCGGCGAGCTGGCTGAGCGATTCCACCGCAAGGCGGTCATCCGGGGTCGTTGTCGGCGAACGAAGCGTGACAGTGTCACTCAGAACGGCGCCCAGTAATAACGTCGCTTCTGCGGGTGAAAGCTGTTTTCGAATGGCATCCGTCATCAGTTGCCACAGTAATGTTGCGCTACTGCCAACAGGTTTTACCCACACTTCCGGCGGCAGTCGGGTGATCAACCCGCCTAAGCGGTGATGGTCAATAATGCCAACAACGTTACTCTGCGCTAAAGAATCCGGCCCCTGGGCTGGTTCGGTAAAATCAACCAGCCAGACGTCCCGATCGGTGAGCGGAACGCTTAATCGTTCAGGAATGGGCAACCCCGCCTGCGCAAAAATAAACTGCGTCTCACGGTTGGCTTCCCCCGTGCGGAACGCCACTGCCTCCTGCCCGCGTAACGTCAGCCAGCGCGCCGTCATCATGGCCGTACAGATAGCATCGCTATCAGGATTGAGGTGACCAATTACATATATCATTGTTGTTTCCTGTTGGAAAAAGCATGAGGAACCGGAAGAGTATTGACCAGCCCGACACGCTCCTGGTGATAAAGAGTCATATCAGGCGTCATCAGCCTACTGAAACGAGGCGGTTGGAATAAGGTGGAACGCCATCACCCTGCACAGGATTGTGAACCCGCTTGATGTCTCTTTCAAGTATGAACTCACGTTATGACCTGTCGCTTTCTGCGCCACGCAT
Source organism: Citrobacter koseri ATCC BAA-895 (assembly GCF_000018045.1). Lineage (NCBI taxonomy): Bacteria > Pseudomonadati > Pseudomonadota > Gammaproteobacteria > Enterobacterales > Enterobacteriaceae > Citrobacter > Citrobacter koseri. The sequence goes on along the minus strand of NC_009792.1, from coordinate 1,409,396 downwards.
TGTCATTATTCTCACATCACTGTGAATCGTACAAAACATAAGCAAAACAAACTTCTTGTAAAAGAAATGAGTTAGATGTTAATAATATTTTGCTATCAGGTTATCAAAAACCAATAACTTTACTTGTCACCGGCACCGCTCTGTTTTTAACATCGCTTATGGAAAAAAATAGCTTGTTTAGTCAGCGCATCCGTTTGCGCCATCTTCATACTTTTGTAGCTGTCGCCCAACAAGGAACACTGGGGCGCGCGGCTGAAACCCTTAACCTGAGTCAACCTGCACTCTCTAAAACGCTTAACGAGCTGGAGCAACTGACCGGAACCCGCCTTTTTGAGCGCGGTCGCCTCGGCGCGCAGTTAACGCTGCCCGGCGAACAGTTCCTCACCCATGCGGTAAAAGTGCTTGATGCGCTTAATACCGCTGGCCAGGCGTTGAATCGCAAAGAAAGCCTCAATAATGATGTGGTGCGCATTGGCGCATTGCCCACCGCCGCATTGGGTATCCTTCCGGCCGTTATTGGTCAGTTCCATAAGCAGCAAAAAGAGACGACGTTACAGGTCGCCACCATGAATAACCCGATGCTGCTCGCTGGCTTAAAAACGGGGGAAATCGATCTCGGTATTGGCCGGATGTCCGACCCGGAATTGATGAGCGGTCTGAATTACGAGTTGCTGTTTCTGGAGTCGCTGAAGCTGGTTGTGCGCCCTAATCACCCGCTGTTACAGGAAACCGTCACCTTAAGCCGTGTGATGGAATGGCCAGTGGTCGTGTCGCCCAAAGGCACCGCTCCCCGGCAGAATGCGGAAGGTCTGCTACAAAGTCAGGGCTGCAAAATGCCCGTTGGCTGCATCGAAACGCTGTCGGCCTCGCTGTCTCGCCAGCTTACCGTTGATTATGACTACGTCTGGTTTGTCCCTTCAGGCGCGGTGAAAGAAGATCTGCGCCAGGCTACGCTGGTATCACTGCCGATTCCCACCCTGGGCGCTGGCGAACCGATTGGCATCCTCACCCGCGTGGACACGCCGCTTTCTCCCGGCGCGCAGGCGCTGATCGCCGCTATCCGTAAATCCATGCCGCACTGAATGCGCCCTCAAATAAATGCCGGATAAGACGCGTTAGCGTCGTTACCCGGCAATATTAAGACTTAAAACGTTTCCCAGTTATCACCGCTGGTTGTTACCGGCTGCGGTGATGAACTGGCGACGACGTCCACAGACGGCGCGCGTTTAATCGCACTTCCCCCCTGCAAACGAAACGCCCCGACCGCTTCGGTTAAGCGAGCGGCCTGCTCTTCCAGAGACGCGGCGGCGGCAGAGGCCTCTTCGACCAGCGAGGCGTTTTGCTGCGTGACCTTATCCATCTCGGAAATCGCCTGGCTCACCTGCACAATCCCACGACTTTGCTCATCAGAGGCTGCGGCGATCTCCAGCATAATGTCCGTTACGCGTCGCACGGCATCGACAATATCATTCATGGTGTTGCCTGCTGCGACGACTTCCCCGGAGCCCTGGTCAATCAGTCTGACCGATTCGCTGATCAGCCCTTCAATTTCTTTCGCCGCCTGCGCACTGCGGCTTGCCAGCGTGCGCACTTCACTGGCGACCACGGCGAAGCCGCGCCCTTGTTCACCCGCTCGCGCCGCTTCAACTGCCGCGTTAAGCGCCAGGATATTGGTCTGGAAAGCGATGCTGTTGATGACGGCGGTGATCTCGGAAATTTTCTTCGAGCTATTGGAGATGTTGCCCATTGTTTTCACGACGCCAGACACCATCTGACCACCGTGACTGGCTTTGCCGGAGGCGTCTTCCGCCAGTTTGCTGGCATGGTGCGCGTTGTCCGCATTCTGTTTCACCGTGGCCGTGAGTTCTTCCATGCTGGCTGCGGTCTGTTCAATTGCTGCGGCCTGCTCTTCCGTTCGCGATGACAAATCGGTATTGCCGGCGGAAATCTCACTGGTGCCGCGATAAATCTCTTCCGCCCCCTGACGTACCGTTCCCACCGTTTGCCCCAGAGAGGACTGCATCTTCTGGAGATGGCGGCTTAAGCGACCGATTTCGCTGCGTCCGGTTGGATCATCCGGCATGGTGAGATCGCCTGCGGCAATCTGTTCAATACGCTGCGCAGCACGTTGCAGAGGGTTGATTACCGTCCGGCGGAGCGCGATAAACGTCAGTAGCGTAAGCACCAGCGCCAGCGCGAACGCTCCAATCATGAACATCAATCCCAGTTGGCTGCGCTGATGCGCCTGGTCGCTAAGCTGATTCGCGCGCGCCGTGCGTAGCTCAATCGCCTTGAGCAATACGGTGTTATACGCGGTATCAAGCGGTCTGGCCTGTTCGTTTTCATGGTTGATAATCGCCTCGAACATGCCGTTTCTGGCGTATTTCAACATAGGTTGCAGGCCATCAATATAGGCTTTGAAGCGGGTATTCAGCTCCGCATCCAGCGCTTCGTCCGCCGGTGTTTTTACCGCCCGCGCCATAAAGACGTTAAAGCCTTCCTGCGACTGCTTAATCCGCTTCTCCGCCTCAGCGATATTGGCTTTCATGTCGTCCATTTCAGCAATGCGGCTCGCCGCGCCTGCATGGATCATATTGATACGCGCGGTACGCAGATGGTTAGAACTGTTGGATAAGCCCATCCGCACCTGAATTTCGTCCGTCACATCCCGCTGGTCACGATCTGCCTGTAGCAAGAAGTACCCCGCCAGCCCGGAACTGAGTGCGAACAGAAGAAGGATGCCACCGAGAATGGAGGAAAACAGCGGAACCAGCCGAATATGATGCAGAAAACCCAGCTTATGCGGTGCTTGCATCGTTGATGTGTTGTCCATGACCGTCGACTCTCTTGTAGGTTATTGCGTATAAAACACGCCCGTTAGATAGTCATCGGCATTCCAGGAAGTTTGCTTACGGTGAAAATCGGAATGTTTGTCACATTTTCACAACATTTATTCCTGAAAATTCAGGAAAGTGCCAGCGGCAGACCCGCTGGCATGTGAATCAGTTATCACCGAAATGGATAACGGTGCGAATGGACTTGCCCTGATGCATTAAATCAAAGGCATCGTTGATTTGATCAAGCGGCAAGCGATGGGTAATGAACGGGTCCAGACGAATTTTCCCTGCCATTGCCTCTTCCACCATGCCTGGCAGTTGGCTACGCCCTTTCACACCACCAAAAGCGGAACCGCGCCAGACGCGCCCGGTAACAAGCTGGAACGGACGGGTTTTAATTTCCTGGCCTGCGCCAGCCACGCCGATGATGATGCTCTCGCCCCAGCCTTTGTGGCAGCATTCCAGCGCTGCGCGCATCACATTGACGTTACCGATACATTCAAAACTGAAATCGACGCCGCCATCGGTCAGCTCAACAATCACATCCTGGATGGGTTTGTCATAGTCATTCGGGTTAATGAAATCGGTCGCGCCCATTTCTTCCGCCAGTTTGAATTTCTCCGGGTTGGTGTCAACCGCCAGAATACGCCCGGCTTTCGCCTGCACCGCTCCCTGAATCACCGCCAGGCCGATACCGCCCAGGCCAAAGACCGCAACGCTATCCCCTTCTTTTACTTTTGCCGTGTTGTGTACCGCGCCAATCCCTGTGGTGACGCCGCACCCCAGCAGACAGACTTTATCCAGCGGCGCCTGCGGATTGACTTTCGCCAGGGAAATTTCAGCACAAACGGTATATTCACTGAATGTGCTGGTGCCCATATAGTGATAGACAGGTTCGCCGTTGTAAGAAAAACGGGTGGTGCCATCCGGCATCAACCCTTTACCCTGTGTGGCGCGCACCGCCTGGCACAGGTTGGTTTTGCCGGATTTACAGAACTTACACTCGCCGCATTCTGCGGTATACAGCGGAATAACATGATCGCCAGGCTTCAGACTGGTGACGCCTTCGCCAACGTCAACCACCACGCCACCGCCTTCGTGACCCAGCACCGCCGGGAACACGCCTTCCGGGTCGTCGCCGGAGAGCGTAAACGCATCCGTATGGCAAACGCCGGTATGGGTAATTTTGACCAGCACTTCGCCTTTTTGCGGCGGCGCGACGTCAATTTCAACAATCTTTAACGGCTGGCCGGGGCCAAATGCAACTGCTGCACGTGATTTCATTTGTCTCTTCCCATTATTGTGAGGTGATCTGTTTATTTTAGATAAGCGCGCAGAAGGTGGCCGATTTCAGCCATGCGCACGGCGCGTTGATCCGGCGTGGTGTCGCCGCTGACCAGTTCATCTTTCAGGTGAATCTCAACCATCTCTCCCATCAGCCCGTTAGATGCGCCGCGAACGGCGGCAATCTGTTGCAGGATCGCCAGGCAAGGTTCTCCTGACTCCAGCGCCCGTTCCAGCGCGTCAACCTGCCCGCGGATACGGCGAACCCGAGTGAGAATACGTTTTTTATCTTCAGGTGAATGCGGCATACGCCCTCCATACTATAGGGGGGTATACTATCAGATTTGTTATGTGGCTGTAAAACCAACAGCAGCATCTCGCTATTTGTATGACAAATAGCTATACTGCCCGCTTCCGATGTAGACCCGTTTCCTTCACCTGCGTCACGGGTCTGGTTACACGCAGGTGTTTTCTAAAAGAAACCCCGCATTACGCGGGGTGGTGAGAAGAGTCAGGAACGTTTGCGCGGCATCATGCGCAACAGCGTATTGTCTTTCCAGACGTAGTGATGCATCAGCGCCGCGGCGGCATGCAAGCCAATGACAAAATACCCCAGTTTCGCCAGCGTGATATGCCAGGTTTTCAGCATATCCACCACCTCAAAATTAGCGTCTGACGCATGCGGCATCACCAGGCCGAACGCAACCCAGGGATTGCCCCGGTTATACATCATCACCAGGCCAATAATCGGCAAGACAATAAACAGCAGATAGATCACCAGATGCCCAAGATGCGCCATTCCGGTCACCATCGGCTTTGGTTTTGGCACAATGGGCGGCGCCGGGTATTTCAGTCTGACCAGCAGGCGCGTCACCATCAACACCAGGATTGTCATCCCGCACGAGACATGAACCATATTGATCCACGGACGATAGCTGCGGGGCGCAAATCCCCTCAACTCCATCGCACAGTAGGTCACAATAACCAGTAAAAAGACCAGCCAGTGGATGCCAATTTGCAGGCTTGTGTACTTATTGCTCATAACACGTCCTGAGTAAAAAAATAAAGCGTCAACATAGCGAGCTTTTGTTAAAAATTCATTAACTTTTGTTCACCCAATTTCAACCAGTTACGCTTAGCCGCAAAATCTGTTATTGCCCTGGACGCCTGACTGGACTATGCCTGGTAGGGAAAAAATGTGTCGTACCGTTGCATCCTGACAGGAGAAAACCATGAGTAAAATTGGCATTAACGGCTTTGGTCGTATCGGTCGTCTGGTGTTACGTCGTCTGCTGGAAGTGAAAAGCGACATTGATGTCGTCGCCATCAATGACCTGACCTCCCCTAAAATCCTCGCGTATCTGTTGAAATATGACTCAAACTACGGCGTATTCCCCTGGAGTGTGGATTTCACCGAAGACGCGCTGATTGTGGACGGCAAGAAAATTGCGGTTTACGCAGAAAAAGAGGCTAAAAATATTCCGTGGAAAACCACCGGCGCCGGGATCATTGTCGAGTGCACCGGCTTCTATACCTCAGCCGAGAAGTCCAAAGCGCACCTCGACGCTGGCGCTAAAAAAGTGCTGATTTCCGCCCCGGCTGGCGATATGAAAACCATTGTCTTCAACGTGAATGACGACACGCTGGATGCCAGCGACCAGATTGTTTCTGTCGCATCCTGCACTACCAACTGCCTGGCGCCGATGGCGAAAGCGCTGAATGACAACTTTGGCATTCAGGTTGGCACCATGACCACAATTCACGCCTACACCGGAACCCAGTCGCTGGTTGACGGGCCGCGCGGGAAGGATCTGCGCGCTTCGCGGGCGGCGGCGGAAAACATCATCCCCCACACCACCGGCGCGGCGAAGGCCATTGGTCTGGTGATTCCTGAACTGAGCGGAAAACTTAAAGGCCATGCTCAGCGCGTTCCAGTGAAAACCGGCTCTGTAACCGAACTGGTTTCGATTCTGGAGAAAAAAGTCACTGCGGAAGAGATCAACGCGGCGCTGAAGAAAGCGACAACCCATAATCCGTCGTTTGGCTATACCGATGAAGAGATCGTCTCTTCCGATATCATCGGCTCACATTTCGGTTCGGTGTTCGATGCCACGCAAACTGAAATCAGCGCAGTGGGCGATCTGCAACTGGTGAAAACCGTCGCCTGGTACGATAACGAGTACGGTTTTGTGACCCAACTTATTCGCACGCTGGATAAATTCGCCAAACTCTGACCCTCTGGCGGAGGCATTGTTCCTCCGCCGTTTTCACCATTTATCTGGTCATTCAAGACGATGTGAATCCCTTCCGATTTTCAATGGATTAACTGTGTTATAGATAACGTTTATCACTGAGTGAGCACAGTCATGGACGTATTCAGCCGCGAAACCTTAGAAGAAATGATGGCGCAAGCCGTCTCCCGCTCAGCCACATTTACCCTCTGGCCTGATGGCGAAGCCCCCGGAGCGAAAAACAGCGATGCTGTTTTTACGCCAGAACCGCGGCATACCGGTACATCCATCTTCGATCGCGCCGTCACGGGCGTCCGATCTCCTGAAATCACCGTTTACGCGCCAGATAAACCCAACGGCGTGGGGCTTCTCGTGACGCCAGGCGGTTCCTACCGGCGCGTCGTGCTGGACAAAGAAGGCAGCGCGCTGGCACCCTTTTTTAATGCGCGTGGTTATACCCTGTTCGTGATGACCTACCGGATGCCCGGAGATGGCCATGATGAGGGGGCAAACGCGCCGCTGGCGGATGTGCAGCGCGCGATGCGCTATCTTCGCGCCAATGCGCAAGCGTGGAAGATCGACCCGGAACGCATCGGAGTGCTGGGTTTTTCTGCCGGTGCGCATGTCGCCGCCAGTCTGGGGACGCGTTTTGCTGAACCCGCCTGTCCCCCCATCGACAGCCTGGATGAAATCAACGCCCGCCCTGCTTTTATGGCGCTGGTCTATCCGGTCATCACCATGCATGACGACATTTATCATCCCGGCTCACGCCTTGAGCTGATGGGCGCGGAACCTGACGATGAACAGATTCGCCACTACTCGCTTGAGGAACGCACGGATGCCGCTACGCCGCCCACATTTCTGCTGCATGCCATCGACGATCCGGCGGTAAAGGTGGAAAACAGCCTGGTATTTTTTAACGCGCTGCGCCGTTCTGGCGTACCGGTGGAAATGCATCTGTTTGAGCGAGGAAAACACGGGTTTGGCATTCGTGATACGCAAGGATTGCCGGTCGCGGTCTGGCCGGAACTGATGATGAACTGGATTGCGACCAAAGTGTGACCGCCATTAGCAGGCCGGGGAAAACCCCGGCCTGCTACATCAGGACTGCAAATAGACCACCTGCGTTTGCAGATATTCATTCAGACCGTGTTTGCCATCCGCCCCGCCAATACCTGACTTGCGCCAGCCAGCATGGAATCCCTGCATCGCCTCAAAGTTTTCGCGATTGATGTAGGTCTCGCCGAATTTCAGTCCGCCGATCGCCTTCATCGCAACATTCAGGTTTTGCGTATATACAGACGATGTCAGACCGTAATCGCTGTCGTTCGCCATCTCCAGCGCCTCTTCCAGCGTATCAAACGCCACAACCGGCAGCACGGGGCCAAATGTCTCCTCATGTATGATGGTCATCTCCTGGCGAACATCCAGCAGCAGCGTCGGTGGATAATAATAACCTTTGCCCTCCACGGCCTTGCCGCCCAACGCCACGCGAGCGCCTTCCTGTACGGCACGCGCCACTTTCTGCTCTACCCGCTCCAGAGCGGCAGCGTTAATCAGCGGCCCCATTGCGATGTCATCACGCTGTGCCGGATCGCCAAACTGAACCGCTTTCATCGCCTCGCCCAGACGATTCACAAAGCGATCGTAAATCCCTTTTTGCACATAAACGCGCTCAGCACAGTTACAGACCTGCCCGGTGTTGATCACTCTGGAATCCACAATCGCTTTCACGGCCAGTTCAAGATCCGCATCGTCCATCACGATTGCCGGGGCTTTCCCGCCCAGTTCCAGGCAAACTTTAGTGATGTTTTTCGCTGCCGCCGCCATAATTTTCTCGCCGGCGACCACGCTGCCGGTCATGCTTACCATCGCGACTTTCGGGTTCCCCGCCAGCTCCTGCCCAACTGTTTCACCGCGTCCCAGCACCAGGTTGAATACGCCTTTCGGTAAGCCGATGTCATGCACGATCTGCGCGAAAGCAATGGCATTGTTTGGCGTAAATTCGCTGGGTTTAATGACGATGGTATTCCCGGTCAACAACGCCGGAGCGAGCTTACGGGCAATCAAAAAGAACGGAAAGTTCCACGGCAGAATCCCGGTGGTGACGCCCAGCGCGCGTTTAAAGACCAGAATATTTTCTCCGGGGCGGTCGCTTTGCAGGATCTCGCCTTCATAACGGCGCGCCCACTCGGCCATATATTCGATGTAGTCAGCGGTGAACGCGACTTCCACCTGCGCCAGCTGCTGGATTTTTCCGCCTTCCGCGACAATCAGCGCGCTGATCTCTTCTGCCCGCTCACGAATCCCTGCCGCGATCTTTCTCAGCCACCCCGCGCGTTCAATCGCAGGCAGCGCCTCCCATTCCGGCTGAGCGCGCGCAGCGGCGTCAATGGCCTGACGCGCCTCTTGCGCGCCGCCATCAGGAATACGGGAGAGCAGTTCTTCGGTGGCAGGATTCACCACATCAATCCATGCGTCTCCCTGCCAGCTAACAAATTGACCATTGATATACATCGGGTGTTGTACGGGTGCGGACATGCGCTGCTCCTGTAATTGAATTGTTATTAACAAGTAAAATCATTGTTAAGTAATAACAATCACATGTTCTCAGGGGCGTCTGCGGTGCTGGTTTTGTGATGTGCTTCATAAAAGCAGCCAGGAAGGTTCTGTCAGAGGGGCGATATCGGGGAGAGAGTTTGCCCGTTTGAGCGTAAATTTCCGCAAACGGGCAAGAAAGTAACATTAACGCAACGAACGACTGTTCATGGTCTCAATCAGGTCAGCGTCATTTTGCAGCGTCTGCCACGCCGCCTCAACGTCAGCGGGAATATCAACGTGCACAATAAAGTCGCGGCCACGCGGCCCGTAGCCGGTTTCATCATCCCGTAAGCGCGGAAGCTCTCCCGCAATCAGGGAGAGATAGCGATCCACGGACCACAACCCCTTCTGTTCTCCGGCAAAATCCACGCCGTCATCGTGCTGGCACAGCGTCGGGACAATACCAGGATAGCTCAACCAGCGGGGCGAATCGGGATCGTCGCAGGTGACGCGGCGGAACGTCGCCATCGTCCGGCGTTGCATTGTCGGGTCCTGTACGATAATGGCGGTGTTAATGGGCGCCGATACCTGACCAATCAGGGCGCAGCTAAACTGCGCGTTCTCACCGCAGTTTGTTGACTTGTCTTCTGGGCAAATGTTCTCCGTCGGGATCTGCCAGAACTGATGAGCGATATCCGCGAGGATTTTGGCTTCCGTACGCCCGGTGGTGCGTATGGTGTTGTAGCGCGGGTGCCCGGCGATGGCGGCATAGAGAAACGTGGTGGAATGGCCGATGCCGCCGCTGATCAACAGCGGGATCTGCTGCGCTTTCGCTATGTTGCAGGCGGCGTCTATCGCCGGGATGACGGCATTCCCCGCCAGCACAACGCAGTCAGCCTGATACGGCGCGTCACCAGAGAAGTCATTTTGGGCCAGCCAATGCCCCAGCGTGTTCGCTGCTTCCAGCGTTGCACTGGATAATGCCGGAAACGGTCTCATTCTCATGGTTCTTCCTCCTGTGTTCCTTGCAGAGTACCGGAGTGGCTTCTGGTGAGTACCAGATCACTCCGAAAGACGATCCGCTGATTATCCTGTGGTGAGAGGGTGAGATAAAGCGTTGATGTCAAACAACGTTCAATGAGAGAAAATCCCGGCTTAACGGCAATGAATATTTGATTTACCGGGCGTTTTCATATTCACTTGAATTATGGTTTACGTCAGACGTAGAATCATTAGCCCGCTAATCATTAAAATAATACAAAGGTATACGACGTTATGCGCCTGCCCCAACGCGATCCTTATGCTCCTCGCGAGTGGCAGCCTCACGAAAAGCCCGCGCTGTTAGGCTCACCTTCGACTCCCATTCACAGCACGCCGAAACGCATCGCCTACGGCGTGGTCGGCCTGCTGGTGTGTCTGACCGGCGCACTCGGGAACGCGGTCGTGACCGCGAATCTGCAAAATTTACAGGGCACCTTTGCCGCCTGGTCGACGGAGATCGCCTGGCTGCCTGCCGTCTATGTCATGACCAATGTCTCAATTAACCTGCTGCTGGTGAAATTTCGCCAGCAGTTTGGTCTGCGGGCATTTACCGAAGGTTTTCTGGTGCTGTATGTGCTGGTCACCTTTTTTCACCTCTTCGTCAACGATCTGAGTTCCGCGCTAATGGTACGCGCGGCGCACGGTATGGTCGCCGCCGCGCTCAGTTCGCTGGGTATTTATTATCAGATACAGGCCTGGCCTGCGAAACACCGTCTGAAAGCGTTAACGATCGGTATTACCGGGTCGTCGCTGGCTATTCCCCTCGCCCGGTTGTTCTCTACCGAACTGCTGCAACTGGATGAGTGGCGCGGCCTGTACTTCTTTGAGCTGGGACTGGCGCTGGTTTCGCTGGGCTGCGTCATCGCCTTAAAACTGCCTCCCGGCGACAGACGTAAGGTTTTTGAAAAGAAAGACTTTATTACTTTTATTCTGCTCGCGCCCGGCATGGCGCTGGTCTGTGCCGTGCTGTCGCTGGGGCGACTGGACTGGTGGTTTGAAGCGCCCTGGATTGGCTGGTCTCTGGCGCTGGCGACGGTACTCATCATCAGCGCAATTGTGTTCGAGCATAACCGCAGCAATCCGCTGTTGAATACGCGCTGGCTCTCCAGCGGCAGTATTCTCCGCCTGGGGCTGATTATGTTGCTGATCCGCATTGTGCTGGCGGAGCAAAACACCGGCGTAATTGGCTGGCTGCAATACGCTGGCTTACAGAATGAGCAAATGACGCATCTGGCCTGGTCAATTTTCGCTGGTATTGTGTGCGGCATCATCACCAGTTGCCTGACGATTAAACCGACGCGGCTGGCCTGGCCCGTGATTACGTCGCTGGCATTGATGATCGTCGCCTCGCTGCTCGACAGCCACTCCACAAACCTGACGCGCCCCGACCAGTTAATGGTCAGCCAATTTTTACTCGGCTTTAGCAGCGCGTTCTTCCTTGCCCCGGCAATGCTGGCGGGTATCGGCGGCGTCATCGCCGATCCGCGCAACCTGGTCAGTTTTTCCGTCTTATTTGGGATGAGTCAGAACATCGGCGGTCTGCTGGGCTCCGCCATTCTCGGCACGTTCCAGACCTGGCGTGAAAAATATCACTCCAGCCTGCTGGCCGATCAGCTCACCACGCTAAATCCGCTGGTGAATGAGCGTCTACAGATGTACAGCCAGATGTACAAAAGCCTGATTGGCGACAGCGCATTGCTGAACACCCAGGCGATCGCCCAGCTACAAACCGTTACGTCGCTTGAGGCAAATATCCTCGCCTATAACGATACTTATTTACTGACGGCCAGCATTGCCGCCGCTACGCTAATCTGGATTTTATGGCGCTTGCTGCGACTGCGTATTACCGCCCGGATGGCGCTGAAAAAAGCCACCGGAACCAAGTAACAGACGAAAATTATGTTTATCGCTTTACCTCAGGAGCCGCTATGAGTCAGCAGGATGCCGCCAAAGAGCAGGCAAATACCCGAAACAATCTCCGTGTGGTGTCAATTTTTGCCGCTGCCGCCATTGGCCTCGTCGGGGTTCTGGTGATCCTCTACGCCTGGCAATTACCGCCGTTTACCCGCCATACGCAATTTACGGATAACGCCTATGTGCGTGGACAAACCACCTTTATTAGCCCGCAGGTGAATGGATATATCACGCAGGTGAATGTGCAGGACTTTGTGCAGGTGAAAAAAGGCGAACTGCTGATGCAGATCGACGACCGTATTTATCGCCAGCGTGTCCATCAGGGCGAAGCGCAGTTGGCCATGAAAATCGCCGCGTTAAATAACAACCTGCAACAGCGTAAAAGCGCCGAAGCCGTGATTGCGCGCAATGAAGCGGTACTGAAGAACGCCAAAGCGCAAAGTTTGAAAACCCAGGCAGATTTGAAACGCGTGAAAGATCTCACCGCCGACGGTTCGCTGTCGATTCGTGAACGCGATGCGGCGCTGGCCAGCGCGGCGCAAGGCAGAGCGGATATCGACCAGGCGAAAGCCACGCTGGAGATGTCACGACAGGATTTACAAACGGTGATCGTCAACCGGGGAGCGCTGGAAGCCGACGTTGAAAATGCCCGCGCAGCGTTAGAGCTGGCGCAGATCGATCTGCAAAATACCCGCATTGTCGCGCCACGCGACGGCCAGCTTGGGCAGATTGCCGTCCGCCTCGGCGCGTATGTCACCGCCGGAACGCACCTCACCACGCTGGTGCCGCCGCAGCACTGGGTTATCGCCAATATTAAAGAGACGCAACTGGCGGAGCTGCGCGTGGGTCAGCCGGTACGATTTACCGTCGATGCGCTGAATGATCGGGCTTATGAAGGCCGGGTGGAGAGCATTTCTCCGGCAACCGGCGTGGAGTTCAGCGCCATTACGCCGGATAACGCGACCGGCAACTTTGTCAAAATCGCCCAGCGCATTCCGGTTCGGGTGGAGGTGCTGGGTAAACCGGAGGAGATTGCGCGATTGCGTCCGGGCATGTCGGTGCAGGTACATATCGATACCCGGGAGGCGAAACAATGACGCGCCGTCCCGTTGCCGCTTTACTGTTCGCCCTGCTGCTCAGTGGCTGTCAGTCGGTTGATGTGGCACCCGCAAAACCGTCTTTGCAAATCCCCGCCGCCTGGCGAACCGCCACCGGCCCCGCCAGCGCAACAGAACAGGTATGGTGGAGAAATTTTCACGACAGTCATCTGAATCGTTATGTCGATCAGGCACTGCAAAATAACAGTGACGTGCTGATTGCCCGCGAACGGGTAAATGAATACCAGGCCAGGGTCTATGCCGCCGAAGGCAGCCTGTTCCCCTCGCTGGATGCGGGCGTTAGCGGGGCGCGGGCGCGAACGCAGTCTGCGGCAACCGGACTTCCGATCTACAGCACGTTGTATAAGGGCAGCCTGACGGCAAGCTACGATGTCGATATCTGGGGCGTTAATCGCAGCACCGCCAGTGCGGCGCGGGCCTCACTGGCGGCGCAAAAAGCGGCGGCGGCCGCCGCCGATCTGACTGTTGCCTCGTCCGTTGCGTCCGGTTATGTCACGCTGCTGGCGCTGGATGAGCAGCTCAACGTGACAAAATCGACGCTGAAATCGCGTGAAGAGGCCTGGAATCTGGCAAAACGGCAATATGAAACAGGCTACAGCTCGCGCCTGGAATTGATGCAGTCGGATTCTGAGCTTCGCTCGACGCGCGCGCAAATTCCCCTGCTTGAGCACCAGATCGCACAACAGGAAAACGCGCTGAGTCTTCTGCTGGGCAGCAACCCGACGCGCCTGGCCCGTAGCGACCGTTTTGATGCGCTGACGCCCTTAACGTTGCCGTCACAGTTGCCCTCTTCGTTGCTCAACCGCCGTCCTGATGTTGTGCAGGCCGAGAGACAGCTTATTGCGACCGATGCGACGCTTGCCGCCTCTCGCGCCAGCCTGCTGCCGTCGATCAACCTGACGGCGACCGGATCGGTGCAGGATCGCACGCTCCCCGGTCTGCTTGACGACCCGCTCCGCTTATGGAGTATCGGCGGCAGCATTCTCGCCCCTCTGCTTAATCGTCAGGCATTGAATGCGCAGGTTGATATTTCCCAGTCCCAGCGTAATCAGGCGCTGTACAGTTATGAAAAAACCGTGCGTAACGCTTTCAGAGAGGTAAACGATAGCCTCGACGCCATCACCCGCTATCAGGAACAGCTCAGTGAATTACAGGCGCAGCAGGATGTGGCGCAGGAAACATTGCGCATCGCCCAGAATCGCTATCGCAATGGCTATTCGTCTTATCTGGATGTACTGGACGCCCAGCGCACGCTGTTCTCAGTGCAAACCAATGTGGTGCAGGTGAAAAACAATCTGCTGCTGGCACAGATTGATCTCTACAAAGCGCTGGGCGGCGGCTGGTCAGTCTGACGTCATCCGTACGGCAAGTGGTGAATGATTTCGCGGACGTTATAGACCAGGCCAGACAGCGATATCACCAGCAAAAACAGCGATGACGCCAGCCCAATACGCCGGCTGTGATGCGGTGACAACCAGTTATTGATGAGCAGGATGTACAGCGATAAAACAGCAAAATCAAAAATGATCCACACCACCGTCAGCATCATAATGCTGGCGGCGAAGTTCTGCGTCACCGCAATAAACTGAGGGAAGAAAGCGACAAAGAAAAGGATGTCTTTCGGATTTGAAATGCCGGTAATAAATCCCCGGATCACCCCGCCGTCGCCCGCAGCGACCGTGTTTTCTTGCGCATTTGCCTGCGGATTCCCCGCCCGCAGGCTGATTAACGCGCCGTAGCCGATATACAACGACCCTGCGATCCCCAGCAAAGACAGAAACAAACCGGAGATCGACATCACCCCGGCCAGCATCAGCGCCGCCAGGATAATCAGCACCAGAGAGGCGCTGTTCGTTCCGATCACCGTCGCAAAGGCTTTACGCGCACCGTGCCGGGCCGCCGTTCCGGTTACCAGCGCAACCACCGGGCCGGGCGTGACCAGCAACAGTAAAACCGATAAACTATACGCACTCAGCAATGTCAGATTAATCAACGCCTTTTCTCCTTCATAACGCACACAGGCCCGGAAACTCCCGGCATTATT
This sequence comes from Citrobacter koseri ATCC BAA-895, assembly GCF_000018045.1. Taxonomy (NCBI): domain Bacteria; kingdom Pseudomonadati; phylum Pseudomonadota; class Gammaproteobacteria; order Enterobacterales; family Enterobacteriaceae; genus Citrobacter; species Citrobacter koseri. The sequence continues at coordinate 1,394,386 of NC_009792.1, read as the reverse complement.
CAGCGAGCGATGACGTTTGAAAAACGAATAAAACTGCTATTTAATGTGAGTAAAACTCACAATAGCGTATCGCCATGACTCTGCCGCCACTGTATGCCCTGCGCGCTTTTGAAGCCGCCGCCCGCCTCGGATCATTCAGCAAAGCCGCTGACGCGCTGAACGTCACTCCGGGCGCGATCAGCAGACATATCCGTACTCTGGAGACAACGTTTGACTGCCCGCTGTTTCACCGCAACGGCCCGCAGGTTGAGGTAACGGAAGCGGGACGCGCGCTGGCGGAGCAGCTGGCCGCAGGCTTTCGGACGCTGGAAAACGCCTGCTCCGCGTTTCGCAACCAGCAGCACGGTCTGCGCTTAAAGGCGCCCTCAACCCTGACAATGGGCTGGTTGCTGGACGTGCTGAACAGCGTACATCAGCAGGAGCCCTCGCTTAACGTGGAGCTTTCCAGCGTCTGGATGGACACCGATACGGTGGATTTCAATCGCGAACCCTTTCACTGCGCCATCCTGTTAGGCAATGGTCATTTTGGTTCCGGCACGCAAAGCAGGCTGCTTTTTAAAGAGTGGCTGATCCCGATATGCGCCCCCGCGCTACTTGAACAGGTACGAGAAAACATTGCCGACTGCGAGCTTATTCACCCTTCGCCAGACCGGCGCGACTGGACGCGATGGCTGGCACGCAGCGGTAAATTTAACGGGCTGAATACCCGTCGGGGAAAAGTGTTCGACACGCTGGAACAGGGAAATCAGGCGGCGATAAGGGGGCATGGCGTCTCCGTGGGCGATCTGCTGCTCAGTCTGGAGGCGGTAAAAAGCGGTCTGCTCGCCCTTCCGTTCAATGAAGCAGTGGCAACCGGAGAAGGCTACTATCTGGTCTGGCCGCAAGATACGGCATTCGAAAAAGACATTGCGCTGCTTTATGACAGGCTAAAGCGCGCCGCCCCGCAGGAGATACCCGAAGGTATCTCCTGCCTGAGCTGAGCATGGAGCTACAGGCTGATTTGCTCCATCGCCTGTAAAATGCGCTTATCGGAGATCGGGTACGGCGTGCCGAGCTGTTGTGCAAAGTAGCTGACGCGTAGCTCTTCGATCATCCAGCGGATTTCTTTGACGTCGTCGTCATCACGGCGGGCTGGCGGCAGCTTGTTAATCCACTGCTGCCAGGCCTGCTGCACGCTTTCGATTTTCAGCATCTGCGCCCTGTCACGGTGCGGATCAACCGCCAGTTTCTCCAGCCGTTTTTCAATCGCCTGCAAATAGCGCAGCGTATCGCCGAGGCGCTTAAAGCCGTTGCCGGTGACAAAACCGCGATACACCAGCCCGCCCATTTGCGCTTTGATATCAGACAGCCCCAGCGCCATCGTCATATCCACACGTCCTTTCAGACGTTTGTTGATCGTGAACACGGCGGTCAGGATCTGCTCGACCTGCTTCGCGATATCGACAACGGTGTCGTTCAGCTCAGCGCGCACCTTCTCATGCAGTGCGGCAAAAGCCTCTTCCGTCCATACCGGGCCGCCATTGGCGTCAATCAGCTTGTCCACGCCGCAGGAGATACAGTCGTCAATCAACTCCAGCACTTTGCCATACGGGTTGAAGTACAGACCGAGCTTGGCTTTATTCGGCAGTTTTTCGTGCAGATACTTAATCGGCGACGGAATATTCAGCAGCAGCAAGCGGCGTAAACCGCACCACATTGCCTGTTGTTGCTCCAGCGGATTGTCGAACAGCCTGATGGCGACGCTATCACGCTCATCGACCAGCGCAGGCCACGCCTTCACTTTGTAATTGCCGCGTTTCTGCTCATAGCTTTCCGGCAGCTGACCGAAACTCCAGATGTGCAGCCCACTCTGCTCGATGCCGTCATCTGCCACCGCCGAGAGCGTCTCCTGGACTTTCCCTTTCAGCGCCTCTTTCAGCCCCTGCAAAGCGCGCCCTTCCTGCAACTTCTTGTTTTTGTCATCCACCACGCGGAAGGTGATCTTCAGATGATCGGGCACCTGATCCCAGTGCCAGTCTTCGCGATCTACCGTCACGCCGGTCATCCGCCGTAACTCACGCTCCAGCGCATCCAGCAACGGTAGCTCCAGCGGTGTTACGCGACCTAAAAACGCTTCGGCATAGTTCGGCGCCGGAACAAAGTTCCGTCGTACCGGTTTCGGCAGCGATTTAATCAGCGCAATCACCAGCTCTCGGCGCAGACCTGGAATTTGCCATTCAAACCCGGACTCTTCCACCTGGTTTAACAACGGAAGCGGGATATGGACGGTGACGCCGTCGGCGTCGGCGCCCGGTTCAAACTGATAGCTCAGCCGCAGCTTAAGATTTCCCTGGTGCCAGAAGTTCGGGTAATCCAGCTTGCTGATTTTTTCCGCGCCCTCTTTGATAAGCATACTCTTTTCAAAGTTGAGCAGATCCGGCGTTTCACGGCTGACTTTTTTCCACCAGTTGTCGAAGTGGCGCGCGGAGATCACGTCATGACTGATGCGCTGGTCGTAGAACTCAAACAGCGTCTCATCATCGACCAGAATGTCGCGGCGACGCGATTTGTGCTCCAGCTCTTCCACTTCCGTACGCAACTTCAGGTTGTCGCGGAAGAAGGCGTGGCGCGTCTGCCAGTCGCCCTCTACCAGCGCATGACGAATAAACAACTCGCGACACAGCGCCGGGTCGATCTGGCTGTAATTCACCTTGCGCGCGGCCACTATCGGCAGACCGTACACGGTCACTTTCTCCGTCGCCATCACCGCGCCCTGCGCCCGTTCCCAGTGCGGTTCGCTGTAAGAACGCTTAATCAGATGCTGGGCAACCGGTTCCACCCATTCTGGATCGATGCGCGCCGCAATGCGCCCCCACAGGCGGCTGGTTTCCACCAGTTCTGCGACCATCGCCCACTTCGGCGGCTTCTTGAACAAACCGGAACCCGGGAAGATGGAGAAACGGGCGTTACGCGCGCCGGTATACTCCTGCTTGTCAGCATCTTTCATCCCGATATGCGACAGCAGCCCGGTCAGCAGCGCGATATGCACTTCACGGTATTGCGCCGGTTCGCTGTTTACCGGAATACCCAGTTCTTTCACCACCTGGCGCAATTGGGTGTAGATATCCTGCCATTCGCGCACGCGCAGATAGTTCAGGTAATCGGTGCGGCACAGGCGGCGGAACTGGTTCGACGACAGCGCTTTCTGCTGCTCGCCGAGGTAATTCCACAGATTCACAAAGGCGAGGAAGTCAGACTCTTTATCGTGGAAACGACGGTGCTTCTCATCGGACGCCTGCTGTTTATCCATCGGGCGCTCACGCGGGTCCTGAATAGACAGCGCGGAGGTGATGATCATCGCCTCACGCACGCAGCCGTGTTTCTGCGCTTCCAGCACCATCCGCGCCAGACGTGGGTCTACCGGCAGCTGCGACAACTGGCGTCCTGAAGGCGTCAGTTTATAAGCCGTTTGCTGCTCATCGATCGTAATCGCCCCAAGCTCTTCCAGCAGACGCACGCCGTCCTGAATGTTGCGTTTATCCGGCGCTTCAACAAACGGGAATGCGGCGATATCGCCCAGCCCCAGCGCCGTCATTTGCAAAATAACCGAAGCCAGGTTGGTACGCAGAATCTCCGGGTCGGTAAATTCCGGGCGCGACAGGAAGTCATCTTCCGAATACAGACGGATGCAGATCCCTTCCGACACACGTCCACAGCGGCCTTTACGCTGGTTAGCGGAAGCCTGTGAAACCGGTTCAATCGGCAGCCGCTGCACTTTGGTGCGGTAGCTGTAGCGACTGATGCGCGCGGTGCCGGGATCGATAACGTACTTAATGCCCGGTACGGTCAGCGAGGTTTCCGCCACGTTAGTCGCCAGCACGATGCGACGTCCGCTGTGCGACTGGAACACGCGGTTCTGCTCGCTGTTAGAGAGACGTGCATACAGCGGCAATACTTCGGTATGGCGCAAATTGAGTTTATTGAGCGCATCGGCGGTATCGCGGATTTCACGCTCGCCGCTCATAAAGATCAGGATATCGCCGGGACTTTCACGCCCCAGTTCATCCACCGCGTCAAAAATCGCCTGAAGCTGATCGCGCTCGGTATCGTCCGCTTCTTCGACAATCGGACGATAGCGCACTTCAACCGGGTACGTTCTGCCGGAAACTTCAATGATCGGCGCATTGTTAAAATGACGCGAGAAGCGCTCCGGGTCGATGGTCGCGGAGGTGATGATGATTTTCAGATCCGGGCGACGCGGCAACAGCTCTTTCAGGTAGCCAAGCAGAAAATCGATATTCAGGCTGCGCTCGTGCGCTTCATCAATGATGATGGTGTCGTACTGCATCAGCAGCCTGTCCTGCTGGATTTCCGCCAGCAGGATACCGTCCGTCATCAGCTTGACCATCGTGTTGTCGCTGACGTGATCGCTGAAACGGACTTTATAACCGATGCAGCCGCCCGGTTCCGTTTGCAACTCTTCGGCAATACGGTTGGCAACGGTACGCGCCGCCAGACGACGCGGCTGCGTATGGCCGATCAGCCCTTTAATACCGCGCCCCAGCTCCATACAAATTTTCGGCAGCTGCGTGGTTTTACCAGAGCCGGTCTCCCCCGCCACAATCACCACCTGGTGGTCGCGAACGGCCTCCAGGATGGCCTGTTTTTTCTGGCTGACAGGCAGGTTTTCTGGATACGTTATTTCCGGTCTGGCGGCTTCGCGCAGCACAATTTTACCTGCTGCCTGTTCAATCTCTTTCGCCATCTCCAGGAGAATGGCCTGTTGTGCATCAGGTTTTTTAACCTTCTTCACGCCATGCAGGCGGCGGGCAAAGCGCTGCCTGTCACGCAGCATCAGCGTATCCAGCTGTTGCTGAAGTGCGGCGAAGGTGATTTTCTGTTGTTCTGTCATAGCATTAGAGGGCAGTGCTCTGCCGGGTAAAATCTCTTTTTAATGATTGGTATAGAGTACCACATCGGCGCTTTTCGTGTGTTGTTCAATAATTTCGAACATAGGATTCGATATATTGCGCTATCTCTGCGACAGGATTGTGAATAGAGTGTCAACAAGCAACGGGGCTCACCCCATTCAAACACATAAAAGGAAACACCCATGAGCAAAGTATTAGTTCTTAAATCCAGTATTCTGGCAGGGTACTCTCAGTCTGGTCAGTTGTCTGATTATTTTGTTGAACAGTGGCGCGAAAAGCATCCTGCGGATGCGATCACCGTGCGCGACCTGGCCGCGAATCCTGTTCCGGTACTGGATGGCGAACTGGTGGGTGCCCTGCGCCCGAGCGACGCTCCGCTGACTCCGCGTCAACAGGACGCGCTGGCGCTGTCCGACGAGCTGATCGCGGAACTGCAAGCGCACGATGTGATCGTCATTGCGGCGCCAATGTACAACTTCAACATCCCGACTCAGTTGAAAAACTATTTTGACCTGGTTGCCCGCGCAGGCGTCACCTTCCGTTACACCGAGAAAGGGCCGGAAGGTCTGGTGACCGGTAAACGTGCGGTGATTCTCTCCAGCCGTGGCGGTATCCACAAAGATACGCCGACAGACCTGATCGCACCGTACCTGAAAGTCTTCCTGGGCTTTATTGGTATCACCGACGTGAACTTCGTGTTTGCTGAAGGGATTGCTTACGGCCCGGAAGTCGCGGCCAAAGCGCAGTCTGACGCCAAAGCGGCGATTGACAGCGTTGTTGCTGCATAAGATTTATTTGCCTCATCCGGCCTGCAAGGGGTGTCATCCTCCCGCAGGCCGGATGACCTCCATCAGGCATTCATGCCATTCAGCACCGCAAGAACCTCATCCGAAAGTTGCAAATCCCCTGCCGCCATATTTTCACGCAAATGCGTCACTGACGACGTTCCCGGAATTAACAGGATATTGGCTGAACGTTGCAGCAACCATGCCAGCGCAACCTGCATTGGCGTCGCATTCAGGCTGGCGGCAACGTCGGAGAGCGTTGATGACTGCAACGGCGTAAACCCGCCCAGCGGGAAGAACGGCACATAAGCGATACCCTCGCCCGCCAGCGCGTCAATGAGTGCGTCATCCTGGCGATGGGCAATGTTGTACTCATTCTGCACGCAAACAATTTCGGCAATCTTCCTCGCCTCAGCCACCTGTTTCGCGGTGACATTGCTCAGACCGATATGCTTCACCAGCCCCTGCTGCTGAAGTTCTGCCAGCACGCTAAAACTCTCTTCGATAGATCCTTCATGCGGGCCATGACCGTCGCCGAACATAACGCGCAGGTTGACCACATCCAGCACATCAAGTCCGAGATTACGCAGATTATCGTGAACCGCCTGCTTCAATTCCGCAGGCGAGAAAGCGGGCAACCACGACGCATCTTCCCCGCGACGGGCGCCAATTTTGGTAACGATCGCCAGATCGTCAGGATACGGATGCAGCGCTTCTCGAATGATTTGGTTCGTAACATGCGGGCCGTAAAAATCGCTGGTATCAATGTGATTCACACCCAGCGAAATCGCCTCCCGAAGCACCGTCAGCGCGACGTGACGGTCTCTCGGCGGGCCAAATACACCAGGTCCTGCCAGTTGCATGGCCCCATACCCCAGCCGTTTTACCTGCCGGGAACCGAGAGAAAACGTCGCTGAATTACCGTGACTTGCCATAACTGCCCCTCTTGCTGAATATCGCTTCGGAGCAGACAGTATAGAAACTTACCCTGCAAATTATCGCGCTTTATCATACAAAACAGAAAATACGTAGAAGCTACGCACTGTTGCCAGTTACTTTTTCAGCCACTTACCGTTAATGCCCTGCACATACTCACCCGGCTTTGCACGGTCGACCAGCTTTTGTCCGGCCATTTTCGCCACCTCATCCACCGGAATCTGATGGCTTTTCGCCAGCTGTTGATAACTGGCGCTACGCTCTTTATTAATCTCGCTGACGAGCGAGCGCGTTTCTGGATCGGTTGCCAGCGCCACCAGATAACCATTAAGCGTTTCCCCCACTCGCCCTTGCGTTCTCGCTTCGCTCAGGGTCAACGCGATGGCGTTGCAGCTCAATAAACTCAGGATAAGAACGGTCGCTCTAAGCTGTTTTTTCATCATGACCTCAGAACAAATCACTGCGTGACTTCAATAAACTTTCCACGTCCTTATCAACCTTGATATGAATTTCATGCTCAATTTTGACGTTCATATTGATGGTGATCGGTTCCTTCGGCGCTGCAACTTCAATACGCGGCGTACAGCCCGCCAGTAAGAAGAGCGCCAGCATGGCAATCATCGTTTTCATTGTTGTTCCTCACATTCCTTGCCTTCCGGGCAACGGGTTTCCGGCAACGCGGTGTTTTGTTCAAGCCATGCCTGTAAGTTGTCGCCAAAACGCAAACTGCGCCAGAGCGTAAAGACATTTTCTTCATGGGTATAGTTCAGGTTAACCGTGCCGACTTTACCGTCCACATGGCTTTTACCCGTGACCGTCGCCTGCATGGTCAGCACGCCCAGATTGTCCAGATTAATCTTCGTCCACGAACGGGCAATCTCCATATAGCGTAACCAGTTGATTGCCGCGCCCGCCGCCATATTGTCTTTGACGACCGCATCGGCGGTATCTTTATCGATACGCAGCGTCATCGGGCCAGGATTGGTTAACCAGCCGTCTTTAATGATCCATTTTTCATTGCTCAGCCACAGCGGAAGCGCGCCGCTAACCGGGCCGGACATCGCAAATTGTTTGGGATTCACCGCGCTGATCAGTTCGCTGGAAGAGACATTTTGCACCCGCAGCAGTGCCGGATCGTGCTGCGGCATACGTAGCTGTTTCATGATGATTTTGCCGCCCAGCACATCCACGCTCACGTCACTCAGCAATAAAGGATTCTCTTCGCTCCACGGATAACTTCCCTGGAGATCGGCCGTGATATTTTTCGCGGTGACCTGGTTTACCACCTCTGCGATGCGTAATGACACCGGCCCGCGCGTTCCCAGTTGCCAGGTGCCCTGACTGAAACGGAACGGCAACACAAAATCGACGCCGTTGATTTGGTTGTCCGGCATCCAGGCGCTACCGCCTTTCAGTACGCCGTGTCCACCCGCTTCGAACCCCTGATCCTCTGCGGCGGAAAAAGCCACCTGCGCGTACAGTTCGCCTGCGCGCAAATTCATTTTCCAGTCAGGAGGCAGCAAGGGCTGGAAGACCGTAACCGACTGTTTTGGCCACCAGGCCTGCCCGCGTAAACGAATGCCGTCCCAGCGCCCATTTACCCGCACTGGCCCAATCGCCCCGGCATGCAGGTCGCCTTTGAACTGGAATACCGTTGGGTCCGTTCCTTCAACGCTGAATTTGAGCGTTGACGGCGGTAAGACGCTGCCGCCGGTGAACACGGTATTGCCCGCATCCAGCGATAACGCGCCGCTGAAGGTCGGGTTCCCGGCATCACGAACCCACACGATCGGTTTATCGAGCACCAGGCGCGGAGACGCCACCGTCATCGTGCCGTATTGCAGTTGGTCGAACCCGGTGGACAGGTCGGTAAGCGTGATGGTGTTATCGTGCCATTCTCCTTTCCCGGCAACATCCCAACCGGCGTTCATCGGAGTGAAGCTACCCTCGCCCCAGTAGCGCCACTGCCAGCGCCCCGCATCGGGAAGAAAATCATTCGCCAGTCCATCAAGATGCAGGACAAAGTCGCCCATCTTATTTTCGTGCGCGCGTAAAATTGCCTGTAATCGGCCATCAACTCCGCGTTGGGTGACTTTTACGCCAGCCAGCGGCCAGCGAATTTCGTCAATATCCAGAGAGTCAATCACCCGGCCACGAGAACGCAACAGCGCGCCGGGTTCAAAGGTCAGTTGTGGATCGGCCAGACTGCCGGTGAGCTGTGTCGGCAGTACCGCATAAAAGATCAGATCGTCCTGTTTCGCTTCACCGGTTAAACGCAGGGGCATGTCGCTGTTATCCATACTCAGCTTGCCTGGCCCAATCGTCAGCACCGCATTGCCTTTACCCGCATCGCCTTGCGTCAGAACATTCAACCGGCCGCTTATCACCGCATTTTCAAGACCTGCCTGCCAGTTATTAATGTTGATCCCCAGACGTCCGCTCAGCGGAAAGCCCTGATACGGCCAGTTCCAGCGTCCATCGCTGATGGCAAGTTGCTGGCGAGTGACCTGCCAGGGGAGATCGAGCAGCGGCTCCGGGTTACCGCGCGCCATGACGATCAGCTGTCCGGCGTTGTCCCGCCACTCCAGTTCCGCATCCACCAGCGACGGTTCCTGCGGCAGGCTCAGCGTTGCGACGGCCTGTCCGTTCACCGGCAGCCCGTCCGGCACCAGAGGCAGCGTAAATTCCCCTTCCAGTTTTACAGGGGGCTGATTTTCGAAGGCGCTCACCTCCAGTTGGCTGACGGTGAAGTTTTGCCCGTGCAGCCGCCCCTGAAAGTTGACCTTCTCGCCCTGATAACGAATCTGTTGGAGGGCTGGCGTCAGCGAAAGCGACAATTTCCCCTGCCATTCCTGCCAGGGAGAAAGAATAAGCCTGTCGATATTAACCCAGGTATTAGGCAGCATAGACTGCCATTCTGCGAGCGTGCGCGGCGCCGCGGGCGATGGTTCAGATTCAGGGAGTTTTTCCAGACAGGCGGAGTCCAGTTCAAGCGTACCGATATTCAGCTGCCAGCGGCTGGGATGGGTGAGTTCCGCGCCGCTCATGCGTGCTAACGGGCAGTCCTCCACCAGATAACGCAGCTCCGGGATATGCAGGCCGTGGCGCGTAAGTTTCGGGCTTTCATCCAGCGCGATACGCGTACCAACAGGTAACCAGATGCCCGCCAGCGTAGGAAGCCACAGGCCAAGCGTCATGAGCAGCGTTAACGGTATAAGGATCAATAATAAAAGTAGCGCGAGAACGGCTTTGTATTTACCCTTCATGGGTAGTTAATATCCTGATTTAGCAAAAATTAAGCCGGTAAGGCCCGTATTGTGGCATGTTTGGGCGCTCAGTTGAAGGCGTCGCCCTCACTAAGGATAGATGTTCTGCCGCGACCCAACAATTTTGAGGCCGTCTTAGAAATGATAAAGTTGATGATATAACAGAGCGTTAGTCTCCGTTCTTTCTGCCATCGCACCGTGATGGCGCACATCCGCAGTCAGGCAAACATTTTGTACTGAATTAACTCAGTCTCCTGATTTATTACGGAAAACAGAGGCGCAGAGGACTGACCATTTGCAGATCCTCTGCTTGGGCTCACATTCCTGCCATCCTGTAGCAGCGTTTATACCCGGTATGTTCCATTCCTGAATGCCAGATACCGGGTAAGGTCATATTTCAGCAAAACTGCGCCAGCGCCAATCAAGAGAACATCCTTGATAATGAAGCTGTCAATTTTCCCCAGTTGTGGCAGCAGACTCAGAGTCGTTACTCCTGTAGTGATAACAATGAGATCGCCAGATATGCCAACACCAGGTCGGGCGAAGCCAATGATCAACGCAAGAAATGTAATGGTTTCCATAACGCCAAGGAAATAACTTCCCCCGTGGACACCAAAAATCAAATACAGAATATTGAGCCATGTTGATGAAATCAGAGGCTCCAGGGCCATAACTTCAAAATCAAACCATTTATAAGTACCAAACAGCATAAATACACCGATAACGCTCAGGCGAAGAATGACGATATCGTAATCTGAGCGAATAAATCGATTAATGAAATTCTTCATTCATATTCTCCGGGAAGATAATAATGAGATGCCAGCCAGATTTTATCTCAGATGAGAAATATCAGTTCAAAAAAAGCATTCCGATCAATGCCGTTACTTTTAAATGGCAGGTGCATTCCATTTTTTAAGCCGATTTTTTTCTTGATATTGTAAATATGCGAATATACTGTTTTCTTACTTCGACCTCTCACCCTGGCGATTTGCTCTACACTAAAGTGTTTATAGTATAAAAGGAAAGCGATAATTCTTTCATTATGTGTTAATGATTTACCTTGATCATTCAAACAAGATCCATGTTTCATATTGCAAGGCTCTGACTTGCAGGCAAGGTAAAAATCATATCCGTAGAAAAGTATGCTCATGAGTCCGGCGAACTCATTATCACAGATAATAAAATACGTTTCTCTTTCGCTGTTAAAATGTTCAACGCCAAGTGCCTCACACGAATTGAATAATACTTCAGCGCCTTGCTGAAAATAAAAATCATGCGTCGCGACGATAATTTTCATTATTGCTCCCTGAGCAGGGAGTAAAATACCCCCCTGCTGTAAGCTTTAATCAGAACTCCAGACTAATACCCGTGTTCCATGAAACGGAATCTCCACCGGCCGCAACTGCCATTTTACCTGCAACATTGTCTGTAAAGCGGTAGCCGATCCCAACGGCTACTGCCTGCTTATCTGAATATCCTCCCAATGCCGCAGTAGCATTAAATTTACCCACGCTATAAGGCTGGAATAAACCTGCAAGCGCCGCATTCTGAGCTGCACTTTCACGAATTTCTTTGCGGTTGTTAGATATCTGTTTTTGCAGACCATTCATTCTGTCTGTCGCCATTTTTTGCCAGGATTCATGAAGATCTAAACGGCGACTATTCTTACTGGCCGCAGACTGGTTAGCATTGATTTTTCCAGATAAATATTTGCTGGTCTGAGAAAGCTCGCCACGAACAGCTTCCGTATTGTTGTCTATACGCGCGTAAGCATCCCTTTTGACACTGCCGATTTCGCCGCGCAAGGAATCACCCTGCTGCTTAAGCTCGTCACGCACGGCTTTTGCATTACTGTCGGCCCGTGCGTAGGCATCCCTTTTGGCGCTGCCGATTTCACCACGCAGGGAATCACCCTGCTGCTTAAGCTCACCACGCACAACTTTCGCATTATTGTCAGCCTGTGCAATTGCATCAGCTTTGGCCTGGCCGATTTCGCCGCGCAGAACATCCTTTTGTTCATCCAGTTCTTTATTAACCTTCCCAACGCTTACGGTCACGTCCTGTTTCACCGTATTTATTGCGTCCCGCTGTGAAGCCAGCGAGCGATTTTGAGCATTAATTTGTTCATTAATATAATTTTTCGTCGTATTTGCAGCATCATTTACACGCCCATTTACATATCTAACCACCTCGTTTCGATAATTCTCCCCTTTTTGAGAAAGAGATCGGGCTAATTCGATCAGTTCATTATTTAGTTCTCCCCTGGTAATTGTTTTGTTGGGATTGTTCTGATCTTCTGCCCAACTGATATTGCTTAGAGCCCCGAACAAAACCACACCTAACATAGAGGCCATAACATTCTTATGCATGTAAACACCCTTAAATTAAAATTAGGAACAATTTTTATCTATTGCAAAAATAAACAGATTCAACCAGAGAACAACAATCTGGAATTCGCCATCTTTTGCGTAGGAAGTTTTCAATCAACCAGACTTGCCTGATTCCAACTTTTAGATTAATTGCTATCATCTCTCGACTGAAGCCAGAAAGTATTAGTGCAAGAACACTTTTAGACAGCTTCGATAACCTCCCGGAAGAAAGTCGCGCATGTGTTATTTCATTAAGTAAAGGTACTGTATCCGTAAGATATGCTGTATCCTGAACAGATTCTTTCCTTAGTAAAATAGGAGGAAGAAAATAAATTACACGCTGTATTGTTTTATCGTGGTGTTTTACACCGCTTCTCCCTTCAATAGTGAAGTAGTTAAAAAACTCAGCAATGGTCTCATCCACAGGCAAAAAATAGCCATGCTTAAATATCAATGCTGCGCACGGGTAACACTCCCGAACATGCAGCCAGAAACTCAAAAATAAAGACGGCCGCCCATATATTACGACAGTAGCTGAAGGATACCTGTGAAGCTGCTCCAGTAGACTACATGTAGAGCAGGCATTTTCAGTTATTGAAATTGGTTTATTCAATAAGGTTATCTTGCTTACTGTTCCAGGCTTATTCATCGACAGATTCATCGCGTACATTTTTATTCCATTAAAAAGTCGCTACGATACTGCGCGCAGTCATAATAACACCTCCAACTTAACTTCGCCGGATAAGACAGGATTTAACATGCTGTGTTGTTAATAGTATGTATTAAGTTACGGCAATATCACCCCTCCACTCTTGTTTGTATTAAACGTGTTAATAAAAATCACGAGGATTCAAGTTAAAATAACAAAACTAATTTCTTGGTTAAATTATGCTTATTTGGAATCCTTTGACAATCCCTTGATAAACGGGATAACAGGAGCATATCAACGCCTGTTTAAATAAGTGCAAAAAATAAAAGGGAAATTACCGCTGGTCACACCAGACAGGACAATTGGTGAAATTTACAGAAATGTGATAAGCATCACAGCAAATGAAAAAATGCATTAAATTCATCATGGAATGGAGCGATGAGCGGAGCAATTATCAATTTTTGTCAATCAATTGAAGCGATAGGTGATTTCGTATGAAAGTGAGGGTTTGCAGGTTATGTCTGTCGGTTGTTCGACGTTACGAACGTCTGTCAGCCTGATTCGCTACAGAAAGGATACGTCAGTCTGTGGAAGAGTAACTGACCCACTGATAAGGCGTGGGTTCAGAATGACCGAAAGGGAAATATGTGTTAAAGAAAGTTGTTTAATTTTAGTATGATAGGTGCCTTAAGAAGAGATGTTCTAAAATTATTCATTATGTCATGGTCACGCCTATCAATTATTTTTTAAATTTTGTAAGATAATTTTAATTGATTCAATGTTATTCCACCATCGCTGGAGAAAGTCTTATGAAACTCGCTGTTTACAGTACAAAGCAGTACGACAAGAAGTACCTGCAACATGTTAACGAGTCCTTTGGTTTTGAACTTGAATTTTTTGACTTTCTGCTGACTGAAAAAACGGCAAAAACCGCCAACGGTTGCGAGGCGGTATGCATCTTCGTTAACGACGACGGCAGCCGCCCGGTTCTGGAAGAGCTGAAAAAGCACGGCGTAAAATACATTGCGCTGCGTTGCGCTGGCTTCAATAACGTCGATCTGGACGCCGCAAAAGAGCTGGGTCTGCAAGTCGTGCGCGTCCCGGCCTATTCTCCTGAAGCCGTCGCCGAACATGCGATTGGTATGATGATGACGCTGAACCGTCGCATTCATCGCGCTTATCAACGTACCCGTGATGCAAACTTTTCACTGGAAGGTCTGACCGGTTTTACCATGCACGGTAAAACGGCTGGCGTGATCGGGACGGGCAAGATCGGCGTCGCCGCGCTGCGTATTCTGAAAGGTTTTGGTATGCGACTGCTGGCGTTTGATCCTTACCCAAGCGCCGCCGCGCTGGAGCTTGGCGTGGAGTATGTCGATCTGCCGACGCTGTTTGCGGAATCTGATGTCATTTCTCTGCATTGCCCGCTGACAGCTGAAAACTACCATTTGCTTAATCATGCCGCGTTCGATCAGATGAAAAATGGGGTGATGGTGATCAACACCAGTCGTGGGGCGTTGATTGATTCGCAGGCGGCAATTGAAGCGTTGAAAAACCAGAAGATTGGTTCACTGGGGATGGACGTCTATGAAAACGAACGCGATCTGTTCTTTGAGGACAAGTCCAACGATGTGATTCAGGATGACGTATTCCGTCGTCTGTCTGCCTGCCATAACGTGCTATTCACCGGGCACCAGGCTTTCCTGACTGCGGAAGCGTTGACCAGCATCTCGGAAACCACTCTGCAAAATCTGGAACAGCTCTCAAAAGGTGAAACCTGCCCGAACGCCCTGTTCTGACCCTTCTGCTCCCCTGCGTTCAGGGGAGCACTTTCAGATAATCCCCGATGATATACCAGGCTATATCATTACAATTATGAATGATTTCCCGTCAGTAAATGTAGAGAGTTTTAATGAAGAAGATCGTCGCACTGGTTGCACTCAGCATGCTTATGGCAGGCTGCGTCAGCAATGGAAAAGTCTCCGTTAACCGTGATCAGCTACAGCATCACCGTTTTGTTCTGGAGAGTGTAAACGGAAAACCAGTCGCTGCGGGTAAGAACGCCCCGGAGTTAAGCTTCGGTGAAAAAATGACGGTTTCTGGCCGCATGTGCAACCGCTTCAGCGGCCAGGGCAAGCTGTCTGATGGCGAGCTGAAAGTCAAAGACATGGCGATGACGCGTATGATGTGCGCCGACCCGCAGTTAAATGAACTGGATCACACCATTAGCGCGATGCTCAAACAAGGCGCGCAGGTCGACTTAACGGCTAACCAGTTGACGCTGGCGACCGCAGAACAAACGCTGATGTTCCGACTGGCTGATTTAGTGCATTAATAGCTGCCGCAGCTTCCAGCGGCGAGCGACTGTTCACTACAGCGTTTGCCGTTGGGTAATGCGCACATGCCAATCGCCGATCCGTCAAGCTGACGGGCAACAGAGAGCGACCCGCCAATCATGGCGCAGTTAGCTTCCCCGGAACTGGACATTGCCGCCTTTAACCCCGGCGCAACATGCGCTGCCGTCGCCTGCTGAACAGGCTCATTACTACAGGCCGACAATAATAACGCGGCACACCCCACTAAAAACGCTGCGCGCATCTCTCTCCCCTCTGAACGTTAGCCAAAACGACACCGCCATAAATAATAGGCAGGCTGCCCTGCGTCGTCGAGAGGCAAACTGCCCATTTATGCGGTTCATGGACATTTTTTAGCAATTTTTTTGCCCTCTCTTTGATCAAATCATTCATTCCCTCTATTCCAGGGACACAAAAGCGAAAATGGTAGAGATCGGGGTTTGCTAAAATAGAGAGATAACTATCAGGGCCCGCCGATGTTTCGCGAGTCCCTCTTTTTGTGCAATGTAAGGGTGTCATATGATCACTATTGACGGTAATGGCGCGGTTGCTTCGGTCGCATTCCGTACCAGCGAAGTTATCGCCATCTACCCAATTACGCCCAGTTCGACAATGGCTGAGCAGGCGGATGCCTGGGCCGGAAACGGGCTTAAGAACGTCTGGGGCGATACCCCTCGCGTCGTAGAAATGCAGTCGGAAGGCGGCGCCATCGCCACCGTTCACGGGGCATTACAGACCGGCGCGCTCTCGACCTCATTTACCTCATCTCAGGGCCTGCTGCTGATGATCCCAACGTTGTACAAACTGGCGGGACAGCTCACGCCGTTTGTACTCCACGTCGCCGCACGCACCATTGCTACTCATGCCTTGTCTATTTTTGGCGATCACTCTGATGTGATGGCGGTTCGCCAGACCGGCTGCGCCATGCTGAGCGCCGGTAGCGTTCAGGAAGCGCAGGATTTCGCGCTCATTTCGCAGATTGCCACGCTGAAAAGCCGCGTACCATTTATTCATTTCTTTGATGGTTTCCGCACCTCGCATGAAATCAATAAAATTGTGCCGCTGGCGGATGACACCATTCTGAAACTGATGCCGCAGGCTGAAATTGACGCGCACCGCTCCCGCGCGCTCAATCCTGAACATCCGGTGATTCGCGGCACGTCTGCCAACCCGGATACCTACTTCCAGTCCCGTGAAGCCACGAACCCGTGGTACAACGCGGTTTATGACCACGTTGAACAGGCAATGAATGATTTCGCCGGAGCCACCGGTCGCCAGTACAAGCCGTTTGAATACTATGGCCACCCGCAGGCGGAACGCGTCATTATTCTGATGGGTTCCGCAATCGGCACCTGTGAGGAAGTGGTGGACGAGCTGCTGGCGCGCGGCGAAAAAGTGGGCGTACTGAAAGTCCGTCTGTTCCGTCCGTTCTCAGCAAAACATTTATTACAGGCGCTGCCGGAAACCGTACGTACCGTCGCCGTACTGGATCGCACCAAAGAGCCTGGCGCACAGGCCGAACCGCTGTATCTGGATGTGATGACCGCGCTGGCGGAGGCATTCAACAGCGGCGAGAGAGAAACCTTACCACGGGTGATCGGCGGGCGCTATGGTCTCTCCTCAAAAGAGTTTGGCCCCGATTGCGTGCTGGCTGTTTTCAACGAACTGGCGAGCGCCAGACCCAAATCCCGCTTCACGGTTGGCATCTATGATGATGTCACTAATCTGTCTCTGCCCCTGCCGGAAAACACCCTGCCCGGTACAGCGAAACTGGAAGCGCTATTTTACGGTCTGGGCAGCGACGGCAGCGTTTCTGCAACCAAAAACAACATCAAGATTATTGGTAACTCCACGCCGTGGTATGCACAGGGTTACTTCGTCTATGACTCGAAGAAAGCTGGCGGCCTGACGGTCTCTCACCTGCGCGTCAGCGAGCAGCCGATTCGTTCCGCTTATCTGGTGGCGCAGGCTGATTTTGTCGGCTGCCACCAGTTGCAGTTTATTGATAAGTATCAGATGGCAGAACGTCTGAAACCAAGCGGTATTTTCCTGCTCAATACGCCGTACAACGCAGATGAAGTCTGGGCACGTCTGCCGCAGGAAGTTCAGGCGGTGCTGAACCAGAAAAAAGCGCGGTTCTTTGTAATTAACGCGGCTAAAATCGCCCGCGAATGCGGGCTGGCGGCACGTATTAATACCGTGATGCAGATGGCCTTCTTCCACCTGACGCAGATTCTGCCTGGCGATAGCGCGCTGGCGGAATTACAGGGAGCGATAGCGAAAAGCTACAGCAGTAAAGGCCAGGAGCTGGTTGAGCGTAACTGGCAGGCGCTGGCGCTGGCTCGCGAATCGGTAACAGAAGTTCCGTTGCAGGCGGTGGATCCGCACAGCGCAAATCGTCCTCCGGTGGTGTCTGACGCAGCGCCCGATTTCGTTAAAACGGTTACAGCCGCCATGCTCGCCGGGCTTGGTGACGCCCTGCCCGTTTCAGCGTTGCCGCCAGACGGCACCTGGCCGATGGGGACGACCCGTTGGGAAAAACGCAACATCGCCGAAGAGATCCCTATCTGGAAAGAAGAGCTGTGTACCCAGTGTAACCACTGTGTCGCCGCCTGCCCGCATTCGGCGATCCGCGCTAAAGTGGTTTCGCCGGAAGCAATGGAGAACGCCCCGGCCAGTCTGCACTCGCTGGATGTGAAATCACGCGATATGCGTGGTCAGAAATACGTGTTGCAGGTGGCGCCGGAAGACTGCACGGGTTGTAACCTGTGTGTTGAAGTTTGCCCGGCGAAAGACCGCCAGAACCCTGAAATCAAGGCCATCAATATGATGTCCCGCCTTGAACATGTCGAAGAAGAAAAAGTGAATTATGACTTCTTCCTCAATCTGCCGGAAATCGACAAGAGCAAGCTGGAGCGTATTGATATTCGCACCTCTCAGCTGATCACGCCGCTGTTCGAATACTCCGGCGCCTGCTCCGGTTGTGGTGAAACGCCGTATATCAAGCTGCTGACTCAGCTGTATGGCGACCGCATGTTAATTGCCAACGCGACCGGCTGTTCTTCTATTTATGGCGGTAACCTGCCTTCAACGCCTTACACCACCGATGCCAACGGTCGCGGCCCCGCATGGGCGAACTCGCTGTTTGAAGATAACGCCGAATTCGGTCTGGGCTTCCGCCTGACGGTTGATCAACATCGCGTGCGCGTCATGCGTCTGCTGGAACAGTTCGCCGATCGCATCCCAACGGATTTAAACGACGCATTGCACGCCGACGCGACGCCGGAAGTTCGTCGTGAACAGGTCGCCGCATTACGCCAGCATCTGAAAGATGTCGACGGCGCGCATGAACTGTTAACCGATGCCGATGCGCTGATTGAGAAATCAATCTGGCTGATTGGCGGTGACGGCTGGGCCTACGATATTGGCTTTGGCGGTCTGGATCATGTGCTGAGCCTGACCGAGAACGTCAATATTCTGGTTCTGGACACGCAGTGTTATTCCAATACCGGCGGGCAGGCGTCGAAGGCGACGCCGCTTGGCGCGGTCACGAAGTTTGGCGAACACGGCAAGCGCAAAGCGCGTAAGGATCTGGGTGTGAGCATGATGATGTACGGTCATGTGTATGTCGCGCAGATCTCGCTGGGCGCGCAGTTAAACCAGACGGTGAAAGCAATCCAGGAAGCGGAAGCGTATCCGGGGCCATCGCTGATCATTGCCTACAGCCCATGTGAAGAACACGGCTACGACCTGGCGCTGAGCCACGATCAGATGCGTCAGTTAACGGCTACCGGCTTCTGGCCGCTGTACCGCTTTGACCCGCGTCGCGCCGATGAGGGTAAACTGCCGCTGGCGCTGGATTCCCGTCCACCGTCAGACGCGCTGGCAGAGACGCTGCTCAACGAGCAACGCTTCCGCCGCCTGAATGCACAGCAGCCAGACGTTGCTGAACAGCTCTGGAAGGATGCAACGGCGGATCTGCAAAAACGCTATGACTTCCTTGCTCAACTGGCAGGCAAAGCGGAAAAGAGCGGTGCTGAATAATACGGCTGTTTGAGTATTCGTCAGGACGAAAAAAAGCCCGAACCTTGGTTCGGGCTTGTCAATTCATTCGCTGGAAGATCAGTACTTATCGCAATGGCCCAACGAAAAAAGCAAAATGTGACAATAAAGGCATATAACCCGCGCAGAATATCGCAACAAAATTAAATTGTATAATTTTTATTTTATATGTTTCATTAAAAAACATTCATGTCAATTATCATCATTTCTGTAGAATTATTTAATTAAGATTTTACTTAAGACGTAACAATTCATATTTATCTCTTTACGGAACTTCTCCTTTAGCATGATTTCACTTCCCTTATGGGGAGTCACAGGTAAATAAAAAAACTAAAGGGTTATTTCAATGAAAAGAAAAGTACTGGCTCTCGTAATCCCTGCCCTGTTAGCCGCAGGCGCGGCCCACGCCGCTGAAGTTTATAATAAAGACGGCAATAAATTAGATCTCTATGGCAAAGTAGACGGTCTGCATTATTTCTCTGATGACGCAAATTCTGACGGCGATCAAACATACATGCGTATGGGTTTCAAAGGTGAAACTCAGGTTAACGATATGATCACGGGTTACGGCCAGTGGGAATATCAGGTTCAGGCTAACGGTACCGAAGGTGATAAAGGTGACTCCTGGACTCGTCTGGCATTCGCAGGTATTAAAGTCGGTGACTATGGTTCATTCGACTACGGCCGTAACTACGGCGTACTGTACGACGTGGAAGGCTGGACCGATATGCTGCCAGAATTCGGCGGCGACTCTTATACCAAAGCAGACAACTTCATGACCGGTCGTGCTAACGGCGTAGCAACCTACCGTAATACCGACTTCTTCGGTCTGGTGGATGGTCTGAGCTTTGCGCTGCAATATCAGGGTGCGAATGAAAACCAGGTTACCAACGAGCAGGAAGGTACGGGCAACGGCGGCGACCGCGATGTGAAAAACTCCAACGGTGACGGCTTCGGTATCTCCTCAACTTACGATCTGGGTATGGGCGTCAGCTTCGGTGCGGCATATACCACTTCCGACCGAACGAATCAGCAAGCAAATCACTCTACTGCTGGCGGTGATAAAGCAGATGCGTGGACTGCTGGCCTGAAATATGACGCTAACAACATCTATCTGGCGACCATGTATTCTGAAACACGTAACATGACGCCATATGGTGGAAAAGATAGCTGGAGTGATAGCACCATTGCCAACAAAACCCAGAACTTTGAAGTTACAGCGCAGTACCAGTTCGACTTCGGTCTGCGTCCTGCCGTATCTTTCCTGATGTCTAAAGGTAAGGATCTGGCCGGCGGTGAAGATAAAGACCTGGTTAAATATGCTGACGTAGGCGCGACCTACTACTTCAACAAAAACTTCTCCACTTATGTTGATTACAAAATCAACCTGCTGGATGAAGATGACAGCTTCTACACTCGCAACGATATGTCTACTGACGACGTCGTTGCTCTGGGTATGGTTTACCAGTTCTAAGTCCGTCAGCCCGCTGGCAACGGCGGGCTTTTCTCATAACAACAGTGTTTTATCTATACTAAAACAATATATTTGTTGCGCTAAAACTCTCCATTGATAGATGATATATTGCATAAAGATCTGCTGTAGAGGACGCCGGCAATGAACCATCATCCCGTTAAATCATCCCGTATTGCATCCGTCGGCTATGACGAAACCTCCAGCACGCTGGAAATTCGTTTTCATCGAACCGGTACTCTGCAATATCTCGGCGTCCCGTCGCGTATTTTTCGTGATTTTCTTGTCGTGGTTTCTAAAGGCCGCTTTTATGACGGCGTGATCAAAGGGAAATTTCCAGAGCAGAAACCAAACTCACGCTAAAATGTGACTCCTGTCATTGTACATAAAGTGCCATTAAGGGTTAAACTTTAATCGGATACTTAAACAGGAGGTTTTATGAGCAGAACGATTCTTGTGCCCATCGATATTTCAGATTCAGAATTAACTCAACGCGTTATCACCCATGTTGAAGCCGAGGCAAAAATAGATGACGCAGAGGTCCATTTCCTGACCGTTATTCCGTCACTGCCCTATTACGCCTCTTTAGGCCTGGCCTACTCAGCAGAGTTACCGGCTATGGACGATCTGAAAGCCGAAGCAAAATCTCAACTGGAAGAGATTATCAAGAAGTTCAGTATTCCTGCCGACAGAGTACAGATTCATATCGCGGAAGGTTCTCCGAAAGATAAAATTCTGGAAATGGCTAAAAAATTACCGGCAGACATGGTGATTATTGCTTCTCACCGCCCGGACATCACCACGTATCTGCTGGGCTCCAACGCCGCAGCGGTCGTACGCCATGCCGAATGTTCCGTCCTGGTGGTTCGCTAAACGCATCAGCCCGCACGCCGTTGCGGGCTTTCATATCCACTTTTCAACCCTGCACGCGCTTACCTGCAACCTGAGGTATAACGGGTATAAATGTGCTGACATTCTTCTCGCCAATCCGTACCATACACGCCACAGTTTTTATATCAGATTTCTTTTGCCGGTCTTTCCGGCGTGATGCATACTTTTCTGATGCCACACAATGAATTGAGCCTCTATTAAATGTCGCAAAATCAAGATATTAGCAAGAAAGAACAGTACAACCTGAACAAATTACAAAAGCGTCTGCGTCGTAACGTGGGCGAAGCGATTGCTGACTTCAATATGATCGAAGAAGGCGATCGCATCATGGTGTGCCTTTCCGGTGGGAAAGACAGCTATACCATGCTGGAAATTCTGCGTAATTTGCAGCAAAGCGCACCCGTCAACTTTTCACTGGTCGCCGTTAACCTTGACCAGAAGCAACCGGGTTTTCCCGAACACATTCTGCCGGAATATCTTGAGAACCTGGGCGTAGAGTATAAGATCGTTGAAGAAAACACCTATGGGATCGTTAAAGAGAAAATTCCTGAAGGCAAAACGACCTGCTCTCTGTGCTCCCGACTGCGCCGCGGTATTCTCTACCGCACCGCAACAGAACTGGGTGCAACCAAAATTGCGTTAGGCCACCACCGCGACGATATCCTGCAAACGTTATTCCTGAACATGTTCTACGGCGGGAAAATGAAAGGGATGCCGCCGAAGCTGATGAGCGATGACGGCAAACACATCGTTATCCGCCCGCTGGCCTACTGCCGCGAGAAAGATATTGAGCGTTTTTCAGAAGCCAAAGCGTTCCCTATTATTCCGTGCAACCTGTGCGGGTCGCAGCCAAACCTGCAACGCCAGGTCATCGCCGACATGCTGCGCGACTGGGATAAGCGTTATCCAGGGCGTATTGAAACCATGTTCAGCGCGATGCAGAACGTGGTGCCTTCTCATCTGAGCGATATTAATCTTTTTGATTTCAAAGGCATTAATCATGATTCCGATGTAGTGGACGGTGGTGATTTAGCCTTTGACCGCGAAGAGATCCCTCTGCAACCCGCAGGCTGGCAGCCAGAGGAAGACGATAATCAGCTGGATGAACTGCGTCTGAACGTCGTGGAAGTGAAGTAATTTCTGACTCAGCCGGATGGCGACGTAAACATCTTATCCGGCCTACGATGCGCATAAGCACCTGTAGGCCGGAACGGGCATTTATTTCAATAAACGAACCCGACAGTTCTTCCCTTTTATCTTTCCGTTCTGCAATTGCTTCCAGGCTTTCTGCGCCACAGGCTGGCGAACCGCCACATAAACGTGGGCCGGATGTACGGTAATTTTGCCAATATCAGCGCCATCCAGACCAATATCTCCCGTTAACGCTCCCAGCACGTCGCCCGGGCGCATTTTTGCCTTTTTACCGCCATCAATACACAGCGTCGCCATTTCAGCTTCCAGCGGTGCAACCGGAACGTTGCCCGGCGGCGTCAGCCAGTTCAGTTTAAGCTGCAACATTTCAGACAGGATATTGGCGCGCTGCGCCTCTTCCGGCGCGCAAAAACTGATCGCCAGACCGCTGTTGCCTGCACGGGCGGTACGACCAATACGGTGTACGTGAACCTCCGGGTCCCACGCCAGCTCGAAGTTTACGACCAGCTCCAGCGACTTGATATCCAGCCCACGCGCGGCGACGTCCGTCGCTACCAGTACGCGTGCGCTACCGTTAGCAAAACGAACCAGCGTCTGGTCACGATCGCGCTGCTCAAGGTCTCCATGCAGCGATAATGCGCTCTGCCCGACAGAATTGAGCGCATCACAAACTGACTGACAATCTTTTTTGGTATTACAGAAAACAACGCATGACGCAGGCTGATGCTGGCTCAGCAGCTTCTGCAGCAGCGGGATTTTCCCCTGCGAAGATGTTTCAAAAAACTGCTGCTCGATAGATGGCAGCGCATCCACCGAATCAATTTCAATCGTCAGTGGATTTTGCTGAACCCGACCGCTGATCGCCGCGATGGCCTCAGGCCAAGTGGCGGAAAACAGCAGAGTCTGACGGCGTGACGGCGCAAAGCGAATCACCTCGTCAATAGCGTCGCTAAAGCCCATATCCAGCATCCTGTCGGCTTCATCCATCACCAGCGTTTGCAGGGCATCCAGAGAAACGGTGCCTTTTTGCAGATGGTCAAGCAGGCGACCCGGCGTCGCGACAATAATATGCGGCGCATGCTGGAGAGAGTCTCGCTGCGCGCCGAAAGGTTGCCCGCCGCACAACGTCAGGATTTTGGTATTAGGCAGAAAACGCGCCAGACGACGCAATTCCCCTGCCACCTGATCGGCCAGTTCGCGCGTAGGACAAAGCACCAGCGACTGGGTCTGGAACAGACTGGCATCAATATGCTGTAAAAGCCCGAGACCAAATGCAGCCGTTTTTCCGCTGCCGGTTTTTGCCTGCACGCGCACATCTTTTCCGGCCAGGATCGCCGGTAACGCAGCGGCCTGGACAGGCGTCATCTCAAGATAACCCAATTCGTTAAGATTCTCGAGTTGGGCGGCAGGCAGGACATTCAGAGTAGAAAAAGCGGTCACAATTTAATCTCGCGGTAAAAGACACACAGTCAGCAGGCGCGTATCCTCGCAGATCTCTGCTCTTGATGCGACAATTTAATCGGTTCTTCATCCGGCGGCGGATCTGGCATAGGTTGTGGGCGCGGGATAGGATCGGGAATCGGCACCGGATCGGTTGGTACGGAATCCGACTGGCGCGTTTGCATTTGCAACAACGTGAACAGGCTGGTCATATTACCCTCCGGTCATACAGATTGACTCTTTTAGGGTAGACGCTGATATCCCGCAGGCAAAAAAAAGCCGACTAATCTAAGTCGGCGTCGTACGAATCAATTGTGCTATGCAGTAATTCAAAAAAGGAAGTAAGACAATATGGAGCGCAACGCCCATCGCTTGACGTTGCATTCACCTGCGAGAGAGATATTGCCCCGAATGGGTAGATTGTTTATTGACTTCGCTCAAATTATGCGGCGTTTTTCTGCTCAAAGGACGATGAAAAGCGTTGTTGTTACAACCATTTACTACGATGCAACCATAAGGTAACACCACCAATCAGGACAACTAACAGAATACAGAACATAGAAAATCCAAAATGCCATGCGCCACCCGGAATTCCCCCGAGATTCACGCCGAACAATCCGGTTAAAAATGTACTGGGCAGAAAGACCATCGCCATCAGCGACATCGTATAGGTTCTGCGCGCTAAGGACTCCTGCATGACTTGCGCGATTTCATCGGCCATCACGCCCGTGCGCGCAATACACGCGTCGATCTCATCCAGCCCCCTTCCCAGACGATCCGCGATATCCTGCATTCGACGCCGCTGATCATCATTCATCCAGGCCAGACGCTCGCTTGCCAGTCGCGCATAAACATCACGCTGAGGCGCCATGTATCGACGCATCACAATCAGTTGCTTACGCAGTAACGCCAGGAAACCACGCGGCGGGATCTGCTGATCGAGCAGATTGTCTTCCAGGTCGATAATTTTATCGTGTAATTGCTCGATAAATTCGCTGGCGTGATCCGTCAGGGCGTCACACACGTCGACCAGCCAGCCGCCGCAATCGGACGGGCCAGTCCCTTCCTGCAAGTCGCTAACCACCTCATCAAGCGCCAGAACTTTTCGCTGTCGCGTTGAGACGATAAAACGTTCATCCATATATACACGCATCGCCACTAGCTGATCAGGGCGTTCATCGGTACTGCCGTTGATGCAGCGTAAGGTGATCAGCGTGCCTTCCCCCATCCGACTGACGCGTGGGCGCGAACTCTCGCCAGCCAGCGCATCGCGTACAGAATTCGGTAACAAAGGCGTCGACGCCAGCCACTGCGCGCTGTCAGGGTGGGTGTAATTGAGATGCAACCAGCAGGGATGCTGGCTGTCGATAATATCGTCATTTTCAAGCGGTTTAATGCCGCCGCGACCATCCAGTAGCCAGGCAAAAACGGCATCCGGCACATTGACTTCCGATCCCTTGATGGCTTCCACAACGCCTCCACATTCATTCAACGCTTTTTCGTTAGTCTAGCCTTCGGCGTATGTTAAGCAATACCTCATTATCCCATTGCGCTGAAATGATTCAGAAAAGTACGGTATGGCAGGAAAGGCGCCGGCATCACCGGCGCAAATGTGTTGTGCGAGACAATATGGAGTGTTCGACGGATGATAATTTACTTAATCGAAATTTATGAATTTTAGTCTGTAGATCGATAACCTTGCGTTGCATCATCGGCTTTAATATGTCGTACGGGAAAGGGTTAACCTCTTTCAGAATGATTAGCCTGAGTAATGTTTATATAAGTCGCCATCAACCTTTCTTCCTTTTTACTCGTTCACACTTATATCGACCATTGAAAAAAAACTTATCATTCGTGGATTTGTCCTGGTTCCCTGCTAGATTTATCTGCACGTCTATTGTTGTCTCCCGATTTGTGAAAAAACGCTCCATATCACTGTAAGCTGTTAATAAAAAAGCCATTCACCAATAAACCGGCAACACAGCATGTGAAGATAACGGGATTATCGATGATTGCTCACGAACTCAATGCTCTGGATTTATTAAGTTTTCCTGTCTGGATTGTTTTACCACACACAGAAGAGTTAGTTTTCGCTAATACCGCCGCACGCGAACTGACACAGGAACAGACTTTCAGCCGTCTCAGAAAGGGGATATTTTCAACTTATGCGCAAAATGAACTGCGCATGTACGTTGCTGATTTACACCACCATCACGATATTGTTGAAATTCTGACGGTCTGTCGTGATGGTAAAGAAATCGCCTTAACCTGCCGCCTCTCGGTTAAAACCCTGTCGACGCAGGGGGACGTTATTATTTTTGAAGGCATAGAGACACCCACGGCACAAGGTCTCAAGGCCAGCCGTTCGGCAAACTATCAGCGTAAAAAACAAGGGTTTTACGCCCGTTTTTTCCTGACGAACTCCGCGCCGATGCTGTTGATAGACCCTTCGCGGGACGGTTTGATCGTCGATGCCAATCTGGCCGCACTCAATTTCTATGGCTACAGCCATGAAGCGATGTGCCAGAAACATACATGGGAAATCAACGTATTAGGCCGCCAGATCTTACCTGTTATGCATGAGATTGCCCGTCTGCCCGGCGGTCATAAGCCCTTAAACTTCGTCCATAAACTCTCTGACGGCACCACCCGGCACGTACAAACCTATGCGGGTCCCCTTGAGATATACGGCGATAAACTCATGTTATGCATCATTCATGACATTACCGAGCAAAAACGGCTGGAGCAGGAGCTGGAACGCGCTGCCCTGCATGATGCGCTGACTGGCTTACTGAACCGCAGGCAATTTTATCTTCTTACTGAGCAAAACCATACGCCCCATCTGTCGATGACAATGGATTACAGCCTGCTGCTAATCGATACCGATCGCTTCAAAAGCATTAACGATTTGTACGGTCATTTGAAAGGCGATGAAGTGCTGTGCGCTCTGGCGCGAACGCTGGAAGCCCGCGCACGTAAAGGCGACCTGGTCTTTCGCTGGGGCGGTGAAGAATTTGTCTTGCTGCTGCCGCGAACCTCGCTGGAAGTTGCACTTAATCTTGCAGAATCAATACGCGCCGCCGTGGCGAAAGTCTGTATTCCTGGCCTGCCCCGTTTTACCGTCAGCATCGGCGTCGCACGGCACGAATCGAATGAAAGTATTGATGAATTATTTAAGCGGGTGGACGATGCCCTGTACAAAGCCAAAAACGACGGCAGAAATCGGGTGCTGGCGGCGTAATAAACGTCACAGGCTGCCCGTAAGTAGCCTGTGAACACCCTTAACGGCTGCGTTTCGCGTGACGCTCCCAGTTTTCCTGCTTTGCCTGCGCCGTTTTACGCAACGCAACATAACACGCTCCGCTGCCGCCATGATGAGGCAGTGCCGTACAGTAAGCCTGAACGTCGTCAAATTCCGTCAGCCAACGCGCCACATAACTGCGCACAATATTGGCATGCGCGTTATCTTCCCGCCCTTTGCCATGAATGATCAGCACGTTGCGTAAACCATCCTGACGCGCCTGGCAGATGAAGCTAAACAGCATCTTGCGACATTCCTCAACCGGCTGACGAAGCAAATTGAGACTCGCCTGCTGGCTGTATTTTCCCGAACGCAGTTTGTCGAGCACGCCCTGCTGCAACCCTTCCCGGCGAAATTCCAGCGGTTCGCCCAAAGGAAGAATATCCAGAAACCCGGTAGTGAGAAAATTGTCGAGCTGGAGCGTATCGATACGCTGCGGCGCCCGTGAATTGCGCGTGGGCTGCCAGTGTACATCAGCGCAACGTTTCAACGGTTGGACATCCTCCATGGCGTCAAGAAACAGCGTTTTGTCGTCAAGGTTCATGATTCCTCCTCCAGCGCGTTAAGACAGGCACTATCATAACCGCGCGCTATTATACCGACAACGGTTTACAGTTATTTCCAATAAACGACACTGGCTCAATTATCTGGCTATGCGCATCTCACTATTTCATCCCCGGTAAAGCCACGTTTTATCCTGCGTTAACCGACAATTTCAGCGGGGCTTTTGTAAAATCAATTATGCCCTGAAAGTGGAATATCTCTTTTATAGCCGTTATAACTTTATTACCCGCTGAGGGAAAACCAGGCCGGGAAAAGGTTAAGGAAGCACTGCTGTGTAGATTTTAGGGGCTGGCGGATGTCGACAGTCCCTGTTTTTTATTCTCCTGCCGTGCTTCATTTTTTCAGCATCTTTATTTGTTCGCTTTTTCAACAAACAGTGACGCTAAACGTATTATGCCCGCTTATCTTTTTAGGGGTATGGTTGCGGATATTGGTCGCATGGTATCTTGTTGAACTGCTGATAAGTCCGGGAATTATCCCGCCTGCAATGAGAGATAACGGATGCTGAGATTACTTGAAGACAATATCGCGACCCCGCTGGGGCCGTTATGGGTGATTTGCGATGAGCAATTCCGCCTGCGCGCCGTCGAATGGGAGCAACACAGCGACCGTATGGAACAGCTACTGGACATACATTATCGTTCAGAGGGATACGAGCGCATCGCCGCCAAAAATCCGGGTGGCCTGAGCGATAAGCTCACCGCGTATTTTGAGGGAAATCTCAGCATCATTGATACGCTGGAGACCGCCACTGGGGGAACGCCTTTTCAGCGGGAAGTGTGGCAGGCGCTGCGCACTATCCCCTGCGGTCAGGTTATGCATTATGGTCAACTTGCCGAAAAATTAGGCCGTCCGGGAGCCGCGCGCGCCGTAGGCGCCGCTAACGGATCTAACCCGGTCAGTATCGTTGTGCCCTGCCATCGCGTGATCGGACGCAACGGGACAATGACGGGATATGCTGGCGGCGTACAGAGAAAAGAGTGGTTATTACGCCATGAAGGGTATCTGCTGTTGTAGAAACCAGGCATTTTGTGCCTTACCCGTCACACTTTGATGTAAAGTAACCACTTATAAAGCATGGATTTTCAAAGGGATATAAATATTTCTCCTGCTTATGCCTGAATTATCCTCTATTGGGAGTAGCTCAGGCTTACGTGCTCACCAAAAAGATGTTAAAATTGACAAATATCAATTACGGCTTGAGCAGACCTATGATCCCGGAAAAGCGAATTATACGGCGCATTCAGTCTGGCGGTTGTGCTATCCATTGCCAGGATTGCAGTATCAGCCAGCTTTGCATCCCGTTCACACTTAACGAACATGAGCTTGATCAGCTTGATAATATCATCGAGCGTAAAAAGCCTATTCAGAAAGGGCAAACGCTGTTTAAAGCAGGTGATGAACTGAAATCGCTCTATGCTATCCGCTCCGGTACGATTAAAAGCTACACCATTACCGAGCAGGGCGACGAGCAAATCACTGGTTTTCATTTAGCGGGCGACCTGGTCGGCTTTGACGCGATTGGCAGCGGGCACCACCCGAGCTTTGCCCAGGCGCTGGAAACCTCAATGGTATGTGAAATCCCGTTTGAGACTCTGGACGATCTCTCCGGTAAGATGCCTAACCTGCGTCAACAGATGATGCGTCTGATGAGCGGCGAGATCAAAGGCGATCAGGATATGATCCTGTTGCTGTCGAAGAAAAATGCGGAAGAACGTCTGGCAGCCTTTATCTACAATCTGTCCCGTCGTTTTGCCCAGCGCGGTTTCTCTCCGCGTGAATTCCGCCTGACGATGACCCGTGGCGATATCGGTAACTACCTTGGCTTAACGGTCGAAACGATCAGCCGTCTGCTGGGTCGTTTCCAGAAAAGCGGTATGCTGGCGGTGAAAGGTAAATACATCACCATCGAAAACAGCGATGCGCTCGCAGTGCTTGCTGGTCATACTCGCAACGTTGCTTAATCTTTCCGCAAGTAAGTCAGTTATCCTTCTGTTAAATCATTAAATTTTCCTGATTTATTGGTTTGACAGAAGGAATCACACCACGTCAATAAGCTAAAGAAATCTCAAATACGTAGCCATCACTCCAGTTGGACACCACTGGCATGGTTTACGCCCTGCCAGGCCGTTTTCGGATTAACCACATTGATTCATCATGCCGGAAAAGTACAATCCGCAGCGGCTGGCAACCGTTCTATATTCGCACTATCGAACGATCGCCAGCTGGCCGCAGTTGCGTTCTTGCATACGACGCAACTGCGGCAACCCTAACACCTTGTCATTTACAATGATTATTGATTTAACTCCCCCCGAAAACAGCGGTTTGGTGGGTATAGAAAAAGTGTGACCTTGATCAAAAACAAAAAAAGATTATGACAAAGGTGTATTTATATTACGTTCGCTTCTGGACTGCGGCCCGGATTGTTAAGCGGATTTTTTGATACCCAGATATTAAGAGGAGAAAGAACCATGATCACTTATGATCGTAACCATAATCCTATTACTAATGGCAGTCGGGTTATGATTAATGGGACGGGCAGAACGGGTAAAATCGTTGCCATACATTCTAACGGGTTAACTCCAGCCCAGTTACGCCGCAACAAAACCGTCGAAGTGGAAGGCTGTGAAGGCCAGTTCGAACCCGTTGAACTGATCCGTCTTGGTTCCCACTAACGATAAGAATGCCGCTATGGCGGCATTCATGAATCAAACAGATTTAATTACAGACTCTACTAAGCCGCTATTTACCCCAGGTATGCCCCGGAAGTCTGATTTTACTGATAGAAATTGTTTACATTCAATACACTGCCCTATAGAACAGCAAATTTTCCTGATTTATTGATCTGGCAGAAGGTTCCCCCCTGTTTCATTCAACATATATGGGTTACTCTTTTAATTACAAACTGCGGTGACAGTTGTAAGGAGACCCTGTATGGCTATGTATCAAAATATGCTGGTGGTCATCGACCCAAACCAGGACGATCAACCCGCATTACGACGCGCTGTTTATTTGCATCAACGGATTGGTGGCAAAATTAAAGCCTTTTTGCCGATCTATGATTTTTCTTATGAAATGACTACCCTGCTCTCGCCTGATGAGCGTACCGCGATGCGTCAGGGCGTCATCAGCCAGCGAACAGCCTGGATACGCGAACAAGCGAAATACTACATCGAAGCAGGTGTTCCCGTTGAGATAAAAGTGGTCTGGCACAACCGTCCCTTTGAAGCCATTATCCAGGAAGTGATCAGCGACGATCACGATCTGGTGCTCAAAATGGCGCACCAGCATGACCGCCTGGAAGCGGTAATCTTTACGCCGACTGACTGGCATTTGTTGCGTAAATGCCCAAGCCCGGTATGGATGGTCAAGGACCAACCGTGGCCTGAAGGCGGTAAAGCGCTGGTGGCCGTGAACCTGGCGAGCGAAGAACCTTATCACAATGCGTTGAATGAAAAGCTGGTCAAAGAAACGCTGCAACTCGCAGAACAGGTGAACCACACCGAAGTCCATCTGGTTGGCGCCTACCCCGTGACGCCCATCAATATCGCAATCGAACTGCCTGAATTTGATCCGAGCGTTTACAACGACGCGATTCGCGGTCAGCATTTGCTGGCGATGAAGGCGCTACGGCAGAAATTCAGCATTGATGAGAAAGTGACGCATGTTGAAAAAGGGTTGCCTGAAGAGGTTATCCCGGATTTAGCCGAGCACCTACAGGCGGGTATCGTTGTACTGGGTACGGTTGGTCGTACCGGGATATCTGCGGCCTTCCTGGGCAATACGGCGGAACAGGTTATCGACCATTTGCGCTGCGATCTGCTTGTCATTAAACCCGATCAGTATCAGACACCGGTCGAACTGGACGACGAAGAAGACGATTAAGCCTATTTTCGTGCCGGGTAGCGCTTATGCCTACCCGGCGAAGCCGCTCACTCACGTTACTGTTTGTCCTCACCACCGAGGAAATAGATCCCCAGCGGAATGGCCAGCAGAATAGTGAAAACCAGACTGTAGACGCAAATCATTGATGACTGGATGAAATACATCGAGGTTGTCCACTCGGACAACGGAATATCATACTGTTCGATCACGCCGCCGATAGTCGCCCGCGTAACCACTGATGCCGCAATAATAAACACCGCCAGCAGGCCCAACAGAAATTTCTTCCCCTTTGCTGTCTTCAGCTTTGTCATGATCATGGTATCGTCCTTTTGCAGATGAAAGCCCTGTTACTTGCGCGTAACAATACCATGACAATCCCCCGTTGTCTGCCACACAAGTCGTGACATAATATTCACATCGCGCGTCCCTGTCTGAAAATGCGCTACGTCTTATTCTTTTTGATCAATGACCAGCGCATTCGAAGCGGATAAAATATCTGCACCTCAGAATCTTTTAGCGTTATATCAACCATACGGGGTAGTGACAGACCAAAATGATTGCAGAATTTTTTTTCAAAAACGCGTTTAATCTGGCAATAATTTTTGGCAGTGGCGCCGCCTTACTTCTGATGAGTATTGTGTTTCGTCGTGGCGAGAAAAGAAGAAAAGGATTTATATTTCATGCCGTGCAGTTCTTCGTTTATGCCCTTATCATCGGCACGCTGGGCAGTATCGCCAATAATGTTATTGAAAACTACGATCTGAAATTCATCTCTCCAAATGCCGTCGATTTTATCTGCACATCTCTGATTGCGCTGATTCTGACAATAAAACTGTTTTTACTCATCAACCGCTTTGAAAAATCACAGATCGGTAAAGGCAGAGACGTCACCAGTGCGAAGATCCTGTCTCGCATTATTAAGATCACCATTATTATCGCCATCGTTTTACTCTATGGCGAACACTTTGGCATGAGTCTGTCCGGGTTGCTGACTTTTGGCGGCATTGGCGGCATCGCTGTTGGGATGGCGGGTAAGGACATTCTGAGCAACTTTTTCTCGGGGATTATGCTCTATTTTGATCGCCCCTTTAGCATTGGCGACTGGGTTCGTTCCCCGGACAGAAATATTGAAGGCACTGTGACTGAAATCGGCTGGCGAATGACCAAAATTAACACCTTCGACCACCGCCCTTTATATGTGCCG
This sequence comes from Citrobacter koseri ATCC BAA-895, assembly GCF_000018045.1. Classification (NCBI taxonomy): domain Bacteria; kingdom Pseudomonadati; phylum Pseudomonadota; class Gammaproteobacteria; order Enterobacterales; family Enterobacteriaceae; genus Citrobacter; species Citrobacter koseri. Next base: position 1,361,147 of record NC_009792.1, on the reverse strand, counting down.
AATTCGATTTTCTCCGCCATTAGCGTGGAGAATCCCGGCAGGATGACCAACCGACGCATTAAAACGGTGATCGGGTTACGTTATCAGGATGCCAGTAAAACAGGCGTTATTGTTGATGCGGTCAGAACGATGCTGCAAAACCACCCTGATATCGATCAGCACCAGACACTGCTGGTCTATTTCAATGAATTTGGCGAATCATCGCTGAATATCATGGTCTATTGCTTTAGCAAAACCACCGAATGGGAAGCCTGGCTTGCGGTTCAGCAGGATGTTTACCTGAAGATTATCGACATTGTTCAGGCGAACGGCGCAGATTTTGCGTTTCCAAGCCAGACGCTTTATCTGGATAACGCCGCGTCACCGCAATCCGCAAATTAAAAAAGACGCGGAATACCGCGTCTTTTCGCTCACTGCCGCATATTATTTGTCGTGCTTCACAATATACATTGTCCGGCTATACGCCACGTCTTCCGGGTTATTAATGGGATAACCTTTCAGCCACGGTTTGATCAAACGTCCGTTGGTGTACTGGTAAATCGGCGCAATCGGCGCCTGTTCCATCAGGATTTTCTCTGCCGCGTTATAGTCCGCATTGCGCGCCTTCGCCGTATTTTCTACTGTCGCCTGCGTCATGATTTTATCGTAGGCCGGGTTATTGAAGCGCGAGATATTGCCCGTATGGGTCGAGGTTAACAATGACAGGAAAGTAGACGGCTCATTGTAGTCCCCCACCCAGGAGGCGCGGATAACATCAAAATTACCGGTGTTGCGGCTGTCGATATAGGTTTTCCATTCCTGGTTTTGCAGCTTCACCTCTACGCCCAGATTCTTTTTCCACATCGAGGCGACCGCAATCGCGATTTTCTGATGATTTTCAGATGTGTTATATAACAGCGTCAACTTGAGCGGTTTCTGCGGGCCATAGCCAGCCGCAAGCAATAACGTTTTCGCCTGAGCATTGAGTTCTTCCTGGCTCATTTGTTCAAATGGCGAAGGATCGGGAGTAAAGCCTGCCGTCACGTCCGGGGTGAAGCGCCAGGCCGGTTTCTCCCCGGTTCCTAATACTTTTTCCGCCATGATGCGGCGATCAATCGTCATGCTCAGCGCCAGACGAACGCGGGAATCCGCCGTCGGGCCTTTTTGGGTGTTAAACGCATAATAATAGGTGCCCAACTGCGGCGGTGTGTAAACCTGCCCCGGTATATCCTTCAGCAACTTCTGATACAGATTTTTCGGGAAAGATTCGGTGATATCAATATCACCAGCCAGATAACGTTTAGTCGCTGACGACTCCTGATTAATTGGCAGGAAAGTCACTTTTTGCAGCACCGTCTTCGCATTGTCCCAGTAGTGGGTATTGGGCACCACCACCAGTTTTTCGTTGACCACGCGATCATTCAACACATAGGCGCCATTGCCGATCAGGTTTCCGGGCTTCGTCCAGTCTTTACCGCTTTCTACATTGGCTTTCTGTACCGGGTAAAAAGCAAAGTTGGCAGTCAGGTTAACAAACCACGGCAGCGGTTTATCCAGCTGTATTTTTAGCGTGCGGGCGTCCACGGCGCTAACCCCAAGCGTATCCGGCGACGCTTTACCATCAATAATCGCCTGGGCGTTATTAATGCCAGCAAGGGCGGCAAACCAGGCAAACGGTGACAGGGTTTTCGGATCAACCAGACGTTGCCAGCTGTAGACAAAATCCTGCGCGGTCACCGGAGTGCCGTCCGACCACTTTGCGTTATTGCGCAGGGTAAACGTCCAGATCCGGTTATCATTGGTCTTCCAGCGCGTAGCGACGCCAGGAATGATTTCCCCTTTCTCGTTCTGATTCACCAGACCTTCAAACAAATCGCGAATGACCTGAATCTCCGGCAGCCCAACTGCTTTTGCCGGATCTAACGACGCCGGTTCATCTTTAATATGGCGGACCAGTTCTTGCTTCTCTGCCAGTACCGTTCCGCCGGGAACATCCGCAGCGTGTGTCAGGGAGACGCTGCTAATCAACAGCGCACAACAGGTAACTGAAACAGAGTGCTTCATAAGATGCCCTTAAATGATGAAGTTAGATGACTGCGTAATTATTTGTTTCGCATGAAGGAAATGCAAACGTCTTCCTACAGAAAGTTGATATTAACCCGATATACGCATCCGCTTCCAGGAAGCCAGATAGAGGATATTGCATAGCGCGCGCAACGCGTGAAAACGATTTGATTATCTGGACAATTTGCACAACACTGCGAGTAATAACAACAGCATTCAGAGACACTTATGACCGTTACCCGTCCTCGTGCCGAGCGCGGCGCATTTCCGCCAGGAACCGAACATTATGGGCGTTCATTGCTGGGAGCGCCGTTGATCTGGTTTCCGGCTCCGGCTGCCGATCGCGAAAGCGGCCTGATTCTGGCCGGAACGCACGGCGATGAGAACGCGTCGGTGGTTACGCTCTCGTGTGCGCTGCGTACGCTGAATCCTTCACTCCGCCGTCATCATGTGGTGCTGGCGGTGAACCCGGACGGTTGCCAGCTTGGTCTGCGCGCCAATGCCAATGGCGTCGATTTGAACCGTAATTTTCCGGCGGCGAACTGGAAAGCGGGTGAGACGGTTTATCGCTGGAACAGCAGCGCCGAGGAGCGCGATGTGGTGCTGCTTACCGGCGAACATCCGGGGTCTGAACCCGAAACCCAGGCGCTGTGTCAACTGATACACCGGGTGCATCCTGCCTGGGTGGTCTCCTTTCACGATCCTCTAGCCTGTATTGAAGATCCCAGACATAGCGAGTTAGGCGAATGGCTGGCCCGGGCATTCGAACTGCCGCTGGTCTCCAGCGTAGGTTACGAAACGCCCGGTTCGTTTGGAAGCTGGTGCGCCGACCTCAATCTGCACTGTATTACCGCAGAGTTCCCGCCGATCTCATCCGATGAGGCCAGCGAAAAGTATCTGATGGCGATGTCTACTCTGCTGCGCTGGCACCCTAAAGATGAAGTTGCCCGGTCGTAAACCGTAAAGCGGGCTCGACATCCACCGCCAGCCAGGTGGGGCCATCGAGGTCAGCAAAACGCACCTGTGGGGCCAGCGGCAACGCTGCGCTGATGGCCCTGGAGGTACACAGCATACATCCCAGCATCAGCCCAAAACCCTGTTCTCTGGCTTCGGCGGCCAGCGCCAGCGCTTCCGTCAGACCACCGGTTTTATCCAGTTTGATATTGACCATATCGTAGCGCCCCTGTAACGCTTTCAGGCTACTGCGGGTATGGCAACTTTCATCCGCGCAAATAGGGAGCGGATGAACAAAATTTTCCAGCGCGGCGTCATCCTGCGCAGGTAACGGTTGTTCCAGCATCGCGACGCCTAAATCCGCCAGCAGCTGGCATCGCGCCGCCAGCCCCTCTGTACGCCAGGACTCGTTTGCATCCACAATTAGCGTCGCATCAGGCACGACTGAGCGAATCGCGACCATTCGTTCGCTGATCAGGCGATCGTCCAGCTTAATTTTGAGCAGTTTCGCCCCTTTTTCCCACAGTGCCGCCGCGCTGGCCGCCATCTGTTCAGGCGTACCGATCACGACAGTCTGTGCTGTTGTCAGCGTAGCGGGCAATTCAACGGCCACAAACTCCGCCAGCGTTTGCTGCTGCTGGCGAGCGCTCAGATCCCACAGCGCGCAATCGACCGCATTTCTGGCCGCGCCGGCAGGCAGCAATTTTTGTAGTGCTTCGCGGGTCAGCCCCTGTTCCAGTTGCGGCGCGATACTCATGATCTGCGCCAGCACCGAGGCATCGCTTTCGCCATAACGTGGATAAGGCGTACATTCCCCTACGCCTTTTACGCCCTCTTCCTCCAGCTCCACGACCACAACATGCGCTTCGGTACGACTTCCCCGGGCAATCACAAAGGGCGTGTGCAGCGGCCAGGCCTCCTCATACACCTTAACAGATCTCATTGGTTCTCCTTTTCTCGCCGTTTTTCACGTTGCAGATGCGTGGCGGTGGATTAAACACAAATAGCGTTTGCCGTGTTAACTGCTGATGGCATAAACTAGCCACGACGTTAACTATATGTAAACAGGAAGATAACCATGTCACAAACCGTTCATTTCCAGGGCAATCCAGTCGCCGTCGCCAACACCATTCCTCAAGCTGGTAGCAAAGCACAGGCTTTTACCCTCGTGGCAAAAGATCTGTCTGACGTCACACTGGCTCAGTTTGCAGGCAAGCGCAAGGTGCTGAATATTTTCCCAAGTATTGATACCGGCGTTTGTGCGGCATCGGTACGTAAGTTTAACCAACTGGCGACAGAAATCGACAACACCGTCGTACTGTGCGTTTCTGCGGATCTGCCGTTCGCCCAGTCTCGTTTCTGCGGCGCGGAAGGTCTGAGCAACGTCATTACCCTTTCCACTCTGCGTAATCCTGACTTCCTGAAAGACTACGGCGTTGAAATCACTGAAGGCCCGCTGAAAGGTCTGGCGGCGCGTGCCGTGGTGGTCATTGATGAAAACGACAACGTCATTTTCAGCCAGTTGGTGAACGAAATCACCAACGAACCTGACTATGCTGCTGCGCTGGACGTGCTGAAAGCGTAATGATTCATTCTTGTCCAGCTCAATATTAGCTGGACAAGTTACCGTTATCATTATCTCCTTAAACTGTAGGATCTGCGGTACTGAAGCGGTGTTTTTCCCATCAATCGTCTGAAGCTGGTTATGAACCAGGCATATTCTGCAAATCCCGATTCTAAACCCACCTCTCTGACCGTAAGAGAAGTATGCACCAGCAATTCGCATGCATGGCGAATCCTTCGCATAACCACATATTCCTGAATGGTTCCTCCGGTCTCCTTGCGAAAACGCCTGGAAGCATGCCCTTCCGAACAACCAGATACCGTAGCCAATATCTCCAGTGAACAATTCTCCTTAAAATGATCCTCAATCCAGCGGATAATTGATGCAGAGAATGTATTTATCCCCGAAAGCGAAGCCTGTTGCTGATCATGTTCAGGCAAAAGACCGATAAGTTGCAGAAGTAAAAAAGCACTATCATTAATTGTTAGTACATTTTTTGAACTCAGCTGTTCAAAACGAAAGAATAGCGCTTCAATAAAGTTTTGTATTTCTGAAACATCAAAGATCCTCACCTCTTCACCATAACTGCTAAGTTGGCGAAATTGTATCTGCTGACGCGGAAAATCACGAAAAAATGGCAGCAACATTGCGCTACTGAAATGTAAGGTTGTACGATGATATTGATTGTGTAAATCATGCTCCACATAAATTTTATGAACGCGGCCTGGCGGAAAAACAAATAACCGACCAGGCTTAACGGTGTACTGCTTATGTTCCACAACGGCGATCCCTACACCTTGCGTTACAAACAGAATTTCCGCACATTCATGGAAGTGATAATAATCGGCAGATATAGTTTTCATCCTGTTAAAAGCGATCGCCGACTCACCAATTTCAAGCACTTCCAATAGTGTCGCTAATTTTCCAGAACCGCACTGACTATTCATATAATTCCTGTTTTAAAAATTAAACTTTAGCCATTTCGGTGAAAATTTATCGCATTATTTAAATAAAATCCTTCATTTTTCGCAATTTCTTGCTTTTATTTATAAATTAAAGGTAACCCCCACACGAATACGCGAGTCAGGTTTACCCTTCTCGCCTTTATAGTTACTTTGCTCATCAAGATAATCATATTCGAAATAAGGGCTAAAATATTCATTCCACCGATACTTTATAGTGAATGCATTTTCTGTCGCCCAACGTTTCCCGTTATTATATTCCAGATCTGGATCTTGATGCATATATGCCGTTCCCTGCCACATAAAATTCCAGTCCTGGTTTATTTTATAACCGAGAAACAAATCTATACGGTGCTCATTGTCGTGAATAGTATCACCAGTATTATCGACGACATCATAATTATGATGATCAAGACGATAGCGGATACCACTTGAAAAGCGTTCAGATATTTTGTAATTCAGTCGAATATAAGGACGTAACTGCGTACCACTATTACTCCAATGAATAACACCACCAGGTACCAGAGCGAAACGGTCATTAATATGCCAGGTATAGTTAGTCTCCATCTCATTATAAGAGGAAGTCATATCATCTAATGAAGGTGAACCATTATTGCTATCGGTTTCCATACTGGCCCACCAACCACTGCTCCAGCTATTGCTGACTTTAAATCGGGACTCATAACTGTGGTTTTCTATATTATACCCACCACGCACATCAAACTGAACTGCATGTACAAAAGGCGTAAAAGAGAAAAAAATAACCGCACCTGTGAACAGGCATTTTTTTGACATAGACATAAAAAGCACTCCGGCTAATAATCTAATATAGATAATTATCATCCACGATATTATTGTGGTGTTAAATTTTAGCAATAACATATTTGCCAACTGACAGTCACATCTTTAGCACCAGAAACATCTCTCCTTCCTGTAATCTGTTGTCCTAATGCGCCATAAGGACTACACAATGCTGTTCTTTCCACACAATAGTCTTCAAATCCATTTAATTCGAGAGATTGAATACCATTACTTTCATAATCTATATGTAAACTATCCGCCGAATGTATCATACGCATTTTTTCTGGAAAGACGGCACATTGTAGTTCGAGATACATCTCGCTATGTTTTAAAAAAGAAAATGTATCCACTCTGGTCAAAGTCGAGGGTTCAATAAAATAACGGGTACGACACTGACAAGAGTAATCCTTTTTCGGTTCTGATAGCAGAACCCCATTTTCCATTACTACGTTAAGTGCGGAATAATTAATTTCAATTTCCCAACCATTCTTCGTCTTCTGGTAACCACAGTCACCAAACCACACTAATGGTCGCAGTATACAGCCACGAGAGTCCACTAATCCAGGCACCCAAAGCGGCGCATGTCCCTGAGCTACGCCAGTAATCAGTCCGGCAGAAAAGGGAACCGGGAAATAGGGAGATGTGGCGAAATAATGTTTATCACCGTTAATTAATGGTAAAACAAATAACCGCTTGCCGTCATACCAATGGAATAGACCTCTAGTATATTTGTCATTGCAAAATGGCGTAAATTTAAGCGTTTGCTCTGGTAACACGAAAGGCGTTGCATCAAAGGAGACATCAGCCCAGGCTCGCTGCACACAAAGATGCTGACAAGACAAACTGATATTTTCACCAACCAGTCTATGCTCAGCCCGATACGCGTCTGTTTGTCTCCCATAAAACCATAGATTCACACTCTGTTCATTTGAGTCATACCAAAAGTTTAAAAAACGTTCGCTACAGGCAAGCGTAAATCTGCTAGCCGCCGCGCATTCTTGTCGATCCAACAAACCAAGTCGCATACTGATAGTCAGAATTTCATTAAATGCACTATCACCATACGCGCCAATTGATCTTCCCCACAGGAACCCGACACCCTCATCATTCAACATTGCCAGTATCAGTGTCGACACTTGTCGCAATGCGTCTTTGAGCCAGTCGCATATCTCTAACCCGGTATCAATATGTCGTTGGCAAATTTCCGCAATCAGCAATATGCTATAACGGTCAAAGCGCCCTTTTCCCTCAGTTTCATCCACACATCCATGTTGCGAATAGGTACGATAATGTTCGACAAGTTGCTGGAGGATTTTTTGTGATGCAAATTGCGTCTCCCAACCAAGTAAAAAGCGCAATCGGGCGATGCTAAATGCGACACCATAATAATTAGTTGGAAAAGGTGGGTTTAATTTCCACGATTCCTCATCCACCAGTTCTTGCCAGCGAAGTTTTTCAGTAAGCCTTTGCAATTGCTGATCGCTAAAAATAGTATTCAGCAACCCCAAACAGTGCAGTTTCCACAGCGCCTGCAAGAAGTAATATTTCCCCCAGTTTTCACTGGGTGCTTTAACCAGCTCATGCCATACTCCAGACCACTGGTCAGCGCGTGCCGGGAAACGCTCAATCAGAAAACTCAGGGCCAAAGCAAACTTACCGCTAGCGTAGGGATCATCATCCAGCGTCAGTACAACACCAAAACTTTGCTCTTTGTTAATCGTTCTGTTCACGACACTATCCAGCACGTCGTATAATTTATCAATGATATTTTCTCTAAGCATATTACGCTCAAGCATGCGCATTCTCCGCAATGACTGGTTCTGTTCGTTTGTTATTTTGAAGAAGAAATGCGGATATAATAGTGAAAAACAATACTGTACATCCCATCATAAAATATGTATGTGAAAAACCTAATCGCTCATACAAGTAACCACTCAACGGCGACAAGATAACTGTTCCGATATAGTTAACGCTTTGATAGCCTAATAAATACATTGAACCATTTACTTTTTTATCAAAGTTAATTTCCAGATATTTGAAAATTGAAACCAACAGGAATGACATTTCTATCCCCCACGACAATTTGATAATTCCAATTGTTATTGCACTTGTAACCAAACCAGAACCAATAAATCTAGCGGCCACAACAAAGCCTGTAATCAGCAAGCCGGTTTTTGGCCCCAGACGGTTGACAATGCCAGGTGCAATCATCATGAACAGAAACTCTACTCCCAGACTGGCAGCACCAAGATAACCAAACATTTGATGCCCGATTTCTTTACTGGCATAAAATGTGATAAAGAAACGTGGATATTGTTGTTCTGCGACAAAAATAATCCACACAACACCACAAACATATAAAACAAACGTCCAGAAATTGCGTGTGCTAAATAATGCTATAATATCGTATATTGTCGCTTTATCTTTAGCAATGATGCGATTTTTTACCTCTTCATTGACTTCGATCTTCATCGTAAAAACAATAATAAGAATTATCAGCGCACCTGCGGAACTTAACCCGAAATTGATCATTGGGTTAATATTAAAAATATAGCCTGTACTTGCAGCAGAGAATACAGAACCAATCGCGCCCCACATGCGGATTTGACCAAACTCAAGATCAAACAAACGGCCAAAGCGATCAAGGTATGATTCTGCGGCTGCACACCCTGCGTAGTATCCCATACTTAAAAATATACCGCCCAACGCAATACCAGCATACAACGCAGACTGCAATAGTGGTTTGTATATATAAAAGAAAAAGGGGAAAACGGTTATCGAGATAAGCGAGATAAAGAATAACAGATCTTTCCTTAACCCTAGCCGATCGATAAGAAACCCATATACAGGTTTGATTAGTACCGCACAAAAGCCGTTTGCGGCAAAAACAATACCAATCGCAACACCATCAAGGCCTATCTTTTCTGATAGCCAAAAAGAATAAGTATCAAGTGTCGCTTTCCATGAGAAGAAGTAGACCAGGATAAAGAGACTGAGCGTAATATAAATTTTACGCCTGTTCTTTTCAGCACTATCATTTTTATTCATACACCCTCCTGTTTTGAGAGGGTTACATTATTCGCAAGATATGTAGCAAAATTGAATTAAGATCACAAAAAAACATCGCACATGAAATGGTGTTTTAAAAAATAGGAAAAAAGCGTAAAAACTTAAGAATTATGATGCAAATTTATTTATTCTGATATAAAAAAACACCCAACAGCAATAACTGTCGGGTGTTCTTCTATTCATTAATTACTCTTCGCTTTTCTTCTGATTCAAACCGTATTCACGTAACTTATTGGCAATCGCGGTATGTGAGACGCCCAGGCGTTTCGCCAGTTTGCGCGTGCTCGGATAATTGCGATAAAGCTGCGTCAGCACGGAGCGTTCAAAACGGCTGGTGATCTCATCCAGCGAGCCTTCCATCGCATCTTCACCAACGGCAACGGTCGTGGCGTCGTAATCCGGCAGCAAGATATCCTGCGGACGTAATTCGTACCCTTCAAGCTGCGTCAGCGCCCGGTAGATGGCGTTTTTAAGCTGGCGCACGTTGCCCGGCCAGCCATAACGGGTTAATACGGTGCTGAGATCGGCAGAGAGTTTTGGACGCGGCACGCCCTGCTCATCGGCAAAACGCGCCACGAAAAGTTCAGTGAGCGGCATGATATCCTGCGGGCAATCACGCAGCGGCGGCAGATTGAGCGTCAGCACATTCAGACGGTAGTAGAGATCCTCGCGGAACAACCCTTTTTGCACCAGCTCCACCAGATTCTTCTGCGTGGCGCAGATCACCCGGACATCAACGTGAACCTCATGATCCTCGCCAACGCGACGGAAAGTGCCGTCGTTAAGAAAACGCAGCAATTTGGTCTGCATGCGTGGCGACATCTCACCAATCTCATCCAGCAGCACCGAACCCCCGTTAGCCTGTTCAAAGAAGCCTTTTTTACCTTCCGGCGCATGACCAAACAGTTCGCTTTCAACCGCATCTTCAGGAATGGAGGCGCAGTTCAATGCCAGATACGGTTTTGCCGCACGCGGGCTTGCCAGGTGACAGGCATGGGCGAAGAGATCTTTACCGGTTCCGGTATCGCCGGTAATCAGCAGTGGCGCGCTCAGCGTAGCCAGCTTACGAGCCTGCTCTACGACATGCTTCATTTTCGCGCTGACGGCGATAATCTGGCTAAACGCGCTCAAATCCTGGGTCGTCAAATTCTGCAACTGACGCCCCATTCGGATGGTGGAACGTAACATAACGACAGCGCCCGTGAGCATGTACTCGTCATTTTCCCCTTGCAAATGAACCGGGGTAATCTCCATCAGGAAGTTCTGCCCATTAATCACCACATGCTCGTTGTGAGAGACCTGCGGGTTGCTCTCCAGCCAACGCTGGAAGTTGAAGCCGTTGATCAACTGCGCGGCAGTGTGATTGCGCATACGCTCCTGATTTTGTGCAAAAAGCTGACAGCTCGCGGGGTTCGCCATCTCTATTTTACTTTTCATATCCAGAGAGAGGACGGGTTCCGGCAACGCTTCGAGCAGTGCGCTCAGCGCCAGATGCTCGCGTTCAGACGGCATCCACGGCACCGTACGGACATCGGTTACGCCGGAAATGCGGCGGATCTCCGCCATCAGGCTGCTGAAGTTGGTGAACTCCAGTTCAGCAAAATTAAGGTAAATTCGCCCGATGGGGTCAATCTCAATACCGCGTAAATCAATGCTACGAAGCACCAGCAAATCGAGTAACTCGCGGGTCAGACCAAGACGGTCTTCACAAAAGACTTCCAGACGCATGGGAACTTTCACCTAAAACAATGAGCTATTAGATAGATGATAAGCCAGTATTCGATTAGCAGGAAGGATTCTGTCAACAATTATTGACAGCATGACGGAAAATTGGGCGCCGGGCCGTAAAGTTATACGGTCAGCGCCCTTCCAGCGATCAATTTTCGCGCGGGGTTTTGCTTTTCTGCAAGGTCTCTTTGACCTGAACGATAAGCTGGCGACGAAAATCCCCCAGACGCGGCTTATCATCGTCGATCCACGGTAAGGGACGACACAGCTCCATCGCTTTAATGCCCAGACGAGCGGTTAACAGCCCGGCGCCAATACCCTGCGCCGCACGGGCAGACAAACGCGCCGCCAGATCCTGCGACATCCAGTCCATCCCGACTTCACGCACCAGCTCGCTGGCGCCCGCAAACGCAATATTGAGCAACACCAGACGAAACAGGCGCAGACGGCTGTAATACCCCAGTTCAATGCCATACAGCGTCGCAATGCGATTGATCAGCCGCAAATTTCGCCAGGCGATAAATGCCATATCCACCAACGCCAGCGGGCTGACGGCGATCATTAACGTGGATTCGGCGGCCGAACGGCTGATTTCACGTCGCGCCTGGGCATCCAGCACCGGTTGCACCAGTTGAGCGTATAAGCTGACCACTTCCCGATCATTTTGCGTTTCGTGAATCGAAGCATACCAGCGCTGCAACGCCGGGTGAGATTGATCGATACCGGCCTGCTGCGCCAGCTTTTCGCAAAACGCACGGCCCTTTCCCGTACCGTGGCTGTGCAACAGGTCGCGCGCTTCATCCCGTTCATGCGCCCGCTGGCGTAATCGCCATAACCGACGCCATTCTGTCGCGACCGAGCCAACGCCTGCGCCAATGATCAACGCCCCGGCGGCACAACCGCCCAGCGCCACCCAGTCCTGGGTTTGCCATGCGTTCATGGTCCATTGCACGCCCTGGCCCACAACGCTGACGCCAAACAACGCCAGTCCCCCCATCACCATCTTGCGCCACAAACTGCGTTTCGGGCGCAGCGCGGCATCAATGACCGCTTCCGCTTGTCCCTCGTCTTCCAGAGGTTCATCCACCTGCGCGGGGGCAAAGGTCTGCGCCTGCGTCTCGCTGAAGGTCTGTTGCGTTTTAAGCGTCTGGTTTTGCTCCACCTCCAGTGGACCTGCGAAATCGATACGCGGTTTTAACGGTTCGCTCATCGCAATTTGTCTCCTATTAAAAATTCCAGCGCGGTATCCAGACGAATGTGCGGCAATGGTTTGTCCACATCCATCACCTGCGGGCGAAACGCTTCAAACTGAAAACCCTGACTGTCCCAGAACGCTTGTCCCGGCAGGCGTGCGGGCACTTCGCCGGGGTACACCGTTAACGGCGTACCGTCGCTTAAGCGGTTACCGCGTAAAGCCGGGATCTTTTCACCATTCACGTCGATCAATCCACTGGTCGTCGCCTGTACGGACGCCAGTCCCAGACAATCCATGCTGATGCCTTCAAACGCCGCGTTTTGCCAGGCATCCTGAATCAGTTGCTGGAGCAAAGAGACCATATTGGCATGTTGATCGACAGTCACATGGTCTGCCTTGGTCGCCGCAAACAGCAGTTTATCAATCACCGGGGAAAAGAGTCGGCGAAATAGCGTTCGCTGACCATAGTGGAAACTCTGCATCAATTGCGTCAGCGCCAGACGCATATCGTTGAACGCCTGCGGCCCGCTGTTCAACGGTTGCAGGCAATCCACCAGTACAATCTGGCGATCAAACCGCAGGAAATGGTTTTTATAGAACCCTTTCACCACTTTTTCACAGTAGTAATTAAAGCGTTCACGCAACATTCCGGCGTTGGTGTGTTTATCCGCCTGCGCCAGTATCGATTCGCCATGCGCATCCACATCCGGCCACGGGAAAAACTGCAACGCAGGCGCGCCCGCCATATCACCCGGCAGCACAAAGCGACCAGGCTGAATAAAGTGCAGCCCTTGCTGTTTACATTGGTGCAGATACGCCGTCCAGGCCGCGGCGATCTCCGCCAGGCGATTTTCATCAGCAGACGCCAGCGGGTCCAGCCCCTGGCATAGCTGACGCCATTTGGCCGACCATTCGCCCCGCTGCCCTTGCAGTAAGCCGGTCATTTGCCGGGACCAGCTCAGGTAATCCTGCGCCAGCATCGGCAAGTCGAGCAGCCATTCGCCGGGATAATCGACAATCTCCAGGTATAACGTTGAGGTGTCTTTAAAATGGCGCAGTAAAGAATCATTGGATTTATAGCGTAACGCGAGACAGATTTCGCTCACGCCGCGCGTTGGCGTCGGCCAGGCAGGTGGCTGGCCATAAAGCTGGGCCAGCCCTTCATCGTAGGTAAAACGCGGAATGCCAAAATCACGTTGTGGAACACGTTTCACGCCCAGCAAACGCTCCTCACGCACCGCGCTTAGCAGCGGCAGTCGCGATCCGGCATGGATGTTGAGCAGTTGGTTAACCATCGCAGTGATAAACGCGGTTTTTCCACTGCGGCTAAGTCCGGTAACGGCCAGACGTAAATGCCTGTCTACACCGCGATTAACCAGCGAGTTAAGTTCGTTTTTGAGTCGCTTCATCGCCATCCTGTTGTGCCTGAAGAGTCCATAAAAAGTATAACGAGCAGGAAATAAAGATAGGGGCTGATTATTAATTATCAACTCTCTGAGGTATTTATGGCGACGCCGTTTACGCCGCCACAAGCAGAAAAGTACACCTGTTATCGTTCTTACTGATGATCAGGATTTCATCATCCTGTACACATGGCCTTAAGAAAATATTTCCCGCATCTTCTTATCGCCCATAACGCCGGGATAATTTAGCCGCTGCCCGGCTCAGTAAAGGCTCAAGCGCCAACGCCAGCAACATCTTCAGCGGGCGCCGGGCCACGGATTTCACCGCCCACCCCGCTACGCCTGCGGGACCGTAGCGTAACGCGGTCAGGAGAACCAGCTTCCCTGCAAGTTTAAAGCCCGGCTTCACCTTTTGCCCGGCGCGTTGCCAGCGAGTATTCATCTCTGTCCTCTTACAATTGACGGAAGCGGCTGCGTAACGTGAAGGTATCAGAGGTCACATAGCGCTCCATTTCGCGTAAACGTTTTTCGCCTGCGGCCAGTTCACGATCCACCGCATCTAACAGTTCACCGCTGGAAGGCTGTTGCTCGCCCGTTGCCATGCTGTCCGGCATCGGGTCCAGTACAAAAGAGAGAATGATGTAAGCCACCAGGGTGAAAAATGCCAGACCAAAGAAGATCGACAACACCACCAGGATACGCACCAGTTTCACCGGTACATCAAGGTACTGCGCGATACCGGCACACACCCCTCGCACCATCCCCTGCTGCGGCATACGCCATAATTTCTTGTTCAGGTTAATTCCTCCCATTAGCGATCCCTCCAGTTCGGATGTTCGGCGTCAAGAATGGCTTCCAGCGCCTGAATACGCTCGCGCATGCGTTGCGCTTCGTCGGTTAGCTGCATTAAACGTTGCTGTTCGCTTTGCGACAGTTCACCCCGACCGGAACGGTTGCTGTAATGCAGCCATAACCAAATCGGTAACACGAACAGCACGAAAATGGTTAACGGTATGGCCAGAAATAACGCGCTCATGAGTGCTCCTTACAGGTGATGAGCGGCGGCGCGTTCGGGCGCCGCCAGGTATTATTATTGGTTATCTTGCTTCATTTTGGCTTTCAATTGCGCCAGTTGTTCGCTGATTTCATCATCTGCTTTCAGATCGGCAAACTGCTGATCCAGGGTTCTCTGCTTGCCAAAGTTTTGGCTTTCCGCTTCCGCCTCCATCTGATCGATACGGCGTTCAAACGATTCAAAACGCGCCATAGCCTCATCCAGTTTGCCGCTGTCCAGTTGACGACGAACATCACGGGAAGAGCTTGCCGCCTGGTGGCGCAACGTCAATGCCTGCTGACGGGCACGGGTTTCACTGAGTTTATTTTCCAGCTCGCCAATCTCTTTCTTCATCCGCACCAGCGTGTCGTCAACCAGTGCCGCTTCCTGATCGAGGGTGGCGATCAAATCCGTCAGTTTTTGTTTCTCAATCAGCGCGGCGCGCGCCAGATCCTCTTTATCTTTACGCAGGGCCAGCTCGGCTTTCTCCTGCCACTCCGCCTGTTGCGCGGCGGCCTGCTCAATGCGACGGGATAACTGTTTCTTTTCTGCCAGCGCGCGCGCGGAATTAGAACGGACTTCCACCAGCGTATCTTCCATTTCCTGAATCATCAGGCGCACCAGCTTTTGCGGATCTTCCGCTTTTTCCAGCAGCGCATTAATGTTGGCGTTCACGATGTCGGCAAAACGAGAAAAAATACCCATAATTCAATCCTCACACGGTATGTTCTGATATCGGGCTATGCCCTGCTACAGAGTTAATACAATCTGCGTGCCAACTTTTTAATATATTGATTATTAAAACAATGTACGATTTTACCTCACGAGAGAAATAGGCTAAAGTGGTGAATAACACTAACAAGTGGTGAATCTCATCATGGCAGAATACAAAGATAACCTTCTCGGCGAAGCCAACAGCTTTCTTGAAGTGCTGGAGCAGGTTTCCCATCTGGCGCCGCTGGATAAACCCGTGCTTATCATTGGCGAACGCGGAACAGGGAAAGAGCTGATCGCCAACCGACTGCATTTTCTCTCAACGCGCTGGCAAGGGCCGTTCATTTCCCTTAACTGCGCCGCGCTCAATGAAAACCTGCTCGACTCCGAGTTATTTGGTCATGAGGCAGGCGCATTTACCGGCGCGCAAAAACGTCATCCCGGGCGCTTTGAACGCGCCGATGGCGGTACGCTCTTTTTGGATGAGCTGGCGACCGCTCCCATGCTGGTTCAGGAAAAACTGCTGCGGGTGATCGAATACGGCGAGCTGGAGCGCGTCGGCGGCAGCCAGCCGTTGCAGGTTAATGTGCGTCTGGTCTGCGCGACAAATGCCGATTTGCCGCAAATGGTGAGCGAAGGGACATTTCGCGCCGATCTGCTGGACCGGCTCGCTTTCGACGTCGTGCAGCTTCCCCCTTTACGCCAGCGTCAAAGCGACATCATGTTAATGGCCGAACACTTTGCCATTCAGATGTGCCGTGAGATTCATCTGCCCCTCTTCCCGGGTTTTACCGCGCGGGCGAGAGAAACCCTGCTTCAGTACCGCTGGCCGGGAAATATTCGTGAGCTGAAAAACGTGGTTGAGCGTTCGGTTTATCGGCATGGCAGCAGCGATTATCCGTTAGATGAAATTATCATCGACCCGTTTAAACGTGACATTCCCGAACCGACGCCGCCGGAAACACCCGTTTCTGCGCCATCATTGCCGCTGGATTTACGCGAATTTCAGCAACAGCAGGAGAAAGACTTTCTGCAAATCAGCCTGCAACAGGCGAAATTTAATCAAAAACGGGCAGCAGAATTGCTGGGTCTGACCTACCACCAGTTGCGCGCATTGCTCAAAAAACATCAGATTTAGCGCTCATGCCCGGGACAGTTGTTCTCATTCTGTGGGGGTAATATGTTAAGTGAATTAATTAGGTTTTCTTTATAATTAATTTCGATATTGGTTAATAACATAATAAAAATAATTACAAAGGTGATTGAATTTCCAGCGTAATGTTATACCCAACGATTTTGCATACAAGGGAAATGCTATGAATTGGGATAAACACGCAGCCGTAGAATACGCACGCAGACATGCGGGAAGTTCAAGCCAAAAAAAATGTGCACATTTCGTATCAAATGCAATTCGTGCTGGAGGAGCAAACCTGCACAACACTCATCACGCGAAAGATATGGCATCAAATTTATACGCTGCTGGTTTTCGCCCGGTGTCCGGCGCACCCAGGGAGGGTGATGTCGCAGTGATTCAACCAATCCCAGGGCATCCGTCAGGGCACGCGTGTATTTATGATGGGCGTGGGACCTGGTATTCAGATTACAAGCAGCACAGCATGTACCCTGGATCTACATGGAGTAAAGCAGAGCCAGCTTATCAACTTTACAGGCGTGACTGATATGAAACATTCCATTCTGGCTGGCTTGTTAATCAGCTCTTCTGCTTTTGCGGCGTTGTCTCCCGGCGGACCCGAAGCTACAGCTTTAACATTTAATCGCTGGTACATATCCCAGCTAATACAGGAGAAAAATCCACTGGCTGATTATGAGGGACTCCAGCCCTACGTTACAGCAAACACCATTGCTGCGTTAAAGGCCTCAAATACAGCAGACCCAGACTCCGAAGATGTACCCGATTCTGATATGTTCATCAAAGCCCAGGATTTTGACGATGACTGGCAGCAAATAGAGATCGTCTCATCAGACTTAGATCCCGTATGTACACAGGTCTATGTCTCTTTCGGCGCTGAACAGAAACACACCGTAATAGACTGCATGGTGAAAGAAAACGGTACCTGGAAAGTACAATCTGTCGCAGGCCAGAAAATATTGCGAAACGTAAGCCTGAAGTAATCATGTATCAAAGCCCGTAACTTAACTGAACGGGCATTTCCTTTGGTGTTTATTCAACCAGTATGACGATTCCTTCATCGCAATTGTGTACATTTACGCCAGTTGTCCGCAGTCATTTTTACCTGGCAGGCCGAAGTGCGATACACTTTGCAGATCGAATCTAAAAACCTTAAAAATTATGCGCCTGGTTTTATCGTCTCTGATCGTGATGGCTGGACTCCTGAGTGGTCAGGCTGCGGCTGCGCCTGAACCGACTACGCACGCTGATATTCGCGACAGCGGCTTTGTCTATTGCGTCAGTGGGCAGGTCAACACCTTCAATCCACAAAAAGCGAGCAGCGGCCTGATCGTTGATACGCTTGCCGCCCAGCTGTATGACAGACTGCTGGATGTGGACCCTTATACTTATCGTCTGGTGCCGGAACTGGCAGAAAGCTGGGAAGTGCTGGACAACGGCGCGACCTACCGTTTCCACCTGCGTCGCAACGTCTCTTTCCAGAAGACCGCCTGGTTCACCCCTACCCGCAAGCTGAACGCGGATGACGTGGTGTTTACCTTCGAGCGCATTTTTGATCGCAAACATCCCTGGCATAACGTTAACGGCGGCAGCTTTCCCTATTTCGACAGTTTGCAGTTTGCCGATAACGTCCAGAGCGTGCGTAAGCTGGACAACAATATCGTCGAATTTCGCCTGACCCAACCAGACGCCTCCTTCTTATGGCATCTGGCGACGCACTATGCGTCGGTCATGTCAGCGGAATATGCGGCGCAGCTGACAAAGCAGGATCACCCGGAACTGATTGACCGCCAGCCGGTCGGCACCGGCCCGTTCCAGCTCTCGGAATATCGCGCCGGACAATATATTCGTCTGCAACGTCATGAGGGATTCTGGCGTGGTAAACCGCTGATGCCGCAGGTGGTGGTTGACTTAGGCTCCGGCGGCACAGGCCGTTTATCGAAATTGCTCACCGGCGAATGCGATGTGCTGGCCTGGCCCGCCGCCAGTCAGCTCACGATTCTGCGCGACGATCCGCGCCTGCGTTTGACGCTGCGCCCCGGTATGAACATCGCCTACCTGGCCTTTAATACCGATAAGCCGCCGCTGAATAATCCCGCCGTACGCCATGCGCTGGCGTTGTCGATCAACAACCAGCGGCTTATGCAGTCGATCTACTACGGTACAGCGGAAACCGCCGCCTCTATTTTGCCGCGCGCCTCGTGGGCCTATGACAACGAGGCTAAAATTACAGAATACAATCCGGCTAAATCCCGCGAGCAGTTGAAAGCGCTGGGGCTGGAAAACTTAACGCTACAGCTGTGGGTGCCGACCAGTTCCCAGGCCTGGAACCCCAGCCCACTGAAAACCGCCGAGCTGATCCAGGCGGATATGGCGCAGGTCGGCGTAAAAGTGGTGATTGTTCCGGTAGAAGGTCGTTTCCAGGAGGCACGGTTGATGGACATGAACCATGATCTGACGTTGTCCGGTTGGGCAACCGACAGTAACGATCCAGACAGTTTCTTCAGGCCGTTGCTGAGCTGCGCCGCCATTAACTCACAAACCAACTTTGCACACTGGTGCCATCCTGAGTTTGACGGCATTCTGCGAAAAGCGCTCTCGTCCCAGCAGCTTGCGGCGCGTATTGACGCGTATGATGAAGCGCAAAATATTCTGGCAAAAGAGCTGCCGATACTGCCGCTCGCCTCCTCGCTGCGTTTACAGGCTTATCGCTATGATATTAAAGGGCTGGTTTTAAGTCCCTTTGGTAACGCCTCGTTTGCCGGTGTTTCGCGGGAAAAAGAAGATGAGGTGAAAAAACCATGATTATTTTCACCCTGCGTCGGTTTCTGCTGCTGTTGGTCACGCTGTTCTTTCTGACCTTTATCGGCTTTAGCCTGAGCTATTTCACGCCCCATGCGCCATTACAGGGCGCATCGTTGTGGAACGCCTGGGTTTTCTGGTTTAACAGCCTGATCCACTGGGATTTTGGCGTTTCCAGCATTAACGGCCAGCTGATCTCTGAACAGCTCAAAGAGGTTTTTCCCGCCACGATGGAGCTGTGTATTCTCGCCTTCGGCTTTGCCCTGATGGTCGGAATCCCGGTGGGGATGCTGGCAGGCGTAACGCGGAATAAATGGCCAGACCGTTTCATCAGCGCCCTCGCCTTAGTGGGATTTTCGATTCCGGTCTTCTGGCTGGCGCTGCTGTTGACGCTGTTTTTCTCGCTCACGCTCGGCTGGCTGCCGGTATCAGGTCGTTTTGATCTGCTTTACGAAGTGAAGCCGGTCACCGGTTTCGCCATTATTGATGCCTGGCTTTCCGACTCGCCCTGGCGCGATGAGATGGTGATGAGCGCAGTGCGCCACATGGTATTGCCGGTGCTGACGCTGGCCGTCGCCCCCACCACGGAAGTGATTCGTCTGATGCGCATCAGCACTATTGAAGTGTATGACCAGAATTACGTGAAGGCAGCGGCGACGCGCGGTCTGTCACGGCTGACGATTCTGCGTCGGCATGTGCTGCACAACGCGCTGCCGCCGGTGATCCCGCGTCTCGGCTTGCAGTTTTCCACCATGCTGACGCTGGCGATGATCACCGAGATGGTCTTTAGCTGGCCGGGGCTGGGACGCTGGTTGATCAACGCTATCCGCCAGCAGGACTACGCCGCTATTTCCGCAGGCGTAATGGTGGTTGGTTCGCTGGTGATTATCGTCAACGTGATCTCTGATATTTTGGGTGCTATGGCTAACCCTCTGAAACATAAGGAATGGTATGCCTTACGATAGTGTGTACAGCGAAAAGCGCCCACCGGGAACGCTGCGCACTGCCTGGCGCAAATTTTATGGCGACGCTTCTGCGATGGTCGGTCTTTACGGCTGCGCAGGTCTGGTGGTGCTGTGTATTTTTGGCAGCTGGTTTGCTCCCTACGGCATCGATCAGCAGTTCCTCGGCTACCAGTTGCTGCCGCCGTCCTGGTCGCGCTATGGCGAAGTCTCGTTTTTTCTGGGGACGGACGATCTGGGGCGTGACGTTTTAAGTCGCCTGCTGAGCGGCGCGGCGCCCACCGTCGGCGGCGCGTTTATCGTCACGCTGGCGGCAACGCTGTGCGGCCTGATTCTGGGCGTTGTCGCCGGGGCTACGCACGGCTTACGCTCCGCCGTACTCAACCATATTCTGGACACCCTGCTCTCTATTCCGTCGTTGCTGTTGGCGATTATCGTTGTTGCCTTTGCCGGGCCGCATCTGAGTCACGCAATGTTTGCCGTCTGGCTCGCACTGCTGCCGCGTATGGTGCGCTCGGTCTACAGCATGGTGCATGACGAGCTGGAAAAAGAGTATGTGATCGCCGCGCGCCTTGATGGCGCCACCACGCTCAATATTCTCTGGTTTGCCATTCTGCCCAATATTACCGCCGGTCTGATTACCGAAATCACCCGCGCGTTATCGATGGCGATCCTCGATATCGCCGCGCTCGGTTTTCTCGACCTCGGCGCGCAACTCCCTTCTCCTGAATGGGGCGCCATGCTTGGCGACGCGCTGGAGCTGATATATGTCGCGCCGTGGACGGTAATGTTACCAGGCGCGGCAATTATGATCAGCGTTCTGCTGGTGAACCTGCTTGGCGACGGCATCCGGCGCGCGATTATCGCGGGGGTGGAATAATGCCGTTACTGGATATCCGTAACCTGACCATTGAATTTAAAACCGGCGAAGACTGGGTTAAAGCCGTAGATCGGGTCAGTATGACGTTAAATGAAGGGGAAATTCGTGGACTGGTCGGCGAATCCGGCTCCGGGAAAAGCCTGATTGCGAAAGCCATTTGCGGTGTGGCGAAAGACAACTGGCGCGTCACCGCCGACCGTATGCGCTTTGACGATATCGACCTGCTGCGTCTTTCCGCACGCGAGCGCCGCAAACTGGTCGGCCATAACGTGTCGATGATCTTTCAGGAACCGCAGTCGTGCCTTGATCCTTCGGAGCGCATTGGCCGTCAACTGATGCAGAATATTCCCGCCTGGACCTATAAAGGTCGCTGGTGGCAGCGTATTGGCTGGCGAAAACGCCGTGCCATTGAACTGTTGCACCGGGTCGGCATTAAAGATCACAAAGACGCGATGCGCAGTTTTCCGTATGAGCTGACGGATGGCGAATGTCAGAAAGTCATGATCGCCATTGCGCTCGCCAATCAACCGCGCTTGCTGATTGCCGACGAACCGACCAACGCGATGGAACCCACCACCCAGGCGCAGATTTTCCGCCTGCTGACGCGCCTGAACCAGAACAGCAATACCACTATTTTGCTGATCAGCCATGACCTGCAAATGCTCAGCCAGTGGGCAGACAAAATCAACGTTCTGTATTGCGGGCAGACGGTTGAAACTGCGCCCAGTAAGGATCTGGTGGCTACGCCTCACCACCCTTACACTCAGGCGCTCATCCGCGCGATACCGGATTTTGGCAGCGCCATGCCGCATAAAAGCCGCCTGAATACTATGCCAGGGGCAATTCCGCTGCTGGAACAATTACCGATAGGTTGTCGTCTGGGGCCGCGTTGCCCGTATGCTCAACGAGAATGCATTGAAACCCCGCGTCTGACCGGGGCGAAGAATCATCTCTACGCCTGTCATTTTCCGCTGAATATGGAGAAAGAGTGACATGGTGGAAACCCTGCTCGAAGTGCGTAACCTGAGTAAAACCTTCCGCTACCGTACAGGATGGTTCCGGCGTCAGACCGTCGAGGCGGTAAAGCCGCTCAGCTTCACCTTACGCGAACGCCAGACGCTCGCCATTATTGGCGAGAATGGCTCCGGCAAATCCACGCTGGCGAAAATGCTGGCAGGAATGATCGCGCCGACCAGCGGTGAACTGCTGATTGACGATCATCCGCTGAAATACGGCGACTACTCGTTTCGCAGCCAGCGCATCCGCATGATTTTTCAGGACCCGTCAACGTCACTCAATCCGCGACAGCGCATCTCGCAGATTCTGGATTTCCCGCTGCGGTTGAACACCGATCTGGAACCGGAGCAGCGACGTAAGCAGATTATTGAAACCATGCGGATGGTCGGCCTTCTCCCTGACCACGTCAGCTATTATCCGCACATGCTGGCGCCAGGGCAGAAACAGCGTCTGGGATTAGCCCGCGCCCTGATTTTACGCCCGAAGGTGATCATCGCCGACGAAGCGCTGGCTTCGCTCGATATGTCGATGCGCTCGCAGCTCATCAACCTGATGCTGGAACTCCAGGAAAAACAGGGGATTTCGTATATCTACGTCACTCAGCATCTGGGGATGATGAAACACATCAGCGATCAGGTGCTGGTCATGCACCAGGGCGAAGTGGTCGAACGCGGCAGCACTGCTGATGTTCTCGCCTCTCCGTTACATGAACTCACCCGCCGTTTGATCGCCGGACACTTCGGCGAAGCCCTCACCGCCGACGCCTGGCGAAAAGATCGCTAGCCTGAAGGAGAGTTATGATGTTGTTGTCTGAATCAATTAGCGGCCATTTGGTCATCCACCACGCGCCCCGAATGCAGGAGCGCCCATGAGAAAATATTCCTGGCTGATCCTGTGTCTGGCGCTGGCTGTACTACTGGCGTCCGCTTTCGCATTCACTCGCGCTGACAACCAGACTGAACCGGCATTCGGCTACACCCTGGACTTCAAAAAACCGTTGTCCGGGATCGACAATTTATCCTCCCTGAGCTACGTGCCCGAAGAAGATGTTTTTGTCGCCACCCTCAACAGACCCGCCACCATCCTCAAACTGTCTAAAAATGGAGAAATACTCGCCAGAAAAAGCATCGCAGATCGGATTAAAGATGCTGAATCAATCGAATACGCGGGTAACGGGACATACTTACTGGTCGATGAAGCAGACTCCGCGATGTATGTTTACCAGCTCAGCCAGGATCTGGACATCAGGTCAGTGAGAAAAATAGAAACAGACCTGTTTGAGAACGCGCGCAATCGGGGAATCGAAGGCATTGCCTGGATGGCCGGACGAAATGAACTCTATTTCGCCAAAGAACGTAAACCGGTCATGCTGTACCGAACCCAAAGCGACGGCGGCCTTACTCATTTTTCTGAGATCGTCCCACTGGATGATCTGATTAAAAATCTGGACGTAGACGATATCTCCGCCCTTCACATCCACGGTGAACATCTGCTGATCTTATCTGATGAGTCACGCAGCCTGACAGAGATAGACCTGAACGGCAATGTGCTGCGCCGGATGTCATTAACGCAGGGCGAAAATGGTCTTGAGGAAGATATCCCGCAACCTGAAGGCGTGTCGATGGATAAGGCTGGCAACATTTATATTATGAGTGAGCCGAACCTGTTTTATCGATTCGAAAAGGTCTCGACTGGCAGGTAAACCGTAAGTTCAGACTCTTCTTTCCCGTTGAAGCGCGGTTTTGACGGGAGAGAAGAAACGGCGATACGCGGGCTTTTGTGAAGTCAGAAAACACTGGGGAAACGTTTGAAATGGTGCCGACTACCGGAATCGAACTGGTGACCTACTGATTACAAGTCAGTTGCTCTACCTACTGAGCTAAGTCGGCCTGGGCCGCCATCGAGGCCTCGAACCCCGTTCCCTACAACACCCACAACAAATGTCGTTCGCTCTTCCAGATGAGCTAATGGCGGTTTGACGGTTCTTGTGAGTTATCACGCACTTACGCGTCATAACGAACCGGCTGCGAATAATACATAAGTAGAATTAGTCATGCAACCATTATGATTCGTCCAAATGTATTTATCCCTTATATTCGCAGCGCGTCGCCCGCTCGTGCTGGTTGGATGAGGCGAACCTGATAGCGGGTGATATACTGGACGGATGCAGGAAAATATCGAAAGTGAACAGGCTCGTCCTGCGCCGCCCCGGAGCTAAGTCACGGGAAATGACGGAAAAATATCGTGACACAAAGGGCTGTGAGTGGGATATAATTTCGAGCTAATTTCGAATAACTTTGAAATGTTGCTTTTAATTTATTGATATTAAAAGCAAAAAATAAGTAATGACTATAAGGATTAAAGCTATGGGTTTTCTTTCCGGTAAGCGCATTCTGGTAACGGGTGTTGCCAGCAAATTGTCCATCGCCTACGGTATCGCTCAGGCGATGCGCCGCGAAGGAGCTGAACTGGCGTTCACCTACCAGAACGACAAACTGAAAGGCCGCGTGGAAGAGTTTGCCGCTCAACTGGATTCCAGCATCGTGTTGCAGTGTGATGTGGCTGAAGATGCCAGCATCGACGCTATGTTTGCCGAGCTGGGTAAAGTCTGGCCGAAATTCGACGGTTTCGTTCACTCTATCGGCTTCGCGCCTGGCGATCAGCTGGATGGCGACTATGTGAATGCCGTTACCCGTGAAGGCTTTAAAATCGCGCACGACATCAGCTCTTACAGCTTTGTGGCGATGGCAAAAGCTTGCCGTACCATGCTGAATCCGGGTTCCGCCCTGCTGACCCTGTCTTATCTGGGTGCTGAGCGCGCAATCCCGAACTACAACGTCATGGGTCTGGCAAAAGCGTCTCTGGAAGCAAACGTGCGTTACATGGCTAACGCGATGGGCCCGGAAGGCGTTCGTGTTAACGCAATCTCCGCAGGTCCGATCCGTACTCTGGCCGCGTCCGGCATCAAAGATTTCCGTAAAATGCTGTCGCATTGCGAAGCGGTTACGCCGATTCGCCGCACCGTTACCATTGAAGATGTGGGCAACTCTGCCGCCTTCCTGTGCTCCGATCTGTCTGCCGGTATCTCCGGTGAAGTCGTTCACGTCGACGGCGGTTTCAGCATCGCAGCCATGAACGAACTGGAACTGAAATAATCGTTTCACTTCCCGCAATGGGCGGCGCAGCGTCGCCCATTATTCCCTTCTCTGATGACGCCTTTCACCCCCTTCCATTCTTCGCGCGCTGTCGCATCGCGGTATATATCATTCTGATATTTATTATCACCTAACAATCTTTTATCCCCTCTCTTGCTTACGCCAGGATAATGCAGCGAAAACGATCCGGCGTGATTCGACGACGACGTGTCCGGGTCGCCACTTTTAGACCAAGGAACGCCCATGGAACAACGCCGAATTGAAGGCAAAAGCCACTGGTATCATGAAACTCAGTCCAGCACTTATCCGCAAGAGGTTCTCCCGCTGGTGCCGGAAGCCGCGAACGTCGAAGACAGTTTTCTGCTGGATTTAGCGATCGCCGAAGACGTGCTTTTACCCTTTCAGTCCTGGTTGCACCCTGCCCGTCAACTTGCTCAACGCCTCTTTCCCGAGCGCGTCACACAGAATCGTCTCCACACGTTCAGCGCCTATGAACGGATGAGTACCGCATTGACCGTTGCCCAGGTCTATGGCGTACAGCGGCTCTGTAACCATTACGCCGCGCGACTGACCCCGCTTCCCGGCCCGGACTCTTCCCGGGAGAGTAACCACCGACTGGCGCAAATCACGCAATACGCGCGTCAACTGGCCAGTTCCCCTGCGGTCATTAATGCCCGCGACCGCCAGCATCTTGACGATGTGGGTCTGACGACCTGCGACATCATTCTGATAAACCAGATTATTGGTTTTGTGGGTTTTCAGGCGCGCGTCGTGGCGATATTTCAGGCTTATCATGGACACCCCGTTCGCTGGGTGCCGGGTCTGGATATACAGCAATTCGCCGATGCGCAGCTTTTCCAGGAAAAGGACGCGCAATGGCACCCGGCTCAGGAAGGCGTGGAAATACGTTACGCCAGCGCCGAACAGCTGGAGTGCCTGTCTCACCATCAGCCGGTTGCAGAACTGCTGACGCTCGCGCCAGTCCTGGTTCACGAACCCGCCCTGCTTTCTTTGTTTGGCACACTGCTCACCAGCGCCCTGCGTACGGATGCGCCACCGGCGTCGCTCTCGCTCGCCACGCTGCTCACGTCGCGCATCAATGGCAGCGTCGCCTGTTTTAATGAACAGTCGCGCCACGCGAGCGAATGGGCAGAGACCATTTCGGTGTTCCGCCGGGGTGAACGGGAGATACAGCACTGGGAAAGCCAACATCCGGTTGAGCGTCCTGTCACGCAAGCGATACAATGGCTGACCAGGGCGCCCGATCGTTTTAGCGCTGCGCAATTCACGCCGTTACTCGAACAGGGGGCGTCACTGGAACAGGCCGTCAACTTGCTGGGCTGGTGCGGATTGTGCGGTTGGTTGAACCGTTTAAAAATCGCGTTGGGCGAAACACATTAACCGCGCCTTTACTGAAAGAGCGCTTGCTGCGCCAGGCAGAATCGCGTAAAACTGTCAGCCGCTCTTTTGGCCACGAAAATAGACAATTATGTTTCAGGACAACCCGCTGCTAGCGCAGCTTAAACAGCAACTACATTCCCAGACGCCGCGTGCTGAAGGGGTGGTAAAAGCCACGGAAAAAGGCTTTGGCTTCCTGGAAGTCGATGCACAAAAAAGTTATTTCATCCCGCCGCCGCAGATGAAAAAAGTCATGCACGGCGACCGCATTGTCGCGGTGATCCATACGGAAAAAGAACGCGAGTCCGCCGAGCCAGAAGAACTGATCGAGCCGTTCCTGACCCGCTTCGTGGGCAAAATCCAGGGTAAAAACGATCGTCTGTCCATCGTACCGGATCATCCGTTGCTGAAAGACGCTATCCCATGCCGTGCCGCCCGTGGCGTGGAACACGAATTTAAAGAGGGTGACTGGGCCGTTGCTGAAATGCGCCGTCATCCGCTGAAAGGCGACCGCTCTTTCTACGCCGAGTTAACCCAGTTTATCACCTTCGCCGACGACCACTTCGTACCGTGGTGGGTCACGCTGGCTCGCCATAATCTCGAAAAAGAAGCGCCGAACGGCGCGGCGACAGAAATGCTTGATGAAGGTCTGGTACGCCAGGATCTGACCGAGCTGGATTTTGTCACTATCGACAGCGCCAGCACCGAAGACATGGATGACGCCCTTTATGCGCAAGAGTTGGGCGAAGGTAAGCTGCAACTGACGGTTGCGATTGCTGACCCGACCGCGTGGATTGCGGAAGGCAGCAAGCTGGATAACATCGCAAAAATCCGGGCGTTTACCAACTATCTGCCGGGCTTCAACATCCCGATGTTGCCGCGCGAACTGTCTGACGACCTCTGTTCCCTGCGCGCGCAGGAAGTTCGTCCGGCACTGGCCTGCCGCATGACCATTGCCGCCGACGGCACTATTGAAGATGACATCACCTTCTTTGCGGCCACGATCAAGTCGAAAGCCAAACTGGCCTACGACAATGTCTCCGACTGGCTGGAAAATACCGGCAGCTGGCAGCCTGAAAGTGACGCTATCGCCCAACAGATCCGCCTGCTCCAGCGCATTTGCCTGAGCCGTGGCGAATGGCGTCACAACCATGCGCTGGTGTTCAAAGATCGCCCGGACTATCGCTTTATTCTTGGAGAGAAAGGCGAAGTGCTGGATATCGTCGCGGAACCTCGCCGCATTGCGAACCGCATTGTGGAAGAGTCCATGATCGCGGCGAACATTTGCGCCGCCCGCGTGCTGCGCGACAAACTGGGCTTTGGTATTTACAACGTTCATATGGGCTTTGACCCGGCCAACGCCGACGCGCTGGCAGCGTTGTTGAAAACGCATGGCCTGCACGTTGACACAGGAGACGTATTAACACTGGAAGGCTTCTGCAAACTGCGCCGCGAGCTGGATGCCCAACCGTCCGGTTTCCTGGACAGCCGTATTCGTCGCTTCCAGTCATTCGCAGAGATCAGCACCGAACCGGGCCCTCACTTCGGACTGGGTCTGGAAGCGTATGCGACCTGGACCTCTCCGATTCGTAAATACGGCGACATGATTAACCACCGCCTGCTGAAAGCCGTCATCAAAGGCGAAACCATCGCGCGTCCGCAGGAAGAGACAACGCAGCAGATGGCTGAACGCCGCCGCCTGAACCGTATGGCGGAACGTGACGTCGGAGACTGGTTATATGCGCGTTTCCTGAATGATAAAGCTGGTACAGAAACACGCTTTGCGGCGGAAATCGTTGATATCAGCCGCGGCGGGATGCGCGTTCGCCTGGTCGATAATGGCGCAATGGCCTTTATCCCGGCGCCGTTCCTGCATGCCGTACGTGACGAGCTGGTTTGCAGCCAGGAAAGCGGCACCGTGCAGATCAAAGGTGAAACGGTATACAAAGTGACGAATGTGATCGATGTAACGATCGCGGAAGTTCGCATGGAAACCCGTAGCATTATCGCCCGGCCTGTCGCCTGACGTTTTTGATGTAGCGGCCTTTCTTTAACCGGAAAGGCCGTTTTTTTTCTGCCCGCTCCACCCACCTCACGCTACACTTCACTCATCCGTTCAGAATTATTTTTATCCGCTCGCTATGCTTTTTTCTGAATCTGGATTACATATAAATACATAAGTAAAACAATATGTTCAGCCATAATTACCTCGTACGAATCATGGCTAACCTTTCTCCTGAGGCTGTATGCGCTTTAAACGGGATGGTAAGCATCATGAAAGACGTTCTGGAGCCTGTTTCATTGTTTAGCGATTTGGGAACCCATAGCCCTTACTGGCGTTTATCGGATGACTGCGACACCCTGCGTTTATCCGCGACTGAGGCTGCCGACGCTGACCAGACCGTTGCATTATCTTCCGAGCAGGCTGACCGCATCCGGGAGATGACCGTCATCACGTCAAGCCTGTTACTCACCCTTCCCGGTGAACATAATGCCGTTCCCGTGCAACTTGTCGGGCGAAAAATCAACAAGCGCGAATGGGCAGGAAACGTATCGGTCTGGCATGATGCGCCCTCAGATACGCAGGAGGCCGTTCTGGGACTCTCCTTTGCCGAGCAGGTGGTATCAGAGGCCAACTCAGCGATCGTAATCCTTGACAGCCGCGGGAATATCCAGCGTTTTAACCGTCTTTGCGAAGAATACACCGGGTTAAAAGAGCATGACGTCATTGGGCAAAGCGTCTTCAAATTATTTATGAGCCGGCGCGAAGCCGCGGCCTCCAGGCGCAACATCAGCGGTTTTTTCCGCAACGGCAACTCTTATGAGATCGAACGCTGGGTAAAGACCCGCAAAGGCCAGCGCCTGTTTCTGTTTCGGAATAAATTTGTCCATAGCGGCAGCGGTAAGAACGAAATCTTTTTAATCTGTTCAGGCACCGACATTACCGAGGAGCGGCGTACGCAGGAGCGTTTACGCGTACTGGCGAATACGGACACAATCACCGGGCTGCCTAACCGGAATGCCATTCATGAGCTGATTAACGATGCCATTGAAAACGCGGGCGACAATCAGGTTGGTATCGTCTATCTGGACCTGGACAACTTCAAAAGGGTGAACGACGCCTACGGGCATATGTTTGGAGACCAGCTGTTACAGGCCGTCTCGCTGGCGATCCTGAGTTGCCTTGAGGAGAATCAACTGCTGGCCCGCCTCGGCGGCGATGAGTTTATCGTTCTCGCCACGCAGACTTCGCAAGGGTCGCTGGAGGCCATGGCATCGCGAATTCTCACACGCTTACGTCAACCCTTTCGCATTGGCCTTATCGAGGTGTATACCGGCTGTTCTATCGGTATCGCCCTTGCGCCACAGCACGGGCATGACAGTGAAAGCGTGATTCGTAATGCGGATACCGCAATGTACACCGCGAAAGAAGGCGGACGTGGACAGTTTTGCGTGTTCTCTCCCGAGATGAACCAGCGCGTCTTTGAGTATCTTTGGCTGGACACCAATCTGCGCAAAGCGCTGGAAAACGATCAGCTCCTGATCCACTACCAGCCGAAGATGACCTGGCGCGGCGAAGTCCGCAGCCTCGAAGCGCTGGTGCGCTGGCAATCACCGGAACGCGGGTTAATTCCCCCGCTGGAGTTTATCTCCTACGCCGAAGAGTCTGGGCTGATTGTCCCGCTGGGGCGATGGGTGATGATGGATGTTGTACGGCAGGTCGCCAAATGGCGCAGCAAAGGCATCAACCTGCGCGTCGCGGTGAATGTATCCGCCCGCCAGCTCGCGGATCAAACTATTTTTACCGACCTGAAGCAGGTGCTTCATGAACTGAACTTCGAATATTGCCCGATTGATGTCGAACTGACAGAAAGCTGTTTGATTGAAAACGAAGAGCTGGCGCTGACCGTCATCCAGCAATTCAGCCAGCTTGGCGCGCAGATACATCTGGACGATTTTGGCACCGGCTACTCGTCGCTTTCTCAGCTTGCCCGCTTCCCCATTGATGCGGTCAAGCTGGATCAGACGTTTGTCAGAGACATTCATAAGCGGTCGGTTTCGCAATCGTTAGTACGCGCGATCGTCGCCGTAGCGCAGGCGTTAAATCTACAGGTGATTGCGGAAGGCGTCGAAAGCGCAAAAGAAGATGCGTTTTTAACCAAGAATGGCGTCAACGAGCGCCAGGGGTTCCTGTTTGCCAAACCCATGCCCGCCGCCGCTTTTGAACGCTGGTACAAACGTTATCTGAATAAAAAGATGCGCTGAGGTGGGCAAAAAACAGGCGTTCGGGACAGGGTAAGAGACCTCTGGTAACAAACTTATCTGCATGTAATAACAGAATATATAATATTACCCAATGGTTTTGGCGAATCCTGTTTTTCCCCTTCTCTTTTGGCATTATTTTTTGCATCATGAAATTCATACATTTTTGACGTAAGGATGATAACCATGTCTGATATCGACGCCCAACGTGTTGCCGAACGCATTGATACCGTGCTGGATATCCTTGTTGCTGGCGATTACCACTCTGCCATCCACAACCTTGAAATTCTTAAAGCGGAGTTGTTAAGTCAGGTGAAAGAAGATACCGACGCCTCCTCGACGAAACCCCGGGCTCCGTGGGAGATCTAAGTGACGCGAGCTTTTCGTGGCACCTGACTCAGGAAACGCAGCATCCCTTATACTCCCCGGTACTGATACCGTTATAAAAATTAAAATTATGAATTCCCGACAACAATCAATTTTGCAAATGGTCATTGATAAAGGCCAGATGAGCGTGGCTGAGCTGGCAAAAATCACCGGCGTCTCTGAAGTCACGATCCGACAGGATCTTAACACCCTGGAAAAACAGAGCTATCTGCGCCGTGCGCATGGTTTTGCCGTCTCGCTGGACAGCGATGACGTCGAAACGCGCATGATGACCAATTACACGCTCAAACGCGAACTGGCTGAATTTGCCGCGTCACTGGTCAGCCCCGGCGAATCGGTGTTTATTGAAAACGGCAGCAGCAATGCCCTGCTGGCCAGAACGTTAGCGGAACAAAAGGATGTCACCATTATTACGGTGAGTAGCTATATCGCTCACTTGCTCAAAGAGACGCCGTGCGAAGTGATCCTCCTTGGCGGAATCTACCAGAAAAAAAGTGAAAGTATGGTCGGGCCATTGACCCGCCAGTTTATCCAGCAGGTTCACTTCAGTAAGGCCTTCATCGGTATCGATGGCTGGCAGCCGGATACCGGTTTTACCGGACGGGACATGATGCGATCGGATGTGGTTAACGCCGTACTGGAAAAAGGCTCTGAAGCCATTGTTCTGACGGACAGCTCTAAATTCGGCGCAGTACATCCTTATACGCTGGGGCCGTTAACACGTTTTAGCCGCGTTATCACCGATTCCAGAATAAGTGCGGACCATCAAATGCAACTGGAACGCACCGGGCTGACGGTGAACATCATCGAACCTCGTGCCTGAGCGCATTGCAGATGATTTGCCAGATGGCAAATCATCTCTCCCCTCTGAGATTTTTCCGACAATCTAATTAAGACTATTTACCTGTTATTAACAGGGTAAAGTCGTAAAATTTATATTAGCGATATAACAGGAAGTGACTATCACCTGCGTGATTTTAAGCTGTTACCCCTGCGCAACAAGGTTTTGCGGACAGTCTCTTTAATGGCTTTAATGAACATCATTTTAGCTATAATTAAAGAGAACTTACTTCCGTGAATCAATTATTCAGGAGAAAGTATTATGTTTATGACGAGCAAAAAAATGACCGCCGCTGTTCTGGCAATTACCCTGGCGATGTCTCTGAGCGCTTGCTCTAATTGGTCTAAACGTGACCGTAACACTGCGATCGGTGCAGGGGCTGGGGCGTTGGGCGGTGCTATTTTAACTGACGGTAGCACGCTGGGTACGCTAGGCGGGGCTGCGGTAGGTGGTGTTATCGGCCATCAGGTAGGTAAATAATCTACGGTCGACCGGCTCGAAATAATAATACGGTAATTCTTTACAGGTCTTTACTCTAAATATACACAGTGAAATTTAAAGCCACGATAAATAACTATCGTGGCTTTTTTCATTAGCCGCCAGCCAGTTTAACTTTCATTCCTTTGGCTTCCAGTAATGATTTAATCAGATCGCGCTTATCGCCCTGAATTTCAATTATTCCCTCTTTAACCGCCCCACCGCAGCCGCATTTTTTCTTCAGCTCTGCGGCCAGTTTGGTCAGTTCAGCATCATCCATATCAATGCCGGTAACAAGGCACACACCCTTACCTTTCCGCCCGCTGGTCTGGCGCTGAATACGGACGATACCATCACCCTTTGGGCGTTCAACCGCCGCTTTCGGTTCGTCAATCCGGCCCGTTTCCGTGGAATAGACCAGACGGCTGTCAGAATTGTTCATCAGGCTCCCCGTTTCAGTGATGCATTAATGGCCTTCAGGGTTTGCGCAGGGTCAGCAGACTGCGTAACCGGTCGTCCTATAACCATATAGTCCACGCCCGCCGCCAGCGCCTGTTCCGGCGTCATGATACGGCGCTGATCGCCAGCGTCAGATCCCTGAGGGCGGATACCCGGCGTTACCAGCTTAAACTCTGTGCCAAATTCCTGCTTAAAGCGCACCGCTTCCTGCGCCGAGCAGACCACGCCATCCAGCCCGCAATTTTGCGTCAGGCGTGCCAGACGTTCCGCATGATCAGCCGGTGACAACGTCACGCCAAGATCCGCCAGATCGCTGGCTTCCATGCTGGTCAGTACCGTCACAGCAATCAGCAATGGCGCATCCTTACCCAGCGGCAGTAAGGCTTCGCGCGCTGCGGTCATCATTCGCGCCCCACCCGACGCATGGACGTTAACCATCCATACGCCCAGATCTGCCGCCGCCGCAACGGCATGCGCCGTGGTATTTGGAATATCATGAAATTTCAGGTCAAGAAAGATATCGAAGCCGCGCTGCTGCAAATCACGAACCAACTGCGGGCCGAACAGCGTGAACATCTCTTTGCCGACTTTCAGGCGGCAATCACGCGGATCGATTCTGTCGACGAAAGCCAGCGCGTTATCACGATTATTGTAATCCAGAGCAACAACGACAGGAGAATCGGTAACAGCGCGGGAAGAAGATGAAGCAGTAAACGTCATGACCAGACCTTCTTGATGATGGGCACCGGGTGCGGCGCGAAATGGGTAAACGGCGTGCATTCTACCTGTGCAAGGGCAAAATGAACAGGCGCGATTATACCCCTGCGAGGCGATATTGCCCGGATGCCAGTGTGAGGGACAGGTAAAAACTAACAGGATGTTGTAACTAAAACACAGGTTTTTTTTAAACTACTGCCCGTCAAGGCCGCGAATAGGTTTAATCGTCGACCACGCCCGGCAGGAAGGACAATGCCAGTACATGGTATAGGCGGTAAACCCGCACTTCTGGCAGCGATAACGCGGCTTGCTGCGTACCTGCTCACCGACCATATCACGCAGCACCATCAGGCTCTCTTTCGCGCGCCCTTCTTCTGCCTCATTGAGGTGATAATCCATCAGCTTATGAAACACCCGCATGGTCGGATGGCGCTGTAACTGGCGAGTGATATAGACCTGCGCAGTGTCGTGCCCTTCCCGCGCTTCCAGAATATCGGCAAGCATCAACTCAGCGGCGGCGCCGGTGTTTTCTTCCACGGCCCGACGTAAGAACTCCGCCCATTCATCATTTTTACCAAGCTGCTGATAGCACGTCTGCAACATCTCCAGCGTTTCACTGACCAGTTCTTTATCCTGGGAGATAACCCGCTGTAAGCTCTCCACCGCTTTGGCGTATTCCCCCTTTGCCATAAACACACGGCCCATCATGATAGAAACACGGGCGCTGTTTTTGTCTGCGGCGGCACCTTTTTTCAGCAACGTCATGGCGCGATCCATATCATCGCAGCCCATCTGTTGCAGCGCCAGTTCACAATAGAAATGTGCGATCTCAATGCGCTGCTTATCTTTGCCGAGCTTCACCAGCCGCTCAGCCACATCAATCGCTTTCTGCCAGTCGCTGGTCGCCTGATAAATTTGCAACAGCTGTTGCAACGCCCCTACGCGGAAATCCGTTTCATCCGTGAGCTGGTTGAACATATCTTCCGCCCGGTCATACAACCCGGCCGCCATGTAATCACGCCCCAGTTGCTGCACAGCCAGCAGACGCTGCTCATAAGTCAGCGACGCGCTTTCCATTAAGGTCTGGTGGATGCGGATGGCGCGGTCTACTTCACCGCGAGAGCGAAACAGGTTTCCAAGAGTGAGATGAGCCTCAACGGTGCCGGTATCCTCTTTCAGCATATCGAGGAACAGATCCACCGCTTTATCCTGTTGGTTACTCAGGAGGAAGTTAACCCCCGCCACATAGTCGCGAGAAAGACGGTTAGCTTCGTCCTGTTTTGTTTGTTGCGCACTTCTGCGACCCATATACCAGCCATAGGCTGCCGCTACAGGTAAAAGCAGAAACAACAACTCCAGCATAAATGATTATTCCTTCACAACCGACGAATCGGCAGATACCGCAACGTCGGTCGCAGGCGGAAGCTGGTTTTCCAGTCGTTTGATTTTACGTTCGGCACGCACCAGGGAGACGCGAACACGCAGCCAGAACAGGCCGCAAATTAGCCAACCAATAGCAAAGCCTGCGGCAAATAAAACGGCAAGCAACGTAGAAATACGGTACTCCCCTTGAGCCAGCAGGTAATTAAACGTTACCTGTTGATCGTTCTGCGCACCCAATGTCACCGAAATAACAAAAATCGCCAACACCAGTAAGAAAATGAGTAAATATTTCACATTACTTCCCGTTATGTGGTTTGAGCGAATAAATCGTGTTCAACTTACCGCATTCAGCCCTTTAAATTACCATTTTCGCGACGCGCGCGAAACGGAAAAGCGTTCTGTCCACTCATGATTTAAGGGCAAATTACGGAAAATCAACCACCGTCAACGTTCTTGCTCCCGCTGCGCTATCTCGCGAGCCTCTTCAACGGGTGGAGTAAGCGGCCCGCAAATGCGCTGAGCAAGCCAGGTCGCCAGCGTCACCAGAAGCCAGGATATCAACGTCGCGACAACTAAATCACGCGGCCAATGCATACCCAACAACAGGCGACTACCCATAACACTTGTCGCCCAGACTAACAAAATCGCAATCGTAAGGGTACGCCTGCGCGGCCATAATAGTCCTACCGCCAACAACGCCCAACTTGCGGCAAACAAGGTATGCCCGGAAGGAAACGCGAATCCGGTTTCTTTTTGCCAGTGTTGACGCAGAAAAGCCGGAATATCCTGCTGCCCTGACAGCTGTTCTTTGACTAAGTGCCCGCGTTCTTTACGTTTTAAAGTGTAGAACTCATCAACGGGAATATGGTGCGTTTTTTCCAGCCAAATAACAAAGGGTCGGGGTTCCTGCACCCGCTCCTTCACCAGCGATTTTACCCCCTGCCCCAGCAGGATCGCACCGGCCAGAATAGCAAAAAGCATCATTGCGGCTTTCAGGCGAAATCTCAGGCACCAAAGAAACCAGGCGCACAGAAGCACATGCGTAATAATTCCCCACGGCTGCGTCACCGTTTCTGTCACCCAGTATAAGGATTTTAACCACCAGACCGAGTGTCCGGGTTGCCAGTTCCAGCCTGAAATCCATACGCTAACCGGCATCACAAGCAACAGAGCAGCGCCTACGGTTGTGCGCTTCGCAATCGAAAGCATGACCTCTCCTTTCGTCGATAAGTGCCACAATCATAACTGAAAACCTGGCGTGCCGGAAAATTGACAAATTTGTGCCATTCCAAAAGCGATCGCACGGCAGCGATTAGGTGAAGTCCGCCGCCTTATGGCAAAATAGAAACATACAGAAGCCAATTGGCGATGACACCAGCATTATCTGGAGAAATACATGCAGCTTAAACGAGTGGCAGAAGCCAAACTGCCAACCCCATGGGGCGATTTCCTGATGGTGGGATTTGAAGAACTGGCAACCGGACACGACCACGTCGCGCTGGTTTATGGCGATATCTCTGGTCAAACCCCTGTCCTGGCTCGCGTCCATTCAGAATGTCTGACCGGCGACGCATTGTTTAGTCTGCGCTGCGATTGTGGTTTTCAGTTAGAGGCGGCGCTGACGCATATCGCGGAAGAAGGTCGCGGTATTCTGCTCTACCACCGTCAGGAAGGACGTAATATTGGCCTGCTCAATAAGATTCGCGCCTACGCGTTGCAGGATCAGGGTTACGATACCGTGGAAGCCAACCATCAGCTGGGGTTTGCCGCCGATGAGCGTGATTTCACCCTGTGCGCCGATATGTTTAAACTGCTGGGCGTCGATGAAGTCCGTCTGCTGACCAATAACCCGAAGAAAGTCGAAATTCTGACGGAAGCAGGTATCAATATTGTTGAGCGCGTACCGCTGATTGTTGGCCGTAACCCAAATAACGAACACTATCTGGATACCAAA
Source organism: Citrobacter koseri ATCC BAA-895 (assembly GCF_000018045.1). NCBI lineage: Bacteria > Pseudomonadati > Pseudomonadota > Gammaproteobacteria > Enterobacterales > Enterobacteriaceae > Citrobacter > Citrobacter koseri. The sequence continues at coordinate 1,323,815 of NC_009792.1, read as the reverse complement.
GCCGCTAAGATGGGGCATTTATTGGGTAAATAAATTTTTGCTATTAAAGGCCTGATGAGCACCGCGCTATCAGGCCTTTTTTATGTCTTAATGCAACATATTACGAATCACATAATGCAGAATGCCGTCATTCTGGTAGTAGGTTAATTCAGTTGCGGTATCGATACGGCACCGGCACGAAATCACCTCTGTGCTGCCATCCACTTTGGTTAACGTCACCGGAATGGCGGCGCCAGGCTTCAGGTTTTGCAAACTGGCAATATCAATTGTCTCCTCACCGGTTAACCCGAGCGTTTTACGCGTAACGCCCTGCGGGAACTCCAGCGGTAGAATCCCCATACCAATCAGGTTTGAACGGTGAATACGTTCAAACGACTCGGCAATCACGACGCGAATACCCAGCAAACGCGGGCCTTTGGCCGCCCAGTCACGGCTGGAACCGGAACCGTACTCTTTACCCGCAATCACCGCCAGCGGCGTTTTCTCCTGCTGATACAGCATCGCTGCATCATAGATGGAGATCACCTCCGTCCCCGGCAAATGTCGGGTCATTCCCCCTTCAACGCCGGGAACCATTTCGTTGCGGATACGAATATTCGCGAACGTACCGCGCATCATCACTTCGTGGTTTCCACGGCGCGAACCGTAGGAGTTGAAGTCCCGACGCTCAACGCCATGATTCTGCAAATAGCGCCCTGCCGGGCTGTCCGCCTTTATGCTGCCCGCCGGGGAGATATGGTCAGTGGTGACGGAATCCCCCAGCATGGCCAGAATACGGGCGCCATGAATATCCTCCACCGGATCGGGTTGAACCTGCATTTCGTCAAAGAACGGCGACAAGCGGATATAGGTGGAGTCATCCTGCCAGCCATAGGTGTCTGAGCGATCAACATTGATCGCTTTCCATTCCGGCGTCCCTTCAAAAACCTCGGCATACTCTTTGTGGAACATTTCTGACGACACCAGCTCAACGGCGCGGGCGATCTCCCGCGCGGAAGGCCAGATATCCTTCAGATAAACCGGGTCGCCTTTACGATCGTGGCCCAGCGGCTCTTTCGCCAGGTTAATATTCATATTGCCCGCCAGCGCATAGGCGACAACCAGCGGCGGCGACGCCAGCCAGTTGGTTTTCACCAGCGGATGGATTCGGCCTTCAAAGTTACGGTTGCCGGAAAGTACCGCGCCCACCGTCAAGTCGCCCTTTTTGATTGCCGTTTCGATAGGCTCCGGCAGTGGGCCGGAGTTACCAATACAGGTGGTGCACCCATACCCCACCAGATTAAAGCCAAGCTCATCAAGATAAGGCGTGAGTTTCGCCTGCGCCAGGTAATCCGAGACCACTTTCGATCCCGGCGCCAGCGAGGCTTTCACCCACGGCTGCCGTTTCAGTCCCAACGTTACCGCTTTTTTCGCCAGCAAACCGGCGGCCATCAGCACGCTGGGGTTTGAAGTATTGGTACAGGAGGTGATAGCCGCAATCACGACAGCGCCGTCCGGGAGCTGGTATTGATGGCCGTTCATAACATAATCGATTGGCTGCCGGTCTTTTTGCGCGGTGTTCAGTTCCAGCTCCGTGCTTGCGGCGAAGGCTTTCGGCACATCCGCCAGCGCAACCCGATCCTGCGGGCGCTTCGGCCCGGCAAGGCTCGCCTCGACATCCCCCATATCCAGTTCCAGCGAACTGGTGAAAACAGGTTCATCGCCAGGGTTTCGCCACACCCCCTGCGCTTTGGCATAGGTTTCGACCAGCTCAACCTGCTCCTCGCTACGGCCGCTTAAACGCATATATTCGAGGGTGATGCCGTCAATCGGGAAGAAGCCGCAGGTCGCGCCATATTCCGGCGACATGTTTGCTATCGTCGCGCGATCGGCCAGTGGCAAGGAGTCCAGACCGTCGCCGTAGAATTCAACGAATTTACCAACGACGCCGTGTTTACGCAGCATCTGGGTCACGGTCAGCACCAGGTCGGTCGCGGTGATACCTTCACGCAGCTTACCGGTCAACTTGAAGCCAACAACATCGGGAATGAGCATTGAAACCGGCTGGCCCAGCATCGCGGCTTCCGCTTCAATCCCCCCGACGCCCCATCCCAGCACGCCAAGGCCGTTGATCATCGTGGTGTGGGAGTCGGTACCGACCAGCGTGTCCGGGTATGCGACCCACTCTCCCGCCTGCAATTCGCTCCAGACGGCCTTACCAAGGTATTCCAGGTTCACCTGGTGGCAGATCCCGGTTCCTGGCGGCACCACGCTGAAGCGACTAAAAGCCTGTTGCCCCCATTTCAGGAACACATAGCGCTCGTGGTTGCGTTCCATTTCCAGACGCACGTTCTCTTCGAAAGCGTCATCATCGCCAAAGCGATCGACCGTTACCGAGTGGTCAATAACAAGGTCTACCGGGGATAGCGGATTCACTTTCGCAGTATCCCCGCCGAGGCGTTTGACCGCTTCGCGCATGGCGGCCAGATCCACCACCGCCGGGACACCGGTAAAATCCTGCATTAATACACGGGCGGGTCGATAGGCAATTTCGCGGTCGGCATGGGCTTTTTTCAGCCACCCGGCTAACGCCTGAATATCTTCTTCGGTAACAGAGTCACCGTCCTGCCAGCGCAGCAGGTTTTCAAGCAGAACTTTTAGCGACTTGGGCAAGCGGGTAATATCGCCCAGTTTTTTGGCAGCCAGGGGCAGACTGTAGTAATGATAGGTTTTGTCTTTGGCCTGCAACGTGTCCTTACTGGCTTCTCGTAGGGTTGACGACATAGCTCCTCCTTAATAACAGGGTTGGATACCCTGACTCTCCTCAGGGTTAGTATTAAAGATAACACAAACAGAATGTAACGTTTTGATAACAACCCGAATTGATAAAAGAGGAGAAACCTTACGGACGGGAATCGGCATGCGCAGGCCCGATGACGTTGCGCCATCGGGCATTTACCGGCATACGATCAGAAAGAGACAATCCAGATAAGTTGAGCCCAGAACAAGAGCGATACTGAGAACGCCCCAATCCATGACCAATATTTAAGATTCACAGTTTGCATAGGCTACACCGACATTTGTTTAATACTTTATGCTGAGATGTACTCAGCGCTTATTGCTGTGGTGTATAAGGAAATACAGTACGGGATGTTAATGACCTGTACTGGAAATGATGATTAAAAAAATCGCCAATTATTGTTTCTGTTGCTCATCTTCAGCGAATGAATCAATAAATGCCTGTTGCTGTTGTGTGAGTTTCCAGGATTCTGGAATATTCGTCACACATTCGCTCCGCGCTTCCTTCACGCTATCACGAGGCTGACGTGCTGGCGTTGAGGGTTGCTGATGTTCCTGCGAAACCATGACTTACCCCCACACTTGCCAGATAACCAGCGCAATCACAACCCAGAACAGCGCAGAGCCGAGGAATACCGCCAGCCATGCTTTGCGTTTAAGCTCGGGGTCCCTGCGGGGTTCCTGGTTTCCAGAAGGCATTGCTAACCTCATACAATCGGCATCACTTATCATTTCAGCACCAAACAATCGGTACAATTAATCATCAGATGAGACAAATCCTAAAGAAACTTTAGTCAAAAATCCAGTGAATTTACGAATCGTTTCCCATGAATAAATCAATCTTTTGACCGGAAATAAATATTTGAAAGGCGGAATTTGCGAGGCGGGTAATTCGAAACTACTTTACTGGCGCTTTTCCATGAATACCATGCAGGTAATATGATCGCAGAAAAAGCGAAAACCATAATCCATAAATTTAGTGGTTATTCAGGTATCTCCTCATGTCTGGAGATACCTGAAAACTCACGCGCGTGATTACTTTTCCGGTAATTTAATATCGTTAAACATGGCTTCAATTTCTTCGTTAGAACGCAAGGCCACGGCGGTATCCACAACATCGCGCGTCAGATGCGGCGCAAAGCGTTGAATAAAGTCGTACATATAGCTTCGTAAAAACGTGCTGCGGCGAAAACCAATTTTCGTGGTGCTATGGCTGAAAATATCATGCGCATCGACACGCACCAGGTCCGGGTCGGAAATTGGATCGACGGCCATGCTGGCAATCACCCCTACCCCCAGGCCAAGCCGGACGTATGTTTTTATCACGTCCGCATCGGTTGCCGTAAAGACAATACGCGGCGTCAGCCCGGCGCGATTAAACGCGGTATCCAGCTCCGAGCGCCCGGTAAAGCCAAAGGTGTAGGTCACCAGCGGATACTGTGCCAGTTCCTCAATCGTCACCGATGATTTAGCGGCCAGCGGGTGCTCTGGCGTGACGACGATAGAGCGATTCCAGTGGTAGCATGGCAGCATCACCAGATCGTCATACAGGTGCAGCGCTTCAGTGGCGATAGCGAAGTCGGCATTCCCTTTCGAAACCGCTTCCGCGATTTGCGTGGGCGACCCCTGATGCATATGCAATGAAACGCGAGGATAGCGCTCAATAAAGCCCTTGATCACATTTGGCAGCGCATAGCGCGCCTGAGTGTGCGTGGTGGCAATATACAGAGAACCTTTATCCGGCCAGGTGTGTTCGCCCGCCACGGACTTGATGGCATCGACTTTGGACAACACTTCGCGCGCAATGCGAATAATTTCCTGCCCGGCTGGCGTCACTTGCGTCAGGTGTTTACCGCTACGCGCAAAAATCTGGATGCCAAGCTCATCTTCCAGCATACGAACTTGCTTACTGATGCCCGGCTGGGAGGTGTAAAGCCCTTCGGCGGTGGAAGAGACATTAAGGTTGTGATTAACCACCTCAACAATGTAGCGAAGCTGCTGTAATTTCATGTTAAACCATCCAGATTAGCGCCGTCATGTCATCGTTTGATAAGCAGCACGTCACGCGCTGCTAATACGATTTAATAATAAAAAAGCCGTTAACTATAACCACTATATCATTTATATCAGAGCTGTATAGATGCGAAGAAAAAATAATAAGCCCGGAATAAAAAAGGGCCGCTTGCGCGACCCTCTTAAGTGAAATTCAGCCAGGTGACTGTTATTTCTTACCTTCTACCCACTTGCCATCAACGAAGAATGCGGACCATCCCGTCGCTTTCCCGTCTTTTTCAGCGGCAACATACTGCTGTTTCGTCTTACGGCTAAAACGCACCAGCGTCTTATTGCCTTCCGGGTCCTGCTGCGGCGCATCGGCCAGATAACGCAGTTTTTCCGGCAGACGGTCGCGGAAGCGGTACAACTCTTCCACTAACGGCGCACGCGTTTCACGCGATTTCGGGAAGGTATTCGCCGCGAGGAAGATCCCTGCGGCGCCGTCACGCAGCACGAAATACGCGTCCGATTTCTCGCACGGCAGTTCCGGCAACGGCACCGGATCTTCTTTCGGCGGCGCGACTTCACCGTTACGCAGAATCTTACGGGTATTTTTACATTCGTCGTTAGTACAGGCCATGTACTTACCAAAACGCCCCATTTTCAGGTGCATTTCAGAGCCACATTTTTCGCACTCAACGATCGGGCCGTCATAACCTTTAATGCGGAACTCGCCCTCTTCGATTTCGTAACCGTCGCAGGTCGGGTTATTACCGCAGACATGCAGCTTGCGTTTCGGATCGATCAGGTAGCTGTCCATTGCGGTGCCGCACTTCTGGCAACGACGTTTTGCACGCAAGGCGTTGGTTTCCGCATCATCGCCTTCCAGTACGTTCAGCACTTCATTTTCCGGCACCAGGTTGATGGTGGTTTTGCAGCGCTCTTTCGGCGGTAGCGCATAGCCGGAACATCCCAGGAACACGCCGGTGCTGGCGGTGCGAATCCCCATTTTGCGCCCGCATGTCGGGCAGTCAATGCTGGTCAGCACCATCTGGTTAGGACGCATGCCGCCCTCTTCAGGATCTTTCTCCGCTTTATCAAGCTGCTGAGTAAAATCGCTGAAGAAGTTATCAAGCACGTTTTTCCACTCGGCTTCGTGGCTGGCCACCTTGTCGAGGCTGTCTTCCATCTGGGCGGTGAAATCGTAGTTCATCAGCTCGCGGAAGTTTTCTTCCAGTCGATCGGTGACAATCTCACCCATTTTTTCAGCATAGAAGCGACGGTTTTCCACGCGGACATAACCGCGATCCTGAATGGTCGAGATGATCGACGCATAGGTGGATGGACGACCAATACCGCGTTTTTCCAGCTCTTTAACCAGCGATGCTTCACTGAAGCGCGCCGGTGGTTTGGTGAAGTGCTGCGCCGGAGTCAGTTCAACCAGCGTCAACACATCGCCTTTATTCACCGCAGGCAACGTCCGGTCCTCATCGCCTTTACGCAGCGCAGGCATGACTTTCGTCCAGCCGTCGAAACGCAGAATGCGGCCACGCGCTTTCAGGCGGAAATCACCCGCACCGACCGTCAGCGTGGTGGAATCGTACTGGGCTGGCGTCATCTGACAGGCGACAAACTGACGCCAGATCAGCTGATACAGTTTCTGCGCGTCCGCTTCCATATCCTTCAGCGCTTCGGCCATCACCGCGACATCAGAAGGACGGATCGCTTCGTGCGCTTCCTGTGAATTTTCTTTGCTGGCGTACTGGTTCGGGTTCTCCGGCAGGTATTTCTTGCCGAAGCTATCGCTGATATAACCGCGAACCATGTTTACCGCATCCTGGCTCAGGTTGGTGGAGTCAGTACGCATGTAGGTGATGTAGCCTGCTTCGTACAAGCGCTGCGCCATCATCATGGTTTTTTTCACGCCAAAGCCCAGACGCGTGCTCGCCGCCTGTTGCAGCGTCGACGTGATAAACGGCGCGCCAGGCTTGCTGCTGGTCGGTTTATCTTCACGCTCCAGTACGCTGTAACGCGCTTTTTCCAGCAGGCTGACCGCCGCCAGCGTTTGCTCGCGGTTAACCGGACGGAACGGTTTATCATTCTGGTGCGTAACGTCGAGCGGCAAGGCATCGCCAGAAGGCGTTGTCGTGCTGGCGCTCACTTCCCAGAACTCTTCCGGTACGAACGCTTTGATGTCACGTTCGCGCTCAACAACCAGACGCACGGCAACGGACTGTACGCGGCCTGCCGACAGGCCTCGCGCAATTTTTTTCCACAGCAATGGCGACACCATATAGCCCACAACGCGGTCCATAAAGCGGCGCGCCTGCTGCGCGTTAACACGGTCGATATTCAGTTCGCCTGGCTTATCAAACGCCTGGCGAATCGCGTTTTTGGTTATTTCGTTAAACACCACGCGGCTATAGCGCGTGTCATCACCCCCGATCACTTCCCGCAGGTGCCAGGCAATGGCTTCCCCTTCGCGGTCAAGGTCGGTTGCGAGATAGATGTGGTCGGCTTTTTCAGCCAATTGTTTCAGTTCAGAGACGACCTTCTCTTTACCGGGCAGCACTTCATACTGCGCATCCCAGTTATGCCAAGGGTCAACCCCCATTCGGTTGACGAGAGCGCCACGTTCATCCTTTTTGGGCTTTTTAGCCGTTTTGGTGGAGGTAGAGTCGGCGCTCTTTTTAGCTGCTGAGCCACTGGTCGGCAAATCACGGATATGACCGACGCTGGACTTAACCACGTAATCATTACCCAGATACTTGTTGATCGTTTTGGCTTTTGCCGGGGACTCAACGATGACAAGAGCTTTACCCATATTCACCTTTACCTAAATTGATTCTTCCTGGAATGCGTCGCACGTTGATTCACCTTCCACTGGCGACGAGACACCGATATGGTCTCTGTGTCGGCGGATATCAACCCCTTGTACTGACTCAGTGCGCGAAACGTGATCCTCAGGTGACTGAGTTAACAGGCTTTTTAGCACACAAGCGCTATAGCACGACGGAATTTTGGTCGAATGTCAAGCAAATCTGTTGCCAGATTGACGAAAGCGTCACACTGTACCTGATAAAATTCGTTACGCAACTTTATTAGCATGCAAAAACAAATCTCGCCAGTAACAGCACCTTTACAAGACCTTCGTGTTTATCAGGGAATATTTGCCCATAAGCAGCGCCCGGCGTAGACTAATGTCCTTGTTTAAGGAGTAAATAATGCATAAAGACACCCAACCTATCGATCGTGAAACACTGCTGATTGAAGCTAACAAAATCATTCGTGAGCATGAGGACACGCTGGCGGGGATTGTCGCCACCGGTGTGACGCAGCGAAACGGCGTGCTGGTCTTCAGCGGCGATTACTTTTTAGACGAGCAAGGTTTACCGACGCCAAAAAGCACCGCCGTGTTTAATATGTTTAAACATCTGGCACATGTGCTTTCTGAGAAGTATCACCTGATCGATTAACGCAGGAAAGGTTTTGCCGGATGGCGGCTACGCCTTATCCGGCCTACAAAACAGTCCGCAGGCCCGGTAAGCATTAGCGCCACCGGGCTCCTTATCCGGCCTACAAAACAGTCCGTAGGCCCGGTAAGCGTTAGCGCCACCGGGCAATGACAATTTTACATCAGCGGTTTTTGTCCGCGCTGCCACCAGCGTAGCAACAAACGATCGGCGCTTTCTGCGGCGCTACCCGTAAACCGATCCATCAATTTCTTGCGCTGCATAAAGCGAACGTTGAACACCTCATAACCGTCCATCAAGCGAAGAATGACGTCATCACTGGTGTTGATTTCGTCCACCAGACCTTTCTCCAGCGCCTGTTGGCCATACCAGTGCTCGCCTGTGGCCACCTGTTCGATATCCAGCACAGGACGCATCTGCTGCACAAAATGCTTAAACAGGTGATGGGTTTCATTCAGATCTTCACGGAATTTCTGGCGCCCTTCCTCCGTGTTCTCACCAAGCAGCGTCAGCGTGCGCTTATACTGGCCCGCCGTGTGCAGCTCAATATCGATATCCTTCCCTTTCAAAAAGCGATTAAAGTTAGGGATTTGCGCCACAACGCCAATAGAGCCGACAATCGCAAACGGCGCCGAAACAATTTTGTCGGCCACACAGGCCATCATGTAACCGCCGCTGGCGGCGACTTTGTCCACCGTTACCGTCAACGGGATCTGCTTATCGCGCAGACGCTGCAATTGCGAAGCCGCCAGGCCATAGCCATGCACAACGCCGCCGGGACTTTCCAGACGCACGACCACCTGATCCTGCGGTTTAAACGCCGCTAACACCGCCGTCACCTCCTCACGCAGCGCGCTGACTTCGTGGGCATCCATACTGCCTTTAAAATCCAGCACCCAGGCACGAGGTTTCCCCGTCGCGGCATTTTCCCCCTGCTTTGCTTTCGCTTTCGCCGCTTTTGCCTCCAGCTTCAGCTTCTTTTTCTGCGCTTTATGCCAGAGTTTTTGTTGATGACCGTCCATCAGCGCCGTCGCCAGATCGTCCTTCATCTCTTTATATTGCTCGCTGAGATTCGTTACCCGCAGCTCCCCACGCTGGCGTTTACGCTGGGCAGCATTCACGATCAGCATCACAATGACGGCGATTGCCACCACGACAGTGACGATTTTTGCCAAAAACAACCCATATTCAGACAACAATTCCACGAGTCCCACCTTGGTTACACAACGCTATTTTGGCTCAGTGTACAACAGGCGTGTTAACCCGTCTCGTTTGATCCTGCGTTGCGGTTACTGGGTGAAAAGTATGACAAAGTGTTCATTTTTCGGCGTTATCGCCGTTGACTGATTGAAATGACGCGGGCTTTCAGGCATAAAGCCGAAAAGTTAAAGAGAAGATAAGACAACTGGCAGGGTGACCCAACGCGTCGCCGAGGAGTAGCCGTGCATTACCAACCTAAACAAGATCTACTGCAAAATCGCATTATTCTGGTCACTGGCGCCAGTGATGGCATTGGCCGCGAAGCCGCGCTCACCTACGCGCGCTACGGCGCAAACGTTATTTTGCTGGGTCGAAATGAAGAAAAACTGCGTCAGGTCGCACAGACTGTCGCCGAAGATACAGGCGCATTGCCACAGTGGTTTACGCTGGATCTACTGACCTGCACCGCTGAAGAGTGCCACCAGTTAGGCCAGAGGATTGCGGCGCACTATCCACGACTGGATGGCGTTCTGCATAACGCCGGGTTACTGGGCGATATCTGCCTAATGAGCGAACAAAATCCGCACGTCTGGCAGGATGTTATGCAGGTTAACGTCAATGCGACATTCATGCTGACTCAGGCACTGCTTCCTTTATTACTTAAATCCGACGCCGGTTCGCTGGTCTTTACCTCATCAAGCGTCGGTCGTCAGGGACGCGCCAACTGGGGCGCTTACGCCACCTCTAAATTCGCCACCGAAGGCATGATGCAGGTACTGGCGGACGAATACCAGAACCACCCCTTACGTGTAAATTGCATCAACCCAGGCGGCACGCGCACGAGTATGCGCGCCAGCGCCTTCCCTACGGAAGATCCGCAGAAGTTAAAAACGCCCGCCGATATCATGCCCCTCTATTTGTGGCTGATGGGCGACGACAGCCGCCGTAAAACCGGTATGACTTTTGATGCCCAGCCGGGCCGTAGACCAGGAATCGCCCAATGACTGAAGAACGCTATCAACAACGCCAGCAGCGTGTGAAAGACCGGGTCGACGCCCGCGTTGCGGCGGCGCAGGACGAACGCGGCATCATCATCGTGTTTACCGGCAACGGTAAAGGCAAAACCACGGCGGCATTCGGCACCGCAACGCGCGCCGTCGGCCACGGTAAAAAAGTGGGCGTGGTGCAGTTCATTAAAGGCACATGGCCTAACGGCGAGCGCAATCTGCTGGAGCCCCACGGCGTGGAATTTCAGGTGATGGCGACCGGGTTCACCTGGGAAACGCAAAATCGCGAAACCGACACCGCAGCCTGTATGGCTGTCTGGGAACATGGCAAACGTATGCTGGCGGACCCAACGTTGGATATGGTCGTGCTGGATGAACTGACCTACATGGTGGCGTATGACTATCTGCCGCTTGAAGAGGTCATCAATGCCTTAAATGCCCGTCCGCAGAATCAGACGGTGATTATTACCGGTCGCGGTTGTCATCGCGATATTCTGGAACTGGCCGACACGGTCAGCGAGCTGCGTCCGGTCAAACATGCTTTTGAAGCGGGCGTGAAGGCCCAGATGGGAATTGATTATTAGGAAACGGTGCCGGATGACGGCGTAAACGCTTTATCCGGCCTACAGGCAAAACGTAGGCCCGGTAAGCGTAAGCGCCACCGGGCATTCAGCATCAACCGTTGTTGTTACGACCGCCTGAACGACGACCGCCGCCAACCTGGCTGTGACGCTTCACTGCACGGCGAATCTGGTTCGCCTTCATACGACGTCGGTCTTTCTCCACGGCCACTTTGGAGGTGGTTTCCGGCGCCAGCTGCACCAGTTCACGCAGATAGTTGGTCTGCGCCAGATCCAGTTCAGTCCAGCCACCGCGCGGCAGCCCTTTCGGCAATGGAATATCACCATAGCGCACGCGGATCAGTCGGCTAACCTGCACGCCAACCGCTTCCCACAGACGACGTACCTCACGGTTACGCCCTTCGGTCAGCGTGACGTTGTACCACTGGTTAATACCTTCACCACCGCTGAATTTGATGGTTTTAAACGCCGCCGGGCCATCTTCCAGTTGAACGCCACGACTCAGGTCACGCAGCTTGGCGTCATCAACCTGACCAAATACGCGCACGGCGTATTCACGCTCAACTTCACGACTCGGGTGCATCAGACGGTTCGCCAGTTCGCCATCCGTCGTGAACAACAGCAAACCGCAGGTATTCACATCCAGACGACCTACGGCAATCCAGCGAGCGCCGCGCAGTTTCGGTAAGCGATCAAAAACGGTAGGACGACCTTCCGGGTCGTTACGGGTACACAGCTCACCTTCTGGTTTGTAATAGGCCAGAACGCGACAAATTTGTTCCGCAGACTCTTTCACCGAGATCAGATGACCGTCGATACGGATTTTCAGACCCGGCGTGATTTCAACGCGATCGCCAAGCGTGGCGATTTTGCCGTCAACGCTTACGCGGCCTGCTTCAATAATGGATTCAATTTCACGGCGAGAACCGTGGCCAGCGCGAGCCAGCACTTTTTGTAACTTTTCGCTCATAGAGCTTCCTTCAGGTGTCGCCTTCACAGGCGTCGAACAGGAGAATCAACGGCGCTTTACAGCGCCATTTTAAGGCCGCGTAGTATACAGAGTTGCGCCCTTATAAGAAAGGTTTAACGTCACCAACGCCTTCGCGCAAGACAACCGGAGAATCATCGGTTAAATCAATCACCGTGGTCGGTTGCTGGCCGAGGTAACCGCCATGAATGATCAAATCGACCTGTTTTTCCAGGCGGTCTTTGATCTCTTCCGGGTCGGACTCGGTAAATTCGCTGCCGGGCAGCATCAGCGAGGTGGAGAGCATCGGTTCGCCCAGCGCTTCCAGCAGTGCCAGCGCGATCGGGTTCGACGGCACGCGCAGACCGATTGTTTTCCGTTTTTCCTGTAACAGGCGGCGCGGCACGTCTTTCGTTCCCTTCAGGATAAAAGTGTAGTTGCCCGGCGTATTGTTTTTGATTAAGCGAAAGGCGACGTTATCGACAAACGAATAGGTCGATAACTCAGACAGATCCCGACACATCAGCGTGAAGTTATGCCCGTCCGGCAGGTGGCGAATGCGGCAGATGCGCTCCATCGCCCCTTTATCTTCGATTTTACAACCCAGCGCATAGCCGGAATCGGTTGGATAAACAATCACCCCGCCTTTACGCACAATTTCAACCGCCTGATTGATCAGCCGTTGTTGCGGGTTTTCAGGATGAATATAAAAAAACTGGCTCATACTTCCCTCACTGTGGTGTTTGTGGCTCTTCCCACAGCTGCCATACGCCTTCGACGCCTGCTGGCAGCCAGAGCTTGCGACCCAGTTCAATCCACGGGCACGGCTGATGAAAATCAGAGCCTTGTGATGCCCATAAATGGTGCTGGCGCGCATAGGTCGCCAGTTGGGTTCGCTCATTGGGCGACTGCTGGCATTGCGCCACTTCCATCGCATCACCGCGATGCAGCGCAAAATACGCAATCAACCTTTTCAGCCACTTAGCGCTAAGGTCGTAGCGGCCTGGATGGGCCAATACTGCCTTACCGCCAGAATGATGAATCACATCAATAGCTTGTTCTATTGTACACCACTGTGGCGGAACGTATCCGGTTTTCCCACGCGCAAGGTATTTTTTAAAAACATCGGCAATGCTCCCGGCTTTGCCGCACTCCACCAGAAAACGGGCGAAATGCCCGCGCGTCACGGCCCCACCGTCGGCAAGCCGCAAAGCGCCTTCCCACGCCCCAGGAATATGCGCTTTCTCCAGACGCTCGGCAATCAGACGCGCACGCTGCTGACGACGTTCGGTTTGTTCCGCCAGGAACGCACACATCGCCGGATGCGCAATGTCGATATTCAGACCCACAATATGGATCTCATGATTTTCCCAGACAGTTGAAATTTCCACGCCAGGAATCAGGTTCAGGGCAAGCCCGGAACGTGAAATTTCTTCTCTTGCCGCCGGAATAGCGGCTGTGGTGTCATGATCGGTGATCGCCAGTGTGCCGACTCGCATCTCTACCGCACGATGTACTAACGCTTCTGGCGTTAACCGACCATCGGACGCCGTTGTATGACTGTGCAGGTCGTAAATCACTGCGTAATTCGTGTCGCTCAAGGCGGCTCCCGTCTTAATAAATGTTCTTTCACAAACATCATAACGGTTCCGGCAAATATACTGAAATCAGGTGTTGACTTTATTTCATCGAACTAGTTAACTAGTACGCAAGTTCACATGAAGAAGGTATCTGAGATGAAAGCAACATTCGTACTGCACGGTTGGTGGCGCACTTCCTGATTTCGGGCAGTGTATGACGTCTGCAATAAGCAACCAGATACCCGGCCCGCCAGATGAGCGGGCTTTTTTTTGAACAGAATGAATGAGAATAACGATGCAAATACAAAAACCAACACTCGAATTGCTTTCCTGCAATGCCGCCTACCGTGAGAACCCGACGGCGTTGTTCCATCAGGTTTGTGGCGACCGCCCGGCAACGCTGCTGCTGGAATCCGCTGATATCGACAGTAAAAATGATCTGAAAAGCCTGCTGTTGGTCGATAGCGCGCTGCGCATTACCGCTTTGGGTGACACTGTCACTATCGAAGCGTTAACGGATAACGGCGCATCCCTGCTCCCGCTGCTGGATGCCGCGCTGCCCGCTGGCGTTGAAAATACAGCGCTGCCCGGCAGCCGGAAGCTGCGCTTTCCCGCAGTAAGCCCGCTGTTAGATGAGGATGCGCGTCTGTGTTCGCTGTCGGTATTTGACGCATTCCGTCTGTTGCAGAACCTGGTGAATGTGCCTGCTGAAGAGCGCGAAGCCATGTTTTTCGGCGGTTTGTTTGCCTATGACCTGGTGGCGGGATTTGAAGTGTTACCGCAACTGGAAGCCGGTAATCGCTGCCCGGATTACTGCTTCTATCTGGCGGAAACGCTGATGGTGATTGACCATCAGAAGAAAAGCACCCGTATTCAGGCAAGCCTCTTTACCGATAATGAAGCGGAAAAACAGCGTCTGACGGCGCACCTCGCGCAGCTGACGCAGCAATTAACCGAACCCGCGCCGCCGTTGCCCGTTACGCCAGTGCCGCAAATGCGCTGCGAATGCAGCCAGAGCGACGAAGAGTTTGGCGCCGTTGTGCGTACCATGCAGAAAGCGATTCGCGCAGGAGAGATTTTCCAGGTGGTGCCTTCCCGCCGCTTCTCATTACCCTGCCCGTCGCCGCTGGCGGCCTATTACGTACTGAAAAAGAGCAACCCAAGTCCATACATGTTCTTTATGCAGGATAACGATTTCACCCTGTTTGGCGCCTCCCCGGAAAGCTCGCTGAAGTACGACGCGACCAGTCGCCAGATTGAGATTTACCCCATCGCCGGCACGCGCCCGCGCGGTCGCCGTGCCGACGGCTCGCTGGATCGCGATCTCGACAGCCGCATTGAGCTGGAGATGCGCACCGACCATAAAGAGCTGTCTGAACACCTGATGCTGGTCGATCTGGCGCGTAATGATCTGGCGCGCATTTGTACTCCCGGCAGCCGCTACGTTGCCGACCTGACGAAAGTCGATCGTTATTCGTTCGTTATGCACCTGGTGTCCCGCGTGGTGGGTGAATTACGCAGCGATCTGGATGTGCTGCATGCTTACCGCGCCTGTATGAATATGGGCACGCTGAGTGGCGCACCAAAAGTTCGCGCCATGCAGCTTATCGCCGGTGCCGAAGGGCGTCGTCGCGGCAGTTATGGCGGTGCGGTGGGCTACTTCACCGCGCATGGCGATCTTGATACCTGCATTGTGATTCGCTCTGCTCTGGTGGAAGACGGCATCGCCACCGTGCAGGCCGGTGCCGGAATCGTGCTGGATTCTGTTCCGCAGTCTGAAGCCGACGAAACCCGTAATAAAGCGCGCGCGGTTCTGCGTGCTATTGCCACCGCGCACCATGCACAGGAGATTTTCTAATGGCTGACATTCTGCTGCTTGATAACATCGACTCTTTTACTTACAACCTGGCAGATCAGCTACGGGCCAACGGCCACAATGTGGTGATTTACCGTAACCATATCCCGGCGCAGACCTTAATCGACCGTCTTGCGACGATGAAAAACCCGGTGCTGATGCTTTCCCCTGGGCCGGGCGTCCCCAGCGAAGCCGGTTGTATGCCGGAGTTGTTGACCCGTCTGCGCGGCAAGTTGCCCATTATCGGCATCTGCCTCGGACACCAGGCGATTGTTGAAGCCTACGGTGGTTACGTCGGTCAGGCGGGCGAGATTCTCCACGGCAAAGCGTCGAGCATTGAACATGACGGACAGGCGATGTTTGCCGGTCTGGTGAACCCGCTGCCAGTTGCTCGTTATCACTCTCTGGTGGGCAGCAACGTGCCTGCGGGGCTGACGATTAACGCCCATTTTAACGGCATGGTGATGGCGGTGCGTCACGACACGGATCGCGTCTGCGGTTTTCAGTTCCACCCGGAGTCCATTCTTACTACGCAAGGTGCGCTGTTGCTGGAACAAACGCTGGCCTGGGCGCAACAAAAACTGGAGCCGACCAATACGCTGCAACCGATTCTGGAAAAATTGTACCAGGCGCAAACCATGACCCAGCAGGAAAGCCACCAGCTTTTCTCTGCCGTGGTCCGTGGCGAACTGAAGCCAGAACAACTGGCGGCGGCGCTGGTCAGTATGAAAGTGCGTGGCGAACATCCGAATGAAATCGCTGGCGCCGCTACCGCGCTGCTGGAAAATGCCGCGCCGTTCCCGCGCCCGGACTATCTGTTTGCCGATATTGTCGGCACCGGCGGTGATGGCAGCAACAGCATCAATATTTCCACCGCCAGCGCCTTTGTGGCGGCGGCCTGCGGACTGAAGGTGGCCAAACATGGCAACCGCAGCGTCTCCAGTAAATCCGGTTCGTCCGATCTGCTAGCGGCATTCGGTATCAATCTGGATATGAACGCCGATAAATCGCGCCAGGCGCTGGACGACCTGGGCGTCTGCTTCCTGTTCGCACCGAAATACCATACGGGTTTCCGTCATGCGATGCCGGTTCGCCAGCAGCTTAAAACCCGCACCTTGTTCAATGTGCTGGGGCCGCTGATCAACCCGGCTCACCCGCCGCTGGCGCTGATTGGCGTCTACAGCCCGGAGCTGGTGCTGCCCATTGCCGAAACCCTGCGGGTACTGGGTTATCAGCGTGCGGCGGTGGTTCACAGCGGCGGTATGGATGAAGTGTCGCTGCATGCGCCAACCATTGTGGCTGAACTGCACGACGGCGAAATCAAGAGCTACCAGCTCACGGCGGAAGACTTCGGCCTCACCCCGTATCACCAGGAACAGCTGGCAGGCGGCACACCGGAAGAAAACCGTGACATTCTCACCCGCTTGTTACAAGGTAAAGGTGAAGCCGCTCACGAGGCCGCTGTCGCTGCGAATGTCGCCATGTTAATGCGCCTGCATGGTAAGGAAGATTTAAAGGCCAATGCGCAAACTGTGATTGATGTACTGCGCAGTGGCGCAGCTTATGACCGGGTTACCGCACTGGCGGCAAGAGGGTAAATGATGCAAACCGTTTTAGCGAAAATCGTCGCGGATAAGGCGATCTGGGTAGAAGCCCGTAAACAACAACAACCGTTAGCCAGTTTCCAGAATGAGGTTCAACCAAGTGCCCGCCATTTCTATGATGCGCTGCAAGGCACGCGTACCGCATTTATTCTGGAGTGTAAAAAAGCGTCCCCCTCCAAAGGGGTGATTCGTGATGACTTCGACCCCGCGCAGATTGCCGGTGTTTATAAACATTACGCGTCGGCGATTTCCGTTCTTACCGATGAGAAATATTTCCAGGGGAGTTTTGACTTTCTCACTGTTGTCAGCCGTATCGCGCCGCAGCCAATTCTGTGTAAGGACTTCATCATCGATCCTTACCAAATCTATCTGGCGCGTTACTACCAGGCCGATGCCTGTCTGCTGATGCTCTCCGTACTGGATAACGAGCAATATCGCCAGCTTTCCGCCGTCGCCCACAGTCTGAAAATGGGCGTGCTGACGGAAGTCAGTAACGAAGAAGAACTGGAGCGCGCCATCGCACTGGGTGCGAAAGTCGTCGGCATTAATAACCGCGACCTGCGCGATCTGTCGATTGACCTTAACCGTACCCGTCAGCTTGCGCCAAAACTGGGGCACGGCGTGACCGTGATCAGCGAGTCCGGGATTAACACCTATGCACAGGTGCGCGAGCTAAGCCACTTCGCTAACGGTTTTCTGATCGGTTCTGCGTTGATGTCCCATGCCGATCTGCACGCCGCCGTGCGTCGCGTGCTGCTTGGCGAGAACAAAGTCTGCGGCCTGACGCGCGGGCAGGATGCAAAAGCCGCTTACGACGCAGGCGCCATTTATGGCGGGCTGATTTTTGTTCCCTCGTCGCCTCGCGTCGTAAATCTCGACCAGGCGCGCGAGGTGATAGCCGCCGCCCCCCTGCAATATGTCGGCGTATTCCGCAATACCGCTATCACCGAGGTATGTGAAAAAGCGACCACCTTGTCGCTCAAGGTCGTGCAACTGCATGGCAGCGAAGACCAGGCTTATGTCGATGCTCTGCGCGCCGCATTACCGGAACAGGTACAAATCTGGAAAGCGCTTAGCGTGGGCGACACACTGCCTGCTCGTGATTACCAGCACGTTGATAAGTACGTTCTTGATAACGGCCAGGGCGGCAGCGGCCAACGTTTTGACTGGTCGTTATTAAACGGTGAAACGCTGGACAACGTATTGCTGGCGGGCGGATTAGGCGCAGACAACTGCGTGGAAGCGGCAAAAACCGGCTGTGCCGGTCTCGATTTTAATTCTGGTGTAGAGTCACAGCCGGGCATCAAAGATGCACACCTTCTGGCCTCGGTCTTTCAGACACTGCGCGCATATTAAGGAAGAAAACATGACAACATTACTCAATCCCTACTTTGGTGAATTTGGCGGCATGTATGTCCCGCAGATTCTGATGCCTGCCCTGCGCCAGCTGGAAGAAGCGTTCGTCAGTGCGCAGAAAGATCCGCAGTTTCAGGCCCAGTTTGCCGATCTGCTGAAGAACTATGCAGGCCGTCCAACCGCGCTGACCAAATGCCAGAATATCACCGCCGGCACCAAAACCACGCTGTATCTGAAGCGTGAAGATTTACTGCACGGCGGCGCGCACAAAACAAACCAGGTACTGGGGCAGGCGCTGCTGGCGAAACGCATGGGTAAAACAGAGATTATCGCCGAAACGGGCGCAGGTCAGCATGGCGTGGCTTCCGCGCTCGCCAGCGCCCTGCTCGGTCTGAAATGCCGTATCTATATGGGTGCAAAAGACGTCGAGCGTCAGTCGCCAAACGTCTTTCGTATGCGACTGATGGGCGCGGAAGTGATCCCTGTACACAGCGGCTCCGCCACCCTGAAAGACGCCTGCAACGAAGCGCTTCGCGACTGGTCCGGCAGCTATGAATCCGCGCACTATATGCTCGGTACTGCGGCAGGCCCGCACCCGTTCCCGACCATCGTCCGTGAATTTCAGCGCATGATCGGGGAAGAGACGAAAGCGCAAATCCTCGAAAAAGAAGGTCGTCTGCCGGATGCCGTGATTGCCTGCGTGGGCGGCGGCTCCAACGCAATCGGCATGTTTGCGGACTTCATCAACGAAACCAGCGTGGGTTTGATTGGCGTCGAACCTGGCGGCCACGGGATTGAAACAGGCGAGCACGGCGCACCGCTGAAGCATGGCCGCGTAGGCATCTATTTCGGTATGAAAGCGCCGATGATGCAAACCGAAGAAGGGCAAATTGAAGAGTCCTACTCCATTTCCGCCGGGCTGGATTTCCCGTCCGTTGGGCCGCAGCATGCGTATCTGAACAGCATTGGTCGCGCCGATTACGTGTCGATCACCGATGACGAAGCGCTGGAAGCCTTTAAAACGCTCTGTCTGCATGAAGGGATTATTCCGGCGCTGGAGTCGTCCCATGCCCTGGCTCACGCCCTGAAAATGATGCGTGAAAATCCAGAAAAAGAACAATTGCTGGTCGTTAACCTTTCCGGTCGCGGCGACAAAGACATTTTCACCGTACACGATATTCTGAAAGCGCGAGGGGAAATCTGATGGAACGCTATGAAAACCTGTTTGCACAGCTGAAGGATCGCAAGGAAGGCGCATTTGTCCCCTTCGTGACCCTGGGCGATCCTTCCGTTGAACAGTCACTGAACATTATTGATACGCTGATTGAAGCCGGCGCCGACGCCCTTGAACTCGGCATTCCGTTCTCCGATCCGCTGGCAGACGGGCCGACCATCCAGGAAGCCACGCTGCGCGCGTTTGCCGCAGGCGTAACGCCTACGCAATGCTTTGAGATGCTGGCGCTGATTCGTCAGAAACACCCGACGATTCCGATTGGTCTGCTGATGTACGCCAACCTGGTATTCAGCAAAGGGATCGACGAATTCTACGCGCAGTGCGAGAAAGTCGGCGTGGATTCCGTACTGGTGGCGGATGTGCCTGTTGAGGAGTCTGCGCCCTTCCGTCAGGCGGCATTACGCTACAACGTGGCGCCGATTTTCATCTGCCCGCCCAATGCCGATGACGATCTGTTGCGCCAGATAGCCTCTTATGGCCGCGGCTATACCTATCTGCTTTCGCGGGCAGGCGTGACGGGCGCAGAAAACCGCGCCGCATTACCGCTGCATCATCTGGTAGAAAAACTGCAAGAGTATAACGCCGCGCCCCCGTTGCAGGGCTTTGGCATCTCTTCCCCGGAACAGGTTACAGGTGCCATTGAAGCCGGCGCCGCCGGGGCGATTTCCGGGTCAGCAATCGTTAAGCTCATTGAGAAAAACGTCGCAAACCCCGGCCAGATGCTGACCGAGCTGAAAGCGTTTGTCACGGCAATGAAAGCCGCGACCCGCGCATAATATTGCGCAGGCAACAGGCCCGATGATGCCATGCTTATCGGGCCAATCCTGTCATTCCCTCATCTGCTTCATTTTGTACATTTCGTTATCCGCATGCTGAATAGCCGTATCCAGATCGCGGGTTACTTCTGCGACGCCCCATGACACCGACAGCGGTACAACATGACCATCAACCATAAATGCATAATCATTTATCTGGCCGGTTATCCGCTCCGCGATGGCTATCGCGTCACCGATCTGCGCACGGTAAAGCAAAATAACGAACTCATCGCCGCCGGTACGAATCACCAGGTCATGACTGGTGCGGGTGTTAGAGAGCATTCTGTTGGCGATGATTTGCAACGCCCGGTCTCCCGCCACATGCCCCCAGGTGTCGTTGATGGCTTTAAACTTATTACAATCCAGCAGCACCACGCAGCTGCGCGTTAAGTCCCTGCGCTTCACAATATCAAGGATCTTGCGGTTAAAGCAGCCCGTCAGCGAGTCGATATACACCTTCAGGTCGCTCGCGTTCAGCCAGAATTTTAAGCCGAGGAAGATCAGGATAAAGAAGAATGGCGCCAGCAGAATCGCAATCCCGGCCTGCGTGTCGTATCTGACGAACCGATGCAGAGAGAGCGAGGAATGGAACGCATATTTTGCAGACATTGCGCGGATGGACTCCCCGGCGACAGGCTGGCAATCACCGCTCAGGCAGAGATTTTCCTGCGTGGGCGTATGCACCAGAGCCACATTAAGGCCGGGTGGAATATGATGTTCAAAGGCCTCCGTCAGCGCCTCCTGTAGCTCAGGTTTAGAATGGTCATACACCAGATACGCAACGATATGATCGGAGATCTCTTTTCCAGAAAGATCGTAAATATAACTGACTACGCTGTACGCTTTTTCATTCGTGATTTTGTCCGTATAAAAGTCCGTTGAACTGAGCGACTTGGATTTGACATTCTTTTGCAGCAGACGCGTATAAAAGCCCACGGGCGGTAAGAAAAAGTCGGTGATATCGCCCGCCATTTTAGAGTCGCTAAAATAGAAGGGTTTTGCATCTGCTGGCGTGAACCAATAAAAATAGCTGGCATCTTTGGCGATAATGTAGCGATGCGCGGCATAATCCCCCGGATTAAGGGTGTTCATCCGATCCCGAATAAACTCCGCCGCCGCAAACATACATAAAGCGTTAATATCGGGCTGACGGGAAACAATAGTGCCCGTTGCGGAATGGATCCGCGCCCGGTCGGCATTGATTCCCCATGAATCCGCATCTCTGGGGGAAAACCTTGAGAGGTTGCCGCACTGCCTGGCATTTTTGATCTGGTGATAGCGAACCCCTGTCGCATCGGCGATGAGTTCGTTATCGTTGAAAATATCCATCATCCGCGTTTGCAGACGACTCATCCCTTCATTCACAACGGCCTGTCGTTGTTCATAAATAATAAAGAGATACAGTGAAGTAAAAAGTAAAGTGATAAGCGCTGACATCAACAACGCCTGGCTATTTCTTAGGCTGTCCTGAACAATCTTCACTGAGGCACCTTAAGCCTGAATCGCGGGGCCGAATACGTTAGTAGATTTTGCTGATACAGTACAGTTTTCAGTGATTAATCATCTCCTTCAATCGGGTATCCCGCCCTGCGAATAGCCTCACGGCAGTCACTAACGCCAGCGGCGTACCCGGCTTCAATCTCACAAACCGGACTCGAACTGCAATAAGGTAAACGGACGGGCGTAGTAATATTCTCTTCCAGCGCATCAATCTTATGCATTGCATCCAGCAGCATACGCAGCGCCTGTAAAGTGAACTCAGCCTCTTCATCTCTGACTATCGATTCCAGGGTCGCGATTTTTTGTTGCAGAAGGGTTTGAGTTACTATCATCGTCAATGCTCTCAAAACAGGCTTGTTTCAAAGATAGCATCTCAGGGAGAGGTATGATGTTGAAATCAGCAGAATATAAAAAGCGGGCTGTATGACAGCCCGCTTTTTAGATGGGTCACATAAACTCAGAAACGATAACCGGCAGAGAACATAAATACCCACGGGTCGAGGCGGACGCTGTCATGCTGCTGGGCACCACCGAGTTTATAGCTTGCGGTAGTATCGATATCCATATACCAGACCGACATGTTAATTAACCAGTCCCGGTTAATCAGGTAATCCATACCCACCTGCCCGGCCATTCCCCAGGAATCCTTCAGACTCAGATCGGACAATCCTGTCTCTTTACCATTGTTGTTGAAACCTTCGTCAAAGAAGGTGGTGTAGTTTACACCTGCGCCAATATAAGGACGCAGTTTGCTACTGGCGTCGCCAAAGTACCACTGCGCCATTAATGTCGGCGGCAGGTGACGCACGGTAGCGATATCACCGGTATCCCCTGTCCCAATTTTATGGCGGAACGGCGTCGCCGCCAGCAGTTCAATACCAATGTTGTCGGTTGCCATATAAGTAAAAGTCAAACCGAGTTGCGTATTGTTACTGACATCAAAACCGTTCAGACTCCCCAGCGTTCCGCCTGCCCCTTCCGTCGGTCTCACGGTCGCCGAGCCCGCACGGATAAAAAACTCACCGCTCTCATGCGCAAGCGCACTACCAGAGAGAAGAGTACTTACTGCCAGGGCTGCCACTGTTAACTTTTTCATATCCGCTCCATCGTTATGGTTATAAATGCGTCACGAATATACCTACAATGGAGTAATAAGTGATCCAATACAGATCACATTAGGTCCTGTAATTTAACCTTTATTGATCCAGATTAATTTAGAACTTGCATCTAAAATCCTGGTTAAAGCCGTTTGAATCAAATTTTCCGAATTTTAGTGATAAATAGCCTTTTTCAACCAGGCGGATGGATTGTAAAAAAGAGGACGACTGGCGGTTTCGCAGCCAAAATTACCCGCGCTTTACAAAGATATGCTTTTCCATACACCCCGTGATGCTGCCACTGTAGAGTTATCCAGGGTACAATTGCCCGCAAATTAACACCTGCAAAACTCAAGGAGAGTGCATGTCTATCACGGCGAAGTCCGTTTACCGTGACACGGGGAACTTTTTCCGTAATCAATTTGTAACCATCTTGCTGGTTTCGTTGCTGTGCGCATTTATTACGGTGGTTTTAGGTCATGCCTTTTCCCCCAGCGATGCCCAAATCGCGCAACTCAGTGAAGGGGATCATCTGACCGGTAGCGTCGGCCTGTTCGATCTGGTGCAGAACATGACGCCGGAACAGCAGCAAATATTATTACGGGCTTCAGCGGCATCAACATTTTCAGGACTCATTGGCAATGCGATCCTGGCAGGGGGCGTTTTGCTGATGATCCAGCTGATTTCCGCCGGTCATCGGGTCAGCGCATTACGTGCTATCGGTGCCAGCGCGCCGGTTTTACCTAAATTGTTTGTCCTGATTTTTCTGACTACCCTGTTAGTGCAAATCGGTATTATGCTGATTGTCGTACCGGGGATTTTGATGGCGATTCTGCTGGCGCTTGCGCCGGTGATGCTGGTTCAGGACAAGATGGGCGTATTTGCCGCCATGCGCAACAGTATGCGTCTGGCGTGGTCTAATATGCGACTGGTCGCTCCGGCGGTGATCGGCTGGTTACTGGCGAAAACGCTCTTGCTGCTGTTTGCCCCCAGTTTTGCAGCGCTGACGCCGAATGTTGGCGCAGTGTTGGCGAATACGCTGAGCAATTTGATTTCCGCCATATTGCTCATCTATTTGTTCCGTCTGTATATGTTGATTCGCCAATAACCCTGAACGTGTTAAGGGCCAGTTTGCCCAAAACTTTTGATTACGGAATCGAAGAATGAAGCAGTTTCTTGATTTTTTACCGCTGGTTGTCTTTTTTGCTTTTTATAAGCTGTACGACATCTATGCGGCGACCTCCGCCCTGATTGTCGCAACAGCCATTGTGTTGATCTACAGTTGGGTTCGCTATCGCAAGGTCGAAAAGATGGCGTTGATCACTTTCGTTCTGGTTGCCGTGTTCGGCGGCCTGACCATTTTCTTCCACAACGATGAGTTTATTAAGTGGAAGGTGACGGTGATTTACGGCCTGTTTGCCGGTGCGCTGCTGATAAGCCAGTGGGTCATGAAAAAGCCGCTGATTCAACGCATGTTAGGGAAAGAACTGACGTTGCCGCAGCCGGTCTGGTCTAAGCTGAACCTGGCATGGGCCGTATTTTTCATCCTCTGCGGGCTCGCCAATATCTACATCGCGTTTTGGCTGCCGCAAAACATCTGGGTCAACTTCAAAGTGTTCGGTTTAACTGCGCTGACGCTGATTTTTACCCTTCTGAGCGGAGTCTACATTTACCGCCATCTGCCGCAGGAAGATAAATCCTGAGTTCTGTTTGCCAGACCGTCTGGTCTGGCATCCCCTTCACGCCAGCCTGGCGCGCGTTTCCCCTCTGTTCTCCCTGCGCAAATCATAGTAGCATTCGCGCCTGAAATCTTTCTTCACAGTCGGTTCTACAATGACAACAACAAATAACGCTCCTCAGGGCGAACTGGTTTTACGCACGCTGGCCATGCCCGCCGATACCAATGCTAACGGCGATATTTTTGGCGGCTGGCTCATGTCTCAAATGGATATTGGCGGCGCGATTCAGGCTAAAGAAATTGCTCATGGTCGCGTAGTGACCGTGCGCGTTGAGGGAATGAGTTTTCTGCGCCCTGTCGCCGTAGGCGACGTCGTATGCTGTTATGCCCGCTGCGTTAAACGCGGCACAACGTCTGTCAGCATTAATATTGAAGTGTGGGTGAAAAAGGTGGCGTCAGAGCCAATCGGTCAGCGTTATAAAGCAACCGAGGCGCTGTTCATCTATGTGGCGGTAGACAGTGACGGTAAACCTCGCCCGCTGCCGGTTCAGGCATGAATTACCGGATAAGGCGGTGCGCCGCCTTATCCGCTCTACGATTTAAGGGGATCGCGATTACTCGATCTGCGTGGTGCCGTTCAGACGGAAGATGATATTAACCACTAAGCCCGACCCCGGTTTCCCTGCTTCATAGCGCCATCTGCGCATCGCGTTTTTCACTTCACGCTCAAACATGTTCGCTGGCTGAGCGGAAAGCACCTGAACATTCTCCACTCGCCCGTCTGAGGTGACGTCGAATTTCACTTTCACGCGGCCTTCGATACGCAACGCTTGCGCTCGTGCCGGATACTGCGGCTGGTTGCGGCTCAACGCGCGAGGCCCCGCAGGAACACTGACGGCCGGTTTGCTGGTTGCCGCTGCGGTATTCGTTGCCGGACGCGACGGCGCCGTATTTTCAAACGGTGCGGCCGGGCGCGGTTCAGCAGGCTTAACATCACGTTTAGGCTGCTCCTGAACCTTTTTCACCGGTTTAGGTTTTGGCTTCGGCTTAGGTTTCGGCTTCTCAATCACCACCGGCGCCTCTTTTGGCGGCTCAGGAATAGGTTCCGGTTCCGGCTCAGGTTCGACGACGGGTTCCGGCGGCGGCTGAACCGCCTGTGGTGGCTCAAGATCGGCAGGCGCGACCATTGTGATTGAGATCGGCTGCGCGGGCGCAGGCAGTTCAATAACCTGATGTACCGAGGTATACAGCAGACCCGCCACTACAGCACCATGAATGCCAACGGAAAGTAACGTCGGCCAGGGAAAGCGACGAGGTAAATCAAGGGTCATTGAAGTCATAATCGTTTCAGTTAAAAAACCAGGCCTCGATTTTAAATGCAAATAGCAATCATATTCAATAAGACATCACGGTAAGCCGCATTTAAAACGCAATATTACCGCAAAAAGTCCCTGTGTTATGCACGGTCTTAACAAAGTCGTTATCTTTGCGTTGCAGTTGAAAGACCTTTCCAATAACGTAATTAACGACTTTTACCGATTAAGGAGCTCTACCCGTGCTGTATGTCATTTACGCTCAGGATATCGCCGATTCTCTTGAAAAACGTCTTTCCGTCCGCCCTGCCCATCTGGCACGCCTGCAACTGCTCCATGATGAGGGCCGACTGTTGACCGCAGGCCCTATGCCAGCCGTTGACAGCAACGATCCCGGTGCCGCCGGGTTTACCGGCTCAACCGTGATTGCACAATTCGAATCGCTGGAAGAAGCGCAGTCCTGGGCAGACGCAGACCCGTATGTGGCTGCGGGCGTGTATGCGCAAGTCTCTGTAAAACCGTATAAAAAAGTCTTTTAAATCAGGCGGGGTTTGCATTCATGGGCACCGAATACGGTGCCCTGGTTGTATCAGATGCTGTGAATCGCAAACAATAACGTGTTACGTTGATGATTGAGAATGCATTTTCTGATTGAGTGGATACGCATATTACGACGCGATTGTCCTTCAAGCCAACGCGCTTTACGGCGGCTAGCCTGACGTTGCATGCGCCAGCGTCCCACTTCCGTTCTACTACGCTTCATGTTAACTACTCTTACAGTGCCAGAGCAGGCATTATACCCTCTCGTCAGGAGCAGACCAGCGCTTTTCCGGTGTTTTTATTTGCCAGATGAAGCCTGATGCGTAAACTCTTAACAATACGCTTTCAAAAGGATTTTTAAATTTATGACAACCTTCTACACAGTGGTGAGTTGGCTGGTCATTCTGGGGTACTGGATACTTATTGCCGGTGTGACGTTACGTATTTTAATGAAACGACGCGCCGTTCCCTCCGCGATGGCCTGGCTCTTAATCATCTATATTCTGCCGCTGGTAGGGATTATTGCTTATTTATCATTCGGCGAGTTGCATTTAGGGAAACGCCGCGCCGAACGCGCCAGAGCAATGTGGCCGTCCACCGCGAAGTGGCTGAACGATCTCAAAGCCTGTAAACACATTTTCGCCGAAGAAAACAGCAGCGTCGCTTCGTCGCTGTTTAAGCTGTGCGAGCGACGCCAGGGAATCGCTGGCGTTAAAGGCAATCAGCTGCAACTGCTGACCGACTCTGATGATGTGATGCAGGCGCTTATCCGCGACATTCAACTGGCGCGCCATAACATTGAGATGGTGTTTTACATCTGGCAGCCCGGCGGCATGGCGGATCAGGTTGCAGAGTCGCTGATGGCGGCGGCGCGACGCGGCATTCATTGCCGTCTGATGCTGGACTCCGCCGGGAGCGTGGCCTTTTTCCGCAGCCCGTGGGCGGCCATGATGCGTAACGCCGGAATTGAAGTGGTTGAGGCGCTGAAAGTCAATCTGATGCGTGTCTTTCTGCGCCGTATGGATTTGCGTCAGCACCGCAAGATGGTGATGATTGATAACTACATCGCCTATACCGGCAGCATGAATATGGTCGATCCGCGTTTCTTCAAACAGGACGCCGGCGTGGGACAATGGGTTGATCTGATGGCAAGAATGGAAGGCCCGGTAGCGACCGCGATGGGGATTGTCTACTCCTGCGACTGGGAAATCGAAACGGGTAAACGCATCCTGCCGCCGCCTCCAGACGTCAATATCATGCCGTTTGAACAGGCCAGCGGACACACCATTCATACTATCGCCTCAGGACCCGGCTTCCCGGAAGATCTGATTCACCAGGCGCTGCTGACGGCAGCCTATTCCGCTCGTGAATATCTGATCATGACAACACCCTATTTCGTCCCCAGCGACGATTTACTGCACGCGATCTGCACGGCGGCGCAGCGCGGCGTGGATGTCAGCATCATCCTGCCGCGTAAAAATGACTCCATGCTGGTCGGCTGGGCCAGCCGCGCCTTTTTCACTGAACTGCTGGCCGCCGGAGTCAAAATCTATCAGTTTGAAGGTGGATTGTTGCACACCAAGAGCGTGCTGGTGGATGGCGAGCTGAGTCTGGTTGGCACCGTGAACCTGGATATGCGCAGCCTGTGGTTAAATTTTGAAATCACGCTGGTGATTGACGACGCCGGATTCGGCGGCGATCTGGCTGCGGTTCAGGATGATTATATTTCGCGTTCTCGCCTGCTTGATGCCCGCCTGTGGGTAAAACGGCCATTATGGCAGCGGATTACTGAGCGACTGTTTTACTTCTTCAGTCCGTTGCTGTAAAACGTGCCCAAGAGACGGTAAACGGGTAGTCATTATGGAAATGGATCTGAACAATCGCCTGACTGAAGATGAAACGCTTGAGCAGGCTTATGATATTTTTCTCGAACTGGCGGCAGATAATCTCGATCCGGCAGATATTATTCTGTTCAATTTACAGTTCGAAGAGCGCGGCGGCGCGGAGTTATTCGATCCGTCAGAAGACTGGCAGGAACACGTTGATTTTGACCTCAACCCTGACTTTTTTGCCGAAGTCGTGATTGGCCTGGCGGATAGCGAAGACGGTGAAATTAACGATATTTTTGCCCGCGTGCTGTTATGCCGCGAAAAAGATCACAAACTTTGCCATATCCTTTGGCGTGAATAAGAAAGACGTCGAGCAATCAGGCTGATGCCAAAAAAAAGGGCTGACATCATGTCAGCCCTTAAATTTATAGCGGGTCCACCTTCAGGCAGGAAACCGCATGCCTGAAACTGCCCTCCAGCACCGGTCGGGTTTTCGCACACTCCGGCCCGGCAATCGGGCAACGCGTGCGGAAAACACACCCCGACGGCGGATTGATGGGTGACGGTAATTCCCCTTCCAGCAACTGAATCGTCTTGTTCTTTTCCAGATCGGGGTCGGGAATCGGCACGGCGGACATCAGCGCTTTGGTATAAGGGTGCAGCGGATTGTGATACACCTCATCGTAGGTTCCCAATTCCACCGCATGACCCAGGTACATCACCAGCACACGATCGGAAATATGCTTCACCACCGCCAGATCGTGAGCGATGAAGATCAGCGATAACCCCATTTCACGCTGTAGCTGTTGCAGCAGATTCACCACCTGCGCCTGAATCGACACGTCCAGCGCCGAAACCGGCTCATCGCAAATAATCAGCTTCGGCTCCAGGATCAGAGCACGCGCGATACCAATACGCTGGCACTGACCGCCGGAAAACTCATGCGGGTAACGGTTAATCAGATTCGGCAGCAGCCCCACCTTCATCATCATCGCTTTCACCCGATCGCGCACTTCCTGGCGCGGCAATTTTGGATGATAGGTGCGTAATGGTTCAGCGATGATTTCTCCAATGGTCATGCGTGGGTTCAATGACGCCAGCGGGTCCTGGAAAATCATCTGAATATCGCTGCGTACGTCCCGCCATTCATCAGGTTTCATCCCCAGCAGATCTTTCCCTAACCACGCCACGCGGCCATCAGTCGCTTTCACCAGACCAATAATCGCCCGCGCAAAGGTCGATTTACCGCAGCCGGATTCCCCAACCACCCCCAGCGTTTCACCTTCATACAATCGCAGCGTAACGCCATCGACCGCTTTCAGGGTTTTCGCCGGCTGCCAGAACCACTGTTTGCCATCTTTAATATCGAAATGCACTTTGAGATCGGCAATTTCGAGGAGCACTTTTCTCTCCTGGGTCACAGCATTCATACCAGCTCCTCCACCGGTTTAAAGCAGGCGCGCAAACGCCCCGGACTGAACTCCTCCAGGGGTGGAGTTGAACTGCAAATCTCCATCGCATACGGGCAACGCGGCTGGAATGGACACCCTTTAGGCAAGCGCAGCAAGTTCGGCGGGTTGCCCGGAATGGTCAGCATCGTTTCCCCTTCGGCATCCAGACGCGGAACCGCATTAAGCAAACCGATAGAATACGGATGAACAGGCTGGTAAAAGACGTCGCGCGCCTTGCCGTATTCCATCGTACGCCCGGCGTACATCACCAGCACCTTATCGCAAATACCGGCCACGACGCCAAGGTCGTGCGTAATCATGATAATCGCCGTGTTAAATTCGCGTTTCAGTTCATTAAGCAGCGTCATGATCTGCGCCTGAACGGTCACGTCCAGCGCGGTTGTCGGTTCATCCGCAATCAGTAATTTCGGCCGACACAGCAGCGCCATCGCAATCATCACACGCTGGCGCATCCCGCCGGAAAACTCATGCGGATACATCTTCATCCGTTTCCGCGCTTCCGGCATTTTCACCGCGTCCAGCATTCTGACAGACTCTTCAAACGCTTCGGCCTTGCTCATGCCTTTATGCAGCATCAGCACTTCCATTAACTGCTCGCCAACCCGCATATACGGGTTAAGAGAGGTCATTGGGTCCTGAAAAATCATTGAGATTTGTTCAGCGCGTAGCCTGTTGAGTTCACGCTCCGGCAGGTTGAGAATTTCGCGGCCGTTAAACGTCGCAGAACCACCAATGCGGCCATTCGCCGCCAGCAGCCCCATCAACGCAAACGCCGTTTGCGATTTGCCTGAACCTGACTCGCCGACAATGCCTAAGGTCTCCCCGGCACGCAGCGTAAAGTTCAGGTCGTTTACGGCCGTCACATCGCCGTCGGGTGTACTAAACGTCACGCGAAGATCTTTCACGTCCAGCAGTGCGTTAGCCCGTTGTTGCGCGAGTGGCGCGGTTGAGGTTTCAATTACGCTCATGGCTGCACTCCTTAACGATCTTTCGGGTCGAGGGCGTCACGCAGGCCATCGCCGATAAAGTTAAAACAGAATAAGGTCACAACGAGAAAACACGCCGGGAACAGCAGCAACCAGGGAGAGACCTCCATAGAGTTCGCACCATCGCTCAACAATGCGCCCCAACTGCTCAGCGGCTCCTGCGTACCTAAACCCAGAAAGCTGAGGAAGGATTCAAACAGGATCATGCTCGGTACCAGCAGCGATGCATAAACCACCACCACGCCCAGCACGTTCGGCACAATATGACGCACAACAATGCTGACCGTTGAGACCCCGCCAACCTGCGCCGCTTCGATAAACTCTTTGCGCTTCAGGCTTAACGTCTGCCCGCGAACGATACGCGCCATATCCAGCCAGGAGACCATCCCGATCGCCACAAAAATCAGCAGGATGTTTTGGCCGAAGAAGGTCACCAGCAAAATGACGAAGAACATAAACGGAAAGGAGTTGAGGATTTCCAGCAGACGCATCATTACGGAGTCAATTTTGCCGCCAAGATAGCCGGACAGCGACCCGTACAGCGTACCGACAACCACCGCCACCAGCGCGGCAGCAATGCCGACCATCAGCGAGATTCGCCCGCCTATCGCCACGCGAACCAGCAGATCGCGACCGGAGGAGTCCGTACCAAAATAGTGGCCCGACTCCATATCCGGCGCGCTGGACATCATGCCCCAGTCGGTATCGAAATAGGTGAACTGCGACAGCATCGGCGCCAGTGTGACAAACAGCGCGATAATGACCAGAACGACAAGGCTGGCCACCGCCGCGCGGTTATGCATAAAACGACGGCGAGCATCCTGCCACAGGCTGCGCCCTTCAACCTCCAGCTTCTCACTGAAATTCTCCAGCGTCTCGCTGTTTTTCTTACTTAACATCATAGCGAGCTCCAGTATCAGTAACGAATTTTCGGGTCGATAACGGCGTACAGCACATCGACAATCGCATTAAACAGAATGGTGAGCGTACCGACGAGAATGGTCAGACTCAGCACCAGCGAATAGTCGCGGTTCAGCGCCCCGTTCACGAAAAGTTGCCCGATACCCGGCAAACCATAAATCGTCTCAATAACCATTGAACCCGTAATGATACCGACAAAGGCCGGGCCCATATAAGACAGTACGGGTAACAACGCCGGTTTTAAGGCATGACGGAAGATAATCCGGCGCATCGGCAAACCTTTTGCGCGCGCGGTACGGATAAAGTTGGAGTGCAACACTTCAATCATGGAGCCACGGGTAATACGGGCGATACTGGCGATATAGGCGAGCGACAGCGCGACCATCGGCAGAATCATAAATTTCAGCGCCCCGCCATTCCAGCCGCCGCCGGGCAGCCATTTTAAGGTGATGGCAAATATCATGACTAATAAGGGGGCGACCACGAAACTGGGAATCACGACCCCGGTCATTGCCACCCCCATCACCGTATAATCCCAGCGCGTATTTTGTTTCAGCGCCGCAATCACGCCCGCGCTCACGCCAATAATAACGGCAAGGAAAAAGGCGGCTGCGCCCAGCTTCGCCGAAACCGGGAAACTCGACGCCACCAGATCGTTGACCGTATAGTCCTTATATTTAAACGAAGGCCCAAAATCGCCATGCGCCAGTTGTTTCAGATAGCTGAAGTACTGCGTCATGATGGGATCATTAAGATGGTATTTCGCTTCAATATTCGCCAGCACTTCCGGCGGTAATGCGCGCTCTCCGGTGAAAGGACTTCCCGGTGCGAGACGCATCATAAAGAACGAAATCGTAATAAGTATAAAAAGCGTCGGAATCGCTTCCAGACAGCGACGTAAAATAAATTTTAACATTGCCCGTACCTTCTGGCGTGTGCCTTTACATCTCGTCATTCAGACGCACTGAAAGAGAGATGTTTATAGTGCGATGAAAATAAGACACTGTGGGGCAAAACACGTTTGCCCCACGCTTTGCCATTAATGCTTGATAATATACAAGTTCTTAACGTAGATATTATCCATCGGGTCTTTACCGGTATAGCCGCCTACCCACGGTTTCACCAGACGCGCGTTCACATAGTAATAGAGCGGCACAATCGCAGAATCTTTATCAAGCTGCTGTTCCGCTTTGGCATACAACTCGGTGCGTTGCGCTTCGTCGGTCACTTTCAGCGTGTCGGCAATCAGCTTGTCAAACTCCGGGCTCTTATAGTGAGCGGTGTTGTTTGAGCTGTCGGACAGCATGGTGTTCAGGAAGGACGTCGGTTCATTGTAGTCTGCGCACCAGCCCGCACGCGCGACATCAAACGTCCCCTGATGACGGGTATCAAGGAAGGTTTTCCACTCCTGGTTTTCCAGCTTCACGTTGGCGCCCAGGTTTTTCTTCCAGATTGATGCGACCGCGATCGCCAGTTTTTTATGCAGATCGGAGGTGTTGTACAGCAGGTCAAACGTTAACGGCTTATCAGCGGTATAACCGGCTTCCGCCAGCAGTTTTTTCGCTTCTTCGTTACGTTTTTCCTGTGACCATGTGAACCACTCAGGCTCGACCAGTTTCGCGCCATCGGTATACGGAGGGGTGTAGCTGTAGGCTGGCAAATCGCCCTGGTTCTTCACTTTATTAACGATAATGTCGCGATCCATCGCCAGTTTCAGCGCGGTGCGAACGCGCACGTCGTTAAACGGCGCTTTCTGGTTATTAATTTCGTAATAGTAAGTGCACAGATACGGGTCAACGCGCACTTCATTTGGGATCTCTTTTTTCAGCTTCTGGAATAACTCAATCGGCATGTTGTTATAGGTCATGTCGATTTCACCGCTGCGGTAGCGGTTCACATCAGTTACTTCAGAAGAGATTGGCAGATAAGTCACCTGGTTGATAACCGTTTTATCGTTATCCCAGTACTGGGTATTACGTTCCAGAACAATCCGCTCGTTGACGACCCAGTTTTTGAGTTTATACGCGCCGTTGGTCACGATATTCGCAGGTTGGGTCCATTTCTCGCCAAATTTTTCCACAGCCGCTTTAGGAACCGGAGAAACGGACGGGTGAACCAACAGTTTGTAGAAATAAGGCACCGGTTCGCTCAGCGTCACTTCGAACGTATTATCGTCGATGGCTTTTACGCCGAGATCGGTCGCCGGTTTTTTGCCCGCAATAATGTCATCGATATTCGCGATGTGCCCGTATTGCAAATAGCTGGCATACGGTGATGCGGTATTCGGATTCGCCAGGCGCTGCCAGCTATATACAAAATCGTGCGCGGTAACAGGCGTGCCGTCTGACCATTTTGCGTTTTTACGCAGATGGAATGTCCAGACTTTAAAATCTTTATTTTCCCACTTTTCAGCGACGCCCGGTGACGGGTGGCCTTCAACGTCGCTGATCAGTAAACCTTCAAACAGGTCGCGGCTGACGTTTGACTCCGGGACACCCTCAATTTTATGTGGGTCGAGAGACTGAACTTCAGAACCATTATTGCGAACCAGCGTCTGCTTGTCAGACAGCTGAACACCCGCCGGGACATCTGCGGCCATTGCGACATTCCCGCCGATTAGCGCAGTTAAAATCCCCGCCGCCAGCAAACTTTTTTTTGTGATGTTGGACATTGTGTTTGTACTCCACTCATTATAATTACTGGTTTTCTTAACCAGCCTGTTTAATCCCGTTAGGGTCCTGTACAGCACTGGAGATTTTGCTGCTGCCAGGTCGTTTACTGCTTTGCTATCACCGACTTTATTTATTCTGACGATTCGTACGATCGCCTTACGTCGATTCCGTATCCGCCTCCCCTGTCAGAGACGGACATTTATTCTGTCTGGTGCAAGAAGCTTATTGAAAATAATTCTCATCACCGCAAAATCTTCTGCAAAATATCTGGCCGGAAAGTACCAAATGCGTTTCTTAACCGCCAATACATTTTACAGATTTGTTAACTAATTCTCTTTTACGGAAAAATTTTTGACCAGAAAGACATCTCCAAAAGAGACGTTTAAGAAAAATTATTTGCCCGGTCAATACGTTAACTACTCACCCACAGTCTGACCTCGTTCTGTTGCTGCCGTCAGGCAAAAATGCACATAAATTTAACAATTGGTTATTATTTAGCACATTCATCTGAGAGAGCGTTGAAATAACTAATAACATTTCGATAATCCTTCATCAAGCCCCAGAGTATGATGTTAAGAAAATAACAGGCGACATAACGGCAGGCGTGAGTGTTATTAGAATAATTTATAATAGAATCAATAACAAAGAGGCATAAACATTATCAGTATCTTTTATTATTTCAACGCTGAATTTCAACTTTAGTGAGAAGATTTACTGATAATGGAAAAGAAACGGAGCCTGAAGCGGCTCCGTTTTATCGGTCAGGATCGTTAATTCAGTAAACCGGGGAAAATCGCTTTAATCCCCGTAACAATGAATTCAATGCCCAATGCCATCAGCAACAAGCCCATAATACGCGTAATGACGTTGATGCCCGTTTGCCCCAATAACCGCACCAGCCAGGGCGCCATGCGGAACACTCCCCAACAACAGAACGCAAACAGAGCGATAGCCACAGAGAAGCCGATTAAATGCATAATGGTGTGGTAACGCGTTCCCCACACAATCGTCGAACTAATGGCCCCCGGCCCTGCCATTAATGGTAAGGCCAGCGGAACCACGCCAATACTTTCGCGAATGGCGGTCTCTGATTTTTCCTGTTTGTTTTGCTTATCTTCACCCAGCTTCCCGCTGATCATCGACATCGCGATCGTCACCACCAGAATCCCACCGGCAATTCTGAACGAATCGATCGAAATGCCGAAGAGTTGCAAAATGCCATCTCCGAGAAAGAGCGAAATCCACAAAATGATGGCTACCGACAGGTTTGCCGTGAGATTTGTTTTGTTGCGCGCCGCAGCCGTCTGGTAGCTGGTCATACTAATAAAGACGGGGATAATCCCCACCGGGTTTACCAGCGCAAATAACCCTATGAAAAACTTGGAATAAACAGGAAAATCAAAAAGCGTTTGGGTCACGGTTAGCTCCGAAACGTTAGCCGGATAAATGATGTCGATAAAAATGGTGAAAAACGCGCTGAAGATACGCCTTTTGTCAGCATATTTCACCTCCTGACTGCTTGAAATTACGACTATTTCTCGGTGTTATAAATATGTGTAGATTATGCTAACTTCACCTCTATTCATCACCACTATTTATTAACACTTGGCGGAAATGGCTCAAATGGGCTGCTGAAAGGTGTCAGCTTTGCTTAAATTTGATCTGGATCACGCAATTACTACTCAGAAGTGAGTAACCTTGCTTACGCCACCTGGAGGTAACGCGTTAGAGTTAGATAACGCTATCGCTTAAGCTCTTTTAGTAAATCAGAGCGAAATGGACGTTAAGTAACCGTTTGATTTTCAGACTGTTATACAAACTTTCGTCAATCTGTCTATACTCTCGTATCGAGCAGATGATTTACTAAAAAAGTTTAACATTATCAGGAGAGCATTATGGCTGTTACTAATGTCGCTGAACTTAACGCACTCGTAGAGCGTGTGAAAAAAGCCCAGCGTGAATATGCCAGTTTCACTCAAGAACAGGTTGACAAAATCTTCCGCGCCGCCGCTCTGGCTGCCGCAGATGCTCGAATTCCCCTCGCTAAGATGGCCGTTGCCGAATCCGGCATGGGTATCATCGAAGATAAAGTGATTAAAAACCACTTCGCCTCCGAATACATCTATAACGCCTATAAAGATGAAAAAACCTGTGGTGTGCTGTCTGAAGACGACACCTTCGGGACTATCACCATTGCTGAACCGATTGGTATCATCTGCGGTATCGTACCGACCACTAACCCGACGTCTACTGCGATCTTTAAGTCTCTGATTAGCCTGAAGACGCGTAACGCAATCATCTTCTCTCCTCATCCGCGTGCCAAAGATGCAACGAACAAAGCGGCTGACATCGTTTTGCAGGCGGCTATCGCTGCGGGCGCGCCGAAAGACCTGATTGGCTGGATCGATCAACCTTCCGTTGAACTGTCTAACGCGCTGATGCACCACCCTGATATCAACCTGATCCTGGCGACAGGCGGTCCGGGCATGGTTAAAGCTGCATACAGCTCTGGTAAACCGGCTATCGGCGTTGGTGCAGGTAACACGCCGGTTGTTATCGACGAAACAGCAGATATCAAACGTGCGGTGGCTTCCGTACTGATGTCCAAAACTTTCGATAACGGCGTAATCTGTGCATCTGAACAGTCCGTTGTTGTTGTTGACTCCGTTTATGACGCAGTTCGCGAACGTTTCGCCAGCCACGGCGGCTACCTGCTGCAAGGCAAAGAGCTGAAAGCCGTTCAGGACGTTATCCTGAAAAATGGCGCGCTGAACGCGGCTATCGTTGGTCAACCGGCATATGAAATTGCTGAACTGGCAGGCTTCACCGTACCAGAAACCACTAAGATTCTGATCGGCGAAGTAACGGCTGTTGATGACAGCGAACCGTTCGCTCACGAAAAGCTGTCTCCGACGCTGGCAATGTATCGCGCTAAAGACTTCGAAGACGCTGTTGATAAAGCAGAAAAACTGGTTGCAATGGGCGGTATCGGTCATACCTCCTGTCTGTACACCGACCAGGACAACCAGCCAGAACGCGTTGCTTACTTCGGTCAGATGATGAAAACCGCGCGTATCCTGATTAACACCCCGGCTTCTCAGGGTGGTATCGGCGACCTGTATAACTTCAAACTCGCACCTTCCCTGACTCTGGGTTGTGGTTCCTGGGGTGGTAACTCCATCTCTGAAAACGTTGGTCCGAAACACCTGATCAACAAGAAAACCGTTGCTAAGCGAGCTGAAAACATGTTGTGGCACAAACTTCCGAAATCTATCTACTTCCGCCGTGGCTCTCTGCCAATCGCGCTGGATGAAGTGATTACTGATGGCCACAAACGTGCGCTCATCGTGACCGACCGTTTCCTGTTCAACAATGGCTATGCTGACCAGATCACCTCCGTGCTGAAAGCGGCTGGCGTTGAAACTGAAGTCTTCTTTGAAGTTGAAGCTGACCCGACGCTGACTATCGTTCGTAAAGGCGCAGAGCTGGCGAACTCCTTCAAACCAGACGTGATCATCGCGCTGGGCGGCGGCTCCCCGATGGATGCGGCGAAAATCATGTGGGTCATGTACGAACATCCTGAAACCCACTTCGAAGAACTGGCGCTGCGCTTTATGGACATCCGTAAACGTATCTACAAGTTCCCGAAAATGGGCGTGAAAGCGAAAATGGTCGCAATCACTACCACTTCCGGTACCGGTTCTGAAGTAACGCCGTTTGCTGTTGTGACCGACGATGCGACCGGTCAGAAATATCCGCTGGCAGACTATGCGCTGACGCCGGATATGGCGATTGTCGATGCGAACCTGGTTATGGACATGCCGAAGTCTCTGTGTGCGTTCGGTGGTCTGGATGCGGTCACTCACGCTCTGGAAGCCTACGTTTCCGTACTGGCATCTGAGTTCTCTGACGGTCAGGCTTTGCAGGCACTGAAACTGCTGAAAGAAAACCTGCCAGCGTCCTACCACGAAGGGTCTAAAAACCCGGTAGCGCGTGAACGCGTTCACAGTGCAGCGACTATCGCCGGTATCGCGTTTGCGAACGCCTTCCTGGGTGTGTGCCACTCTATGGCGCATAAACTGGGTTCTCAGTTCCACATTCCGCACGGTCTGGCAAACGCCCTGCTGATTTGTAACGTTATCCGTTACAACGCGAACGACAACCCGACCAAGCAGACTGCGTTCAGCCAGTATGACCGTCCGCAGGCTCGCCGTCGCTATGCAGAAATCGCCGACCATCTGGGTCTGAGCGCACCGGGCGACCGTACTGCCGCTAAGATCGAGAAACTGCTGGCATGGCTGGAAAGCGTGAAAGCGGAGCTGGGTATTCCTAAGTCTATCCGTGAAGCTGGCGTGCAGGAAGCTGACTTCCTGGCTCATGTAGACAAGCTGTCTGAAGATGCATTCGATGACCAGTGCACCGGCGCTAACCCGCGTTACCCGCTGATCTCCGAGCTGAAACAGATTCTGCTGGATACCTACTACGGCCGTGAATTCACTGAAGGTGAAGTTGCTGCGAAGAAAGAAGCTGCCGCACCGAAAGCTGACAAGAAAGCGAAGAAATCTGCTTAATTCGTTAGCCCAGGCGACATTCTGAAAAAGCCCCCGTTTTCGGGGGCTTTTTTTTGCCTGATGGCGGCGCAAGCGCCTTATCAGGCCTACAGGTTCTGCGTAATGTTGTAGGGGTCGCCGGATGGCGACACAAGCGCCTTATCCGGCCTACAGAACGCGTGCAATCACGCGTGGCGGTGTTTCTCCTGAATCGACGTCAGGGAGCCTTCGGCAAGGGCTTCTTTGTAATGCTTGCGGCATACAGAGACATAACGCTCGTTCCCACCAATCACAACCTGCTCCCCTTCATTATAAGGCCTGCCAGCCTGATCAAGACGCAATACCATGCTTGCCTTACGGCCACAAAAACAGATTGTCTTTAATTCGACGAGTTTATCTGACCACGCGAGTAAGTATTGGCTGCCGCCAAATAACTCGCCACGAAAATCAGTACGCAGTCCGTAACACAACACCGGAATATCCAGTTGGTCAACAACCTCAGATAATTCGTACACCTGCTGGCGAGTCAAAAACTGACACTCATCAACCAGAACGCAATGTATTGTTTGTTGCGCATTCTCGGTACGAATCTCTTCAAACAACGATGAATTTTGGTTAAACAATTTTGCTGGCGAGGAGAGACCGATACGCGAACTGACTTTACCGGCGCCGAAGCGGTCATCAATTTCCGCTGTATATACAACGGTACGCATCCCGCGTTCCTGATAATTGTATGAAGATTGCAGCAATGCAGTCGACTTACCCGCATTCATTGCCGAATAGTAGAAATATAGCTGTGCCATTGGCAGCAGGCCCTCACCTGGCTGAAATAAAGATTGGGCGGGATTGTATCATAATTTACCGGCATGTCGGGGGCGCCTCGTCACGCCTCCGGTATAAAGAATTGAGCAAACATCGTTCGGTTATACACATTCCTTCACAAATTGTGCCTAAGATATTCATCAATGCTGCTTATCATCTCATCGCATAACCGGGCGCTCATACTTATTGTTACGCTTCCTCATAAATGTGGCAACGTATTAGGACTTTCCCGTAAGGGAAACTAATACAAAAGGTTGAAATTACTGCAATGACAGCCTATTCCACCCTGATAAAATGTGACTAAAATCCTGGAATTTTAACGTTATGCCAGGAGTAACCTCGTTGCCAATAAGCTCTTTTTTGTGCGGTTCTTCAAGAAAAATTTAAGATGGGATAATTAATATCTGTACTTAATAAAGAGCAATTTTGAATTCCTTACATTCCAGGCTATTGCACATCTGAATTTATCGCTCTATTATTAGCTCAACAAACCACCCCCAATATAAGTTTGAGATTACTACAATGAGCGAAGCACTTAAAATTCTGAACAACATCCGTACTCTTCGTGCACAGGCAAGAGAATGTACCCTGGAAACGCTTGAAGAAATGCTGGAAAAATTAGAAGTTGTTGTTAACGAGCGTCGCGAAGAAGAAAGCGCCGCAGCAGCTGAAGTTGAAGAGCGTACCCGTAAACTGCAACAATATCGTGAAATGCTGATTGCCGACGGTATTGATCCGAACGAACTGCTGAATAGCATGGCTGCCGTTAAATCTGGCACTAAAGCTAAACGCGCTGCTCGTCCGGCTAAATATAGCTACGTTGATGAAAACGGTGAAACGAAAACCTGGACTGGCCAGGGTCGTACACCGGCAGTGATCAAAAAAGCGATGGAAGAACAAGGTAAACAACTGGACGATTTCCTGATCAAGGGATAATTCGGAATGTGTTTGCTTAAAATCCCGCCAGTGGCGGGATTTTTTTTGCCCTTCCCTCATACCTCGTCTGTTCAGGGCAAAAAAAACGGCGCTGTTAAACAGCGCCGCGCCTTTCAGATTATACCGCTTACTTCTTAATACCCAACTCGTCTTCAAGCCATGCTTTAAATTCAGCGCCCAGAGAATTATGACGGATGCCATATTCAACGAACGCCTGCATGTAACCTAATTTATTACCGCAGTCGTGGCTTTTGCCCTTCATATGGTAGGCTTCGACCGTTTCTTTTTCGATCAGCATATCAATCGCGTCGGTCAGCTGAATTTCGTCGCCCGCTCCCGGAGGGGTTTTCGCCAGCAGAGGCCAGATGTCCGCGCTCAGGACATAACGGCCAACTACCGCGAGATTAGACGGCGCGACATCCGCTTTCGGCTTCTCTACAACGCCAACCATCGGCACGCTTTCGCCCGGTGCCAGCGCCGCGCCTTTGCAATCAACAACGCCGTACGCGGTAACATCTTCAACAGGCTCAACCATAATCTGGCTACAGCCGGTTTCGTCAAAACGACGAATCATTTCAGCAAGGTTATCCTGAGACAGATCGGATTCGTATTCATCCAGAATAACGTCCGGCAGAATCACCGCGACGGGCTCATTACCAACAACAGGATGCGCGCACAATACGGCATGACCCAGGCCTTTCGCCAGCCCCTGACGCACCTGCATAATCGTTACGTGCGGAGGGCAAATAGATTGCACCTCTTCCAGCAGCTGACGCTTAACACGTTTTTCCAGCATAGCTTCCAGCTCGAAGCTGGTATCGAAATGGTTTTCGATCGAGTTTTTGGAAGAGTGCGTCACCAGCACAATTTCAGTGATGCCCGCAGCAATACATTCATTCACGACATACTGAATTAATGGCTTATCAACCAGCGGCAGCATCTCTTTCGGGATCGCTTTCGTCGCCGGTAACATCCTGGTTCCTAATCCCGCGACCGGGATAACGGCTTTTTTGACTTTCGAATTTAGGGCAGCCATTTAAAAATCTCCTGGACTGTTCATGTATTGAACGTGTTCATCAATCTGTATCGCATCCGAGTATATCAGCACTGGTACAAGCCTCAGTTCCGAAAAGGACGCGTGTTAGTATAATTAAGACAAATACGTATAATCTGGCGCTGATAGTAGCACCCACAGAGAAAGGCGGGTAAATCAATTTCACTTTGCCTTTTCATTTGCTCATTCCGCAGACAACATAAGACGCAAACGCCCGCCCGCGCCCCAAATTTGGCACTGCCATGACTCGCAGCGTTGGCTTAATTGGTTCAGGTAGGTATTGCCCAATGTGCCCAGCGGAACGCCATTACTGATCTGTACCTGGTGAGAACCTGTATTTAACGTCGCATTCAGGCCTGCTGAAACCAGTATCAAATTTTTAAGACCGCTGTGGTAATAACCCACTAATAGCGGAAACTGTCCCGGCAAATTCGCTTGCCGAAGCAGATGATTGACCTGTTTCAATAACGCCCCCAGTTCCGGCAAACGCTGATTCTGATGAGCGAGCTGTTCCTGCAATAAGCCATTAAATAGCGCCCGCAGTAATAACGCGGCCAGTACGCCATTATCCCCTGCCCGCGTCACGTCGAGGCAATAAAAAGCGAGATCGTTATCAGACAGCGGCGCAATATCCAGCACCAGACCGGGTTTGTCTGCCGCAACAAGTTGGCGGTAATTGATTCGGCAATGCGAGATAACCTGCTGAACCGGAGGTTGCAACTCCTGCAACAGCTTTGCTGCCGCCACCGGGTTATCAACCATCGCATCCCAGTCCCGAAACAGGCGTTCTTCTTCTTCAACCCGAGAATTAAACATATTGGGATAGAGGCAGGCGAAGACGGTTTCCCGCAGACGATTGAGATCTTTCACTGGCTTTAGCAGGACGTCCTCAACGCCCAGTCGCAGCGCTTTGGCGATATCTGCCATATTTTCTGTCGCCGAGATAACCAGAATGGGGGTCTGATCGCCCCGATTACGTAAATGCTCTACCAGTTTGAGACCGTTCATCCTTGGCATCGCAAGATCGCAGATCATCAGATCAGGCGTAAAACTTCCCAGTAACTCCAGGGCGTCAAGACCATCGCCCGCCAGTGCCGTTGTCGCTCCCAAAGAGGAAAACCACGAATCCAGAAGCGAGCGAAATACAGGCTCGTCCTCCACAATAAGAATCTGTTTTCCGACCAATGGCTGCGTCATGTTTTCTCCCCTGACTGGCTTTAGTAAATAGTGGCATGCTATTGCCGCTCGCGCCTGTCAGAATTTGCTTAAGTGTGTATAAAAGGTGCGTTAAACGTCGGTACGCACCAAAGGCAAAAGTTCGTCCATCTTTTTCTCTACCGCCAGTTGTCCCGCAGCAATAGCGGCACTGGCACGGTGGAAGTCCAACGTGGATATTTGCGGACAGAACGGTTGAATCAGAATATCCGGCGGGTCGCCTGCCATTCGGTTGCGTTTAAGGCGGTTTTCCAGCACCTGAATGGACGTTGTCATAATCTCCATCGCCGTTGGCGCGGTGACCGCACGGCGTGAAGTCATGCTGCTGAGGCGCTCTTTCAAACGCGCATGCCAGGAGAGCGAATCATCACTCTCGTCGTTATCATTGCTGACATTCAAAGACAGAAGATCTTGCTGCATGAGGTGCGCATCGTGCTGAAGATCGACCGCAATAACAATATCGGCGCCCATCGCACGCGTCAGAGAGACAGGAACAGGGTTAACGACGGCGCCATCCACCAGCCAGTAGCCGTTATGCGCCACCGGAGACATCAGGCCAGGCATACTGCAAGACGCGCGAACCGCAAGGTGCAGGTCGCCTTCGGTAAACCACAATTCTCGCCCTGTACTCAGGTTGGTCG
Source organism: Citrobacter koseri ATCC BAA-895 (assembly GCF_000018045.1). Classification (NCBI taxonomy): domain Bacteria; kingdom Pseudomonadati; phylum Pseudomonadota; class Gammaproteobacteria; order Enterobacterales; family Enterobacteriaceae; genus Citrobacter; species Citrobacter koseri. The sequence goes on along the minus strand of NC_009792.1, from coordinate 1,280,144 downwards.
CCACCGTACCAAAACGTCGGGTGCATTGTTCAAAATCCAGTACCGGCATAACGTTCCGGTACTGATTGAAGACGCGCTCGCCGCGCAGCAACCCTCCTCTGCGCCAGGAGAGATCCATCAGGCGCAGGACATCCCAGTAACTGAATGAGCACACCCACTGTTCAAGCGCGGGCAGTTTATTGCAGGCGTATGCGGCGCCAACCAGCGAACCAATTGAACATCCCGCCACGATATCGATATCAATGCCCATGTGTTTCAGGGCTTTGATGACACCAATATGCGACCATCCTCTTGCGGCGCCGGAACCTAGCGCCAGCCCTATTTTAATTTTTCTCATCGTACGTAAAAACTTCCCCTGGCTTCCAGACGTAGCAACATCGTCACCACTCGGTTAACATAGCGCTACCCTGGCGTTTGTACGCCGTTTTTTTTATCCAGGGAGATGATTGTGTCTCAGCTTTGTCCCTGCGGTAGCGCTGTCGAGTATAGCCTATGTTGCGGCCCTATTGTGTCCGGTGAGCGAGTTGCACCCGATCCGTCACATCTCATGCGTTCTCGCTACTGCGCTTTTGTGATGAAAGACGCAAATTACCTGATTAGAACCTGGCACCCCGCCTGTGGTGCAACCGCCTTTCGGGACGATATTGTCGCGGGGTTCGCCCATACTGAGTGGCTTGGGTTGACCATTTTTGAAGAGAGCGGGTCAGACGCGGAAAACACAGGGTATGTCAGTTTTGTGGCCCGTTTTATCGAACAGGGAATACCCGGCGCGATTATTGAACGTTCGCGTTTCTTAAAAGAAAACGGTCAGTGGTACTATATTGACGGTACGCGCCCCCAGTTTGGTCGAAACGATCCCTGCCCCTGCGGGTCCGGCAAAAAATTTAAAAAGTGCTGCGGCTAAAACGCCTGACAGTGCTGATACAGCAAACACATTAAACAGGATTTACCCGGTAATGCATTCACTACAACGAAAAGTTCTGCGCACTATCTGCCCCGATCAGAAGGGCCTCATCGCGCGTATTACAAATATCTGCTACAAGCACGAACTCAATATCGTGCAAAACAACGAATTTGTTGACCACCGGACCGGGCGCTTCTTTATGCGCACAGAGCTGGAAGGCATTTTTAATGATGTCACGCTGCTTGCCGATCTCGACAGCGCATTACCGGAAGGTTCGGTACGCGAGTTAAATCCTGCCGGGCGTCGCCGCATCGTCATTCTGGTCACCAAAGAAGCGCATTGTCTGGGCGACCTGTTAATGAAAGCCAACTATGGCGGGCTCGACGTTGAGATTGCCGCCGTAATCGGCAACCACGAAACCCTGCGACCTCTGGTTGAACGTTTTGATATTCCTTTCGAGCTGGTCAGCCACGAAGGGTTAACGCGCGACGAGCACGATAAACAGATGGCGGACGCCATTGATGCGCACCAGCCTGATTATGTCGTGCTGGCTAAGTATATGCGCGTCCTGACGCCGGAATTCGTTTCCCGCTTCCCGAATAAGATTATCAATATTCACCATTCGTTCCTGCCGGCTTTTATTGGCGCACGTCCTTACCATCAGGCTTATGAGCGTGGCGTGAAAATTATCGGCGCTACCGCGCACTACGTTAACGATAATCTGGACGAAGGCCCGATCATTATGCAAGACGTAATTCATGTCGATCACACCTATACGGCTGAGGATATGATGCGTGCAGGGCGTGATGTTGAAAAGAATGTGTTAAGCCGCGCATTGTATAAGGTGCTGGCCCAGCGTGTGTTTGTTTACGGGAATCGCACCATCATTCTGTAATCGTCAACGATATGAATTGATTAGCTTTACTCCGTTACGGATGAAAAGTACGCAAACAGTTCATTTTAAGCAAAGGAATGCTTTACAGCGGCGTGTCATTTGATATGATGCGCCCCGCTTCCCAACAGGAAGCAGGCCAGTACAAAGCATTACCCCTGGTGGGGTTCCCGAGTGGCCAAAGGGAGCAGACTGTAAATCTGCCGTCATCGACTTCGAAGGTTCGAATCCTTCCCCCACCACCATCTCTTCGCAAGACCTCTACAATTTGAATTACCCCTGGTGGGGTTCCCGAGTGGCCAAAGGGAGCAGACTGTAAATCTGCCGTCATCGACTTCGAAGGTTCGAATCCTTCCCCCACCACCATTATTTCCTGAAAGCACACAAACTACTTTTAATAATCTTGCCTCATATTCTGCCCTCACGGGGAAGGATGAGAAGCTTCGACTAAGGTTCGATTCGAGCGGAAGCGAGAAAGCGTTGCCGAAGGCAACGACCCGAAGGGCGAGGCGCAACGCGCCGAGTCATCCTTCCCCCACCACCATTATTTCCTGAAAGCACACAAACTACTTTTAATAACCTTGCCCCATATTTTGCCCGGTGGCACTCCGTTTACCGGGCCTACATGATCACATAACCACATGTTATGTCCGATCGTAGGCCGGATAAGGCGCAGCCGCCATCCGGCAGACAGGCATAAAAAAACCTGCCGAAGCAGGGTTTAGCTACGCGCCGAGTCATCCTTCCCCCACCACCATTACTTATCTGTTGCACCCCAGCCAAATTAAATTCCTGTGCTCCATGTTTTGCCCGGTGGCACTCCGTTTACCGGGCCTACATGATCACATAACCACATGATGATGTCCGATCGTAGGCCGGATAAGGCGCAGCCGCCATCCGGCAGACAGGCATAAAAAAACCCTGCCGAAGCAGGGTTTAGCCGCACACAAAGCCGTATCAGCGACGGGCGCGCACGACCTGGTATTTACGCGTCAGGTACTCGACCGGCGCGCTCCAGATGTGAACCAGGCGCGAGAACGGGAACAGCAGGAACAACGTCATCCCCAGCACCAGGTGCAGGCGGAAAATGAACGCTACGCCCTCTAAATGCTCAGACGCGCCGCCGTGGAACGTCACCACAGATTGCGCCCACCCCACCAGTTTCATCATTTCGCTACCGTCCATATGTTGCGCAGAGAACGGAATAGTCAGCAGTCCCAGCGCGCACTGAATCACCAGCAGAGAAAGGATCAAAATATCCGCTCCCGTGGTCGTTGCACGCACGCGTGGGCTGAACAGACGGCGTTTGAGCAGCAGTACGCCACCAACCAGCGTCATCACGCCACAGGCGCCGCCTGCAATCATCGCCATTTTCTGCTTCACTTCAATCGGCAGGAACGCTTCGTACATCCAGTGCGGCGTCAGCATCCCCAGGAAGTGACCCGCGAAGATCCCCAGAATACCGAAGTGGAACAGGTTCGAAGCCAGGTTCATCCCTTTGCGATCCAGCATCTGGCTGGAAGCCGCACGCCAGGTGTACTGACCGTAGTCATAGCGCAGCCAGCTGCCAATCAGGAACACTGACCCGGCAATGTACGGGTAGATATCAAAGAAGAACATATTCAGGAAGTGCATTATTGCTGTCCTCCGGTGGTGATATTCAAATATTGCGGAGCGACAGCCCCGGCAAAACGACGCTGGTGAGCGGAAATCTCCGACTCGCCGCAACCCTGCTCAGCAAAGAATTTCACCTGTTCTTCTTCCCAGACGGCATCCAGTGCTTGCGGGGTATCGTCACGGACTTCATCCGCAATTTTCTCTGCCACTTTGTCGCTGTCGATAACGGTATTAGCCAGCTTCAGCAGCAGATCGAACAGCACCGCATAGCGACTTTCCCGCTGTTGCAGACGTGCGCCCAGCAACGCCAGAATCGGCGCGATGTCCTGCAAGCCGCCAAGCGCGTCGTTTTTCGGCAACTGCGCCAGATACTCCAGATACAGCGGCAGATGGTCAGGCAACTCACGACTGTCGAGTTGCAGGCCGTGCTGCTCGTACTGCGCCATCAAATCGACCATTGCCTGGCCGCGATCGCGGGATTCACCATGAACATGCTCAAACAGCAACAGCGACGTGGCGCGACCGCGATCAAACAGTTCGCTGTAGCTTGCCTGTACATCCAGCATCTCCTGCGCAGTGAGATCGCGCAGGAAAACCGCCAGACTCTGAGCATCTTCTTTATCCAGGTTTTCGGATGACGCGAGTGCATCGAAAAGTTCCTGTTGATGCTGCCATAAGGCAGCATCCGGGTACTCGAGCAGACGCGAAACAATGACGAGTTCAATCATTGGTGCGGCTCCGTTTTGCTGCTCACATCGATGGCATCAATGCGGCGGCTGTTGAACAGGTTGAATTTGGTATCTGAACCGTGGCAACCATCGCCGAACGTAAAGCCGCAACCGCTTTTCTCCGGGAACGCCTCACGCGCCAGCTCACGATGGCTGCTCGGGATAACGAAACGGTCTTCATAGTTCGCAATTGCCAGGTAACGGTACATTTCCTGCGCCTGCGCTTCGCTCAGCCCCACTTCTTCCAGCGCGCGGGTATCCAGTTTACCGTCAACGGTTTCCGCACGTTTGTAGTGACGCATCGCCAGCATACGTTTCAGCGCCAGCAGTACCGGCTGGGTATCGCCTGCGGTCAGCAGGTTCGCCAGGTACTGAACCGGGATACGCAGGCTTTCCACGTCCGGCAGGATGCCGTTGCTGCCCAGTTCACCTGCGTCCGCCGCAGACTGAATCGGTGACAGCGGCGGCACGTACCAGACCATCGGCAGCGTACGGTATTCCGGGTGCAGCGGCAGCGCCAGCTTCCAGTCCATCGCCATTTTGTAAACCGGGGACTGCTGCGCCGCATCGATAACGCTCTGCGGAACGCCGTCTTTCAGCGCTTGTTCAATGACCGCCGGATCGTTCGGATCGAGGAACACATCCAGTTGGCGCTGATACAGATCTTTCTCGTTCTCCGTGCTGGCTGCGCTTTCAATCGCATCGGCGTCATACAGCAGCACGCCAAGGTAACGGATACGACCCACGCAGGTTTCGGAACATACGGTCGGTTGACCCGCTTCAATACGCGGATAGCAGAAAATACACTTCTCGGACTTCCCGCTCTTCCAGTTGAAGTAGATCTTCTTGTACGGACAACCGGTGATGCACATACGCCAGCCGCGGCATTTGTCCTGATCAATCAGGACGATGCCGTCCTCTTCACGCTTGTAGATGGCGCCGCTCGGGCAGGTCGCCACGCACGCCGGGTTGAGGCAGTGCTCGCACAGACGCGGCAGATACATCATGAAGGTGTTTTCGAACTGGCCGTACATCGCCTTCTGCATGTTTTCGAAGTTCTGGTCTTTGGCGCGTTTTTCAAATTCGCCGCCCAGAATTTCTTCCCAGTTCGGACCGCTGGTGATTTTGTTCATCCGCTGACCGGTGATCAGCGAGCGCGGGCGCGCAATCGGCTGATGCTTGCTTTCCGGCGCGGTATGCAGGTTCTGGTAGTCGTAATCAAACGGCTCGTAGTAATCATCAATGCCCGGCAGATGCGGGTTAGCAAAGATTTTACCCAGCAGCATCGCGCGGTTGCCCATGCGAGGTTGCAGTTTGCCGTTAATTTTACGGACCCAGCCGCCTTTCCATTTTTCCTGATTTTCCCAGTCGTTCGGGAAACCGACGCCTGGCTTACTTTCCACGTTATTGAACCAGGCGTATTCCATACCTTCACGGCTGGTCCAGACGTTTTTACAGGTCACTGAACAGGTGTGGCAGCCGATGCATTTATCGAGATTCAGCACCATGCCGACTTGTGAACGAATTTTCATTTTACGCTCTCCTGTACCTGGTCATTGCCTTCGCCATCCAACCAGTTAATGTTCTTCATCTTACGCACCACAACAAACTCATCGCGGTTTGAACCGACCGTACCGTAGTAGTTAAAGCCGTAGGCCAGCTGCGCATAGCCGCCGATCATGTGGGTCGGCTTCGGCGTGATACGGGTTACAGAGTTGTGAATACCGCCACGCTGCTGGGTAATTTCTGAACCCGGCAGGTTAACGATACGTTCCTGCGCGTGGTACATCATGGTCATCCCGGCCGGAACACGCTGGCTTACCACCGCGCGTGCCGTCAGCGCACCGTTGCTATTAAAGACCTCGATCCAGTCGTTATCTTCAATACCCAGATCTTTGGCATCGGTTTCGCTCATCCAGACAATCGGCCCACCGCGCGACAGCGTCAGCATCAGCAGGTTGTCGCTGTAGGTGGAGTGGATACCCCACTTCTGGTGCGGCGTCAGGAAGTTGAGCGCTTTTTCCGGGTTGCCGTTAGATTTTTCACCCATCACCGCTTTCACTGAACGCGTGTCGATTGGCGGACGGTAAACCAGCAGGCTTTCACCAAAGTCACGCATCCACTGATGATCCTGATACAGGGACTGGCGGCCAGACAGCGTACGCCACGGAATCAGCTCGTGAACGTTGGTATAACCGGCGTTGTAAGAGACGTGTTCATCTTCCAGGCCAGACCAGGTCGGGCTGGAGATAATTTTGCGCGGCTGCGCCTGAATATCGCGGAAGCGGATTTTCTCTTCTTCTTTATTGGTTGCCAGATGCGTATGGTCGCGACCGGTGAACTCACTCAGCGCCGCCCACGCTTTCACCGCTACGTGGCCGTTAGTTTCCGGCGCCAGCGTGAGGATCATCTCGGCGGCATCAATCGCGGTATTCAGCATCGGCTGGCCTTTTGCCGGGCCTTCAGCTTTGGTGTAATTGAGCTTGCGCAGCAAATCCATTTCGCTCTGAGTGTTCCAGGCGATACCCTTGCCACCGTTGCCGATTTTCTCCATCAGCGGGCCGATAGAGGTAAAGCGCTCATACGTCGCCGGGTAGTCGCGTTCCACCGGAATGATGTGCGGCGCGGTTTTACCTGGGATCAGGTCGCATTCGCCTTTTTTCCAGTCTTTCACGTCCAGCGGCTGCGCCAGTTCGGCAGCGGAGTCGTGCTGAATAGGCAACGTCACCACATCGGTTTCTTTGCCAAGGTGTCCCACGCAGACTTCAGAGAATTTCTTCGCGATGCCTTTATAGATTTCCCAGTCGCTTTTCGATTCCCAGGCCGGGTCAACGGCGGCAGACAACGGGTGAATAAACGGATGCATATCCGAGGTATTCATGTCGTCTTTTTCATACCAGGTGGCGGTCGGCAGCACGATGTCGGAGTACAGGCAGGTGCTCGACAGACGGAAGTCCAGCGTCACCACCAGGTCCAGTTTGCCGTCAAGACCGTTATCCTGCCATTCCACTTCTTCCGGCTTCACGCCGCCCTGCATACCCAGATCTTTGCCCTGAATACCGTTTTCCGTACCCAGCAGGTACTTCAGCATGTACTCATGCCCTTTACCGGATGAACCCAGCAGGTTCGAGCGCCAGATAAACAGGTTACGCGGGTGGTTTTTCCCGTTTTCCGGCTGCTCCGCCGCAAAACGAATCGAGCCTTCTTTCAGCGATTTAACGGTGTAATCCACCGCCGTCATCCCGGCTTTTTCCGCTTCACGCGCGATGTACAGCGGGTTGGTGCCCAACTGCGGCGCAGACGGCAGCCAGCCCATGCGTTCAGCACGCACGTTGAAGTCGATCAGATGACCGCTGTAGCGGGATTTATCCGCCATCGGCGACAGCAGTTCCTGCGCGGTAACCGTCTCGTAGCGCCACTGGCTGGAGTGGTTATAGAAATAGGAGGTGCTGTTCATGTGACGCGCCGGACGCTGCCAGTCAAGAGCAAACGCCAGCGGCTGCCAGCCGGTCTGCGGACGCAGTTTTTCCTGGCCGACATAGTGCGCCCAGCCGCCGCCGCTCTGACCGATACAGCCGCAGAACACCAGCATGTTGATAAGCCCACGATAGTTCATATCGAGGTGATACCAGTGGTTCAGACCGGCGCCGACGATGATCATTGAACGACCATGCGTCTTATCGGCGTTATCCGCAAATTCACGAGCGATACGAGTGATTTGCGCACGCGGTACGCCGGTTATCTGCTCTGCCCACGCCGGAGTATAGGCTTTAATGTCGTCGTAGCTGGTTGCGCAGTTTTCGTCGTTCAGACCGCGTTCCAGGCCATAGTTCGCCATCGTCAGATCGTAAACGGTAGTCACCAGCGCGGTGGTTCCGTCCGCCAGTTGCAGGCGTTTCACCGGCAGCTTGTGCAGCAGAACGTTTTGCAGCTCGACTTTGTTGAAGTGTTCAGTGCCTTCACCGCCAAAGTACGGGAAGCCCACTTCTGCGATATCGTCCTGGCTACCCAGCAGGCTGAGTTGCAGTTCGGTTTCCTCGCCTGACGTACCGTCACGCTGTTCGAGGTTCCATTTGCCTTTCTCGCCCCAGCGGAAGCCAATAGAACCGTTCGGCGCAACCATATCGCCGCGGGTGTTGATGGCAACGGTTTTCCATTCCGGGTTGTTTTCCTGACCCAGCGCGTCAATAAGATCGGCGGCGCGCAGCATACGGCCAGCGGCATAGTAACCGTCGCGTTCTTCAAGCATCACCAGCATCGGCATGTCGGTATAGCGACGGACGTAATCGGTAAAATACTGGCTCGGGTTATCAAGGTGGAATTCACGCAGCATGACGTGGCCCATCGCCAGCGCCATCGCGGCGTCAGTCCCCTGCTTCGGTGCCAGCCACAGGTCGCACAGCTTGGCGATTTCAGCGTAGTCAGGCGTAACGGCAACCGTTTTGGTGCCTTTGTAACGCACTTCAGTAAAGAAGTGGGCATCCGGGGTACGGGTCTGCGGAACGTTAGAGCCCCAGGCGATGATGTAGCTGGAGTTGTACCAGTCAGCGGATTCCGGTACGTCCGTCTGCTCGCCCCAGGTCTGCGGAGACGCAGGCGGCAGGTCGCAGTACCAGTCGTAGAAGCTCAGGCAAGTCCCGCCGATCAGAGACAGGTAACGAGCGCCGGATGCGTAAGAGACCATCGACATTGCCGGAATCGGCGAGAAGCCCGCCACGCGATCGGGACCGTAATTTTTAATGGTATAAACGTTGGATGCCGCAATCAGTTCGTTCACTTCCTGCCAGGAAGAACGAACGAAGCCACCACGACCACGCGCTTGTTTGAAGCTTTTTGCTTTATCGGCGTCTTCGATGATGGAAGCCCAGGCTTCTACCGGATCGCTGTGCAGTTTTTTCGCATCACGCCACATTTTCATCAGGCGCTTACGCATCAGCGGATATTTCAGGCGGTTTGCGCTGTAGAGATACCAGGAGTAGCTCGCGCCGCGTGGGCAGCCGCGAGGTTCATGGTTCGGCATATCCGGGCGGGTGCGCGGGTAGTCTGTCTGCTGGGTTTCCCAGGTGACCAGACCGTTTTTCACATAAATTTTCCAGCTGCAAGAGCCGGTACAGTTTACCCCGTGGGTTGAACGCACGACTTTGTCATGCTGCCAACGTTGGCGGTATCCATCCTCCCAGTCCCGGTTTGTTTCGAGAAGCTGGCCGTGCCCATCGGCAAAGGTTTCGCCCTTCTGTTTGAAGTAGCGAAACCGGTCCAGGAATTTACTCATCGGGTTTCTCCTGTTTGGAGCCTGACGGCTCTCTGATAAATCGACATTGCTGGATTGGCTGTGAAGGTAACGCTCTGAAAGGGCGTCAGAATTGATAACGATCAAGGCAGACGGGGATGAAAATCGGGGGTGTTTTTTGACATACCCCTTAAGGAGGATGATTTTTATTCATTCAACATACTGATTAATATGAATATTTTCAAATTCATCCATTATGTAAATGTTAAATTCTTTATAAGTGGGTATTAAGGGGTATGCCCCCTGCAAGGCATAAATGAACGCTGTTCTGACAAACCGGCGCTGTTTATTTATAAATAAGTATGTTGTAACTAAAAACAGACAAAAAAAAGCGCGGTCTAACGCCGCGCAATGGATAATCAAACAATTACTTTTTTATTTTTTAGAATGACGTCCGTATACCGCCCAGGTGATGACTACGCAGGCGATATAGAAAATCAGGAACACTTTCATCGCATCGACCGGTGAGCCGGTTAATGCCAGAGATGTCCCGAATGCTTTCGGAATAAAGAAACCGCCGATTGCGCCAATCGCAGAGATAAAGCCCAATGCGGCTGCGGTATCGGTCGCGGCTTCACGCAGCGCTTTCTCTTCAGAACCCCCTTCCGCTTTAACCCTGTCCATCGTCAGCTTGCGGAAAATAACGGAGATCATCTGGAAAGTAGACCCACTGCCCAGCCCGGCAGTCAGGAACAGCGCCAGGAAGACAACGAAGAAGGCGATAAAGCTGCCGCCCTGGCCGTTAGAAGGCAAGGTCAGGAACAGTAAGGCGCTGAAAATCGCCATCAGCACAAAGTTAACCAGCGTCACCCGCGTTCCGCCCAGACGGTCGGAAATTGCCCCGCCCGCAGAACGGGCCAGCGCGCCGATTAACGGGCCGAAGAAGGCATAATGCAGGATCTGTACTTCCGGGAACTGTGTTTTAGACAGCATCGCAAACCCGGCGGAGAAGCCGATGAATGAACCGAACGTCGCCAGATACAGCAGGCTCATCATCCACAGGTGCCCACGTTTAAGTACCGGCAACTGATCTTTCAGCGAAGCCTTCGAGGTCGCCAGCTCATTCATACCGAACCAGGCGGCCAGGGTGAAAATGGCCAGGAACGGCACCCAAATCCAGGCGGCGTTCGCCAGATACAGCTGCGAACCGTCCGGCTGTTCCACACCGTGACTGCCAAATACGGCAAAGACAGACAACGAGACCACCAGCGGCGCGACCAGTTGCATAACGCTCACGCCCATGTTGCCTAAACCGCCGTTCAGACCCAGCGCGCCGCCCTGTTTCTGTTTTGGAAAGAAGAAGCTGATGTTAGCCATGCTGGAGGCAAAGTTCGCGCCGGCAAAACCGCACAGCAGAGAAATCAGAATAAAGGTGCTAAACGGCGTGGAGGTATCCTGCACGGCAAAACCTAACCATACGCAAGGAATGACCAGAATCCCGGTGCTGAACGCCGTCCAGCGGCGGCCGCCAAACAGAGGAACCATAAAGGAGTATGGCACACGCAGTAATGCGCCAGAAACAGACGGCAAGGCGGTCAGCATGAACAGCTGATCGGTGGTGAAGTTAAAACCGACCTTCGGTAAATTCACCGCGACAGCGCTGAATAACATCCATACACAAAACGCCAGCAGCAAACAGGGGACGGAAATCCACAGGTTGCGGCTGGCAACACGATGACCACGCTGTTCCCAGAAAGCGGGATCTTCCGGCCGCCATTCTGTGATTACAGCTCCAGATGCCCTTTCGGGGGCAGATGAGTGACTCATAGACACCTCTGTTACTCGATTCGATGTCTGCCACATTAGGGTTTACAGCCGGGGGTAAGTTGATATAAATCAAAGGAAAAGCCGTCATTATTCGCGGCTAAAAATTATCATGCCCCTTAGTGAGTAGGCTTTGTCGACAAAAAAGATGTGGTTTTTCACGGTGCTGTATAACCCTACCCCCCGGCTTCGCGATCCCCTCCCACCACCAGCAATTAAGAGGTAACTCGTTATAGGTATGGGTATACTCCAGGGTATGGCTGAGAATAACGTCACTGTCGAAACGCCCCTCGGTGAGCATCCCGGCAGAATCGTCATTCATTAAGGTTTCCTGAGCAGGAAGCCTGAAGGAAGAAGTCTACATGTTTAAACGTTGTCTCTCTCCACTCACGCTGGTCAACCAACTGGCGCTTATTGTTCTCCTGTCCACCGCTATCGGTGTGGCGGGCATGGCTATCTCTGGCTGGCTGGTTCAGGGCGTACAAGGCAGCGCCCATGCGATCAACAAGGCCGGTTCGCTGCGTATGCAGAGCTATCGTCTGCTGGCAGCAGTGCCGCTGAGCGCCCACGACCAAAAGCTGCTGGATGAGATGAAACAGACGGCGTTCAGCCCTGAACTGACCCGCGCTGCGGAACGCGACGGGCAACAAGAGCAGCTTCGCGCGCTACAGGACTACTGGCATACGGAACTGGCGCCAGGGCTGCAACGCGCGCAGGACAGAAACGCCGTTGCCGGCGATGTTATGCGTTTTGTCACCGGTCTGGATCGGTTAGTCACCGCCTTTGATCACACGACCGAGCTGCGCATTGAGCGCGTGGTGATGGTGCATCGGTTAATGGCCATCTTTATGGCGCTGCTGTTCGTCTTTACGATCATCTGGCTACGAGCGCGCCTGCTGCAACCGTGGAAACAACTGCTTTCGATGGCGCGAGCCGTCAGCCAGCGCGACTTCACCCAGCGGGCGCATATCAGCGGGCGCAATGAGATGGCGATGTTAGGCTCAGCGCTCAACAACATGTCAGAAGAGCTGGCCGAAAGTTACGCCGTACTGGAACAACGCGTGCAGGAAAAGACAGCCGGGCTGGAGCATAAAAACCAGATCCTCTCATTCCTGTGGCAGGCCAACCGCCGCCTGCATTCCCAGGTGCCGCTGTGCGAGCGCCTCTCCCCGGTGCTGAACGGCCTGCAAAACCTGACGCTGCTGCACGATATTGAACTGCGGGTTTATGACCTGGAAGATGAAGATAATCATCAGGAGTTCACCTGCCAGTCCGACAGCAGTTGTGATGACAAAGGGTGCCACCTCTGCCCGCGCGGCGCGCTGCCCGCGATCAACGGCGGCACCACGCTGAAATGGCGACTTACCGATGCCCATACGCAATACGGCATTCTGCTGGCGACGCTGCCGCACGGGCGCCATCTGAGTCACGATCAGCAGCAGATGATTGATACGCTAGTCGAGCAATTGACCGCTACGCTGGCGCTGGACAGAAATCAGGGACGCCAGCAACAGTTGATTGTGATGGAAGAGCGTGCCACCATTGCCCGCGAACTTCATGATTCTATTGCACAATCGCTCTCCTGCATGAAGATGCAGGTCAGCTGTCTGCAAATGCAGGGCGCGACGTTGCCGGAAAGCAGCCGCGAGTTGCTCAGCCAGATCCGCAACGAACTGAATACCTCCTGGGTACAGCTACGTGAACTGTTGACCACCTTCCGGTTACAGTTGACCGAACCCGGCCTGCGGCCTGCGCTGGAGGCGAGCTGTCAGGAATATAGCGCCCGATTTGGTTTTACGGTGAAGCTGGATTATCAGCTCCCGCCGCGACGGGTGCCGTCGCATCAGGCTATCCACCTGTTGCAAATTGCCCGCGAAGCGTTAAGTAACGCCCTCAAGCATTCCCATGCCGATGAGGTGGCCGTCGCCGTGGTGCAAAATGGCAATCAGGTCAAACTGACAGTAAAAGACAACGGCTGCGGCGTACCAGAAAACGCCGAGCGCAGTAACCATTATGGCATGATTATTATGCGTGACCGCGCGCAGAGCCTGCGTGGCGATTGTCGTGTACGCCGTCGTGAGACGGGCGGTACGGAAGTTGCTGTCACCTTTATTCCCGAAACAAACTTCACAGAAGTCCAAGGAGATACCCATGAGTAATCAGGAACCGGCTACCATCCTGCTGATCGACGATCATCCGATGTTACGGACCGGTGTTAAACAGCTTGTCAGCATGGCGCCCGATATTAGCGTGATCGGCGAAGCCAGTAATGGCGAGCAGGGTATTGAGCTGGCAGAGTCTCTTGATCCCGATCTGATCCTGCTGGATCTGAACATGCCGGGCATGAACGGTCTGGAAACCCTGGATAAGCTGCGTGAGAAATCACTGTCAGGCCGTATCGTGGTATTCAGCGTGTCCAATCATGAAGAAGACGTGGTGACGGCGCTGAAGCGCGGCGCAGACGGCTATCTGTTAAAAGATATGGAGCCGGAAGATCTGCTGAAAGCCTTACAGCAAGCGGCCGCTGGCGAAATGGTGCTGAGCGAAGCGTTAACGCCGGTTCTGGCCGCCAGCCTGCGGGCAAACCGCGCGACCTCTGACCGCGACGTGACCCAACTGACGCCGCGCGAACGCGATATCCTGAAGCTGATCGCCCAGGGGCTGCCGAATAAAATGATCGCCCGCCGCCTGGATATCACCGAGAGTACGGTCAAAGTGCATGTGAAACATATGCTGAAGAAGATGAAGCTGAAGTCACGCGTCGAAGCGGCGGTATGGGTGCATCAGGAACGCATCTTCTGATTACTCCTCCGGGAGCAGCTTCCAGCGCGGATCGTTATCGGGCATCGCCATAAACGGTTCAGTCAGTGATAGCGTGATCTCATTGGAGGAGACACGCTGGCCCTGCTCATCTTCAACAACGACCGACAGCCGCCAGCGATTTGTCGCCCCTTCGCTGCTGTCCCAGGCCGGCATGATAATGGTCCAGCCCTCTGCGCTGTCCGCCTTCGCTCCTGCCGTCAGACTCAGCGCCTGCGTATCGCCCTGCCATGTTACATGACGAACGCCATGCCGACTGCGAATCTGCACCTTCAGCGGCACCGTCTCGCCAGGCTGGAGATCCCACGGCGGCGTCGCCAGAAAAACAGTGAGCGTTTTACGCTGACGGTACTCCATCGTCGGGAGATTATTGCGCTGTGGGTTGTCATAGCGACTGCCGCGCAACGACTGACTCTCCGCCACCTCGCTGGCCGACAGCTGTTTGTTCAGCGGCACGCCAAAACGGTAGTTCAGGTTCAACCCCAGATTATTCTGGCTCACCCCGCTCTCGCCCTGTTTATGTTGCGCCGTCACCGTCACCAGCGGCACCGGCGTGTAATTAAGCCCCAGTTTTACCGCTACCGGATTATGGTATCCCGTGCCTGAGTCGAACAGATCCACCCGTTCGCCGAAATACTGTTCCACGCTGACGCTGGTGTTGAGGTGTTGATAAAACGGCATACGCATCTGCGCAGTAACATCGTAGCCGCGCGCCATACGCTGCTCTAAGGCGGTGGTCTGTTCATGCCAGGAAGCGAAAGGCTGGTAGTAATTGGCGGATAATCGCAGGTATTCGCCCCACGCTTCCGCGCCAAATCCTGCCCGTTGCAGATTTTCATCCAGCAGGTTGTCATAAAAAGTGTTGTACCCTAACAGCCAGCCGTCGCGCGCCCAGCGTTGGCCGATGCCGACATTACTGACCAGGCCATCGTCCTGCTGAGTCAGCCCGAGTTGACTCCAGGTCAGATACCGCGTGTTGTCCTGCCAGGGAATAAACCAGCCCCCACGACTACCGGTAAAGCTCCCTTCGTTATCAATCCTGAGATCGACACTCGCATTCCCCCAGGGCGAAAGCCAGGACTCCAGTTGATGATTCACCTGTTCACTCACGGCGTCCCGCACCTGGCCAAACGCAAACTGACGCGCCTGCTCGCCGGTATCCAGCCCATTGTCGGTCATGCTCGCTTCGCCAAAGGCTTTCACCATCTCAGCAAACTGTTTTTCACCTTCGTGTGACTCAGGCGTCATGCCCAAATCAGGCAAACCATCCTGGTTGTTATCGAAGGGATTTTCCGCCTGTTGAATAAACGAGGATTGCGCGCTGGCAGTACCGCCTGCCAGCAGCAAGAGTATGCAAAGGGAAAGAGGGCGATAAACAATACGGCTCAAATTGTCAGCTGCTTTTACATTAAACGAATGAAATCTCACACTTAACTAAAACCATAACGTTTCCATCCGCGTTTTGCAGCCCTTTATCGCATTTTCAGGAGAATCCCAGGCTTCCGGCGGATGCCGTTTGCGCCAGCAGCGCTTTCAGCTCCGGTACACATGAGCCGCAGTTGGTGCCGCAGCGTAATGTTTTGCCCAGCGCCTGAACGGAGTCGCACCCTTGTGCGATAGCCTGCTGAATAGCACACTCCCCCACGCTAAAGCAGCTACAGATAATGCGTCCCTGGTCGGGCATCCCGCCGCCCGGTTTGCCACTCAACAGGCCATGCCGTTCAGGGGCGTTTTCCGGCGGATGGCGGAACGCGGCAATCACCGCCGCATCGTCTGTTTCGGGTTTTATCGCATCTGACCAGAACCCCAGCATTAATTGTCCCGCCTGCCAGGCCAGAATATTCAGCCCCTGCGGCGTCTGCGCGGTCTGCAATTGCCAGTGCTGTTCGCGGCACATCGCCAGCAACCAGTCGCGATCGTCACGATCGCTTGCGAGAGTGAAACGCGCCACGCCTTCCGCCGCTTTACGCCACCAGTGAACAAAAGGAGGAAAGGTTATCTCTTCGCGGATGAACAGCTCCCCCTGCCAGCGCGGCTGCCACGGCGTGATGCGTACCGCCGTTTGTTTACTCTCCGGCTGCCCTGATTGAGGATCGCAGACGGGCGCGACCAGCGCATTCACCCTTCCCTGCCGGGCAAAGCGATTATTCCAGTGCATCGGCGTAAACGCCGTCCCTTCCCGCAAGCCGGCCTGAATCACCACTCTGGCGACCATTACCCCACGCGAAGAGCTGATACGGCCAAATGCGCCATCCACCAGGTGGAAACGGGCGGCATCGGACGGTGAAACCTCAACAATCGGTTCGCTAATGTGCTGCATAAGCCGAACCACCGTTCCGGTTCGGGTCATGGTGTGCCACTGATCGCGCAGGCGACCGCTGTTTAAAATAAGCGGATAGAGCGCGTCACAGCGCGTTCTCATGCCCTCCGGTTCAACGGGCACCAGCCGCAGACGCTTATTGCGATGCCAGCCGCGAGCCAGGTCCAGCGCTCCGTGGTGACGGCTGACTGGCCAGCGGACAGGCGCCATTTCATCCCACGCCGCGCGGTTCAGATCCGCCAGCGCGCCAATATCAAACGCGCGGTCGCCGTCATTCTCAAACCCCGACAGCGCAGCGTGTTCCCGAAAGACATCCCACGCATCCTGCCAGGCGAATGCCTCGCCAAAGCCAAGTTGTTTTGCCATCTGCGCGACAATCCACCAGTCTGCTCTGGCCTCGCCGGGGGCGGTTAAAAATGCGCGCTGACGCGAGATGCGCCGTTCAGAGTTGGTGACGGTGCCGTTTTTCTCCCCCCAGGCCAGCGCCGGAAACCGGATATGCGCCAGTCGACTGGTATCGGTATCGGCCACCACCTCCGAGACAATGACCAACGGGCAGGCAGACAGCGCCTGACAGACGGCATGAGTGTCCGGCAGCGATACCGCCGGATTCGTGCCCATGATCCACACCGCCTTCACCTCGCCGCGCGCGATAGCGTCGAACAGATCCACCGCCATCAGCCCTGGCGTCTGCGCCAGCCGCTCCGTGCCCCAGAAACGGGCAACCCGCGACAGATCCTGCGGCTCAAAATTCATGTGCGCCGCCAGCTGTGTCGCCAGCCCGCCGACTTCACGCCCTCCCATCGCATTTGGCTGTCCGGTCAGCGAAAAAGGCCCGCAGCCTTCCCGCCCGTATTTACCGCTGGCAAGGTGTACATTAATGATCGCGTTACATTTATCACTGCCGCTGGCGGACTGGTTAATCCCCATCGTGTAAAGGGTGATTGCGCGCGGCGCGGTCAGAAAGCCATCATAAAACCGGCGGATTTCCGCGGGTTCCAGACCACAAAATTGCGCGACTCGCTCAACAGGCCAGCGGCTGGCGCGGGCAAACGCCGCCTGCGCATCATCAAAATCGACGTCATATTCGCCGCTTGTCGCGATGGCGTGCAGCAGCCCGACAAACAGCCCGCCATCGCTGCCGGGCGTCAGGGCAAGGTGCATATCCGCAATATCACAGGTGGCGGTGCGCCGGGGATCAATCACCACCACTTTCATGGACGGGTTCTCTTTTCGCGCCTGCACCAGGCGCTGATAGAGCACCGGATGCGTCCACGCCGCGTTCGAGCCGACCAGAATCACCAGATCGCTGCGCTCTATATCTTCGTAGCTGCATGGCACCACATCCGCGCCAAACGCGCGTTTGTAGCCCGTAACGGCTGACGACATGCACAGGCGCGAATTGGTATCGATATTGGCCGCACCGATGAATCCCTTCATCAGCTTATTCGCCGCATAGTAGTCTTCCGTCAGCAGTTGTCCCGAGGCGTAGAAAGCCACCGACGCAGGGCCATATTGCGCGATGATACTGCGCAGGCGCTCGCCCGCCGTGTTCAGCGCCTGCTGCCAGCTTACCGTTTCACCGTTAACCTGCGGATGTAATAACCGTCCGGTCAGGCCGGTGGTTTCCCCCAGCGCGGCGCCTTTCACACACAGTCGCCCAAAATTGGCCGGGTGATCGGGATCGCCCTGAACCGTGACGCCCTGTTCGCTGACGCGGGCGATCACTCCACAGCCGACGCCGCAGTAAGGGCACGTTGTCCGGGTTTCATTCATGACGCCTCCGCGCGCAGCAGTAGTGCCTGATTCCCGACCCATACCTTGCCCGCTTCGACTTTCACCGGCCAGGCGCGCACAACGGGCTCACCGCTGTCATACTGCCGACCATCGCGCAGGCGAATACGCTGTTTGTAGAGCGGCGAAATGACAACGGGCTCACCGCCGGCATCCCCCAGAATTCCCCGGGAAAGCACGTTTGCGTCGCTGCCGGGTTCATGGTTATCAAGGGCGTAAATCGTCTGACCAAAGCGGAACAGCGCAATTTGCAGGTTGCCTAAACGGGCGCCAATGCCCGCCTGCTCGGGGATCTCCTCCAGTTGACAAACCTCCTGCCAGGGTTTTGTCGGCAGGATGGTTCTCGCTGGCGCCGCCGGTTTCGCCAGCTGCGGTTGCCCACGTAGCATCTGGCGCGCTACGGCTTCATCCGGTTCGTCGCCGTTCACGCTGGCGCGGAACAGCGCCAGACGCTGCGGATCGTTCAGCGTGGTTTGCCATTCACACTGGTATGTTTCCACAATCCGCGCCATCTCCTGTTCAAGCTCGTCGCCGATACCCAGGCTGTCGTGTATAACCACCTCGCGCAGATAGTCGATGCCCCCTTCAAGATTATCCATCCAGGTGCTGGTGCGTTGCAGGCGATCGGCGGTACGGATATAGAACATCAGGAAGCGATCCACGAATTTAATCAGCGTGGCGTCATCCAGATCGCTGGCGAACAGATCCGCATGACGCGGCTTCATACCGCCGTTTCCGCAGACATACAGGTTCCAGCCCTTATCGGTGGCGATCACGCCAACGTCTTTCCCCTGCGCTTCGGCACACTCGCGAGTACAGCCGGAGACCGCCATTTTGATTTTGTGCGGGGCGCGCAGTCCCTTGTAGCGGTTCTCCAGCGTGACGGCCAGACCGGTTGAATCCTGAACGCCATAGCGACACCAGGTTGATCCGACGCAGGATTTCACCGTGCGCAACGACTTCCCGTAGGCGTGCCCGGTTTCAAAACCGGCGGTAACCAGATCGCGCCAGATATCCGGCAGTTGTTCGAGGCGCGCGCCAAACAAGTCGATACGCTGCCCGCCGGTAATTTTGCTGTAGAGCTGATAACGTTTGGCGATTTCGCCAATGGCGATCAGCCCATCCGGCGTCACCTCGCCTGCCGCCATACGCGGTACGACGGAATACGAACCGTCTTTCTGGATATTGGCAAAATAACGATCGTTGGTGTCCTGCAACGGCAGATGCGCAGGTTTTAGCAGATACTCATTCCAGCAGGAGGCCAGCACCGAGCCCACCAGCGGTTTGCAAATCTCACAACCATGCCCGCGACCATAGCGGCTAATCAGTTGCTCAAAGGTGTGGATGCGGTTCACCCGCACCAGGTGGTAAATCTCCTGTCGCGAGTACGCAAAGTGTTCGCAGATATCCTTTTTAACCTCCACGCCCTGTGCCGCCAGTTGGAACTCCATCACCTGTTTCACCAGCGCGCTGCACCCACCGCAGCCGGTTGCCGCTTTGGTGCATTGCTTGATTGCGCCCATCTCCGTTGCGCCCGCGCTGACCGCCTGGCAAATGTCTGCCTTGCTGACGTTATGACAAGAGCATATTTGTGCGCTGTCCGGTAATGCCGCAACGCCCAACGCTTTCGGCGCGCTGCCCGCCAGTGCAGGTAAAATCAGCGATTCCGGCTGCCCAGGCAGCGCCATACCGTTAAGCATCATTTGCAATAACGTGGCGTAATCCGCCGCATCACCCACCAGCACGCCGCCCAGCAGTGTCTTGCCGTCCGCGCTGACCACAATTTTTTTGTAGATTTGCTCCGGGCCATGCGTCCACTGATAGCTTTGCGCGCCTGGCGTGCGCCCCTGCGCATCGCCGAACGAGGCCACATCCACTCCCAGCAATTTGAGTTTGGTGCTCATATCCGCCCCGCTGAACGCCGCATCTTCACCGGCCAGCTGCGCTGCCGCCACGCGCGCCATCTGGTAGCCCGGCGCAACCAGCCCAAACACCCTGCCGTCCCAGAGCGCACATTCACCGATGGCAAAAACATCCGCGTCAGAGGTCAGACAGTGGTTATCAATACACACCCCGCCGCGTTCTCCGATACGAAGTCCGGCGCCGCGCGCCAGCGCATCCTGCGGGCGAATACCGGCAGAAAACACCACCATATCCGTCTCCAGACGCTCACTATCCGTAAACACCAACTGTAACCCTTGCGGGGTGGAGACAATTTCCGCAGTGGATTTCGAGGTATGCACGCTCACGCCCAGCGCCTCGATTTTTTCGCGCAGCATCGCCGCGCCAGCGTTATCAAGCTGAACCGCCATTAACGATGGCGCGAACTCGACAACATGCGTCTCCAGCCCTAATTGCCGCAAGGCGTTCGCCGCCTCCAGCCCCAACAGCCCGCCGCCAATCACCACCCCACGGCGAGAGTGTTTTGCCTTCGCGGCAATCGCATCCAGATCGTCCAGCGTGCGATAGACGAAACACGCCGCTGAATCACCGCCTTTCACCGGCGGAACAAAGGGATATGATCCGGTTGCCAGCACCAGTTTATCCCAGTGCGTTTCATGTCCGCTGGCGGTGCGAATAACGCGGGCATCCCGATCGATCGCCGTAACGCATTGCGACAACCGCAGCTCAATACCGTGGCGGGCAAAAAAATCGCCTTCCACCAGCGAGAGCGATTCTGCGCTGCGCCCGGCGAAATACTCCGACAGATGAACGCGGTCATAGGCGGCATAACGCTCTTCGCCAAAGACCACAATCTGATAGTCAAGATGCAAATTGCGGCTAACGCATTGCTCAAGAAAATGGTGGCCAACCATACCGTGTCCAACAACAGCCAACGTGGGTTTTGTCATAGTCACCTGTCCTGCAGCCGCAGGCTGCGTATCAAATCTGTCGAATAACCAGTCAGGATTCGCCGACGCAGCCTGCGCCAGCAAATCAGTCAACGGCGCGGCGCTGCGGCAATCGCCCATCAGCAGCACCCCCTGTAACCGTCCATTGCGGATCAGCAGACGACGGTAATGGCCGCTCAGCGGGTCAAATGTGCGCAGCAGGTCATCACCCGCCGTGGCGTTTACCTCCCCGGCGCTGAACAGATCGATACCCGTCACCTTCAGACGCGTACCGCTGTCCTGCCAGTGAAAATCAGCGCCGGGGGTTCCCGCCAGGCGGGCCGCCAGCACCTCCGCGTGCGCCAGACAGGGCGCGACCAGCCCCCAGGTCTGCCCGTCGATTTCACAGCACTCGCCTATCGCGCTGATCCCCGCCACCGCCGTGCGCAGTTGCCCGTCCACCACAATTCCACGCTGACAGAGCACCCCGCTTGCCTGCGCCAGCGCCGTATTGGGTTTTACGCCAGTGGCAATCACCACGCGCGTTGCAGACAGCACGCAACCGTTCGTCAACGTGACGTCATCAGGCGTAATCCTGTCGATACCGGACGACAGCACGCAGTCAATCCCGCGTGCGTTAAGGTGTTCCGCCAGCAGTTCCCCGGCCTGCTCATCAAGCTGTTGCTCCATGAACCGATTGCCGCGATGAATTAACGTGACATTGTCACCTTTTAGTCGCAGCGCGGCAGCCGCCTCGACGCCAAGCACACCGCCGCCCAGCACGGCAACCGGCCCGCAGCCATGCAGGATGCTGTCCACATCGTTAATCGTGCGAAAAGCATGCACATGGGGTAAATTAGCGCCGGGGATCGGCGGAATAAACGGAACCGAGCCGGTGGCAAACACCAGCGCATCCCACGCCAGCGTTCGACCGGTGGTGGTGGCGGTACGCGCTATCGCGTCAACGGCGATGACGGTTTCCCCCGTCAGCACCGTGACGCCGTGGCGCTGATACCACTCAGGCGGATGCAGCAGCGTCTGCGCAAAGCGCTTTTCGCCGCCCAGTACGGGCGAAAGCTGAATGCGGTTATACGCATGCTGCGGTTCTTCCCCCACCACGGTTATCGTGAAGGCCTGCGGCGCCTGCGCCAACAGCGCCTCCACCAGACGGGTGGCAGCCATTCCATTGCCGATAATGACCAGTCGCTGCGTCATACCGCCTCCCTACGCCGCCTTCGGCTGCTTTTCGTAGAGGAAGTGAAGAATCTGCTGGCGCAGCTGGTGGTATCGGCTGTCGTCAGCCAGCTGCACGCGATTACGCGGGCGAGGAAGCGTGACGGGCAAAATGTCGCCTACCGTCGCCGCCGGGCCGTTGGTCATCATCAGCACGCGATCGGAGAGCAGCACCGCTTCATCCACATCGTGGGTAATCAGCACAATGGTGGTATTGAGCGACTGCTGGATTTGCATCACCGTGTCCTGCAAGTGCGCGCGCGTCAGGGCGTCCAGCGCGCCAAACGGTTCATCCATCAGCAGCACTTTGGGTTTCATCGCCAGCGCCCGGGCGATGCCGACGCGCTGCTTCATCCCCCCGGACACTTCTCCCGGATGCTTGTGCATGGCGTGCCCCATTTGCACCCGTTCAAGATTGTGTTCAATCCATTCCCGACGCTCTGTTTTCCCCATCGTGCGGCGAAAGACCCGATCAACCGCCAGCGCAACGTTATCGAAGCAGGTCAGCCACGGCAGCAGCGAGTGATTCTGAAAGACCACAGCTCTTTCCGGCCCCGGCCCGGCGATTTCCCGGTTGTCGCAAATAAGCCCCCCGTCGGTAGGGAGCGTAATTCCGGCAATCAGATTCAACAGCGTCGATTTCCCGCAGCCGGAATGCCCAATAAGGCTGACGGTTTCACCTTCATGAATGTCGAAAGAGACGTTTTGCAACGCCAGAAATTCGCCGCTGGCGGTAGAAAAACGCTGACTGACGGCCTGTACCTGAATTAACGGTTTCATGGTGTTCCCCTTATTTTTCCTGCCAGCTAAAACGACGCGCCACCAGCATTAAGCCCTGCTCCAGCAGCAGGCCAACCACGCCGATGATGACGATAGCGATGAGAATGTTTTCCACATTGAGGTTGTTCCACTCGTTCCAGATCCAAAAGCCAATGCCGAGACCGCCGGTGAGCATTTCCGCCGCCACAATCACCAGCCAGGCGATGCCGATAGACAGGCGTACGCCGGTCAGCACCGCAGGCAGAACCGCCGGAAAGAGAATACGGCGCATCACCGTCCATTCCGGGAGTTGCAGGACACGGGCAACGTTAAGGTAATCCTGTGGGATGCGGCGCACGCCTTCGGCGGTGTTGATCACCATCGGCCAGATAGAGCAGATAAAAATAGTCCAGCTTGATGCCGGTTCCGCTTTCTGAAACAGCAGCAAGCCAATTGGCAACCAGGCCAGCGGGCTGACCGGTCGCAGCAGCGCGATCAGCGGGGTAAACATGCGCGAGAAAAAGGTGAACCGGCCGATCAGGAAGCCAAGCGGGATACCCACCAGCGCCGCCAGCCCAAAACCAATCGCCACACGCTGTAGCGACGCCAGCACATTCCAGCCAATCCCCATATCATTAGGCCCACCGTTATAAAACGGGTCGGCAAACAGCGTCAGCGCGGAATCAAGGGTGCTGAGCGGCGTCGGGAAGCCTTTGCTGTTAATGGCCGCCAGTTGCCAGCCCACCACCAGCAGCGCCAGCCCCAGCAATGCGGGAACGGTCCGCTGCGCCAGTGTTCGCATCAGATGCGACAGCGGCGGATTACGCCTGCGCACCGTAACGGGCGGCAGCGTAATCACTTCACCGGCGGCGGGTTCAGGGATGCGTCTTTGCGCGTTTTGTACTGTTTTCATGTCAGGCCCCTTGATGATGGAGAGTGAAACTGTTGGCGTAACGTTCGGGGTCCCGCCCGGTCCATACGGAACCATCTATGAGGGTGCTGGTGCGTAACAGCTGAGAAGGCGGCGTGATGCCGCCTACCGCTGCGGCGGCGTCCCGCCAGATGTCCGTGCGGTTAATCCGGGCGGCGATGGCGTTATAATCCGGCGCGTCCTTGAGCAGCCCCCAGCGACGAAACTGCGTCAGGAACCACATCCCGTCGGAATGCCACGGAAAACTCACTTCCGCATCGTGATAAAAACGAATGGCGTGCGCGTCCTGCCAGCGATGCCCTGCGCCGTTGTCGTACTCGCCCAACATACGTCCGGTCAGGTACTGCTCTTTGGTGTTAAGCCAGGCGCGACGGGCCAGTATTTGTGCGGTTTCGCGTCGGTTTTCCACTGAGGCGTCGATCCAGCGCGCCGCCTCCAGTACCGCGCTGACCAGCGCTCTGGCGGTGTTTGGATGCTGTTCAACCCAGTCACGGCGCGTTCCCAGGATTTTTTCCGGGTGATCGGGCCAGATGGCCTGCGAGGTTGCGGCAGTAAAACCAATGCGATCATTAATCGCACGGGCATTCCACGGTTCACCGACGCAAAAGCCCACCATGTTGCCAATACGCATGTTCATCACCATTTGCGGCGGCGGCACGACGACCATTCGGACATCAGAGAACGGGTTAATCCCCGCGCTAGCCAGCCAGTAATAGAGCCACATCGCATGCGTTCCGGTCGGAAAGGTATGCGCAAAGGTGTAAGTGCCGGGCGCTTGTCCGGCGATCATGTTTTTCAATCCGCCAGCGTCGGTAATGCCTTTCTCCTGAAGCGCCGTCGACAGCGTGATTGCCTGCCCGTTCTGATTTAGCGTCATCAGGTTCGCCATCGGCTGCGGCTTACTGGCAATACCAAGCTCAAGACCATAGAGCAGGCCATACAGCACATGCGCCGCGTCCAGTTCGCCGGAAACGAGTTTGTCGCGCACCGCCGCCCAACTGGCCTCTTTGGTCGGCACAAGGGTAATGCCGTATTTCTTATCAAACCCTTTCAACGCGGCGATGATCAGCGGCGCGCAGTCAGTGAGCGGAATAAAACCTACTCTGACGGTTTCAAGTTCGGGTTTGTCCGACCCTGCCGCCCACACGGACTGCATCAAACCGGGTACCAGCAGCGCCCCGCCCATCGCGGCCCCTGCCTGCAATAATCGACGTCGCGTCAATGAAACAGACCTGCCACCCATACATGCTCCCCATTGCAAAAAAAAAAGCGCCCGGCAATGCCGAAGCATTGCAGGACGCCTTTATCCCAAACGCGCGCAAACCGTCGTTGGTTTGCCGCTAAACTGTTTTCAGAACTCTTTTACCATTTCAGTCCTGCAATTCAGATGCCAACATCAACATGCCCCTATTCCGCCGCTTTTCAGGCGGTACGCGAACGCGCTTGCACCCGAATCTGGCACACGATGCCCAGCCGTTGTGCAGCTACCCTTTGGTTGTCACCTGCCAGAGCGATTTCACCGTGAGCAGCGCACGCGCGATGTCCACCATCCGCTGGTTCTTATCCATCGCCATTTTGCGCAGCGACTGCCAGGCCTGCTCTTCAGACAGATTCTGGTGATGCATCAGCACATATTTGGCCTTATCAATAACCTTTCGCTCCTCCAGCGCATCCTGTAGTGACGCCAGTTGCCCGCTAAGCTGCTCCAGCTCCCGCGCCTGTTGCCGCACAACCAGCAGCAACTGCTTATCCCGGCGCAATGAGAACGTATCGTCGGTGGCATCATCCAGCCAGCTGGCGAGCGGCAACGTTGTCTCATCCTGCGCCAGACGGCGCTCCACCGCAGACATTAACTCGGCGATCAGCATCTCCTCGATGCTGCGCAGTTGCTCCAGCCGTTGCGTCTGGAGCGTGAACCAGCGTAAAGCGCTTTCGCCCTTATCGGGCGCAGGCTGGCGCGTACAGGCCAGGCGGCGCCACTGTTCGATAGCGGCTTCCGCTTCGCACTGCTGGCGAAATGCGTGAACCACCGTCGGAGACGCCAGCGATATAAAGGTGTCAAAGCAGAGCTGCTGTCCGTCAATGCGATCCACCAGCTCCTGTCGCATCTCGTGGCTGAACGCCCCTTGCGTAAACCCTATCGCCCCCAGCGCCCGCTCCTGCCCCACCAGCTCCTTACCCTGCATAAAGCTGTACAGCGCGACCATCCCTCCGGCGATGTGGGGATGGTCGATGTTGTCGTTAAGCTGCGGCACAATGCTTAGCAGGTGGCGCAGCGTGCGGCTGTACTGATCCATCGCCTGTGGCGCATCGCTATGCCGTCCACTGACCGCTTCGCGCAGCTGCGGCAACTGCTCCAGACACCAGACAGCCCCGGCGATGCGATGACAGAGCGCGCTGTTCGCCATCGGCCTCATCTCCTGCAACAGGGACTGCAACCGGGCGTGTTCTTCGTCCACCAGCGCGCGGCTGGCGCGTATCTCCGGCCCATAAAGTTGCCCTGCGGAACACAACCAGATGTTGGATGCGCCGCGTTCGCACTGTAGCATATGCACCAGATGGCTAATCCGGGACACCAGCTTCCCTGACTGCGCCAGTTGGCGAAGCTGCGTATTCTCAAGCTGGCGCGCATAATGAAACCATTGGGTGGCGCCGGGGCGGCTTTCCATATTCGTCATCATCGTTGCTCTCCCGGGTAACAGGTCTACCCGTACTACAAGCAATATCCATGCCCCCCTGACAACAGGAGTCAAAATGCAAAAGATAGTGATCGTCGCAAACGGTGCGGCATACGGTAGCGAAGCGTTATTTAACAGCCTGCGTCTGGCCATTGCGCTACGTGAACAGGCCGGCGACCTCGACCTGCGTTTATTTTTAATGTCGGATGCCGTCACCGCAGGATTACGCGGACAGAAGCCTGCGGAAGGTTACAATATCCAGCAAATGCTGGAGATCCTGACCGCGCAGGACGTCCCGGTGAAACTGTGTAAAACCTGTACCGACGGGCGGGGAATCACCACATTGCCGCTCATTGACGGCGTGGAAGTCGGTACGCTGGTCGAACTGGCCCAGTGGACGCTGGCGGCGGATAAAGTTCTGACCTTCTGATCCCTGGCGCGGGAATTGCCCCTGGTTTCCGCGCACCTTCATTAGCGCTTAACGCGCGTTTAGCCCTGCTGATACTATTTTCTTATGGACGCGGTTGCAGCCTCAAGATTCGCCGCCCGGTAGCCGATAGGATTTCCAATACCACACTGAAGGAAATACTATGTTCAGCTCAATTCGCGCCCGTATTATTGCGGCGACAACGGGATGTCTGGTTGTCGCCCTCCTCCTTAACACGCTGATTAACCTTCAGGTAACGCGTCTCGATAACCGACAAGCGCAGCAGGATACGCTCACCAGTACCAGCGCCAGCCACAGTCTGGCGATTGCCGACTGGGTTAGCGGTAAAATGAATATGATTTCCTCGTTGCAGCAGGCGGCGCTAACCGACGATCCGGTGCCGGTATTTCGTCAAATGGCGCTGGGCGGCGGCTTTACGAATATTTATGTCGGGTATGCCAGCAAAACAGCAAAATTCTCCGACCCGGCAGGCATACCGCCAGATTTTGATCCGACGTCACGTCCCTGGTATCAACAGGTTGTCAGCGCTGACGCTGCCGTCGTTACGGCCCCCTATGTTGATGCCGGAACCGGCAAGCTGGTGGTAACGTTCGCCGTTCCGGTGAAAGAGAATGGCGAACTGAAAGCGGTGGTCGCCGGTGATGTCGCGATGGATGCCGTCGTAGCGAATGTACACGGTATTCGACCGACGCCCGCCAGCAGCGGTATGTTGCTCGACCAAAACGGAACGCTCATCGCCGCCAACGATCCGGCGCTGACGATGAAACCTTTCGCGCAGGTCGTCAGCGGCGTGGATTTCAATCAGGTAAAAAGCGGACACCCTGTTCAGGCGCTGATCGGCGAGAGCAGTAAAACGCTGCTGGCGACGCCGGTGCAAGGAACCCACTGGTGGCTGGTCGTGGCGTTAGACGAAAAAGAGGCGACCTCCGGTATGCTGGCGCTGCTGAAGGCGTCCACCCTGTCTCTGCTGCTGTTGGTTCTCGCGGGCGGCGCAGTGATGCACCTTCTGGTGGCTCGCCTGATGAAGCGTCTGTCCACGATCCGCGACGCGATGCATGCCATTGCCAACGGGACGAACGATTTGTCTCAGCGTTTGCCGGACAGCGGCACAGACGAGGTCGCGCAAATCGCCAGGGCGTTTAACGGTTTTAGCGATAAGTTGTCCGTGGTGATGGTACAGCTACGCGATGCCAGCGCCTCGGTGAAAATGGCCGCGCAGGAGATTGCCGCCGGTAACCGCGACCTTTCAGGCCGTACCGAGCAGGCCGCCTCCAGCCTGCGTGAAACCGCCAGCGCCGTTGAGCAAATCACCGCATCGGTCGCCCAGTCCACGGAATCTGCCGCCGAAGCCAACGATCAGGCGCAAAAAGCCTCACAGGCCGCCACGCGCGGCGGCGATGTGGTCTCGCAGGCAATCACGACAATGCAATCTATTGAAGGGGCATCGGCGAAAATCGGCGATATCACCAGCGTGATCGACGGCATTGCGTTCCAGACCAATATTCTGGCGCTGAATGCTTCGGTCGAAGCCGCCCGGGCGGGAGAGCAAGGCCGCGGGTTTGCCGTTGTCGCGGGTGAAGTGCGCAACCTTGCCAGCCGCAGCGCACAGGCGGCAAAAGAGATTAAATCTCTGATCGACTCCACAACTACCAGCGTCGCGACAGGTTCACGTTATGTTCATCTGGCCGGAGAAAGTATGCAGGAGATCCTGTCCAGCATCGGCCATGTCTCCGGCATCATGCATGAAATCAGCATCGCCACCAGTGAACAGATGAAAGGCATTCAGGAAATAAATCACTCCGTGAACCACCTTGATCGCATGGTGCAACAGAACGCTGAACTGGTGGTGCAGTCTGCCGCCGCCGCAGGCGCCTTGCAGAGCCAGGCAGGCGAGCTGGCTGAAACTGCCGGGC
The DNA here is from genome assembly GCF_000018045.1 of Citrobacter koseri ATCC BAA-895. Lineage (NCBI taxonomy): Bacteria > Pseudomonadati > Pseudomonadota > Gammaproteobacteria > Enterobacterales > Enterobacteriaceae > Citrobacter > Citrobacter koseri. Next base: position 1,251,222 of record NC_009792.1, on the reverse strand, counting down.
ATTTCCGAATTTAATCTTATAAGGGCGTGTTTTTGTCGAAAGTTACCACGCCCTTTCAATGATTTTCAGGCATTTTGTCATTTTTGTTTAATGGTTATGCCATTTTTTGATCAAAATCAGCATCCGTGAGCTCACCCTTTGGTGTTATGCAGTGAGTGAAATGTGAACAACATCACGCAGCACTTCCGCAAGGGAGTACGTTGTTTTCAAGAACGGGGTGAAAAATGGCATTAGTGAAAGCAAGTTTGAAATTGTTTGGTGGGGATACGGTGATAGTGCGTTGTTCTGAACGCTGCCACATCCATTTAATGAGCGAGAAAAAACACGTCAAAGACACGCAGACCGATATTTTAAGCGTGCAGAACCGTGATAATGCCTGGCTGACCGTACCGTACACCGGTGTCTGGAACGTGCTGATCGACAGCCACAGCCAGTCACTGGAACACTCCATCAGTTATATCGCAGCCTGATGTTTTTGCCCCTGGATTCAGGGGCAACGCTCAGGCAAATCCGGGGTTGAATCCCCTTTCCGGCTGATTCTCGCCTAACAAGCCTCTGACTTTCGCCACCAGATCGTTCAGACAATCGTCCCGCATCCCCAGTCTGGCAAGCTCCTGTTCCAGCGAGAACAGATATTGCGCGTTGGTGCCCAACGGCCCACTGGCGGCAGCGATCAGCGGCGCGATAATCTGAGCGCGAGTATCCGACTCATACAGCGGGTGTCGCGGGTCCATAATAAACACCAGCGCATTGACCGTCCGGCCATCATCCAGCGCCAGCTGGCACCAGGTGGGAAGATAGCAGCCGGTAATCATTTCCCGCTTCCACAGCAGCGTCAGCTCCTGCTCCAGCGCGTTCTCCGGCAGTTTATAAGCCACGCCAGTAGTTCGCCCGCCCTCTTTCAGCGCCAGCATCCGTCCGGGCTGGCACGCCGTTCCACGCCCTGCCGTCAGACGCAGACAAAACGCCCGGTGCCAGCCGACCAGCGTACCGGTACAGGACTCGTCAAATTCTAACACCGGATTCCACATCAACGATCCATAACCGAAGATCCACACCGGCCCATCATCGGGCCTACAGGCAAGCGTCGCCGCCAGTGAAGCGGCCCGTTGTTCTGCTGACCAAAGTAGTGATTCTTCAATAGCGCCAAACGCCGTTTTACAATCGGCATTCAGTAAAAAATCACGCGTTAACACCTTACACCTCCGCCACTGCAAACTTCCCTGCAACACTTTTTTGACGCCTTCCGGGCATTTTAACTGCTCATTTTGAAACCACTAACAGGACAATATGCAATTCAATCGCCGCTTGCAAGGCAACAGACGCTCAACGCGCATCATTTGCCTGGTCTGGTATGAAGACGATCAGCGCTTTTTATGCCACTTATCATCATCCCCTTTTTGGTAATCATTTTTGACGGCAGCCCAGGCAACCTTATGCGCGGTCTCCTCCCGGCTGGCGTCGTCACGTCTGTCCGCTTTATCTTTATATTGTTCCCAGGCGCTATTAAACGCCTCTTTATAGATATCCTGCGCGTGCGCAGGCAGCACATTCTGAACGCTTTCCGGCAAATCGCTTTTCGTTTTATAAGGCATTGCTGACTCCTCTTTTTGCTGTAAACCTTTAGTGTGGTCAACAATGTTTTGTCTCGCCAGTCGGGTGCTATTTTACTTTTTATTTGTCACTAACCCACTGTTATTCATATACTCTCTAAACAAGACGTACTTTTTTATTCACTCTGCGGGGGAAAATAGCCCATGCCGTAAAATTACGTAAAAACACAATGATGAAGCCGCGATTTCTGTTATTTTTTACAATCTTTAATACATTTATAATTAAAAACACCTGCGGAGATGGAGAATCATAATGACACACGCACATGAGGCGGTGAAAACCCGCCACAAGGAGACCTCGCTTATTTTCCCGGTTCTGGCACTGGTGGTGCTGTTCTTATGGGGAAGCAGTCAGTCACTACCAGTGGTCATCGGTATTAATATACTTGCCCTTATTGGTATTTTAAGCAGCGCTTTCAGCGTTGTCCGCCATGCGGATGTATTAGCGCACCGACTCGGCGAACCTTACGGTTCCCTTATCTTAAGTCTTTCTGTCGTTATTCTGGAAGTGAGTTTAATTTCCGCATTGATGGCCACCGGCGACGCCGCGCCAACACTGATGCGCGATACGCTCTATTCAATCATCATGATTGTAACTGGCGGACTGGTCGGTTTTTCTCTGCTGCTTGGCGGTCGTAAATTCGCCACGCAATATATGAACCTGTTTGGCATTAAACAGTATTTAATTGCCCTGTTTCCGCTGGCGATTATCGTGCTGGTCTTCCCTATGGCGTTGCCAGGGGCGAATTTTACTACGGCTCAGGCGCTGTTAGTGGCGCTTATTTCCGCCGCGATGTACGGCGTTTTCCTGCTGATTCAGACGAAAACGCACCAGAGTTTATTCGTTTACGAGCATGAAGATGAAAGTGATGACGATGACCCGCACCACGGCAAACCGTCCGCGCACAGCAACATCTGGCACGCTGTATGGCTGATCGTACATCTGATTGCCGTTATCGCCGTGACGAAAATGAACGCCAATCCGCTGGAGACACTGTTAACCGAACTGAATGCGCCAGTGGCATTTACCGGTTTCCTCGTGGCCTTGCTGATCCTCTCCCCTGAAGGGCTGGGCGCGCTGAAAGCGGTGTTGAATAACCAGGTACAGCGAGCCATGAACCTGTTCTTTGGTTCGGTACTGGCAACCATCTCCCTGACCGTACCGGTGGTGACGCTGATTGCATGGGCTACCGGAAATGACCTGCTCTTCGGTTTGGGCGCCCCGGAGATGGTGGTAATGGTGGCCTCGCTGGTGCTGTGCCACATTTCTTTCTCGACCGGGCGAACCAATGTGTTGAACGGCGCGGCGCATCTGGCTCTGTTTATCGCTTACCTGATGACCATTTTTGCCTGACGGACAAAAAAGCCCGGTAGCGTTTACGCTTTCCGGGCTTACGAAACCGCGTTTATTGTAGGCCGGATACGGCGTCAGACGCCCTCCGGCACACATCATCCCCGCTTAGTGTTCGGTATCCAGCTCGCCGAAGCTTTTCACCAGATCGTCAATCGCTTTAATTTGTTTCAGGAACGGTTCCAGCTTCGCTAACGGCAGCGCGGACGGACCGTCACATTTCGCATGCTCCGGGTCCGGGTGCGCTTCAATGAACAAACCGGCCAGACCTACCGCCATACCGGCGCGCGCCAGTTCGGTAACCTGCGCGCGACGACCGCCGGACGCGGCGCCAAACGGGTCGCGGCACTGCAACGCATGGGTGACGTCGAAAATAACAGGCGAGTTACCGGAAACTTTCTTCATCACGCTAAAGCCCAGCATATCAACAACCAGGTTGTCGTAGCCGAAGTTCGCACCGCGATCGCACAGGATCACTTTATCGTTGCCGCCTTCGTGGAATTTGTCCACGATATTGCCCATCTGACCGGGGCTGACGAACTGCGGTTTTTTCACGTTAATGACCGCGCCGGTTTTTGCCATCGCTTCCACCAGGTCGGTCTGGCGAGCGAGGAATGCCGGAAGCTGAATGACATCCACCACGTCGGCGACAGGCTGCGCCTGACTGGCTTCATGAACGTCGGTGATCACTTTCACGCCAAACGTTTGTTTCAGTTCCTGGAAAATCTTCATCCCTTCTTCCAGACCCGGGCCACGGTAAGAGTGAATAGAGGAACGGTTGGCTTTATCAAAAGAGGCTTTGAACACATAAGGAATACCCAGCTTCTGGGTCACGGTTACGTAGTGTTCACAGATACGCATCGCCAGATCGCGTGATTCCAGCACGTTCATACCGCCAAACAGCACGAATGGCAGGTCATTTGCCACGTTGATGTCGCCAATGCTAACCACTTTTTGTTTCATAAGATCGCCTTAACCATGGGTAAAATGTCGATTAATTAATGCAAAACAATTTGCTTGTGCGCAATGGTATTAATCTGCGCACGAATCATTTCGCTGATCGGGTCTTCTGGACACTGTTCAACAAAATAACTTAAATCCGTCAACGCAACATGTTCACACTCCAGTTGCGCATAAATCAGCCCCCGGTCGCGGATCTCGTAAGGGTCTTCCGGGTTAAATTGCAGTAACGCTTCGCTGGCGCGCAACGCCAGTTCCATTTGCCGCTCTTCCATCAAGGAAGATTTCAGCGTATCCAGCAATTTGCGAATGACCTCAGCGTTATCCGCCTCATCCAGATCTTCGTTAAACAGTTCAGCGACCGGGCTAATATTGCCCTTCAGCCAGACTTCCAGCGTATGCTCATCGAGCGTTTCGCCGTTAAATGGGTTGATCAGCCACATTTCCCCCTCCAGCGATTCAATACGCAGAATCAACTGGGTCGGGAAAATGACCGGCACCAATGGGAGACCCAGCCGGTGAGCCAGCCACAATAAGATTGCGCCTAACGATACCGCGCTCCCCTGGCGGTTTTTCAGAACCTGATCGAGCCACAATGCATCAGAAAGACGGTAGACGCCGTGGGTATCTCTGAACCCCCACTCGCCATAAAAAAGTGCCAGCAATTTTTCCAGTTGCTCATCCTGAGACAGGAGCTGGCTAATTTCTTCATGCGCCAGACTGGCCAGACGTTCCAGTTCGTCATAGACCGCTTGCGTCGGAAAATCCAGGCGGATCGATTCCGATGCCAGGATCATCCCATCGCACAGTGGCGCTTTATTAAATTCGAAATCAGCTAACGACCTCATGACTTACCCCAGTAACGGTATTTTTGTGGTGGCGAGTTTAATGATGATGTACAGCACCACCAGCGCCAGCGGGAAGGCGATAACGCGCGCCTGCTGACTGCGCGCCTGACGATAATCAAGCGCAATAAAACCCAAAACGATGTAGATGATAACGCCAAACAACTTCTCAGTCAGCCATGTCCCCTGTTCGGTGAATGGCAGGATGTGCGTTTTTATGATCAATCCCGCTCCGCTAAGCAGCAAAACGGTGTCAATAATCGGCGGGACAACCCGCGTCCAGCGTGCGGATGCCAGCGCATGGCGGGTATAGCGCCACCAGAAACGCAGCACGAACAGGCTAACGGAAAGCGTAACGCTGGTCAGATGGATGCCCAGCAGCAGCGTAAATGTATTCATGGCGCGATCCGCCCAAGCGTGATTCGTTCGTTGTCGCCATAATCACGGCAGGTCTCAACCTGAACGTACCCTGCCTGCGCCAACGCGGTTCTGACCGCCACTCCTTGCTGCCAGCCGTGCTCCAGCAACAGATACCCCCCCGGCGCCAGCGCATGGCGCGCCTGCGCGATAATGTGCGTGATATCCGCCATGCCGTTATCGTCTGCGACCAGCGCCGACAGCGGTTCAAAACGCACATCGCCCTGTGCGAGATGGGGGTCATGCGCATCAATATATGGAGGGTTGCTGACGATCATGTCAAATTGCTGCCCCGGCAACGCCGCGAACCAGTCGCTTTGCAGTATGCGAACATTGTGAATCGCCAGATGTTGCGCATTACGGCCAGCCAGCGCCACGGCGTCCGGCATACGGTCTACCGCCGTGACCTCGCAGTCCGGTCGCTCTGTCGCCAGCGCCAGCGCAATCGCGCCGGTTCCGGTGCCGAGGTCGAGAATCCGACACGGCGAATCAGGCAGACGTGCCAGCGCCTGTTCGACCAGACATTCGGTGTCCGGGCGCGGAATCAGCGTGGCGGGCGAGACAAACAGCGGCAGTGACCAGAACTCGCGTATGCCAGTCAGGTGTGCGACCGGTTCGCCGCGCTGACGACGCGCCAGCAACTGCGCCAGTTGCTCACGCTGCGTGTCGGTCAGCGCCGTTTCGCCAAATGCCAGAATAAAGGTGCGCGCCTTACCGGTAACGTGGCCCAGCAAAATCTCGGCATCACGTCGGGGGCTTTCACTCTCCTGTAAGCGGCTTATCGCCTCACGCAACCAGTGCTGGTAATCCATTATTCCTGCTCGGACAACGCCGCCAGTTGGTCGGCCTGGTGTTCCTGAACAATCGGCTCAATGAGCATGTCCAGTTTCCCCTCCATCGCCTCATCCAGACGGTAGAGGGTCAGGTTAATACGATGATCCGTCACGCGACCCTGCGGGAAGTTATAGGTACGGTTGCGATCGCTGCGGTCGCCGCTGCCTAACAGGTTACGCCGGGTTGAGGCTTCAGCCTGCTGACGCTTCGCCGTTTCTGCGGCGTGGATGCGCGCCCCAAGCACCGACAGCGCCTTCGCTTTGTTTTTATGCTGTGAACGTTCGTCCTGGCACTCCACCACGATACCGGTCGGTAAGTGCGTAATACGAATTGCAGAGTCGGTGGTGTTAACGTGCTGACCGCCCGCGCCCGAAGAGCGGAAGGTGTCGATACGTAAATCAGCCGGGTTAATATCCGGCAGTTCGGCCTCCGGCAGTTCCGGCATAACGGCGACGGTACAGGCGGACGTGTGGATACGCCCCTGCGATTCGGTCGCCGGGACGCGCTGAACGCGATGGCCGCCGGACTCAAACTTGAGTCGCCCGTAAACGCCATCGCCGCTGATTTTGGCGATGATCTCTTTATAGCCGCCATGCTCGCCTTCACTGGCGCTCATGATCTCTACCCGCCAGCGACGCGCTTCCGCGTAACGGCTGTACATGCGGAACAGATCGCCTGCGAACAGCGCGGCTTCATCGCCGCCCGTTCCGGCGCGCACTTCGAGGAAAGCGTTACGTTCGTCATCGGGATCTTTTGGCAGCAGCAGAACCTGCAACTGTTGCTCCAGTTGTTCACCTTTTTCTTTGGCTTCGCGCAGTTCATCCTGCGCCATCTCGCGCATTTCAGGATCGTCGAGCATCATCTGTGCCGTTTCGATATCATCCTGAACCTGTTGCCAGTCCGTAAAACAGCGAGAAACATCGCTTAATTGCGCATACTCACGCGACAGCGCGCGAAAGCGTTCCTGGTCTGCGATGGTTCCCGCATCACCCAACAGCGCCTGAACTTCTTCATGGCGTTCGTGCAGGGCTTCCAGTTTGGCAACGATAGAAGGCTTCATAGGCGTAAATGCACCCTGTAAAAAATAGATTGGTGTGCTGCTACTCCAGCCCGAGGCTGTCGCGCAGAATATTCAGGCGTTCGTCATCCCCGTCACGGGCGGCCTGTTGAAGAGATTTAGTTGGCGCATGGATCAGGCGGTTGGTCAGTTTCCATGCCAGATCCTGCAAAATGGCTTGCGCGTCGCCGCCCTGTTCAAGGGCTGCCAACGCTTTAACTGTCAGTTCATCGCGTACGTGCTCTGATTGACTACGGTATTCGCGGATGGTCTCGCTGGCGCTTTGCGAGCGCAGCCAAGCCATAAATTCGCTGGCTTCCTGCGCGACAATCGTTTCGGCCTCCACTGCCGCCGCTTTACGCTGCGCCAGGTTATGCGAAATGATGCTTTGCAGGTCATCAACGCTGTACAGATAGGCATTCGCCAGTTTACCGACTTCCGGCTCCACGTCGCGCGGCACGGCAATGTCCACCAACAGCATCGGCTGGTTACGACGGCTTTTTAATGCGCGCTCCACCATCCCTTTGCCGATAATCGGCAGCGGACTGGCGGTTGAGCTGATAATAATATCGGCTTCCCGCAGACGTTCGTCGATGTCGCTCAACGAAATAACCTCAGCTCCCACTTCATCTGCCAGCACTTGCGCGCGTTCGCGGGTGCGGTTGGCGATGATCATTTTTTGTACTTTATGTTCACGCAGATGGCGCGCGACCAGTTCAATGGTTTCACCCGCCCCGACCAGCAACACCGTCACCGTGGAGAGGGATTCGAAAATTTGACGCGCCAGCGTACAGGCAGCAAAAGCAACGGACACGGCGCTGGCGCCGATGTCTGTTTCGGTGCGTACGCGTTTGGCGACGGAAAACGATTTCTGGAACATGCGTTCCAGCGCGCTGGCATGCAGATGGCCTTTTTGCGAATCCGCAAACGCTTTTTTCACCTGACCGAGAATTTGCGGTTCGCCCAGCACCAGCGAGTCCAGCCCGCTGGCGACGCGCATCAGGTGGCTGACGGCGTCGTTGTCCTGGTGCCAGTAGAGGCTATTGCGCAGGTCGTCTTCATTGAGATTATGGTAATCACATAACCAACGAATCAGCGCCTCTTGCAGGTTATCCTGTTCTTCAACGCTGAGATACAGCTCCGTGCGGTTGCACGTCGACAACACCACACCGCCCTGCACCATCGGCTGCGCAAGCAGGCTGTCCAACGCCTGATCGAGCGTATCTGGCGAAAACGTTACGCGTTCTCGCAGCGATACAGGTGCCGTTTTATGGTTAATACCGAGCGCTAAAAGGGTCATGTGTGCGGGAATAGTACCAGCGTTGATAAGGTTAGACTGGGTGCATCATACAGGATGCTCGTGGTCAATAAAAGAGACAGCCTCCTTTTGGAGTAATAGCTTACTGTTTAAATTAAGATAACGTGAACGTAGACGATGTACCCGGTCAGCGCTAGCATTAAGGGTTATAACTGCAACCAACCGACGGGTTCAGTTTGTCGGCCTGATAAGCATAGCGCCATCAGGCAATTATCGCACCGTATTACAAGGATTCGTCATCACTATGACCCTGCCTGATTTTCGCCTGATCCGCCTGCTCCCGCTGGCTAGCCTGGTCCTCACCGCCTGTACGATCAATGCGCCGAAAGGTCCTGGCAAAAGTCCCGACTCCCCTCAGTGGCGTCAGCATCAGCAGGACGTGCGCAAGTTGAATCAGTATCAGACGCGTGGCGCGTTTGCTTATATCTCCGACGATCAGAAAGTGTATGCCCGCTTCTTCTGGCAGCAAACCGGTCAGGATCGCTACCGTCTGCTGTTGACCAATCCGCTGGGCAGTACCGAACTGGAGCTGAACGCCCAGCCGGGCAATGTGCAACTGGTCGATAATAAAGGGCAGCGTTACACCGCCGACGACGCCGAAGAGATGATCGGCAAGCTGACCGGAATGCCCATTCCGCTTAACAGCTTACGCCAGTGGATCCTCGGTCTGCCGGGCGACGCCACCGATTACACCCTCGACGACCAGTACCGCCTGAGCGAAGTGAACTACCACCAGGACGGTAAAAACTGGAAAGTGGTATACAGCGGATACGACAGTAAAACGCAGCCCGCCATGCCGGCAAATATGGAACTCTCTGACGGCAGTCAGCGCATCAAACTGAAGATGGATAACTGGATTGTAAAATGATGACCCACTGGCCATCTCCGGCAAAACTGAATCTGTTTTTATACATCACCGGACAGCGTGCGGACGGTTATCACACATTGCAAACGCTGTTCCAGTTTCTTGATTACGGCGACACGATCGGCATTACGCCACGCGGCGACGGCGAAATTCATCTTTTGACGCCTGTCGAGGGCGTCGAAAATGACGACAATCTGATCGTCCGCGCGGCGCGGTTGCTGATGAAGACAGCGTCCGCCCACGGGCGTTTGCCCGCAGGCAGCGGCGCGGATATCAGCATCGAGAAACGTTTGCCCATGGGCGGCGGTCTGGGTGGCGGCTCGTCCAATGCGGCGACCGTTCTGGTGGCGCTGAATCATCTCTGGCAGTGCGGATTATCGGTCGATGAACTGGCGGAAACAGGCTTAACGCTGGGCGCGGACGTCCCGGTGTTTGTCCGTGGACATGCGGCCTTCGCCGAGGGCGTGGGTGAAATCCTGACGCCGGTAGACCCGCCGGAGAAGTGGTATCTGGTGGCCCACCCTGGGGTAAGCATCCCCACGCCGGTTATTTTCAAGGACCCCGAATTACCGCGCAACACGCCAAAAAGGTCAATAGAAACGTTATTAAAATGTGAATTCGGCAATGATTGCGAGGTTATCGCAAGAAAACGTTTTCGCGAGGTTGATGCGGCGCTTTCCTGGCTGTTAGAATACGCGCCGTCGCGCCTGACTGGTACAGGGGCCTGTGTCTTTGCTGAATTCGATACAGAATCCGCTGCTCGTCAGGTGCTTAAGCAAGCCCCGGAATGGCTCAATGCGTTTGTGGCGAAGGGTGTCAACCTCTCTCCATTGCAAAAAGCCATGCTTTAAGCCGGGCAAGCTGAGTTTCGGTGACAACGTCACCCTGTTCCAGACGTTGCATCGCGCTCTTTAATACACCGCCTGGATAGGATATTGCCTGGCCCGCACAGTTTTCGGCAGATTCTATCCACCAATGGACGCATGCCTGAGGTTCTTCTCGTGCCTGATATGAAGCTTTTTGCTGGTAACGCCACCCCGGAACTAGCACAACGTATTGCCAACCGCCTGTACACTTCTCTCGGCGACGCCGCTGTAGGTCGCTTTAGCGACGGCGAAGTCAGCGTACAAATTAACGAAAATGTACGCGGTGGTGATATTTTCATCATCCAGTCCACTTGTGCCCCTACTAACGACAACCTGATGGAATTGGTTGTTATGGTCGATGCGCTGCGCCGTGCTTCCGCAGGCCGTATCACCGCCGTTATCCCTTACTTTGGCTATGCGCGTCAGGACCGTCGTGTACGTTCCGCTCGTGTACCGATTACCGCAAAAGTCGTCGCTGACTTCTTGTCCAGCGTTGGCGTTGACCGCGTTCTCACCGTTGACCTGCATGCTGAACAGATCCAGGGCTTCTTTGACGTTCCGGTTGATAACGTATTCGGTAGCCCAATTCTGTTAGAAGATATGCTGCAACTGAACCTGGATAACCCGATTGTGGTTTCTCCAGATATCGGTGGCGTTGTGCGTGCCCGCGCTATCGCTAAGCTGCTGAACGATACCGATATGGCGATCATCGACAAACGTCGTCCGCGCGCTAACGTTTCTCAGGTGATGCACATCATCGGTGACGTTGCCGGCCGCGACTGCGTACTGGTTGATGATATGATCGATACCGGTGGTACGCTGTGCAAAGCAGCAGAAGCACTGAAAGAACGTGGTGCCAAACGCGTATTCGCCTACGCGACTCACCCGATTTTCTCAGGCAATGCGGCAAACAACCTGCGCAATTCGGTGATTGATGAAGTCGTTGTCTGTGACACCATTCCACTGACCGACGAAATTAAAGCACTGCCGAACGTGCGCACGTTGACACTGTCGGGTATGCTGGCCGAAGCGATTCGTCGTATCAGCAACGAAGAATCCATTTCAGCTATGTTCGAACACTAATCGAACCCGGCTAAAAAACCCGCTGCGGCGGGTTTTTTTGTCTGTAACTCTTATTTGTATGACCAATGCCTCCTTCACCTGCCATTTAGTTGACAGATGATGCGCTCATGGATGAAACATTATTGTGAACAGAATATTTTCCTCACATGTGATGCCTTTCCGCGCCCTCATCGACGCTTGCTGGAAAGAAAAATATACCGCCTCACGGTTCACCCGTGATGTGATTGCCGGGGTAACCGTCGGGATCATCGCTATCCCGCTGGCGATGGCGCTGGCAATTGGCAGTGGTGTTGCACCGCAGTACGGTCTTTATACGTCCGCTGTGGCGGGGATTGTTATTGCCTTAACCGGCGGGTCACGCTTCAGCGTCTCCGGCCCGACCGCCGCATTTGTCGTTATTCTCTACCCGGTATCGCAACAATTCGGGCTGGCAGGTCTGCTGGTCGCCACCCTCATGTCCGGGGTGTTCCTGATCCTCTTCGGCCTCGCGCGTTTTGGCCGTCTGATCGAATACATTCCCGTATCGGTCACGTTAGGTTTTACATCAGGGATCGGCATCACCATCGGGACAATGCAGATTAAAGATTTTCTCGGTCTGCAAATGGCCCATGTGCCGGAGCATTACCTACAAAAAGTCGGGGCGCTGGTTATGGCGTTGCCGACCATTAATCCGGGCGATGCCGCTATTGGCGTGGTGACACTCGGTATGCTGATTTTCTGGCCGCGTCTGGGGATTCGTCTGCCGGGCCATCTTCCGGCGCTGCTGGCGGGCTGCGCCGTTATGGCCGTGGTTAATCTGCTGGGTGGCCATGTGGCGACGATTGGTTCACAGTTCCACTATGTGCTGGCCGATGGTTCGCAGGGCAACGGCATTCCTCAGCTGCTGCCGCAGCTGGTGCTGCCGTGGAATCTCCCGGATTCAGATTTCACGCTAAGCTGGGATTCATTGCGGGCGTTATTGCCAGCCGCTTTCTCGATGGCGATGCTGGGGGCGATTGAATCCCTGCTGTGCGCGGTCGTGCTCGACGGCATGACGGGCACCAAACACAAAGCAAACAGCGAACTGATCGGCCAGGGGCTGGGGAATATCGTGGCGCCGTTCTTTGGCGGGATCACCGCGACGGCGGCGATCGCCCGTTCTGCGGCAAACGTGCGCGCAGGCGCGACCTCGCCCATTTCCGCCGTTATCCACGCAATTCTGGTCATCCTCGCCCTCCTCGCGTTGGCTCCCCTGTTGTCATGGCTGCCGCTTTCCGCCATGGCCGCGCTGCTGCTGATGGTTGCGTGGAACATGAGTGAAGCCCACAAGGTGGTCGATTTACTGCGACATGCGCCCAAAGATGACATCATCGTGATGATGATGTGTATGTCGCTGACGGTGCTCTTCGATATGGTGATTGCGATCAGCGTCGGGATTGTCCTGGCTTCCCTGCTGTTTATGCGCCGTATTGCCCGTATGACGCGCCTCGCGGCGGTAAACATCACGGTTCCCGATGATGTGCTGGTATTACGCGTTATCGGGCCGCTCTTTTTCGCCGCCGCGGAAGGGTTATTTACCGACCTCGAATCACGCATTGAGGGTAAACGCATTGTGGTGCTGAAGTGGGACGCCGTTCCGGTACTGGATGCCGGTGGTCTGGACGCCTTCCAGCGCTTTGTGAAGCGTTTGCCGGAAGGTTGTGAACTGCGCGTCAGTAACGTGGAATTCCAGCCGCTGCGTACCATGGCCCGCGCCGGTATCAAACCCATTCCGGGTCGTCTGGCATTCTTCCCGAACAAAGATGCCGCGCTGGCGGATATCTAATCCCGACTGCCGGTCTGTATCTCAACAGACCGGCAAGTTTTCTTATTGAAAACTGGTTTTCTGCGTCTGGCTTGTTATTATCGTTTTCCTGATATTTGTTAGCGATAACCGATATGAAACCAACCTCTCCGTTTGTTTTTCGTGAAATAACGCGGGACGATATTCCTGCCGTACAGTCCTTTATTATTCGGCATCTTAATCTTTATTTTAATGCCGGAAGAGCATTACCCACTGCGAGTGACGACGTATTCGACCTCCAGGGAAATTATCTTGAGCGGGAAAGAAACCAATTGTTCGGCGTCTGGAATGAACAACAGCAGATAATTGGGACGCTGGCGATATGTCAGTACGATGACAGAATAGAGATGTTGCACGGTCGTTATAATTTACCGGAGACAGCTGAGATTTGTCGCTGCTATGTCGATCAGCATTATCGCAGGCAAGGTATTGGCAGCCAACTGGTCTCGCTGGCTGAACAATTTTGCGAGCAGCAACACTATAAAATATTATATTTGCACACCCATCATTTTTTACCCGGCGGGTATCAATTCTGGCGGCGAAATCTGTTTAACGTCTTCATGGATGTGGGCGACGAGTGGCAGATCGTGCATATGGAAAAACCGTGTAAATATATTGTTACCAGCGACAATATTGATAACATTCACTGTTTATAATAACGCCTTCTTTCTCATCGCGATTAATTGATCAACGTCAATCAATTCTCATTTGCCTTTCCGTTATTACTTGCGGTTGCAATAATCACCACTCCAACAAAAACACAACCATTTGAATTTAAATTAATTAATATAAAAATCACCATAAAGTATGATGTTTTTGTTCTTTTTTCATACGGTTGACGAGGTTATTGATTGCCGATACAGTCGCCAGTGACAGTATTCATAACACAGCCGTTGTTTTGAAAGGAATATGGTGCGGATTATTTTAATCTCATTCCATAGCTGCCCCCGCAACTGTAGGCGGATACCGAATATCTGCGTGTGGTTATTGTAACCACCGGTCACTGTAAAGATTTGCTTTATGGGAAGGCCGATATTCTGATTACCGTGAGCCAGGAGACCTGCTGTCAGGGTTGTACACATTGAGTGGACGGGATGGTCCATGGGATGATTTATTTGGCATAAATACCATTATGAATTGATGAGCCTATTCCTGCTGAGATTTTGCATTCTCATAATTTCATCATTCAATGTCATCTATCGTCATGTACCTGTCCCGATATATGGAACCAAATAAACCATGACCAGACGTTCAGATTCTGGCATGTACAGGACGATAACAATGTACGCAGACTTTACTTTACCTCATAAAAAATACCTTCTGGCTGTGGCTGGCGCAGCGTTATTATTCACATCAGGATTGACTCATGCGGCAAAAACAGTCTATCCGTTGACGATTAAAAACTGCGGCCGTGATATTACCTTCAATAAAGCCCCGGAACGCGTTGCCACGGTCGGGCAAAACAGCACTGAAATTCTTTATTCCCTGGGACTGGCCGAGCGCGTTGTCGGCACATCGCTGTGGTTCGGCCCCGTCCCGGATGCTTACAAAGCGGCAAATGAAAAAGTGGCCGTGATTGCGCAGAACATCCCCAGCTTTGAAGGCATTATTGCCAAAAAACCGGATTTGGTCGCCAGTCAGTTTGAATGGCAAATTGGGCCTGCCGGAACCGTCGCCTCTTACGAGCAGTTTAGCGAGTTGAACGTGCCGGTATATACCGCGCCTGCGGACTGCGCTAAAGACAACGAAGACGGTGGCGACGGTGTACGTAAAGGCATGTTTGATATTGCTATGGTTTATCAGGAAGTCTCCGATCTGGCGAAAATTTTTGACGTGCAGGACAAAGGCGATGAATTGATCGCCAGTCTGAAGGCCCGTGAAGCTGCCGCCAAAGACAAAATTGCCGGAATGGATAAAAACGTCTCCGCCGTATTCTGGTTTTCCAGCGCCGATCTGCAACTGGACCCCTATGTGGCCGGGAAATTTGGCCCTGCCGCATGGATCGCCCAGACGCTGGGGGTGAAAAATGTGATTGATTCTGCTGAAGAGTGGCCAACCGTTGGCTGGGAAACCATCGCGAAAGCCAGCCCGTCCGTCATTGTTCTCGGTGAAATGAGCCGTCGTCGTTTCCCGGCAGATGACTGGCAGGTCAAACTGGAATATCTCAAGTCCGACCCCGTGACTAAACTCATCCCCGCCGTGAAGGAGAACCATCTGCCGGTGGTGGATGTGCAAACAATGAACGCCGGCATCAGAACGATAGATGGCGTCGAGAAACTCGCAGATGCGTTGGTTGAATACGGTCTGGCACATCCGAAAACGGCTCAATAATCTTTATGTCGCGCTATGTCTTACCGGGCATAGCGCGCCTCTGGTATTCAGAATTGCAGGTAGATGATGAGCGAAACTCGCAGGACGCGTCGCGCTGTCGGCCAGTTAACGATAAGAATCGGGGGACACGCCCTTTGGGTCAGCGTGCTGATGTGCTGCGTTCTATTGGCGGGGATCTCCATTGGCGAGACGTTTATCCCCTGGCAGCATGTTATCCATACGCTTTCTAACCAGTTCTTTGATACGCGCTATGCCGTTGATGCGCTGGATGCGGGCATTATCTGGAACTATCGCCTGACGCGGGCGTTGGTTTCTGCCTGTTGTGGCGCGTGTCTGGCGGTTTCCGGCGTCGTATTGCAGTCATTGCTACGAAACGCGCTGGCAGAGCCTTATCTACTGGGGATCTCTGCCGGCGCCTCGACCGGCGCTGTTCTGATCGCCTTAACAGGGCTTGGCGCTGGGATCGTCAGCATGTCGCTCGGGGCTTTTATTGGGGCGTTAACGGCTTTTCTTTTCGTGGCGTTACTGGCGATCGCCGCCGGGGGGAGACAGGGAAGCGCCACCACGCAAATCATCCTGGCCGGGATCGCCAGTTCACAGTTATTTAATGCCCTCACCTCGCTAATCATCACTCGCTCAGCGAATGCAGAACAGGCTCGTGGGATTATGTTCTGGCTGCTGGGCAATCTGAGCGGCGTTCGCTGGCCAGATGTCGTTTTGGCCGTCCCTACCGCGCTGGTCGGTGTGGCGTTATGTTTTTGTTACGCCCGTCATCTGGATGCGTTTTCGTTTGGCGCAGAGTCCGCAGCGTCACTTGGCATCCCGGTAAAACGCACGCGCGGAGTCCTGATTGCCGCCGTTACCGGTATGACGGCAATTATGGTCTCCATTGTCGGGGCGATTGGTTTTGTCGGCCTGGTGATCCCCCATGCCGCCCGCCTGCTGGTGGGTAATCAACACCATCGATTGCTGCCGGTCAGCGCCATGATCGGCGCCATTTTTCTCATTATCGCCGACGTAATCTCCAGAACATTACTTCCCGGGCAGGTGTTACCCATCGGGGTGATTACGGCGCTTGTAGGCGCACCTGCGTTTTCCATCATTTTGATCAGAGGAAACCAGACAAAATGACGGTAAATTCTGCTCTCACCGCTCCACGCTATCCTTCTGCAACAGTCCGAAGCCTGGTGCAGGCGCAGCAACTGTACTGGGAAGTGAAAGGCAAAGCCATCGTCAGCGACGTCTCTTTTCACGTCGCGCCCGGTGAGTTTGTCGGCATTATCGGCCCCAATGGCTCAGGCAAAACATCACTGATCTCATTGCTTGCCGGTTTACTGAAACCCTCGTCAGGCAGCGTAACGCTGGAGAATAAAAATATTCGCCATTACTCACGCCGCCATTTAGCGCAAAAAGTGGCGCTGGTGGAACAACAAGCGGAAACCAGTGAACGTCTCACCGCATTGCAGGCTGTCTCTCTGGGGCGCACCCCGTGGTTGAGTCTGCTCTCGCCCTGGTCTAAACAAGATGACGATATTGTCCAGACCATGCTGGAGAAGGTAGATCTACAGCGCGTACAAAATCGCTGCTGGAATACCTTTTCTGGCGGGGAAAAACAGCGTTTGCATATCGCCCGGGCCCTGGCGCAGCAGCCGAAAGTGCTGCTGATGGATGAACCCACGAACCATCTCGACATTCAACATCAGATAGGCCTGCTTAATCTGGTGAAACGCCAGAAGCTCACCGTCATTGCGGCTCTGCACGACCTGAACCATGCCGCCATGTTCTGCGACCGCATTCTCGTAATGAAAGCGGGTCAACTGGCAATGCAGGGCAGCCCTGCAACCATTTTTACGCCTGAAAACCTCAGCCAGTGGTTTGGCATTAATGCCATCGTTGAGCAGGCGCCGGATGGATTGAGTTGCTTCATCCGCTACCAACGACCGGAATAAACACCTAAGGGAGAACCCATGAAATTGATTAAGCAAAGCCTGAGCATGTTATGTCTGTTAGCGCTGACCACCACGGCTTTCGCTCAGACCCACGAAGTGCTGATGAAAAACAGAGGCGCGGGCGGCCCGATGGTATATGAACCTGATTATCTGGCGATTCAGCCAGGCGACACCGTGAAGTTTATTCGCAAGCATAAGAGCCATAACGCTGCGTCAATCGCAGAGCTTTCGCCAGCAGGCTACCCCGGATTTGTCGGCAAGATTGATGAGGAAATTGAGGTCAAGTACGACAAACCTGGATTTTACGGTATTAAATGCACCCCGCATTACGCGCAAGGGATGGTGATGCTCATTAAAGTGGGTGATGCAACCCTGCCTGACAGCTATCGAACCTTTAAGGCGCCGGGGATCGCGGATAAGCGTTTCCAGGACATTTATACACGCATTGAGAAACAGTAATCCAGATACGCGAAAATGGTGGGGGCGCACGGTGGCGGATAAAAAACAGGGCAATGAAGATGTTCAGGTACAGCGGCGAGAATGCCTGTGTAAACTCACAAAATTTGTCGGGGCTGCGGGTGTCACCGCCGCCGTCTGGCCGCTCATCTCCGCACTGGGGCCGGATGATAAAACCGTAGCGGAAAACGAACCTGTCGATGTCTCTCTCGCCGGGGTTGCCGTCGGTCAGACGGTGAAAAGAGTCTGGCAGGGAAAGCTTATCCTTATTCATCACCGTACCCCGGAGGAAATTCGCTCAGCGCAGCAGGCGGATGTCCATCGTTTTATCGATCCGCAGGCTGACGGCGAACGTATCAAGACAGAGTATCCGCAGTGGCTGGTCATTCAAGGTTACTGCCCCCACGCAGGCTGTGTGCCCAATGCCAAACCCGGTGGGCAAGGCTGGGTATGCCCTTGTCATGGCTCGGAGTTTGACACTTCAGGGCGCGTCACGCGGGGGCCCGCTACGGCGAATCTCGCAATCCCCGATTACGCGTTTCATCCCGATGGCCTGACGGTGCGTATCGGCGCGAAGGAAGTCTGAAATGGCGGCAGAACATCTATCCATACCCCGACGAGAGCGAGTGTGGCGTATTCCCTTCCCTCGTACGGTCGCAGGCGTCTGGGTTTTTGCCGTCGGGATCATTCTGCTGGTGATGCTCGGAGTACAAATCCTTTCTGGTCTCGTTCTGGCGATGTTTTATGTACCCACGGAAGGGCTGGCCTTTGATTCAATCATTCATATTATGCGATCCGTGAGACACGGCGAACTGGTGCGCAACGCGCATTCTATTGGCGCATCGCTATTTTTCTTCGCCTGTTACCTGCACATCTTCCGCGCCATGTATTACAACGTGTACCGAAAGCCTTATCTCAAAATGTGGATGATAAGCGTGACGTTATACGTGTTACTGATGATCACCGCATTTCTGGGATATAGCCTGATTTGGGGGCAAAAAAGCTACTGGGCCGCCACCGTTATTACCGGATTCACTCGTGCGATCCCGTGGGTGGGAGATACGTTGTATTCGTTTTTAGTCGGCGGGTATGCTCCAGGAACACCCACATTAGGCCGGTTTTATGTGCTTCATTTTATTATCCCCTTCGTCATTGTCGGGGGAACGATATGGCATATCCGCACCGTACAGTCCGCATTTGCGCAGGCAATGAAAAAGACATTTACGCAGAGCGAGTCCCGGAAACTGTTTTTCGATTATAAAATCACCGACAGTGATGCCATCAAGCTCACTCTTTTCATGATGCTGTTCGCCTGGTTTTTATTCTTTGCCCCGCACTATCTCAGCAGCGCCGATAATTTTATCCCGGCAGATCCCACCGTAACGCCCGCTGTCGTGGCGCCTGAGTGGTATTTTTTGCCGTTCTTTTCCATTTTGCGCTGCTTCCCAAACGAACTTCTCGGGATAGTCGCCATGTGTGCTTCAGTGCTGATTTTTTATTTTCTCCCCTGGCTCGACACTTCACGCGCCCGCTTTCGCAATTACAGCAAGCTCGTTAAATGTGGTTTTTGGCTCTGGGTTGCTAATGCATTCTTTTTAGGATGGCTGGGTTCAAAAGCGCTGGTCGGCCCCGACCTGCCTGACGGTTTCAGTAATGAAGAGGGCTGGATACGCGCGGCATCGCAACTTTCAACGCTGGTTTACTTCGGATGGTTTGTCATCGTACTGCCCTGCCGACGTTTTCTGGAAAAGCAGGATTAACCGCCATGAAGGGATTAGTAAGATATAGCGTTTTATGGCTGTGCATTCTGGGCGCCAGCGCTGTCTGTGCGCAAGAGACGCCACCTCGCCAGGCGTGGAGTTTTAGCGGCATAACGGGCCACTATGATAAAGAACAACTGCGGCGCGGTTTACAGGTCTACGAAGAGAAATGCCGCGCCTGCCACGGGATGGTTCATCTTAATTTTCGCACCCTGACAAAGCCAGGCGGACCCGAACTCTCGCTCACAGAGGCAAAGCGTCTTGCCAGCGGCTACGTCTTTCCCGACATTCAGGATGATGGTCAACCCGGCGAGCGGGAAGGCAATCTCAATGATACGTTTGTCTCGCCCTACCTTAACGATCAGGAAGCAAGATATCTTAATAATGGCGCCCTTCCCGTCGATTTAACCTATATCGTTCGCGCCAGAACGTACGACCGGGGGTTCCCGCAATTTCTGTTCGATGCCTTCTTGCCCTATACCGATCAGGGGGCGGATTACGTCTATGCCTTGTTGACCGGTTATCTGCCTGACGACCCGGAAATGAAGGCAAACCGATACGCTCCCGGCGGCATAATTAACATGCCGAAGCCGTTGTCTGATGGGGAGATCAACAGGTCAGAAAAGGACGATATACCAGAAACCGAAGAGCAGTACGCGCGGGACGTTACGGCTTTTCTGGCATGGGCTGCCGATCCGGCGCTTGAACAGCGAAAGCATCAGGGCCATTACGTAATGAGTTATCTGGTCATTATGCTGGCATTGCTGCTGATTTTGCGCCGATTAAAGAGACGCTCGTCAGAAAAAACGAGTGAGAATGGTTAAGACAATGACCAGTCAGTCCAAGCTGACTGGTCTTAAACCGACGCGATACCTTAGCTGTGACGGCGATTGTCGTTACGGCGGCAACGTTTGTCGTAGTGGCGAACCCACCAGTAACGATCGCTCACCTGTTCATGCCCACCAACGCGGGCGCCTGCCAGCCAGAGAATGGCACCGACAAAGATGCTCAGCACCGCACCATGTGCAAAAAATTGTGGCAGGTTAAACTGCGGTAACTGGTTTAAAATAGAATAACCAACACCAACCACCATGACCACTAACCCCAACCCCATGAGCACGTTACCGAGTAACGAAGCGTTTTTGCGTTTCATATGTCACCTCCGGAACTTTTGGGTTGTTTCAGGGAATACCCCTAATCCTTATGTGTAAAGTATAGACAACACTGTGCTCTATGAGTGCGTGGGCGATCACAATTACAACCTGTTATTCAACAAAACTTTACAAATAACCCTCTGAACAGCTTGACTTTCCAATAGTTCAAACAGGCAATTATTCAGCTTCCGGCGCAATCCACGCTGTTTTTTGTCAAGCGCGGCCGCAGACAGTAAACTACGCGCCAGTTATAGACACACTCAGGACAAAAAACGTGACGATTAAATTGATTGTCGGCCTGGCGAACCCCGGCGCAGAATACGCGGCGACACGCCATAATGCGGGCGCATGGTACGTCGATTTACTGGCAGAGCGACTACGCGCGCCTCTGCGTGAAGAGCCGAAATTCTTCGGTTACACCTCCAGAGTGACCCTCGAAGGGGAAGATGTTCGCCTGCTGGTGCCGACCACGTTTATGAATCTGAGCGGTAAAGCCGTCGGCGCGATGGCCAGTTTTTACCGCATCATGCCCGATGAGATTCTGGTTGCCCACGACGAACTGGATCTCCCCCCTGGCGTCGCGAAATTTAAGTTAGGCGGCGGACACGGTGGTCATAATGGCCTGAAAGATATCATCAACAAACTGGGTAATAACCCTAACTTTCATCGCTTACGTGTCGGAATTGGTCATCCGGGCGATAAAAATAAAGTTGTCGGTTTTGTTCTGGGTAAACCGCCAGTGTCGGAACAAAAGTTAATTGACGACGCCATTGACGAAGCGGCACGTTGTACTGAAGTCTGGTTCAAAGAAGGGTTAACCAAAGCGACGAACCGATTACATGCCTTTAAAGCACAATAAGCAGTGATGTGCGGCATTTTTGCCGCGCGCTGTGTATAATAGGCAAAGTTGTTTACTTTTCTACAATCTGTTTTCTGCAACAGGTTGATTATCAAGATATTAAGGTGATTTAAATCATGGGATTCAAATGCGGTATCGTTGGTTTGCCCAACGTCGGGAAATCCACCCTGTTCAACGCCCTGACTAAAGCCGGTATTGAAGCGGCAAACTTCCCGTTCTGCACCATCGAGCCAAATACCGGTGTAGTGCCGATGCCCGATCCGCGTCTGGACAAACTGGCTGAGATTGTCAAGCCGCAGCGCATTCTCCCTACCACCATGGAGTTCGTCGACATTGCCGGTCTGGTAAAAGGCGCGTCGAAAGGCGAAGGCCTGGGTAACCAGTTCCTGACAAACATCCGTGAAACCGAAGCGATTGGTCACGTAGTACGCTGCTTTGAAAACGACAACATCATCCACGTTGCGGGGAAAGTAAACCCGGCGGAAGATATTGACGTTATCAACACCGAGCTGGCGCTGTCCGACCTTGATACCTGTGAACGCGCCATTCACCGCGTGCAGAAGAAAGCCAAAGGCGGCGATAAGGACGCGAAAGCTGAGCTGGCCGCGCTGGAAAAATGCCTGCCGCACCTGGAAAACGCCGGCATGCTGCGCTCACTGGATCTGACAGACGAAGATAAAGCGGCGATCCGCTATCTGAGCTTCCTGACGCTGAAGCCGACCATGTATATCGCTAACGTCAACGAAGATGGCTTCGAAAATAACCCGTACCTGGATCAGGTTCGCGCCATTGCCGATGCAGAAGGCTCTGTCGTGGTTCCGGTTTGTGCCGCTATCGAGGCCGACATCGCAGAACTCGACGATGCTGACCGTGACGAGTTTATGGCTGAGCTGGGTATTGAAGAACCGGGTCTCAACCGCGTAATTCGCGCTGGCTACAAGCTGCTGAATCTGCAAACTTATTTTACCGCTGGTGTGAAAGAAGTACGCGCGTGGACGATTCCTGTCGGCGCAACCGCACCGCAGGCTGCGGGTAAAATTCACACCGATTTTGAGAAAGGCTTTATTCGTGCACAGACCATCGCTTTCGACGACTTCATCACGTACAAAGGTGAACAAGGCGCGAAAGAAGCCGGTAAGATGCGTGCGGAAGGCAAAGACTACATCGTTAAAGACGGCGATGTGATGAACTTCTTGTTCAACGTCTAATTGTTGCCTTATGAGGTTTCAATAAACCTCGTAAAGTCCACAAAAACCCATAAAATCCACGCAATTGCGTGGATTTTTTATTTAAAGCGTATCCGTTGATATCATGGAAGCGCGATCGGAACTGAGTATAGCGGTGGTATAATCTGAATAGCCACCCATTTTGTAGACGCCTTAAGTGGTTGTAGTTATAAATTATCCTTTGTATGAGGCTTCTTGTCCGCAATGACAGGCGGAAGTCGGCTAAAAACGATATTACATGTTATTTGATCATATCCAGAATGTCTTGAGCCTTTTGAAATAGCTCGTCATAAGTGACAATCTCAACGTTTGTCATACTATTTCTGAATAGCTCAAATGATTTGTATTGACTATTATTTTTAAGCTCCGACTCAAGTGTACCAATAACAATTAAGCATTTAGGATTGAATGCCGAAAATGAATCACCTCCGTTACCTTCACTTAGTTTGAAATATTCCTTCATTAATTGGTCTTTATAATTTAACACCTGAACAAACGCCCCAGATAGTTCTTCGCTAATTGAATAGGCATTAGTTCTATATCTTCTCCCCAGTAATATCGTCTTTGGGGTCTTTATTTCGACCAATACTATATTTCCAGTCAGCCTGCTTGCGTAGATAAAGTCGACAAGATTACCACCCGAATTGTTTATTGATTTTCCACCAACATAGCATTTACTGCCTAACTGAAACATACTTTGTGGAAATATCTGTGATAATACAGCAGGACATTTTTGTAGAAGAGTTTGCCAGAATTCCTCGGATGCATTTTCACGATTTACTTTCCAGACACCTATTGCTTCCTCTAAAGAGATTTCGACCTGCTCATCCAGCTTGACCTCTGCTACACACTTAGAGGCAGACACTATTTCTGATATTTTATTTAAATGTTCTTTCCTGGCCTTTCTTAGCCACTCAGCCGAATATATTTCCGGCTGCCTGTCAATAATCGCATGATGATTCGGGCACAACAGAAGATAGTTTTCTGTTTGAAGTAGTTGGTCTGCATTTGTAGAAGGGTTGTATCTTGGCCCGTGAGAGTGAATGGCTTCAATCGAAGCTATTTCCCCAATAAATGATGAGTCCTGAAGCATGAGGTTTTGATCACAACCTGGAAACGAGCATCGATAGCCGCTCAATATAGCTACCTGCCGCTTCACGCTAGCGGAGAGATAACGTCTTACCTTTCTCTCAAAGGTTACTTTTTCCGCCTCAAATTCCATTAGCACAACCTCAACTTTAGCAGTGTATTTTATTTATCCTGACGCGCATCTTGCAGATGCGTACAGCATATTCGAGTATCTTTACCTGCATCATACGATTTTGTCAGTAGATTTCCACTCACCGTTTTTGAGTGAAGATTCTCCGCAATGAGCGACAACATCTGGTCGCCAGCTGCGCTCAGCCGCTGTCGACTCATCATTGCCCTTTGCACTAAACATAAATCTGCCCGAAATGGGTGTTCATGAACGGAAGCTTTACTCATCATTGACCAATAGGAAAAAGTTGATCAACCAAGTAACACAGGTAAGATATATCTAATCCGAATCATTAAGAAGCACTATGCAAGTGAGGGTCCTATGGGGATTCCAGGAAATTATTACCTTAAGGGTTATATAGATGACTCCAGGTCAGGCTACATCGAGACGCTCTTTCAGGCAACATTCTCTGGCACAGAAGAAGTTGTTGCATCCTGCCCCCTTTTACCCGAAGAAGTTTTTCTCTTGGTCGAACGGCTTTACTGGACCTCGATTGATGGCGACACGATTTATAAAAACGATGACAGCGGTACTAAATTAATTCTAAAATATCCTTTTTCACGATTTTGGGATGTTATTACAAATAACTTTGCTATAGCACAATATTCTGAGCATTACGGGCTTTCTTTTCAGCTAAATTTGAGAGAGAAACTCAATCTCGATAACCTGCGATTCCCTCATTTCATCCGCATCACACTGCCGGGAAACTCGATTGGTGACGAATTTAACAAAATAAAAACACGCCCTCATCATGCTGGTATTGATCATTTCGAATGCCGCTCAGATATAATTTCTCATGCTACATATGTAGAAGGAATGTTGTACAAAATAATAATTAATAGTGGACTGTCAGTAACCGGGTCCATTGATGAAATGACATTTAATGAGAAAATAGTATTTTGCAGAAATAACAAGCTACTCAAGATGAAACTTATTAATATAGTCTGGCTTTTGAAAAATTTAAGAAATGAGGCAGCCCATCAATTTTCCTTTGAAATTGATGACTCTTCAGAAAGTCATCTAGAAATAAAACCCGTCAGCGAAAAACTGTTAGTCGGGATAAAAGAGTTTGTTAAAACCTGCGAGAAGCGATATGGTTTGACAGCAGCTAAGATACATCGCTTTGATAATAGCTTTCGAATGCTTGCGGGAGAGCTAAATGAAGCAGCTAACCTTACCCAGGTCATTACTCTGGGAAAGCAGTTCCCGGTCGAACTATCTAGTTATTTTTACGGATAATGGAAACTACAAATTATCAACGCTAGCAGAGAATTCAGAACCGAGTATGAGTCAATCTAAGATATCCGGCCATCCCCGTTGATAATGGTTAGCGAACTCCCTTCAATGTTGGCATGGTTAAATGTTCGCTCAAGGGAATTGTGGTTTTCAGGGATCTGAGCTTTTGACCCATAACGTATCTTCGTGAAAGAGTCACCTTTCACGAATAACAAAAATCCACGCCAAAGCGTGGATTTTTTTCATAACGCTGCACTTCACATTAATAACCAGCCGCTGACTGCCTGGACGGGCAATCTCACCCGACTACCCCTGCTCTGCCGCTATTAAATAGGGCGCAATGCTCGCTAATTTCTCCCGGGTTTCCGTCAGTTCGCGTTCCGGCGTAGATTGCGCGATGATTCCCGCCCCCGCCTGTATCCAGCTGCGCTGGCTGTCCTGAAATACGGAACGCAGGACCAGCGCCGCATCGAAGCGCGTATCGTCCAGCAGCAGAATTGCGCCGGAATAAAGCTCTCGCGGCGTATTCTCAATTTGCATAATCGCGTTCAGAGCAGCGTTTTTAGGGATGCCTGAGGCGGTAATCGACGGAAACAATACAGTAAACGCATCCCAGGCATCCTTGTTTTCCGCAAGCTGACCGCTCACGCCAGACCCCAGATGCTGAACGCTGCCGCGCTGGCGAACCGACATTAAATCTTCAACCACCACGCTGCCCGGCTGGCAAACGGCCTCCAGTTCAGCAATAGCTTCTTTGACAGAAAGGATATGCTCAAGCACCTCTTTACTGTCGTGCAGCAGTTCTGCCTCTTTCGCCTTATTATGCTCCGGGTTTCCCATGCGATCGCGGGTGCCCGCAAGCGGTTCAGTGACCACTTTATTGCCCGTCACTGACATCACCAGTTCCGGGCTAAAGCCCAGCGCTTCGCGTCCTTCCTGACGGAACATAAACGAGCGCACAGGCGTGTTTGCCTGCCGACCGTATAACAGCGTGGCAGGCATATCAATCCGCGATGGCAGGGGAATGGCGCGCGAGACAATCACTTTGACATACTCGCCACGGCGGATCTCCGCAACGGCGCGTACAACCTGTTGTTTATACGCCTCACCATTGAGGGCGGTATCCACCGCCAGTGGTGCGTTCTGCGTCGTTGTACCGGCCTCTTTTACCCACTCGCACAGACGTCGGCACCCGTCGGCGGAGTCCGCATAAACGGTGACATTTCCCTTTTCAAAAATAAGTTCTTCACGGGGAACGGTTAACGTCAGCAGCGGCCACTCCCCGGCGTTAAAGGCAATCCCCCGCGCATGCGCCGCAAAGTTGAACCCGACCTGTCCATATACCCGACGTCCTTTCACCTGAGGATGCGCCATAAAACGACGCGCGCAGTCGGCAATGGAATCCACCGCCCATTTTTGCTCCCCGGCATCATCAATAAATGTCGCCTGCGTTCCATCGGCATTAATGTGCAACCGTGCCTGGCACCCTTTGCCTAAATACCAACAGGGTTGACGCTCATAGACATAACACTCTTCTTCTGCGAACTGGCGTAAAACGCCAGAAATCGTCGGCAGCCATTGTTCCTCTGGTAACGCCAGGTGTAAAAATTCACTGATTTTCATCCCTTACCTCTCTGTGTTATTCCCGGATCAATCAATTGCGCTTGTCATCAGTTCTCTTGCCGAATGCAGCCGGATATAAGCAACCCACGCCGCCAGCAACGTGAATACCCCGGCAAACAGGAAGCAGGCCGCATAGCCAAAATGTTGAGCAACAACGCCGCCGATAACACCAGCCAGGATGGCGATTGCCGCGTCAGTACATTGAAAGAGGGTGAAGTCGACACCGGCCTGCAAAGGCGATGAAAGCGACATCAGCGTGGCGTAAAGACAGACCAGCGCGCAGGCCAGCGAAATGGACTGGACAATGACCAGACACTGGAGAATCGGCAGCAACAGATGACCCGGCGCCATCATGAACGTCATCACCACCGCCAGCAGCGCGATCCCCTGGACGCCATAAGCCGTCAACAGCGCTCTGCCGGGTGAGGTGTATTTCATCAGTAATCCGCCGGCCAGCGTTCCTGCTATGCCCGCTGCAATATTGCCGCCGCTGAACAGCGCGCCCAACGCAGACATGCTCAACCCATGATCCAACAACAGCGGCGCCAGAAGAGGCAGCACAAACCGCATGCCTGAATTCAGCATTAATACCAGCAGTAAGCCCAGGCGCGCCTGCTTCCTCCTTAGCGCATAACCTAACGCCGGAACATGCGGGATAGGCGCTGTTCGCGTCGGCTCCGTAATGCGCCACAGCGGGAATGACAGCGCCATAATCAGCATCGCCATCATCAGCATGGCGACAGGCCAGCCGGATGCTGCCGACAACATCAGGAACACCCCGCCGCCGCACATCATTCCCAGATAGCTGCCGCCGACCTGCACGCTGTTTCCCCAGCCGTAACCCGCGCGAGTCAGTTGATCGACGCAAAAGCCGTCGCTGGCGATATCAATGGTGGAAGCGACCGTGCCTGCCACCATAAACAGAACAAATAACGCGACGATTTGCGTATCGGGAAATCCTCCTTCTCGCCCAAACCAGCCAATCGCTGCGGCAATCATCAGGATCGCCGCTAGCGCGACCTGACCACGCAGGATTAACATCCGCGAACGGCGTTCCTGGCTACCGGGCGGAAGCCGCCAGCGTTCGATCCACGGCGCCCAAATAAACTTCAGCGCCCAGGGCAGCATGAACAGGGTTGTCGCACCGGCAAGCGCCAGCGATCCGCCAGCAGCGCGCACCAGCGCGGGTAAGGACTGCATAGACAGCGCCGATACCAGACTCTGCGTCACATAGACGCCGGCAATAGCAAAAATCACCCGCCCGGTCGTCAACGTCAGCGGTTTCACATTCGACTGAACATCACTCATGCACCCACTCTCCAGACGCGGAAACCCCGTCGTCGCGCCACACGCGCGCGGCCATTTGCGCCTGCCACAGCGCCTGATAACGTCCATGATGTGAGAGCAATTGCGCATGAGTACCCTGCTCAACCACCTGTCCCTCTTCTATCACCAGAATGTTTCCGGCCCCGGCGATGGTGGATAAACGGTGAGCGATGATAATCACCGTCCGGTTGTGAACCAGGTTATCGATCGCTTTTTGCACCGCCAGCTCGCTTTCAATATCCAGCGCGGCAGTCGGTTCATCGAGAATGACGACCGGCGCGTTTTTCAATAACGCTCTGGCAATGGAAATCCGCTGGCGCTCGCCGCCCGATAGCTGGCCGCCCATCTCTCCCATTGGCGTCAGCCAGCCTTGCGGAAGACGGGAAATAAACTCAAGGCACTGCGCCGCGCGGGCGGCCTCTTCTACCTCCTGCCGCGTCGCCTGTGGGCGCGCGATACGGATATTCGCCAGCAGCGTGTCATCAAACAGCCAGACATCCTGGAAAACAACAGAAATCAGGCTATTGAGCTGTTCCGGCGTCAGGCGGCGAATATCGACGCCGCCAATAGAAATCTGCCCTTGCTGCGGATCGGCATAGCGCATTAACAGTTTGGTGACCGTAGTTTTGCCTGCGCCGGAGGCACCCACCAGCGCGCTCATACTGGCTGCCGGGAACGTCAAAGAAACATGATTAAGCGCGTGGCCGTCGCCTTCTTCGTAGCGATAGCTGACGTTGTCAAAGCGGATATCGTAACGTTCCGGCATCTCGCTTTGCTCTGCGACGGGAAGCGGTGCTATCGCCATAAACTGCTCAATCCGTTGCAGGGCGCTGGCGATCAGTTCCACAACCGAGGTGTAGCTGATAAACATCGCCATCGGTTCTGCGAAGCGCATAATCATCGCGACGGCGGCAATCAAAAAGGCGAGGTTCAGAGTGCCCGTCACTACCCAGACGATCCCGGATAACACCACCACCTGTAGGCCCAACTCCACGACGCTGGCGATCAGCATCGTCGCGCCAGCGCCCTGACGGTGAGTGCGGGTCTGTAAGTTTTCCAGCGCATTGAAATGCGCCAGCAGCGCCCGGCTTTTATCGGCATCGCTGCCGCAGGTGCGCAATACCATCATCCCCTGAGCAAATTCAACGATATCGCCGCTCAGACGCTGGTGCGCTTCCCCCAGCGTCTGCATTTGTCGCCGCATCGCCGGGCGGCGCCAGTAATAAAACGGCACCAGCAGAGGGAAGATCAGCAACATCACCAGCCCCAGCCGCCAGTCTATCCACAATGTCGCCAGCGACGCCGTCAGCGGCGTGACAATGGTGAGCAGCAAAATATTGGCTATCGCAATAACATAATTGAGGTTTTCATCCACGCTGCCCAGCAGCAAGGCGTTCATTTCACCCGCCCTGCCGCGCTGGAGCTTCTCCAGCGGCACGCGGCGTAACTGCTCGCCAAGTCGCAGGCGCAACTCATGGGTGGCCTGCGCCAGATGACCACGGTATTCAAAGCCCAGGCCATACCAGCGTAGCACCAGCGTCACAATTGCGGCGACGCTGAAGGCCATAGCCCAGTTAAGAAGTTGCGGCGCGTCTCCCCGTAACAGCGCATCAATGATCGGATAAAGACAGGCAAAGGCGATCCCCTGCATGAATGCCGCCAGCAACAGCGCCAGCATACTGCGTCGCAGCATCCTGGCCTGACTGCCAACGCTGGAGATAAGCTGGCGCCAGTTGACGCGCCAGGCCAGGTTATCCGCAGGATTATTGTCTTTCATTTTCCACCACCTCTTCCTGTGTTCCACCCGGCACCCAATGCTGCGCCTGCTGATAGTGTTGCCAGAGCCGTTGATACAGGCCGCCCTGCGCCAACAGTTGCGTATGGTTCCCCATTTCCCTGAGCTGTCCGTCGGAAAACAGCAATATCACATCGGCCTGAGTCACCATTGAGAGACGATGCGCGACCATGATGACCGTCCGGCCACGCATGGCCGCCGCGAGCGCCTTGATAAGCGCCGCTTCGTTTTCCGGGTCAGCAAACGCCGTCGCCTCATCGAGCACCAGGATGGGGCGATCCTGCAAAAGCGCCCGGGCGATAGTAATGCGCTGCCGCTGGCCGCCGGAGAGAAATACCCCACGTTCCCCGACTCGTGTGTTGTAACCTTCTGGCAGAGCGCTAATAAAATCATGGGCCTGCGCCACTCTGGCCGCCGCTATTACCGCCTCCAGCGGCGTATCCGGCGCGCCCAGACGAATGTTATTGGCTATCGTGTCGGCAAAAAGGAAGTTGTCCTGAAACACAAACGAGAGTTGCTTCATCAGGGTGTCCGTCTGCATATCACGCAGATCCACGCCTCCAATACGGATATGGCCTTTGTCCGGGTCGGCGTAACGCAGCAGCAAGCGCGCCACGGTGCTTTTTCCGGCGCCGCTTGGCCCGACCAGCGCCACAATTTGCCCGGCAGGCACATGAAAGCTCACCTCCTGCAACGCGGCGCCAGTACGCGCTTGCGGATAATGAAAGCTCACCTGCTCAAAGGTAATGCTCGCCTCTTGCGGCTGCTGGTCAGACTGCGGCAGCGATAACTCCGGCATCGCGAGAACCTGATAAATACGCTGAATGCTTAAACGCGTTTGCGCGACCAGGTTATTGAGCATCATCATTGGCATTACGGCTTCGGCCATTCCGCTGCCCAGCAGTAAAACGGCCACCCACGCGATAAAATCGAAACTGCCATAGTGCAGCAGGCCGTATCCCGACCAGATCAGGACAAACAGGGTCGGGAGAGGATTCAGAATCGAGAAGGAAAAACGCGCTGAAAAACCGGCTTTGCGATACCAGGTTTTGAGCACATCGACCCACTCTTCAAGGGCGCGTTGATAGCGCAAAAAACTGGTGCTGCCGCTATCAAACGTTCTCACCACGGGCATGGCCTGCACGAACTCAATCACCGCCGCGCTGACCTGCTCGCGCGCCTTATGATAACGCTGAGCCATATCTTCCGAACGCTGGCGGGCGAGCACGAGAACAACCGATCCAAACGCCAGTACCCCCAGCGTCGCGATTGCCAGCCGCCAGTCCAGCCAGAACAAGATAACGATTGTCGCCAGCGGCATGATGATCGCGCGGGCATAGAGCGGCGTGCTGTCGGCCACAAAAATATGTAACGACTTCACGTCATCCAGCATCACTTTCGCCACTGACCCGCTGCCCATTTGCTGTAACACGCCAGGCGGAAGCTGCAATGCTTTACGGGCTAACCTGCTGCGCAGAATGTTCTCCAGATGAAAAGCCGCGTAATGAGAGGTGTTGAACGCCTGTAAGCGCAGAACAAAAGTTAAGACCACGCAGCCGATCACGCCGCCCAGCGGCCAGGCCGGAATAGCGTCAGGCGTCGCGCGAATGTCACGCAGGCTCCACGCCAGAAAAAGGAGCGCCCCCAGGCTGGTTAATGCCGCCAGCCCCGCCAGCGCCATAGCTAAAATAACCTTCCTGCGAACCGGTGTAATCACCTGCCAGAGAGGAAATCGGGACAGCGATTCAGTATTGGATGATTGAGATGACATGGGAGTAACTGAATTTCCTGATGAATTTTTACGGACGCCAAAAACGACAATTCAGGGTGGCGTTCTGAGAATTAATGTGAATAATAACCATTATCAATAACTCATCTACCCCATTCGGTTCTATTTATACCCGCATTGGTCTAAGCCACAGGGAGATAACCAGGTCATGACGGAGTCACCGCAAACGCAATCTGAAATCTCTATTCACCAGTTGGTGGTCGGGAAACCTGCAAACGATGGCAATATTCCTGCTCAGTGTGAACTGCTGCGCTGTTCGTTGCAGGAAGGTATGGATATTTTGCTCTGGAGGGGCCATTTTGCGCGGCCTGAGACGTTGCAGCTACACGACGATCTGGGCAGGATTAACTTCTCGTACATCCTGGAAGGCACTTCGCGCTTTGCGATTCAGGGACTCCGGCGCCACACCGACTGGGAGCTTGCGCGCAATCGCCATTACATTACCCATACGCCAGACTGTCGCGGCAGCGCCTCCTATTGTGGCCGATTCGAGAGCATTACCCTCTCCTTCAGCCCTGAAACCCTCGCGCTGTGGGTGCCGGATATTAGCGCGGTCATTAAGAATAAGATCGACTCCCACTGCTGTTGCCAGCAGCAGCGTTGTAATGCTGAAACCCACTTAACGGCTCAGGCCTTGCGTCACGCGCTGATGCGCATGCACGGCGGCTTCAGTCATGAACAAAAGCCGTCGACGCTATGGTTGCAGGGGCAAAGTCTGGTCATGCTCAGTCTGGTGCTGGATGAACATCGCGAAGACGCCAGTTGCCTCTCCTGCCACTTCAACCCGATGGAACGCCAGAAACTGCTGCGGGCGAAGGATCTGCTGCTGGCTGATCTGACGCAAGCGCCGGGCGTCGCGGAGCTGGCCAGAGAGTCCGGTCTGAGCGTTCTCAAAATTAAGCGAGGCTTCCGCGTTCTGTTCAACAACAGCGTCTATGGCCTGTTTCAGGCTGAACGAATGCAGGAAGCCAGAAGACGCCTGGCCAACGGCAATACCTCCGTCATGACGGTGGCGGCCGATCTGGGCTATGCCAACGCCAGCCATTTCTCTGCCGCCTTCCAGAAACAGTTTGGCGTAACCCCTTCGACCTTTAAACGCGTGATGTAACCGGGGTCGCGCCCCCCTAAACTCCTCCCTGACAGAGGCCCGGATACCCCATCCGGGCCTCTGTTCTTTCCGCCTGTTACCAACCCGAAAGGGGCATAAATAAACCCGTTTCGGGTAGCATCCAATTGTTAATAATTATTATTCTCATATGAGCAATGCTTTTCGGTAAGACGTGCCATCAGGAGGAAGAATGATTTCTGGCGCACCATCTCAGGATTCGCTGTTACCGGACAACCGCCACGCGGCTGATTACCAACAATTACGCGAGCGGCTCATACAGGAACTGAATTTAACGCCGCAGCAGTTACATGAAGAGAGCAACCTGATCCAGGCCGGCCTGGATTCCATAAGATTGATGAGATGGTTACACTGGTTTCGTAAAAATGGCTACCGCCTTACCCTTCGCGAGCTGTATGCCGCCCCCACGCTGGCGGCATGGAACCAGTTAATGCTCAGCCGGTCGCCTGAGAACGCGGAAGAAGAAACGCCGCCCGACGAATCATCCTGGCCGAACATGACCGAAAGTACCCCCTTCCCATTGACGCCAGTACAGCACGCCTACCTGACGGGCCGCATGCCGGGGCAGAAGCTTGGCGGCGTGGGTTGCCACCTGTATCAGGAGTTTGAAGGCCATTGTCTGACGGCGTCGCAGTTGGAGCAGGCCATCACGACCTTGCTGCAACGCCACCCAATGCTGCATATCGCCTTTCGCCCCGACGGGCAGCAGGTCTGGCTACCGCAACCTTACTGGAACGGCGTCACCGTTCATGATTTACGCCATAACGACGCTGAAAGCCGCCAGGCCTATCTGGACGCACTGCGCCAGCGCCTGAGCCACCGTCTTTTACGCGTGGAAATCGGCGAAACGTTTGATTTTCAGCTGACGCTCTTGCCGGACAATCACCACCGCCTCCATGTCAATATTGACCTGCTGATTATGGATGCCTCCAGCTTTACGCTTTTCTTCGATGAGCTTAACGCCCTGCTGGCCGGAGAATCGCTGCCGGCTATCGACACCCGCTATGATTTCCGCTCGTATTTGCTGCACCAGCAGAAGATCAATCAACCACTGAGAGACGACGCGCGCGCTTACTGGCTGGCGAAAGCATCGACGCTTCCCCCCGCGCCCGTCTTGCCGCTGGCCTGCGAACCCGCCACGCTACGTGAAGTCCGTAATACCCGACGCCGCATGATTGTCCCGGCAACACGCTGGCACGCCTTTAGCAACCGGGCCGGCGAGTATGGCGTGACGCCGACAATGGCGCTGGCGACCTGTTTTTCTGCCGTGCTGGCTCGCTGGGGCGGCCTGACGCGTCTGCTGCTTAACATCACCTTATTCGACCGCCAGCCGCTGCACCCGGCGGTTGGCGCGATGCTTGCCGACTTCACCAATATTCTTCTGCTGGATACCGCCTGCGATGGCGATACCGTCAGCAACCTGGCGCGTAAAAACCAGCTCACGTTTACGGAGGACTGGGAGCATCGCCACTGGTCCGGCGTCGAATTACTCCGTGAACTCAAACGCCAGCAGCGCTACCCCCACGGCGCCCCGGTGGTATTTACCAGCAATCTGGGGCGTTCTCTCTACAGCAGCCGCGCAGAATCGCCGTTGGGCGAGCCGGAATGGGGCATCTCGCAAACGCCGCAGGTCTGGATAGATCATCTGGCGTTCGAGCATCACGGCGAGGTCTGGCTACAATGGGACAGCAACGACGCGCTGTTCCCTCCGGCGTTAGTCGAAACATTGTTCGACGCCTACTGCCAGTTGATTAACCAACTCTGCGATGACGAAAGCGCCTGGCAAAAGCCGTTCGCAGATATGATGCCCGCCAGCCAGCGCGCGATACGCGAACGGGTCAACGCCACCGGCGCCCCCATTCCCGAAGGCTTGCTGCATGAAGGCATTTTCCGTATCGCTCTGCAACAGCCGCAGGCGCTGGCGGTAACGGACATGCGTTATCAGTGGAATTATCATGAGCTGACAGACTATGCCCGCCGTTGCGCGGGCAGGTTAATCGAGTGCGGGGTTCAGCCCGGCGATAATGTGGCTATCACGATGTCGAAAGGCGCAGGACAACTTGTTGCGGTTCTGGCCGTCCTGCTGGCCGGGGCGGTTTACGTTCCGGTTTCGCTGGATCAGCCTGCCGCACGGCGCGAGAAAATCTACGCTGACGCCAGCGTCCGGCTGGTGCTCATTTGTCAGCACGACGCCAGCGCCGGGTCAGACGATATTCCCGTCCTTGCCTGGCAGCAGGCCATTGAGGCGGAGCCGATCGCCAACCCGGTAGTACGCGCCCCCACGCAACCGGCCTACATTATCTACACCTCCGGCTCTACCGGTACGCCGAAAGGGGTAGTCATTTCTCACCGGGGAGCGCTTAACACCTGTTGCGATATCAATACCCGCTATCAGGTTGGCCCGCATGACAGGGTGCTGGCCCTCTCCGCCCTACATTTTGATTTATCGGTTTACGACATTTTTGGCGTACTGCGCGCGGGCGGCGCGCTGGTGATGGTGATGGAAAATCAACGGCGCGATCCTCACGCATGGTGTGAGCTGATCCAGCGCCATCAGGTCACGCTCTGGAACAGCGTCCCGGCGCTGTTCGATATGCTGCTGACCTGGTGTGAAGGTTTCGCCGACGCCACGCCGGAAAACCTGCGCGCAGTGATGCTTTCCGGCGACTGGATCGGGCTTGACCTCCCCGCCCGTTATCGGGCCTTCCGGCCACAAGGACAATTTATCGCGATGGGCGGCGCCACCGAGGCGTCTATCTGGTCTAACGCCTGCGAAATTCACGACGTCCCCGCCCACTGGCGTTCCATCCCTTACGGTTTTCCGCTAACCAACCAACGCTACCGGGTGGTGGATGAACAGGGCCGGGACTGCCCTGACTGGGTGCCGGGTGAATTATGGATTGGCGGCATTGGGGTCGCGGAAGGCTATTTCAACGATCCCCTGCGTAGCGAGCAGCAATTTTTGACGCTCCCGGACGAGCGCTGGTATCGCACCGGCGATCTCGGCTGCTACTGGCCAGATGGCACAATCGAGTTCCTCGGTCGTCGCGACAAGCAGGTCAAAGTCGGAGGATATCGCATCGAGCTGGGCGAAATCGAAAGCGCGCTCAGCCAGCTGGCGGGGGTGAAACAAGCAACCGTTCTGGCGATCGGCGAAAAAGAAAAAACGCTGGCGGCATACGTTGTTCCTCAAGGCGAGGCTTTTTGCATTACCGATCATCGGAACCCGGCACTGCCGCAGGCGTGGCACACGCTTGCGGGAACGTTGCCCTGTTGCGCCATCTCGCCAGAGATCTCCGCAGAACAGGTAGCCGATTTCCTTCAGCATCGCCTGCTAAAACTGAAGCCGGGTCACACCGCTGGCGCCGATCCTCTCCCCCTGATGAACTCACTCGCTATCCAGCCGCGCTGGCAGGCCGTGGTGGAACGCTGGTTAGCATTTCTGGTGACACAACGGCGACTGAAGCCCGCTGCTGAAGGTTATCAGGTCTGCGCTGGTGAAGAACGCGAGGATGAGCACCCGCACTTCAGCGGACATGATTTAACGTTATCGCAAATTCTTCGCGGTGCCCGTAACGAACTGTCGTTACTGAACGACGCGCAGTGGTCGCCGGAAAGCCTGGCCTTTAACCATCCGGCCAGCGCCCCGTATATTCAGGAACTGGCGACAATTTGCCAACAGCTTGCACAGCGCTTACAGCGCCCGATACGCCTGCTTGAGGTGGGAACCCGCACTGGCCGCGCCGCAGAATCGCTGTTAGCACAGCTCAACGCCGGACAGATTGAGTATGTCGGGCTTGAGCAGAGCCAGGAGATGCTGCTGAGCGCCCGGCAGAGGCTCGCCCCCTGGCCTGGCGCCCGTCTGTCCCTCTGGAATGCAGACACGCTGGCGGCGCACGCTCACTCGGCGGACATTATCTGGCTTAATAACGCCCTGCATCGTCTGCTGCCGGAAGATCCCGGGCTCCTTGCGACATTACAACAGCTTGCCGTTCCCGGCGCGCTGCTCTACGTGATGGAGTTTCGCCAGTTAACGCCGTCCGCCCTGCTCAGCACGCTCCTGTTAACCAATGGGCAGCCGGAGGCCTTGCTGCATAACAGCGCCGACTGGGCGGCATTATTTAGCGCGGCCGCCTTCAACTGTCAGCATGGCGATGAGGTCGCGGGGTTACAACGCTTCCTCGTACAATGTCCTGACAGGCAGGTGCGCCGCGATCCCCGTCAACTTCAGGCCGCCCTCGCTGGACGTCTGCCGGGGTGGATGGTGCCGCAACGGATCGTCTTCCTCGACGCCTTACCGCTGACGGCTAATGGGAAAATTGACTACCAGGCGCTGAAGCGTCGTCATACCCCTGAAGCGGAAAACCCGGCCGAAGCGGATTTACCCCAGGGCGACATTGAAAAACAGGTTGCCGCCCTCTGGCAGCAACTCTTATCAACTGGCAATGTCACCAGAGAAACCGACTTCTTCCAGCAAGGCGGCGATAGCCTGCTGGCGACCCGTCTGACCGGGCAACTTCATCAGGCAGGTTATGAAGCGCAATTAAGCGACCTGTTTAATCATCCCCGGCTGGCGGATTTTGCCGCCACGCTGCGGAAAACCGACGTCCCGGTCGAACAACCATTCGTCCACTCCCCTGAAGATCGCTACCAGCCCTTTGCGCTTACCGACGTGCAGCAGGCTTACCTGGTGGGGCGTCAGCCGGGCTTTGCCCTGGGCGGCGTCGGCTCACATTTCTTTGTTGAATTTGAAATTGCCGATCTGGACCTCACCCGGCTGGAGACGGTCTGGAACCGATTAATCGCCCGCCACGATATGCTGCGCGCCATCGTGCGTGATGGACAGCAACAGGTGCTCGAACAGACGCCCCCCTGGGTGATACCCGCACACACCCTCCATACGCCTGAAGAGGCGTTGCGGGTGCGCGAAAAACTGGCGCATCAGGTACTCAACCCCGAAGTGTGGCCGGTATTCGATCTCCAGGTCGGATACGTGGACGGGATGCCTGCCCGCCTGTGGCTGTGTCTGGATAACCTGTTGCTTGACGGTCTGAGCATGCAGATCCTGCTGGCGGAGCTGGAGCACGGCTACCGCTACCCGCAACAGCTGCTTCCGCCGCTGCCCGTCACCTTCAGGGATTATCTGCAACAACCCTCGCTACAGTCGCCCAATCCAGATTCTCTGGCATGGTGGCAGGCGCAGCTTGATGATATTCCTCCGGCGCCTGCGTTGCCGCTGCGCTGCTTGCCTCAGGAGGTTGAAACACCGCGCTTCGCCCGCCTGAACGGCGCGCTGGACAGCACGCGCTGGCATCGGCTGAAAAAACGGGCGGCTGACGCCCATCTCACCCCGTCGGCCGTACTGTTGTCGGTGTGGTCAACGGTTCTCTCTGCATGGAGTGCACAGCCTGAGTTCACGCTTAACCTTACGCTTTTCGACAGGCGACCGCTGCACCCGCAAATCAACCAGATTCTGGGCGATTTCACCTCGCTGATGCTGCTGAGCTGGCATCCCGGCGAAAGCTGGCTGCACAGCGCGCAGTCACTACAGCAGCGGCTGAGCCAGAACCTCAACCACCGCGATGTGTCAGCCATCCGCGTGATGCGTCAACTGGCGCAACAGCAAAACGTGCCTGCCGTTCCGATGCCCGTCGTCTTTACCAGCGCGCTGGGCTTTGAGCAGGATAACTTCCTCGCCCGGCGTAATCTGCTCAAACCGGTCTGGGGCATCTCCCAGACGCCGCAGGTCTGGCTCGATCACCAGATTTATGAATCCGAAGGCGAACTGCGCTTTAACTGGGATTTTGTCGCCGCGCTGTTTCCTGCCGGGCAGGTGGAGCGCCAGTTTGAACAGTATTGCGCATTGCTAAACCGAATGGCCGAGGATGAAAGCGGCTGGCAACTGCCGCTCGCCGCGCTGGTGCCTCCCGTTAAACACGCAGGGCAATGCGCAGAGCGCTCACCGCGCGTATGCCCTGAGCAATCTCAGCCACACATTGCGGCGGACGAGAGCACCGTCAGCCTGATTTGCGACGCCTTCCGCGAGGTGGTTGGCGAGTCTGTCACGCCCGCAGAAAACTTCTTTGAGGCGGGCGCAACGTCGCTGAATCTGGTGCAACTGCACGTTTTGTTACAACG
This sequence comes from Citrobacter koseri ATCC BAA-895, assembly GCF_000018045.1. Classification (NCBI taxonomy): domain Bacteria; kingdom Pseudomonadati; phylum Pseudomonadota; class Gammaproteobacteria; order Enterobacterales; family Enterobacteriaceae; genus Citrobacter; species Citrobacter koseri. Next base: position 1,212,165 of record NC_009792.1, on the reverse strand, counting down.
TCACGAATTTTCCACCCTGACGTTGCTTGACCTCTTCACCCACCCTTCTCCTGCTGCCCTGGCCGATTATCTGGCCGGCGTCGCCACGGTGGAGAAAACAAAACGACCTCGCCCTGTTCGCCGTCGTCAGCGGCGGATATAGCGCGAAGCAAACTGATTTTCCCCGGAACGCCATCGCGAACGCATGGCGTTCCATTGACTTTGTGAATCTTAGGAAACGGGACCGATTATGGATAACTTGCGCTTCTCTTCTGCGCCGACAGCAGATTCCATTGATGCATCGATCGCTCAACACTACCCGGACTGCGAACCTGTCGCGGTTATCGGCTACGCCTGCCATTTTCCTGAATCGCCGGATGGCGAAACGTTCTGGCAAAATCTGCTGGAAGGTCGTGAATGCAGCCGACGCTTTACGCGCGAAGAGCTTCTGGCCGTCGGTCTGGATGCCGCCATCATTGACGATCCTCATTATGTCAATATCGGTACGGTGTTAGACAACGCCGACTGCTTCGACGCCACCCTGTTTGGCTATTCGCGACAGGAAGCGGAGTCGATGGACCCGCAGCAGCGCCTGTTTTTGCAGGCGGTCTGGCATGCGCTGGAACATGCCGGTTATGCCCCCGGCGCCGTCCCCCATAAGACCGGCGTTTTCGCCTCTTCCCGGATGAGTACCTACCCCGGTCGCGAAGCATTGAACGTGACAGAAGTCGCGCAGGTAAAAGGTCTGCAATCTCTGATGGGCAATGATAAAGACTATATTGCCACCCGCGCCGCGTACAAACTCAACCTGCACGGCCCGGCGTTATCGGTACAGACCGCCTGCTCCAGCTCGCTGGTTGCCGTGCATCTGGCCTGTGAAAGCCTGCGCGCAGGCGAATCCGATATGGCGGTTGCCGGCGGCGTGGCGCTCTCTTTCCCCCAGCAGGCAGGCTACCGCTACCAGCCCGGAATGATTTTCTCTCCTGATGGTCACTGTCGTCCCTTTGACGCCTCGGCTGAGGGCACCTGGGCCGGTAACGGTCTCGGCTGCGTGGTGCTGCGTCGCCTGAGAGACGCGCTGCTGTCAGGCGATCCGATTATCTCGGTGATCCTCTCCAGCGCGGTCAACAACGACGGCAACAGAAAGGTCGGCTATACCGCCCCTTCCGTCGCAGGGCAACAGGCAGTCATCGAAGAGGCGTTAATGCTGGCGGCCATCGACGACAGGCAGGTAGGTTACATTGAAACCCACGGCACCGGCACACCGCTGGGCGACGCGATTGAAATTGAAGCGTTACGCAACGTCTATGCGCCTCGCCCGCAGGATCAGCGCTGTGCGCTCGGTTCCGTGAAAAGTAACATGGGCCATCTGGATACCGCGGCGGGCATTGCCGGACTGCTGAAAACCGTTCTGGCAGTCAATCGCGGGCAAATTCCTCCCTTACTGAATTTTCACACCCCCAACCCGGCGCTGAAACTTGAAGAGAGCCCCTTTACCATACCGGTGTCGGCACAGGCATGGCAGGACGAAATGCGCTATGCGGGCGTCTCCTCCTTTGGTATTGGCGGCACCAACTGCCATATGATCGTCGCCTCGCTGCCCGACGCGCTCAACGCGCGCCTCCCCAATACGGATAGCGGCAGAAAAAGTACCGCGCTGCTGCTCAGCGCCGCCAGCGACAGCGCGTTGCGGCGGCTGGCGACGGATTATGCCGGGGCGCTGAGAGAGAATGCGGATGCCAGCTCTCTGGCCTTCACAGCCCTGCACGCGCGCCGTCTCGATCTCCCCTTCCGCCTGGCGGCGCCATTAAACCGTGAAACCGCCGAGGCGCTCAGCGCCTGGGCCGGTGAGAAATCGGGGGCGCTGGTTTACAGCGGCCACGGCGCCAGCGGCAAGCAGGTGTGGCTGTTTACCGGCCAGGGCTCGCACTGGCGCACTATGGGTCAAACGATGTACCAGCACTCAACGGCGTTTGCCGACACGCTGGATCGCTGTTTTTCCGCCTGTAGCGAAATGCTCACGCCGTCACTGCGCGAAGCGATGTTTAACCCCGATTCGGCGCAACTGGACAATATGGCCTGGGCGCAGCCGGCGATTGTCGCGTTTGAAATCGCGATGGCGGCGCACTGGCGTGCTGAAGGACTGAAGCCAGACTTCGCCATTGGGCATTCCGTCGGTGAATTTGCCGCTGCTGTTGTCTGCGGACACTATACGATTGAACAGGTCATGCCACTGGTTTGTCGGCGCGGCGCGCTAATGCAGCAGTGCGCAAGCGGCGCGATGGTGGCGGTATTTGCAGACGAAGACACGCTGATGCCGCTGGCTCGCCAGTTTGAGCTGGATCTCGCCGCCAATAACGGTACGCAACATACGGTATTTTCCGGGCCGGAAGCCCGTCTCGCAGTATTTTGCGCCACGCTCTCGCAGCATGACATTAACTATCGTCGCCTGAGCGTAACCGGTGCGGCGCACTCCGCTTTACTGGAGCCGATACTCGATCGGTTCCAGGACGCCTGCGCGGGACTGCACGCGGAGCCGGGGCAAATACCGATTATTTCCACGCTCACCGCCGACGTCATTGATGAGTCAACGCTCAACCAGGCGGATTACTGGCGCCGACACATGCGCCAGCCGGTGCGTTTTATCCAGAGTATTCAGGTGGCGCATCAGCTCGGCGCCCGCGTTTTTCTGGAGATGGGGCCCGATGCCCAGTTGGTTGCTTGCGGGCAGCGCGAATACCGCGATAACGCATACTGGATAGCCAGCGCCCGGCGTAACAAAGAGGCGAGCGATGTCCTCAATCAGGCCCTGCTCCAGCTTTACGCTGCCGGCGTCGCCCTACCGTGGGCCGACCTGCTGGCGGGCGATGGACAACGTATCGCTGCGCCATGTTATCCGTTTGATACTGAGCGTTACTGGAAAGAGCGCGTCTCCCCGGCCTGCGAGCCTGCCGACGCAGCGCTGTCTGCCGGGCTGGAGGTGGCGAGTCGCGCCGCGACAGCGCTCGATCTCCCTCGCCTGGAAGCGCTTAAACAGTGCGCCACGCGACTGCACGCCATCTACGTCGATCAACTGGTACAACGCTGTACCGGCGATGCCATTGAGAACGGCGTGGACGCCATGACCATCATGCGCCGTGGACGTCTGCTGCCCCGCTACCAGCAGCTACTCCAGCGCCTGCTGAATAACTGCGTGGTCGACGGCGATTACCGCTGCACCGACGGGCGATACGTCCGCGCCCGCCCCATTGAACATCAACAGCGGGAATCACTGCTGACGGAACTTGCCGGTTATTGTGAAGGTTTTCAGGCTATTCCCGACACCATCGCCCGTGCCGGCGATCGGTTATATGAAATGATGAGCGGCGCGGAAGAACCGGTGGCGATTATCTTCCCGCAAAGCGCCTCCGACGGCGTGGAAGTGCTGTATCAGGAATTCAGCTTTGGCCGCTATTTCAACCAAATCGCCGCCGGGGTATTACGCGGCATTGTCCAGACGCGTCAGCCCCGCCAGCCGTTGCGTATTCTTGAAGTTGGCGGCGGAACCGGCGGCACCACCGCGTGGCTGCTGCCGGAACTTAACGGCGTTCCGGCACTGGAGTACCATTTCACCGATATCTCGGCGCTGTTCACCCGCCGCGCCCAGCAGAAATTCGCCGACTATGATTTTGTGAAGTATAGCGAGCTGGATCTCGAAAAAGAGGCGCAGTCTCAGGGCTTCCAGGCACAGTCTTACGATCTTATCGTGGCGGCGAACGTGATTCACGCCACCCGCCATATTGGTCGCACGCTCGATAATCTGCGCCCCCTGCTCAAGCCGGGCGGGCGCCTGCTGATGCGCGAAATCACCCAGCCAATGCGTCTGTTTGACTTCGTTTTCGGCCCGCTGGTTCTTCCGCTACAGGATCTCGACGCCCGCGAAGGTGAGTTATTCCTCACCACCGCTCAGTGGCAGCAACAGTGCCGCCACGCCGGATTCAGCAAAGTGGCGTGGCTACCGCAGGATGGCAGCCCAACCGCCGGGATGAGCGAACATATCATTCTCGCCACGCTGCCCGGTCAGGCGGTTAGCGCCGTAACATTCACCGCGCCATCAGAACCCGTGTTGGGGCAGGCGCTGACGGATAACGGTGATTATCTCGCCGACTGGTCTGATTGCGCAGGTCAGCCTGAACGGTTTAACGCCCGCTGGCAGGAGGCCTGGCGTCTGCTCTCACAGCGTCATGGCGACGCTCTGCCTGTGGAACCGCCCCCCGTCGCCGCCCCGGAGTGGCTGGAGGAGGTTCGCTTAAGCTGGCAAAACGAAGCCTTTTCCCGCGGTCAGATGCGCGTTGAAGCCCGTCATCCTGATGGCGAGTGGCTGCCGCTATCGCCCACCGCGCCTCTTCCTGCGCCGCAGACGCATTATCAATGGCGCTGGACGCCCCTCAACGTCGCCAGCGTTGACCATCCGCTTACCTTCAGCTTTAGCACCGGTACGCTTGCGCGCAGCGACGAGCTGGCGCAATACGGCATCATTCACGATCCGCACGCCTCTTCGCGACTGATGATTGTTGAGGAGAGCGAGGATACGCTGGCCTTAGCGGAGAAAGTGATAGCGGCGCTCACCGCCAGCGCAGCCGGATTGATTGTGGTCACCCGCCGCGCGTGGCGAGTCGAGGAAAATGAGGCACTCTCTGCGTCCCATCACGCGCTATGGGCCTTGCTTCGCGTCGCGGCCAACGAACAGCCGGAACGGTTGATTGCCGCCATCGATCTCGCCGAAAACACCCCGTGGGAAACGCTGCATCAAGGGTTGAGCGCAGTCTCACTATCACAGCGCTGGCTCGCCGCACGGGGTGACACCCTCTGGCTCCCTTCACTGGCGCCCAATACGGGATGCGCCGCTGAATTACCGGCAAACGTGTTTATCGGCGATAACCGCTGGCATCTGGTGACCGGTGCGTTTGGCGGATTAGGCCGCCTTGCCGTGAACTGGCTCAGAGAAAAAGGGGCGCGACGCATCGCCCTGCTGGCGCCGCGCGTGGATGAGTCATGGCTACGCGACGTGGAGGGCGGGCAGACGCGCGTCTGCCGTTGTGATGTGGGCGATGCCGGGCAACTGGCCACGGTTCTTGACGATCTGGCGGCCAACGGCGGCATTGCCGGAGCGATTCATGCCGCTGGCGTATTGGCTGACGCGCCGTTGCAGGAGCTTGACGACCACCAGCTGGCTGCCGTTTTCGCGGTAAAAGCGCAGGCGGCAAACCAGCTGTTGCAAACCCTGCGCAACCACGACGGACGCTATCTTATTCTCTACTCTTCCGCTGCCGCCACCCTCGGCGCGCCGGGTCAGAGCGCCCATGCGCTGGCCTGCGGCTACCTGGACGGGCTGGCCCAGCAGTTTTCCACCCTTGATGCGCCGAAAACGCTCTCTGTCGCCTGGGGCGCATGGGGAGAAAGCGGTCGGGCGGCCACGCCGGAAATGCTGGTGACGCTCGCCAGCCGAGGTATGGGCGCGTTAAGCGATGCCGAAGGCTGCTGGCACCTGGAACAGGCGGTGATGCGCGGCGCCCCGTGGCGACTGGCGATGCGCGTTTTTACCGACAAAATGCCCCCGTTACAACAGGCTCTGTTTAACATCAGCGCCACAGAAAAAGCCGCAACGCCGGTCATTCCTCCTGCTGATGACAACGCCTTTAACGGCAGCCTGAGCGATGAAACGGCGGTGATGGCATGGCTGAAAAAGCGGATTGCGGTTCAGCTAAGGCTGAGCGATCCGGCGTCACTGCGTCCAAACCAGGATCTGTTGCAACTCGGCATGGACTCGCTGCTCTTCCTTGAACTCAGTAGCGATATTCAGCACTACCTGGGTGTACGCATCAATGCGGAACGGGCGTGGCAGGATCTGTCTCCTCATGGACTCACGCAGCTTATCTGTTCTAAGCCAGAGACGACGCCTGCCGCTTCGCAGCCGGAAGTGTTGCGGCACGACGCCGACGAGCGTTATGCGCCCTTCCCTTTGACGCCCATTCAGCACGCCTACTGGCTGGGGCGAACCCACCTCATTGGCTATGGCGGCGTCGCCTGTCACGTCCTGTTTGAGTGGGATAAACGCCACGATGAGTTCGATCTCGCCATACTGGAGAAAGCATGGAACCAGCTTATCGCACGCCACGATATGTTGCGCATGGTGGTTGATGCCGACGGGCAGCAGCGAGTCCTGGCGACAACGCCGGAGTATCACATCCAGCGTGACGATCTGCGCGCGCTTTCCCCGGAAGAACAGCGTATAGCGCTGGAAAAACGGCGGCATGAACTGAGCTATCGCGTTTTGCCTGCCGACCAGTGGCCTCTTTTTGAGCTGGTGGTCAGCGAAATCGACGATTGCCATTACCGCCTGCACATGAACCTCGACCTTTTGCAGTTCGATGTGCAGAGTTTTAAAGTCATGATGGACGATCTGGCGCAGGTCTGGCGCGGTGAAACGCTGGCGCCGCTCGCTATTACCTTCCGTGATTATGTGATGGCTGAACAGGCGCGCCGACAGACATCGGCATGGCACGATGCCTGGGATTACTGGCAGGAAAAACTGCCGCAACTGCCCTTAGCGCCAGAGCTGCCGGTGGTTGAGACACCCCCGGAAACGCCACACTTCACCACCTTCAAATCGACGATCGGCAAGACAGAATGGCAGGCCGTGAAACAGCGCTGGCAGCAGCAAGGCGTCACACCGTCTGCCGCACTGCTCACGCTGTTTGCCGCCACCCTTGAGCGCTGGAGCCGCACCACGGCATTTACGCTGAACCTGACGTTCTTCAATCGCCAGCCGATCCATCCGCAAATCAACCAGTTGATTGGTGATTTTACCTCCGTCACGCTGGTTGATTTTAACTTCTCAACGCCGGTGACGTTGCAAGAGCAGATGCAACAGACCCAACAGCGCCTCTGGCAAAACATGGCGCACAGTGAAATGAACGGTGTTGAGGTGATCCGTGAGCTGGGCCGCCTGCGCGGGTCACAACGTCAACCGCTAATGCCGGTGGTGTTTACCAGTATGCTGGGGATGACGCTGGAAGGCATGACTATCGATCAGGCGATGAGCCATCTGTTCGGCGAACCCTGCTATGTGTTCACGCAAACGCCGCAGGTCTGGCTGGATCATCAGGTCATGGAGAGCGACGGCGAGTTGATGTTTAGCTGGTACTGCATGGACAACGTGCTGGAACCCGGCGCTGCCGAGGCGATGTTTAATGACTATTGCGCCATCCTGCAAGCCGTCATCGCCGCCCCTGAAAGCCTGAAGACTCTCGCCAGCGGCATCGCCGGGCACATTCCCCGCCGACGCTGGCCGCTGAACGCACAGACGGACTACGACCTGCGGGATATTGAGCAGGCGACGCTCGAATACCCCGGCATCCGGCAGACCAGAGCGGAAATGACCGAACAGGGCGCGTTGACGCTGGATATCGTGATGGCCGACGATCCGTCGCCATCAGCGGCGACGCCTGATGAGCACGAACTTACCCAACTGGCGCTGCCGTTGCCTGAGCAGGCGCAGCTTGATGAGCTGGAGGCGACCTGGCGCTGGCTGGAGGCGCGTGCGCTACAGGGGATCGCGGCCACGCTAAATCGTCACGGCCTGTTTACCACGCCGGAGATCGCCCATCGCTTTAGCGCAATAGTACAGGCGCTGTCCGCGCAAGCGTCTCACCAGCGTCTGCTGCGCCAGTGGCTACAGTGTCTGACGGAAAGAGCGTGGTTAATCCGCGAAGGTGAAAGCTGGCGCTGCCGCGTTCCGCTCAGCGAGATTCCTGAGCCTCAGGAAGCGTGCCCGCCAAGCCAATGGAGCCAGGCGCTGGCGCAGTATCTGGAAACCTGCATCGCCCGGCACGACGCCCTCTTCTCCGGGCAGTGTTCTCCGCTGGAATTGCTGTTCAACGAGCAGCATCGCGTTACCGACGCGCTGTATCGCGACAACCCCGCCAGCGCCTGTCTGAATCGCTATACCGCGCAGATTGCCGCCTTGTGCAGCGCAGAACGGATTCTGGAGGTTGGCGCCGGAACCGCAGCCACTACCGCGCCGGTGCTGAAGGCCACGCGGAACACGCGGCAGTCGTACCACTTCACGGACGTCTCCGCGCAGTTCCTCAATGACGCCAGAGCCCGTTTCCATGATGAATCGCGGGTGTCTTATGCCTTGTTCGACATCAACCAGCCGCTGGATTTCACCGCCCACCCGGAGGCGGGTTACGACCTGATCGTTGCCGTCAATGTGCTCCACGACGCCAGCCATGTCGTCCAGACGTTGCGCAGATTAAAACTGTTGCTGAAAGCCGGCGGACGTTTGCTGATCGTTGAAGCGACGGAGCGAAACAGCGTATTCCAGCTGGCGAGCGTGGGCTTTATTGAGGGATTAAGCGGATACCGCGATTTCCGCCGCCGGGATGAGAAACCGATGCTCACCCGCTCCGCATGGCAGGAGGTTCTCGTTCAGGCCGGGTTTGCAAACGAGCTGGCGTGGCCCGCGCAGGAATCGTCGCCGCTGCGCCAGCATCTGCTGGTGGCGCGTTCGCCTGGCGTAAATCGCCCGGATAAAAAAGCCGTGAGCCACTATTTACAGCAGCGCTTTGGCACCGGTCTGCCCATTTTACAGATCCGGCAAAGAGAAGCGTTATTTACGCCGCTGCATGCCCCGTCTGATGCGCCGACTGAGCCAGCCAAACCTACGCCAGTTGCCGGGGGGAATCCGGCGCTGGAAAAACAGGTGGCTGAACTCTGGCAATCGCTGCTGTCTCGCCCCGTGGCAAGGCATCACGACTTTTTCGAACTGGGCGGCGACAGCCTGATGGCGACAAGGATGGTCGCGCAGCTAAACCGGAGAGGGATTGCCAGGGCTAACCTTCAGGATCTGTTCAGCCATTCGACGCTGAGCGACTTCTGCGCCCATCTACAGGCGGCTACGTCAGGAGAGGACAACCCGATACCCCTTTGCCAGGGCGACGGCGACGAAACCCTGTTCGTCTTCCACGCTTCAGACGGCGATATCAGCGCCTGGCTGCCGCTCGCCAGCGCGTTGAACAGGCGCGTTTTCGGCCTGCAAGCAAAATCGCCGCAGCGCTTTGCCACGCTCGACCAGATGATCGATGAGTATGTCGGGTGCATCCGTCGTCAGCAGCCTCACGGCCCTTATGTGCTGGCGGGTTGGTCGTATGGCGCGTTTCTTGCGGCGGGCACCGCACAGCGCCTGTACGCCAAAGGCGAGCAGGTTCGGATCGCGTTAATCGATCCCGTGTGCCGACAGGATTTCTGTTGCGAAAACCGGGCGGCCCTGCTGCGCCTGTTAGCCGAAGGACAAACGCCTCTGGCGCTGCCCGAACATTTCGACCAGCAGACGCCCGACAGCCAGCTTGCCGACTTTATCAGCCTCGCTAAAACGGCCGGTATGGTGTCGCAAAACCTGACGCTGCAAGCGGCAGAAACGTGGCTCGATAACATCGCGCATCTGCTGCGTTTACTGACTGAGCATACGCCGGGCGAAAGCGTTCCGGTCCCCTGTCTCATGGTGTATGCCGCCGGGAGACCCGCACGCTGGACGCCAGCAGAAACCGAGTGGCAGGGCTGGATAAACAACGCCGACGACGCTGTGATTGAAGCCAGCCACTGGCAAATCATGATGGAAGCCCCCCACGTTCAGGCTTGTGCGCAACACATTACGCGCTGGCTTTGCGCAACCTCAACGCAACCGGAGAACACGTTATGATGCCGTCCGCCTCCCCAAAACAACGCGTACTGATTGTGGGCGCCAAATTTGGCGAAATGTACCTGAATGCCTTTATGCAGCCCCCGGAGGGGCTGGAACTGGTCGGCCTGCTGGCGCAGGGAAGCGCCCGCTCAAGAGAGCTGGCCCACGCGTTTGGCATTCCGCTGTATACCTCGCCGGAACAGATAACCGGGATGCCGGATATCGCCTGTATTGTCGTGCGTTCGACCGTCGCCGGAGGAACCGGTACGCAGCTTGCCAGACACTTTCTGGCGCGCGGCGTACACGTTATTCAGGAGCATCCCCTCCACCCGGATGACATCAGTTCCTTACAAACGCTGGCGCAGGAACAGGGCTGCTGCTATTGGGTAAACACGTTTTATCCGCATACGCGCGCGGGACGCACATGGCTTCGCGATGCGCAGCAGCTGCGTCGCTGCCTGGCTAAGACGCCGCCGGTAGTCCACGCCACCACCAGCCGACAGTTGCTCTACTCCACGCTGGATTTGTTGTTGCTGGCTCTGGGCGTTGATGCCGCCGCCGTGGAGTGCGACGTGGTTGGCAGCTTTAGCGATTTTCACTGCCTGAGACTCTTCTGGCCGGAGGGAGAAGCCTGCCTGCTGCTTCAGCGCTATCTCGATCCTGACGATCCAGATATGCATAGCCTTATCATGCACCGCCTGCTGCTGGGCTGGCCGGAAGGTCATCTTTCGCTGGAGGCGAGCTACGGCCCCGTCATCTGGTCATCCAGCCTGTTTGTCGCAGACCATCAGGAGAACGCCCACAGTCTCTACCGCAGACCGGAGATCCTGCGCGATCCGCCGGGTCTGACGCGCAGCGCGGCGCCCCTGAGCTGGCGTGACTGCTGCGAAACCGTCGGGCCGGAGGGCGTCAACTGGTTGCTACACCAGTTGCGCAGCCATCTGGCGGGCGAACATCCACCAGCGGCCTGCCAAAGCGTACATCAGATCGCGTTATCACGTTTATGGCAGCAGATTTTACGTAAGACCGGCAATGCGGAGATCAGACGCCTGACGCCGCCGCACCACGACCGGTTAGCCGGTTTCTACAACGATGATGATAAGGAGGCGCTGTGACGCAATCTGCAATGTGCATCCCGCTGTGGCCCGCCCGGAACGGCAATACTGCGCATCTGGTCATGTGCCCTTTCGCTGGCGGCAGCAGTAGCGCGTTTCGCCACTGGCGAGACAATCAAATGGCGAACAGCGCGCTTTCTCTGGTGACCTGGCCGGGGCGCGATCGCCTTCGCCATCTGGAACCGCTCAGAAGCATTACACAACTGGCGGCACTGCTGGCGAACGAACTGGAAGCGTCCGTATCGCCTGACACGCCGCTTTTACTCGCCGGGCACAGCATGGGAGCGCAGGTGGCGTTTGAAACCTGCCGACTTCTGGAGCAACGGGGGCATGCGCCGCAAGGACTGATTATTTCCGGGTGCCATGCCCCGCATCTGCATTCTGAACGCCAGCTCAGCCATCGCGATGATGCCGACTTTATCGCTGAACTGATAGACATTGGCGGATGTTCTCCTGAACTGCGGGAAAACCAGGAATTAATGTCGCTGTTTCTTCCTCTTCTGCGCGCTGATTTTTACGCCACCGAGAGCTATCACTACGACTCGCCCGACGTCTGTCCGCCGCTGCGCACGCCAGCGCTGTTATTGTGCGGCAGCCACGATCGCGAAGCCTCCTGGCAGCAGGTTGATGCCTGGCGTCAGTGGCTGAGCCACGTTACAGACCCGGTGGTGATTGACGGCGATCATTTCTATCCCATTCAACAAGCCCGGTCCTTTTTTACGCAGATTGTCCGCCATTTTCCCCACGCATTTTCTGCAATGACCGCGTTGCAAAAACAGCCCAGCACTTCAGAAAGGTGACGCATGAATTCTTCCTTTGAATCTCTGATTGAACAGTATCCCTTACCCATTGCCGAACAGTTGCGCCACTGGGCGGCCCGTTATGCCTCGCGAATTGCCGTCGTTGATGCAAAGGGGTCGTTAACCTACAGCGCGCTTGATGCACAAGTTGACGAACTTGCCGCAGGTCTGTCATCACTGGGTTTGCGTTCGGGGGAGCATGTAATTGTGCAGCTTCCCAACGACAACGCGTTTGTTACCCTGCTGTTCGCCTTGTTAAGACTGGGCGTTATCCCCGTGCTGGCGATGCCCTCGCAACGGGCGCTGGATATCGACGCGCTGATTGAGCTGGCGCAACCCGTCGCTTACGTTATTCACGGGGAAAACCACGCAGAGCTGGCCCGACAGATGGCGCACAAACACGCCTGCCTGCGTCATGTTCTGGTCGCTGGAGAGACCGTGAGCGACGATTTTACGCCGCTCTTCTCCCTTCACGGTGAGCGGCAGGCGTGGCCGCAGCCTGATGTTTCCGCCACCGCGTTGCTGCTGCTTTCAGGCGGCACAACCG